>NZ_JCBCUS010000009.1:0-207208 GCF_059862355.1 Pseudomonas sp. MF09150 | reverse complement strand
GCATCGCCGATGGTAGTGTGGGGTTTCCCCATGTGAGAGTAGGTCATCGTCAAGATTAAATTCCAGAACCCCTGATTGCTAACGCAATCAGGGGTTTTGTTTTTGCGCGCAGGAAAGTGCTGGCTGTGCGGGGGCGACCTTACAGGCACCTTGTTCGGCTCCCACTTGCGGCCATCCACTTGAAGCTTGTCGCTGTGCCATCTGCCATTGATCAGTCGTATGGGAAATCCTGTCCTGGTGAGCAGGTAGTTTTTGGTATGGTGCAGCTCGTTTTTTAATGGACTTGAGTTACCCGCACGGATCCGCGCGCACCTTCATGTCACGAGAAGCTGTAGAAATGCCCGAAGCGATACCGATCAAAGACCACGAAAAAGAAACCCGCCTGGTCAACAAGCGCCTGCTGGCCTGCGCTCTGTTTGTCGTAGCCATCAGCTGCACCCTGGTCGGTCGCCTGTATTTTCTGCAGGTGGTGGAGTTCGATTACCACTCCACTGTCTCCGAAAACAACCGCGTGCACGTGCTGCCGATCACCCCGACCCGGGGCCTGATCTATGACCGTAATGGTGTGGTGCTGGCCGACAACCGTCCCAGTTTCAACCTGACCATCACCCGCGAGCGCACCACCGACCTCAAGGGCGAGCTGGACCAAGTGGTCGAGTTGCTGCACTTGCCGGCCGAGGATCGTGCACTGTTCGACAAAGAGATGAAGCAGGCGCGCCACCCCTTTGTGCCGGTCACGCTGTTTTATGAGCTGACCGAGGAGCAGATCGCCGTATTGGCGGTCAATGAGTACCGATTGCCTGGCCTCGACGTTGAAGCGCAGTTCGTGCGTCATTACCCAATGGGCGCACATTTTGCCCATTCCATCGGCTATGTCGGGCGCATCAACGAGAAAGAGGCCAAGGCCCTGGACTCGGTGGAGTACCGCGGCACCCAGTCGATCGGCAAGACCGGTATCGAGCGGTTCTACGAATCCGAGCTGCACGGCCATGTCGGCTATGAAGAGGTCGAGACCAACGCCCAGGGGCGGGTGATGCGCGTGCTCAAACACACCGACCCGATCCCGGGCAAGAGCATCGTGCTCAGCCTCGACGTGAAGCTCCAGGAGGCCGCTGAAGAGGCCTTGGGTGATCGTCGCGGCTCGGTGGTCGCCCTCGACCCGGAAACCGGCGAGGTGCTGGCCATGGTCAGCAAGCCGAGCTTCGACCCCAACCTGTTCGTGACCGGGATCAGCTTCAAGGAATACGCGGCCCTGCATGACTCCATCGACCGCCCGCTATTCAATCGCGTTCTTCGCGGCCTCTACGCGCCGGGCTCGACCATCAAGCCCGAGGTGGCGATTGCCGGCCTCGACAGCGGTGTGGTCACAGCGTCGACCCGGGTCTTCGATCCGGGCTATTACCAACTGCCGGACTTCGACCACAAGTACCGCAACTGGAACCACAGTGGTGACGGCTGGGTGGATATGGACGCGGCGATCATGCGCTCCAACGACACCTACTTCTACGACCTGGCGCACAAACTCGGCATCGATCGCCTGCACGACTACATGGCGATGTTCGGTCTGGGTGAGAAGGTCTCCCTGGACATGTTCGAAGAGTCGGCCGGGTTGATGCCGTCCCAGGCCTGGAAGCGCGCCACACGCCGCCAGCCGTGGTTCCCGGGTGAGACGGTGATCCTCGGCATCGGACAGGGCTATATGCAGGTCACACCGCTGCAGTTGGCCCAGGCCACCGCGCTGATCGCCAACAAGGGCATCTGGAACCGTCCACACCTGGCGCGCACCATCGACGGCGTGGCACCGGTGGACGAACACCCGATGCCGAACATCCTGCTCAAGGACCCGCGTGACTGGGAGCAGGTCAACCATGGCATGCAGATGGTGATGCACGACCCGCGTGGCATTGCGCGGGCCGCAGCGGCCGGCGCGCAGTACCGGATTGCCGGCAAGAGTGGCACGGCGCAAGTGGTGGCGATCAAGCAGGGCGAGCGTTACAACCGCCTCAAGACCCGCGAGCGTAACCGGGACAACGCTTTGTTCGTCGGCTTCGCCCCGGCCGAGCATCCAAGGATCGTGATTTCGGTGATGATCGAAAACGGCGAAGCCGGTGGCCGCGTCGCCGGTCCTGTGGTGCGGCAGATCATGGACGCCTGGCTGCTTGACCAGGATGGCCACCTGAAACCGCAATACGCCAGCCCGGCCAAGCCTGCGGCTCCGCCCCACGTCTGAGTCACTTAAGCATCAGGCTCCCCGGCACCTGCTCACGAATGCTGAGCATGTGCTGGATGCTGTCGAGGAACACAGTCTCGGCCTGGCTCATCTTCTGCTCGCGATTCCACAGCAGCTGGATATCGAAATCCACCACCCCTTCCTCCGGCGGCAGGCGCCACAGCAGGCCTTGCTCAACGTCACGTCGCACCAGGTGGATCGGCAGGCAGCCGATGCCGAACCCGGCGCACACCAGGCGGTAAATTTCCTCGAAACTGGTGGAAGACGCGACGATCTTGCCGGTAAAACCCTGCTGGTCACGGAACAGGGTCAAGGGAGAAAGGTTGCCACCCAACTGGTCACTGGTGAAGCTGACAAAGTGCTCCGCGGCCAGTTGCTCCAGGGTCAGGCCGCGCTGGCCGAACAGCCGATGGCGCTGGCCGCAGAAGTAGGCGTAGCGCTCGCGGAACAGCACCCGCTGCTCCAACCGTGGCTGGGGCAGGCGACACAGGCCCAACCCCAGGGTGGCGGTCTTTTGCAGCAGCGAGCTGATGATGTCCGAACTGCCCATGACGTCCACTTCCAACTCGATCTTGGGGTGGGTTTCATGAAAGTCGGCGAGGAACTCGTCGTAATGCTGGGCCTGTACCCCGCTGACGGTAAGGATGCGCACCTTGCCCACCAGATCGTCATGGCGGCTCTCCACCACTGACCCCAGGCGCGAGATATCACCGTAGATATCGGCAGCAATGCGCAGCACCTCCTCGCCGGTTTCGGTCAGCTCGAAGCGCCGTCCACTGCGCGCAATCAGCACACACTCGAGCTGTTCCTCCAGGCGCTTGAGGGCCTGGCTCACGGCGGACTGGGTGATGTGCAGGCGCGCAGCGGCGCGGCTCATGCTGCCTTCCTGGCCAATGACCAGGTAGGTACGCAGCAGATTCCAGTCCAGCCGATCGTTGAGAAAACGGCGACCGACCCAAGGGTTGGCCACAGGGTTGGCAGTGGGCATCGCCCCTCCAGGTAGTAGCAAGGCTAATAGTAAAGATAAGGATTTGAAAATTGACTAATCCTGGCACGGCGGCGATAAAGCCCACAAGCGCCACAGAGCGCCACCCGGATTAGTCCTTCAGTACCTGCCCAAAAAACTACAAATACAGGGTCCTTGCATGCACACCACCCCTCAGCCGCGCCGAGCCGCGGCGGCTGCCTTTATTGGCACCACCATCGAGTTCTACGATTTTTACATCTACGCCACGGCGGCGGCGCTGGTACTCGGGCAAGTGTTCTTTCCCAGCACTGACCCGGTGATGAGCACCTTGGCTGCGTTTGGCAGCTTTGCCGTGGGTTTTATCGCGCGGCCCATGGCAGGCATGGTCTTCGGGCACCTGGGCGACCGCCTCGGACGCAAAAAGATGCTGCTGGTGACCATGGCCCTGATGGGCCTGGCCACCACTGGCATCGGCTTGCTGCCGAGCTATGCCAGCGTCGGTATCTGGGCACCGATCAGCCTGATCGTGCTGCGCATCATCCAGGGCATCTCGGTCGGAGGCGAGTGGGGCGGGGCGGTGCTGATGGCCAGCGAACATGCTCCGGCCAGGCGCAAGACCTTCTACGCCTCGTTCGCCCAACTGGGCAGCCCGGCGGGCCTGTTGTTGGCGTTGATTGCCTTTCGCCTGGTGACCAGCCTGGAGCCCCAGGACTTCCTCGACTGGGGCTGGCGCCTACCGTTCCTGGCCAGCGGTGTGCTGATGATGGTTGGGCTGATGATCCGCTCCGGGGTCCATGAGTCGCCGGAGTTCGCCAAGGCCCGGGACAACAATGAAACCGCCCAATACCCGGTGATGGAAGTGCTGCGCAGTTGCTGGCGGCAGATCCTGTTTGCCGCGGCGGCGGTGACCATCGGCTCGGCCGGGTTCTTCTTCACCAACACCTTCATGATCACCTACGTCACCCAGTACCAGGGCATTGCCCGCTCGACCATTCTCGACTGCCTGTTCCTGGTGACGGTGATCCAGTTGCTGTCGCAACCGCTGTCGGCGTTGCTCGCCGAACGCATGGGCGAGGGCCGCTTCCTGAAACTGGTGGCCCTGCTGTGCATGGCCACGCCGTACCCGATGTTCGTGCTGGTGGGGACGCAGAACATCGTGCTGATGACCCTCGGCATCGCGGTGGCGGTGGTGATCCTCTCCGCGCTGTACGCAGTGATCGCCGGCTACATGACCCAGGCATTCCCGGTGCACCTGCGCTACTCGGGCATTTCCATCGCCTACCAGCTCAGCTGCGCGATTGCCGGTGGCAGCACGCCGCTGATCGGCACGCTGCTGGCAAGCAAGTTTTCCGGACAATGGTTGCCGTTGGCGGTGTACTTCAGCCTGCTCTCGGCACTGTCCCTGATTGGCGTCTGCGGCCTGGCCCGGCTCCGTGCCGGCAATGACGCCCACCCCGCTCGAAAAGAGGTGTATTCGTGAGCAAACCTGAACACATGAACCCGATTGAATGGCAGGCCCGTTGCGAGCTGGCGGCGCTGTACCGGCTGGTCGCGCACTTTCGCATGACCGACCTGATCGACACCCACATCACCCTGCGCATCCCCGGGCCCGAGCATCACTTCCTGATCAATCGCTACGGGGTCATTTTCGACCGCATGCGTGCCAGCGACCTGGTGCGTATCGACCAGGACGGCCGCATCGTCGACCCGGATTACGCCGGGCACCGGGTCAATGCTGCGGGCTTTGTGATCCATTCCGCGATCCACATGGCGCGACCCGATCTCAACTGCGTGATCCACACCCACACCGCCGCCGGCATGGCGGTCGCCGCGCAGAAGCAGGGCCTGTTGCCGATCAGCCAGCACGCGCTGAAGTTCTACCGCCGGCTGGCCTATCACACCTATGAAGGCATCGCCCTGTCCCTGGATGAGCGCGAGCGCCTGATCGCCGACCTGGGGCCGCACAAGGCCATGATCCTGCGCAACCACGGCTTGCTGGTGGGGGGCGCGACGGTGGCCCATGCGTTTCAGGAGATCCACTTCCTGGAGCGTGCCTGCCAGGCCCAGGTGCAGGCACTGGCCGGTGGCTGCGAGTTGAATTACCCGTCGCCCGAGGTCTGCGCCCACACCGCCGAGCAGTTCGACCGCGATGAAGCCGACAACATTATCGAACTGGCCTGGCACGCTGCCCTGACCCTGATCGAGTCCCAGCGCGAGTCTTACCTGTCATGAGTAGCGTGGTGCTGTTATCCCGCGATGGGCTGTTGCTCGAACAGCTGCAAGCGGCCTTTGCCCGCCGTGCGCCGCAGCTCAAGGTGCTGCTGGCCGACGATCCCCAGGCCGCCCAGGCGCAGATCGCCGCCTGCTGGTTTCCGCCTGCCGGCAGCCTGCGGGCCTTGCCCAATGTGCAGGTGATTCACTCGGTGGCGGCGGGCATCGATCACCTGCAGCACGATCCCGAATGCCCGGACTTGCCGGTGTGCCGGGTGGTCGACCCGGGCCATCGCCAGGGCATGACCGAATACGTGCGCTGGGCGGCCATCCACTATCACCGCGGCTTTGACCAGGTGCTGCGGCAACAGCCCGAACAGCGTTGGCAACGGCCACTGCAACGGGCTGCCGCCGAGTACCGGGTCGGGGTCATGGGGCTGGGTTCCCTGGGCAGCGCGATTGCCCTGGACCTGGCCGCCGCCGGCTACAGCGTGCGCGGCTGGGCGCGTAGCGCCAAGGTGCTGCCGGGCGTCGAGAGTTTTGCCGGGGCGGCGGGTTTGGCGCCATTTCTGGACGGCGTCGAACTGCTGATCAACCTGCTGCCGCTGACCGCGGAAACCCGTGGGATTCTCGGTCATGCCACCTTCGCCCGCCTGGCGCCGGGGGCGGCGCTGGTCAACTGTGGGCGCGGCGCGCACCTGAATGCCGATGACCTGGAGCAGGCCCTGGCCAGCGGGCAGTTGCGTGGGGCGTTGCTGGATGTGTTCGACGAGGAGCCACTGCCGCCCAAGCATCGGCTGTGGACCCTGCCCGCAGTGACCATCACCCCGCACATGGCCTCGGCCGCGTCCCACGATTGCATCGCCGAACAGGTGGCGGAAAACCTGCGCCGCCTGCAGGCCGATGAACCGCTGCTGAATCGGGTCGACCTGACGCTGGGTTACTGAGGTTCGAGGCTCTGTTGCAGGCTGTCGATAAACAGGGTCTCGGCACGGCTCATGCGTTGTTCGCGGTTCCACAGCAGGTGGATGTCGACATCGGCAATGCCTTCGTGTGGCGGCAGGCGCCACAACAGGCCGGCTTCGACGTCGGCCGCCACCACATGCTCCGGCAGGCAGCCGATGCCGAAGCCGGCAATCACCAGGCGCCGCACTTCTTCCAGGCTCGGTGACGAGGCGACGATGCGCCCGCTGAAACCTTGCTGATCGCGAAAGATGGTCAGCGGCGAGAGCATGCCGCCGATCTGGTCACTGGTGAAACTGACAAAGTTCTCACGCTGCAAATCGCCCTCGGCCACGGCTTGCTGGCCGAACAGGGCATGGTGCCGGCCGCAGAAAAACGCATAACGCTGCCGCAGGAACAGCCGCTGTTCCAGGCGGGGCTGTGGTCGTCGATTGAGGCTCAGTCCCAGGGTCGCGGTTTTTTCCTGGAGGGCGCTGACGATGTCCGAGCTGCGCATGACTTCGATTTCCAGGTCCACCCGTGGGTGCTGGCGATGGAAACCGGCAAGGAAGTCATCGAAGCGGTCGGAAAAGATCCGGCTGATCATCAGCAGCCGCACCTTGCCGATCACCTCGTCGGCGGGTTGTTCGAGGACGCCGCTGACCTGGGACATCTGGCCGTAGATTTCCCCGGCCAGTTGAAAGATCTGCTCGCCGACCTCGGTCAGGGCAAAGCGCGGCCCTCGGCGGGCGATCAACTGGCGCCCGAGTTGTTCTTCCAGGCGCTTGAGGGCCTGGCTCACGGCCGGCTGGGTCAGGTGCAGGCGGGCGGCGGCGCGGCTGATGCTCAGTTCCTGGCCGATCACCCGGAAGGTGCGCAGCAGGTTCCAGTCCAGGCGGTCATTGAGCAGGCGGTCGGACATGGGCGAAGGCTCTGGGAAGGGCAGGGGCTTGATAATAAGTGTGGCTAATAATCAGCATAATAAATAGAAAATTGACTAATTATAGCCCCGCGACGATAAATCCCTTCCAGACAAGCGCCGCCAGAGCGCCTGCGTGTTCACCGTTCTCTCCTGCCAAAAAAATAGCCAAGGAGCCTGATCCCATGAAGCTTGCCGCTTCTGCTCAACCACGCCGTGCCGCGGCCGCCGCCTTTATCGGCACCATGATCGAGTGGTACGACTTTTACATTTACGCCACCGCCGCCGCGCTGGTGTTCGGCGCCTTGTTCTTCCCCTCCGACGACAAACTGTTCAGCACCATGGCCGCCTTTGGCACCTTCGCCGTGGGGTTCTTCGCCCGGCCCCTGGGCGGGATCATCTTCGGCCATATCGGCGATCGCATCGGACGCAAGAAGTCCCTGGTCATCACCTTGCTGATGATGGGCGTGGTCACCGTGTGCATCGGCCTGTTGCCGACCTATGCCCAGATCGGCGCGCTGGCGCCGGTGCTGCTGGTGCTGCTGCGCATCGTCCAGGGCATTGCCGTGGGTGGCGAATGGGGCGGTGCGGTGCTGATGGCCGGCGAACATGCGCCCAAGGGCCGGCGCAATTTCTTCGCCTCCTTTGCTCAGCTCGGCAGCCCGGCCGGTTTGATCCTGTCGCTGCTGGCCTTCAGTGCCGTCACCCGCCTGCCTGAAGAGGCCCTGATGAGCTGGGGCTGGCGCCTGCCGTTCCTGGCCAGCGCGCTGTTGCTGCTGGTGGGGCTGGTGATTCGTCTGGGGGTCAACGAGTCGCCGGAGTTTCTGGCCAGCCGCGAACAGGCGCGGACCTCGGTGCGCAAGGAGCAGGCGCCGGTGATGGAGGTGCTGCAGACCGCCTGGCGCCCGCTGTTGCTGTGCATCGGGGCCAATACCCTGGGGATCGCCGGGGTGTATTTCACCAACACCTTCATGATTGCCTACACCACCCAGCAGCTTGAGCTGCCGCGTTCGCTGATTCTCGAATGCCTGTTTGTGGTGGCGATCATTCAGTTCTGCATCCAGCCGTTGGCGGCCTGGACCGCCGAGAAGATCGGCGCCACGCGCTTCCTGTGCCTGGTGTCACTGCTGGCCATGGCCTCGCCGTACCCGATGTTTGTGCTGGTCAGCTCGGCCCAGGCGCCGCTGATCATCCTCGGTATCGCGCTGGCGGTGGTGTGCATGGCGTCCTTCTATGCGGTGATCGCCGGCTACGTCAGCGGCATGTTCGAGACCCGGGTGCGCTACACCGCGATTTCCCTGGCGTACCAGGTGTGCGGCGCGCTGGCCGGTGGTCTGACGCCGCTGATCGGCACCTGGCTGGCCCATGAATTCGCCGGGCAATGGTGGCCGATGGCGCTGTTCTACAGCCTGATCGCCGCGGTGTCGCTGATCTGTGTATTGGCCCTGGCTCGGCGGCATGCTGCAGCCCAGCGCCTGGAAATGGCCGCAAGCGCCTGACTTATTCTGGAGAAAAACCCATGTTGAAAATCAATGGCGAACGCCTCTGGGCGAGTTTGATGGCCATGGCTGAAATCGGCGCCACGGCCCGTGGTGGCAGTTGCCGCCTGGCGCTGAGCGCCGAGGACCAGGCCGGTCGCGAACTGTTTGCCCACTGGTGCACCGAGGCCGGGCTGACCCTGAGTGTCGACCCGATCGGTAACCTGTTTGCCCGCCGTCCCGGCACCGACCCCCAGGCGGCCCCGGTGATGATCGGCAGCCACCTCGATACCCAGCCCGAAGGCGGACGGTTCGACGGGGTCTATGGCGTGCTGGCCGGGCTGGAAGTGCTGCGGCGCCTGGACGATTTGCAGATCCGCACCCGCAAGCCGCTGGAGGTGGCGGTGTGGACCAACGAAGAGGGCGCGCGCTTCACCCCGGCCATGTTCGGCTCGGCGGTGTTCACCGGGGTCATGTCACTGGAGGCCGCACTGGCTGTGCGCGATGCCGCTGGCATCAGCGTCGCCGAGGCCTTGCAACGCACCGGATATGCCGGCCAGCGACCGCTGGGCGGGCCGGTGGATGCCTACTTCGAGGCACACATCGAGCAGGGGCCGATCCTCGAAGACAACGCCAAGAGCATCGGCGTGGTCAGCGGCGGCCAGGCGATTCGCTGGCTCGACGTACAGGTCGAAGGCATGGCCGCCCACGCCGGGACCACGCCGATGCCGCTGCGCAAGGATGCGTTGTATGGCGCCGCGCAGATGATCCTCGCGGTCGAAACCCTGGCGGCCGACTTCGCTCCCCAAGGCCTGACTACGGTGGGCGAGTTGAGCATTGCCAAGTCGTCGCGCAACACCATCCCGGGCGTAGTGCAGTTCACCGTGGACCTGCGTCATCACCAGGACCAGCAGATCGCCGCCATGGAACAGCAATTGCGCGAACGCCTGGAGGCCATTGCTCACCAGCGCGGCCTGCGGGTCAGCGTCAGCCCGCATTGGGTCAGCCCGGCCACGCCCTTCGACGCCCAATGCGTGGCCGCCGTGCAGCAGGCGGTGGATGGCCTGGGCTATCCTCAGCAGTCGATTGTCAGCGGCGCGGGTCACGACGCGATTCTGCTGGCGCGTTACTGCCCGACGGCCATGGTGTTTATCCCCTGTGTCGGCGGCCTGAGCCACAACGAAGCCGAAGACGTGCTGCCCCAGGATGTGCGCCAGGGCGCCGATGTATTGCTTAACGCCGTGCTGGCCCGTGCTGGCCAGGTTGAATAAGGAGAAGGTCATGCGCAGTTTTTTCCACCCCGAACAGTTGCTCCACCACCCACGCAGCTACTACTCGCGCGGCCAGATGCGCATACCCCAGGAGGTGCCGGAGCGCGCCCAGCGCCTGGTGCAGGCCGCACACTCCCTGGGTTTTGCCGTCGAGCAGCCACGGGATGCCGGGATGGCCCCATTGCTGGCGGTACACGGCGCGCCGTACCTGACGTTTCTGCAGGATGCGCACCAGGGCTGGAAGGACATCCCCGAAGACTGGGGCGATGAGGTGATGTCCAACATCTTCGTGCGTGAGCCCAATGCCTTGCGTGGGGTCCTGGCCCAGGCCGCATGCTACCTGGCCGACGGCAGTTGCCCGGTGGGTGAGTCGACTTGGCGTGCAGCCTACTGGTCGGCGCAAAGTGCCGTCGCCGGGGCCCAGGCATTGCTCGACGGTGAGCCAGCGGCCTACGCCTTGTGCCGCCCGCCGGGCCACCACGCGCGGGCCGAAGCCGCAGGCGGCTTCTGCTACCTGAACAACGCGGCAGTGGCGGCCCAGGTGCTGCGGGAGAAATATGCCCGGGTCGCGGTGCTCGACACCGACATGCACCACGGCCAGGGCATCCAGGAGATTTTCTACCAGCGGGACGACGTGCTGTATGTCTCGGTGCATGGCGACCCGACCAACTTTTACCCAGGCGTGACCGGGTTTGCCGACGAGCGCGGCGAGGGATCGGGGGCGGGCTATAACCTCAACCTGCCGATGCCCCACGGCGCCAGCGAAGGGGATTTCCTGGCCCAACTGGAAACGGCGCTGGACGCGGTGCAGCGTTTCGGTGCCGAGGTGCTGGTGCTGTCCCTGGGCTTTGATATCTATGAGTTGGACCCGCAAAGCAAAGTGGCCGTGACCCGGGACGGCTTCGCCACCCTGGGTGAGCGGATCCGCAGCCTGGGTCTGCCGTGCCTGATCGTCCAGGAAGGCGGGTATCACCTGGAAAGCCTGGAGGACAATGCCCGGGCTTTCTTTGTCGACGGCGAGGCCTGGAAGCTCTGACCCGGGACGATCCGCCTGCGGGTGATGGCGCCCGAGGCCCTGGTCCCGCCGACCCGTCGCAAGGCCAGGGCAGACGGCGCTTGCCATTGGCTTGACGTTAACGTAAAGATGGCCCGGCGCCGCAACCCATGGCGCAGGTTTTGCTTGAAGGGAATGGGTGTCCGCGGTGCCGGGCCAAACTTTTCTTTACTGCCATCTGAACCGGGTGTAGACATTTGCCTTGGCTTGCGTGCTTCTCGCAACCCAAGGGAATGGATCGGGGAGGTACCGGGCGGACCGATTCGGAGCGCTTGATGACTCTTATAAAAACAAGAAACGCTGAACTGCCACACGAAGCCCGGCTGGCCCGGGAGAAGCTGCACCTGGAGGGCGAAGTCCCCGACGGTGTATTGCGTGCAGAAATCGATGCCTCATGGCGGCGCAGCCTCAGCCATGGCGTGCACTTCAATGGTCAGCACGAGCTGGCCCTGGAATCCAGCGCCAGCCTCGAGCTGCTGCTGTCCAGCAACCGCTTGTTGCTCGATGCCGCGATGCCGGCCATCGACTACCTGGCCGAGCGTCAGGGCAAGGACGGGCTGATCATCCTCGCCAACTCCGACGCCACCATTCTCGCGGTCGAAGGGCGTGCCGATCGCCTCAAGGGCAGCGGCTTGCAGGACATCACCCTCGGCGCCTGCTGGAGCGAGGCGGCCCGTGGCACCAACGCCCTGGGCACGGCCCTGGTGGAAGCACGGCCGACTCTGATCGATTGCGGTGAACACTACCTGGACCGCCTGAGTGATTTTTCCTGCACCTCGGTGCCCATCCATTGCCCCCAGGGCGAGATCCTCGGCGTGCTCGACCTGACCCGCGAAGGGCCGCTGGGAAGGGCCCAGGACAGCACCACGCTGCTGGCCATGGCGGTCAGCCAGATTGAAAGCCGGGTGTTCAACGCCACCTATCCCGAACAGATCGTCCTGGCCTTCCACAGCCGGCGGCAGTACCTCGAATCCCCCTGGCAGGGCTTGCTGGCCCTGAGCCTGGGCGGGCAGATCCTGGCGGTCAGCACCCAGGCCTGCCAATTGCTCAATGCACCGCGTGCGGCCCTGGTGGGGCGGCGCTGCGAGGAGTTCCTCGGGGTCGATGGCCTGCAACTGCTCGCGCGCTTGCAGCAAGGCGGCGTCGGCAGCCTGCAAACCGCCAAGGGCGAACTGTTCTACAAAACCCTGCGCGCGCCCCAGCGTTCGCTCAACCTCAGCAGCGCGCCGCGGGCCGTGCCCAAGGCCGCTCCCGTGCAACCGCCGCTGGAGCATCTGGCCGGCAGTAACCAGCGTTATGCCCGAGCCTTGCGCATGGCGCGCCAGGGCTTGGCCAACGCCTTGCCGGTGTTGTTGCTGGGCGAGACCGGCACCGGCAAGGAAGTGATTGCCCGGGCCCTGCACCTGGCCGGCAGCCGCAGCGACAAACCCTTTATCGCGGTCAACTGCGCGGCGATCCCCGAAGGCCTGATCGAGTCGGAACTGTTCGGCTACCGCGAAGGCGCCTTCACCGGTTCGCGCCGTGGCGGGATGATCGGCCGCCTGCAACAGGCTCACGGCGGCACGCTGTTTCTCGATGAAATCGGCGACATGCCCCTGGCCTTGCAGGCGCGATTGCTGCGGGTGTTGCAGGACCGCAAGGTGGCGCCCCTGGGCGCAGGTGAAGAGCAGGACATCGACGTCGCGCTGATCTGCGCCACCCACCGCGACCTCAAGCGCCTGGTGGAGGACAAACACTTTCGCGAAGACCTGTTCTACCGGGTCAATGGCATCAGTGTGATGCTCCCGGCCCTGCGCGAGCGCGAGGATTTCGGCGCGCTGCTGGGCGTCCTGCTCGGCAAGCTCGGCAGCCCCGGCGTGGCCTTGGCCGATGATCTGCGGCAACTGCTCGAGGCGTACCACTGGCCGGGCAATATCCGCCAGCTGGAGATGGTCCTGCGCACGGCCCTGGCCATGCGCGAAGAGGGCGAGAGCGCCCTGACCCTGGAGCATCTGCCGGACAGCATGCTCGATGAACTCAACGCCAGCGAACGGCCTCAGGCCGGCAGCATCCGCGAGAACGAGCTGGAACTGATCCGCAGTTCCCTGGACAGCCACCAGGGCAATGTCTCGGCGGCGGCCGACGCCCTGGGCATCAGCCGCGCGACGCTGTACCGCAAGCTCAAACAGTTGCGCAGTTGATGCGGCGCCTGATCGGCCGGCTGGTAGACAGCCCCAATCCCGAGGCCTTGCAGGGCGCGTTGCAGTGGTTATATGCCTTTGTCCGGCCCCATCGCCTGGCCATCGCCGGCCTGCTCGGGCTCTCGGCCTGTGCCTCGTCGCTGGTGCTGGTGCAGCCCTGGTTGACCAAGCTGTTGATCGACGACGGCTTGCTGGCCCGTGATTTTTCCATGCTGGTGCTGATCGCCGTGCTGATGATCGGCGCCGGCCTGCTGGGCACGGCGCTGTCCGGGATCAATCGCTACCTGCACACGCGGCTGTCCGGGCGCATTCTGTTCGCCCTGCGCGACGACCTCTATCAGCACCTGCAACGGCTGTCGCCGGGTTTTTACGGGCAGCGCCGGATCGGTGACCTGATGTCGCGGCTGGACGGCGATGTGGCCGAGATCCAGCGCTTCGCCGTGGACTCGCTGTTCTCGGCGGTCTCCAGCGTGATCGGCCTGGTGGTGGCCCTGGCCATGCTCTTGACCCTGTCCTGGAAACTCTCGCTGCTGGCCCTGGTGCTGATCCCGCTGGACGTGCTGTGGCTGCGCTGGATGCGGCGCAAGGTCGAGCGCGACGTGCGCCAGTTGCGCGAGCGTTCGGCGGACATGTCCTCGTTTATGGTCGAAACCCTACCGGTGATGAAGTTTATCCAGAGCGCCGGCCAGCAGCAGCGCGAGGCACGGCGCCTGGACAGCCTCGGCAAGGGTTACATGCAGCAGTTGCTGAAGCTGCAAGTCACCGAGTTCTTCACCCAGGCGGTGCCCGGCACCCTGACCTCATTGTCCCGGGCCTGTGCCTTTCTGATTGGCGGCTACTGGGTGGTGCAGGGCACCTGGCAACTGGGGGCGCTGATTGCCTTTTCCACCTACCTGGGCATGGCGGTGGGACCGGTGCAGAGCCTGCTCGGCCTGTACGTGGCGATCCAGCGCATGACCGTGAGCCTGGGCCGGGTCATGGAACTGCGCGGCGAAGAACCCGGCATCAGCAACCCCGAGGCGCCGCTGCCGGTGCCGGAGCAGGGCGAGCTGCATTTCCAGAATGTGCACTTCAGCCACCCGGGGCGCGGCATGACCCTGCAGGGCATCGAAGCGCGGATTCCCTACGGCCGCAAGGTGGCACTCAGCGGCAGCTCGGGGGCGGGCAAAAGCACCCTGGTCGACCTGCTGCAGCGCCACCACGATCCGCAATCCGGGCAGGTGCTGCTGGGCGGTGTCGACCTGCGCCAGCTGGACCTGACGCAATTGCGCCGGCGGGTGGCGGTGGTCAGCCAGGATATCGTGCTGTTTCGCGGCAGCCTGGCGGACAACCTGGCCTACAGCGTGCCCGATGCTAGCCGGGAAGCCGTGGCCGCAGTGGCGCGGCTGGCGCAATTGCAGGGGCTGATCGAGTCCCTGCCCGAAGGCCTGGACAGCCCCCTGGGCGAGCGCGGCCAGCAACTCTCCGGCGGGCAGAAACAGCGCATCGCCATTGCCCGGGCCCTGCTTCAGGATCCGATGATTCTGGTGCTGGACGAAGCCACCTCGGCGGTGGACGAAGCCACTGAACGTGAGGTGATCGAGGCCATCGACCGGTTGTTCGCCGGTCGCACACGGATCCTGATCAGTCACCGGCCTTCGACCCTGGCCGATGCCGATCTGCGTTTTACCTTGCAGGACGGGGTACTGCGCACAGTGGAGGTGGCCCATGCAACCTGAGCTGCGCATCGGCGTGATCGACAGCGGCCATGCCGCTCATCAGCGAGTGGCGGGCGGACGGCGTTTCTTCCTGCAACCGGATGGGGTCGGCGGCGACCCATTGCAGGAGGATGCCCTGGGCCACGGCAGTGCGGTGGTCGAGGCCATCGGCCTGCGTGCACCCCGCGCGCGGCTGTATGTGGCCCAGGTCTTCGATCAGCGCGGGGTCACCAGCGCTGCGCAAGTGAGCGCCGCGCTGTACTGGCTGCTGGAGCAGGACGTACGGCTGATCAACCTGAGCCTGGGCCTGCGCCAGGATCGCGAGTTGCTGCGCCAGGCCTGCGCCGCCGCCGAGGCCCGCGGCGTGCTGCTGTGCGCGTCCAGCCCGGCCCAGGGCGAGGCGGTGTTTCCGGCCAATTACCCCGGGGTGTTGCGCG
Organism: Pseudomonas sp. MF09150; assembly: GCF_059862355.1. Taxonomy (NCBI): domain Bacteria; kingdom Pseudomonadati; phylum Pseudomonadota; class Gammaproteobacteria; order Pseudomonadales; family Pseudomonadaceae; genus Pseudomonas; species Pseudomonas sp. MF09150. The sequence goes on along the minus strand of NZ_JCBCUS010000009.1, from coordinate 191,822 downwards.
TCACCGGCGATGCGCGGTGCAGCGCGCAGCAGTGGTCATGGCTCAATAGCGCCCAGGCGGATTTCGCCGCCTGCGTGCGCGGCAGCAGCCCGGGGCAATCCGGTGCCAGCCTGGGGTGCGCGGCCCTGAGCGGGCATATCGCCGCTTACCTGGGCGCCCACCCGGACGCCGGCAAGGCCCAGGTCCTGCAGTGGCTGCAGGACAACGCCCACTATCGGGGCCCGGAACGCCGGCACGTGCCATGCACGCCATCCTGATCCTCGGCGCGGGGCCGGCCGGGGCCGCGGTGGCCCTGGGGCTGCGTCGCCTCGGCTACCCGGTGACCCTGATCAGCGACTGGCGGCGTTTTCCAGCCCTGGAGGGCGTTTCGGTGCGGGTCCTTGAAGCCTTGCGCGGTGCCGGCCTGGAACAGGCGCTGGCCCAGGCCCTGCAACCTTCCCAGCGACGGGTGGCGTGGAACGGCGAGGAGCATGCGCAGAACATCGAATACCTGCTGGACCGCCCGGCGTTCGACCGCGGCCTGCGGGAGGCCTTGCGCGAGGCCGGCGTGCAACTGATCGAGGGCCGGGTGCTGGGTGTGCAGTCCACTGAGGCCGGGCATCGGGTCCAGGTGCAAGGGCAGGCCGAGCAGATTGGCGAATTTTTGGTGGAGGCCCGTGGGCGGCAGGCGCCGGGGCTGGACAAAGGTCTGCGCCAAGGCGCCGGCAAGGGCATGCGCGGCCCGGAAACTGTCAGCCTGCTCAATCGTTGGCAAGGCCCCGCCGGCAGCGCCGCCAGCGCTGTGTACAGCCTGGAGGACGGCTGGGCCTGGATGGCCCGGCGCGCCGACGGCCAGTGCTACTGGCAACTGACCCTGGATGTGGCCAGCGCCGGGCTGCCGGGCAAGGCGCAGTTGCCGGAGTACTGTCGCCAGCGCCGCCAGGCGTCGGCCATGGCCCGGGAGTTCTTTGCCGATGGCGAGGAGCAGCAATTGCACCTGCATGCCCGCAGCAGCACGGCGATCCTCAACCCCCAGGTGTGTGGCGCCCGCTGGCTGCGGGTCGGCGACGCAGCGATGGCCGTGGACCCCTTGTCCGGCAATGGCATTTTCCAGTCCCTGTCCTCGGCCTTGCAGGCCCCGGCGGTGATCAACACCCTGTTGCAGCGCCCACAGAACGGGGCGCTGGCGCAGCGTTTCCATGGGCAGCGGGTGGAGCATCTGTTCCAGCGTTTCGCGCGCATCGGCCGGGACTTCTACGCCGACGAGCAACGCTGGCCCGAGCAGCCGTTCTGGCAGGCCCGCCGACAGTGGCCGGACCGCCAGCCGGCCCACAGTGCCGTGGACTTTGCGGCTTTACGCATCGAGCGCGCCCCGGTGTTGCGCGACGGCCTGGTGGATGAAGCCGAAGTGGTGGTCACCCCGGATCAGCCCCTGGGGATCTGGCATGTGCAGGGGGTGGAGCTGGCGCCGCTGTTGCGCCGCTTGCGCAGCCAGGGCGCGACCCAGGCCCTGGCGCAGTTGAGCCCGGAGCAGGACCGGGTGATACGTGGCTGGTTGCTGTCGCAGGGGTATCGGCCTTAAGCCTTGCGCCCACGTCCGCGAAACACCCAACCAATGGCAGGAGCGGTCTGGCTCGTGATCCGCACCGCCGCCATCCAAGCTGGTCATGGCTGAAAAAAACCGGGGGCTCAAGCAGCCCCCGGTGTGCACTGGCCAGCGGTCAGTTATGAGGGTTGAGGTACACCCGCTGGCCGCCTTTCCAGGTTTCGCAGACTTTGATGTCGCGAATCTGGGTGGCCGGGAACTTCTCGTCCAGCGGGTCCTGATCGAGGATCACGAAGTCGGCGAAGTTCTGATCCTGCAAGGACCCGGTCCAGGCCTCGGCATGGCACTGCCAGGCGGCGTCGTAGGTGATGGCTTTCAACGCCTGCTTGCGGGTCAGGCACTCGCCTTCATTGAGGATGGGTTGCAGGCGCGGATCGTCGATAAAGGTCGGGTCCACAACACTTTTGCGGATGCCTTCCATCTTGCGGGTGATCGCCTGCTCCATCGAGCGCAGGGGCCCCAGGGGGGTGACCGAGTAGTCGCTGTGCAGGGAGATCCGCAGTTTGTAGTCCAGGGCCGACTTGCAGAGGTCGAGCATCTCCTCGGCCTTTTTTTCGAAAATGGCTTTGTCGAAGGCGTAGCCCCAGTACCCGACATGGCCAATCAGAAAGCTCGGCGACAGGCCCAGTTGCTGCATGGTCTCCAGGGTGCTTTTGTTCAGCAGCGAGCAGTGTTCGATGCGATGGCGCTTGTCCAGGCCGCTCTTGCCCTGCAGGGCGAGGCCATAGGCTTTCAGGGTGAATTCGATGGCCCGATCGCCGTTGGCATGAATCATCAGCGGCCAGCCTTTTTTCACCGCCGCGTGGATGAATTCCCTGTATTTGACCGGGAGAGCTGTCGGGGTGTCTTCGCCCTTGTCGCAGAAGTTGAAGTTGCCCACCGAACGGTCCGTCTGGCAGCAGTAGTCCGCGATCTGGTAGCCGGTCAAGCCCTGGTTGGAGCCATCCGAGATCACCTTGATCGAGCCTTGATACATGTATTTGGCCTCTTCCCGCGTGGCCGGTCGGTAATCGGGCAGCAGTTTGAGGATTTCCAGCGAGTTGTTGCAGGAGGCGGCGTAGCCGATCCGCAGCTTTCTGGGGTGCGTCAGGAAGTAGGCGTTCAGTACCAGCTTTGACAGGGGATCCACCATCGCGTCGTAAAGCAGGGTGATCCCGCGGCTGGAAGCGGTGTCGAAGAAGGTGTCGAGGCGCTTGAAGATCTTCAGCATTTCCAGCTTCTGCTTGGCGGGAATCGACAGGATCCCGGCCACTATCTGGGTTTCCTGCAGCACACCGTTCTCGGCCATGACCCCGGTTCGTTCATGAACCAGATCCCTCGCCGCCGTGTTCATGTAGGCGGTGTGCATCGACGCGCTGATCAGCAGCATCGGACGCTTGGACTCGATGGTGTCCAGGTAGCCCTCTTCGGGCGTGTCGCCACATTGCAGGGTAATCAGTTGGTTCAGGCCGCCCTCAACCACCTTGAACGGCATCAGCGCCGGATCGACCAGGTGCCCGAGGATCCAGCTCGAACTGTCCTCGGGCAGGTTTTTCTGAATGGTTTTCGTCAGCCAGTCCCAGGTATAGAGCGGCCGCAGGCGCTGGCTTTTTTTCTCTGTGTGCGGGTCGGTATCGGCGTCGTCGGGCTCGATCGCGCCCAGGTTCAGCCAGCCATCCATGGCGCAGCTTTGCACGATGTGGGCGTGGGGCTCGACCAGGCCGGGCAGCAGGGTCTTGCCGTGCAGGGACTGCTTCTTGTAGTCGATGCCCAGGGCCTGCATGCGGGCTTCGACGTCGGCCAGGGTGCCGGAGGCGACCACGTCGCCGGCATGGATGCCCAGGGCGTCGACCCGATCGTCCATATTGCCGTCGCGCAAGGGGTAGATGATGCCGTCATGAAACACCAGGGACTCGCCGTTCGGGTCCTTGACCGGGCCATGTGCGGCGTTGGGGTGGCTGGCGATATAGCTGGCGGGGTCGAGGGTGTCTTTTAGCGCCTCCCAGACGGGGTTGTGGCAACCGCACTGGATGTAATCGTGATCATTTCCATTTGATCCCATGATGCTTTCCTCAGGTTTTCGGTGGTGATGAGGCGTTGTGGGTGGATGAGCCGGGACTCCTCAAGCGAGGTAGCGAGCCGGCTCGGGCTGAGCGTAGCAGCGCTTTGCGCCGTGCACAGGGCGGTCGTCGGCAGGCGCCGGACCACCTCCGGCGCCCCTGGCGGGGAGCATTTCCTCTAGCGCTGGCCGCCAGGATTTGCCTGATCAACCGAGGGTTCCCGGTAGTTGCCGATCAGAGCTTGATCAGCACCGATTTCAGCTCGGTGTAGTGCTCGATCGCCGCGTAGCCCATTTCCCGGCCGACCCCGGACATTTTGTAGCCGCCAAAGGGCAGTGCCGGGTCCAGGGCGCTGTGGCAATTGACCCAGACCGAGCCGGACTTGATCCGCGGGATCATCCGATGCACCGCCGCCAGGTCGTTGGACCAGATGCTCGCCCCCAGGCCGTAGGGGCTGTCGTTGGCCATGCGCAGGGCGTCGGCCTCGTCGTCGAAGGGGATCGCCACCAATACCGGGCCGAAGATTTCCTCCTGCACCAGGGCGTGTTTCTGGTCGACGTCGACAATCACTGTTGGCTTGACGAAATACCCCGGCCCGAACTGCTCACCGCCACAGGCGATGGTGGCGCCGCTTTCGCGGCCCATTTCGATGTAGCGGTAGACCCGCTCCTGTTGCCGCGCCGAGATCAGTGGGCCCATGTCGACGCTGGGGTCCAGGCCGTTGCCGAGCTTCATGGCGTTGGCGATGCCGGCGATATCGGCCACCACGTTGTCGAAATGCTTGCGCTGCACATACAGCCGCGAACCGGCGCAGCAGACCTGGCCCTGGTTGAAGAAAATCGCGCTGGCAGCGCCGGCGGCGGCACTGCCCAGGTCTGCGTCGGCCATGACGATGGTCGGCGATTTGCCGCCCAGTTCCAGGGTGACCCGGGTCATGGAGTCCATGGCGATCTTGCCGATTTCCTTGCCCACGGCGGTGGAGCCGGTGAAGGTCAGCTTGTCCACCAAAGGGTTGTGGGTCAGGGCCGAGCCGGCGGTGATGCCGGTGCCGGTGACCACGTTGAACACGCCTTCGGGGTAGCCGGCTTCGAGCACCAGTTCGGCCAGTTTCAGGGCGCTGAGCGGGGTTTCATCCGCCGGCTTGAGGACCACGGTGCAGCCGGTGGCCAAGGCCGGGCCGAGCTTCCAGCAGGCCAGTAGCAGCGGGAAGTTCCAGGCCACGATGGCACCGACCACGCCCACCGCTTCGCGACGGATAAAACTGTGGAACTGGTCGTCCGGCATCAACGGCAGCGACACCTCGACACTGGAACCCTCGATCTTGGTCGCCCAGCCGGCCATGTAGCGCAGAAAATCGATGGACAACTGCACGTCCATGACCTGGGCCACCGCCGCGCTTTTGCCGTTGTTCAGGCATTCCAGCTGCGCCAGCAACTCGGCATCGCGCTGCATCAGGTCGGCGAGTTTCCACAGCAGGTTCTGCCGCTCGCGAGGGCGGGTACGGGTCCAGGCCGAATCGTCGAAAGCGTGCCGGGCGGCGAGGACTGCGCGGTCCACATCGTCAACCGTGGCGCGTGGCACCAGGCACAGTTGCTCGCCGGTGGCCGGGTTGCGCAGGGGCATGGTCTGGCCATCGGCGGCCTCGACCCATTCGCCGCCGATCAACATGCGCGGCGCGCGCTGGATAAAAGCCGTGGTGGCCGGGAGCAGAGAAGAAACAGACATGGCAAGACCTCTTGTTGGGCATGAGGCGAGGTCTTTCGCAATGGCTGTGCCAGTTGTGCCATCGGCGTCCAGGCCGCCGTTTTGCAGGGCCTGGCGCCCGCCGAGGGGCAAGCCGGCGGGGCCTTGTGTTCGCAAACTGCGACAGCCTGTGAGACGGGGGAGACGATAGAGCTCAGGTAGCCGCTGCCGCCAGGCTGCGCTGTCCGGGATGGGCGGCGTGGGGTGTCAGGTGTATTTGGGGGGGGAGTGAGGGCCAGCGCAGCCTTCGGCAGCGGCTACGGTATGGGGACGCCGTGGCGGTTATAGGTGTAGCCAGGCCAGGCCTCCCAGTAGCACGCTGGCGCTGGCGGCGGTGTAGGCGAGTTTTTTCAGCCATTCCTTGCGGGTCAGCAGGGTGATGGCGGCCAGGGAGATGGCGATCTGAATCGCGGTCATGGCCTGGGCCCAGCGATGGTGCTGATGCAGGGCGGCTTCGGATTTGTCGTCCCACTCGCGGGCTTGCGCTTCCAGGGCTTCGGCTTGCTGGCGCAGCCCTTCCTTCTGCTCCTGGTAGCGATGGGCCTCGCTGGCGTAATGCGCGGCATCGAGCCCGGGGATGTGCACTGCCAGTTCCGCCAGGTTCTGGCGGCTGGATTTGGCCTGGTAGTAGTTCCACTGGTTGGCGGCTTCGGTCTTCTTCATGGCCGCATTGTTCTTGTCCATCGCCGCTTCACTTTCGGTGGACCCCGCCTGGTAGCTGAGCAGTGCGCCCAGGGTGGCCATGATGGCGGTCATCACCGCGATCTTGCTGGCAAAGGTATCGCTCAGGGCATGGGCGTGTTCGGCCACGTGTTCCAGGTGTTTCTCGTGGGGGCTGGGCACTTCGAAGTCTTCGGTCATGGCCGTGATCTGCGGGAGGGGAGAAAGTATCAAATTGTAACTGCGGCCCTGGACCTGCGTTGGCGTAGCCGGCTTCTGTTCAGCTTCCCGACAGCCCGCACGGGATTGGGTTGAACCGCCGCCTCGGCGCCAGGGTCTAGGCAAAGATGGCCCCATAAACCTGGAGGATTGCCCTTGAACATATTCGAAGCCCTGCGCGAAAGTCACGACCGGCAGCGCAGCTATGCCGAGGCTCTGGTGCGCACTTCAGGCGACACCCCCGAGCGCACCGCAGCCTATGCCCAGCTCAAGGCCGAGTTGCAGGCCCACGAGACGGCCGAAGAGCGGTTTTTCTACGTGCCGCTGATGGAGCACGACAATGGCGTCGACCTCAGCCGCCATGCGATCTCCGAGCACCACGCGATGGATGAGTTGATGGAAGAGTTGGACGAGACCGAGATGTCGAGCCCGGCCTGGCTGGCCACGGCGAAAAAACTCTCGGAGAAGGTGCATCACCATCTGCATGAAGAAGAGCAGAAGTTCTTCCAGATGGCCGGCAAGATCCTCGACGACAAGCAGAAGGACCAATTGGCCAATGGCTACGTCAAGGAGTACGAGCAGCAGTTGACCGCCAATTGACCCCGGTAGTCGGCCCCAGACGCCGCCTGGCAGCGGGCCTGGGGCTGACGGCTAGCGGTTGAAACGCTCCACCAGTGAGTACTGGGTAGTTGCGGTCTGGGTCAGTTCCTGGCTGACCTGTGCCGAGTGATGGGCCTGTTCCGACGACTGGTCGGCCAGCTCGGCAATGGTGCTGATGTTGCGGCTGATCTCCTCGGCGACGGCGCTTTGCTCTTCGGTGGCGGCGGCGATCTGGGTGGTCATTTCAGTGATGTTAGCCACCGCTTCGCTGATCCCCACCAGGGCCTTGTCGGCCTCCAGCACCCAGGCCACGCCTTCTTCGGCCTGACGCTGACCGTGCTCCATGGTTTGCACCGCGTTATTGGACGAGCTCTGCAACTTGCTGATCAGGTCGTGGATTTGCGTGGTGGATTCGGCCGTGCGCTGCGCCAGTTGACGGACTTCATCGGCGACCACGGCAAACCCGCGCCCCATGTCCCCAGCCCGGGCCGCCTCGATCGCAGCGTTCAGGGCCAGCAGGTTGGTCTGGTCGGCAATGCCTTTGATCACATCGACCACGCTGCCGATCTGGTTGCTGTCGCGGGCCAGTTGGGCCACGGTTTCCCCGGTTTCCCCGACCACGTTGGACAGTTTCTGGATCGCCTCGCGGGTATCGCGGGCCACTTCGCGGCCACGGCGGGTCAGCACATTGGCTTCCTGGGTGGCGTCGGCAGTGCGTTGCACGTGGCTGGCGACTTCCTGGGTGGTGGCGGCCATCTGGTTGACCGCGGTCGACACCTGTTCGGTTTCGGCGCGCTGGCGGTCCAGGCCGCGGGAGCTGTCGACCGCCAGGCTGCCTGCGCGGCGCGCCTGTTCGGTGAGCTGTTCGGCGGTGTCCTGCAAGCGCGTGAGGCAGGTTTTCAGGCGGGCATCCTGGCTGACAAAGGCCGTCTCCAGCCGTCCCTGGTCACCCTGTTGATCGCTGTACATCTGCGCCAGCAGCCCATCACACGTGGAGGCGTCGGCCAAGTGCAGCAAGCGCTGGGCCGCAGCCTGCTGGCGCTGCCAGGCGAACAGCCCGAGGGGCAGCGACACCACGGCGCTCAGGGCAAAGGCCAGGGGCGGGGCAAGCAGGGTGGCGCTCAGGCTGCCGATCAGGGCCATGGCCAGCAACGGCAGCCAGCACAGCAGCGCCGGTTGCCAGCGCTGGCGGCTCGGGATTGCTGCGCGGCCCTGGTTCAGGCGCTGGTACAGCGCTTGCGCGCGGCGGATCTGGTCGGCGGTGGGCTTGACCCGTACCGACTCGTAACCGACCACCTGGCTGCCTTCGAAAATCGGCGTGACGTAGGCGTTGACCCAATAGTGGTCGCCGTTTTTCGAACGATTCTTGACGATCCCCATCCACGGATTGCCCAGCTTGAGGGCCGCCCACATATGGGCAAAGACCGCGGGCGGCACGTCCGGATGGCGCACGATATTTTGCGGTGCGCCAATCAGGTCGGCCCGATCGAAACCGCTGATGTCGACGAACGCGTCGTTGCAGTAAGTAATGACTCCGCGAGCATCGGTGGTCGAGATGAGTTTTTGCTGTGCGGCGAGCGCCACCTCACGTTGGGTGACGGGTTGATTGTTTCTCATTGCTGTTGCTCCCTGGATCCTGTGCAAACACCATCGGCAGACGCGTGCGATTACTGAGTTTTGTCTTCAAAAAAACCTTAAATAACAATTGGTTGCCTAAGGCTTTCTGGCGCTTCGAATCCGCTGAGCTGGGTTTTCCGTTGTCTGGAACAAGCTGAAAAACGGTCCACCTGCAAAAACAGGCCCGCGTGTTGGCGGGCCTGGCTGGGTTTTTTGCAAGTGACGACTATCAATCTAGGCGAGTACCAGAAAAAGCGCCGGGACTTTGGGACATGTCCGATGGAATGCCCCGGGCCATAGACCTATATTGCTGCAGCTCGCCCAGCCTAAGGGGGGTGTTTCGACACCAAGCAACACGGTCGAAATAAATGGGCGAGCTTCTTTTCTCTCTCTGCCGGTTCCTGGCAGATCACCTGCTCAAGACGTTTCAGGCGCTGCCCATCGGGCGGTGTTTTTGCGCTGGGCGTGTTTCACCTAGGGCCTGGCGCCGAGCATGCGTTCGATCTGCTGCCACAGGAGTGGGTCGTTGAAATCCTCGATCACCAGATGGGCGCCGGCGGCGAGCAGGGTGTCGCGGCTTTGGCTGGTGGCCAGGCCCACGGTGAAAATCCCTGCCTTGACTGCGGCGGTCAGGCCGGGAATCGAGTCCTCGAAGGCCAGGCTGCTGTCGGCCCGTGCGTTCAGGCGCTCAAGGCCGGTGAGGTAGGGCAGGGGATCGGGCTTGGCCCGGGGCAACTCTTCGGCCACCAGCACGGTCTCGAAACGCTCGCGCAGGCCCAGTACCTGCAACATGTGCTCGGCGTTGGCGCGCGGCGCGTTGGTCACCACGCACATGGCGATGCCTTGCTCGCGGGCGAAGTCCAGCAGGCGCACCAGGCCTGGCATCGGGGTCAGTTGGGGCGACAGTTGGCGAAAGCGCACTTCCTTGCGGTCGGCGAAGGCTTCATGTTCAGCCACCGACCGGTGTGGAAACAGGTAGCGGCACATATTGGCATTGGCCTGGCCACTGACGTGGGCTTCGAACTCGTCGGCGGTAAACACCCGGTCGTCCTCCTCCAGCAGCAATTGTTGCAAGGCCAGAAGGTGCAATTGGTCGGTATCGGTCAGGGTGCCGTCGAGGTCGAAAAGCAGAGCATTGAGCATGTCGGGGTTCCTGTCTGGCCACGTCCGGGCCGGTGGGCTGAAGCGGTTAAGCGCGCATCCTAGCAGGCTTGCCCGATCAGCGGAGCAGGCGCTTCGGGTTGCGCCTCGTCCCGTGCGTCGCGCTCGACGCAATCGGCCTTTACAGGCGCGGCGCCTGCGCCATGCTGCTGTATCAGACTGAGAACCGTGTCGCGAAATTGAACGGCAGCCCGGGCCCGGAACCGCCCCGTATCGTCACCAGGCGCCGACAAGCCTTTGATTCAGTGAACAATAATAAGCTGGCACGCTCCGTGTATTGCTCACCGCAGACGTTTCTCTTGCCTCCATGACCGGCCTTGCCGGGCGTGGCAGAAACCATAAAAACGACGCACTAAAAATAAGAAAGCTCCGTGGGAGGTTTGACGTTGATGAAGAGAAAAATCCGAGCAGGCATGACCAGCGGCCTGCTGGCGATGGCTGTATGCAGTGCCTTGCATTCCCCGCCCACACTGGCCGCGCGCGATGCCCCCAGCATCCTCCGGGAAACCTGCCAGGGCTGCCACACGCCCGAGGCCGACAATGGCCTGAGCCGCATCAGCCACCAGCGCAAGACCCCCGAAGGTTGGCTGATGAGCATTGCCCGCATGCAGACCATGCATGGCTTGCAGATCAGCGATGACGACCGGCGCACCCTGGTCAAATACCTGGCCGACACCCAGGGCCTGGCGCCCAGCGAAACCGATGGCGTGCGCTACGCCCTGGAGCGGCGCCTGAACACCGTTGAGCAGTTCGACGAACAGACCAGCCAGATGTGCGGCCGCTGCCACTCCGGCGCGCGGGTCGCGCTGCAACGGCGGCCGGCCGAGGAATGGGAGCGGCTGGTCAACTTCCACCTCGGACAATGGCCGTCCCTGGAATACCAGGCGCTGTCCCGCGACCGGGACTGGTTCGATCTGGCCCGCAAGGACATGGTGCCGCTGCTGGCCAAGCGTTACCCCCTGGACAACCCGGCCTGGAAGCAATGGCTGAGCCGTGCACCCAAGGCCGAAGCCCTGGTGGGTGACTGGAGCTTCAGCGGTCACCTGCCGGGCAAGGGTGAACTGGCCGGGGTCATGAGCGTCGCCGCCGACGGCAGCGATCAGTTCAAGGTCAGCGTCAAGGGCCGGTACGCCGACGGCAGCCCGTTCAATGGCGAGGGCAGTGCGATCCTCTACAGCGGCTACGAATGGCGCGGCAACGTCAGCATCGACGGCGTCACTATGCGCCAGGTATTCGCCGCCCAGGGCAACGTCCTGCAAGGGCGGATGTTCGAGGCCGAGCACGACGAACGCGGCCTGGACTTTATCGCCGCCAAGCAGGGCTCCAGCCGTTTGCTGGCGGTGCAACCGGGCTACCTCAAGGCCGGCAGCGAAACCGAAGTGACCCTGATCGGCAGTGGCCTGCAAGGCCAGCCGGACTTTGGCAAAGGCGTGCAAGTGCTCGAAGTCGTCAGCCACAGCCCGGAGCAGATCAAGGTCCGGATCAAGGCCGCGGCCAATGCCCAGCCGGGCCTGCGCGCGGTCAGCGTGGGCGCGCTCAAGGGCGTGAACCTGGCGCTGTACAGCGCCATCGCCGAAGTCAAGGTGGTGCCGGCGTTCTCGGTGGCACGCATTGGCGAAGGCGGCGGGTCGACGCCCAAGGTCCAGGGGCGGTTCGACGCCGAAGCCTGGGGCAAGGGCGCCGATGGCAAGCCGTATCGCATCGGCGTATTCCCGGCGCAGTGGAAGGTCGAGGCCTTCGACGAGCGCGCCAAGGAAGACGAAGACGTCAAGTTCGCCGGGCAGATGCAGGCTGACAGTGGCGTGTTCACCCCGGGCGACGCCGGGCCGAACCCGGCGCGCAAGATGTCCACCAACAACGCCGGCAACCTCAAGGTGATCGCCGCCGTCGACGACTCAGGCCAGTCCCTGACCGGCGAAGGCCACCTGATCGTCACCGTGCAACGTTGGAACAATCCACCCATTCCATGAGTTGTTCGATGCCTTGGGCTGTAACGACTTTTCTGGAATGACCGCCGCCCCTGAACCCCGGGGTGAGCACAGGAGATTGCGATGGGCGCTATTTTGAATCTGGTCGAGCGCAACCTGCACGAAGTGCAGGTGGACGCCGACCGCATGCTGTTCCATATCCCCAGCAGTTCGCTGTTTGCCAGCGATGCACTGACTGGCAGCATCATCGATGCCTTGCGTGGCCCGGGTTGCTCTTCGGACGATCTGGTCCAGCGCCTGGCCAGCCACTATGGCGGCGCTGAAGTGGTCGAGACCCTGCGCGAGCTGATGGCCCTGGAACTGGTCAGCGACGGCTCGCCACTGACCCCGGACATCGGCACCAAGCGGGTCGAGCGCACGGCGATCAACACCGTGGTGCTCAACGTCAACACCGGCTGCAACCTGAGTTGCACCTACTGCTACAAGGAAGACCTGGACAAGCCCTCGGCCGGCAAGAAGATGGAGATCGACACCGCCGTGGCCTCGGTGGAGATGCTGCTCAAGGAATCGCCGGACGAAGAGCGCTTCACCGTGGTGTTTTTCGGCGGCGAGCCGCTGAGCAACCGCAAGCTGATCGAGTACATGGTCGACTACTGCGAGAAGCGTTTTCGCGAGGCCGGCAAGTTCGTCGAGTTCGTCATGACCACCAACGCCACCTTGCTCACCGAAGACACCGTGGACTACCTCAATGCCCACCGCTTCGGGCTCTCGGTGAGCATCGACGGGCCCAAGACCGTGCACGACCGCAACCGCATCACCGTGGGCGGGCAGGGCACCTATGACGTGGTGCGGCGCAAGGCCGAAATGCTGCTGTCGCGCTACAACAGCCGGCCGGTGGGCGCGCGGGTAACCCTGACCACCGGGGTCACCGACGTCGAGACCATCTGGGATCACCTGTTCAACGAACTGGGTTTTGCCGAAGTCGGTTTCGCCCCGGTGACCTCGGGCGATATCAGCAGCTTCAACCTGTCGAGCGAGGAGTTGATCGAAGTCTTCGCCAACATGAAGAAGCTGGGGCGGCGTTACCTGGAGGCGGCCCTGGAGCACCGCAATATCGGTTTCTCCAACCTGCACCAGCTGATCACCGACATCCACGAGGGCCACAAAAAGGCCCTGCCGTGCGGCGCCGGGCTGAAGATGCTGGCGGTGGACCACAAGGGCGAGCTCAACCTGTGCCACCGCTTTACCGGGTCGTCCCTGCCGACCTTCGGCAACGTCCACAGCGGGGTCAAGCAGGTGGAGTTGAATGACTTCCTGTCCCAGCGCCTGGACCGCACCAACACCGGCTGCGAGGACTGCCAGATCCGCAACCTGTGCTCCGGCGGCTGCTACCACGAGAGCTATGCGCGCTACGGTGACCCGACGCACCCGACCTATCACTACTGCGAACTGATGCGTGACTGGGTGGATTTCGGCATCGAGGTCTACACCCGGATCATGGCTCACAACCCTGCGTTCATCAGCAGTTACATCACTCCGCGCAAGGCCCACTGATATGAAACATCTCAAGCCGATCAACAACAAAGCCCAGAAGCTGGAACAGGCCTCCGCCGAAAACCGCATCGAAGAAGTGGTGGCGATGAACTCCGTGGCCGGTTGCGCCTCGACCACCGACCCGGGCTGGGAAATCGACGCCTTCGGTGGCGTGTCCTCGCTGTGCCAGCCGATGGAAGCCGACCTCTATGGCTGCTCCGACCCTTGCTGGTGGCCGGCCCAGGTGCCGGACATGATGAGCACCTACCCCGACTGGAACAAGGACGCCCAGGCCTCCAACGACAACTGGCGCAACCTCGGCACCGTCTTCCCCAAAGACAAGTAACCGGACAGCACAAGGATTCCAGCATGCGAGCTATCACAGTGTGCGGCCTGGCCGCCGGCGCGGTTCTCAGCGCCTGTTCCATCACCGCGTTGGCTGATGAGGGCCTGGCCCTCAACAGCGGTCACGAATACATGGTGACCACCAACTACCCGAACAACCTGCACGTCCTCGACCTGGCCAGCGACAGCCTGTACAAGACCTGCCAACTGCCCGACGCCTTCGGCCCGGGCACGGTACAGCTGTCGCCGGACCGCAAGATCGCCTATGTGTTGAACAACCATTACGCCGATGTCTACGGCGTTGAGCTTGACAGCTGCAAACAGGTGTTCCACGCCAGCATCACCCAGCAGCCGGGGGAGAAGGCCCGCTCGATGTTTGCCTTCACCGTCAGCCACGACGGCAAGGAGCTGTACACCGTGGCCAACCCGACCCAGATGCTCAACGACCGCTACGAGGTCAAGCAGCCACGACTGGATGTCTACGCCACCGACGCCGGGATGAACGCCAAGCCGCTGCGCAGCTTCCCCGCGCCGCGCCAGCTGACCATCATGCAGAGCGGCGACGACGGCACCCTGTATGTGGCCGGCGCCGATGTGTACAAGGTCAACGTACAGACCGGCAAGTTCGATGTGCTGATCCCCAGTCGGCACTGGAAACGCGTCAACTACAGCGCCCCCGACGTGCTCTACGTGTGGAACCAGCAGACCTTCCGCCATGACTTCTCGCTGCTCTACACCGCCGCCAAGTTCAAGGACAAGAAGCAGGACCCGGCCACCGCGGACTACCTCTACGGGCTGTTCAGCGTCGACCTGAAAACCGGCAAGACCGAAACCACCGACTTCGGCCCGCTGACCGAAATCTACTTCAGCGGCATGCGCTCGCCCAAGGACCCGAACCTGATGTTCGGCGTGCTCAACCGCCTGGCCAAGTACGACATCAAGCAGAAGAAGCTGATCCAGGCGGCGACCCTCGATCACTCCTACTACTGCATTTCATTCAACAAGGCGGGGAGCAAGATCTACCTGGCGGGGACCTTCAACGACGTGGCGATTTTCGACGCCGACAGCATGAAGCAGATCGGCAGCATCAAGCTGCCGGGCGGTGACATGGCGATCACCACGGCGCAGATCTTCGTCCGCTAGACCCGCCCACTTGGCGCCGGCGTGGCGCTGATGAGGTCCAGGCGTTGCGCGACCGGCAACCCCCTGGACCCCATCAGCGCCACGCCGGTTTTTGCTTGAGCGGCTAGAGCCCCGGCACCGGGCAGCTCAGGTCGCCTTCTTCGCACTTGAGGTAGGTCTTGAAGGCCTTGACCCGGTCCTTGGTCAGGGCCGTGGTGCAGTTGCTGTGGATCAGCGGGTAGACACTGCCGCCCTCGACCCCGGAGGCGGCGAAGTCGCACTCGGCATCGCGAAACGCCACCCAGGCGCGTTGCGTGGTGACCAGCAGCTTCTTGGTCTGCGGCTGGTCCTTGAGGCGCTGGTTGATCTGCTGGTACAAGCTGTTGAGTTCCTGGTCGGCGGCCTTGAACTGCTTGCCGGCGCATTGGTTCATGTCGAGTTGGGTGGTGGCGTTGTCACACTCGTCGGCCTGGGCCAGGGGCGCCAGCAGCAGCGGGGCGAGCAACAGCAGGAAGCGTGGGTGCATGGCAGGTCTCTTGATTCGAGCAGGGTGGGGTTACGGCTGGCGTTGAGCCTGGACGGTCTGCGCAGCCTGGAGCAGGGCATCGGCCGTGGCCTGGATCTCATCGCCCATGTGCAGCTTGGCCAGCCAGCCTTCGGGGATGCCCTGGGCACCGTAATGGGCCCCGGCCAACTGGCCGACGATGGCGGCGGTGGTATCGGCGTCGTCCCCCAGGTTACTGGCGGCCAGCACCGCGGCGGCAAAGCTGTCGGTGTGCTGGAAGCACCACAGCGCGGCCTCCAGGGACGCCACCGAGTAACCGCTGCCGACGATCTGTTCGCGGGTTTTGTCCAGGTACTGGCCCTGGGCAATGGCCACGACCTTGGGCTGGCTGAAACTCGATTCCGGCACGTGACGCAGCTGCGCCTTGCTCGCGCCGGCCAGAGCCAGGGCGATCAGTTGCGCAAACAGCTGGCAGCATTCCACGGCTTCGGGCGCAGCGTGGGTGGTGCGCGAACTGCTGGCGGCGAATTCGGCGATGCGCGCCTCATCGGGGAAGTAGAACAGCACCACCGGCGCCAGGCGCATCAGTGAGCCGTTGCCGGCGCTATAGGGATCGGTGGAGCCGGAAAACGGATCGCCGCTGGCCTGGAACCGGGCCAGGGCCTCGCGCACGGTCATGCCGATATCGAAGCAGTCGCCGGTGGAACTCAGGTAGCCCCATTGCCACCAGTTGAGGTAGCGGCCCATCTGGTCGGCGGCATTGAACCCGCCCTTGTTCAGCAGGCTTTCGGCCAGGCACAGGGCCATGGAGGTGTCGTCGGTCCATTGCCCGGGCTTGAGGTTGAACGGGCCGCCGCCGGTCATGTCGGTGACTTCCGGGAACGAGCCGCGCGGCTTGAATTCCACGGTGGTGCCGAGCGCATCGCCGCAGGCCAGGCCGAGCAGGCTGCCGCGGTAGCGATCTGAAAGCGTAAGGGGCATGGGTCATCCTTGTTGAAGGCCGGGTACGGGGGCGACCTTAGCATTTTTCCCGGGTGATCCGCGCTGCGGCTCGGCGCAGGCCGACGAGGCTATTGCCTCGCTTTGGACATTGGACTAAATTGCGACGCATTCTCAATTACGTGCGCAGCGCTCATGCCTCCGGTCGCTTCCGATTGTTCCGCTCATCAACCCATTGCCGTGCTCTACGGCGATCACCATGGCTGGCTGGTGGGCTGGTTGCGCGCGCGCCTGGGCTGTTCGCAGCAGGCGGCGGACCTGGCCCAGGACACCTTTGTCCGCCTGTTGCTGGCTGACCCGCAAAAGAGCGTGGGCAGCCCGTTGAAGGAGCCGCGGCACTTTCTGGTGACGGTCGCCAAGCGCGTGATGATCGACAGCTTTCGCCGCCGTGCCCTGGAGCAGGCCTATTTGCAGGCCCTGGCGGAACAACCCCCGGGGCTGGAGATTTCCCCCGAGGAGCGTTGGCTGCTGATCGAGACCCTGCAGCGCCTGGACGCCATGCTCGACGGCCTGGGGCGCAAGGCGAAGCGGGCGTTCCTGCTCTCGCAATTGCAGGGCCTGCCCTACAAGGACATTGCCGAAGAGTTGCAGGTGTCGGTCAGTTCGGTGACCAAGTACATCGCCAAGGCCACCGAACACTGCCTGTTTTTTGCCCTGGATAATCAATGAAGGCCCAGGATCCGCAGCGCCAGGCCTTGAGCGCGGCCGCCCACTGGGTCGCGCGGCTGGCCGCAGTGCCGGGTGATGTCGAGCTGCAACAGGCGTTCCGCGCCTGGCTCCAGAAGAGCCCGCAGCACCAGTGGGCCTGGCAGCAGGTGGAGCAGTTGCAGGCGCAGTTGAACGGTTTGCCGGCGAGCCTGGCCTGCAACGTCATGGACAAGGCCGCGGCGCTCCCGCTGCTGGATCGGCGCAGCCTGCTCAAGGGACTGGTGCTGGCCGTGGGCGCCGGTGGCCTGGGTTGGTCCGGCTATCGCCAGGCACCGTTGTGGATGGCCGACCAGCGCACGGCGGTCGGTGAGCGGCGCAGCCTGCAACTGGCCGATGGCACACGGCTGATCCTCAATACCGACAGCGCGGTGGATATCGTCTACCGCGCCGAGTTGCGCCTGCTGGTGTTGCGCGCGGGGGAGATCCTGGTGGAGACGGCCAAGGACGCCCGGCCCTTTATCGTGCGCAGCGCCCAAGGCGAAATGCGGGCCCTGGGCACGCGTTTCAGTGTGCGCCAGAGCCCCGGCTTCACCTCCCTTAGCGTGTTGCAGCATGGCGTGGCGGTGCGTCCGGGTCACGGCCTGGCCGAAACGGTGGTCATGGCCGGGCAGACCGTCGGCTTTGATGCCGAACAACTGCTCACCCGCAGCGCCCTGGAACCCGATGCGGGCGAGTGGGCCCGGGGCCGGCTGTTGATCGACGGCTGGCGCCTGGAGCGCCTGGTCGACGAGTTGCAGCGTTATCGCGGCGGCTACCTGGGCTGCGCGCCGCAGGTGGCGGATCTGCGGGTCTCGGGGGCATTCCCCCTGGACGATATCGACCAGGCGCTGGAGGCGATTGCCCAGGCGCTGCCGGTGCAGATCGTGCGCCACACCCGCTACTGGACACGCCTCGTCGCGGCCTGATGCACCCTGTCAGCGCCCCCTGAAAAAAAATGCCACGGCCATTGTCGATTGGCCAAGGCTCGCTCGACTCCCTCCTGCAAGACCTTCACCTTTGAACCGAATCTTCAGGAGTCAGCATGCGCGCAGGGCCATACACAGCGGTGGATAAACGGCACTTTTCCAGCAGCAGGAAACCCTTGGTCATGGCGCTGCTCGGGGCTTCCCTGGCCTTGCACTACGGGGTGCTGCAACCCTTGCTCGACCCTGCGTCCCAGGCCCGCGCGGCCAGCCAGCAGAAAACCTATGCCATTGGCGCCGGCCCTCTGGGCGCGGTGCTCAGCCGCTTTGCCGGGGACTCGGGCGTGGTCCTGTCATTCGATGCCGGGCTCACGGCGGGCAAGAGCAGCCGGGGCTTGAGCGGTACTTTCAGTGTCGAACAGGGGTTTGCCAGCTTGCTCGCCGGCAGCTCGCTGGCGGTGGTGATCAACCCCAATGGCAGTTATGGGTTGGTGCCCGTTGGCGAGGGTTCGGTGCTGAACCTGGGCGCGACGTCGGTCACCGCCCAGGCCCTGGGGCTGACCACCGAGGGCAGCGGGTCCTACACCACCGGTGCCACCAGTACGGCGACCAAGCTGCCGCTGTCCCTGCGCGAGACCCCGCAATCGGTGAGCGTGATCACTCGCCAACTGATGGACGACCAGCACCTGTCCACCCTCAACGAGGTCCTGAGTTTTACCCCAGGGATCAGCAGCAATCACCGCGACAGCGAGCGCTACACCTTTTACTCGCGCGGCTTTCAGATCCAGAACTTCCAGTACGACGGGATTCCGGCGCAGATCGCCAACGAGTCCCAGCAATTCACCTCGGCACTGTCGGACATGGCGATCTATGACCGTGTCGAAGTGCTGCGCGGCGCCACCGGCCTGATGAGTGGGGCGGGGACTCCGTCCGCCACCATCAACCTGGTGCACAAGCGCCCGACCAAGGACTTCCAGGGGTATGTCTCCGGCGAGGCCGGGGCGTGGGACAAGTACCGTTCGGAAGTCGACGTGTCCGGCCCCTTGACGGACACCGGCAACGTGCGCGGGCGCTTTGTGGCGGCCTATCAGAAACAGAACTCGTTCATCGACTGGTACAAGCAGGAGAAGCGCGTGCTGTATGGCGCACTGGACATCGACCTGAACGAAGACACGGTGCTGCGCACCAGCCTGGACTACCAGAACAACAACGCCGATGGCACCAGTTATGGGCATATCCCGTTGTTCTACAGCACCGGCCAGCAAACCAATTTCTCCCGCTCGTTCAACCCGGCCGGCCGCTGGAGCTTTCTCGACAACACCAGCTACAACTTCACCAGCATGCTCGATCACAAACTCGGCAACGACTGGAATCTGAAGGCCTCGTACAGCCATCAGTACGCTTACCGCAAAGGCGAGGGTTCGTCGGCCAGCGCCTCCAACCCGGACCCGCTGACTGGCGCCGGTGCCTTTGCCTTTATCAGTCGCCTGGACAGCTACCAGACCCAGGACACGCTGGACCTCTATGCTTCCGGCCCGTTCACCCTGGGCGGTCGCGAGCATGAGCTGGTGGTGGGCGGTAGCACTTCGCGCACGCACTTGAATTTTCCCGATTACACCAGCGTCGGACCCGACGGCGACTACCGCCCGGTGGACAATATTTTCGAGCTCGATGGACGCGAGTTCAGTCGTCCCAAGTTCATCAAGAATGCCGAGGGCGTTACCCGCCTGAAACAGACCGGCCTCTATACCGCGCTGCATTTGAAGCCCTTCGACCCGCTGTCGATCACCCTCGGCACGCGCGTCAGTTGGTGGCACCAGGAAGACATGACGCGCAACGAGGCGTCGGGGGTGGAAACCGTCGACAACACCAAGAAAAGTGCGGTGCTGACCCCGTACGCCGGTATCGTCTATGACCTCAACGACCGTTACTCGGTGTACGCCAGCTACACCAACATCTTTTTGCCGCAGACCTACTACAAGACGGCGGCCAACACCTCCCTCGATCCGCTGCAGGGCGATAACTACGAAATCGGCATCAAGGGCGAGTTCTTCGATGGTGGGCTCAATGCCAGTGTGGCGCTGTTTGACGTCGAGCAGAAAAACAGCCCCGAGTACGTCGGTGACAACCTGCAAACCAACAAGCCGATCTACCGGGCCATCAGCGGCACGTCGACCCGGGGGCTGGAGGCCGAGGTTTCCGGCGAAGTGGCGAGTGGCTGGAATCTGTTCGGCGGCTATACCTACCGCGAATCCCATGACAAGAACGGCGAGCGGGTGCAGGCCAACCAGCCGATCAACCTGTTCAAGCTAGGCACCACCTACCGTCTGCCGGGTAACCTGAGCCGCTTGACCGTGGGCGGCAACCTGACCTGGCAAAGCGAGTCCTTTGCCACCCGGGAGATTTCAGGAACCACCTACAAGGCCTATCAAGACCCCTATGCAGTGGTCGGTTTGCTGGCCCGGTACCAGGTCGACGAGCATCTTTCGCTGGGCCTGAACCTGAACAACCTGTTCGACCAGAAGTATTACGACGGCCTGGGCACCTTCAACTCGGGCTCCTATGGCGAACCGCGCAATGCGATGGTCAACGCCAAGTGGAGCTTCTGATCCTTTGCGATGAGTGGTGGGGCTAACGCAACTCATTGGTTGCGTTTGGCCCAAGGCCGACTAGTGTTCAGTGCTGGAGGTGACTCATGAATTCATCTGATCGCATTGAACGAAAAATCCTGCTCAAGGCGCCCCGGGCCAAGGTCTGGACTGCGTTGACCGATGCCCAGGCCTTTGGCAACTGGTTCGGCGTGGCCCTGCAAGGCCAGCGTTTTGTCACCGGCCAGCGCGCCACGGGGCAGATCACCTACCCCGGCTACGAGTACCTGGTCTGGGATGTACTGATCGAGCAACTGCTGCCCGAAGAGGTGTTTGCCTTCAGCTGGCACCCCTATGCGGTGGACACCCACCTCGACTATTCCGGCGAGCCCACCACCCTGGTGCGCTTCGAACTCGAAGACATGGACGGCGGCACCTTGCTGCGGGTGGCGGAGTCGGGCTTCGACGGAATCCCGGCGCAGCGCCGGCTCAAGGCGTTTCGCATGAACAGCCGGGGGTGGGATGTGCAAATGAGCAACATCGAGACTTACCTTGGTGCAGCCTGAACCCACCCTCACCGGCGTTGCGGCCCTGGACCGCTCGGCGCTGATCTTCGCCGCACTGGGCGACGAGACCCGTTTGCGGCTCGTCGTCATTCTGTGCGCCGGCGAGCCCCAATCCATTACCCAATTGACCCTCGGCACCGCCATCACCCGCCAGGCTGTGACCAAACACTTGCAGGTGCTGGCCCAGGCCGGCCTGGTGCGCGATGCCAAGCTGGGGCGCGAGCGCCTGTGGGCGCTGGAGCTGACCCAGTTGGCCGCGGCCCGGCACTCCCTGGAACTGATCAGCCGGCAATGGGATTCGGCTTTGGGTAATCTGGCGTCCTTTACCGAGCGCTGACGGGAACCCGATGTTCGAGCCTTACCTGAGTCGCTGGCAGTTGCTGCCGGACGGCGAACCGATCATGACCCATGGCAGCCGCCTGCTGCCGGTACGCCGTGGCGCAGTGCCGGCGATGTTGAAAATTGCCCTCGATGACGATGAAGCCATCGGCAACCAACTGATGGCCTGGTGGGCCGGCGCGGGCGCGGCCCCGGTCCTGGCCCAGGAGGGCGCGGCGCTGCTGATGGCGCGGGCCGAGGGCGGGCGTTCGTTGCTGGACCTGGCCCGGCACGGCGAGGACGACCAGGCGAGCCGTCTGGCCTGCGCCTGCCTTGCGCGTCTGCATGCGCCCAGGCCCGGGCCGTCGCCCTCGTTGTTGTCCCTGGCGCGCTGGTTCCAGGCGCTGCGCCCGGCGGCCGCGCGCGAAGGCGGGGTGCTGCTGGAAAGCCTTGCCGCCGCCGATGCATTGCTGGCCGACCCGCGTGACGAGGTGGTGCTGCACGGCGATGCCCACCACGAGAATATTCTCGACTTTGGCGAACACGGCTGGCTGGCCATCGACCCGAAACGGGTGCGGGGCGAGCGCGGGTTTGATTTCGCCAACCTGATCTGCAACCCGCAACTGCCGACGGCCACCGATCCGGCGCGCTTTACCCGGCAGGTCGCGGTGATTGCCGAGGCCGCCGACCTGCCGCGCCAGCGCCTGTTGCAGTGGGTGCTGGCTTACAGCGGCCTGTCGGCGGCCTGGTTTCTGGAGGACCGGAATCAGGCGGGCGCCGGGCACCAGCGTCAGGTGGCGCGCCTGGCGGCTGAGGCACTGGCGCAGTCCTAAGGGTTTACGGAAGCCGCCCTATGGCGAATGGCTTACACGCGCTGCCCGTGATGTCGTCTATTGCCCCTTGAGGTTTGTGTTTAATCTTCACTCCATCAACTGCAGCGCAGGAAGCGCTCAGGATCAAGGATGATCGACCATTTGCAAGGACGCTACCGACAGGGAGTCGACATGGTCTTGGGAAAACCCGCTTCGGCGGGTTTTTTTATGCCCGGGGAAAACTCAGGCCACGGTGCTTAACGCACCGACCGGCTACAGCTCGGTTACCGCATCGCGCACTTTGTGCAGCGCCTGCTCCAGTGCCTCCAGGCTGATGGAGCCCAAAGCCACCCGCAACGCCTGCGGCACATGGGCGGTGGTGGCGAAGGGCTCGGCCGAGGTCACCCGTACGCCCTGGCGTTCCAGCTGGCTGACCACGTTGTCGGCGCGCAGGCCCTGGGCGAGCCTCAGCCAGAGGTAGTAGGACGCTGGGTGGGCACTCAGCTCGCAGCCCTTGAGCACCCGTCGTGCCAGGCGTTGCCGGCGACGAGCGTCGGCGCGCTTTTGTTCCTCCAGGCTGTCCACCAGCCCCGATTCGATCCAGTGACAACCCAGGGCCACGGTCAGCGCCGGGGTGCTCCAGGTCGAGAGTCGAATCGCCTGTTCCAGGGCCGGGATCATCTCCAGCGGCGCCACGATAAACCCCAGGCGCAGGCCCGAAGCGACGCTTTTCGACAGCCCGGAGATGTACAGCGTGCGCTCCGGGGCCAGGGTTTGCAGGGGCTTGGGCGCCGGTTCCGCGAGAAAGGCATAGGCGCCGTCTTCGATAATCAGCAGGTCATGCTGGCGGGCCAGTTGCGCCAGGCGCAGCCGGTCGGCCTGGGGCATCACCGTGCCCAGTGGGTTGTGCATGGTCGGCATGCAATACAGGGCCCGCACCGGGCGCCGCTGGCACAGCGCTTCGAGCGCATCCAGGTCCATCTGGCCGTCCCGTTGCGGCAGTGCCTCCAGGTCCAGGCGGTGGAACTGGGCCAGGGTTTTCAGGCCGGGGTAGGTCAGGGCGTCGAGTGCCAGGACATCCCCCGGTTGTAGCAGCGCCATCACGCTCACCGCCAGCCCCTGCTGGGCACCGTTGACGATCAGCACCTGCTCGCCGGGCACGCGGATGGCGCGGTTGCGCAGGTGGCGGGCAGCGGTTTGCCGTTCATGGGGCCGTCCGCCCTGGGGTGGCGAATGCAGCAGGGCGTCGAGGTCGCCCGACGCGGCGATGGCCCGCAGGCCGTCACGCAACAGGTGCGCCTGGCCGGGCAGGGCGGGGTAGTTGAAGGTCAGGTCCACCGCGCTGCTGCGCGGCGGGTGCTGCTCCAGGCCCATGCCCCGGGGCAGGCTGCTGTCGCGCACAAAAGTGCCGCGTCCGGGCTCGCCCACCACCAGGCCGATGGCCTCCAGCTCGTTGTAGACCCGCAGCGCAGTGGCCAGCGCCACCTGCTCCTGGGCCATCAGCGCACGCAGGGTCGGCAGCTGGGTGCCGGGGGCCAGCTCGCCACTGCGGATGCGAGTGGCCAGGTGGTCGACGATGCGTTTGTAGCGGATTCGGCTCATGCAGGGTGGTCCCGTGTATCTAGATCAATTTTTTGTTTGTATCAGATCGGCGCTCTAATCTAGCGCCTTTTCCACAGGAGTGCTGCGCTGATGATGGACCTGGCGACCCTTTCGATCTTCGTCGGCACGGTGCTGCTGTTGCTGCTGTCGCCTGGGCCGAACATGGCCTTTGTGCTCAGTCACGGTCTGGCCTACGGCTGGCGCGGCGGCGTGGCCTGCGGGCTGGGGATTGGCGCGGCGGACGTGCTGCTGACCCTGTTGACCGCCACCGGAGTGACGGCGCTGGTGGCGGGTTGGCCGCCGGCGTTCGACCTGATCCGCTACGCCGGCGTCGCCTACCTGCTGTGGCTCGCCTACCAGGCCGTGCAGGCCCGTGGGCCGAAGCGCCTGCGACAAGTGGCACGGGTGCCGTTGCCCACGGTGTGGGTTCGGGCGCTGCTCAACAGCCTGCTGAACCCCAAGGCGCTGCTGTTTTTCATGGTGTTCCTGCCGCAGTTCGTGCGGCCCGGGAGCGGTCCGATCGCCTTGCAGCTACTGGTCCTGGGCCTGGTGCTGACCCTGGTCAGCGTGGTGTTTCACACCCTGCTCGGGGTGTTCGGCAGTGCCCTGAGCCATGGGCTTGGCGCTAGGCCGGGGCTGGCCCGGATCCAGCCCTGGCTGCTGGCGGCGGTGCTGTTGCTGCTGGCAGCGCGCCTGGCGCTGATGACAAGTCCCCTCTGATGCACTTTGCCAATGGAGTTCAGCATGTATATCGCCGCTTTTATCTATAAACCCGGGCAGCAGGATCAGGAGTTCCAACGCCTGAGTGCCATCATCGACGAGATCGCCAACAGCCTGCCGGGGTTCGTCGGCGCCCAGTCGTGGACTTCGGCTGACGGGCAGTTGGTCAATGCCAGTTATTACTGGGAAGACGAGGCGTCGATCCAGGCCTTTGCCCGGCACCCGACGCACCTTGAAGCCAAGCGCCAGTACCGCCAGTGGTACGCCGGCTATCAGGTGCTGATCTGCAAGGTGGAACGTGCCTACGGTGACGGGCAGATCACCCAGTTGGTGGCCAATAACCGGCAGGGGCCGGTAGTTCGGGCTGCACCGCAGTCGGTAAAAGCCTGAAATCGCTGCGCTGGGTGTGGTGAAATAGGCGGCTTTTTTTCAGCCAGGGATCAGCATGACGCCGCTTGAACCAAGGGTTTCCAATGGAGTGGATACATCCGCAGTCAGCCGCAGGCCGAGCCTGTCACGTGTTTGGCGCCTGGCGTGGCTGGGCGTTGCGCTGTGCCTGGCGTCACCCGCCGCCCTGGCTCTGGGCGTTAGCGCCCACTGCACCGGGCCCAAATGCCCGACCCTGGGCGATGGGCTGCTGTTTATGGTCAAGGCCTTTGTGGCGCTGAACGTGGCCGGTGCGCTGTGGCTGATCGGCCGCGACCTGCTGGGCCTGTGGCGGCGCCGGCGTCACCCCCGGGCCAGCAAGCCGGCCGATCCCGCCGCACCTGACTCGCCGGCTGATTGAGTCGCAGGGTCTAGCGCCGCAGCCTTTGCGCCGCACGCTGGGTCACGGCGCTGCGCACCTGGAATGACTCGGCCACCAATTGCCGGGCCTCGGCCAGCACGGCGGCGGGCGCAGTGCTGGGGCTGCCGGCGTTGAAGGGCGGGGCCGGAGCGTATTCCAGTTGCAGTTGCACCAGTTGCGCGCGGGCCTCGCCGTAGAGTTCAGCGGCCAGGGCCAGGGCGAAATCGATGCCGGCGGTGATGCCGCCACCGGTCAGCAGGTTGCCGTCGCGTACCACCCGGTCCTGCACCGCAGTCGCCCCCAGCGGCGCCAGCAGTTCGTGGTAGGCCCAGTGGGTGGTGGCGCGTTTGCCCTGCAACAGGCCGGCGGCCCCCAGCACCAGCGAGCCGGTGCAGACCGAGGTGATGTAGCGCGCACCTGCGGCCTGGCGGCGGATAAAGTCCAGGGTCTGTTCGTCCTCCATCAGCGGGCCGACCCCGGCGCCACCGGGAATGCAGATCACATCCAGGGCCGGGCAGTCGTCGAACGTGGTGGTGGGCAGCAGCACCAGGCCGGTGCTGGCGGTGACCGGTTCCAGGTCCTTCCAGATCAGGTGCACCTTCACGTCCGGCAGCGACGCCAGCACATCGTAGGGGCCGGTGAGGTCCAGTTGCTGAACCTTGGGAAACAATAGAAAACCGATCTGCAGCGTCATCGCGTCTCTCCTGGGGCAATCTTCGGGGTCACCCGAAACGGGTGGACGGCCTCACTCTATTCCCCTAGGCTTTGGCGCATCCGCCAAGATGCCCACGATTTACGCCAATCATGCCTACTGCTGCCAAAACCGTGTATGTGCTGGCCTTCGCCAACGCCCAGGTGCTCGATGTGACCGGGCCGCTGCAAGTGTTCGCCTCGGCCAATGACCTGCTGCGCCAGCAGGGTCTGCCTGCGCCCTATGTGGCCACGGTGATCGCCGATCCGGGCGGGCCGGTGCCGACTTCGGCCGGGCTGGCGCTGCTGGCCGAGCCCTTGCCGGCGCCGGACGCGCCGTCCGACACCCTGATCATTTCCGGTGGCTGGGGCGTCTACGCCGCTGCCCGGGAGCCGCACCTGGTGCAATGGGTGGCGCAGCAGGCCGGGCGTTCGCGGCGGGTGGCGTCGGTCTGCACCGGGGCGTTTCTGCTGGCGGCCAGTGGTTGGCTCGATGGCCGGCGAGTGGTGACCCACTGGACCCGCTGCGAGCAACTGGCACGGGAATATCCGCAACTGCAGGTCGAGGCCAACCCGATTTTCATCAATGACGGCGCGGTCTGGACCTCGGCCGGGGTCACCGCCGGCATCGACCTGGCCCTGGCTCTGGTCGAGCAGGACCTGGGCCGTGGGGTGGCCCTGGAAGTGGCGCGGCACCTGGTGGTGTTTCTCAAGCGCCCCGGTGGCCAGTCGCAGTTCAGCGTGACCCTGGCCCTGCAGCAGGACGGCAATCGTTTCGACGACCTGCATGCCTGGATCGCCGAGAACCTGGCCATGGACCTGGGTATCCCGACCCTGGCCTTGCAGGCCGGCATGAGCGAGCGCAGCTTTGTCCGCCACTACCGTGCGGACACCGGGCAGACCCCGGCCCGGGCCGTGGAGCTGATCCGGATCGAGACCGCCCGCCGGCTGTTGGCCGATACCACCCTGGCGATCAAGCGCATTGCATCGCAGTGCGGGTTTGGCAGTGAAGAAACCCTGCGCCGCGGCTTTCTGCGGGCCATGGGCGTGACGCCGCAGGCTTACCGGGAGCGTTTCAGCGCCCATGAACTCAAGGAACAAACCTCTGATGTCGTTTGATGATCACGCTGCAACCGCCCCGCCAGGCCCTGCCAGCGAGCCGCCGCTAAATCTGACCTGGACCCTGGTGATGCTGGCGATTCAACTGTCGATCCTGTTCTGGTACGTGGCCAAGCCCGATGTCACGGTGCATTACTCGGCACAGGGCACGCGCACCCTGAGCTACGTGCTGAACGTCCAGCACAGCATCTACCGTGGCCGGATCGAGCCCGGAGAAAGCACGGGGGACAGTGGGCATATCTTCCCCGATGCCGACTTCTTCATGCAGTTCGACTGGTGGTCCAAGGACAGCCGAGACTGTGTGGAGATCAACCCCAAGTGGCCAGAGACCCATCTCTATATCGATGCCAACGGCGAGCTGGATCGGCGTCCCGAAAGCGGCACCGATGTAGACCGCTTGTCACCCTGCAACGGCTGAGTTCAGCCCTGCACCAGGCTCAACTCGCCGTCGCGGTACAGCACTTCACGGCCGACCCAGGCCGGGTCGACCTGAGGGAGCACCGCCGAGGGTTTGCGCAGTTCGCGCAGCAAGGTCGAGCCGTGGGACAGGCGTCCGCCCATGCGCGCGATCACCGCGCGTGCCGCTTGATACTGCGCATGGCGGCCGGGGTCCAGGGTGTCTTCGAGCAGGATGTCGACGCCCAGCACCCCTTGCACCTGGCCCGGGTAAATCATGAAGCCGCTGGCCTGTTCGCTGCCTTCGCGGCCGTCCTGCCAGAAGCTGCCGTCGCGGTTGCGGACCTCGGCGTGGGGCGCAAACCAGTGGTCACGCTCGGCCTCGGGCATGGCGTGGTGCAGGCGGAAAAAGATCCGCATCAGGTTGTCGCGGTACCACTCGCGTACTTGCAGGTAGTACCCGCGCATCCCCGGCAGCCCCAGGCGATGGGCCATCCCGACTGCCCTTGGCCAGGCCGGCAGCGCCTGCAACGGCAGGTCGCTGCAGGCAGGGCGCGGGGTGCCGGGGTCGGTTTCCCAGGGCAGGCGGTGCGGGCTGTGCTCGAGGTTGCCGTAGGCGGTGGGCGGGCGCCCCAGCAGATCGCCGCCGCTGCTGGCCAGGGCCGTGGCGATGCAGAGGTTGCCCTGGACCACAAACACATAAAAACGGCTGAACCAATCCGCCAGTTGCTGGCCATCGGCGCCGGCCGCGTGCAGTTCGTGCAGTTCCTGGTCGAAGCGCCGCAGGCCGCTTTCCAGGTGCAGCAGCTGGCCCCGGGCGATGCGTTGCATGCGCCAGAACAGCGGCAGCGAACGCAGCAAGCGCGCCGGGCGCCACGGCAGGTGCGGGGTGGCGCCGCCGACCTCGCCGGCATAGCTGGCCGAGGACACGCCCCAGTCGGCCAGGCGTGCGAGGAACAGATCATTGTTGATGTAGGACGCGCCGCCAAACACGGCGGTGAACGGCTCATTGTCTTCGAGGATCCGCGAGTCCCAGCGCGCCATGACTGCCGGAATGCTCGCCGCCGCCCGCCGTTGCCCGTACTCCACAAAGCGGCTGGGCTGGGGCGGCAGGATCTCGGCGATATTGGCGGCGGTCAGGTGCCGGCGCCAGCCGTAATCACTGATCGGCCGGTATTGCAGGAGCCACAGTTGCGCGCCGTCCCAGGCCCATTCGACATCGCCGGGCACGTAGTGGAAGGTTTTCAGCACGCCCTGCAAAAAGTCCCAGAGCATTTCGCTGCTCAAGCCATGGGCGGTCGGGAACTGACCGCTGGCCCAGGCGGCTCCAAGCCGTGACAGGACCGCCCGTTCAGGGCTGGACTGGCCGTCAGCCAAGGCCTCCAGATGGCCTTCAACCCACTCCAGCTCCATCCCCAGGTGCCTGACAAAGGCGATGCCCGACAGGGTCGGGGTGATAAAACGCTGCACCACCACTTCCTCGACACCGGCCGCCCGCAGCGCATCGATGCGCGCCGGCACTGTGCTGGCCGGCTCACGCAGGTAGGTGGTGCTGAGGCCGGCATTGGCGGCGTCGGCCTGGTCTTCGCCATAGCTTGAGGAGCGCACCGCCCACGTGGCGTCGGGCTGGCTGGCGAGCAGCGCGGGCAGGCGCGGGTCGTCGCTGCTGTCCAGGGACAGGGCGCTGGGCACCGCTTGTCCGGCCAGCTCGGCCAGGCGCAGGCGGCCGCCCTTGGTGTGGGCGACAAACCCCGGCTCGGCGCCTTCCAGCCAGGCGGCGAACTCGGCCGGGGCATCGATCCACGGGTAATGGCCCCAGCCCGGCTTGAGGCTGATACGCAAGTCGGCCCGGGCCAGGATCGCCGACCAGGCCGCGGCCTGGGCAATGCCCAGCATCCGGTCCTGATCGCCCCACACCAACTCCACCGGGTCCTTGATCCACTCCAGCAACGGCAGCGCGGTGTCGGCCCGCAGTTGCTCCCACAACGGCACAAAGGCCCGGCAGCGGGCGTAGCCCTGGCCCATGCGGCGGTACTGCGCCGGGCTCCAGGGTTGGGCTGAAAACTTGTGGGCGAACCACGCGGGCCTGCGGCTCAGGGCCTGATGGATCAGGCTGCGAATCGGCAGGGGCGCCATCAGCGCCGGCAGCCGCCGTTGCCAGAGAAACGCCCCCACCGGCGCCAGCAGCACACTGCGCGCGAAGTGCCCCGGACGGCGCGCCAGGGCGTGCAGCACAATCAGCGCATTGACCCCGACCGCCATGATCGCCTGCCCAGGCTCAGTCAGCGCCAGCAGCGCCTCGGCGTAGGCTGACAGGTCGGTGCAGGGCGGTTGCGGGTTGTCGCCAAAACCTGGCAGCTCCAGGGCGTGCACCCGGTAGCGGGCAAAGTGCGGCACGGCGTCGTCCCACCAATCGGCGGCGCTGCCATTGCCGGCCAGCAGGTACAGCAGGGGCTTTTCCATCAGGGTTCCTTCAGGCACGCGGGGCGGCCCCAGGGTGGCGGCGGTCATGGACAAACAACCACAGCAGCGGCGGCAATAACGTCAGCAGGGCCACGCTGTCGAAGGCCAGGTGCGACCCCATCTGCACCTGGACCGAGACCCAGATGTCCTGGGGCGCCCAGAGCAGGATCCCGGCCATCAACCAGGCCCAGGCATTGGCGTGGTGCAGGCGGTCACCCAGGCGCACCAGGGCCAGCAGGTACAGCGCGTAGCTTTGCAGAGTGGCGCCAAACAGCGCCAGCCACCAGACCTGCTGCGCCCGCGCGGCAGGCGGTGCGGCCTGGCCCCAGAACAGCTGTTCGATGCTTTGCAGGTAATCGGTAAAGAGTCCGCTGTTGCCGGCCCAGGTCAGCAGCACGCCGGCCATCAGGTGGACCAGCGCCGCGGCATACAACCAGAGCACCAGGGCGCGACGCAGGCCGGGCTGCGGCGAAGAAGAGGGGGGCAACATTCCATGTCCTGTCGGGAGGCGTCGAGGCGGGGAGTGTAACGATTTTTAGCGGGCCTGCGTGGCGTCGATGGGCTCCTGGCCACTGGGCAGGGGCCGTCCCGCCAAGCTGCCATTGTCCTCGGCGGACGGTTAGAATCGCCGACGTTGCCGCGCCGGCCCGGCGTGGCGCCACAACCAGGGAAGATCGATGTCACGTGCGTCACTGTTGCAACCTTTCACCGTCCTGCTGCTGGTGCTGCTCGCCGGATGCGCCGGCCAGCCCCAGCCGCTGCCGGACACCCCGCACCGCACGCAATTGATCGGGCAGATCGTCGCCAAGTCGGGCATGGTCCGCACCCTCGATTCCCTTAAACAGGCCCCCCCGGCCAAGCCCCTGCCCAGCGTCGACGAGCTGATTGCCGAGCGCAAGCAACTGATGGGCTTCCTGCTGCCGGACGCCTACTGGGCGCTGTACCGCGACAACCTGGAGCAGTTCAAACTGGAGATGGCCGAGGTCAAGGTCAAGTCGCTCACCGAGTACAAACGCCTGTACCGCACGCAGCTGGTCAAGGCCAGCGACAGCCAGCTTGAGACCCTGGCCACCGCGCCGGACATGGAAGCCACCCCGGTGTTCAAGAAAGTCCTGGGCAGCGACATGGACATTACCTTGCTGTACTTCGACATGGTCAGGGTCGAAACCGTGGTTGCCGTACAGAGGCACCTCAAACGCATGGCCCAGATGGACGTGCAATACGACGTCTGCTCGCGCTACAAGGCCTGCTGGAACCCGCGCTGAGCAAGGCCTTCAGGCTTCATGCAAACCGTCGGCGTCGCGCCAGTACAGCGTCGACTCGTACTGAAAGGACAGGATGAAGCAACTGTCGCACTGTTCGCTGATGTGCCAGGCCAGGCGCCGCAATTCATCCATCGCCGAGTGCTCGGGATGCTCCGGACCCTGGATGCGCAAATAGGCGCGCAAGGCCACGGCAAACTCGCAGCCTCTGCGGTCCTCGGCGTACAGCTGCTGATCGGTGCCGGCCGCGCTGCTTTCAATGTGCATCCCGGATGGCAGGGCCGCCCACAGCCCATCCGCTTGTGGCTGCACCTCGGCCCCCGCGAAGCCTTCGAGGATTCGCCGCAGCAGGGCGTGGTTCAAGCGACTGTCGGCTTCAAGGTGCAGGTCGAGTGCCATTAGGCCTCCGGGGTTGACGACGACGGTGCCGGCCTAGGCGTGCGGTTGCAGCAGCTCGGCGCGGGTGATCAGGTGCTTGAAGTGGTGCTGCCAGAGCCGTATCCCCAGTTGCCCGCTGCGGTCCAGGGACGAGCCCAGGGTCAGGTCAGTGATCAGGGTCGGTTGCAGGCCGGCATCGAACAGCGCGAAGCCGGCGGCCAATACGCAGGTATCGGTCTGGATCCCGCACACCAGCACCCGCTGCGGCGCCAGGCTGTGCAGGTAGTGCAGGGTCTCGGCGGTCGGCGCATAGCCGTGCTTGATAAACACCTTGTCGGCGGCCACCAGGCTTTCGTCATCGGGCGCCGGCTGCCAGCCCAGTTGCCGGGCAAAGGGCGTGCGGCTTTCATCGTGGCGTTCGACCGTGGCCACCGAGGGCATGCGCCCCAGCAACTGTTCGATACCGCTGACCAGCCACTGCGGCGGGTTGAAAGAGGGCTGTACATCGACGATCAATAACACCTGATCCATGGGCACCTCGGGTGGTGTGGAAACGGGGGCCGGCCTAGCGGTATCGGCCTTCGACCCGGTATATGGTCAGGCGCTGTTTTTCAGTCAGCCAGAGAAAGTTCGAATGCTCGTCGTACTGTCGCACCAAGCCGTCGTAGGCCTCCATCGCTTCGCGCCCCGGCCACCAGTTGAACGCGTCGCAGTAGGGGCCGGAGGCGCGCATCAGCATGGCCAGGGCAATGTCGAACGCCTTCAGCGTGATATAGCCACCGTGCAGATCGATGAGTTCCCTGGGCGTGAGGTTTTCAACCAGCCGCGCGTGCATGCCTTGATCGGTGTGCACGATGAAATAGTCGCCCAAGGGCGAATACGGCACCTCATCGGTGCAGTCCTTTTCCACCTTGTTGAAGTCGGACAGGGTAAAGCTGCCGTGCACGAAATCCGACAGCGGCGCGTAGGACTTCTCATATTCACCGGTCCAGCCCAGGTTGGCGGCGGACATCATCTTCTGCACGCCCGGGCATTGGCCCTTGGAAAAACGCTCGAGGCGGTTCTCGAAGTCATCCGCCAGCCAGGCAAAACGCGTGGCCAGGTCGAGGGCCGTGCGCAGGGTGGCCATGGCGGGGCGGATCAGCCCCAGCTTCAACACATGTTCCAGGGTCTGCAGCAGTTCGAGCTGGAACTCGGCGCAGCGCTTGAACACCAGGTCGGCCTGTTCGTGAATCCCCAGGCACTCGGCGGTGCCTTCGGTATGGGCCGCCAGAAACAGCATTTTTCGACTGGCCGAAAAGTACAGGTTGATATCGATCTTTACATCCAAAACCACGGTCCTTGCTGCAAGGTTGCAGAACGCCTGGGGGCGCCCCTGTCGGTGTGCAGCAGGTTAAACAAGCGGCGCGAATCTGCAAGCGGGAAGGCGGGCAGAGTCGCGCCAGGCAGTTGTTCAGACGATTTCGTCGTAGACCTGCAGGTTGCCCAGACGCCACAGATTGCCGTCCCAGGAGATCACGTCTTCGATGTCCTTGCACAAGGTGTGTTGCCGATAACGCGGGGTATTGTCTTTCTTGAACCAGCGATTGATCAGGGTGATCGACTTGGGGGAAGAGAGTTTTTTTCGCTCGTTCAGGGCCGGCTTCCAGAAGTAGATGATCATCGACTCCACCAGCTCCAAGTAGTGGCGAGAGACCTCGCTGGGGTACTTCACCGACCCCAGCCAGAACCGTTGCTCGCGGAAAATCTGGTCGACCTTGTGGTGGTACCTGAGCCTTGAGAAAAAACTGCCTTCGGTGATGCCGCAATATTGAATCGAAGCGCTGCGCTCGTATTTGAGCCTGCCGGTAGCCATGTATAGGCCATTACTCCACTCAGGGTTGCTTTCGATTTCTTCCAGCGTCAAAGGCCCTCGCCATTCGACGATCAGGGTCGTGTGGACTGACATTGTTCGATCCTTGAATTCACTCGTCCATCGGGTTGGGCTACTGCGTGTGACAACAGCACGGCACCGACTCAGTCAGTGGTTTCCAGCACCCGTGGCCGGCGATAGTTGCCGGTACTGATGCGCATGTAATACGGCTTGTCGGCGCGCAGCAGATGGGAGGTCGTCACCCCTGGCGCAAAGCCCTTGCCGCACAGGCCACTGCCCTGCGGGTCCTGGATCACGGTCATGTCCACCACGCCTGTCGGCAGGTAGAAGGTGGCGGTTTCTTCGGCGGCGAAGCGGCCGATGAGTGTGCTGTTGGCCTGCACACCCACGTAGCACCCCAGGCTGTTCATGCCTTCGTCGCGGGTGACCACGACCTTGACCAGGCCGGCGGCAGGCGCTTGGTAGGCGAGCAGCCGGTCCTGAGGGACAGGGTCGGCCTTGCTGTGGGAGACCGGGGCTGAGCGAACGAAGACCGTGCAGGCGGAGGTGGACAGCACAAGGGCTGCCAGGGCCAGGGAGCGGGCAAAATACATAGGGATTCCATTTCCAGGGAGGGACCGACCGCAGGCCTTGTGGACAAGGCCGTAAAAAAGCCACGCATAATATCAATATGATGGCCTTTGCGGTAGGCGACAGTGTTCGGAAGGGGCACAGGTGTGCCCACCGTCGACCTGGCGCTCAGCCCGTGGCGCGCGGAGCTGCGCTCGCCAGATCAGCCCGCGACGATCAAGGCTGCCACACGCTCTTTTCACCCCCCAGCTTGCGATCAAGAAAACTTGCGGCACTGATCAGCGCCAGGTGAGTCAGGGCCTGGGGCGTATTGCCCAGGTGCCGGCCATGGCTGTCGAACTCTTCGGCGTACAGCCCCAGCGGGTTGGCGTAGCGCAGCAGTTGCTCGAACTCCAGGTGCGCCTTGTCGAGCTGGCCGGCGCGGGCCAGGCATTCGACGTACCAGAACGAGCAGGCGGCAAACGCGCCCTCGCTGCCGGCCAGGCCGTCGATCTGGCTGTCGTCGTTGCGGTAGCGGTAGACCATGCCGTCACGCACCAGGGACTTCTCGATGGCTTCCAGGGTCGACAGCCAGCGCGGGTCCTTGGCGCTGACAAACCGCACCAGGGGCATCAGCAGCATCGAGCCGTCCAGGGCGGTGCTGCCGATGTGCTGGACGAAATGCCCACGTTCCTCGTTCCAGAAGTTGCTCCAGATATCGTCGTAGATCGCCTGCCGCGTCTGGTCCCAGCGGGCAAAGGGCGCCGGCAGGGAACGCTTGGAAGCCAGGCGGATGGCGCGGTCCAGGGCAACCCAGCACATCAGACGCGAATGCAGGAAGTGATGCTGCTCGCCGCGCATTTCCCAGATCCCCACATCCTGGCCCTGCCAGGTGTCGCAGACCTGATCCACCACCTGGACCGCGTGCTTCCAGCCCTGGTGGGAAATGGCTTCGCCGTACTTGTTGACCAGGTACACCGCGTCCATCAGCTCGCCGAAGATATCCAGCTGGATCTGTTCGTAAGCCTGGTTGCCGATGCGCACCGGCTGCGCATTGCCGTGGCCGGCCAGGTGCTTGAGCTCGGTCTCGGGCAACTCCTGCTGGCCGTCGATGCCGTACAGGATATTGAGCTTCATCGGCTGGCCATGGCAGTCGCTGACCCGCCCGCGCAACCAGCCCATATAAGCATTGGCCTCGGCGACGAAACCCAGGCGGATAAAGGCGTAGACGGTGAACGAGGCATCGCGGATCCAGGTGTAGCGATAATCCCAGTTACGCTCGCCGCCGGGGGTTTCCGGCAGGCCGAAGGTGGCGGCCGCAAGGATCGCCCCGTGCTTGCGCGAGGTCAGCAGCTTGAGCGCCAGGGCCGAGCGGTGGACCATCTCGCGCCAGCGCCCGCGGTAGTTGGATTGGCCGATCCAGTCGCGCCAGAATTTCTGGGTGCGTTGCAGGCACAGATCACTGGTGCCCACTGCGACCCGTGGGTCGTCGATGCCACCGAGGATGAACTCGGCGCTCTGGTCCTGCTCCAGTACCCATTCGGCCACCGCGCTGTCGCCCTCCAGGCGCAGTGCCTGGCTGGCGACCAGGCGCAGGCCGGGTTGGCCGTCGGCCTCGAAACACACCGCGTCGGCGTCGACCCGGGCCCGGGTCTTGGCCCGGGCGTAGTCGTGGCGCACCGCACAGCGCATGCGCACGGTGGCCTGGCCGCTGACCACCCGCACCCGGCGAATCAGCAACGGCAGATCATCTTCGCTGTCGCCCACCGGCAGCAGGTCGGTGACTTCCACCACCGCCCGCTCGCTCAGCCAGCGGGTTTGCAGAATGTTGGTGTCCGGCAGGTAGATCTGCTCGCGCCGGGCGTCGGCCAGGTCCGGGGCCAACTGGAAGATTCCGGCAGCGGGGGAGTCGAGCAGCGAGCAGAAGATCGACGGGCTGTCGAACTCCGGCCAGCAGAAGAAATCCACGCTGCCCTTGTCGTTGACCAGGGCCGCGCTGCGCATATCGCCGATGATGCCGTGGGCGTCGATCGGGCTTTGGCGTTCTGGATGCTGCCGTTCTGTATGAGACTCAGCCATTGCCACGCCCTTCTTCATAAAAGCCGGGATAGAGGCTCATGCCGCCATCGATAAACAGGGTGCTGCCCACGACATAGTCGGAAGCATCGGACGCCAGCCACACCACCGCATTCGCCACATCCTGGGCCTCGCCGATGCGCCCGTAGGGGATCAGCTTCAGCAGTTCCTGCCCGGCCTCGCCCTCGGTGGCCGTGCGGTTGATGGCGGTGCGGATCGCTCCGGGGGCAATGCCGTTGACCCGGATCCGCTGTTCGCTGACCTCCTGGGCCAGGCTGCGCATCAGCATCTCCACCCCGCCCTTGGAGGCGGCGTAATTCACATGGCCGGCCCAGGGAATCACCTGGTGCACCGAGCTCATGTGGATAATCTTGCCCGCCGCCCTGGAGACCCCGGCACGTATGCCCTGGCGCTGGAAAATCCGCAGCGCCTCGCGGGCACACAGAAACTGCCCGGTGAGGTTGACCCCGATCACCTGGTTCCAGTCGTCGAGGGTCATTTCGGTCACCAGCGCGTCCCGTTGCAGGCCGGAATTGGCCACCAGGATATCGAGAAAGCCAAAGGCTTCGAGGGTCTTGGCGAACAGGTGCTCGACCTCGTCCTCCTTTGACACATCGGCGCCAATGGCCACGGCCCGGCCACCGCAGGCGTTGATATCGGCGGCGAGCTTTTGCGCGGGCTCGGGCTGGCTGTTGTAGTTCAGCACGACGCTGGCTCCGGCGGCCGCCAGCGCTGTGGCGGCCGCTGCGCCGATACCGGAACTGGCGCCGGTGACCAGGGCCACTTGTCCATCGAGGGAGAGCTGCATGGGGCAATCCTTAACTCAGGGAGCGTGATTAGCTGACTGGTGAAGGTGGCCGGGAGTTCAGCGGGCGCGATAAATCCGTGGCGTGTTCAGGCGCTCACGGGTTTCAGGTTCAGGCTCCGGCAGCGGTTGCTGCCGCTGCATCGCTGCGCCGCAACCCGCGCAGCAACAGGTTCAGGCCACCCAGGCTTTGCTCGAGCTTTTGTGCCGGGTGCGCGGCATTGGCGATCCACAGCGCAGCTTCCACCAGGCTGCCGTTGATCAGGCGCGCCAGGGCCAGGGGCGCGACGGGCTCCACCACGCGGGCGTCTATCAATTGCTGGAGCAGGGCGCCGAGGGACTCGATGCACTGTTCTTCGCCGGCCTGGGCGCTGTCGGCCAGCACCGCCCGGGCATCCTGCAACAGGATGCGCTGGATTTCAGGCTCCAGGGCCATGTGCAGGTAGGCATGACAGCGCTCGCAGAACGCCTGCCAGGGGTCGGCCACCGTGCTGGAAATCGCCTCCAGGCGCTGGTCCATCTCGGCGTCGATCTGCGCCACCACCGCCGCCAGCAAGCCTTTTTTATCGCCGAAATGGTGGTACAGGGCACCCCGGGTCAGGCCGGCTTCGGCGGTCAGGTCGTCCATCGAGGTCTGGGCGTAACCCAGGCGGCCAAAGGCCTGGCGCGCGCTGGCCAGCAGCTTGGCACGGGTGGCTTCGATCATTTCAGCGCGGGGGCGGGGGCTCATGGCGGCTACTCATCTGGGCAATGGGGTTTGACATACGCCGCGTATGTTCGCATTATTTCTCACATACGCACCGTATGTATTTTTACTGCAGCTGCTGTTTATGGCAAGTTGCACGCCCCTGCCGAGGTTGAAAGTCCATGGTTAATCCTTACCGCGAGCTGTTCCACGCCCCGGGCTCTCGCGCCTTTGTCATCGCCGGGATGATCGCCCGCATGCCGATCTCCATGACCGGTATCGGCATCATCACCATGCTCTCCCAGCTCAAGGGCGGTTACGGCCTGGCCGGCGCGGTGGCCGCTACCTTCGCCCTGGCCACGGCGTTTTGTGCGCCCCAGGTGTCACGCATGGTCGACCGCTTTGGCCAGGGCCGGATCCTGCCGATCGCCGCCGGCGTCGGTGGCGGGGCGTTGCTGGCCCTGTTGCTGTGCACCCGCTTGCAGGCGCCGACCTGGACCCTGTTCCTGTTTGCCGCCCTGGCCGGCTGCATGCCGAGCATGTCGGCCATGGTCCGGGCGCGCTGGACCGAGCTGTACCGTGGCCAGCCGCTGTTGCAGACCGCCTATGCCCTGGAATCGGTGCTCGATGAACTGTGCTTTATCGTCGGCCCGCCGTTGTCGGTAGGACTGTGCGTGGCGGTGTTCCCCGAGGCCGGGCCGCTGGTGGCGCTGCTGGCCCTGGCCGTCGGCGTCACCGCGCTGGTGTTGCAACGCGCCACGGAACCGGCGGTGCACCCCCATACCGGTCCGCAGCAAGGTTCGATCATTCGCTCGGTGGAACTGCGCCTGCTGGTGCTGTTGATGGTCGCCATGGGCACCACTGCCGGGGTGGTGGACGTGGTCAGCGTGGCCTTTGCCCAGCAGCAGGGCCAGCCGGCGGCAGCGAGCATCGTGCTTTCGGTGTACGCCATCGGTTCATGCCTGGCCGGCATTGCCTTCGGCGCCTGGAAGCCGACCTTGCCCTTGCCCCGCCTGTTTATGTACGGCGGCATCGCCACCGCCGTCACCACCTTGCCGCTGCTGATCGTGAGCAATATTCCCGGGCTGTCCCTGGCGGTATTTGTCGCCGGTCTGTTCTTCGCTCCGACCCTGATCGTGGCCATGGCCCTGGTGGAGAACATCGTGCCCCCGGCCAAACTCACCGAGGGCCTGACCTGGCTGGTCACCGGCCTGAGCATCGGCGTGGCCATCGGGGCCGCCAGCTCCGGCTGGCTCGCCGACCACTATGGCGCGCGCAGCGGGTTCTGGGTGGCCCTAGGCGCCGGGGCGGTGGTGTTGTGGACGGCGGTGCAGAGCTGTCGCCGCCTGAGCCGCGGGGCACCACAGCCGGACTAATTTGCAGCGACCTCAATCCGTTCTCTTTACACATAACTGATTGAGGTAAGTGCAGTGACCCAACTGACACTGCTGTGCCTGCCCTATTCCGGCGCCAGCGCCATGGTCTACAGCCGCTGGCGGCGCAAGCTGCCGCAGTGGCTGAAACTGCAGCCGGTGGAATTGCCGGGGCGCGGTGCGCGTTTCGGCGAGCCGTTGCAGACCGACATGCGCGCACTGGCCCGGCAACTGGCCAGCGAACTGCTGCCCAGCCTGAAAGCGCCCTATGCTCTGTTCGGCCACAGCCTGGGCGCCTTGCTCGCCTGTGAAATGGCCCACGCCCTGCGTGCCCTGGGCGGGCCGGAACCGGTGGCCCTGTTCGCCTCCGGCACCGCGGCCCCGAGCATGCGCTCGGAGTACGACCGCGGGTTCTCCGAGCCCAAGACCGACGCGCAACTGATCGAGCAGTTGCGCTCCCTGCAGGGCACCAGTGAAGAAGTGCTGGGCAATGAAGAGCTGATGAGCCTGACGTTGCCCATCCTGCGGGCCGACTTTCTGCTCTGCGGGCGTTTCCAGCCGGCCAATCGCCCGCTGCTCAGTTGCCCGGTGCATGTACTGGGCGGCAAGGCCGACCGCGCCACCACCGAGCAACTGATCGGCTGGAGCAAGGAAACCCACGGCAGCTTCTCGGTGGACATGCTGGCCGGCGGGCACTTCTTTATCCATGAACACGAAGCCAAGGTGCTGCGGGCAATCAAGGATTACCTGGAGGTGCATCATCGGCGGCATGGGCAAAAGGTTGCATTGAGCGTCTGAGCGGACGCTTTTCCCCTGCGGGTTGCTCCTGCACTCACGCGCCTCCGGCACTGACCCAGGGGCCAGTGCCGGCACCGGTTACCAGCCGCGTCCCGAATTGACCCAGAAATTCACCGAGAGCGAGGTGGAGACCGACTCCACCTGGTGGAACCAGCCTTCCGGCAGAAACAGCAGGTCGCCGGCCTCCAGGGTCACCCGCAGGAACGTCACGTCACGGGCCTGGGGGAAGCGTTGGTAGTCCGGCGCATCCGGATTGAAGTCACAGCCGTCGAGCCCGCCTTTGGGCGCCGTGGACCAGGTGCCCAGGGCGGGACGATGGTGGGGCGCAGCGAGAATAAACGACTTCTGCCCCCAGACCTGGGCGAACAGGTTGTCGGTGTCGTCACGGTGCAGGGGCGTCAGGGTGCCTTTGGGGCCGATCCAGATCCGTGGCGCAATGAACAGCGTGCGGTCGAAATAGGGCGGGTAGCTGATCTGCTCCATCAATTGCGCCGGCAAAATGTTGTTGCCCATATAGGCCGGCGGTTCGCCGTTGGGCCCCTTTTGGGCTGGGGCATCGAGGGACGCGATGAAGTCGGCCATGGAGGTGGAGCGGAAGTCGCGGTCGGTGGAAAAGGTCTTTTTCACGTAGTCGCCGTGGCGGGTAATGCCCTGCAACTCGGCGAAGTGCACCAGGGATTCTTCGCGGCCCATGTTGAACAATGGCCAGTCATTCAGGGCATTGCTGATCACCAGGGGAATGCCTTCGGGCAGGTAGTGGGCGCGGAAGTCGCCGATCGACAACGCGTGGCGGGCGATCCGCGCTACCTCTCGCTGTACCGGCTGCGCCGCGGAAACCCGCTCGCTGAACCTGGGCGGCGTCGGGTAGCGCTTGTTCATGTCGACCTTTTCCGCCTGGCCGCCATGGCGTGCGCTTTCGATGATTTGCGGCAGCAGGGTGGCCAGGCCCATGTTGCCGTCGATTTTCAGGCGGCCGCTGGCAAACAGTTCTTCGACATCGGCAACGCCGCCCATGATGCCGAGAAAGTCTTTTTCCGCGACGTTGATGGTGACATCCGGGCGGGCGTGCAGGCCGCTCTGGGTGGTGGTGCGCTCCCTGATTTCGGACCAGAACATCAGGTTGGGGGCGAAGACGAATTGAAATACGCCTTCGATGCCGACGGAGCCGGCATTGGCGAACAGCTTTGACAGAACGTTCTGCAAATCCACGGCATTCCCTCTGGGTGTATGTGGGCCTGAAGAGGGAACGAAGCCTGGGCTGGAAAATTTATCCAGGGCGCTGGCTCCCGCGCCGGGTATCGACAGGCCTCAGATTTGACACCCCATGAGCCAGGCGCAGCAGATCGTGAACAAGTCCTCAGTTCAGGCTTCGCCCTTGGCGCCAGTAGCCCATCAGCGTCAGTTCGCGGCGATCCAGGCCGCGCTCGGTGATCAGATGGCGGCGGATGCTCATCACCGCAGCGGATTCGCCGGCAACCCAGGCATAGAAGTGGCTGTGGGAGGGGCTTGCGCGTTCCCAGAGGATCTGTTGCTCGATGTCGACCTCCGGCAGCTTCGCGGCGCGCTGGGTGCCACTGGCCCTGGGCCCCAGGTCCGCCAGTTCGCGGGCGGCATGCAGCATGGCTTCGCCATGGGCGCATTGCAGCAGGTCGCGGGGCAGCCAGTTCAGGCGGGTGTTCGGGCCGGTGCGCAGCGACAGGCAGTCGGCTTCGCCGGGCACTTCAATAAAGGCCTGCACCGCCATCGCTTCGGGGTGATCGGCCAACTCTTCGAGAATGCCGGCCAGTGCCGGCAGGGCGGTTTCATCGCCAATCAGCAGAATCTGCCGGGCGTCCGCGGGCGGTTGCCATTCATAGCCGCCCGGGTCGTCGGCAAACTCCAGGTTGGGCACGAGCATCTGCACGCTGTCGCCGACCTGGGCCTCGGTGGCCCAGGCCGAGGCCGGGCCGTTGACCCCATGCAGCACGAAGTCGACGTCCAGCTCGCACGGCTCGCGACGCAGGTCGCGGATGGTGTAGGTGCGCATGGGCGGGCATTGGCCCTTGCTCATCTGGCGCCTGACAGCTTGCCAGTCGCCCTGCCGGGGCAGGTTCGACGGCGTACCGTCGGCGCCGGGAAAGAACAGCTTGATCCGTTGGTCCGGGGCCAGGGTGCGGGCCAGGGCAATGTCGGGGCTGGCAAACACCAGGCGTGTCAGCGACGGGCTGAGCACAATCCGGCGCTTGAGCTGGGCATCGATCATGCGGTAGGCAGTGGGCTGCCCGGCCGGGGTGCCGACCAGTCTGCGCAAGCCGTTACTCAGGGCGCGGCCGAGGGATGCTGCTGAGGACATGGAAATGCCTTTTTGCGAAGGGGTTACTGATTGGACGAGTTGTACCGAGGGGGATTTACCCGTGCCGCAGGGGGCTTGCGTCAGGGCGCAGGGCGCTAATTTTCTGTGCGGGTTATCCGTTCCGTAGGGATAGCCGAGCCAAAGCTCGATACCCAACATGTACGGAAGGCCCCAGATGAATGCTGAAAAGTCCCTGAAACTTGCCCGCCGCTTCATCGAATTGCCGCTGGAAAAGCGCCGGCTGTTCCTTGAAGGCCTGCGCGCGGAAAAGATCGACTTTTCGCTGTTCCCGATTCCGGCCGGGGTGCTGGTCGAGGACCGTCAGGCCCTTTCCTATGCCCAGCAGCGCATGTGGTTCCTGTGGCAGCTGGACCCGCAGAGCGGTGCCTATAACCTGCCGGGGGCCGTGCGCCTGACTGGGCCCTTGCATGAGCTGGCGCTGGAGCAGGCATTCGCCAGCCTGGTGGCGCGTCATGAGACCTTGCGCACGGTGTTCCGACCAATGGCCGACCAGCGCCTGGAGCAGGTGCCCCTGCAACAGCCGCTGCGGGTCGAACACCTGGACCTGACCGAGCTGTCGGTGGATCAGCGCGAGGCCCGGGTGCGCCAGGAGGCTGAGCGGCAGTCTCTGGAACCCTTCGATCTGGAGCAGGGGCCGCTGCTGCGAGTGCGCCTGCTCAAGCTCGATCACGCCGAACATGTGCTGCTGCTGACCTTGCATCACATTGTTTCCGACGGTTGGTCGATGAACCTGCTGATCGACGAGTTCAGCCGTTTCTACAGCGCCCATGTCACCGGCGCCGAGGCGCTGCTGGCGCCGCTGCCGATCCAGTACAGCGACTACGGCCTGTGGCAGCGACGCTGGCTCGAAGCCGGCGAGCAGGAGCGCCAGCTCGATTACTGGCGCGAGCAACTGGGTGACGAACACCCGGTGCTGGAACTGCCCACGGACCGCCCGCGCCCGGCGCTGCCGAGCCATCGCGGGACCCGTCATGAATTCGCCATGGACGATGGCCTGGCGCAGCAATTGCGCAACCTGGCACGGCAGCAGAACGTCACCCTGTTCATGCTGCTGCTGGGGGCTTTCACTCTTCTTTTGCAGCGCTACAGCGGGCAGACCGATATCCGCGTCGGGGTGCCGATCGCTAACCGTAACCGCAGCGAACTGGAAGGCTTGATCGGTTTCTTCGTCAACACCCAGGTGCTGCGCACCCGGATCGACCCACAGGCCACGGTGGCTGAGCTGTTGCTGGCGATCAGGGACACTGCCCTGGGAGCCCAGGCCCATCAGGACCTGCCATTCGAGCAGTTGGTGGAGGCCTTGCGCCTTGAGCGCAGCATGAGCCATACGCCGCTGTTCCAGGTGATGTACAACCACCAGCCTCAGGTCGCCGACGTCACCACTTTGCAGCTGGAGTCCGGCCTGGAGCTGGGGTTGATCGACTGGCAGAGCCGCACCACCCAGTTTGACCTGACCCTGGATACCTACGAAAAAAACGGCAAGCTGCATGCCGCCCTGACCTACGCCACCGACCTGTTCGACCCGGCCACCGCCGAGCGCATGGCGCAGCATTGGCAAAACCTGCTGCACGCGATGGTGGCCGATGCCAACCAGCGCATTGGCGACCTGGCGTTGCTGGATACTGCCGAGCACCAGGCGAGCATCGAGGCCTGGAACCCGGCCCGGATTGAATTCCCGGCCACCCAGGGCATTCATCAGCTGATCGAACAGCAGGTCGAGCGCACGCCCGAGGCCGTGGCGGTGGTATTCGAGCAGCAGTCCCTGAGCTATCGCCAGCTCAATCAGCGGGCCAACCGGTTGGCCCATCAACTGATTGAAAACGGCGTCGGCCCTGATGTGCTGGTCGGCCTGGCGGTGGAGCGCAGCCTGGAGATGGTGGTCGGGCTGTTGGCGATCCTCAAGGCCGGCGGTGCCTATGTGCCTCTGGACCCGGCTTATCCACAGGAGCGGCTGGCCTACATGATCGAGGACAGCGGCATTCGTCTGCTGCTGACCCAGCCGTCTTTGCTTAAAACGCTGCCGATCCCGGACGGGGTGCGCACGCTGCTACTCGACACCTCCGAATTGGCTGGCTACAGCCTGGACAACCCACAGGTGGCGATCGACCCGGCCAACCTGGCCTATGTGATTTACACCTCCGGTTCCACTGGCAAACCCAAGGGCACCTTGCTCCCGCACCACAATGTGCTGCGCCTGTTCCAGGCCACCGACCGCTGGTTCAACTTTGGCCCGCAGGATGTCTGGAGCCTGTTCCATTCCTACGCCTTCGACTTCTCGGTGTGGGAGATCTTTGGCGCACTGCTGTACGGCGGCAAGCTGGTGGTGGTGCCCCATGACGTCAGCCGCTCGCCAGAAGACTTCTTCAAGCTGTTGTGCGACGAGGGTGTCACGG
Source organism: Pseudomonas sp. MF09150 (assembly GCF_059862355.1). Classification (NCBI taxonomy): domain Bacteria; kingdom Pseudomonadati; phylum Pseudomonadota; class Gammaproteobacteria; order Pseudomonadales; family Pseudomonadaceae; genus Pseudomonas; species Pseudomonas sp. MF09150. The sequence continues at coordinate 147,550 of NZ_JCBCUS010000009.1, read as the reverse complement.
TGCTGAACCAGACCCCGTCGGCCTTCAAGCAGTTGATGCCAGTGGCCTGCGCCAATGAATCCGGCAACGCTCTGCGCTATGTGGTATTTGGCGGCGAGGCCCTGGAAGTGAAAGCCCTGCAGCCCTGGTTCCAGCGTTTTGGCGACCAGCAGCCGCAACTGATCAATATGTACGGCATCACCGAAACCACGGTGCACGTGACGTACCGTCCGATCACCCAGGCCGATCTGCAGGCAGACGCCAGCAGCCCGATTGGTGAGGTGATCCCGGATCTCTCCTGGTACTTGCTCGACAGCAGCCTCAACCCAGTGGCCAAGGGCTGCATTGGTGAGCTGTATGTTGGCCAGGCCGGTTTGGCCCGTGGTTACCTCAATCGCGGCGACCTGACGGCCACGCGTTTTATTGCTGACCCGTTTTCCAATCATGGCGAGCGGCTGTATCGCACCGGTGACCTGGCGCGTTACCGCGCCGATGGGGTCATCGAGTACATCGGGCGTATCGATCATCAGGTGAAGATCCGCGGTTTCCGCATCGAACTGGGGGAGATCGAAGCGCGTTTGCTGCAACTGCCGGCCGTGCGCGAAGCCGTGGTCCTGGCCATGGACGGTGTCAACGGCCAACAACTGGTGGGCTACATCGTGGCCCAACCGGGGCAGGCGGCTGACGCCGAGCTGCGGGAGACAATCAAGGCTCAACTGCGCACGGAGCTGCCGGACTATATGGTCCCGGCGCACCTGCTGTTCCTCGACACCCTGCCATTGACCGGCAACGGCAAGCTGGACCGCAAGGCCTTGCCCCAGCCCGACGCCAGCCTGTTGCAACAGGCCTATGTGGCGCCGCAAAGCGAGTTGGAACAGCAGATCGCGGCGATCTGGCAGGACGTGCTGAAACTGGAACAGGTCGGCCTCACTGACGATTTCTTCGAACTCGGCGGGCATTCCCTGCTGGCGACCCAGGTGGTGTCGCGGGTGCGCCAGAGCCTGGGCCTGGAAGTGGCGCTGCGGACCTTGTTCGAGCACAGCCGGTTGGCGGAGTTTGCCGCGTCCCTGGGGCCGGTGACCCAGGGCCAGGAGCCGCCATTTGTGCGGGTTGATCGCGAGCAGCCCCTGGCCCTGTCCTATGCCCAGGAGCGGCAGTGGTTTCTCTGGCAACTGGACCCCGAGAGTGCCGCCTATCACCTGCCAACTGCCTTGCGCTTGCATGGGGACCTGGATGTCCAGACCTTGCAGCGCAGCCTCGACACCCTGATCGAGCGCCATGAGTCTTTGCGCACCACCTTTGTCGAGACGAGCGAGCGCACCCTGCAACGAATTGCCGGGCAGATGGCGCTGCCAATCGACCTTGAAGTCTTGCCGCCGGTCGAGGACCGCGCGGCGCAAATCAAGGCCAGGGTCGAGGTGGAAACCGCGCGCCTGTTCGACTTGCAGCAAGGACCGTTGCTGCGGGTCAAGCTGCTGCGCCTGGCGCCGGATGACCATGTGCTGATCCTGACTCAGCACCATATCGTGTCCGATGGCTGGTCGATGCAGGTCATGGTCGATGAACTGGTGGCGCTGTATGCCGGCCACAGCCAGGGCCTGAAGGTCGAGCTGCCCGAGTTGCCGATTCAGTACGCCGACTATGGCGTCTGGCAGCGGCAATGGATGGATGCTGGCGAGCGCGAGCGGCAGTTGGCGTACTGGGTCGGGCAACTGGGTGGTGAGCAGACGGTGCTGGAGCTGCCGGCCGATCATGGGCGCCCGGCGGAACAGAGTTTTCGTGGCGCGAAAGTCGACCTGGCCCTTGGCGCCGAACTGAGCAAGGCGCTGCGCCACTTGGCCCAGCAGCAAGGCGTCACCCCGTTCATGCTGCTCCTGGCCTCGTTCCAGGCCTTGCTGCATCGCTACAGCGGGCAGACGGATATCCGCGTGGGCGTGCCGATAGCCAACCGTAATCGGGTCGAGACCGAGCGCCTGATAGGCTTCTTCGTCAACACCCTGGTGCTCAAGGCCGAACTGGATGGCCAGGTGCCCTTTAGCGAACTGTTGCAGCACGTGCGGCAGACCGCCCTGGATGCCCAGAGCCATCAGGACCTGCCCTTCGAACAGTTGGTGGAGGCCTTGCAGCCCGAACGCAGCCTGAGCCAGAGCCCGCTGTTCCAGGTGATGTACAACCATCAAGGGGAAGGCCAGCAGGCCCAGACTGCGCGGCAATTGCCGCACCTGCGCTTGGAGGCCCTGGAGTGGGACAACCCCACCTCGCAATTCGACCTGTCCCTGGACACCCAGGAACACGGCGAGGAATTTTCCGCGATCCTGACCTACGCCACCGACCTGTTCGAGGCGTCGACCATCGAGCGTCTGGCCCGGCACTGGCAGAACCTGCTGCAGGCGATTGTTGCCGACCCAGAGCAGCGCATCGGCGATCTGCCGTTGCTGGATGCTGCCGAGCAGCAGCGCATGATCAGTGACTGGGGCCGGGCGACCCTGGACTACCCGAGCCAGGCGCGGGTGCACCAGTTGTTCGAAGCGCGGGTCGAGGCCCAGCCCGAGGCGGTGGCGCTGATTTTCGAGGATGCACAACTGAGCTACCGCCAGCTCAACAGCCGGGCCAACCGCCTGGCTCGCCACCTGCAAGCGCGCGGGGTGGGGCCGGATGTGCTGGTGGGCATCGCGGTGGAGCGGGGTCTGGACATGATCATTGGCCTGCTGGCGGTGCTCAAGGCCGGCGGCGCCTACGTGCCACTGGACCCGGAGTACCCCCAGGATCGCCTGCTGTGCATGATCGAAGACAGCGGCACCCGCTTGCTGCTGACCCAGAGCCACTTGCAGTCTCGCCTGAGCATTCCGGTCGGGGTCGCCAGCCTGTGCCTGGATCAGGACGCCGATTGGGCCGGCCTGGATGACGGAAACCTGGTCAACCGCGCCCTGGTGGATAACCTGGCCTACGTGATGTTCACCTCCGGTTCCACCGGACGGCCCAAAGGCGTTGGGATCAGCCAGTCGGCCCTGACCCGGCACGCCTATGTGTCCCTTGGCTTCTTCAATCTCAATGGCAGCGACCGGATTCTGCAGTTCTCCACTTTCAACTTCGACGGCTTTGTCGAGCAGCTGTACCCGGCGCTGATCTGTGGTGCGTCGGTGGTGTTGCGCGGTACCGAGATCTGGGACAGCGAGCGCTTCTACCGTGAGCTGATCAGCAAGCGCATCAGCGTGCTCGACCTGACCACCGCTTACTGGAACTTGCTGGCCAAGGATTTCGCGGCCATCGGCCCACGGGATTACGGGGTGCTCAAACAGGTGCATGCCGGTGGCGAAGCCATGCCGCCGGAAGGTCTGGCGGCCTGGAAGCAGGCGGGCCTGGAACAGGTGGTGCTGCTCAACACTTACGGTCCCACCGAAGCCACGGTTACGGTGACTGCCCTGGATTGCACCGACTACGTCAGTGGTGCGCGACCGACACCGCTGACCATGCCCATCGGCAATGTCCTGCCGGGGCGCAGCATCTATGTCCTCGACGACACCGGCAGCCCGGCGCCCATTGGCGTGGTGGGTGAGCTGGTGATTGGCGGCGAGTTGTTGGCCCGTGGTTATTTCAATCGTCCGGACCTCAGCGCCGAACGCTTTATGCCGGACCCGTTTGCCGAGCAACCCGGTGGTCGCCTGTACCGCACCGGTGACCTCGCGCGTTTCAATGCCGACGGCATCATCGAGTACGTCGGGCGTATCGACCATCAGGTGAAGATCCGCGGTTTCCGCATCGAGCTGGGTGAAATCGAAGCACGCCTGCTGGAGCAAGAGGGGATCCGCGAAGCCATCGTCCTGGCCCAGGCCAGTGCCAACGGTTTGCAGCTGGTGGGCTACGTGGTGCCCGAGGATGTGCGCCAGGTCGGCACCGAGCCGGAAGTCCAGGCCAGCCTGCGCGAGGCGATCAAGGGTCGATTGCGCGAGCACCTGCCGGACTACATGGTCCCGGCGTACCTGCTGTTGCTCGAAAAACTGCCCCTGAGCCCCAACGGCAAGCTTGACCGCAAGGCGCTGCCGAAGGCCGACGCGAGCCAGATGCAGCAGTTGTACGTGGCGCCACGCAGCGAGCTGGAGCAGCAGGTGGCGGCGATCTGGCAGGAGGTGCTGAAGCTGGAACAGGTGGGTTTGACTGACAGCTTCTTTGAACTGGGTGGGCACTCGCTGCTGGCGACCCAGGTGGTGTCCCGAGTACGGCACGCCTTGAATCGGGAGGTGCCGCTGCGCAGTCTGTTCGAGCACAGCAGCCTGCAGGATTTTGTCGCCTCCCTCGGGGATCGGCCGGCCCGTCACGAACCGCCGTTTGTGCGAGTTGAACGTGACCGACCGCTGGCCTTGTCCTACGCCCAGGAGCGGCAGTGGTTCCTCTGGAAGCTGGAGCCCGAAAGCGCCGCCTACCATATCCCTGCTGCGTTGCGCCTGCACGGCCCGCTGGATGTGCCAGCCCTGGAGCGCAGCTTCAATACCCTGGTCGCTCGTCACGAGTCACTGCGTACCCGTTTTGTCGACGACGGCGAGCGCACCTTGCAGGTCATCGACCACGGGGCGCCGTTGAATCTGCAATGGGATGTATTGCCGGCCGGCGGCGATCAGGCCGGCCAGGTCCGCGCCTATGTCGAGGCTGAAACCAGCCGCCTGTTCGACCTGCGCGAAGGCGCGCTGTTGCGGGTCAAGCTCTTGCGCCTGGCGCCGGATGACCATGTGCTGGTGATGACCCAGCACCACATTGTCTCCGATGGCTGGTCGATGGACCTGATGGTCGATGAGCTGGTGGCGTTGTATGCCGCCTACAGCCAGGGCCTGACGGTCGAGCTGCCCGAGCTGCCGATTCAATACGCCGACTATGGCATCTGGCAGCGGCAGTGGATGGACGCGGGCGAGCGTGAGCGGCAGCTGGGTTATTGGGTCGGGCAACTGGGAGGTGAGCAACCGGTGCTTGAACTGCCCACCGATTGCCCGCGCCCGGCTGAACAGAGCTATCGCGGTGCCCATCTGGATGTGCCGTTGCCGCCGCAGCTCAGTGGCGCCTTGCGAAGCCTGGCCCAGCGTGAAGGGGTGACGCCGTTCATGCTGCTCCTGGCCTCGTTCCAGATTTTGCTGCATCGCTACAGCGGTCAGGCGGATATCCGCGTCGGGGTGCCGATTGCCAACCGCAACCGGGTTGAAACGGAAGGCTTGATCGGCTTCTTCGTCAACACCCAGGTACTGAAAGCCGAACTGGATGCCCAGCAGCCGTTCCGGGCGGTGCTGCAACAGGTCCGGCAGGCGGCGCTTGGCGCCCAGGCGCATCAGGATCTGCCGTTTGAACAGCTGGTGGAGGAGCTGCATCCGGAGCGCAGCCTGAGCCACAACCCCTTGTTCCAGGTGATGTTCAACCACCAGGCCCAGGCCCAGCAGGCCCAGACTGCGCGGCAATTGCCGCACCTGCGCCTGGAAGCCCTGGAGTGGGACAACCCCACCTCGCAGTTCGACCTGTCCCTGGACACCCAGGAACACGGCGAAGAATTTTCCGCGATCCTGACCTACGCCACCGACCTGTTCGAGGCTTCGACCATCGAGCGTCTGGCCCGGCACTGGCAGAACCTGCTGCAGGCGATTGTTGCCGACCCAGAGCAGCGCATCGGCGATCTGCCGTTGCTGGATGCTGCCGAGCAGCAGCGCATGATCAGTGACTGGGGCCGGGCGACCCTGGACTACCCGAGCCAGGCGCGGGTGCACCAGTTGTTCGAAGCGCGGGTCGAGGCCCAGCCCGAGGCGGTGGCGCTGATTTTCGAGGATGCACAACTGAGCTACCGCCAGCTCAACAGCCGGGCCAACCGCCTGGCTCGCCACCTGCAAGAACGCGGTGTCGGCCCGGATGTGCTGGTGGGCATCGCGGTGGAGCGCGGCCTGGACATGATCATTGGCCTGCTGGCGGTGCTCAAGGCTGGCGGCGCCTACGTGCCACTGGACCCGGAATACCCCCAGGATCGCCTGCTGTGCATGATCGAAGACAGCGGCACCCGCTTGCTGCTGACCCAGAGCCACTTGCAGTCGCGCCTGAGCATTCCCGTCGGGGTCGCCAGCCTGTGCCTGGATCAGGACGCCGATTGGGCTGGCCTGGATGACGGCAACCTGGTCAACCGCGCCCTGGCGGATAACCTGGCCTACGTGATGTTCACCTCCGGTTCCACCGGACGGCCGAAGGGGGTTGGCATCAGTCAGTCGGCCCTGACCCGGCACGCCTATGTGTCTCTTGGATTCTTCAATCTCAATGGCAGCGACCGGATTCTGCAGTTCTCCACCTTCAACTTCGACGGCTTTGTCGAGCAGCTGTACCCGGCGCTGATTTGCGGTGCGTCGGTGGTATTGCGCGGTACCGAGATCTGGGACAGCGAGCGCTTCTACTGTGAGCTGATCAGCAAGCGCATCAGCGTGCTCGACCTGACCACCGCTTACTGGAACTTGCTGGCCAAGGATTTCGCGGCCATCGGCCCACGGGATTACGGGGTGCTCAAACAGGTGCATGCCGGTGGCGAAGCCATGCCGCCGGAAGGTCTGGCGGCCTGGAAGCAGGCGGGCCTGGAACAGGTGGTGCTGCTCAACACTTACGGTCCCACCGAAGCCACGGTCACGGTGACTGCCCTGGATTGCACCGACTACGTCAGTGGTGCGCGGCCAACACCGCTGACCATGCCCATCGGCAATGTCCTGCCGGGGCGCAGCATCTATGTCCTCGACGACACCGGCAGCCCGGCGCCCATTGGCGTGGTGGGTGAGCTGGTGATTGGCGGCGAGTTGTTGGCCCGTGGTTATTTCAATCGTCCGGACCTCAGCGCCGAACGTTTTATGCCGGACCCGTTTGCCGAACAACTCGGCGGTCGCCTGTACCGCACCGGTGACCTCGCGCGCTTTAATGCCGACGGCATCATCGAGTACGTGGGGCGTATCGACCATCAGGTGAAGATCCGCGGTTTCCGTATCGAGCTGGGTGAAATCGAAGCGCGGCTGCTGGAGCAAGAGGGAATCCGCGAAGCCATCGTCCTGGCCCAGGCCAGTGCCAATGGTTTGCAACTGGTGGGCTACGTGGTGCCCGAGGATGTGCGTCAGGTCGGTACCGAGCCGGAAGTCCAGGCCAGCCTGCGCGAGGCGATCAAGGGTCGATTGCGCGAGCACCTGCCGGACTACATGGTCCCGGCGTACCTGCTGTTCCTCGAAAAACTGCCCCTGAGCCCCAACGGCAAGCTTGACCGCAAGGCGCTGCCGAAGGCCGACGCGAGCCAGATGCAGCAGTTGTACGTGGCGCCACGCAGCGAGCTGGAGCAGCAGGTGGCGGCAATCTGGCAGGAGGTGCTGAAGCTGGAACAGGTGGGTTTGACTGACAGCTTCTTTGAGTTGGGTGGGCACTCGCTGCTGGCGACCCAGGTGATTGTCCGGGTGCGTGAGCAGCTTGGCGTCGAAGTGCCGCTCAAGGATTTGTTCATTGCCAGCAACCTGCAAGCGTTCGCCGAGGGTATCGCCGCCCTGAAATCCGATAGTCAGCCACTTCAAGACGAATTAGCTAAATCTTTGGCTGCCCTCAAACGTTTATCAGGAGAAGAGCTTGAGAAGCTAATTTCATAGCGAGGAGTGGTGGCGTGCAAGAACTGATCGGGGCGGTGGGCGAGCTTTCACCGAAAGAGCGGAAAGCCTTGGCAATCCTGCTTAAACAGAAAGGGATCAACCTTTTCGGCATTGCTCCGGTGTTCAGAAGGAAGCCTGAAGAAGCGCTACTCCTGTCCTACGCCCAGGAGCGCCAGTGGTTCCTCTGGCAGCTCGATCCGGCCAGTGCCGCCTACCACCTGTCCAGCGCCCTGCAACTGCGGGGGGAGCTGGACATCGCCGCGCTGGAGCGCAGCTTCAATGCCCTGATGGCTCGCCACGAGGCGCTGCGCACCACCTTTGTCCAGGACGCGGAACAGACCCTGCAAGTCATTGCCGCCGAACAGCCTCTGGTCATGGGTCGGGCGCAGTTGGCCGAAGGCCTGGACGAGGCGCAGCGCAGTGCTGCGATCAAGGCCTTTGTCGAGGATGAAACCCGGCAGTTGTTCGACTTGCAGCAGGGCCCGCTGCTGCGGGTCAAGTTGCTGTGGGTGGCCGACGAGCATCACGTGTTGACCATTACCCAGCATCACATCATCTCCGATGGCTGGTCGATGCAACTGATGGTCGATGAGCTGATGCAGTTGTATGCCGCCGACAGCGAAGGGCGCAGCGCAAGCTTGCCGCCACTGCCGGTGCAATACCCGGACTACGCCTTGTGGCAGCGGCAGTGGATGGACGCTGGCGAGCGTGAGCGGCAGTTGGCGTACTGGGTCGAACAACTGGCGGGCGAGCAGCCGCTGCTGGAACTGCCGCTGGATCGTCCGCGTCCGGCCGAGCAGAGTTTTCGCGGGGCGCAGTTGCCCATCGAGTTGCCGCCAGCACTTGGCGCGGGGCTCAAGCGCCTGGCCCAGCAACAGAACGTCACCCTGTTCATGCTGTTGCTGGCCTCATTCCAGACCTTGCTCCACCGCTACAGCGGCCAGGCGGATATCCGCGTGGGCGTGCCGATTGCCAACCGCAACCGGGTTGAAACCGAAGGTCTGATCGGCTTCTTCGTCAACACCCAGATCCTCAAGGCCCGGTTCGATGATCAGGTGCGCTTCAACACGCTGTTGCAGCAGGTCAAGCAGACGGTGTTGGCGGCCCAGGGCCATCAGGATTTGCCCTTCGAGCAATTGGTCGACGCGCTGCAACCCGAACGCAGCCTGAGCCATAACGCGCTGTTCCAGGTGATGTACAACCACCAGAGCGAGGATCGACGAGGAGCCGTGGGCATCCAGTTGCCCACGCTGCGTCTGGAAGGATTGCACTGGGACAACCCCACCGCGCAGTTCGACCTGACCCTCGACACCTTCGATACCGAGCAGGGCGTGTCGGCCGCCCTGACCTACGCCACCGACCTGTTCGACCCGGCCACCGCCGAGCGCATGGCGCAGCACTGGCAAAACCTGCTGCACGCGATGGTGGCCGATGCCAACCAGCGCATTGGCGACCTGGCGTTGCTGGACACCCGCGAGCACCAGGCGAGCATCGCGGCCTGGAACCCGGCCCGGGTTGAATTCCCGGCGACCCAGGGCATTCATCAGCTGATCGAACAGCAGGTCGAGCGCACGCCCGAGGCCGTGGCGGTGGTCTTCGAGCAGCAGTCCCTGAGCTATCGCCAGCTCAATCAGCGGGCCAACCGGTTGGCCCATCAACTGATTGAAAACGGCGTCGGTCCTGATGTGCTGGTCGGCCTGGCGGTGGAGCGCAGCCTGGAGATGGTGGTCGGGCTGCTGGCGATCCTCAAGGCCGGCGGTGCCTATGTGCCTCTGGACCCGGCTTATCCACAGGAGCGGCTGGCCTACATGATTGAGGACAGCGGCATTCGCCTGCTGCTGACCCAGCCGTCTTTGCTTAAAACGCTGCCGATCCCGGACGGGGTGCGCACGCTGCTACTCGACACCCCCGAATTGGCTGGCTACAGCCTGGACAACCCACAGGTGGCGATCGACCCGGCCAACCTGGCCTATGTGATTTACACCTCCGGTTCCACCGGCAAACCCAAGGGCACCTTGCTCCCGCACCACAATGTGCTGCGCCTGTTCCAGGCCACCGACCGCTGGTTCAGCTTTGGCCCGCAGGATGTCTGGAGCCTGTTCCACTCCTACGCCTTCGACTTCTCGGTGTGGGAGATCTTTGGCGCACTGCTGTACGGCGGCAAGCTGGTGGTGGTGCCCCATGACGTCAGCCGCTCACCGGAAGAGTTTTATGCCTTGCTCTGTCGCGAAGGGGTCACGGTGCTGAACCAGACCCCGTCGGCCTTCAAGCAATTGATGCCGGTAGCCTGCTCCAGCTCCGAGATTCATGCCCTGCGTTATGTGGTATTTGGCGGCGAGGCCCTGGAAGTGAAGGCCCTGCAGCCCTGGTTCCAGCGTTTTGGCGACCAGCAGCCGCAACTGATCAATATGTACGGCATCACTGAAACCACGGTGCACGTCACCTACCGCCCGATCACCCAGGCCGATCTGCAGGCAGACGCCAGCAGCCCGATTGGTGAGGTGATCCCGGATCTCTCTTGGTACTTGCTCGACAGCAGCCTCAACCCGGTGGCCAAGGGCTGCATTGGTGAGCTGTATGTTGGCCAGGCCGGTTTGGCCCGTGGCTACCTCAATCGCGGCGACCTGACGGCCACGCGTTTTATTGCCGACCCATTCTCGACGTCGGGCGAGCGCCTGTACCGCACCGGGGACCTGGCGCGTTACCGCGCCGATGGGGTCATCGAGTACATCGGGCGTATCGACCATCAGGTGAAGATCCGCGGTTTCCGCATAGAACTGGGTGAGATCGAAGCGCGCTTGCTGCAACTGCCGGCGGTGCGCGAAGCCGTGGTCCTGGCCATGGACGGTGCCAGCGGCCAACAGCTGGTGGGCTATATCGTGGCCCAACCGGGGCAGGCGGCTGACGCCGAGCTGCGGGAAGCAATCAAGGCTCAACTGCGCACGGAACTGCCGGACTATATGGTCCCGGCGCACCTGTTGTTCCTCGACACCCTGCCATTGACCGGCAACGGCAAGCTGGACCGCAAGGCTCTGCCCCAGCCGGATGCCAGCCTGTTGCAACAGGCCTATGTGGCGCCGCAAAGCGAGTTGGAACAGCAGATCGCGGTGATCTGGCAGGACGTGCTGAAGCTGGAGCAGGTCGGCCTCACCGACAACTTCTTCGAGCTGGGCGGCGACTCGATCATCTCGATCCAGGTGGTCAGCCGCGCTCGTCAGGCGGGTATTCGCTTTACCCCCAAAGAGCTGTTCCAGCACCAGACGGTGCAGGGGCTGGCGAGTGTGGCGCAGACCGGGGACACCGATGAGGTGATCGACCAGGCGCCGGTCACCGGCAGCATGGCCTTGTTGCCGATCCATCAGGTGTTTTTCGAAGAGTCGATTCCCGAGCGCCATCACTGGAACCAGTCGGTGCTGCTCAAGCCGGCCATGGCGCTGGATGCCCCGTTGCTGGATGCCGCGCTGCAGGCCTTGATCGCTCACCACGATGCCTTGCGCCTGACCTTCACCGAGCAAGACCAAGCCTGGGTCGCCCGCTTTGCGCCGCCGTCCTCGCAGTCGGTGTTGTGGTGCAGCGAACTGGCGGATATCGCCGAGCTGGCGCAACTGGGCGAAGAAGCCCAGCGCAGCCTCGACTTGCAACAGGGCCCGCTGCTGCGGGCGGTGCTGGTCAAGCTGCCGGACGACGGGCAGCGCTTGCTGCTGGCCATCCATCACCTGGCGGTGGATGGGGTGTCCTGGCGCATTCTGTTCGAGGACCTGCAACTGGCCTACAACCAGCTGGCGGCCGGCCAGGCGGTGCGCCTGCCGCTCAAGAGCAGCTCGGTCAAGGCCTGGGCCGAACAGTTGCAAGCCTATGCCCGCAGCCCGGCGTTGCAGGACGAACTGCCGTACTGGCAAGCGCAATTGAAGGGCGTTGCCGCGGATCTGCCGTGCGCCAACCCGGCGGGCGGCCTGCACAGCCACCTGGGGGTGAGTGTGCGTACGCGGCTGGACCAGGAGCACACCCGCCAACTGCTGCAAGAGGCCCCGGCGGCCTACCGCACCCAGGTCAACGATCTGCTGCTGACCGCCCTGGCGCGGGTGATCGCCCGCTGGACCGAGTCCCCTTCGGTGCTGTTGCAGATGGAAGGCCACGGCCGCGAGGAGCTGTTCGACGGTATCGACCTGACCCGGACCGTTGGCTGGTTCACCAGCCTATACCCGGTCAAGTTGACGCCGGCACTCAGCCTTGGCGATTCGATCAAGGGCATCAAGGAGCAATTGCGCGCCATTCCACACAAGGGCATCGGCTTCGGCGCCTTGCGCTACCTGGGTGATCCCCAGGCGCAGCAGCGGTTGGCCGACCTGCCGGTGCCGCGTATTACCTTCAACTACCTCGGCCAGTTCGACGCCAGCTTCGACGATGACGACGCGCTGTTTGTGCCCAGTGCTGAGAACGCCGGCAGCGAGCAGAGCGCAGAGGCGCCCCTGGGCAATTGGCTGAGTATCAATGGCCAGGTCTACAACGGTGAGCTGGACCTGAGCTGGACCTTCAGCCACGAGATGTTCAGCCAGGCCCAGGTCCAGGAGCTGGCCGACGCCTATGCCCTGGAGCTGGAACAACTGATCGCCCATTGCACCCGCTACGGCAGCGGCGGGGTGACCCCGTCCGACTTCCCCCTGGCGCGGCTCGACCAGGCGCAACTGGATCGCCTGCCGCTCACGCCGGCGGCGATCAAGGACATCTACCCCTTGGCGCCGATGCAGCAGGGCATGCTGTTCCATACCCTGTACGAGCAGGGTTCCGGGGACTACATCATCCAGATGAGCCTCGAGGTCAGCGGCCTCGACCCCGAGCGCTTCCGCCAGGCCTGGCAAGGGGCGGTGGATGCCCACGACATCCTGCGCACAGGCTTTGTCTACCAGGGCGAGTTCGCCCAGCCGATGCAGGTGGTGCTCAAGCAGGTCGAGGTGCCGTTCAGCCAGCAGGACTGGCGCGGCCGTGCCGACCTGGCAGCGGCGCTCGACGCTCTGGCCGAGGCCGAACGGCGCCAGGGCTTCGAGTTGAGCCAGGCACCTTTGCTGCGCCTGCACCTGGTGCGCATCGGCGATGAGCGCCATCAATTGATCTACACCAGCCACCACATTCTGATGGATGGCTGGAGCAACTCGCAGCTGCTGGGCGAGGTGCTGCAGCGTTACAGCGGCCAGGCTGTTGCTGCCCAGGGCAGCCGCTATCACGACTACATCGCCTGGCTGCAAAGGCAGGACCAGGCCCTCAGCGAAGGGTTCTGGAAGGAGCAACTGCGGGACCTGGAAGAGCCGACGCGCCTGGCCCTGGCGATGGCGCCCCTGAGCCGGGAGACCGGCTATGGCGATTGCCATGTCCAGCTCGACGCGGCCCGGACCCTGCGCCTCAACGACTTTGCCAGGGCGCAGAAAGTCACCGCCAATACCCTGCTGCAAGCGGCCTGGCTGCTGTTGCTGCAACGCTATACCGGGCAGGCCACCGTGGCATTCGGCGCGACCGTGGCCGGGCGTCCGGCGGAACTCAAGGGCGTCGAGCAGCAGATCGGGCTGTTTATCAACACCCTGCCGGTGGTCGCCACGCCGCAACCGGAACAGACCCTCGCCAGCTGGCTGCAGAAGGTCCAGGCGCAGAACCTGGGGCTGCGCGAGCACGAACACACACCCTTGTTCGAGATCCAGCGTTGGGCGGCCCGCAGCGGCGAGGCCCTGTTCGACAATATCCTGGTGTTCGAAAACTACCCGGTGTCCGAGGCCCTGGAGCAGGGTGCCCCCGAAGGCTTGCGCTTCGGCGCAATCGACAGTCACGAGCAGACCAACTACCCCTTGACCCTGGCTGTGGGCCTGGGCGAGGAGCTGGGGCTGCACTTTAGTTTCGACCGCGGGCATTTCTCGTCGGCGATGATCGAGCAGCTTGCGGCGCATCTGATGCACCTGTTGCAGCAAATGCCCGAGTTGGCCGAACGTCCGCTCAGCGAGTGGCGCCTGCTGAATCAGCGCGAGCGCAGCCAAACCCTCGCCGAGTGGAATCCGCGTCCGGCCCGTCTGGTGAGCGAGCAGCCCCTGCATGCCTTGATCGAGGCCCAGGTCGAGCGCGCACCGGAGGCGATCGCGCTGACCCTGGGCGCACAGCAAATGACCTATCGTCAGCTCAACAGCCGGGCTAACCAACTGGCGCACCGGCTGATCGAGCAGGGTGTCGGTCCCGATGTGCTGGTGGGGCTGGCGGTCGAGCGCAGCTTGGACATGCTGGTGGGCCTGCTGGCGATCCTCAAGGCCGGTGGCGCCTATGTGCCCCTGGACCCGGCGTACCCCGAGGATCGCCTGGCCTACATGATCGAAGACAGCGGCTTGCAGTTGCTGCTGACTCAAGCGCACCTGCTGTCGCGCTTGCCGCTGGCGGCGCAATTGCCCACCTTGCTGCTCGATGAGCAGGGCCTGGCCGGCTACCGCGAGAGCAACCCCGGGCTCACGGTGGACCCGGCTAACCTGGCGTATGTCATTTACACCTCCGGTTCCACCGGCAAGCCCAAGGGCGCGCTGCTGAGTCACCACAACGTGCTGCGCCTGTTCCAGGCCACCGATGGCTGGTTCGGGTTCGGTCCGCAGGATGTCTGGAGCCTGTTCCATTCCTATGCCTTCGACTTCTCGGTCTGGGAGATCTTTGGCGCGCTGTTGTATGGCGGCCGCCTGGTGCTGGTGCCTCAGGACGTCAGTCGTTCCCCGGAGGAGTTTTTCAGCCTGCTGAGGGAGCAGGGCGTCACCGTGCTCAACCAGACGCCGTCAGCCTTCAAGCAGTTGCTGCAGGTGGCCTGCTCCCCCGAGCAGGCCCAGGCCCGCCTGGCCCTGCGCTACGTGGTCTTTGGCGGCGAAGCCCTGGACGTGCAGAGCCTGCGCCCCTGGTTCGAGCGGTTCGGCGATCAGGCCGCGCAATTGATCAATATGTACGGCATCACCGAAACCACGGTCCACGTCACCTACCGGCCGATCAGCCTGGCCGACCTGCAACAGGACGCCGCGAGCCCGATTGGCGAGCCGATTGTCGACCTGTCCTGGTACCTGCTCGATGCCGACCTCAACCCGGTGCCCAAAGGCTGCGTCGGTGAGCTGTATGTCGGCCAGGCCGGCCTGGCTCGGGGTTACCTGAAACGGCCGGACCTGAGCGCGACACGGTTTATCCCCGACCCGTTCTCGGCGTCGGGTGAGCGCCTGTATCGCACCGGCGACCTGGCGCGCTATCGCACCGACGGGGTGGTCGAGTATGTCGGGCGCATCGACCATCAGGTGAAGATCCGGGGTTTCCGCATCGAGTTGGGGGAGATCGAAGCCCACTTGCAGCAACAGGACGAAGTGCGTGAAGCGCTGGTTCTGGCGGTGGATGGCCCCAGTGGCCAGCAGTTGGTGGGGTACCTGATCGCCCGCCGCGACGTGACCGAGGTCGACGCCGCCGCAGCCCTGCGCGACGTCATCAAGGGCCGGCTCAAGAACGTGCTGCCGGACTATATGGTCCCGGCTCACCTGCTGTTCCTCGAACGCTGGCCCTTGACGGCCAACGGCAAGCTCGACCGCCGGGCCCTGCCGGCCCCCGATGCGAGCCTGTTGCAGCAACAGTACCTGGCGCCGCAGAGCGAGCTGGAGCAGCAGGTGGCAGCGGTCTGGCAAGAGGTGTTGGAGCTCGAGCGCATCGGGCTCAACGACAACTTCTTCGAACTGGGCGGGCATTCCCTGCTGGCGACCCAGGTCGTGGCGCGGCTGAAGCAGGTGCTGGTGTGCGAGATAGGGTTGCGCGACCTGTTCGGCACCCCGACCCTGGGCGCCTTCTCCGCGGCCCTGGCACCGCGGGTCGGTATCGCCCGTGCGCGCTTGCCCGAGCTGGTGGCGACGGCGGGCAAGGCGCAGGCGTGCCTGTCCCTGGCGCAGCGCCGGTTGTGGGTCGTGGAGCAGTTTGCCTCGGCCAGCGGCGCCTATGGCATGCCGTTGGCGCTGCGTCTTGAAGGTGAATTATCGGTGCCGCTGCTGGTGGCCAGCCTGCGGCAACTGGTGCAGCGCCATGAGGTGCTCCGTACTGCTTATGTGGCGGACGAGGAGGGCGATCCGCTGGCGCTGATCAGTGCCGAGGTTGCAGTGGACCTGCCGTTGCTCGACCTCGCGGCCCTGGACCCGGTCGAGCGCGAAGCCCGGGTGGCCGAGGCGGTGGAACAGAACGCCCGGACTCCCATCAGCCTGCTCAAGGCCCCACTGTTGCGCGGCCAGGTCCTGCGCCTGGGGCCGACCGAGCACGTGGTGCTGTTTGCCATGCACCACATCATTTCTGATGGTTGGTCGATGTCGATCCTGAGCAACGAAATGGTCGAGGTCTATGCCAGGCTCAAGGCGGGTATCGAGCAGCCGTTGCCGGCGCTGGCGCTGCAGTACTCCGACTATGCGCAGTGGCAGCAGCAACTGGAACAGGCCGGCGTTTTCCGCGACCAGGCGGCGTACTGGAAAGACGCCCTGGCCGGGCATGGCGGCCTGCTGCAATTGCCCACCGATCATCCACGCCCGGAAGTGGCGTCGTTTGAGGGGCGCGATTGCAGCTTCTCGATGGCTCCCGAGTTGCACCAGGCCCTCAGTGCCCTGGCGCGCGAGGCCGGGGTCACGCTCTACAGCACCCTGCTTGCGAGCTTCCAGGTGTTGTTGCACCGCCTCAGTGGCAGCGACGACGTGCTGGTGGGGGCGGATGTCGCCGGGCGGCCGCAAGCCGAGCTGGAAAGCCTGATCGGCTTTTTCGTCAATATCCTGCCCCTGCGCTCGCGCTTCGATGCCGACCAGTCATTCGCCGCTTTCCTGGCCCAGGCCCAGGAAACCAGCCTGAGTGCCTTCGAACATCAGGACCTGCCATTCGACATGCTGGTCGAGGCCGCTGCAGTCAACCGCCGCAAGGGTGTCAACCCGCTGGTGCAGGTGCTGTTCGTGATGAACAACCTGCCGATTCGCAGCGCCGGCATTGAAGACATTCGCGTCCAGGCCCTGCCGTCGGCCGGAGCCTACTCGAAGTTCGACATGGCGTTGTTTATCGACGATGAGGCCGGGCAGCTGCATGGGACCTGGCAATTCGCCTGCGACTTATTCAAACAAGAACGTATAGAGCTCTGCGTGAACAGCTGGATGACCATTCTCGAACAGATTGTGCGTGATCCGGATATACGACTAGGGGATATCAACATGCCTACCAACAACGTGGCGCTTGCCGCCACGACCACTGCACCCGCAGCTTCGAGCAAGGCCGACAAGCTGGGCAAGTTCCTGAAAAAGGCCCAGAGCCCGGCAACCCGGCCCACTGCGCCGGCATTTCGGGAAACCCTGATGGTCCCGGGGCAGGTATTCCCCTTGTTGTGGGAGCCGACGGACCCGGGTCTGGACCTGGTGCAGTGGATCCGCAACAACCGAGCCCTGGTGGAAGAGAAACTCGCGCGGCATGCCGGGATCCTGTTCCGTGGCTTCGCCATGAGCGACATCCATGCCTTCGAGGCGTTCGCCGAAGCGGTGCAGCCGGGCCTCTACGGACAGTACGGCGACCTGCCGAAGAAAGAGGGCGGCAAGAACACCTACCGCTCCACGCCGTACCCGGAAAAGAAAATGATCCTGTTCCACAACGAGAGCTCCCACCAGGATCGCTGGCCGCGCAAGCAGCTGTTCTTCTGTGAACAGCCGTCACCCGTCGGCGGTGCAACCCCGGTGGTGGACTGCCGCTTGATGTACCAGAAACTGCCGCTGACCCTGCGCGAAAAATTCGAGAGCAAGGGCCTGTTGTACGTGCGCACCTTCGCCGACAAGCTCGATGTGTCCTGGCAGCACTTCTTCAAGACCGAGGTGCGCGACGAAGTCGAGGCCCGCTGCCGCGCCGCGGGGATCCAGTGGACTTGGCTGGACAACGATGAATTGCAGATCCGCACCCCGTGCCCGGCCATCATCAGCCACCCGGTGACCGGTGAGAAAAGCTTCTTCAATCAGGTCCAGTTGCACCACATTTATTGCCTGGATCCGGATGTGCGCGAGGACCTGCTCGGGCTCTTCGGTGAGCAGCGCATGCCGCGCCATGTGTATTACGGCGATGGCTCGCCGATCGAAGACGAGGTCATGCAATTGGTTGGCGACCTCTACGAGGAGTGCGCGGTGCGTTTCGACTGGCGCAAGGGCGATGTGATTCTGCTGGACAACATGTTGGCCGCGCATGCCCGGGACCCGTTCGAGGGCCCGCGCAAAATTGTCGTGGCCATGGGTGAAATGATCGAACGCAGTGCCCTGGAGGCACTGTCGGAACAGGCGCCAGTCGCCGATCGGCAAACGCAAGAGGCGCAAGCATGAGTACGGCAGACCTGGAAACACTGGACGCGGGCTTGGCCCTGCTCCCCGAGCAACAGCAGCATCTGGCGGCCCTGGAAGCCGGTGCACGCCATGGGGCGACGGCGCACTTGCTGGCGGTGGAGATTCATGGCGAGTTGGATCCGGCGCGATTGCAGCGGGTACTGGATGGTCTGTTGCAGCGTCACGACGTACTGACCACACGCCTGGAATCGGTGCCTGGCTACCATGGCCTGCGGCAGTTCCTGGCCGCTGCCGGGGGGCCGTCATTTGCTCTTCAAGTACAGGCCGACGTGGTTTCCGCCAGCCAGGCGGCGTCGCGGCGGGAGGCTTGGCAGGAACAATCGACCCCGCATGGCGGACCCTTTGCCCAGGCGCTGTTGCTGCGCACCGCCGACCGCCAATGGCAGCTGCTGCTGAGTGTGGCGCGCCTGGTGGCGGACGCCGGCAGCCTTGCGGTGCTGCTGCGGGCGCTGATCAGTGGCTATGAGCAGGGCGGTCTGGAGGTCGACGAAGAGCTGGGGCAGTTTTCCCAGTACCTGGAATGGCGCAGTGAAGTGCTGTTCGACGAGGATGCCGATACCGCCAAGGCTTACTGGCAGGCCCTGGCGCCTGCCGAAGAGGGCTTGAGCGCGCCGTACCTGCCTTATCGTCGCGCCGATGCCCTGGCGCACGACGGCGCTGCGGTGCTGCAACTGACACAAGCGCTGGACGCCGGACTGGCCAGCGCCCTGCAAGAGGTGGCCACTGCCTGCGCCAAGCCGGTCGAGGTGCTGTTGCAGGCGGCCTGGTGGGTCCTGCTCGGGCGCATCAGCGGCCGTGAGCGTTTCCTCGCCGGCTGGCGGCATGACGGGCGCCAGGACTACGAGTTCTTCGCCGAGACCCTCGGGCTGTTCGAGAAAACCCTGCCCTTGCACCTGGATTTGCCCCAGACACTGGGCTTCTCCACGGTGCTTGACGCCCTGGCGCAGCAGCTTGAACACCATGGCACCTGGCAGGAGTACTGGGCGGCCGACCTGGCGCCGGTGTTGGCCAACCCGCTTTACGGGTTCGCCACTCGCCAGGCCTTCGGTCCGCAGGCGGTGGCCGGGGGCCAATGGTCCGCGTCGCACCTCGCCGCGTCGGCGCCGCTGTTCGAACTGTCCCTGCAACTGGGGTTGAGTGCCCAGGGGGTTCCCGTGGCACTGAGCATCGAGGCACTGCAGGCACGCTATTCGCTGGCGGCCCTGCAAGGCCTGCAGGCGCAATACCTGACCTTGCTGCAGAGCATTGTCGAGGACGTGCACCAGCCTCTGTCCCGGCTCAATCTGCTGGGAGAGGCCGAGACCGCCGCGCTGCTGGGCCTGAACCCGGCGCCAGAAGCGCTGGATGAGCGCGTGCTGTTGCCCGAGCGCATTGCCGAGTGGGCGCAGATCACCCCGGATGCCGTGGCCCTGGTCAGCGCCGGGCAGACCCTGACCTATGCCCAGCTCGACAGCCGTGCCCATGACCTGGCGTTGCGGCTCGCGGCGCAAGGGGTCGCGGCCGGCGCCCTGGTGGCGCTGGCGCTGCCCCGATCCGCCGAGCTGATTGTGGCGATTCTGGCCAGTTGGCGCGTCGGTGCCGGCTACTTGCCGCTGGATCCGCAATGGCCCCTGGCCCGTCAGGCGCACATCGTCGAGCAGGCGCAGACCCCCTGGGTGGTAGCGGCTGCGGAACAGTTGCCGGCCTGGCAGGCGCGCGGCGTCGAGGCCCTGGATATCGCCGGGGAATCGACGGCGGGCCAGGACGGATCGCTGCTCGCCCGGCATGCTCCGCAGGCCACTGATGTCGCCTATGTGCTCTTCACCTCGGGCACCACCGGTACACCGAAGGGCGTGGTGATCGAACATCGGCAACTGCTCAACTACACCGCCGGGGTCAGTGATGCCCTGGAGCTGGCAGCCTGCCGGCACTTTGCCCTGGGCTCGACGGTGGCCGCCGACCTCGGCAACACCGCCTTGTTCGGCGCGCTCTACAACGGCGCGGCCCTGCACATTGCCGACGACCCGGTGATGCAGGATCCCCATGCCTTTGCCGGTTTTATCCGGGAGCAGGGCATCGACTGCCTGAAAATCGTGCCCTCCCATTTGGCGGCCTTGCTCGAGGCCGAACCGCCGGCCCTGCCTGCCACGCTGATCCTGGGCGGTGAAGCGATCCCAGGACGCCTGGTGCAGCGGATCTATCAGATCAAGGCGGACTGCCGGGTGTTCAACCACTACGGCCCGACCGAGACCACGGTCGGGGTGCTGGTCCATCCGCTATCACCTGCGGATGCGCAGCAGGTGAGCATGCCCCTGACCCGGGTGCTGGCCAACAACCAGGTGCTGGTGCTCGGCGAGCGTCTGCAACTGATGGCCACCGGTGAACTGGGTGAGCTGTATATCGGTGGGCAGCAACTGGCCCGGGGTTACCTCCACGCTCCCGAGCAGGAAGCCCAGGCGTTTATCAGCAGCCCCCTGGACGGCCAGCGCCTGTACCGCAGCGGCGACCTGGCCCGCTACCGCCCGGAAGGCGGGGTGCAGCTGTTCGGGCGCGGCGACCAGCAGGTCAAGGTGCGCGGGTTCCGCATCGAACTGGCCGAGATCGAGGCCCAGTTGCTGCGCCTGCCGGGGGTCAATGAAGCGGTGGTGGTGCTGGGCAAGAGCGAGGAGGGGCCAGGCGAGCCGATCGCCTTTGTGGTGGCCGCGCACACCGGAGCAGGGGATTTGCCAGCGGCCCTGGCCGCACAACTGGCCGAGCAGTTGCCGGCGGCCATGGTGCCGCGGCATATCCAGCTCGTGGAATCCATGCCGCGCCTGGGCAACGGCAAGGTCGATCGCCAGGCCTTGCAGCAGCGGGACCTGAGCTTGGTGCAAGCCGAGTATGTGGCGCCACGGGATGCCCTGGAACAGTTGCTCGCGGCGCGCATGGCGCAGCTGTTGGGGCTGGAGCGCCTGAGCATCGAGCAGGACTTCTTTGCCGCCGGTGGGCACTCGCTGCTGGTGATCAAGCTGGTGGCCGGGATACGCAAGCTGCTGCAATGCGAAACCCATCCCGGGGTGGTCTTCGACAACCCGACAGTGGCGGCACTGGCCCAGGCTTTGCGCTTGCAGGAAGCAGCCCCGGGGCAGTTGGAGAAACAGGCCCAGGCGCGCCTGCGCCTGGACGCCATGAGCCCCGAAGAAAAAGCCCTGTTGCTGGAAAAGGCGCGTCAGTTGCAACAGGCCAAAGAGCAACTCGAAGGCTGATTCCCCCCAGCCTTGCTGCCCCTGTCCGAGCCGGCCAACGGTTCTGGCAGGGGCTTTTTTATCAGTCCCCTGTCATGAAAAACCGACGCATGGCCCGCCGCGCCGGCGGTACTTTGTATTTTTTTGTGTTCTGAATGTGAATCTTTCTAATTTATTTTATTTTTGCTCGTCTTCTAATGGCTCTACACCGAATTTGAAGGAAATCGCCCCGTCATGATGCCGGGACGATTGTGGCAGTGGACCGCCAAATGACCGGTCAGCCATCCCAAGAGGTGGCGATCTTCCAACTTGAATGACGATATCTGGGGTGATCCAACGCTATGAAACCTGAACAGGCAAGGCGCGCACGGAATGTGCTGAAACAGCCATTGGCCCTCTGGCGCACGTCGGCTTCCATCGTAGTCTTGGGGCTGGCCCTTGGTGTCTCCAGCGGCGTCCAGGCACAAAGCGCCCACGTCAATATCCCGGCCCAGCCGCTGGACAAGGCGCTGACTGAGCTGGGGAACCAGACCGGGCTGCAGATTCTCTACGGGCCGGAACTGGTGCGTGGCAAAAAGTCCTCGCCGGTGATCGGTGAAATGGAGCCTGGGGAGGCCCTGAACACCCTGCTGCAAGGCGCGGGCCTGAGGTATCGGATCGAGAACAACACGGTGTTCCTGACCAATGACGCCGGAGGCTCCACGGCGCTGGAGTTGGGCACCACCAGTATCAAAGGCCAGGGCATGGGGGAGATGACCGAGAACTCGGGCTCCTACACCACCGGGCTGACCAGTATCGGTTCGAAGACCCCGACCAGCTTGCGCCAGACCCCGCAATCGGTGTCGGTGATCACCGACCAGGTGATCCAGGAACGGCGCATGAGCAGTCTGACCGATGCGATGAAGGAGACCCCCGGGATCACGGTGAAAACCGCCAACTCCAACCTGTCCAGCTACTACTCGCGCGGCTTCGTCATCGAGAATATCCAGATCGATGGGGCGGCCCCCATGGCGCTAGGGACCACGGCCGGTAGTTTCTATTCGTATAAGAACTATGACCTGGTGGAATTCGACCACGTTGAAGTGCTGCGCGGGTCCTCCGGTTTATTCGGCGGCACCGGCGATCCGGGCGGCATGATCAACCTGGTGCGCAAACGCCCCCTGGATGCCTACCAGTTGAAGGTCGAGACTTCCGCAGGGACCTGGGACAACTACCGTACGCAGCTCGATGTCACCGGCCCCTTGGCCTTTGATGGCAAGCTGCGTGGGCGCCTGGTGGCGGCCTACACCGACCGCCAGTACTTCCTGGACAATCGCAGCACTGAAAAACCCATTATCTATGGCGTGCTCGAAGCGGATGTCACCGATGCCACGCGCCTGACCCTGGGCGGTCGTTCCGAACGCCTGCACGACAACGGCATCGGCACCGGTGTGCCGCGCTACCTCGACGGTGGTGACCTGGGCTTGTCTCGGCGCACCAGCCTGACCACCAATTGGGCTTATCAGGATGGTCGCTCGGACGAACTGTTTGCCAAGGTCGACCATGAATTCAATGACAACTGGAAGGGCAACCTCAGCTACACCCAAACCCTGGAGTCGGGTCTGATCAAGAGCTCCGCGGTCCTGGGCGGGGTGGATCTGGTCGATAAGACCGGGCCTTTCTGGTACGGCTCGATCAACTCCTATCGCAGTGAGCAGCGGCTCTTAGATATGAACCTTGCCGGCAAATTCACGGCCTTTGATCGGGAGCACGAACTGCTCCTGGGCGCGGACTATCAGAAGATCACCAGCCGCTGGCGCGGGACCGATGGTTTGCCCAATGGCGGTGATGTGGATGTATTCGACCCGGATTCCACGCCCTGGCCCAACCAGCCCAACGACCGGCGCTACACCCGGGACTACAGCCCCAACTCACAAGCCCAGTACGGCCTGTACTCGACCTTGCGCCTGCAACTGGCCGATCCGCTGCACCTGATCGTCGGTGCCCGGGTGCAGCGCTACAAGTTTGACCAGACCTATCGCGAGCGGGACGTGGACCCGATCGACCCAGCCAACCCGGATGCCTGGACCACACTGTCCGACGTCCACCGTCGCGAACCGACCAAGGTGGTCCCCTACGGTGGCCTGGTCTTTGACCTGAATGACCAGTGGTCGACCTATGTCAGCTATTCAGAGATCTACAAGCCGCAGCAGCTGCAATCCAAGGGGCCGTTGCCCGGTAGCTCGCTGGAGGCCATGACCGGCAAGACCTATGAAACCGGAATCAAGGGCGAGTTGTGGGGTGGGGCCGTCAATACCTCGTTTGCGCTGTACTACACCGAGCGTGAAAACCAGGCCGTACTCGATCCAAACTACCCCGAGACTGACGTCCTGTTCGCCGGCAGTTGTTGCTACCTGGCCCAGGGCAAGGTGGTCAGCAAAGGCTTCGATGCCGAGATCAGCGGCGAAGTCATGCCTGACTGGAACCTCATGGCGGGTTACACCTACAACCACAACAAGGACCGCACGACCAATTCCACCTTCAGCAGCATCACGCCGAGGCACAGTGCCAAGCTGTGGTCCACCTATCGCCTGCCGGGCGTGCTCAATGACCTGAAGGTCGGGGGCGGGGTAACGCTGCAGAGCAAGGACTACGTCAGCGGCGTGGCCACCGTGCTGGATAGCGACCTCAAGCCGGTGCTCGGCTCTAACGGCCGGCCATTGACTCACCCTTTCGACTATAACCAGAGTGGCTACGCGGTCTGGAATGCCATGGCGGAATACCGGGTGGACGAGCACTGGACCCTGGCCTACAACCTCAACAATATTTTCGACAAGGTCTACTACTCGACAGTCGGCCCTTCCAACCGGCAGAACTGGTATGGCGAGCCGCGCAATCAGATGCTGACCCTGCGCGGGACATTCTGGTAGGTCACACCGAAGGCGACGCCTGTCGTCCAGCAGGCCCCCAATGGCAAGTGGCGCCCAATAAAAAGCCCGATGCACTGCATCGGGCTTTTTATTGGGCGCAAGGTATCAAGCGGGTTGATCGGCCAGCCACTGCTCAAGCTTCTGGTAGATCCCCTCGACCCCCGCGACGATGCCATTCATGCGCAGGAAGTCATGGGTCAGGCCCTTCTGCACCTCAAGGGTCACCGCGGTGCCGCGTGCCTGCAGGAGCTCGGCGTAGGCCAGGCCTTCGTCATACAGCGGGTCGTATTCCGCGAGGCTGATGTAGGCCGGTGCCAGGGCCGGCAGGTCCTGGGTCAGCAGGGGCGAGACCCGCCAGTCCAGACGCTGCTCCGGCGTCGGGCAGTAGTGCTGGTAAAACCACTCCAGGGTCGCGGTTTCCAGCAGGTGGTCTTCGGCATAACGGCTGTGGGACGGACGCAGGGTCGAGGTGTCGGTCACCGGGTAAAACAGCAATTGGCTCCTGGGCTTGAGCTGGATCTGCCGGGGCTGCATGACCGCCGAAATGGCCAGCACGGTGGCCAGGGTGGCGCCGACGCTGTCGCCGGCGACATGGGTGCGCTGGTGGTCCAGGTGCAGCGAGGCGGCATTTTCCGCCAGCCAGTTGGCCGCATCCAGGGCGTCGTGCACCGCGGTTGGGAACGGTGATTCCGGGGCCAGGCGATAGGCCGGCGCCAGGACCGCATGCCGGCCGCTGGCGGCCAGGCGCCGACAGATCGAATCGTGGGAGTCCAGGCTACCGACCACATAGCCGCCACCATGCAGGTACAGAATCGTGGCTTGCAGTTCGCTGCCGGTGCCTGCGGCGCGGTACAGCCGTGCCGGCATGGCCTGGCCGTCCCGGGTCGGCACGCTCAGGGTGGTGACGCTGACCGAGGCCGGCGGGCAGGGGTCGAGCACGGCGGAGGTCTGCTCGAATTCGGCGCGGGCCTGTTGCACGCTCAACGCATGCATGGGCTGGCTCTTGCCGCTCAGGCGGCCCATGTGTGCCAGCTCCAGAAAGCCTTCGAGATCGGGGTCCAGGGGCATTGCGGGTTCCTTGTGAAAACAGTGTCGGTTCAGGCTGCCGCTGCGGACCATCCGCAGCGGCAAAGGGCTTACGGGGCCACCGTTTCCGGTTGCTCCAGCTGTTGCAGTGCGTCCTTGAGGAAGGCCGCTTGCTTGAGGATGTCGAAGTGCCCGGCCAGCAGTTGCTCGTTGGCCTGTGCCGCCTCGAGGCGCTGGTTCGGGTCGCTGGCGTTAGCCTTGGCCCACCAGCAATACGGGCGGCTGCGGGTCTCGGGCAGGGCGTCCAGTTGCAGCGACAGGGCCTTGAGTTTCATGGCCACGCTGAAGGTATGGGCCAGCTCATCGCTGCTGATCCCGGCGTAAGCCGAGGCGCTCGCCAGGGCCTGCTGCACCCCGGCGATCAGCGGCTCCAGGGTCGCCAGGTCGCTGTGGGCGCGAAGGCTGAACGGCGGCAGCTGGTGCGCCGGCAAGCCGAAGATCACCGCGAGGAAGCTGCGCAGATCATCGCTCCAGTCGTCATTGTCGACTTCGGGCGTCAGGCTCGGCACAAAGCTGTCCACCAGGCCCAGGAACTCCACCTGTTGCCCCTGGCTCTCCAGCTCCTGGGCCACCAGCAGCGCCAGGGTGCCACCCAGGGACCAGCCCAGCAGGTGGTACGGGCCGTCAGCCTGTTTCTGGCGAATGTACTGGGCATAGTCGATGGCCATGGCGCCCAGGGATTCGTCCTCCCAGTGACGGTCCAGCAGCATCCGGCATTGCAGTCCGTAGACACTGCGCTGGCCTTCCAGGCGCCGGGCCAGGGGCTCGTAGTCGAACACCGTGCCGAAGCCGGCGTGCAGGCAGAACAACGGACGGCGTGCCGCCACCCGGCTGTTGAGCAGCAGCAACGGATCGAGGCTGTTGTGCGCCTCGGGGTCATAGCCCGACAGCTCGGCAATGGTCGGCTTGCCGATCATGTCCCGCAGCTTCAGCTCGATGCCCAGGTCGCTGCGTCCACGGACCTTGGACAGGACCTTGAGAATCCGCAGGGAGTCGCCGCCCAGCTCGAAGAAGTTATCGGTGACGCCGACCTGCTCAAGCTCCAGGACCTCTTGCCAGATGCTGGCCAGAGCCTGTTCCAGGGCATTGCGCGGCGCGACGAACTCCCGTCCCTTGAAATCCGGGTCCGGCAGGGCCAGGCGATCCAGCTTGCCGTTGGGGTTCAATGGCAAGGCCGCCAGGACCAGGATCTGCGAAGGCACCATGTAGTCGGGCAGTTCCCGACTCAAGGCGTTGCGCAGTTGCTCACCCAGGCTCGGGTCCGGGGCGGCGACCACATAACCGATCAGTTGTTTGCCGGCGCCGGTTTCCCGGGCGACCACCACGGCGTCCTGCACCAGGGCTTGATCGCGCAGGCGGGCCTCGATTTCCCCCAGTTCGATGCGAAAGCCACGGATCTTGACCTGGTTGTCCAGGCGCCCGAGGTAGTCGATCACACCGTCGACGCGCTGGCGCACCAGGTCGCCGGTGCGATACAGGCGGCTGCCATTGGCGCTGAACGGGTCGACAACAAACCGCTCTGCACTCAGACCGGGGCGCTGGTGATAACCCCGGGCCACGCCTTCGCCGCCGATATACAGCTCGCCCGCGACCCCATTGGGCAGCGGGTTGAGCTGCTCATCGAGCACGTACAGGGTGCGTTCCCCGATGCGTGTGCCGATTGGCGCGTAGACCGCGCCGCAGTTCTGGTCAGCTTTGACCTTCCACAGCAGCGGGGTCACGACCGTCTCCGTCGGGCCGTAGCCATTGGTCAGGTAGGCGGGCTTGAGGGCGCGCTTGACGAGCTCGAAGTTGGCTTCGGCCACCGCATCGCCGCCGAAGCAATAGATGCGCACCGGCGGTGGCGCCTGATCCTGGCTTTCGGCGTACTCGGCCAGTTGCTGCAGGTAGGCCGGCGGGAAGCAGGCGATGCTGATCTGATGGGCATGCAGTGCGTGCCAGGTTTCTTCCGGGGTCCACAGCGGGTTGCCGCGGACCACCAGTTGGGCGCCGCTGAGCAGGGTCGCCAGCCAGCGTTCCTGGGCGCCGTCGAAGGCGAAGGACATAAACAGCAGTTCGCGGGTATTCACATCCATGTCATAGCGCTCGGCAATCGCCTGGCAATGCATGCGGATCTGGCCATGGGACACCGCCACGCCCTTGGGTTTGCCGGTGGACCCCGAGGTGTAGATCAGGTACGCGAGGTTGTCGTCCAGTACGGCCGTGGCCGGGCAGGTCGACGGCTGTGCATCCAGTCGCAGCCGGTCGAGCTCCAGGCGTGCGGTCGAGAGGCCCTCGAAACGTGAAGCCAGGGCGCCCTGGGTGATCAGCACGCTCATGGCCGAGTCTTCGACGATCCACTGGATCCGCTCCGGCGGATAGTCGATGTCCAGTGGCACATAGGCACCACCGGTCTTCATCACTGCGTAGAAGGCCACGATCACGTCTACCGAGCGTTCCAGGGCGATGCCGACGAACACTTCCGGCCCCACGCCCTGGCTGATCAGGTAATGGGCCAGGCGGTTGGCGCGGGCTTCCAGCTCGCCATAGGTCAGGCGGCTATCGCCACAGACCACTGCCAGGGCATCCGGGCGGGTGCTGGCGTGGTGGCGCACGACCTCGGCCAGCAGCGGCTGGGAAGTGCCCGGGGCTGGCAGTTGGTTGCTTTGCAGCAGGGCGTGCTGCTCGGCGGCGGCCAGCATGCCGAGGCTGCCCAGGGTGGCGTCCGGCTGATCGAGCATGGCCAGCAGCAGCGTCTCGAAGCTGCGTCGGACCTGCTCGGTGGCGTCTTCGGTAAAGCGGTTGCGCAGATACAGGAACTCGATCTTCAGCGTCGTGCCGAGGTTGATCGCCAGGTCCATGGCAAAGTTGGTGACGTCGCGGTTGCTGACTTCGCCGAAGCTGAGCTGATTCTGCCCGGCTTCCTGCAGACGCTCATCCACCGGGTAGTTTTCGAACACGATGATGCTGTCGAACAGCGCCTGGCCGCCTTGACCGGACCAGCGCTGCACGTCGGCCAGGGAGGCATGTTCGTGATCACGGACTTCCAGGTTGTAGCTCTGCAGATCTTGCAGCCACTGGCCCAGCAGCGCCTGCGGCTGCGGCGCCTGGATGATCGGCAGGGTATTGATGAACAGCCCGAGCACATCTTCGGCGCCCGGCAGGCTGGCCGGACGACCGGCCACCGTGGCGCCGAAGCACACGCTTTCCTGGCCGGTGTAGCGTTGCAGCAAGAGCAGCCAGGTGGCCTGGATCAGCGTGTTGGGGGTCACTCGCAGGCGTTGGGCCTGCTCGCGCAGGCGCCGGGTCTGGCCTTCATCCCAATTCAGGTACAGCGCGGCATGGCCTTGCAGGTCGGCGGCAGGGCGCGGGCTCAGGCTGTTGGACAGCGAGGTCGAGCCGCCGAAGCCTTGCAGCTTGTCTTTCCAGAACTGCTCGAGGGTGGCCTGGGACTGATTCTGCAACCACTGGATATAGTCACGGTAGTGACCGCGAATGGCCGGCGCGGGGCGGCCGTTGTACAGCTCAAAGACCTCACCCAGCAGGCGCGAGCTGGACCAGCCATCCATGAGGATGTGGTGGCTGGTCCAGATCAGGTGATAGCGTTGCCCGTCGAGCTTGACCAGGGTCAGCCGGGTCAGCGGCGCGCGCAGCAGGTCGAAACCTTCGGCGCAGTCCTCGGCGAGCAGTGCCTCCAGCGCTTGCGGGTCGAAGGGGCGATCCTGCCAGTCGAGGATCCGGGTCGGCAGGGTGGCGCTCTTGTACACAACCTGCAGCGGCTCGGCGAGTTCGCTGGCCGACCAGAACCCGCTGCGCAGGATTTCATGGCGGGCGATGGCGCTGTTCCACGCGGCAATGAACCGCGCGGGATCCAGGCCTTCGACCGCGACGCTCATCTGGTTGATGTACAGGCTGTCGCCGGACGCTTCCAGGCTGTGGAACAGCATGCCTTGCTGCATCGGTGACAGTGGATAAAGGTCTTCCACCCGATTGGCCGGGACCGGCAGGCGGTCCAGTTGCTGCTGGGTGATGCGGGCGACCGGGAAGTCCGCCGGGGTCAGCCCCTGATGGCGAGGGTCGCAGCAGTGTTCGATGACCACCGCCAGTTCACGGGCAAAGTCGTCCGCCAGGTGCTGGATGGTCGAATCATCGAACATGTCGCTGCTGTAGCCCCAGCCGATCTTCAGCTCGCCACCGTAGACCTGGCCATTTAGGCTGAGCCAGTTGCCCAGGGGCGCCTGCGGGCTTTGATTGGCGCCGGTGCTTTCCTCGGCGGGGGCGAACAGCGCACCTTGGTCGCGATCGAAGCTGCCATCGAACTGGCCCAGGTAGTTGAAGGTGATCCGCGGTTCGGGCAAACGGCTCAGGGTGTCCCGGGTCTGCGGGTCCCCGAGGTAGCGCAGGGCACCGAAGCCGATACCTTTGTTGGGGATTGCCCGCAGTTGTTCCTTGATCTGCTTGATCGAGTCGCCGAGGTCGGCGGCCAGGCTCAACTTGACCGGGAAGACACTGGTGAACCAGCCGACGGTGCGCGTCAGGTCCAGATGATCGAACAGCTCTTCGCGGCCATGGCCTTCGAGCTGGATCAGGTTGCTGGAATAACCGGTCCAGCGCTGGAGCACCCGTGCCAGGGCGGTGAGCAGCAGGTCGTTGATCTGGGTCCGGTAGGCCGCGGGGGCGTCTTGCAGCAGTTGTCGGGTCAGGTGCGGGTCCAGGCGCGTTTCCAGGCTGCGGCCATGATGGTTCTGCAGGCCGCCGTCGGGGCGATCGCAGGGCAGCGTTGCCGGCACTTCCTGCAATTGCTCCTGCCAATAGGTCAGCTCTTTCTGCAAGGCTTCACTGCGGGCGTGACCTTGCAACTGTTCGGCCCAGTCCTTGACGGCGCTGGTCTTGTCTTGCAGGGCCACGGCCTGGCCGCCCAGCAACTGGGTGTAGGCGTGTTGCAAGTCTTCGAACAGAATCCGCCACGACACCCCGTCGACCGCCAGGTGGTGCACCACCAGCAACAGGCGCTGACTGCCGTCCTGCAACGTGGCCAGCAGCCCGCGCAGCAAGGGGCCGGCGTGCAGGTCGAGGCTGGCCTGGGCTTTTTCCGCCCAGTGTTCCAGTTCGTCGGTGTTGGCGACGCTTGCCTGCCAGAGCAGTCGGGTGCTCGGCTGGGGCGCCAGGAACGTCGCGCGCCATTGCCCCTGATCCTCGCTGAAACTCAGGCGCAGGGCATCGTGGTGGCGGGTCAGGTGCTGCAGGGTCTGCTCCAGCAGTTCGCCATCCAACGGCTTGGCGGGCTTGAGCATGACCGACTGGTTCCAGTGCTGACGCTGGGGAATCGGGGTGTCGAAAAACATCTGCTGGATGGCCAGCAACGGCGTGGTGCCCGTGACCGCGCCCTGGTCGATTTGCCCGCTGTCCTGGGTGGTCTGGGCGACGTTGGCCAGGCTCCTGACGGTCTGGTGCTGAAACAGGTCCTTGGGGCTGAAGCGGATGCCGGCCTGGCGCGCGCGGCTGACCAGCTGGATGGAGATGATCGAGTCGCCGCCGAGTTCGAAGAAGTTGTCGTTCAACCCCACTTGCGGCAGTTTCAGCACGCTCTGCCAGAGTTCGGCGATCCGTTGTTCCAGCTCGCTTTGCGGCGCCACATAGGCCCGTTGCAGTTGGCTGGCGTCCGGCTGCGGCAGGGCCTTGCGGTCCAGCTTGCCATTGGCCGTCAGCGGCAGCTGCGGGATAAACAGCAGGTGCGCCGGAACCATGTAGTCCGGCAGCTCTTCCTTGAGCCGGGCCTTGATCTCATCGCGCAGTGCGCTGCTGGCCTCGGCCCCGTCCGGGGCACTGCTGGGCACCACATACGCCACCAGTTGCTGGCCATTCGGCCCGGCTTGGGCCAGCACCACCGCTTCGCGGATCAGCGGCAGGTGCAGCAAACGGGCTTCGATCTCTCCCAGTTCGATGCGGAAACCGCGGATCTTGACCTGATGGTCGATGCGCCCGGCGTACTCGATCACGCCGTCGGCGCGATAGCGCGCCAGGTCGCCGGTACGGTACAGGCGTTCACCCGGGGCGCCGAACGGATCGGGAATAAAACGCGTGGCGCTCAGGTCGGCACGTTTCAGATAGCCGCGGGCCAGGCCGGCCTGGCCGACATAGAGCTCACCGATGCAGCCTTTGGGCACCGGGTTCAAATGCGCGTCGAGCAGGTACCAGGACAGGTCGGGAATCGGTACGCCGATCGGGCTGGAGGCTTCCTGCTGCAAGTCGGCCAGGGTGATGGGGCGGTAGGTCACATGCACCGTGGTTTCGGTGATGCCGTACATATTGATCAACTGCGGCTGCTGGTCGCCAAACCGCTGGAACCAGGGGCGCAGGCTCTGCACTTCCAGGGCTTCGCCGCCAAATACCACATAGCGCAGGGCGAGGCTGGCCCCGGCCTGCTCGGGGGAGCAGGCCACTTGCAGCAGTTGCTTGAAGGCGGAGGGTGTCTGGTTCAGCACCGTGACGCCCTCGTCGCACAACAGCGTGAAGAAGTCTTCCGGTGAGCGGCTGACCTCCTGCGGCACCATAGCCAGCCGGCCGCCGTAAAGCAGCGCGCCAAAGATTTCCCAGACCGAAAAGTCGAAGGCATAGGAGTGAAACAGGCTCCAGACGTCCTGCGGGCCAAACTGGAACCAGCCCTCGGTGGCCTTGAACAGGCGCAGCACGTTGTGATGGGCGAGCAGGGCGCCCTTGGGTTTGCCGGTGGAGCCGGAGGTGTAGATCACATAGGCCAGGTTGGCCGGGTCCAGCGCGACCTGCGGGTTGGCGCTGCTGAAGCCATCCGTTTCGTGGGCATCGATCAGCAGGGTCCTGACCTGCGGTGGGATCGGCAGGCGATCCCGGACCTCGGCCTGGGTCAGCAACAGCGACAGGCCGCTGTCTTGCATCATGTAGGCCAGGCGCTCCTGCGGGTAGGCTGGGTCCAGCGGCACGTAGGCACCGCCGGCCTTGAGGATGGCCAGCAGGCCGATGATCATGTCCAGGCTGCGCTCGACCGCCAGCCCGACCATGACGTCCGGTCCGACCTGGTGCTCGATCAGGGCGTGGGCCAACTGGTTGGCCCGGCTGTTGAGCTGGGCATAGGTCAACCGTTGCTGGCCCAGGCTCACCGCAATGGCCTGGGGCGCGCGCTCGGCCTGGGCCTCGATCAGTTGATGCAGGCAGCGTTCGCTGGGGCAGTGCGCCGTATCGGGGTTCCACTGCTTGAGGTTCTGTTGCTGCTCGCTGGCGTCCAGCAAGGGCAGCTCGGCGATGGCTTGCTGCGGGTTGGCGACGATTCCCCGCAGCAGGTTCTGCCAGTGACCGGCCAGGCGTTCGACGGTGCTGCGGTCGAACAGATCCGTGGCGTAAGTCAGTGTCGCGGCGATGCCTTCGGCGGACTCCACCGTGTTCAGGGTCAGGTCGAACTGGGCGCTGGTGATTTCCCAGTCCAGGCTTTCGATCAGCAGCGGTTGCGGGTGCGTCGCTTTCTCGCTGCTGGCGTCCCGGGCCGAGCCGCGGTGGTTGTACAGCACCTGGAACAGCGGTGTAAGGCTCAGGTTGCGTTCCGGTTGCAGGGCTTCTACCAGATGGCCAAATGGCAAGTCCTGGTAGGCCTGGGCCTGTATCGCGGTGTGCTTGACCTGTTGCAGCAGGTCACAGAAGCGCAGCGCCTCGGTGAAGTCGGCCTTGAGTACCTGGGTATTGACGAAGAAGCCGATCAGGCCTTCGGTTTCAACCCGATTGCGGTTGGCCACCGGCACGCCGATGCGGATGTCGTCCTGGCGGCTGTAGCGGTGCAGCAAGGTCTGGAACGAGGCCAGCAACAGCATGAACGGGGTCACGTTTTCCTGCTGGGCGAGCTGCTTGAGGCCCTGACCCAGGGCCGTGTCGAGCACGATATCCAGGCGCGCGCCGCGGTAGCTCTGGACCGCTGGGCGTGGCCGATCGAGGGGCAGTTCGAGCACCGGTTGTTCATCGCCGAGCTGGTCCGTCCAGTAGGCCAGTTGCCGCTCGCGCTCGCCGGCTTCCATCCAGCGTCGTTGCCAGATGGCGTAGTCGGCGTACTGGATCGGCAGTGGTGCCAGGTCGGCCGGCTGCCCCAGGCTGGCGGCGGCATACAGCTCGACCAGGTCGCTGACCATGACCTGCAGCGAGGCCGCGTCGGAAACAATATGGTGCTGGGCGATCACCATGATGTGCTCGTGGGCCGCCAGCCGCAGCAACTTGACCCGCAGCAGGGGGCCCTGTTGCAGGTCGAACAGCTCCTGGGTCTGGGCATCGACGAAGGCCTTGATCACGCGCTCGCGGGCCAGCTCGTCCAGCACCGGCTCGGCCCGCTCGACAACGACCTTGAGCGACCACTGCGGAGCGATCACCTGCACCGCGCCGTCTTCGGTCTGTTCAAAGGTGGTGCGCAAGGTCTGGTGGCGCTCGATCAAGGCATTGAAGCTGCGCTCCAGCGCCTGGACATCCAGCTCGCCCTGCATGCGCAAGGCCACAGACAGGTGGTAGGCGGTGCTCGTAGGCTCCAGTTGCCAGAGAAACCACTGGCGTTCCTGAGCAAACGACAGGGAGATCAGCTCCACCTCCGATTGCACCGCAGGAATCGGCAGGTTGGCGGGTGAAACGCCTTCGCCGAGCATCTTTTCCAGGAACAGCTTGCGCTTGTCCAACGGCAGGGTGATGAACCGCTTGGCGATTCGTGCGGCCATATTCTGGTCCATCAAACTTCCTCCATTTCGTCGAACAGTGCTTCTAGCTTGCTCAGTTTCAGGGTGTCGATCGGGTTGCCGGACTGTTGCAGTTCGCCGGCCAGGGCGCCGAGGGTGGGTGACTGGAACATCTGTTGTGCGCTCATCTGCATGCCCAACTCCAGTTGCACCCGCGATACCACGCGTACCGCCAGCAGGGAGTGCCCGCCGAGCTCGAAGAAGTTGTCGTTCAAACCGATCGACTCGACGTTGAGGATGCTGGCCCAGATCGCTGCCAGTTGTTTTTCCAGCTCGCTGTGCGGGGCGACGTAGGTTCTTTGCAACAGGCTGATATCGATCGCGGGCAGCGCCTTGCGATCCAGCTTGCCGTTGGGCGTGAGCGGCAGTTTTTCCACGACCACCCAGTGCGCCGGGACCATGTAGTCAGGCAGGCTTTCGCTGAGCCAGGCCTTGAGTTTCAGGTGCAGGGCCTGGTGCTCGGCAACGGCTGGAGGTTCGACGGCCACGACATAACCCACCAGTTGTGGCCCGGCGTGGGTGTCATTGGCGACGACCGCCACCTCACGCACTTCGTCCAGTTCCAGGACCCGGGATTCGATTTCTCCCAGCTCGATCCTGAAGCCGCGGATCTTCACCTGGTGGTCGATACGGCTGAGGTATTCGATCACGCCGTCCTGGCGATACCGGGCCAGGTCGCCGGTGCGATAGACCCGCGCGCCCGGTGGCCCGAACGGATCCGGCAGGAAGCGTTCCGCCGTCAGCGCCGGCCGCTGGAAATAGCCCCGGGCCAGACCGTCGCCGCCAATCAGCAGTTCGCCTGCGGCGCCCACAGGCGCGGTGGCCAGGTACGGGTCGACGATGTACAGCGAGGTGTTGTCGATCGGGTGACCGAGGTACGGCGCAGGCTGCTGCGGACTCAAGGGGTAGACCGCCGACCAGATGGTGGTTTCCGTCGGGCCGTACAGGTTCCACACCTGCGCCGACAACCCGAGCATGCGCGCTGCCAGTTCCTCGGACAGCGCTTCGCCGCCGCACAGCAGTTTGCAGTTGCGCAGGGCCTCGTGGTGCGGGTGGTCGAGCAGCATCCGCCAGGTCGAAGGCGTTGCCTGGAGCGCGGTGACGCCCTGGCGTTGCACGCTGTCCAGGATGGCCTGGGGGTCGAGGTTCATGCCTTGGCCGCTGAGGACAATGCGCGCGCCGACCTTGAGCGGCAGGTAGATTTCCAGGCCGAAGATATCGAAGGAGAAAGTGGTCAGCGACATCATGCAATCGCTGCTGGCCAGCCCCGGAGCCCGGGCCATGCTCGAGATGAAGTTGTTCAGCGCGCCGTGGCGCACCATGACCCCCTTGGGCTTGCCCGTGGAACCGGAGGTGTAGATGACGTAGGCCAGGTTTTCCGGGGAGAGGCGGCGGGTCGGGTTGGCCTTGTCATAACCCTCGAGCCAGGACGGATCCTGATCCAACTCCAGGCTCTGCACACCTTCGGGGATCGGTAATTGCTCCAGCAGCGCGCGCTGGGTCAGCAGCAGCCGCAGCCCGCTGTCCTGCATCATGTAGAACAGGCGATCTTCGGGGTAGGCCGGATCCAGCGGCACATAAGCGCCACCGGCCTTGAGCACGGCCAGCAGCCCGACGATCATTTCCACGCTGCGCTCAAGGGCGATGCCCACCCGCACATCCGGGCCCACGCCCAGTTCGATCAGCTTGTGCGCGAGCTGGTTGGCCCGCTGGTTGAGCTGGCGGTAGCTCAACTGCTCGCTGGCAAAAGCCAGTGCCGGCGCATCGGGAGTTCTCTCGACCTGCTCTTCGATCAACTGGTGGATGGCCCGCTCCAGCGAATTGTCGACCGCCGTCGCGTTCCAGTGGTTGACCATCAGCTGTTGTTCACTGGCATCGATCATCGCCAGATCGCTGATGGCTTGTTCAGGGTCGCTGACCATGGTCTGCAGCAGGTTCTGCCAATGCCGGGCCATGCGCTCGGCCGTCGAGGGTGCAAACAGATCCGCGGCGTAGGTCAATACGGCATGCAGGCCTTCGCTGCTGTCGAAGGTGTCCAGGGCCAGGTCGAATTTTGCGGTAAGGCTGTCGGCTTCCAGGCTTTCGAGTTGCAGGTTCGGCAATTGCCTATCGGTTCGCTGTTGCAACTGCTCACTGTGATGGTTGAACAGCACCTGGAACAACGGGTTCTGGCTCAAGGTGCGTTCCGGTTGCAGGGCTTCCACCAGTTGCTCGAACGGCAGGTCCTGATGGCTCTGGGCATCCAGAGCGGTCTGTTTGACTTGCGCCAGCAACTGAGTGACGGACATCAGGCCGTTCAGTTCCGACTTCAGCACCAGGGTGTTGACGAAGAAGCCGATCAGGCGCTCGGTCTCGACCCGATTGCGGTTGGCAATAGGAGTACCGACGCGAATATCCGTCTGCCCGCTGTAGCGATGCAGCAAGATCTGGAACGACGCCAGGAGCAACATAAAGGGGGTAACACCTTCGCGGTGTGCCAGCGCCTTCAAGCCCTGGCTCAGTGCGGCGCTCAATGGCACATCGATTTTCGCGCCACGAAAGCTCTGCCTGGCAGGTCGCAGGTGATCGGTCGGCAGTTCCAGTGTCTTCTGCTCACCGCCCAGTTGCCCGACCCAGTACGCCAGCTGCCGCTCGCGCTCGCCTGCCTCCATCCATTGCCGCTGCCAGACCGCATAGTCGGCGTACTGAATCGGCAGCTCGGGCAGGTTCGGCGCACGCTGCTCGGTGTTTGCTGCATAGAGTTCGATCAACTCTTCGACCATGACCTGGGTTGACCAGCCGTCCGACACGATGTGGTGCTGTGTCAGCAGCAACAGGTACTCGTCGTCGGCCAGGGACACGAGCTTGGCTCGCAACAGAGGCCCTTGCGCCAGGTTGAATGGCTTGCGGGTTTCGTGCTCGATGCAGTCTTCGATTTGTTGGGGGGAGAGCGGCTGCACCGGTCGCTGATCCATACTCAGGCCAAGGAGTGCGTGGTCGGCGATGACTTGCACGCTGTGTTCGCCTTGTTCGACGAATGTCGTGCGCAAGCTTTCGTGGCGTGCCAGAAGCGCATTCAGGCTGTATTGCAACGCCTGGATATCCAACTCACCGCGCATGCGGATGGCGGCCGGAATGTGGTACGCGTTGCTCTCGGGGTAGAACTGCCATAGAAACAGCTGCCGCTCCTGGGCATAGGACAGTGGCAGCGGCTTGTTGCGTTCGACCCTTTTCAGCGGTGGCTCGCCGGCGGAAGTCGTGCAACCCAGGGACGCGGCAAACTCCGCCAGCCGGCTGTGCTCGAACAAGGTCCGCAGCGCCACCTCAAGACCCAGGCTCTGGCGCACCCGCGACACTACCTGGGTCGCCAGCAGCGAATGCCCGCCGAGTTCGAAGAAATCGTCTGTGAGGCCGACCTGCTCCAGCTTCAGCACGTCCTGCCAGATCGCCGCGATCTGCTGTTCCAGCTCGCTTTGCGGCGCCACATAGGCCTGTTGCAACAGGCTGGCATCGGGCTGGGGCAAGGCCTTGCGGTCCAGCTTGCCGTTGCCGGTCAATGGCAGGGTGTCGAGGAACAGCAGGTGCGCCGGGACCATATAGTCCGGCAGGTCCGTGCGCAGTTGAGCCTTGATTGCCTCCCGCAGCTCGGCATCAGCCGACTGCCCCGGCTGGACGACGATGTAGCCCACCAACTGTTGGCCGTTGGCACCGTCCATGGCCAGGACCACGGCTTCGCGCACCGCCGGCAGTTGCAACAAGCGCGCTTCGATCTCACCCAGTTCGATGCGGAAACCGCGGATCTTCACCTGATGGTCGATACGCCCGATGTACTCGATGACCCCATCGGCGCGGTAACGCGCCAGGTCACCGGTGCGGTACAGCCGCTCGCCCGACGTCGAGAATGGGTCGGCAATAAAACGCGTGGCCGTCAGGTCGCCGCGATTGAGGTAGCCACGGGCCAAACCGGCCTGGCCGACATACAGTTCACCAATGCAGCCCTTGGCCACTGGGTTGAGGCTGCTGTCGAGCAAGTACCAGGAGAGATCCGGGATCACCTCACCAATCGGGCTGCTGGCGTCTGCCTGCAGATCGGCCTGGGTGATCGGGCGGTACGTCACGTGCACCGTGGTTTCAGTGATGCCGTACATATTGATCAGTTGCGGCTGCTGGTCGCCAAAACGCTGGAACCAGGGCTGCAGGGCCTTCACTTCCAGGGCCTCGCCGCCAAATACCACATAGCGCAGGGCGTTGCCGGATTCTTTGGCGCAGGCCACTGGCATCAACTGCTTGAAGGCCGACGGGGTCTGGTTCAGCACCGTGACC
This sequence comes from Pseudomonas sp. MF09150, assembly GCF_059862355.1. Classification (NCBI taxonomy): domain Bacteria; kingdom Pseudomonadati; phylum Pseudomonadota; class Gammaproteobacteria; order Pseudomonadales; family Pseudomonadaceae; genus Pseudomonas; species Pseudomonas sp. MF09150. Next base: position 109,353 of record NZ_JCBCUS010000009.1, on the reverse strand, counting down.
CCTTCGCGGCAGAGCAAGGCATAAAACTCTTCCGGCGAGCGGCTGACGTCATGGGGCACCACCACCAGCTTGCCGCCGTACAGCAGTGCGCCAAAGATCTCCCACACCGAGAAGTCGAAGGCGTAGGAATGGAACAGGCTCCAGACATCCTGCGGGCCAAAGTTGAACCAGCGGTCGGTGGCCTGGAACAGGCGCAGCACATTGTGGTGCGGGAGCAAGGTGCCCTTGGGTTTGCCGGTGGAACCGGAGGTGTAGATGACGTAAGCGAGGTTGGCCGGGTCGATCGCCACCTGTGGGTTGTCCAGGCTGTAGCCAGCCAATTCGGAGGTGTCGAGTAGCAGCGTGCGCACCCCGTCCGGGATCGGCAGGGTCCCCAATACCGTAGGCTGGGTCAGCAGCAGGCGAATGCCGCTGTCCTCAATCATGTAGGCCAGCCGCTCCTGTGGATAAGCCGGGTCCAGAGGCACATAGGCACCGCCGGCCTTGAGGATCGCCAACAGCCCGACCACCATCTCCAGGCTGCGCTCCACCGCCAGGCCGACCAGCACATCAGGACCGACGCCGTTTTCAATCAGTTGATGGGCCAACCGGTTGGCCCGCTGATTGAGCTGGCGATAGCTCAGGGACTGCTGCTCGAATACCACTGCCACGGCCTCGGGCGTGCGCTCGACCTGCTGTTCGATCAGCTGATGAATGCCCTGGGTGGCCGGGAATTCGACCCGAGCCGGGTTCCAGGCCGCGATGCTCGCCTGTTGCTCGGCAGTATCCAGCAACGCCAGATCGCCAATGCGCTGGTTGGCATCGGCCACCATCGCGTGCAGCAGGTTCTGCCAGTGCTGCGCCATGCGTTCGATGGTCTCCGGCCTGAACAGTGCACTGCTGTACTCAAGACTGGCGTGAATGGCCTGTGGTTGGTACTCGACCTCCAGAGCCAGGTCGAACTTGGCCTCTTGTTGCTCCAGGGGAAGAAACTCCAGCTGCAGTTCGCCCAACGCCATGGGGCCTTGTTGCGGGCCTGCGACACGCCAGTTGAACAGGGTCTGGAACAACGGATTGGCTTGAGTCCTGCGCTGCACGTGCAGGTCTTCGATAATCAGCTCGACCGGGTAGTCGGAGTGCTCCAAGGCGGCCAGGGACTCTTGGCGCAGACGCTGCAGGAAGTCGAGTGTGGTCGGGCTGTGATCCAGTTGCGCCCGATAGATCAGGCTGCTGACAAAAAAGCCAACCAGGTCTTGGGTTTCACTCTGGTTGCGGGTGGCGTTGGGTACGCCCACGGTGAAGTCGTGCTGATTGCTGTAGCGCCCCAGCAACAGTTGCCAGGCCCCCAGAAGCACCACGAACGGCGTGAGCCCATGAGCCTGGCAAAAGGCATTGAGGTTGCGGCTCAGCTCGGGAGCCAGGCTCAGCGAATGAGACGCCGCCGGGTGGCGGGTGTCCTGTGCCACGAGGAAGTCAGCGGGCAGTTCAAGAGGGAGGATTTCCTCGCCCAGGTAGGTTTTCCAGTAGGCGGCCGCGGCGTCGTGCTGGGGTGTCCGTGGGTAATCCCGGCGTTGCCAGCGAGCGTAGTCGTGATATTGGATCGCCGGTCGGGCAAGGCGGCCTGGATCGCCACTGCCAGCCAGTTCATAGGCTGCGCCCAGGTCTTGCATGAGAATCGGGTTGGACCACGCGTCCGAAACGATGTGGTGCATGTTCAGCAGCAGGACGTGCTCGTCAGGCGCCATCCTCAGCAGTGCGCTGCGAATCAGCGGCGCCTGGCTCAGGTCAAAGGCTCGCCCGGCCTCCGCGTCCAGGCGGGCGCGCAGGGTTTGGCTGCGTTGCGTCGGTTCCAGTGTCGAGAGGTCTTCCAGCGACAGCCTGAGCCGTGCCTCGGGAACCACGACCTGCCTGGGCTGCCCCTCGATCTCGAGGAAGGCGGTCTTGAGAATGTCATGTTTATCAATGATGTGTTGCAAGGCGTCCTGCAGCACGGTCGCGTCCAGTGCACCACGCAGCTGGATGGCACGCGGCAGGTTATAGGCACTGCTCTCGGGGGCCAGTTGTTGCAGGAACCACAGCCGTTGCTGGGCGAAGGACAGTTCACTTGGCCCTGACTCGGTCGCGCGCTGGATGGACTGTTCACTACCAGCCTCGTCGGCCATCAACAAGGCCAGCAGGTCGTCGTCAGGTAGTTGGTTCATTTGATTCATGATCGATCTCGTCGCCGTCGGCAGAGGAAATAAGCGTTGTCATGAAGACGAAGTGTGGCGGGGGGGATTTAGGCGCATCTGGGAGGGGACGGCGAGCGGCTGGGCGCTCGCCGGGGTGCTGCTGATATCAGGCAAAGGCCTTGTCGCTGATGACCTGGCCGGTTTCCATGCGCACCAGTTGGTCGGCGACGTCGAAGTAACGATCGTCGTGGGAAATGACAATGATGGTCTTGCCGAGTTTTTTCAGGTCCGGCAGCAGTTCGGTGTAGAAGATCCGGCGGAAAGTCGGGTCCTGATCGGCGGCCCATTCATCGAACACTAGCACCGGGCGTTCATCCAGCCAGGCATTGACCAGGGCCAGGCGCTTGCGCTGGCCGGTGGAGAGGTCGGTGGTGGTGAAGGCGCCGTTGCGCACGCTGACCTTATGGGCGATTTCCAGGCGCTCCAGGTATTGCCCGGCATCGGGTGGCAGGGCCTTGTCGTTCTGCACCAGTTCGTCGAACAGGTAGTAGTCGGCAAAGATGGTGGTGAACAGCTGGCGGTAGTCGTCCAGGCCCTGGGCGTCGACCGTCTTGCCGTTGAGCAGGACCTGGCCCTGTTGCGGGGTGTAGAGGCCCAGCAGGAGTTTGATCAGGGTGGTCTTGCCGCAGCCGTTTTCGCCGACGATAAACAGAATTTCCCCCGGCTCGATGCAGAGGTTGACCGGGCCCAGCTTGAACGGGACGCTGCCTTCCACCGGGGGGAAGGCGTATTGCACGTCGCGCAGTTCAAGGCGCTTGAGCGGCGTCGCGGGGTGTTCGGCCGCACTCAGCAGCAGGTGCGGCTCCGGCGACGAGAAGCGTTCGGAAAGGTCGGCAATGCGGCGGAAGGCCACCTGCGCCCGGCTGATGATCGGGATGTTGCCGATCAGGTTCTCCAGCGGGCCTTTCATGTACAGCAGCACCAGCACGAAGCCGCTCATGACCGCCGGATCGGCCGCCGGCCACAGCGATTGCAGGGCCAGCGCCAGGCCGATCACCACGAAGAACAGCATCGAACCCAGGCTCTTGGCGATCACGAAAATGTTGATCGAACGGATATGGGTATCGCAGATGTGATCGGCAGTGCCCTGGATATTGCGGGTGAACATGGCATGCCGGCGAGGGCGGTGGATGCGCAGTTCCTTGGCGCCCTCGGCGATGGCCTGGTAGTGCTTTTGCAGGTTGTCCTCGGCTTCCCGTGCGGCGTAGAAACCTTTGACGCCCTTGGTCTGCGCCACATATTGCACCGCCGAGCCGACGCCGATGGCGATCAGCGTCATGAGGAAGATCGGCCACGACAGCACCGCCAGATACCCCAGGCAGCCGATCACCACGGTCAGGGAAATGGCCAGGGGGGCGAAGGCGAAGGCGAAGTCGCTGATGGTGTCGACGTCATGGGTCAGTACCGGAATCAGGCGGTGGGTGCGATAGCGTTCGATCTGCTCGATGGGCGCCGCCAGGACCTTGGCGCCCAGGTCCTTGCGCAGCTTGGCAATGATCTTCTGGCCGACGAAGTTGGTGCCGATATCGGCGGCAATGGTGCTGAGCAAGGCCAGGGCGCACAGGCCGGCAAAGGCCAGGACCACGCCTTTGCTCATGCCGTCGGCGTTGTGCAGGCCCTGGTTGACCGTGGCCAGCAGCGCCGTGACGCTCAGCCCGCCGACGATGCCCAGCATAATGGAAGAGATCACGATAGGACGATAGGGCTTGAGCAGGCTCAAGAGTTCGCGAATGGCGCTACGGGGTGCTGCGGTCATGAAACTACCTCGGTCGCGACGTGACTACGTGCTAAGGGCGAGTGGAAGCCCGCGTCGAGGCTTGGGTGCGCCTGGCGAGCTGTCTGTAAGAGGACGAGTTCGGGGGAGGGGGATTTAGCCCTCGTTGCGTGACAGTGTGCAGTCGGTTCGATGTGCGGCGGGCGCGGCCTGCCAGGTCCCTCGACGGGCCGGCGCTCCCCGGTCTGGGTGACTTACAGATCGCGCATCACGCGAAACCCCAGCCAGTCACCAGCGGTTTTCGAACAGCGATCGTTGCGGTTGCCGGAGCGGGAAAAGATCGGGGCTTCGGTCCAGTCATTGCCGCGCATGGCCCGGTAGTCGCAGTCGTCATCGGGGTTGGGCTGGTCGGTCCAGGCACTGCCATCGGTGGGGGCGCCGACATAGTTTTCGTGGATGATATCCGACAGCCATTCGTAGACATTGCCGTGCATGTCATACAGGCCAAAGGCGTTGGGCGGGAAGCTGCCAACGGGGGCGGTGTAGCTGAAGCCGTCTTCGGGGCCGTAGGTGTTGGCGTGTTTGGCGATGCTGTATTCCTTGCCCTCATCGAACGGGAAGGGGAAGGGCCCCTTGCTGCCCGCCCGGGCCGCGTATTCGCGCACCGATTCACTGGGCATGCGATAGGCCTTGCCGGTTTTCTTCGACAGCCAGGCGATGTAGCTCTGTGCCTCGTGCCAGGTCAGGCACACCGCCGGCTGGCGCGGCGACACCGGGTAGCGTGGCTTGCCGGCAATGCATTCGCGACCGGGGCGGGCGTCTCCGTCAGGCATCGTGTAGCCGCTTTCGCGCAGGTAGACCGCCCATTCGCCGGCGGTCACGGTGAAGCGGCTGAGGGCGAAAGGCTTGCTGAAGGTCACTTCATGTATCGGGCCTTCGTCAGGCTGGCGCCCGACTTCGTCATCCGGGGTGCCCATGATGAAACTGCCGCTGGGCAGCACGACCATTTCCGGGCAGTCCCGGCAGTCCTTGAACACCTGGCCGGGTACGGGCGGCGCGGCGGCCTCGGCGGCGCTCGGCAGCAGGGTGCCGAGCAGTGCGGCCAGGGCCAGGGCGGGCAGTGAGAAGGCGGCGCGCAGCGCGGGTAGCGGGAAGCGGGGCATCGTGGGTCTCCAGTGAAAGGGGCGCAGGATTCAGAGCTTTTGGCTGAGCAGGGTCATGAAACGGTCGACTTCGGCCTCGGTGTTGAGCAGGCCCGGAGCGGTCCGGATCACCGGGCCGACGTCGCGATCAACGGCATCGGCGACCACGCGGTTCTGCATCAGGTAGGCCGCGACCTTGTCGCTGTCCTGGCCCTTGACCCGGAAGAAAGTGAAGCCGGCCGAGTACTCGGGGCTCAGGGGCGTGACCAGCTCGATGGAGGGGTGCTCCAGCAGGCGCTTTTTGAGGTAGCTGTTGAGTTCATGGATCCGTGCCTGGACCTCGGCCTTGCCCAGTTGCAGATGCAGTTCGAAGGCCTTGCTCAGTGCCCAGCGATGCTCAAAGGCGTGATAGCCGCCAGGGGACATCGAAGTGGCGAAATTGTTGTCTTCGGAGAAGGTCGGCATGGTCGGGGTGATGTCCTTGACCTCTTCCGAGCGGGCGCAGACCAGGCCCGTGCCGCGCGGGCCGAACATCCACTTGTGGGTGCCGGCGATAAAGAAGTCGCAGTGCATATCGGGAAAGCTCAGGTCTTCGACGCCAAAGCCATGCACGCCATCGATCACGTAGAGGATGCGGTCCTTTTCGTCGCGCTCGCGGTTGTGCTCGGCCACCAGCTTGCCGATTTCACCGACGGGCAGTTTGACCCCGCTGCCCGACTGCACCCAGGTCATCCCCAGCACTCGGGTATTGGGCCGGATACTGCGGGCAATCGAGGCGATGACCTCGTCCGTCGACACCTGGTGTGGGTCCTTGAACAGCCTGATCTGGCGGACCTGGGTGCCTTCCTTGCGGGTGCGGTACTCGAGCACGCACTGGGTTGAGTAGTGTTCGTGCTCGGTGGTCAGGATCTCCTGGTCCGGCCGCACATGGACGCCGCCGTAGACCATGGCCAGGCCTTCGGTGGTGCTGGCGGTCAGGGCGATCTGGCCTGGCTTGGCTTGCAGGTAGCGGCCGGCCCAGAGGCGCACTTCGGCTTCGTGCTTCCAGGTTTCTTCGCGGTCCCAGTCCATGGCCAGGCCGGGGTTGCGGTCAAGCCAGGCGCGGTGCTGCTCGATGGCGTCGCGCACCGGCTTGGGGTGCGAGGCGATCAGGAAGTTGGAAAAATGGATGTAGTCGGGGTCCAGCAAAAACAGCTGGCGCAGTTGTGCCCATTTGTCCCGGGGCAGGCCCGGCAGGGTGGCGGCCAGGGCGGGAGCACCCAGGCTGGCGCCCAGAGGCAGGCTGGCGGCCAGAATGCCGGCCTGCTTGAGGAAAGTTCTACGGTCAGTCATGGGCGCGATCTACTCGGCGGAAGGCTTGATGGGTTTGGCGGCTTTTTGCACCTGATCCCACACGCGCAGGAAGTTGCCGCCCCAGAGTTTGGCGATGTCGGCTTCGGAGTAGCCGCGAGTGATCAGCTCGGCGGTGACATTGCGGATTTCGCTGACATCCTTCCAGCCTTGCACGCCGCCGCCTTCGTTGAAGTCCGAGCTGATGCCGACATGGTCGATGCCGATCTTCTTCACTGCGTAGTCAATGGCGTCCCCCAGGTCCTTGAGCGTGGCCTTGGGCTCTTCTTCGAGAATGGCGTAGAGCGCATTGGCGTACTCGCCGAAGCGCTGCTCGGGCCAGACGGTAATGATCGGGTCCCCGGGCATCAGGGCAAAGGCCAGGTTGGGCAGGGGCTGCAGGTCGAAGCGCGCGCGCAAGGCGTTGAGCTTGTCTCGGGTCGGCTGGCTCAGGGGCTTCAGGTAGGCCGGGAAGCCGACAATCTGCACCACCCCGCCGTTGTCCTTGATCAGTTGCAGCTCGTGATCGCTGAGGTTGCGCGGGATATCCACCAGGGCCCGTGGCGCCGAGTGCGAGGCGATGATCGGGCTGCGGCTGAGCTGGATTACCTGCTCCAGGGCCTTGGTCGACATCTGCGAGACGTCGATGATTACCCCCAGATCATTGAGCCGGTGCACCGCCTGCTGGCCGATGGCAGACAGGCCGTTGAGGGCGTCCGGCGAGTCGTTGAAGAAGGGCAGGGGCCGCGACGAGTCGGCCCAGTCGTTGTTGCCGACATAGCTGAAGCCGAACATGCGCATGCCGCGCGCGGCCCATTGGTCCAGCAGGTTCAGGTCATTACCCAAGGGGTAGGCATTGAGCATGCTGATGAAAATCGCGAACTTGCCTTCGCCGTGCAGGCGGCGGAAATCGTCCGGGGTATAGGCGATGGCCACCTGGTTGGGGAAGTCGCGGACCATGCCGGAAATGATCTTGTAGCGAATCTCCTGCTGGTTGCGGGCTTCGTCGACAAAACCTGGAGTCGGGCGGTGTGGGGCATTAGGCCCATTCCACATTTCCGGCCAGCCGAAGATGGTCAGGGCTGCGCCGGAGAGGCGTCCACGGTTGGCCTTGACCAGGTCGAACTGCCCCGAGCCGTCCTTGTCGACTTCGTTGCCTTCGGCGCCGAAGTCCAGCGGGATGGAGATATGGCTATCAAAGGAAATGATCCGCTCCTGCAACTCGCTCGCCTGGTGCATCACTTTGAGCGGGTAACCGGGGTTGTCCTTCCACAGGTAGTTCCAGGCCAGGAAGCCGGCACCGATGGACACAGCCAGGGCCAGAGGCAGGCCGATATAAAGAGCCTTCTTCGAACGCGGTTTTTTCATTGCCATCTCAGTCAGGTTCGCCGTTGAGGTGCGGGTGCATGGGGCCTTTGCTATCTGGGAAGAACGAGCGGTGGCCGGACAAATTTACTGGGCATCGGCGTACCGGCGCCGACGCCCTAAATTTGTTCGCCAACTCAACGTTCTAGCTTGGATAAAGCCTGCTTCATGGCTGACACAGGTAGGGCGATGACGATTTCTCGACGAGGCTTCATAGCCGGTTTGGCACTGACGGGCGCTGCCGTGCCCGCGGCATACTTTGCCCATCGTGAATTGACCCGGGTCGATGAACCCGTGACCCCGGGGGAGGCCAGCGTCGACCTGCCGGACACGGCCGGGCGCCAGTTGGCGGACACCTTGCGCGGCGTCTGGAGCCTGCGCTTCGAAGGTCGCGATGCCGGGCTCCAAGGCCTTCCTCAAGAAGGCCTGGAGCTGTTTCTCGACATTGCCCCGCGCGGACGCGGCCTGCGTGGCTACCTGGATACGGCGCAGCGCCTGCGTGGTGAAGACGAGCCTCGTTTTCAGGTGCTGGGCGACCTGGCGCCGGCCGATCCCGCTCAACTGAGCTGGCGCCTGATCGACCCGAACGCGGTGGACGGGGCACCCAGCTATGAATTTCGCATGGTGCTGGATGAGGTCTGGGCCAGTTTCGGCAATGCCGGCAGTGGCACCCTTAGCGGGCGAGTGCTGAGCCTGGATCGGCCCCTGGCCTTGCTGGAACAGGACAACCGTTTCATTGCGGTCAAGCAGGTGTTTCCCGAGGCCCGTGAGCGGATCGGCTTGCAGCCGGCCTTGCTGGCCTGGCTGGTGTCACCCGAGCACCGTCTGTTTCACCAGCTGTGGCATGCCTCCCGGGATCAATGGCACGAGCTGTCCGAAGAGCGTCGCAATGGCCTGCGCGGCATTGGCTGGCAACCTGGGCCACGGGACCAGGAACGTGACGCTCGTGGCCTGCGCAAGGACCGCAACGGGTCCGGGATTGATTTCTTTTTCATGCATCGGCACATGCTCGGCACTGCTCGTTCCCTGCAGCCTCTGCCGTCCTGGCGCCGCTTCCCGATGCCGCAGCCGGAACTGCTGCGCGACCGCGCGGGTTTCGCGCGCTACTTCGACAATCACGATGGTTATGCCTTGCCGCCGACCTGGCTGGCTGAAGACGATGCCGAGTACACGCAGTGGGTCAGTGACATCAAGAGTGCCGAGACCTACAACAGCAACTTCCAGGTCTGGGAGTCGCAATACCGTGACCCGGCCTATCTGGCGAAATTGACCCTGGGTCAGTTCGGCTCTGAGGTCGAACTGGGCCTGCACGATTGGCTGCACATGCGCTGGGCCTCGGTGCCGCGTGACCCGTCCAACGGCGCGCCGGTGCCCAAGGCGCGCAATCCGGACGATTTCGCCGCGCGCTGGTTCGAGCCGGAAAATGATTTTCTCGGCGACCCGTTCTCCTCCCATGTGAACCCGGTGTTCTGGCATTTCCATGGCTGGATCGACGACCGCGTCGAGGACTGGTTCCGAGCCCATGAGCGTTTTCATCCGGGTGAAGTGACGCGGCTGGAAGTCAACGGTGTGCCCTGGTTCGCCCAGGGGCGCTGGGTCGAGGTCGGTGACCCGTGGCTGGGCCCGGTGACCCATGGGTGCAGCACCACGCCGGGGTTGCAGGCAGGCAAGTCGATGGAGATGGACCCTGAGACCATGAAACTGGCGCTGCGCATCACCTTCGGCAGCGACAAGGACCGGCTTGCCCAGCTGTTCCGCAAAGTCCCGCAACGCCCCTGGTACGCGCGCCACCTCAAGGTCACGCCTGCGTAGTTGCTGCGGGTGATCCTCATCTGCCTCACGCCCAGTGGCGTCCACCTGTAGCCGCTGCCGGAGGCTCGGGCCGCGTTCGGACGCTGGCCCTGTCAGATAGCCCTCATATTCCTGACACCCCGCGGCGCCCATCCCGGGCAGCGCAGAGCGGCTACAGGGTTTGCCAGCCGCCGCCCAGGGCTTTGTAAAGGGCGATGCTGGCTTGCAGGCGCAACAGGCGCAGTTGCACGTTGAGGTCCTGGGCGGCGTAGAGGGTGCGTTGCGTCTCGAGGACGGTCAGCAGGTCGACCGCCCCGGCCTGGTAGCGGCTTTGCGCAATCCGGAAGGCGATCTGCGCCTGGTTCAGTTCTTCGTCCTGCCACTGCCGGCGCTGGTCGACGCCGCTGATGCTGTTCAGGGCTTTCTCGACATCGGCAAAGCCGTTGATGATCGTGCCGCGGTAAGTCTCCAGCAACTCCTCCTGGCGCGCCTTGGCCTTGTCGCGCTCGGCGCTCAGGCGGCCGTTGTTGAAGATCGGGGCCACCAGGCCGGCGGTGAGGTTATAGAACGGGCTGCGCAGGATATCCCCGGCACTGTTGGCCCCCGATCCCAGGTTGGCCGTCAGGGTCACGCTGGGCAGCATGGCGGCGCGGGCCACGCTGACATCGGCCTGGGCGGCGGCCAGTCGGGCTTCGGCCCCGGCAATGTCCGGGCGTCGCTGCAGCAGCTCGCTGGGTACGCCGGCGGCAATCTCCGGCCAGCGCAGCTCGGCGAAGGATTGCGGGCCCAGTTGCAAGGCCTGCACGGGCTGGCCGAGCAGGGCGGCGAGGGTGATCATCGCCTCCGCAGCCTGTTGCCTGAACAGCGGCAACTGTTGCTGCTGGGCGGCCACCAGGCTTTTTTGCTGGGCCAGTTCCAGGGCGGTGGTGGAGCCCGAGTCGTAGCGGGTCTGCACCAGCCTCAGCACGCTTTGGGCGTTGGCCAGATTCAGTTCGGCAATCCGTTGCTGTTCGCCCAGGGCCAGGGCCTGGGTGTAACTGTTGGCGACACCGCTGAGCAGGGTCAGCTCCACGGTGGCCTGGTCGAATTCGCTGGCACGCACGCCTTCCACGGCGCTGTCGCGGGCGGCACGTTTGCCGCCCCAGAAGTCGATTTCGTAGCTGGCGCTCAGGCTGGCGTCGAAATAGTCCACGGCCTTGTTGTCGCTGTCGGCATCCAGCTGGCTGTAGCCGTTGCCTCGCAACAGTTTCTGCCGATTGGCATTCAGCCCGCCCTTGATCTCCGGAAGCAGCGGCGCGCCCGCCACCACGGCGCTGGCCTGGGCCTGGCGGACGCGGGCGATGGCGGCCGCCAGGTCGTAGCTGCCGCCTCGGGCCTGTTCGATCAGGCGATCGAGGTCGGGGCTGGCGAACTGGGTCCACCACTGCTGGTTGCTGCGCTGGGTGGTGACGTCGGTCGACGAATACCACGAAGCCTGCGCCTGCAGGCCGCTCTCCGGACGCGGGGCGGTGCCGCCGCAGGCCACCAGCAGCAGGCTGGCGGCCAGTAGGGTCAATTGCGCTTTCATAGAATGGTCATTCACTGGTAAGGGCTGTGACCGGATCAAGCCGGGCAGCTTTGCGAGCCGGCATGAAGCCGAAAATAACCCCGGTGACCAGGGCGCAGCCAAAGGCGCCCAGCACGGCCGGCAGGGAAAAGGCCACGGCCACATCACCCACGATCAGCAAGCCGCCCAACAGCATAGCCAGGACGATACCGGTCAGGCCGCCCACCACCGAGAGCATCACCGCCTCGGTGAGGAACTGGCGCAGGATGTCTCGCTGACGGGCGCCGGTGGCCATGCGGATACCGATCTCCCGGGTCCGTTCACGCACGGTCATCAGCATGATGTTCATCACCCCGATACCGCCCACCAGCAGGGAAATCGCGGCGATGGCACCGAGCATCAGCGACAGAGTGTTCTGGGTCCGGGCTTCGGCCTGGATCATCGCTGCGTTGTTGGTCAGGACGAAGTCACGCTGGCCTTTGTGCAGCTTGAGCATCAGTTCATCGATGGCCTTTTCGGTTTCCTTGACCTTTTTCGCATCGGCGGCGGCGATCACCACGTACATCGGGTTGGGAGAGCTGAACAGACGAATGTTGGCTGCCGAGTAGGGAATCATCACCCGGATATCGCTGTCCTTTTCTCCTGAACTGGCGCCCTTGCCGGCCAATACGCCGATGACCTGGAACGGCACGTTCTCGACCAGGATGTACTGGCCGATGGGGTTGATGCCGGTGAAGAACTTTTCCCTGACCTTTTCGCCGATCACCGCCACCGCCGCGGCGCTGGCTTCGTCGGCTTCGGAGAAGAAACTGCCTTCCACCACCGGCCAGTTGAAAATCTCGGGGAACAGCGTGTTGCTGCCTCCGGTATAGACCTCGTAGTCGACATTGCCGAAGCGGATATTGGCGTCGTCACCGTTGACCGGCATGATCATTTTCACCTGGGGCAGGCTCGCCAGAGCGCGGACGTCGTCGAGGCTGACCACACCGCGCGGTGCCCGGGGGCTGGGGGAGATGCCGTTGAGGTAAATGATGTTCGAACCAAACGCCCCCATCTGCGCCATGACCTGGCGCTTGCTGCCTTCGCCCACCGCCAGCATCACCACCACCGAGGCCACGCCGATCACGATCCCGAGCAGGGTCAGGGCGGTGCGGAAGCGGTTGACCCACATCACCCGCCAGGCCGCTTGCACCGCGTCCACCAGTTCGCCTTTCCAGGCGCCGTTGTGTTCGCTGCCGTCGGCCAGGCGCTGGCGCAGGTCCACCGCCTGCAGGGCGCCGCTGTTGACGCTGGCCTGGACGCCCGGTTGGCGGTCGGCGGTGTCGCTGATGATTTCGCCGTCGCGGATTTCAATGATGCGCTTGGCGCGGGCGGCGACTTCGCGGTCGTGGGTGATCAGGATCACCACGTGGCCCTGGTCGGCCAGCTCGTCGAGCAGGGCCATGACCTCGGTGCCGCTGTGGCTGTCGAGGGCGCCGGTGGGTTCGTCGGCGAGGATGATATGGCCGCCGTTCATCAGCGCCCGGGCAATCGACACCCGTTGCTGCTGGCCGCCGGAGAGCTGGTGCGGACGGTTGCCGGTGCGGCTGGCCAGGCCCAGGCGTTCGAGCAGGGCAGCGGCGCGGGCATGGCGCTCGGCGGCGGGGGTGCCGGCGTAGATCGCCGGCATCTCGACGTTTTCCTGGGCCGATGCCGAGGGGATCAGGTGGTAACCCTGGAACACGAAGCCGAAGGCCTCGCGGCGCAGCCAGGCCAGCTCGTCACTGCCCAGTTGTGCCACGTCTTCGCCGGCGAAGCGGTACTCGCCGGACGTCGGGCGATCCAGGCAGCCGAGGATGTTCATCAGCGTCGATTTGCCGGAGCCGGAAGCGCCGACGATGGCCACGAATTCGCCGGCGTGGATCGACAGGTCGATCCCGCGCAGGACATCAACTTGCGGCGTGTCGCCACCGCCGTAGGACTTGCGGATGTTCCTGAGGTCGATCAGCGGGGTCAACATTCAACCTCCGCTGGCTTCGGCCGGACCGATCAGCAGGTGATCGCCTTCGTTCAGGCCGTCCAGCACCTGAATCCGCAGGCGGTCGCTGATGCCGACCCGGACTTCACGCTCCTCGATGGCGCCGTTTTTCGCCACTACCCGGGCGATCTGCCGATCGGCGGCGGTGCTGCCCTGCAGGGCGGCAATGGGGGCGGTCAAGACGTTCTGTGCCTGGCTGGAGACAAAGAACACCTGGGTGGTCATTTCCGCCATCAGCGCGTTGTCGTTGTTATCCACATCCAGCAGCACGGTGTAGAGCACCACCCGGCCACTGCCGCTTTTGCTCGAACTGTTGGGGCTGCCGCCACCCTGGGCGGTTTCGTTCAGTGGCTTGGGCGGGATCGGCAGGATCTGGCGCACGGTGCTGGTCCAGCGCCGGTTGCCACCGCTCAGGGTGGTGAAGTAGGCGGTCATGCCCGGCTTGACGTGGCCGATATCGGCCTCCGACACCTCGGCCCACACCGTCATCGGCGACAGCTTGGCGATCCGCAGGATCAGCGGCGTCTGCTGCTGGGCGTTGAGGGTCTGGCCTTCGCGGGCGTCCACCGCGACCACGGTGCCGTCCATGGGCGCATAAATCCGCGTGTAGCCAAGCTCGGCCTGGTCGCTGCGCAGGCTGGCCTGGGCCTGGCGGATCTGCGCCTTGAACATGTCGATCCGCGCCTGGGTGGCCTTGAGTTCGGCCTGGGCGGTCTGCACGTCTTCTTCACGGGTGGCGCCGCCGGCGGCGAGGTTTTGCTGGCGCCGGAACTTCTGCTCGGCCAACTGGTGCTGGGCGCGCTGTTCCTGCAGTTGGGCTTGCAGGTTTTCGATGGAGAAACGGCTGGCGTCGAGCTTGGCCTGTTGCGTGGCGGGGTCGATTTCCACCAGCAACTGGCCTTCCTTGACCGGGTCGCCGGCCTCGACATGGATCTTGCGGATCTGCCCGGAGGCCTGGGCGCCGACGTCCACATAACGCCTGGGCTGCAAGGTGCCGAGGGCGGTCACGCTGCTTTCGATGTCACCCCGGCTGACCTGTACGGTGGCAAATTGATCTCGCCCTGCGGGCAGGATCTGCCAGGCGGCAACGGCAATAACGGGGATCAGACAAAGTGCTACAAGCAGTGCGCGTCGGGTATGACGGGGACGTTTCATGCAGGGTTCCGGCCAATGGAAAAATCGGCCCGTGGTCCAGGTGTTGCCCGAGCTGGGGCGCCGCTGGACGCTGCCGGAAGGGTCGGCAGACACGGGGGCTGTCAAGTATACGAAGTTCGGCGGAGCGGATTTAAGCCCGGAAACATAGGGTTACAGGTATGGATTCACAAAATAAACGTCGGGCACAGCGTTAGCGCTTTAAATCTACATGAGAATTACTATAAATTGCGTTGCTTATAAGCTGCCATCATTCTGATGCCCTGCACAAGCCCTGGCGGAGCGTCTTACTCAAGGACAAAAGTCCCTCTTTTTTTGGGGGCGGGAGTCATGTTGGAAAACTACTATCGCGAGCTGGTGAGTTTCCTCAACGCCAAGCTGGGCAACCGCCAGGTGGCCGAAGACGTGGTGCATGACGCGTATGTGCGGGTGCTGGAACGCGCCAGCGACACCCCCATCGAGCAGCCGCGCGCCTTTCTCTACCGCACCGCGCTGAACCTGGTGATCGACGGCCATCGGCGCAACGCGCTGCGTCAGTCCGAGCCCTTGGAAGTGCTCGACAACGAAGAGCGTTTTTTCAGCCCCTCGCCGCAAACCGGTATGGACCACAGCCAGCGCCTGGACATGCTGCAACGCGCCCTGGCCGAGTTGCCGCCCCTGTGCCGCGACAGTTTCCTGCTGCGCAAGCTCGAAGGCCTGTCGCACCCGGAAATCGCCGAGCGCCTGGGAATCTCCCGCAGCCTGGTGGAAAAACACATCGTCAACGCCATGAAGCATTGCCGGGTGCGCGTGCGTCAGTGGGACACCCACTGATCCCCCTGGGTTAAATTTTTTTTCATTGTCCTCGTTCCTACTCAACAGACGACCTGCTGTCTTGCCATGGGCCGACCAGGTCACCGTCGCTTTCTCCCCGCGTTGAGGGGCTTATCCAGAGGACACTGGAAATGACACAGGCAATTGCATCGGCCACCGTTCACGACTTGATTGGTATTGGTTTCGGCCCCTCGAACCTGGCGCTGGCCATTGCCCTGGAGGAGCGTGGCCAGGTTCAAGGTCCGCTGGACGCGTTGTTTCTCGACAAGCAACTGGACTACCGCTGGCACGGCAACACCCTGGTCACCCAGAGCGAGTTGCAGATCTCGTTCCTCAAGGACCTGGTGACCCTGCGCAACCCCACCAGCCCCTACTCCTTTGTCAATTACCTCAAGCACCACGGGCGCCTGGTGGATTTCATCAACCTCGGCACCTTTTACCCGTGCCGCATGGAGTTCAACGATTACCTGCGCTGGGTGGCCTCGCACTTCCAGGGCCAGAGCCGCTACGGCGAAGACGTGCTGGCCATCGAGCCGGTGCTGCACAACCAGCAGGTTGAAGCCCTGCGGGTGATTTCCCGTGATGCCCAGGGCCAGGAGCAGGTGCGCACCACCCGTTCGGTGGTGGTCAGCGCCGGCGGCACGCCGCGGATCCCCGAAACCTTCCAGGCGCTCAAGGATGACCCTCGGGTGTTCCACCATTCCCAGTACCTGGCGCGCATGGCCGAGCAGCCGTGTGTTGCCGGCCAGCCGATGAAGATCGCGATCATCGGTGGCGGGCAGAGCGCGGCCGAGGCCTTTATCGACCTCAACGACAGCTTCCCGTCAGTGCAGGTGGACATGATCATTCGCGGCTCGGCGCTCAAGCCGGCCGACGACAGCCCGTTCGTCAACGAAGTGTTCTCGCCGGAATTCACCGACCTGGTGTTCCAGCAGGCCAGCAGCGAGCGTGAGCGCCTGGTCAACGAGTACCACAACACCAACTACTCGGTGGTCGACATCGACCTGATCGAACGCATCTACGGCATCTTCTACCGGCAGAAAGTCTCCGGGGTCGCCCGCCACGCCTTCCGCACCCTGACCACCGTCGAGCAAGCCACTGCCAGCGCCCAAGGCGTGGAACTGGTGCTGCGCAACAACGCCACCGGCGAACGTTCGGTGCAGCACTACGACGCGGTGGTCCTGGCCACCGGCTACGAGCGGCAGATGCACCGTCAACTGCTGGCCCCGTTGCAGGAGTACCTGGGCGAGTTCGAAGTCGACCGCAACTACCGCGTGCTCACCGATGAGCGCTGCAAGGCCGGCATCTATATGCAGGGCTTCAGCCAGGCCAGCCACGGCTTGAGCGACACGCTGCTGTCGATCCTGCCGATCCGCGCCGAGGAAATCGCCGGCTCCCTGTATGAACATGGCAAGAGCCGTGGCCATAGCCGTTCGGTCAGGGATGTGTTGCTGGCCACCGCGAGCTGATCGGCCCCAGTGAGCAGGCCCAGAGGTCTTGTGGTGAGGGCGCTTGCTCCCGCTCGACCGCGCAGCGGTCGCAAACAAGGGGGGAGCGGTGTGCCTGACAAACGCGGTATTGCGGTGTTGGGCATGCGCCGCCCTGGAGCGTCGGCTGCCCCCCAGTGCGAGCCACCAGGGGGCTGAAGTACTTGGGGTTTTTAGCACCGATTGCAGTGGAATATTTGGGAGGGCTTTGCCCTCCAGCGGGAGCAAGCTCCCTCGCCACAGGACTGCTTTTTGTGCGCGATAGGTGATCGATTTTGCTGTTTGTCCTTCTCTTCCTGAACCTCCCCTGAAGAACTATCTGATTGCAATATCAGACTCCGACTATTGATTTACTCTCGAAATATCGCGGCGTAAGCTGCGCGCGATTTCATCAATAGCGGAGACCCGGAGTGGGGACTTGTTCGAGTGACAGTAGTCGGCCGGTTGCGATAACCGGCGCATTCTCGGCTCGATAACGCGCAGCTTCTTGTGCCGTTGTCTCGCCGTGTAGCGAGAAGCGGCACCCCCGATCGCGGCCAGCTCCGGCCGCGTTTCGATGTCTCTCTCAACGACTCTGAACAGTGCGTGATGCCAGGCCCCAAGCCTGACTCGTGCCACGGACGCGCAGGTTCAATCCTGCGGGCCGCAACCGCCTGGGCGTCGTTCCAGTGGGGTGTGGCTGTGCCTGCCAAAGGGTTTCCCTGCGCTGACCGCTAGGGGCACGACCATGAACCTCACTCTGTTGAAAGAGTTTTTCGCCGGCTTTCTGCGGACCCGGCATTTCTCCCGGCATTTTCGCCGCCTGGCGCTGCTGGAAAGCTTCAGCGACGCCAGCGTCAGCCGGGAAGTGCCGCCGACGCTCGCGCAAACCCTGGTCGGCGCGGCCAACAGCGATGCCACCACCCTGCTCGACAGCCTCGGCAGCCACACCGACGGCCTGAGCCAGGAAGAGGCCGACAGCCTGCAGGCCCGGCATGGCCTCAACGAGGTCGAGCACGAGCAGCCCCTGCCGTGGTGGGTGCACCTGTGGCACTGCTATAAAAACCCGTTCAACCTACTGCTGACCCTGCTGGCGGTCATCTCCTGGCTGACCGAAGACATGAAGGCCGCCACGGTGATTTTCTCCATGGTGGTGCTTTCGACCCTGCTGCGGTTCTGGCAGGAGGCCAAGTCGAACAAGGCCGCCGATGCCTTGAAAGCCATGGTCAGCAACACCGCCACCGTAATCCGCCGCGACTTCAGCCCCGACGCCGCGATACCGGCGGCCCGTCTGCCCAGCGCGACCCTGGCCAACCGCGGGGCGCGGACCTTCGAGCTGCCGATCAAGCAACTGGTGCCAGGCGACCTGATCGTGCTCTCGGCGGGCGACATGATTCCCGCCGATTGCCGGGTACTCAGCGCCAAGGACCTGTTTGTCAGCCAGGCGGCAATGACCGGCGAATCGATGCCGGTGGAAAAATTCCCCCGCCAGCAGGACGAAGGCACCAGCAACCCCCTGGACCTGGACAACATCCTGTTCATGGGCACCAACGTGGTCTCAGGTTCCGCCACCGCGCTGATCCTCACCACCGGCAACAGCACCTATTTCGGCGCCCTGGCCCAGCGCGTCGGCGCTACCGATCGCGCGCCCACTTCGTTCCAGACCGGGGTCAATAAAGTCAGCTGGCTGCTGATCCGCTTCATGTTCGTGATGGCGCCGCTGGTGCTGTTCATCAACGGCTTCACCAAGGGCGACTGGATGCAGGCGCTGCTGTTCGCGCTTTCCATCGCCGTGGGCCTGACCCCGGAAATGCTGCCGATGATCGTCACCTCGACCCTGGCCAAGGGCGCGGTGTTTCTGTCGCGCAAAAAAGTCATCGTCAAGCGCCTGGACGCGATCCAGAACTTCGGCGCCATGGACGTGCTGTGCACCGACAAGACCGGGACCCTGACCCAGGACAAAATCTTCCTCGCCCGGCACGTTGATGTCTGGGGCCTGGAGTCCGACGACGTGCTGGAAATGGCCTACCTCAACAGCTACTACCAGACCGGCCTGAAAAACCTGCTGGACGTGGCGGTGCTGGAGCACGTCGAAGTGCACCGCGAACTGCAAGTCGGCACCGCCTTCCAGAAGGTCGACGAGATCCCGTTCGACTTCACCCGCCGCCGCATGTCGGTGGTGGTGGCCGAGCAGGAACATCCGCACCTGCTGATCTGCAAGGGCGCGGTGGAAGAGGTACTGGCGGTGTGCAACAAGGTGCGCCATGGCGAATCCGAAGAGACCCTGAGCGATGAATTGCTGGCGCGGATCCGTCAGGTCACTTCCGGGCTCAACGGCGAAGGCCTGCGAGTGGTGGCCGTGGCCGCGCGGGCCATGGCCCCGGGGCGCGACACCTACAGTCTGGCCGATGAACAGGACCTGACCCTGATCGGCTACGTGGCCTTTCTCGATCCGCCCAAGGAAAGCACCGCCCCGGCGCTGCGGGCCCTGGCCGAGCATGGGGTGGCGGTCAAGGTGCTGACCGGCGACAACGAGCTGGTCACGGCCAAGATCTGCCGCGAGGTCGGTCTGGAGCAGCAAGGCCTGCTGCTGGGCAACGACGTCGAACGCATGAGTGACACCGAGCTGGCACTGGCGGTGGAAACCACCAACGTCTTCGCCAAACTCACCCCGTCCCACAAGGAGCGCATCGTCCGCCTGCTCAAGGCCAACGGGCATGTGGTCGGCTTCATGGGCGACGGCATCAACGACGCCCCGGCCCTGCGCACCGCCGACATCGGTATTTCGGTGGACAGCGCGGTGGATATCGCCAAAGAGGCTGCCGATATCATCCTCCTGGAAAAAAGCCTGATGGTGCTGGAGGAGGGCGTGCTGGAGGGCCGCCGGACCTTCGCCAACATGCTCAAGTACATCAAAATGACCGCCAGCTCGAACTTCGGCAATGTATTCTCGGTGCTGGTGGCCAGTGCCTTCATTCCGTTTTTGCCGATGTTGCCGATGCACCTGCTGGTGCAGAACCTGCTGTACGACATTTCGCAAATTGCCATTCCCTTCGACAACGTCGACGAAGAAATGCTGAAAAAACCTCAGCGCTGGCAGCCGGCGGACGTCGGGCGTTTCATGCTGTTTTTCGGGCCCATCAGCTCGATCTTCGACATCACCACCTTTGCCCTGATGTGGTACGTGTTCGACGCCAACACCCCGGACCACCAGACCCTGTTTCAGTCCGGCTGGTTCGTGGTCGGGCTGCTGACCCAGACCCTGATCGTGCACATGATCCGTACCCCGAAAATCCCGTTCCTGCAAAGCCGCGCGGCCATGCCGCTGATGGTGATGACCGGAATCATCATGGCGGTCGGCATCTTCCTGCCCATGGGCCCGCTGGCGCACTACTTCAAATTGCAGGCGCTGCCGTCGCTGTATTTTGTGTTTTTACCGGTGATATTGCTGGCGTACATGGCGCTGACCCAGGCGGTGAAGGGCTTCTATGTGCGGCGCTTTGGTTGGCAGTAAGAGGAGCAGCTGCGAGCTTTTAGCGGCAAGCGGCAAGCGGCAAGCGGCAAGCGGCAAGCGGCAAGCGGCAAGAGGGTTGGGGCAGGCTTCAGCTTTTGTGGTGAGGGAGCTTGCTCCCGCTGGAGGGCGCAGCCCTCCCAAACCAGCTCACTGAGTAGTGCCTGATACACCTTGTCGCCCGGTTTTGGGGCCGCTTCGCAGCCCAGCGGGAGCAAGCTCCCTCGTCACAAAGGGGCTTGTGCATTTCTTTGCCACAATAGACGCAGGCTCCCCTTCAACAGATGTTCATCTGCCCCTGGCACAGTGGCCCACGCCGCTTTGCCATTTCGCACAAGGACCCTGCCCATGCAAGCCATCGACAACATCAACCTGACCTCTTTGGTCGACACCCTGGTCAGCCTCAGCGCGGCGTTTGTTCTCGGTGGCTTGATTGGTTTCGAGCGCCAGTATCGCCAGCGCACGGCCGGGTTGCGCACCAATGTGCTGGTGGCCGTGGGGGCGGCGATTTTTGTCGACATGGCCAACCGCCTGGGCGGCGCCGAGGGTGCGGTGCGGGTGGTGGCGTATGTGGTGTCGGGCATCGGGTTTCTCGGGGCCGGGGTGATCATGCGCGAGGAGGGCAATGTGCGCGGCCTCAATACCGCGGCCACGCTCTGGGCGTCGGCGGGTGTCGGGGCGTGCGCCGGTGCCGACCTGATTCTGGAGGCGTTGCTCGGCACCCTGTTTGTGTTGGCGGCCAACACCCTGCTGCGGCCGATCGTCAATAACATCAACCGCCAGCCGCTGGATGTGATTTCCGCCGAGGTCACCAATATCGTCTACGTCATCGCCCAGCGCGCGCGGCAAAAGGCGGTACTGGCGCTGCTGGAAGCCGAGCTTGAACGCAGCAACTACCCGGCCAGCGACGTCGACGTGCATGCCTTTGGCAGCGAGGAGGTGGAGATCGAAGCGACCCTGGCCACCACCTCGGTCGACGGTGACGAACTCGATGCTCTGGTGGCGCGGCTGTCGACCTCGCCGCTGGTGCAGCAGGCGTTCTGGAGCCCGAGCACCACCGAGTGAAACGCGGTCACCGTTCGCGATTCAAGCGCTCAGGGGACGTTGCCGGCCTTGACCTTGGCCCCGTCGAGCAGCGCGTCGACAATGGCCCGCGCGGTTTCCACGCAATGGATCATCGACCAGATCAGGCCCCGCTCGACGCCGCTGGCGCTGCTGATTTCATCCGACACCTCCTCGGCGCTCAACAGCAGCTGCGACACCTGGATCAGTGCCTCTTCAGCATTGAACCCTTCACGAATCGCCAACAGCGAACGCTGCCGGGCATCGCGGCAGCCAAAAGTGCGGCTGGCGGGGCTGCCGAGTGCATCGGTCAGGAAAGAGGGGGGATCGGGAACGAGTTTTTTCATGGGTGCAGCTCCTATACCGGTGGGGCTGCCCTCGCTCGCTGCTAAACGAAAGGTGGCAGCCATGTGCGGGTTAGCAGACCGGAGGTATAGGAACCCGGCGCACCCGAAGGTGCCCCACACATAGCCGCCATAACAGTGCCTGTCCTGACTGGAAAAGTCGGACAAGTCATGTGCGTACCAAGCGTTCATATACCCAACGAGCTGCTAAACCCGATCGCTGATGTGCAACGACACCCGGAGACTAGCCACCCACCCGATACAGAACAAGAGCCCGCAGCACCCAAAAATGACCGTTGGGATTCTCTAGGAAAAGCCTTACAAAACAAAGCGACAATTCACTCGCCCAGCCCCTAGCCCCAACTCGCGTGGAGCTTGAAACTTGACGCTTGCTACGGGGCGCTTGGACTTTTTGTTTTGTCGGGGTGGCACCTAAGTGAATTTTTCGGGTCTTTGAAAGGGGCCGCGGGTATGAGGTTTCTATAATCGCTTTTCAGATTGTTCCTACAGCAAACCCCTATCGACTTGCATAACCTCTGCCCGGATCTCTAGGGAGCTAGAACGTTCATCCCGCTGAATTAACCGTCACGGTCTGACAAAAAATGTTGAATAAAACCTTGCGTGTCCTGATTGCCGATGAGCAGCACTTCAATCGCATGAAAATAGAAAGGGACTTGAACCAGCTGCGCTATTTCCGGATTGCCCCGGTTCACCACCTGGAAGAGTTGCTGACCCTGGTGGAGTACGGGTGTGAACCGTTCGACCTGTTGATCATCAGTGCCGCGTTTGTGGGCCAGGCCCAGTTCGATCTGCTGTCCTTTTGTCTGGACAACCCTCAGATCAACCACGCATTGATCTACGACGGGCAACGCCTGGAGCAATCCCAGGTGCTGTCGCGCCGTCAGCAGAAGATCCAGCTCAACCAGCAGCAACTGCCGGACCGGGAAAGCCTGAAGCGCCTGATGGCCTGGGTCGACCCCTCTCTGGAGCAAGCCAGCCTCAACAGCCAGCGCAAGCTGCACGCTTTTTAACCACCTGCGCCAGCGAAAACGGCCAGGGCCTGCGTCAGCACCCTGGGGTTTGGCTCAGTCCCAGTGTGGCGCCAGGCCGGCGGGGCTGGTCAGGCGATGGGCGCGTTCCAGGCCGGCAATGCGCGCCATGTCGTCCTCGGTCAGGCGCAGGTCACAGGCGCCCAGGTTGCTTTGCAGGTTGGCGCGCTTGGTCGATGACGGAATCACCGCATAACCCAGCTGCATGGCCCAGGCCAGGGTCACCTGCGCCGGCGTGGCCTGATGCTGCGTGGCGATCTGCTGGATCACCGGATCGTTCAGCACCTCACCGTAGGCCAGGGTCATGTAGGACGTGATCTGGATCCCCTCGCGGCGGGCGAACTCCGCCACCTTGCGGTTTTGCAGGTAGGGGTGCAGCTCGATCTGGTTGGTGGCGATCTGCTCGGCGCCGACGACCTTGATCGCTTGTTGCATCAGGTCGATGGTGAAATTGGAGATGCCGATCTGCCGGGTCAGCCCCAGTTGCTTGGCCTCCAGCAGCGCGCTCATGAATTCCTCGACCGGCACTTGGTCATCGGGGGAGGGCCAATGGATCAGGGTCAGGTCCAGGTAGTCGGTTTGCAGCTTGCGCAGGCTTTCCTTGAGGCTGGGGATCAGTGTGTCGGCGGCGAAATGGGCGACCCAGATCTTGCTGGTGATAAACAGCTGGTCGCGGGCGATGCCACTGGCGGCAATGGCCTCGCCGACCTCGGCTTCGTTGTCATAAATCTGCGCGGTGTCGATTGCCCGGTAACCCAGCTCCAGGCCCGTGCTCACCGAATCGATCACAACCTGGCCCTGCAAACGAAACGTGCCAAGGCCAAAGGCGGGTACAGACATAAGAAACTCCTGAAGTGTGGTGGGAATGCCCCGAGTATCCGCACCTGCCGCCCGAAGAAAAACCCAAGGTCGGGCAAAGCAATATTGCCCCCCACGCACGAATCCATCGTCCGCCCGCATCCAGACTCGCACCTGTAGCCGCTGCCGCTAGGCTGCGCAGTCCCTCAATAACGCCGGAGATACCCCGGATGTGCACAGCGCCTGTCATGGCCAGCGCAGCCTGGTGGCACAGCCGTCTTCACCGCGGCTGCAAGATCATGCAGGTGGTCGACCCCGTGGCATACAGGCGCCCATCCACATCGTAGATGCGCCCTTCGGCCAGGGCGGTGGAGCGGCCCAGGTGCACGACTTTGCCTTCGGCGCGGATCGGGCCGCTGCTGCCGGTGAGGGCGCGGACGTAGCTGATGCGCAGGTCGAGGGTGGTATAGCCCTGGCCCTTTTTCAGTTGGGTATGAATCGCGCAGCCCATGCACGAGTCGAGCAGGGTCGCGGCGTAGCCGCCGTGCACGCTGCCCAGGGGGTTGTAGTGCCGTGAATCCGGTGTGCCCTGGAACAGGAACATCCCGGCCGACCATTCGATGGGGATAAAGTCCAGCAGGCTGCCAATCGGCGGCGAGGGCAGTTCGCCATTGCCGATGCCTTCGAAGAATTCACTGGGCGAGAGCGCGCTGACTTCGGCCAGGCTCAGGCTCCCGGGCCCGGCCAGGCGGGCGCGCATGGCCTGCTCCTGGGCGATCCATTGGGCCAGGGTGGCATCACGGGATGGGCTTTGCATGGGCATTTCCTCTGGGAGCGGACAGGACGATGAGGGGTGAATATTATGCTCGAAATATTTCATCGGCCAGTGTCAAAACCGCCACAGGTCGGAAGCTGGGGGTGCGTGCACCATCGTCCTCTCCATGGAACGCAGTAACTGATTTTTGCCGTCTAGTGCGCCCCGGGGCGCTGCTTTAAGGTGGCGCATCGGTTTTTATCCACCCCTTCGAGGCCCGCCATGAAGAACATCATCGGTATCTACACCAGCCCCCGAGCACATTGGGTGGGCGATGGTTTCCCGGTTCGCACGCTGTTTTCCTACGACAACCTGGGCCAGCACATCAGCCCGTTTCTGCTGCTCGATCACGCCGCACCCACCGAGTTCAGCCCGACCACCGAGCGCCGTGGCGTGGGCCAGCACCCCCATCGCGGTTTCGAAACCGTGACCATCGTCTACCAGGGCGAACTGGAGCACCGCGATTCCACCGGCAGCGGCGGCAACATCGGCGCCGGCGACGTGCAGTGGATGACCGCCGCCAAGGGCATCCTGCACGAGGAGTTCCACTCCCAGGGTTTCGCCCAGCGTGGCGGCACCCTGGAAATGGTCCAGTTGTGGGTCAACCTGCCAGCCCGGGACAAGATGGCCGCGCCCGGCTACCAGACCCTGATCGATGGCGATATCCCGCTCATCAGCCTGCCTGACGACGCCGGCAACCTGCGGCTGATCGCCGGTGAGTTCGCCGGGCAACAGGGACCGGCGCGCACCTTTACCCCGATCGACGTCTGGGACATCCGCCTCAACGCCGGCAAGCCCCTGACCCTGGACCTGCCCGCCGGGCGCAACACCGCCCTGGTGGTGCTGCATGGCACGGTCCAGGTCAATGGCCAGGAACTGGCGCGCGAAGGGCAACTGGTGCTGTTCGAGCGCGACGGCCAGCAACTGAGCCTGGAGGCCAACAACGATGCGGTGGTGCTGCTGCTCAGCGGCGAGCCGATCGACGAGCCCATCGTCGGCCACGGCCCGTTCGTGATGAACAGCGAGCAGGAAATCCACCAGGCCTTCATCGACTTCCAGTCCGGTGGCTTTGGCCGGATGGACGCCGCGCACTAGGTAGCCATCGCTGCGGCCGGGCCTGAGCCCCGCGCCGCAGCCCGCCTTCCCGCCATTCCCCGGATTTTTTATTTCCAGCTATACCTGCTGCTGCAGGTGGTGTGCGATCTTCGCGCCACTGGTTTGCTGGAGTTGCGCGATGCCGTCTGTCCTCACCGATCACCCGTTGCTCTGCGCCCTGGCGCTGATCTTTATCGACATTGTGTTGTGGCGGCTGATCGGAAGCCGGGGCAGCCGGTGGCAACTGGCGGTGAGGGTGCTGATTTTCTCGTTGTTCAGCCTGCTGTTGTTCAACGAAGGCATGAACCCCATGCAGCCGGCACCCTGGCCGGAGAACGTACCGCTGCACCTGGCGGCCACCGGTTTGCAGATTGGCTGGTGGCTGTTTGGCGCACGCACCCTGACCGTGCTTCTGGGCACCCTGATGATGCAGCGGGTCGGCCACACCGGGCGGTTGTTGCAGGACCTGCTGGGGGCGGTGATCTTCCTGATCGCGATCATCGCCGCCCTGGCCTACGTGCTCGACCTGCCAGTCAAGGGCGTGCTGGCCACTTCCGGGGCCGTGGCGATCATTGTCGGCCTGGCGTTGCAGAGCACCCTCAGCGATGTGTTTTCCGGGATCGTGCTCAACACCACCAAGCCCTATCAGCTCGATGACTGGATCTCCATCGACGGCACCGAAGGCCGGGTCACCGATATCGATTGGCGCGCCACGCGCCTGCAAACCGCCCAGGGCAGCATGGCGGTGATCCCCAACTCCCTGGCGGCCAAGGCCAAGATCATCAACTTCAGCCGCCCCAGCGATATGCACGGGGTGTCCATCAGTGTGCAGGTCAGCCCCCATGCCCGGCCGCACCGGGTGATCGAGGCACTGGAGCGGGCGATGCTCGGCTGTCGCCAGTTGCTGGCGACCCCGGCGCCCAGCGTGGCCCTCAAAAGCTCCGGCAGCGCCGGCATCGAGTACGAAATCAGTGGCTTCGTGGCCTCTATGGGGCTCAAGCGCGAGGTGCGCAATCAGCTGTATGACCTGGCGTTTCGCCACCTGCAGACCGCCGGGGTGAGCCTGCTGTCCACTGGCGAGAGCGCCGCCCCCAGCAACCTGTCGCGGCCCCGGGCCTTGCTCGAAAGCTCGTCGATTTTCTCGACCCTGCGCCAGGAGGAAAAAGACACCTTCAGCCAGAACATGCACCTGCAGACCTTCCGCGCCGGGGCGATGATCCTGCCGGCGGGGGAGGTCAGCGACCATTTGTTCATCATCGAGTCGGGCGTGGTCTCGGTGACCCTGAGCCGCGCCGGCGTGCCGTTCGAGGCCGGGCGCATGGGGCCGGGGGAGGTGATCGGCGAAGCGGGGATCCTGGCCGAGCAGTCGGTGCCGGCGGACTTCAGCGCCAAGACCTTCTGCAGCCTGTACCGCATCGAGAAGGACTACCTCAAGCCGTGCCTGGAAGCGCGCCAGGATATCGGCGAGGCCATGAAGAACCTGCTCGACCTGCGCCTGCACAGTGCCCAGGTGCTGACCGCCGACTTGCCCCCGACCCCGGCGAAAAAAGGCTTTATGCAGTGGTTGCGCAGCCACACCTAGGCCGGCGGTGGCCGATTGGCCACCTCATCTTTGTCACAATTGGATATGGGTCGGCAGCGGTGGCGGGCTTAACGTAGCGGCACATTCACTTGTACCGGAGCACGTTCATGCAACCTCGTATCGATTTCTACACCGCCTCGCCCGATGCCCTCAAAGCCATGATGGCCCTGGAAAACGCGGTGTCGAAACTGCCCCTGGAAAAATCGCTGATCGAGCTGGTCAAGCTGCGCGCCTCGCAGATCAACAGCTGCGCCTTCTGCGTCGACATGCACACCGCCGATGCGCGCAAGGGTGGCGAGACCGAGCGCCGCCTGTACGCGGTGTCGGTGTGGCGCGAGGCGCCGTTCTTCACCCCGCGCGAACGGGCCGCCCTGGCCTGGACCGAATCGATGACCCTGATCAGCCAGACCCACGCCCCGGACGCCGACTACGAGCTGCTGGCCAGCGCATTCAGCCCCAGCGAAATGGTCGACCTCACCGTGGCAATCTCCACCATCAATAGCTGGAACCGCCTGGCCGTGGGCTTCCGCAAGCTGCCGCAGGCATAAGCGAACGGCCCGGGCAGGGCACCTGCGGCGCAGGCCGCCCTGCCGCCGAGGGACATTGTGTTATATCCTGCGCGCCCGAAACGGACCGATAGCGAACAGGACGACAGATGCTCAAATGGATAGGCAAGGTATTGGGTGGGGCCAGCGCAACGCCGGCCGCAGCGGCGCGCGACGTGCCGGGCAACGTCTGGCTACAGCGCCTGCAGACCTACCTCGAACCCCTTGACCACTTGCCCGATAACGGCGGCCGCGCCGGCCTGGCCGAGGCGATCCTGACCTATGTGCGCCAGGGCGATGGGCCGCAGGTCCTGGCCGAACTGGGCCAGCGTTACGCCGTCGCCAACTACCTGCACATTTTGAGCGGGCACGCGTGCCGGGTCGGCAGCCTCGGGCCGCAGCTGTATCACGATCTGACCAATGTCGACCCGGCCCAGCTGTTGCGCTGGGCGCGGGTGCTGCAAGCCTGCCCGGCACGCCGCTTCGGCATCAGCATGGCCGACGGCAGCCATTGGCCGGAGCTGCTCCTGACCCACAGCGTCGAGCTGTTGCGCGACCCGCAGACCGACGAAACCCGCATCGTCCAGCGCATCAGCGCACCCTTGATGGAAACCCTGCTGCTGGAAGCGCAGCTGCCGCCGTCGGCGCTGCTGACCGCGTGTTTCAGCGGCTCGAACGACGCCTACCGCCAGGGCTACGGCATCTACCTGGTGCCCTATATGGACGGTTATTCACAGTGGGTGCTGCGCCATGTCGAGGCGCTGCGGCCGTTGCTGCTGGCGGGGGACATGTACCTCAAGCACCAGGTTCTGAACCTGATGAACGACCTCGATCCGCCGGTCATGAGCGCCATGGCCGGTGAGCTGTGTGAGATGGCCTGTGGCGGCAATCGCGAAGTGCGTGAGCAGGCGGCGCCGCTGCTGCTCAAGTGCCAGCGCGGTGCCCTGCAACCCCTGACCCTGATGATCCAGGGCGGCAAGCCCGAGCAGCGCGCCCATGCCCTGCGCCTGCTGTGGGCCCTGGCCGACCAGTTGGCTGATTCGCCCCTGCGCGCCGAGGCCCGGGCCCTGGCCGAAGCCGACCGTGCGGCCTCGGTGCGCGGCCTGCTTGCCGAGTGGGACGCCGAGCCTGCCCACGAGCAGGGGCCGGTTCACTACAGCGGCCCGGTGATTGACTGGGCGGTGGCGCTGACCCCCGAGCGCCTGGAAGTGGTCGAGCAATTGTGGGCCGACCTCAATCAACTGATCGACCGGCATAACGAAAGCATCACCGAGTACTACACCGCCCATCCGGAGAAAAAAACCGCCGGCAAGTCGGAGTTGTGGCCCAACTACAGCGCTGCGGCCCTGAATCAGCTCAAGGCATTCCTGGCCTCGACCGAGGTGGTGCCGCCGGCATCCCGTGAGCTGCCGCAAGACCACAGCGAGTACTTTTCCCGCTCGGCGATGCAGGCCTTCGCCGACAGCGAGGCGTTGACCGCGGTAATGGCGTTCAAGGTCCTGGATTTCTGCAACGCCCTGGGCAGTGGCGAGGGCCGCCTGAGCCACATCACCTGTCGCGCGTTGGAGCAAGCCTATCGACAGGACGATTCGCTGAGCCTGATGGCCCTGGCACAGATGCTCGAGGACCGTGGCCGCGACGGCGACAGCCTGTTGCAGGATTGCTTCAATAACGGGTTCGCCGAGGGCTGGGATGCCGACGCCGTGGCCCCGTATTTTGCCCTGCACGTGGGCTGGCTGGAGCAGGCGCTGGCGGCCCTGGAGGTGTATCACACCGACGCGCTGTACGCCGCGGTGGTCAAGATGACAGCGCCGCCCGCGTCCTTGATCAACCGTCTGTTCGAGATCGCCCTGGGCTCCAACCAGGGTGAGCGGGCCCTGGCCCAGCGCGCTCTGGAACAGCTGCCGGGCAAGGAGGCGCACCTGATTGCCGCCCTGGGCTCCGGCAAGTCCGAGGTCCGGCTGCTGGCCACCAAGTGGCTCGGCAACCTGGGCCATCAGCCGGCGATCCCGGCCCTGGAACAGGCCCTGAAAAAGGACAAGAACGACGGCGTGCGCACCGCCATGATCGAAGCCCTGGAGCAAATGGGCCAGCCGGTGGAGCAGTACCTGGACCGCGAACAATGGGTCATCGACACCAGCAAGGCCATGGCCAAGGGCGCGCCCAAGGACCTGGTGTGGTTCCCGTGGGACGCCTTGCCCGAATTGCGCTGGGCCGATACCCAGGAGCCGGTTCCGGCCCTGGCGGCCCAGGGCCTGCTGGCCCAGGCAGTCAAGCTCAAGTCGGCGCAGCCGGGGGCGTTGCTGCGGCGTTTCTGCGGGATGTTCGAGGCCCGCGGCCGCGAGCGTTTCGGCCAGTTCGTGCTGGAAACCTGGCTCGCCGAAGACACACGGCCGATCCCGCTGGAGCAGGCCCAGCAGCTGGCTGAGCAGCATGCCACCAACACCCTGTTTTTCATCCAGCGCTACCCGGACGACTACAAGGACAGCCCGCACCTGGGCAAGAGCCTGGACGAGCTGAGCGCCAGCTTTCTGCCGCGTTTCATGCGCCAGCCCCAAGGCTCGGCGGCCGCCAGCAAAGGCTTGCTGGCGGTGGTGGCGGCCTGTGCCGGGGCTGATGCTGCGGCCCCGGCCGGGCGTTACCTCAAGGAGTTCTATGGCACCCGCGCGTCCCAGGGCAAGGCGCTGATCGCCATGCTGGCCTGGGTCGAGCACCCGTCCGCGACCCAGCTGTTGCTGTCCATTGCCAGTCGCTTTCGCACCGCAGGCTTTCAGGAAGAAGCCATCCTGCAAGCCCAGGCCCTGGCCGAACGCAACCACTGGACCCTGGCCGAGCTGGCGGACCGCACCTTGCCGTCGGCCGGCTTCGACGAGCACGGCCTGCTGGAGCTGAGTTACGGCGAGCGGCTGTTCAGCGCGCGTTTGCTGGCCGACTTCAAGATCGAGCTGTACAACCCCGACGGCAAGAAAATCGCCGCCTTGCCCGACCCGCGCCAGGACGACGACGCCGACGAAGCCAAAGAGGCGAAGAAGCAGTTCGCCAGCGCCAAGAAATCCCTGGCCAGCATCGTCAAACAGCAGACCGAGCGCCTCTACGAAGCTCTGTGCACGGGCCGTGAGTGGCCGTACGCGGACTGGCAGCGTTACCTCAACCAGCACCCGATCATGCGCCGGCTGTTGCAGCGCCTGGTCTGGGTGCAGGTCGAGGGGGATCGGGCAGTGGCCAGCTTCCGCCCGCTGGACGATGGCAGCCTGACCGATTGCGAGGACAACCCGCTGACCCTGGCCGACGACGCCCAGGTGCGCCTGGCCCACGACTCGCTGCTGGGCGCCGAGGAACTGGCCCAGTGGCAGCAGCACCTGGTGGACTACGAAGTGACGCCGCTGTTCCAACAGTTGGGCAAGGGCGTCTATCAGTTGCCCGAAGGGCAGGGCGATGCCCATGCCATCGAGGACTTCAAGGGCCACCTGCTGGAAGCCTTCGCCCTGCGCGGCCGCGCGCTGAAGCTGGGTTATACCCGGGGCGCGACCGAGGATGCCGGCTGGTTCTACACCTATGAAAAGTCCTTTGTCAGCCTCGGGCTGTCGGCCGATATCCGCTTTACCGGCAACCCGCTGCCGGAGAGCAACCGCACCGTGGCCCTGGTCGACCTGACGTTCTACCGCGGCGGCTACAGCATGCCCCTGGCCGAGGTGCCGACGATTCTGCTCTCGGAGTGCTACCACGACCTGCGCTCGATCGCCGCCCAGGGCACAGGGTTCGACCCGGATTGGGAAAAGAAAAGTGAATACTGAACGTCTGGCACGCCACCTTAAAGGACCACGCCCATGACCCCTGCGCCTGGCGCAATGCTCAAGGCCCCGGCCGAACAGGCCCACGCCGCAGAACTGGCGCGCCTGCAACAGCACGACAGCGGCCCGCGCCCCAGCGGCTGGCGCCTGTCACCGCGTGCGGTGCGCGGGTTTATCCTCGGCGACGGGGCGTTGCAGGTGCGGCGCAAGTTCTATGGCGACGATGCCCTGATCGACCGCTGCATCGTGACCCTGATGAGCAACCGTGGGTTGATGCTGGTGGGCGAGCCGGGGACCGCCAAGTCGATGCTCTCCGAGCTGCTGGCGGCGGCGATCTGCGGCCAGTCGTTGTGCACGGTACAGGGCACGGCCGGGACCACCGAGGAGCAGATCCGCTATTCGTGGAACTACGCCTTGCTGCTGGCCGAAGGCCCGACCCAGCGCGCCCTGGTGCGCGGCCCGATGTATGAGGCGATGCGCAGCGGCAGCCTGTGCCGGATCGAAGAAATCACCCGCATGCAGCCCGAGATCCAGGACAGCCTGATCAGCCTGCTCTCGGACAAAGTGCTGCACGTACCCGAACTCAAGGGCGAAGAGGCCACGGTATTTGCCGCGCCGGGGTTCAATATCCTGGCCACCGCCAACTTGCGTGACCGGGGCGTGCATGAGATGTCCAGCGCCCTCAAGCGCCGCTTCAACTTCGAAACCGTGCGCCCCATCAGCGACCGGCGCCTGGAAACCCAGCTGGTGCGCGAACAGACCGAAGCCCTGTTGCAACAGGCCCAGGTCAAGGTCGACTTCAGCCCCGACGTGCTCGAACTGCTGGTGACTGCGTTCAACGACCTGCGCCACGGCGCCACCGCCGAAGGCACGGTGCTGGAGAAACCCAGCGCGGTGATGTCGGCCGCCGAAGCGGTGGCGGTGGGGTACGCCGCCAGCCTGGATGCCCACTACTTCGGCAACGGCGTGGTCGGCGGCGAGCATATTGCCCGGCAACTGATCGGCACCGTG
This sequence comes from Pseudomonas sp. MF09150, assembly GCF_059862355.1. NCBI lineage: Bacteria > Pseudomonadati > Pseudomonadota > Gammaproteobacteria > Pseudomonadales > Pseudomonadaceae > Pseudomonas > Pseudomonas sp. MF09150. The sequence goes on along the minus strand of NZ_JCBCUS010000009.1, from coordinate 77,206 downwards.
CTCAAGGACAACCCCGAGGACGGCGGCAAGCTGCGCCACTATTTCGACGTGGTGGTGCGCCAGCGGGCCCAGCGCCAACCGCAATGGCAGCGGGTGCTCGAGGCGCGGCGTGAGCTTGATCGCTGAGGCGTCCCTGGCTGGCACCGGGCTAGACAGCGCCAGCCTGCGCGCCCTGGGTCAGAGCCTGGCCAGCGATGAGTTGATTGTGTTTGCCGTGCGCCACCACAGCCCAGGTTGCGCCTGGCAATTGCAGCAACTGTTCGCCAGCCATCCGCCGAGCGTGGTGCTGGTGGAAGGGCCACGGTCCTTCGACCCGTTGCTGCCGCTGCTGGTGCACCCCCAAGCGCAGATGCCCCTGGCGATCTACACCTACGCCGTGGGCGGCGCAGCGGCGGATTCGCGGCGCGCGGCCTATTACCCGTTCTGTGACTATTCGCCGGAGCTGGTGGCCCTGCGCGCCGCAGCGGCCCAGGGCATTCCCGCACGCTTTATCGACCTCGACTTTGCCGAGCAATGCGCCCTGGAGGCGTCGCCGCCCGAAGTGGAGCTCGGCCAGGACTCGCTGCTCGACGAAGGTCATTACCGGCGCAGCGAACACCTGCAACGCCTGGCCAGCCAGTTGGGCTGCCGCGACCACGAAGAACTCTGGGAGCACCTGTTCGAGGTGCCGGCGACCCGCGGCGATTGGTCCGAGCACCTGACCCGGGTCGCGGCCTATTGCCAACTGGCGCGCCTGGATTGCAGCCACGACGAGCTGCAGGCCGACGGCACCCTGGCCCGTGAGGCGGAAATGGCCTGGCATATCCAGCAGGCCCTGGCCGCCCGGCGTCCGGGGGAGGGGCCGGTGCTGGTGGTGGTCGGCGGCCTGCACGCGGTCGCGTTGCCGGGCTTGCTGGCGACCGGGGTCGAGCGGCCGGCCATCAGCCGCGCCGGGCTGACCGATGAAGCCAGCGCGCTGATCCGCTACAGCTTCGACCGCCTGGAACGCCTCAATGGCTACGCCGCCGGCATGACCGCGCCGGCCTGGCACCAGCGGCTGTGGCACGCCCAGCTCAAGCACTCGCAGCGCAGCGCGCAGGCTCCGGCCCGGCCACGGCAGGCGGCGGCCCTGGAGCTGTTGTTCGAGGTCGCGGAAAAGCTCCGCGAGCAGGCCGTGGCGCTGCCGTTGCCGACCCTCACCGCCGCCTACGAACAGATGCTGCGCCTGGCCACCCTGCGCGGGCGTGATGCGCCGATCCGGGTGGATGTCGACGACGCCATCCTCAGTTGTTTTATCCAGGGCGATGCCGACGCCGACGGCGTCCGGGTGCGGCAAGTGGCCCGCGCCTGTTTCACCGGCCAGGCCCTGGGCCGGGTGCCGCCCGGGGCTGGCACGCCGCCGTTGGTCAAGGACGTGGAATACCGTGCCCGGCGCCAGCGCCTGAAGCTCCACGACTCGCAGCCGCGCCGTGTGGTGCTGGACCTGTACCGGCGCGCCGAACACCGGCGCAGCAGCCAGTTGCTGCATGGCCTGCTGCTGTTGGGCATCCCCTTCGCCTGGCGCACCGGCGGCCCGGATTTTGTCGGCGGCCACGGTTTGCATCTGCTCCAGGAACACTGGGAGTACGCCTGGACGGCCAGCACCGAAGGAGCGCTGGTGGAGGCGTCGGTGTATGGCGCGACCCTGCCCCAGGCGGTGGCCAGTCGCTTCGCCCAGCGCCTGGAGCAACAGGCCGGCGACGGCGTGGCCGATGCCCGGGGTGCGGCGGCGCTGTTGGTGCAGGCCTGTGTGCTGGGGCTGCATGAGCAGTTGGCCACGCCCTTGCAGCATCTGGCGGACGCCATAGGCGCCGACCCGGTATTTGCCTCGCTGGTGGCGGCCACGGCCAGCCTGTCGCTGCTGCTGGAGTCCCGCGAGCCGTTGCAGGCCGCGCATCTGCCGGGCTTGCCGGGGTTGCTGCGCAGTGCCTATCAGCGTGCCACCTACCTCGGCGCCCAGGGCGTGAGCGAAGCCGAGGCCTTGGGGCATGTGGCCTGCCTGGTGCAGTTGCGCGAATTGCTGGCCGGGGCCGCGGGTGCGGAGCTGGATCAGGCGTTGTACTGGGCCCTGGTCAGCCAGTTGCACCAGCAGCCCAACCTGCTGCTGCGCGGTGCCTGTGCCGGCTTGCTGTACCTGGCCGGGCGCTTGTCCGAAGCACAACTGGCCACGGAACTGGCCGGGCACCTGCACGGCCTGCGTCAACCCCAGGAAGCCGTGGCCTACCTGCGCGGCTTGCTGTCCACCGCTCGCGAGAGCGCATGGCAGGTCCCCAGCCTGCTCGAGGTGCTGGACCCATTGCTCAATCAGTGGGGCGAGGCGCAGTTTGTCGCCTGCCTGCCGGAGCTGCGCCTGGCCTTTGCCGAAATGACCCCGCGTGAAACCGACCGCATCGCAACCCGGGTCGCCCAATTGCACGGCGCCGATGACTTGGGCCGGTTGCGCCATGCCTCGCTGCAGGCCGATCAGGTCCAGGCCAACCTGCGCCTGTCGCAAAGCCTGGCCCTGGTGTTGCAGGGCGACGGCCTCGACCCCTGGATGACGCCATGACCCCCCTCGAACGCTGGCGCCTGGTGCTGGGCAAATACGCCGATAAACCCCTGTGTGACGCCGCCGGCGGCGCCGGGCTGGAAGGCCGGGCGGCGCGCATGGACGTGGCCCTGGAATACCTCTACGGCCGTGAATACCAGGGCCGGGGCCTGCGTGAAGACGCTCGCGCCGGCTCCCTCGACCCGAGCCAACTGACCCTGGTGACCTGGCTGGGCGAGGTGCGCGAGCTGTTCCCGGTGGACACGGTGGAGGTGATCGAGCAGCACGCCCTGGACCGCTACGGCCTGACCGAGCTGGTCACCGACCCCCAGGCCCTGGAGCGCCTGGAACCCAACCAACAGCTGTTGCGCACCTTGCTTGCCCTGCGCGGGCACTTGCAGGGCGATGTGCTGGTGATGGTGCGGCGCATCATTCGCCAGGTGGTGGAAGAGATTCGCCAGCGGCTGGAGCCGCAGGTGCGCCAGGTGCTGTCTGGGCGCCTCAATCGCCAGCGCCATTCGCCCATGGCCGTGGCCCGCAATTTCGATGCCCTGGGCACCCTGCGGCGCAACCTCAAGCACTACGACGTCGAGCGCCAGCGGCTGGTGGTGGAAAAACTGTACTTCTTCCAGCGCAATAGCCGGCGCCTGCCGTGGGACATCATCCTCTGCGTGGACCAGAGCGGGAGCATGGCTGACTCGGTGATTCACAGCGCGGTAATGGCCGGGATTCTCGCCGGGCTGCCGGCGCTGCGGGTCAAGGTGGTGGTGTTCGACACCGACGTGGTCGACCTCAGCGAGCATGCGGGCGATCCGGTGGAAACCCTGATGCGCGTGCAACTGGGGGGCGGCACCGATATCGGCAAGGCCCTGCGCTACTGCAGCCAGTTGCTGGAAAACCCCCAGCGCACGGTGCTGGTGCTGGTCAGTGACTTCTACGAAGGGGCATCGCCCAATGAGCTGCTGCGCACCGTCAAGCAACTGGCCGAGGCTCGGGTGACCCTGCTCGGGCTGGCCGCTCTCGACGACCAGGCCAACCCCGATTACGACCGGCAGATGGCCACCAGCCTTGCCGCCTGCGGCATGCAGATCGCCGCCCTGAGCCCGCAGCGCCTGGCCCACTGGCTGCTCAAGGTGATCTCATGAGCCTGCGCCCGGCGCTGCTGGCGCAACTGCTGAGTTTTGACGACGAAGCCTTTGTCGCCCTGGCCAATCGCGGCCTGTTGCGCCGCGCCTATAAAGACCTGGAAAGCAGCCCGCCACGGCTGCTGGAGGAGGGCGCGGAGCACCTGCTGCTGGAGTGCGGCCCTTATCAACTGCGCTTTGATCAGCGCGGGCCGGCCTTTGCCCAGTGCAGCTGCCCGGCCAGCGGCGTGTGCCAGCACATCCTGGCCGGCGCCCTGGGTTTGCGTGAGATTTTGGCCGAGCAGGGCCCGCCGCTGGCGCCTGGCGCCGAGCCCGAACCGGCGCCGGATCAGCGCCAGGTGCTGCTCGACAGCTTGCTCGCGCTGCCCCATGCCGAGTTGCTCAAGCATGGGGGCAAGCCGGGTTATCGCTGGGCCTGGCAGTTCGTCATGGACCTGGACATGGAACAGGAGCTGCACCTGGGCGGCGAGCACAACCTGACCCTGACCCTGGGCACGCCACCCCTGACCCTGCGCTATATGGGCGGCCCCCTGGGTGGCATGCTCGTCGACCAGCGCAGCGGCGCCCTGGAGAAGCACCAGGTGGCGGCGGTGCTGGCGCTGCGCCGTCGGCAAGGGCTGGAACTGATCGCGCCCGAGCCGCTGGGCGGCGCCAATGCCGAGTCGAGCCCGGCCCTGCGGGAGGCCGCGCGCAGCCGATTGCGCCAGGGCGCGCGGCAGTTGCTGGAGGAGTCGGTGGCGGTGGGCCTGGCCCATTTGTCCCAGGCCATGCAGCAGCGTTACGTGACCCTGGCGGTGTGGGCCCAGGGCGCCGATTACCCGCGCCTGGCCCTGTCGCTGCGGCGCCTGGCGGATCAGGTGCAACTGCTGCTGGAGCGGGCGGCCGGGGCCGATGGCCAGCGCCTGTTCGATGAACTGAGCCGCTGTTATGCCTTGCTCCAGGCCTTGGCCAGCGCCGCGCAACGTGGCGAAGAACCGGTGCGCCTGCTGGGCCAGGCGCGCAGCCAGTACACGCCATCGACGGCCCTGGAACTGTGGGGGCTGGGCGCCAATGCCTGGCGCACGGCATCCGGTTACCAGGGCTTGAGCCTGGTGTTCTGGAGCCCGGCGCAACAGGGTTTTTTGTCCTGCACCGAGGCCCGGCCCGAGCTGCAACGCGGCTTCAACCCGTTGCTGCGCTACCGCCATCCGGGCCCCTGGAGCGGTCTGCTGTCGCCGGCCCATGCCAGCGGCCGGCGGTTGTCGTTGATGGGCGCCCAGGTCAATGGCGACGGGCGCCTGTCGGTGGCCGAGTCGGTACAGGCCACCGTGCTTGAACCATTGACCACGGCGCAGTGGCAGCAACTGCCGGCGGCAGCGGATTGGAGCGCTTTGCTTCAGGCCCGTTCGGCCCAGCGCCGCAGCCTGCTGACCCCGGCGCGGCCGATGAACGACTGGACGCTGTTACAGCCGGCTGCCGTGGGCACGGTGCAGTTCGACAGCACACGCCAGACCCTGGTCTGGCCGCTGCACGACCATCAGGGCGCGACCCTGTGGGTCGAGTTGCGCTATTCGGCCTACACCCGGCACGCCATCGGCCGGATCGAGAAAGTGGCTGGCGAACCCTGGGTCGAGGGGGCGCGGCTGGTGGCGCGGGTCTATGAGCAGGCGGGCCGGCTGATTGCCGAGCCCTTGAGCCTGATTCGCGCCGATGCCGCTCCCGGCCAGCCGTTGCTCGATGCGCTGCATTTCGATCAGGCACCGGCCACCGCAACGCCGCTGGCGGTTGTGGATGAGACGCTGGACGCGCCAGAGCAGGAGGTGCTGCTGCCCAGCGGCCACCTGCTACCGGAGTTCGCCGGCTGGTTGTGCCAGCAGGCCGAGCGTGGGGTGGACCCGCACGTGGCGTCGGGTGTCGACCAGGCCTTGCAGCAGCGCGGCCTGGCCCTGCGCGCGGCGGGCTACAGCGCCTTTGAGCGCATGGCGCCGGAGGCCGGGGTGCCGGCGCGGCTGATCATTGCCCACTACCTGTGCCTGCAATACCAGCACTTGCAGGCCGCCGGTGGCGAAATTCCCGCCCGCTGAAGGGCCTCAGTGATCGGCCACCGGGGCCGTGGGCGGTGCCACCTTGCGCATCAGCGGCACCATGGCAGTGGCGACGATAAAGCACAGCATGATCATCAAAAACGCATCGCCATAGGTTTGCGTCTGCGCCTCGCGGTAGGTCAGCAGCCACAGTTGATGCAGGCTGGCATTAAGCCCGGCGTCGCCGCCCAGGCTTTGGCTGGCGAAGTTGCCGCCGACCGTGGCCAGCCACTGGTTGAGCGCCTCGTTGCTGCTGTTCAGGTGCTCGGCGAGACGGGTGAAGTGCAGGTTGGTGCGGTCATTGAGGACGGTGGCGCAGGCTGCGATGCCGATCGCCCCGCCCAGGTTGCGCATCAGGTTGAACAGCCCCGAGGCATGTTTCAGCCGGGCCTGGGACAGGCCGCCGAGGGTCAGGGTCACCGCCGGCGGCACCGCCAGTTGCTGGGCAATGCCGCGCAGGGCCTGGGGCAGCAGCAGTTCGCGGGCGCCCCAGTCGTGGGTGATCGGGCTGAAGTCCCACATCGACAGGGCAAACAACCCCAGCCCGGTCATCATGATCCAGCGCAGGTCGAGACGGTTGGCGAGGAAGGCGTAGAGCGGGATCGCCAGGATCTGAAACACCCCCGTGGAAAACACCGCCATGCCGATGTCCAGGGCGCTGTAGCCACGGACCCGGCCGAGGAACAGCGGGGTCAGGTAAATGGTCGCGAACAGGCCGATGCCGGTGACGAACGAAAAGAAACAGCCGAGGGCGAAGTTGCGGTCCTTGAGCGCCCGCAGGTCGACAATCGGGTTGGCCACGTGCAGGGTCCGGCCGATAAACGCCAGCCCGGCCAGCCCGGAGATCCACGCCGTGCAGAGGATGGTGCTGTCGCTGAACCAGTTCCAGCGCGGGCCTTCCTCCAGGGTGTATTCCAGGCAGCCGAGAAACAGCGCGAGAAAGACCATGCTCAGGTAGTCGGCGCCCTTGAGCAGCGACAGCTCCGGCTGGTCGATCTTGACCAGCATCGGCACCGCCACGGCGACGAAAATCCCCGGCACCAGGTTGATGTAGAACAGCCAGTGCCAGGATGAAACATCGGTGATCCAGCCACCGATCACCGGGCCCAGGGTCGGCGCCAGAGACGCCACTGCGCCGATGGTGGCGGCGGCAATCACCCGCTGCTTGCCAGTGAAGAAAAAGAACGCGGTGGTGAACACCAGGGGGATCATCGAGCCGCCGAGAAAGCCTTGCAGGGCGCGAAAGGCGATCATGCTCTGGATGTTCCAGGCCGCGCCGCAGAGCAGGCTGGCCAGGGTGAAGCCCACGGCCGAGGCGCAGAACAGCCAGCGTGTGGAGAACACCCGCGACAGCCAGCCGGACAGCGGGATCACGATGATCTCGGCAATCAGGTAGCTGGTCTGGACCCAGGCGGTTTCATCGGTGCCGGCCGACAGGCCGCCGCCGATATCCCGCAGCGACGCCGAGACGATCTGGATATCCAGCAGGGCGATAAACATGCCGATGCACATGCTGGCAAAGGCGAAGACCTTGGTCGCGGTGGCCATGCTCGCGGCATCGAAGGGCAACGCCGGAGCGGCGAGGGCGCGACTCATGGCGCGCTGGCCTGGGCCACGGCCGAGGCCGGCGCGGGGTCTTCATGCAGGGTGTTGACTGCCGCGTTCACCGACAGCCCCGGGCGCAGTTGGCCAAGCACGCCGTCCGCCGGGTCGAGGATCACCCGCACCGGCACCCGTTGCACGATCTTGGTGAAGTTGCCGGTGGCGTTTTCCGGTGGCAGCACGCTGAACTGCGCGCCGGTGGCCGGTGCCAGGCTGTCGAGGTGACCGTGGAATTCACGCCCGGGTAGCACGTCGGCACGAATCACCACCCGTTGGCCGGGGAGCATGTGTTCGAGCTGGTCTTCCTTGAAATTGGCGTCTACCCACAGGCCGCTGGCCGGCACCAGCGACAGCAGTTGCGAGCCGGCCTGGGCATAGGCGCCGGGACGCGCGCGGCGGTTGCCGATCATCCCGTCCACGGGCGCCCGCAGCTCGGTGTAGGCCAGGTTCAGGCGCGCCAGGTCGCGCTCGGCCCGGGCCTGCATCAACGCGGCGCGTGCCTGGAGTTTTTGCGTGGCAATCACCTGTAACTGCCGCTGGCTGGCCAGCAACTCAGCCTCGGCCCGGGCGTTCAGGGCCTGGGCGGTCTTGAACGTGGCATCGGCGCGCTGGGCGCTTTCCACCGACACCGCCGAGCTGCCCACCAGGCGTTTGTAGCGCGCATTGTCTTCCCGCGAGCGGCTCATCTCCGCCCCCGTGGCGTCGATCCCGGCCCGGGCCTGGCCAATCACCGCGTGCTGCAATTGCTCGGTGGCGTCGAGGTTGGCCAGCAACGCTTCTTCGCCGGCCACCGCGCCTTCGGCCTTGTCCAGGTTGGCGCGGTAGTCCCGCGAATCCAGACGAATCAGCAGATCACCGGCCTGTACCCCGCTGGTTATCGCTGACCAGCACCTGCTCGATATACCCGGCGACCTTGGGCCCGATCACCGTCACATCGCCGCCGATGTAGGCGTCGTCGGTGGTTTCGATAAAACGCCCGGCGCTCCACCAGTGCTCGGCGTACACCCCCAGCGCCACCAGGGCAGCCAGGCCCAGGGCGCCGAACAGCAGGGGTTTGCGTCGGCGCGATGGGGCCGGTGGCGGGGTGATGGCGGTTTCGGTGGCGGCGGACAGGCTGGTCATGGGAGGGCATCCGAGGCTGAAATATTATGTGCGTAATATGATTCATGTAATATTTTCTAACAAGTACGGATTGCTGCCGATCATCCGGTTGTGGGACCCACCTATTGCCAGGCAAGCGTGCTGGGGCAGGCTCGGCGGTGTGCCGCAGCACAGGTTCATTACAAGTCATGGCCGTTACCAAACACCGCATGCCGGCCCGATGCGGCAGTGACAAACCCCCGACCCCGAACACCGCTTCAGGCGCTCAACCCACTGTTAACCAATGATTTTTTAGCCTGTCGACGGTGAGCGCAGGGCACTGGATTTGCTTGGTCGAAAACTTGCATATGGTTGTATGTACATGTTGGGGCGCGGGCGCTACCTCCAAGGGTCTCAGGCAGACGCAGGATCGACAGGATGAAATCCAGAGTATTTCCAGGGTGGTATGTGGTGGGTGCGGCGCATGTGCTGCTGACCCTGATTTTTGGCGCGGCGTACTCCTTTGGCGCGTTCTTCGTGCCCATTCAGGACAGCTTTGCCGTCGGGCGCTTTTCCGTGGCCTCGGTGTTTTCACTGACGGCGTTTATCTATTACGGCGCCGGGGTTTTTTCCGGGGCCCTGGCCGATCGCACCTCGCCCCGGGCCGTGGTGGGAGCCGGGGTGGTGTTGCTGGCCCTGGGTTTTTTCTTCAGCAGCTATGCGTCCGGCTCGTTGTCGCTGTTTATTGCCCTGTTCTGCTCGCTGGTCGGGCTGGGTGTCGGCCTGGTGTATGTGCCCCTGGTTGCGACCGTGCAGCGCTGGTTTGTCATCCAGCGCAACCAAGCGTCGGGCATCGCGCTGGCGGGCACCGGGGTCGGTACGTTTATCGGGCCGGTGGCGGCCGGTTTGCTGATGCAGCACCTGTCGTGGGAGTTGACCCTGCGCATCTTTGCCCTGGTGATAGCCCTGGTTGGCTTGCCCATGGCGCTGCTGGTCCGGCGCTCGCCCCAGGCCCTGGGCCTGTTGCCGGATGGCGCCAGGCCCGGCGTCGGCGCGCCGGGCCCGGGTGTTGGCGCGTCTCAGGGCATGCGCCTGGGGGAAGCCCTCGGCACAGCGCGTTTCTGGTGTTACTTCGTGGCGATTTTCCTGGGTTCCGTGGGGCTGTTCAGCGCCCTGGTGCATATCAACCCTTATGCACGGGCGCTGGGCGTATCGAGCGCGCAGGCCAACCTGTTCATTGGCCTGATCGGCGTCGGCAATATTGCCGGGCGCCTGTTTTTAGGGCGCCTGGGTGACCGCATCGGCGCCCACCGCCTGCTGCTGGTACTGACCCTGATCCTGGGCGGGCTCAATGGGCTGTGGCTGGGCGCCCAGACCCCAGTGACCCTCGGCCTGTTCGCGCTGTTGTTCGGCCTGGCCAATGGCGGTTGCATCGCCCTCTATCCGTCTGTGGCGGCTGGCTGGTTCGGCACCGCAAACCTGGGGGCCATCCTCGGTGCGCTGTATGTCTCGGTGGGCGTTGCGGCGTTGGCCGGAGGCAGTCTGGGCGGGCTGCTGTTCGATCTGTACCAGAGCTACAGTGCAACCATCGCCCTGGGCGCGTTGTGCGCTTTAGCCTCGGCGGCCTTTATGCAACTCGCCGTTCGTCGCAATAGCAGCGCTCCGATCCACGCGTAAGCCCCGCAATAGAGCGCTGGGCAGGCTTCAGGGAGCATCCGCGGCTGTCAATCCGCGCTTTGTTGACCATGATCAACCCCTGGGTGGCGCCTGGGGCGCAGCCTGTAGTGATCGCTCAATCCAACAGGAGATCATGCTCATGGCCAAGATGAAGGCGGCGGTATTCGTCGAGAAAAACCGGATCGTGCTCGAAGACAAGACCATCCCTGAGGTCGGCCCGCTGGATGCGCTGGTGCGCATTACCACCACCACCATCTGCGGCACCGACGTGCACATCCTGCGCGGCGAGTACCCGGTGGCCAAGGGCCTGACCATCGGCCACGAACCGGTGGGCATCATTGAACGCCTGGGTTCCCAGGTGCGCGGGTTCAGCGAGGGTCAGCGGGTGATTGCCGGCGCCATCACTCCCAGCGGCCAGAGTTTCGCCTGCCTCTGCGGCTGCGGCGCCCAGGATGGACCCGACACCCGCCACGGTTTCCGTGCCGCCGGCGGCTGGAAGTTCGGCAACACCATCGACGGCTGCCAGGCCGAATACGTGCTGGTGCCGGATGCCCTGGCCAACCTGTGCCCGATCCCCGATGGCCTCAGCGACGAACAGGTGCTGATGTGCCCGGACATCATGTCCACCGGGTTCTCCGGGGCCGAGCGCGGCGCGGTGGATATCGGCGACACGGTGGCGGTGTTCGCCCTAGGGCCGATCGGCCTGTGTGCGGTGGCCGGGGCGCGGCTCAAGGGCGCGACCACCATCATCGGCATCGACACCGTGGCCGAGCGCATGCAGGTCGCCCGTGGCCTGGGCGCGACCCATGTGGTGGATTTCAAGAATGGCGACGTGGTGCAGCAGATCATGGCCCTGACCCAGGGCCGTGGGGTGGACGTGGCCATCGAGGCGCTCGGCACCCAGGGCACCTTCGAGTCGGCGCTGCGGGTGCTGCGCCCGGGCGGCACGCTGTCGAGCCTGGGGGTGTATTCCAGCGACCTGCATATCCCTCTCGATGCCTTTGCCGCCGGCCTCGGTGACCTGAGCATCGTCAGCACCCTGTGCCCGGGCGGCAAGGAGCGCATGCGGCGCTTGATGGAAGTGGTCGCCAGCGGCTGCGTCGACCTCTCGCCGCTGGTCACCCACCGCTTCAAGCTGGATGACATCGAGGCCGCGTATGAACTCTTCGCCCATCAGCGCGATGGCGTCATGAAGATTGCCATTACCCCCTGAGTGGCGGATGACGCTCGGCGCGGCACTGGCTTGATGGAGATCAAGTGCCGCGCCGGCAGAGCGCTCACCATGGGCTCCATACCCGACACTCAAGGTCATGGAGAGAAAAAATGAGCCAGTATCAGCGCCTGTTGTTGATCGTCGACCCCGAGCAGCACCGCTCACCCGCCGCGCGGCGTGCCGCCGCCCTGGCCCTGGCCAGTGAGGCGAGCCTGCATGCGCTGATATTTGTCGAGCCGCCGCCGCGCATCCACTTGTGGGAGGAGCGCATGAGTGACGCGGCGCGCGAGCGTTATCTGCAACGGGCCGAACACTGGTTGCAGGTGGAGGCGCAGTGGATGCGCGAGCAGGGGGTCAAGGTCACCACCCAGGTGGTCTGGACCGCCGAGCCGCTCAAGGACATGTTGCAGTATGTCGCGGAGTTTCAGCCGGACCTGCTGATCAAGGACGTGGTGCTGGAATCGGCACTGAAGCGCGCGTTCGTGACCCCCATCGATTGCCACCTGCTGCGCGAATGCCCGGTGCCGGTGTACCTGGTCAATCAGGTGGCCCATGCGCTGCCACGGCGCATCGTTGCCGCCGTCGACCCGGCCGATCCCGACACCCTGATCAGCGGCCACAACGGCCAGATTATCCAGACCGCCAATGCCCTGGCCCTGCAATGCGACGCGCAGTTGCATCTGCTGTACGCCTACGACCTGACTCCGGCCTTCAACCCCGAGGTGCCGATGACGGCGTCCGCCTGGGCCAGCAACATCATGGAAGAGTTGCGCGAATCCCTGCACCGCGCCTTTATCGCCCTGGCCGAGCAATACGGGGTGCCGCCCGAACAGCGGCATTTCGTCATGGGCCCGCCGGTGCCGACCATCGCCGAGTTCGTCGACGAGTTTCTGGTGGACGTGGTGGTCATGGGCACCGTGCACCGTAGCGGCTTTGGCCGGCTGATCGGCAGCACCACCGAGCGCGCGTTGTACTCGATGCCCGGCAGCGTGCTGGCGGTCAAGCCCCTGGGCCAGGGGTAGGCCCGGCCCGGCGCCGGGTCACGGCAGTTTCTTGCAGCGCTCCGCCGCCGGGCGCGGGTGGCCGAACAGGTAGCCCTGGAAGTGCGAACAGCCTTCGGCCTGCAACTGGTTGAACTGTTCGTGGGTCTCCACACCTTCGGCGGTGGTCTTGATCAGCAGGCTGCTGCTCATCCCGGTGATGGCGCGGATGATCGACAGCGCCTCGCGGCTCTGGCCCATGTCCTTGACAAAGGATTTGTCGATCTTGATCCGGTCGAAGGGGAACGAGCGCAGGTCGCCCAGTGACGAATAGCCGGTGCCGAAGTCATCGAGGGCGATGCACACCCCCAATTCCTTGAGGGCCTGCAAGGTCCGCAGGTTGCCTTCGCTGTTGTCCAGCAGCACCGACTCGGTGATCTCCAGTTCCAGGCGCGACGGTGCCAGCCCCGAGTCGGCCAGGGCCAGTTGCACGATGCCCAGCAGATCGTTGTTCTTGAATTGGATCGGCGACAGGTTGACCGCCACCGATTGCTCGGTGGCCCAGCTCGCGGCTTCCTGGCAGGCCAGGTTCAGGGCGCGGGCGCCGATCTCGTGGATCAGCCCGGTTTCTTCGGCGATGGGGATAAAGTCCATCGGCATGATCAGCCCCTTGCTCGGGTGCTGCCAGCGCATCAGGGCCTCGTAGCCGGAAATCTGCTGGTCGTGCTGGCCGATGATCGGCTGGTAATACAGCTGCAACTGCCCCAGGTGCAGGGCGGTGCGCAGGTCGGTCTCCATCACGCGGCGCCGGCGTGCCGCTTCATCCAGCTCGGCGCGGAACAGTTCATAGCGGTTGCGGCCGTTGCGCTTGGCTTCATACAGCGCCATGTCGGCGTAGCGCAGCAGTTGCTCCGGGGTGTTGTGGTCGTCGGGGGCGATGGCGATGCCCAGGCTCAGGCCCACGGCAAAGCTGTGGCCATCGATCAGGAAGGGCGGGGCGACTGCCTCGATCAAGCGGCGCGCGGTGCTCTGGGCGTCTTCGGCACTGGCGAGGTGGGGCAGGACAATGGCGAACTCATCGCCCCCCAGCCGCGCCAGGGTGTCCTGGTCGCGCAGCACGCCGCGCAGGCGCTGGCCCAGGGCCCGCAGCAGGCGATCGCCGAAGGCATGGCCCAGGGCGTCGTTGATGTTCTTGAAGTTGTCCAGGTCCAGGCACAGCGCCGCCGTCAGGTTCTGCCGCCGGCTGCCTTCCTTGAGGGCTTCGTCGAGGCAGGCATGGAACAGGGTGCGGTTGGGCAGGCCGGTAAGTTCGTCGTGGTGGGCCATGTGATGGATCTGGGCATGGGCGGCGATTTCATCGGTGACGTCATCGGCGATCTGCAACACATAGTTGCCACGGGCCTCGGTGCTTTTGCTGAGCAGGGTGCGGGTGCGCAGGGTGCGCGTGCCCGACTGGGTGTCCAGGCGATCTTCGGTCAGGTGCAGGCCGTCGTGGTGCAGGCAATGCTCGGTGAGGTGTTCGATATAGCCGGCGATGGCCGGCGCCATGCAGTCGCTGGCGGTGCGCCCGATCATGTGCCGGCGCTCGTTGCCGAACAGGCGTTCGGCCTGGGGATTGGCCAGCAGGATCTGCCGCGTGGCGACGTCCTGCACCATGACGCTGGACGGGATATTGGAGATCACCGAATCGAGGAACATCGACAGCGAGGCCATTTTCTCGCTTTGGCTTTCCGCCAGTTCCTTGGCCTGCAGCAGGTCCATTTCATATTGGCGGCGTTCGGTGATGTCGCGGGTGATTTTGGCGAAGCCGACCAACTGCCCGTCATCGTCATGGATGGCATCGATCACCACGCGGGCCCAGAACGAGCTGCCGTCCTTGCGCAGGCGCCAGCCCTCGGCTTCGAAGCGCCCGGTGTCGCGGGCGGTATCCAGGTTCTGTTGCGGGGTCTGGGCAGCCTGTTCCACGGGGTCGTAAAACACCGAGAAATGCTCGCCGACGATTTCTTCCGAGGTGTAGCCCTTGGCCCGTTGGGCCCCGGCATTCCAGTTACAGACGATGCCGTCCGGGGTCAGCCTATAAATGGCGTAGTCGATCACGCTCTGTACCAGCAGGCGGTACATCACATCGGAGTTTTCTATCATCGTCAGGGTCTCGAAACGGGTATTGGCCAGACCGCTTACAGGGGCAACACACGCCTGCGGGTGGGGCTCAAAAAGAGGCCGCACTGAATAGCAAACAGGTTTTTGTCTGACAATGGTTCTTTAGTACAGGTTTTGTCGGGTTCAGCGCTGTACTTGAGGCTCGGGAGCAGGGCTGTCAGAGGGACGGGGCACCGGGCCGCACACAGCAAAACGGCCTTGATCCGGGAGGATTCAAGGCCGCTGGCATTACCCGATCAAGGCTCAGTGCTGCATGTGGTGCTCAGGCATGTTCAGCGCCCGCACCGGCGCCTGGAGCTGGATCGACTCCTGCTCGCCCTTGGCGTTCTGCACCGTCAGGGTCAGCGGCACCTGGTCGCCTTCCTTCACCTGGGCCACCAGGTCGATCAGCATCACGTGATAGCCGTGGGGGTCGAAGTTGACCGCCTTGCCGGCCGGCAGGTCCACCGCTTGCACGGCTTCCATGCGCATCACGTCGTTGTTCATGCTCGATTGGTGGATCTGCACGGTCTTGGCCACCGGCGATTGCACGCTCAGCAGTTTGCTGTCGCTGTCGGCGGTCAGGGTCATGAACGCGCCGGTGGCCTGCTGGCCGGGTACGGTGGCGCGGACCCAGGCGTCGTCGACCCGGGTCTGGGCCGACGCGTGCCAGGCCAGGCCCAGCAGCGAAAGAATGGCCACGGCCTGTTTGGCGCGGCGGGCAAAAGCAGGGTTACGAGGGGCGGGGTGCATCAGCAGACCTCCATCACGGTAAGCAGATCTTCCGCGCATTCCTGCGCGGTCAGGGAAGGGGACAGCCCCAGGCGCAGTACGCCGCGGGAGTCGAAGACAAAACTGGTGGCGCTGTGGGACAGGGTGTAGGTCGAGCCGCTGGGGATCTTTTCATAGAACACGCCGAACTCCTTGGCGGTCTCCGCGGTTTCTTCCAGGGTGCCGTACAGCGCCTCGAAACTGGGGTCGAAGGCCTTGACGTAGGCCTTGAGTACCTCGGGCGTATCGCGCTCCGGGTCCAGGGTGATGAAGATCACCTGCAGGCGATCACCGTCGCGCCCCATCAACTTCTTGGCCTGCACCGCCCGCGCCAGTGCCGTGGGGCAGACCGCCGGGCATTGGGTGAAGCCGAAGAAGACCATGGGCATCAGGCCCCGGTAGCTCGACAGCAGCTTCTGATTGCCGTCGGTGTCGCGCAGCTTGAAGGTCCGGCCGAGGATCTTGTCGCTCAAGTCCTTGCCGTACTTGTAGGAGAGTTTGCTGCTGCTGTCGCAGCCGGCGAGCAGGCCCAGGCCCAGCAGGCCCATGCCGGCAATCACTTTGCGGCGGGTGACTAAAACACTCATGCATTACTGCCCTTTGCCAAGGCTGGCAGTCGAAGAAGGCCAGGCGGTGGGTTTGTTTCAAGGCCGCGGATATTAACAAACCCCGGGCCGTTGGGGCGCCGGAGCACGACGACAGGTCACCGCGGCCCGCCCCCGAACCGCCACGCCAGGCCCTGGATCAACGCTGCGCCGGCAGCCCTCGCGACCACCTGAAAAACCGCGCAGGCACTGCTGTGGGCGGGCTGCACGCAGACCAAGGAAAAACCGGCGGTGGGCAGATGCGGTTTGCGCAAGGCTGGCCCCATGCCTGTTCCATGCGACATTGCGCCGCAGGTGCGCGGGCAGCGCCGCCGCTGGCCCTGTAACCCCAGTAACTGTGGGGTTTCAGGCCTCGACTGTGCACCCCAGCAGTGGCAACTTGAGCACGAACTGACTGCCCAGGCCCGGCCCGGCACTGTGGGCCGAGACGTGGCCGTCGTGGGCCAGCACCAGCTCGCGGACCACCGTCAGGCCGATGCCGAGCCCACCGCCATCGAACTTCATGGCGTGCACATCCTGCACATAGGGCTCGAAGATAAAAGGCAGCATGGCGGCCGAGATACCGATCCCGGTGTCGCTGATGATGACTTCCACGGCCCCCTCGGCGACATGCACCGAAAGCGCGATCTCACCTTCCAGCGGCGTGTACTTGGAGGCATTGCCCAACAGGTTGCCGAAGATCTGCGCCAGGCGCAGCGAGTCGCCGTTGACGGGGATTTCCTGTTTCGGCAGTTGCACCCTGATCTGCTGCCGGCGCAGTTCCATTGCCTCATGGCAGGTTTCCAGGGCCTCGGTGATGATCACGCCGAGGTCGATCGGCTGCCGGTCCAGGCGCAACTTGCCGGCACTGACCCGGGACACGTCCACCAGGTCTTCCACCAGCCGCGACATATGCCGCACCTGGCGCTCGATGATTGCCTGGATCCGCGGCAGCTCCTCATGCTTGAGGCGCAACAGCATGCCGGCCGTCAGGCTCAGCGGGGTCAGGGGAGTTCGCAGTTCATGGGCGACCTTGGCCAACAGGTCCTTCTGCTGCAGAAACGCCTGCTCGGCCCCCGATTGCAGCTGCTGGGCGCTGAGGGCGGCCATCACCAGCTGCTCGTTGGCCTCGCGCAATTGCCCGATATGCAGGTGTTCCGCTTCATTCCCGCGCCGGTCGTGGCTGATGTCACCGAAAGGCGCTGGCAGGGCGATGCCCGGCAGCAGGTGTGGGTCGTGAAACTCGAAACCGCCGCTGCCCTGGCGCTTGGCCCGATACATGGCGGCATCGGCCTGGTCGATCAGTTGCTGCGGGTGCTCGGCGTCATCGGGGTACAGGCAGATGCCGATGCTGACCTTCAGGCTCAACTCGTGCTGGCCGACGTGGTACGGCGTACTCAGGGAACTGATGATTTTTTCCACGACCCGGGTCGCATCGGCCTTGCGCGACACGTTATTGAGCAGGATCAGGAACTCGTCGCCGCCGTAGCGGCTCACGGTGTCGGTCTCGCGAACCAAGGCCTTGAGGCACTGCGCGACTTGCTTGAGCATCGCATCGCCTACCCCATGGCCAAGGCGATCGTTGATCACCTTGAAGTCGTTGAGGTCGAGAAACAGCAGGGCAAAGCCATCGCCCAGGCGCACCGCGTTGGCGATGGCGTGTTCGATGCGGGTGAGCAATTGCCGGCGGTTGGGCAGGTTGGTCAGGTCATCGATGCCGATCGAGTGGGAGATCTCGTGCAGCGCCTTGGCCGCCGTCTGCGCCTCGTCCTGAGCCCGCAGCAGGCGGATCACCAGTTCCTGGTTGGCCTCCAGCAACGTATTCGCCGGGCCGCGCTGCGCCTGCACCACCTCATCCTGCAGGCGTGCCAGGGTCGCCCGCACTTCCAGCGTCTGCACCCGCAACTGCGCCAGCTCTTGCTGAGCGGCGGTCAGTGAGCGCGGGTTATCGCTGCGGGCATCGTTCATAAGTGCCGCTCACTGCTCAGGGAGGCTGTGCAGGGGCAAGGGCACGTCCACCGCCGATTTGCGCGATGGCCGGCCACCCAGCAACCCTTCACGGTCGGGCAGCATCTGGCCGATGCGGATCCCGCGGTCATCGATGTCATACAGACGCAACTGGTCGGAGTGAGTGCTGGCCCGCACCTTGACCACTGCCATCACCCGCAGCAGGCGGCTGTCGACCTCGATGTAGCGCTGGACGATGATGGCGTCGGTCATGAAGGCCGTGCCATAGGGGCTGAAGCGCAGGTCGGTGTAGCGGTCTTCCAGTTCCGAGGTCATCAGCACGCTGACCCCGGCCTGGGCCATGGCGCTGACCAGGCGCGACAGCGACTCGCGAAAGTCCTCGCGGAAGGTCGGCGCCAGGGCCAGCTCGAACCCGGACAGCGAATCGATCACCACCCGGGTTGCCTTGAGCCGATGGATCTCGTCCAGCAGCAGGTGGACGATCTCATCGATCGACAGGTCCGGCGCGCGGCTGTCCACCAGACCAACCTGGCCCGACTCGATCAACTGCATCAGGCCCGGGTTATGGGAGCGGCTGGGGTGTTGTTCGAACACTGCGATCACCCCGGTCTCGCCCCGGCGTGCGCCTTCGGCGAGGAAGGTCGCGGCCAGGATACTCTTGCCCGAACCGGACGGGCCGGCCACCAGCAGCGAGTACCCCCCGGGCAGGCCGCCGCCGAGCATCTCGTCGAGGCCCGGCACGCCCATCGGCAGGCGCTCGCTCAACGGCTGCGGGCTCAGTGCCCCGGGTGCCGGGCTGTGACAGGCGCTCGGGGAGAAGATCTTCACCCCGGCCTGGCTGATGCGAAAACTGTGCAGGCCGGGCAGGGTCGGCTGGCCGCGCATTTTCATGATTTCCATCTTGCGCACCATGGAGTTGCGCTGGACGCTCTGGCGCAGCCAGATCAGGCCGTCGGCCACGGTGAAGATCGGGTTGGTGTCGGTCTCGGTGAAGTACTCGCCAATCAGGAAGGTGGTGGCCTGCCAGGTGGTCATCAACATGCCCAGCTGTTGCACGAACTGCGGCAGGTTGTTGTTGGGGTTGTCCTGGGTGCGGCTGGCCAGCACCACCGAACGGAACGAGTCGACGAATACCAGCGCCGGGCCATGGGCCTCGACTTCGGCGACGATGCGCCGCAGCACTTCGTCCAGGTCGCCGGCCAAGGTGTCGTCCGCCAGGTTGATGTAGCGCACCGAATGGTTGACCGACTCGCTGTCGAAAAAGTCGAACTGCTGCTGGTAGCGCAGCATCTTCAGCGGCGGCTCGCCGAGCACGGTGAAGTACAGCGCCGGGCGTTCCGGCGTGGCCAGGGCGAACATCATCTGGTGGGCCAGGGTGGTCTTGCCGCAGCCTGGGGGACCGGCGATCAGGTTGAAGGAGAACTCCGGCAGCCCGCCGCCCAGTACTTCATCCAGGCCTGGAACCCCGGTAGCCAGGCGGTTGATTGTCACTTTGCTGCTCATGGCGAAATGTCCTGCGGGGCTGTACCGCTAAAAGAGTGTTCCCACACAGAACGAAGCAGACGTTCGGTGAGCGAGGGGCCGACCAGGGTGGCGAGCAACTCGTTGAACGTGGTCAGGAGCGTGACGCTGGCGGTGAAGGTGTCGGCGCTGTGTTGCCCGGCCAGAAACTGCTCCAGTGGCGCCAGCTCCATCACGCTGTGCACGTTTTCAAGCACCGCCGTCAGGCCGTCGCAGCCGGGCGTGCAGAGGAACAGGCTGCGCCTGTAGAGGGCGGCGACTCCGCGCTGGCCGATGATAGGCGTCAGGGCGGCGTCCATAGCCTGCAGGGTCGACACCGTGGCGGCGGCGACCTGCGGGGCACTCGGACTCTCCCCGGCACGCCGGGTCAGCGATTCCGTGATCCGGCGCTTGTCTTCGCTTTCCATGGGCTTGGTTCACTAAAATTGTTGGGGCCAGGCGGTGTGTCGCGACCAGTGCCGGCGAGGCATCAAGGCCTGTGCCGTATACCTGTCGCGACAGTCTGGAGGGGCGCCCGGGTCTTGTCTGTCTGTTAGCGCACATAGTGGCACTGCGATTGCCTGGACCTTGTCCAGAATCGGGCAATGGGCCTACGGCGTTTGTCGATTCAGCGTGGCGTAGCACTCGCAGGCGGCCGCTTCCAGCCCCGTGCGGTCGAGGATGGTGATCTCGCCACGGCTGTAGCGGATCAGCTTGCGCTGCTGCAAGACCCCGGCGGCCACGGTCACGCCGCTGCGCCGCACACCGAGCATATTGCCGAGGAACTCATGGGTCAGGTGGAAGTGGTCGGCGTGGGCGCGGTCGTGAATCATCAGCAGCCACAGCGCCAGGCGCGGTTCGATTTCATGAAAGTGCGTGCACACCGCCGTTTGCGACAGTTGCAGCAGCAGGCGATACAGGCTGCGATCCAGCGCCGCGCGCAACAGCGGGTTGGCGGCCAGGGCCAGGGGCAACTGGCCCAGGCCCATGCGCAGGCAACTACCGGCGCCCTGGACCACCGCGCGCAACGGCGCCGTCTCGACCCCCAGCAGCACACTGGCCCCAAGCACCCCCTCGTTGCCGGTCAGGCCCATCTCCAGCGGCGGGTGGCCGCGCAGGGTCGCCACCAGGGAGATAAACGCGGTCTGCGGAAAATACAGGTGCTCCAGCGGCTGGCGTGCCTCGCACAAAACCTTGCCGAAACTCAGCTCCACGGTTTCGCAATGGGCCAGCACACTCAGGCGCTGCCCCGGGGGCAAACCCTGGATCAGCTGATTGTGTGCGCTGCGGATCAAGGTGGCTGGCATGCGAAGGTCCTGTAGCGCATCAGGTAGCAGAGGATGAGTGGTGATGCAGTGTGGGCAACATCCGGCAGCGGGTCTGTTCGCTACAGCACAGAGTGTGGCGAAGAGGGGAAGGCCAAAAGACCGGCGGCTGAGTTTCAGACTCACCTTATAGCCCCGCTCTCGATCCGGGCCTTAGATTCCCGCAGCCGGGACCAGCTCGCACGCCTATGGCGAGACCTGGGTCTGGCAGTTCACCCGTTGAACCCGTTGGAGCACATCAAGGATGACCGTTGCCCCCAAACCCACCTCCCGAATGGGCTACCCCTTCAACGCCCAGGACGGCAAAACCTTTGCGGATGTCCAGGACGCCTACGCCGGGTTGGCGCTTGCGGACGGTGGCCATTTCCCCCTGGGCAACAATGGCCACTTTCACGGCGGCATCCATTTCGACCGTGGCACGGCCAACGTGTTTTCCACCGAGGAGGGGGTGCAATGCGTGGCCGACGGAGAGATCGTCGCCTACCGAATCGATGAGCATTACCTGGATGCCACGCCGGTGGCCGATACACCTCTGGAGGCCGGTGCCGAACCGCTCGCTAATGCCGATCAAGGTCAAGAAGCCCAGGCCACGGCTGTGTTGCGACCTTACTCCACCGGCTTTGTCCTGGTCCGTCACCGTCTGCAAGCACCCCCTCTGCCGGCCCCCGCCAGCGACGACGATTTAGCGTCAGCCAGCGTCGAACCCGACTACGGCACCCGACTGGCAACCCGAGCCCACGGCCCCACCGTCGGTTGGCTGCCGCTGTACGCACGCGTTGCACTGATGGAACTGCAAAACGGCTGGGCCAAGGTCCGCATCCAGCCGCCCTCGGTTGCCACCTGGACACGCGAACCCGTGGCTGAGCCCTGGCTCCCCCTCTACAGCCTGGACCGCCTGCCCACAACCTTGCCCAATCGCTGGTTTGGCGGCGAGCCGCCGGTCGCAACCGTCGTGCTCGGCAGCCAACCCAAGCCGCAGCCTCCGATGTGCAAGCCCGCCGCCGTCATATCGCCGCCGGAGCTTGTCCTGTACAGCCTTTATATGCACCTGGCCGATGGCGCGAGCTACCAGGCAACCCTCGACCGAACGCCCAGGTGGTGGCCCAAAAAGCAGCACCGCGCCGGCCTGAAGACCAAAAACCAGTGGACCCTGAACGACCAACTGATTGAGGGCCTTACGGTCAGGGCGCTGGATAGCAGCACCTAACTGGGAATACTGGTCCGCGGCTCAGTGATCGAAATCGAGCCGATGGCAGGGAATGATAAATGGGGCCTGGTCCGGCGCATTGTCGAGGGCGGTATTGCCACCCAACCGGACGGCGTTCAAATCACTGAGCTGCAGGTTCCGGGTCGGGTGTATCTGGAGGAATTGGAGGCGTTCAGCGCACCCGCCGCCTTCGACAACATCGAGATCCCTGTGCCACCGATTCCGCTCAGCATGGGCGAGGTCATCGGCCACCTGGGCCAGCAAGTCTCCAGCTCCGAAACCTTGCTGGCCAACCAGCCGGCCTCGCGCCCCATGCTGCACCTGGAAATCTTCAGCGCCGAGGATGTGCCGCGCTTTCTGCTCGACAGCCGCCGTTACGCCGAAAACCTGCCGAAACAGCACTGGACCCTGGTGCGGCTGCGCCAGGGCGACCCGATCAAAGCCGAACCCAGAGACGATGCCCCCTCGGTCATCGACCTGGCGACAGACTGGACCACGGGCATCACCCGCCACACCACCGTGCAGCAGGATGACCACCAGCAGAGCTGGGTCAACGTCCAAGTCCTGGCAGCAGACGGCTCCATCGTCCACGGCTGGGCCAAAGACACCGACCGCCGCCTGACCCCCTGGCATTGGCCCGGTTTCGACGTCGTCGACGCCGCCAGCAACCAAGCCGGAACCTGGTGGGACGGCACCGCCAGCGCCTTCGTCGACTTCCTCAGAGGCGGCCAGCGACCCGAAGAAACCCCATTCTTCAAACACATCCGCCAACTCATGGGCTTGAACAACCAGGGCGAACTCAGTGAAGAAAACCTGGACGCCGCCTTGCAGAATCGAGCGCTAGCAAAGCGCGTGGGAGGCTTGATCGCCTATCACACCAGCGAATGGCACGTCCCGTCCTGGGCCGGCAAGTACGGCGTGATCTCCGAGATCGCGGTCAAGCTCGGCAAGTGGGCCATGGACAATGTGAAAGCGGAAAAGAACCGCGTGATGAAATTGCGTTGGTGGGGGGAGGTGGCGGCGGATATTGGGTTACCGGAGGGGGCGAAGGTTTATCACTTTCATCCGGTTGGAATGTTTGACATGTTGTCTGTCCGTCTTCATCCAGTCATCACACTTTATGGTGAAGATATAGAGCTAGAGTTTTTAGGAGTTTATAAAGGTGAGGATCTTACGGGTGAAGAAATAAACTCAGCAGCAAAAGAACTAAAATGCGAGCCGGGGCTAATTTATGCGATCGCCCGACAAGAGTCAGCGCACTCGTCTTTTGTAGATGTAGATGACGAGACAATACCAGCGATTCTCTTTGAGAGACATTGGTTTGCGCGTCTCACCAAATTACCCAAATTAAGACAGTCTCATCCGGAAATTTATGGCCCCGCTTATAAAAGAGCTAAAAAAGGTAGCAGCGGAGTCTACAA
This sequence comes from Pseudomonas sp. MF09150, assembly GCF_059862355.1. NCBI lineage: Bacteria > Pseudomonadati > Pseudomonadota > Gammaproteobacteria > Pseudomonadales > Pseudomonadaceae > Pseudomonas > Pseudomonas sp. MF09150. Next base: position 53,986 of record NZ_JCBCUS010000009.1, on the reverse strand, counting down.
GGATGTGGGGACTGGAAAAGAAGTAGCGGCCATCGACGTGTACGGACCCTATGGCCGGCCTCAATATGAAAGGCTGATTACGGCTTATCGATTAGATGAAGAGGCAGCACTCCAAGCGTGTTCGTGGGGGAAGTTTCAAATAATGGGTTTCAACTATCGAGCGGCAGGGTTTGATAGCGTTAAAGCGTTTACGGCTGCAATGTCTCTCGGTGATGCAGAACATATTAAAGCATTTCTCAAGTTTGCTAAAAATAACCCTGTTTTACTAGATGGGCTTAGGCAGAAAAATTTTGAGAAGATTGCCGCGGGTCATAACGGTTCGGAGTGGCGATCAATAAATCCGGATTATGCAAAAAATATAGAGAAATTTTATAATGAGTATGCGAAGTTCAATCGTTAATACGTTATTAGTATTGTGTTTTATTATGGTTGGGTTTGCTTTTTTTCAAAGCGCTCATGCTCAGAGGAGTGAAAGTCTCTGCAAGAAAACTGAAAGAAATATTATGTCTTTTACGGAAAATAATACAAAAAAAATCGCCTCCATTTGTGAGGGTGAAAGCTCGGCGTACTTGGTTTATCGGTTTGGGGAAGTTGGAGGTGTGGAGCTTGAATATCCACATGAGCAAAATGAAGAGTCTTGGTCTAAATTTCGCTACAGTGGTTATTTTAGGGGCGGCGGCGTCATAAATGATGCGAGAGGGGATTATACCTTGAGTTTCGTGAATTCAGGGGTGGAGTATACCGTCTTTCAAAATTGGAGCTTGGGAAATAAAGAATACAATCTTGGGGTTTTTGTAGATGCTCCGAACGTTTCGACAGTCTTGAAAGCAAATAAAGATACACAATCGGGTTCGCTTGAGTTATTGAATGGAAATCCTAAAATCCGCAATGCTTGGAGTGGGGAGTAGCTAATGGAAGTTGATGCTTCATGTTGTTAGCAGCAGGGAGCAGAGTACTTTTGTTGTCAGTTGTAAGGTGGTCGTACCATGGCTAAATGTGTAGGGTGAATGCATCAATATATCTGTTTCGAATGCTGATGTTAGCTATCTCGTTTTCAACAGTTTTGTTGAGGGTGTTTCAAAAGTTTTTCAAAGTGAACTTTATAATGAAGAGCTCCATCTCGTGCTAAAGGGGTGGTTAAAAGTTGCTGTAAAGACGAGCCTAAACGCTTAACACGTTCACCCCCATTGTTCGCAGCTATTGAAAACCTCCACGATGTTGCAAAGAACCCCGTTCCACCCACACAACACTGCGCCCCAGGCGCAAGGTGCGCTCCCACAGCACCAAGCCCTAGCCGCCCAAACGGTGGGCCGGCAAATAGGGCAGCAGGCGTGCGGTTTCGTTGCGCACTACGGCGTAGCACTCGCAGCTCAGTTGTTCGAGCTGGGGCCGGTCGATCACGGTGATGTGGCCTCGGCTGTACTCGATCACTCCCAGGCGCTGCAGCTTGCCGGCGGCTTCGGTGACGCCCTCGCGGCGCACGCCGAGCATGTTGGCGATCAGTTCCTGGGTCATGATCAGCTGGTTGCCGGGCAGGCGGTCGAGGGACAGGAGCAGCCAGCGGCACAGTTGCTGGTCGATGGAGTGGTGGCGGTTGCAGACGGCGGTCTGGGCCATCTGGGTGATCAGCGACTGGGTGTAGCGCAGCATCAGCAGGAGCATTTCGCCGTGGCGGTTGAACTCGTCCTTGAGCCGTTGCCCGGGCAGGCGAAAGGCGTGTCCCGGGCTTTGCACAATGGCCCGGCTCGGGGTGCTTTCGCCGCCCATGAACAATGACACGCCCACCAGCCCTTCGTTGCCGACCACGGCGATTTCCGCCGAGGCACCGCTTTCCATCACATACAACAGGGACACGATGGCGTCGGTGGGAAAGTACACGTAGCGCGGGACGTCCCCCGATTCGTACAGGACCTTGCCCAGGGGCAGGGCGATCTGTTCCAGGTCAGGGATCAGGCGCTGCTTGACCGGCTCCGGGAGCGCGGCCAGCAGGTAGTTCTGGTGTGGCTTGTGTACATCCAGCATATGCAGCGCCACCTTTTAGAAGCCATTCCCCCAGGAGCCATTTCCCGGTTGGTCAGGGTAGTCCACAACGGCGTCGCTGTCTGTTATCCCTCATGGCCCTGGCACCGACGCTGTGGCGCTGCCCGTTGTGCCTAACGATTGTGGGTGGTCGAGTCGCAGCGGGGCCGGGCAGATCACCTGCACTCGGTGCTCCTGGCCGTCGTCGCGCAAAGCCAGCAATGGCTCGGCCAGCGGTTGGCCATCCAGGCTGATGCTGTGCTGCGCGCCCGGTTGCTGGCTGATCTCGATCCGGTACAGGCTGGCGCCGAAGCGGTAGTCCAGGCTGTAGCCGCTCCAGTCGCCGGGGAGCACCGGTTCGAAGCGCAGGGTGTCGCCGCTGCGTACCAGCCCCAGCAGCGACTCTACGGCCAGGCGGTACATCCAGCCCGCCGAGCCGGTGTACCAGGTCCAGCCGCCGCGCCCGGTATGCGGTGCCACGCCGTAGACATCGGCGGCCATCACGTAGGGTTCGACCTTGTAGATGTCGACTTGCGCGGCGCTGCGGCGGCTGACCGGGTTGATCAGGCGCAACAGTTCCCAGGCCTTGGCGCTGTCACCCAGGCGGGCGAAGGCCATGCTCGCCCATACGGCGGCGTGGGTGTATTGGCCGCCGTTCTCGCGTACGCCGGGCACGTAGCCCTTGATGTAACCGGGGTCCAGGCTGCCCTGGTCGAACGGCGGGTCGAGCAGCAGCACCACCCCGGCCTCGCGCCGCACCAGGTGCTGGTAGAGGGCGGTCATGGCCTGTTGCTGGCGCTCGGGACTGGCGGCGCCGCTGAGCACCGACCAGCTTTGGGCGATGGAGTCGATGCGGCATTCCTGATTCGCCGCCGAGCCCAGTACCTGGCCATCGTCGAAATAAGCCCGGCGGTACCAGGCGCCGTCCCAGGCGTGTTGATCCAGGGCGCTGCGCAGGGCGGTTGCCTGCTCATGGCAGCGCTGGGCGAAGGCGCCATCGTCGTGCAGCCGGGCGATGGCGGCGAATTGCTCCAGCACTTCATGGCCGAAAAAGCCCAGCCAGATGCTTTCGCCCCGGCCCTGTTCGCCGACCCGGTTCATCCCGTCGTTCCAGTCGCCGGTGCCCATCAACGGCAGGCCGTGGATGCCCTGGGTCAGGCCGCGCTCGATGGCGCGCTGGCAGTGATGGTAGAGGCTTTCTTCCAGGGACGAGACGCCGGGCAGGTCGTAGTAGGACTCCTCGCCGGCGTTCAGCGCGCGACCTTCGATGTAGCCGACCTTTTCCTCCAGCACACTGCGGTCGCCGGTCACCTGCACATAACGGCTGGTGGCCAGGGGCAGCCAGAGCATGTCGTCCGAACAGCCGGTGCGCACCCCACGGTTTTGCGGTGGGTGCCACCAGTGCTGCACGTCGCCTTCCGGGTACTGGTGGGCGGCGCACAGCAGCAGGTGCTGGCGCGCGGCCTGCGGGTCGGCGTGGAGCATGGCCATGCTGTCTTGCAACTGGTCGCGAAAGCCGATGGCGCCGCCGGACTGGTAAAAGCCGCTGCGCCCGAGGAAGCGGCAGGCGATCACCTGGTACATCAGCCAGCCATTGACCAGCACGTCCAGGGCCGGCTCCGGGGTGGTCACCCGGATCGCGCCTAGGGTGCTGCGCCAGTGCTGGTGCACGGCTTCCAGTTCCAGGGCGGCGGCGCGATTGCCGCGGTACTGCTGGACCAGGCGGGTCGCGGCCTTGGCATCGCGTTCGGCACCCAGGCGAAAGACGATTTCCTGGCTTTCGCCGTCAGCCAGTTCAAGCCCGACCTGCATCGCCGCGCACGGGTCGAAGGCCCCGCCGCAACGCCCGGACAACTTGGCCCGGGTCATGGCCGCCGGGGCGGCAAGGGTGCCGTTGCGGCCGATGAACTCGGTGCGGTCGCCGCTGAAGCTGCGGTCGCTGGCGTCGGTGTCGAGAAACGCCACCCGTGCGCCGAACTCGATGGAGTAGGCGTTGCGCGCAAACAGCGCGCCACTGAAGGGGTCGCTTTCGGTCACCACGTGCATCGCCGAGCGGCTGCGCAGGTCCCCCAGCACCCATTCCACATAGTGCGTGGCCGAAAGCCGGCGTGGCCGGCCGCTGCGGTTGCGCACGATCAGCCGCGAGAACTTGAGCGGCGCGTCGAGCGCCACGTACACCCACAGTTCGGATTGGATGCCGTCTTCTTCATGCTCGAACACGCTGTAGCCAAAGCCGTGGCGGGTGCGGTAACTGCCGCTGCCCGGGCATGGCTGGGGCGTCGGCGACCAGAAGTGCCCGCTGTCTTCGTCGCGCAGGTACATCGCCTCGCCGCTGGGATCGCTGACCGGGTCGTTGTTCCAGGGCGTGAGGCGATATTCGTGGGCGTTTTCGTTCCAGGTGTAGGCCCCGCCGCTTTCGGAAATCACCGTGCCCAGCCGGGCGTTGGCCAGCACGTTGCACCAGGGCGCCGGGGTCGGCTGGCCCGGGTGCAGGGTCATGATGTACTCGCGGCCATCGGGGCTGAAGCCGCCGAAGGGGGTATCGAGGATCAGCTGCGGTATCTGCGTCGCCACCGGCTGCCGGGTCAGGCGCTCGCGGCGCACCAGGTTCGGTTCCAGGCGCGCCAGCAGCGGGTCGGCGCGCCGGCGCTGGACCTGCTCGGCGAGGCTGCCCCGGGTGTCGTTGATCACCAGGCGCGCCACCGCCAGCATCAGCGTGCGGTCTTCGCTCGACAGCTGCTGGGCCGGGCGCACGAAGATGCCGCCGGGACGGTCGATCAGGCTGGCTTCGCTGCCGGAGGTCACCAGGCCCATGATCAGGTCCTGCAATTGCTGGCGATAACCGGCCTGGTCTTCGTTCCAGATCACCAGGTCCACCGCCAGGCCCTTCTGCCGCCAATAGGCGTGGGCCTTGACCATCTGCTGCACCAGCTCGATGTTGGCCAGGTCGCCGACTTGCAGCAGGACGATCGGCAGGTCGCCGGAAATCGCCTGGCCCCACAGCCCCGACTGGTTGCGGCGGTTGCTCAGCAACAGGCTGCTTTCGGCGCGCAGGGTGGCGTTGGCGTAGATGATCGACGCCGCCATCTGCTCGAACAGCCGGGCATCGGCCAGGGAGGCATTGAGCTGGCGCAACAGCACCTGGCTGTGGGTCCAGGCCAGGTCGAAGACCCGGTCGGCCAGGTGCCGGTCGCGGTATTTGTGGATCAGTTGCAGGCAACTGTCGCGGCTCTGGGCGACCCCGGTCACGAAGTCGATGGTTGCGGTCTGCCCGGCATCCAGGGTGATCCGGCAGCGGATCGCGACAATCGGGTCGAGCACCGGCCCGGCGGTGCCGGACAACTGCTCGATCTGCGGTTCCATGGCCGCCGGCGCCACCACGCTGCGACCACGACCGATAAAGCGCGCGCGGTCGGTTTCGTAGGAAATGGCATCGATGTCCACACCGTGGGCGGCCAGCAGGTGGCACATCCAGGGCGGGGTTTCATGATTGGAGCGCGGCCGGCGGGTGCAGATGATCGCCTGCAACGGCGCCAGCAGCTCGGTCTGCACGAACAGGTTACTGAACGCCGGGTGCATGGCATCGCTGATGGCTGAGGCCAGCACCACTTCGGCGTAGCTGGTGAGCTCGATGCTGCGCCGGGTGCGGCCGCGGTTGGTGACGTGCAGGCGCCGCAGTTCGATGTCGTCCTCGGGGGAGACGACGATTTCGCTGTGGGTGTCGAAGTCCAGTTCGCGCACGCGGAACTCGGCACGGGCATCGGTGAAAATCGCCTCGAAGCTTGCCGGGCGACCCAGGGTCGGCTGGTGCGCGGCGGACCAGAAGGCACCGCTGGCCACATCCCGCAGGTAGCAGAACATGCCCCAGTTGTCGCAGGTGCTGTCCTCATGCCAGCGGGTCACCGCCAGTTCGTTGCAACGGCTGTAGCCGCCGCCGGCGCTGCTGACCATCACGTGGTAGCGGCCGTTGGACAACAGCTGCAGGGCCGGGCGCTTGCGGTCGGGGTCGGTGAACACCCGCAGCTTGGTCTCGTTGACCCTCGCCGCTTCATCGGCCGCCGGGGCACTGGAGGCATGCAGGTACTGGGCGGCGGTTTTCGGTACGCGCTCCTGCAACAGCAGGGCGGTGGCCTGGAACTGTGGATCGGATTCAAAGCGCCGCTGCATCGGTTGATCCAGCAACAGCCAGGTCAGGGACAGCAGACTCATGCCCTGGTGGTGAGCCATGAAGGATTGGACGATGGCCTGGCTCTGCCCGCGCGGCAGGCGAGCCTCGGTGTAATCCACCGCTTCATACAGGCCGAAACGCCCGGCCAGGCCCAACTCGCTGAGGCGTTGCAGGTTATCGCAGGCCGCTTGGGGCGCCACCATCAACGCCAGCACGCTGGCGTAGGGCGCGACCACGCTGTCTTCGCCCAGGCCACGCTTGAGGCCCAGGCCGGGAACGCCGAAGGCCCGGTACTGATAGTTGAGCTGGGCATCCAGGGTGTTGTAGCCCGACTCGGACACCCCCCAGGGAATCCCCAGCTGCTTGCCGTGCTCGATCTGCAGGGCGACCGCGGCGCGGCACGTCTGGTCCAGCAGAGTGCCTTCGTAGTTGGGCATCACCAGCATTGGCATCAGGTATTCGAACATCGAGCCGGACCAGGACAGCAGCACCGGCATCCCGCCATTACTGGTCAGCAGGCGGCCCAAGGAGAACCAGCCCTCCTGGGGCAACTGGCCCTGGGCGATCACCACAAAGTTGGTCAGGCGCGCTTCCGAGGCCAGCAGGTCGTAGTAACCGGCGTCGAGCTTGCGTTCGTCGGCGTTGTAACCGATCACGAACAGGTTGCGCTGACGGTCATAGAGGAAGCCGAAGTCCATGCGGGCCAGGTCGCTGATCTGGTCGGTCAATTGCTCCAGGGTGGCCAGGCGCTGGCTGGCCAAGGCGCGGACGGCACTGACCCGGGGTTGCTGCTCGGGCACCCAGAGGCTGAGGTCAAGTTCGGCCAACTGACGCCAGCTCAGGGGTGGCAGGTTGCTGCCATCCTGTTGCGCGGGCAGCACGAAGCGCTCCAGTTCGCTGCGCAGGTCCAGGCATTGCGCCGCCAGCTCGGCGCGCCAGAACAGCACCTCGGCGTCGCCCTCGAGCGCACTGTTGGCCCCGTGAGCGCTGATCTGCTCCAGCAGGCTCAGCAACTGCGCGCTGGAGCCGTTGGCGCTGTGGCTCAGGCGGTGTTGCATCGCCCGGGCCTGCAGGCTCAGGACCTCGATTTCGCGGCTGTCGAGGCCGGCCGTGTTCAGTGCGTCCTGCAGCACGTCCAGGGTATCCACCAGGCCGCTGGCCAGGCGCAAGTCATGCCGCGGCGCATCGGCTAGGGTCAGCAGGCCCGGGCGCAGGGTCAGCAGCAGGCCGGCCAGGTTGCCGCTGTCCACCGTCGACACATACAGCGGCGGCAGGGGTTTGCAGGTCAGGGTGTCGTACCAGTTGTAGAAGTGTCCGCGATAGCGTTCCAACTGGGCCATGCTCGCCAGGCTCTGTTCCAGGCGTTGCAGCAGGCGGCCGCTGCTCAGGTAGCCGAAGTCGTGGGCCGCCAGGTGCGACAGCAGGGCCATGCCCATGTTGGTCGGCGAGGTGCGGTGGGCCACGGCGAACAGCGGCTGCTCCTGGATATTGTCCGGTGGCAGCCAGTTGTCGGCTGGCCCCACGTACTGGTCGAAGAAGGCCCAGGTGCGCCGGGCCAGGGTTTGCAGAAACCGCAGTTCGGTGCTGGAGGGATGAAACTCGGCGCGCCGCGACGGTCGGCTCAGCCACCAGGCAATGGCCGGGCTGGCCAGCCACATCAGGATAAAGGGCCCGGCGCTGAGCAGCGCCGGCAGTGGCAGCAATGCCAGCAGCATCAGGGCCAGTAGCGGAGCGATCCACATGCTGCGGTATTGCCCGGCCAGGGAATGGCCGTGGCCGCGCTCGACTTCCCGCGACGGTTGCCACTGCAACAGCCGGCGCTTGCTCAGCAGCATGCGCCACAGGGTGCGGCCGATGGCATCCAGGCTGTACCAGGTTTCATAGGGCAGCCAGATCAGCGGCAGCAGGGCCCGGGTGAAGTGTTGGGAGCAGGTGTGCAGGGCTGCGGCCAGGTGTTGTTCGATCGGCACGTCGACGGTCTTGTGCATCAGTTCCTGCAACGCGCTGCACAGCGGCTGGATCAGCACCAGCATCAACACTGCCAGGGTCCAGGACACGGGCTCAGAGGCACCGAACCAGCCCCACAACAGCATGATCAGAAACGCTGCGGGCTCCAGGCTGCGGCGCAGGTTATCGAAAATCTTCCAGCAGGCCAGGGCGCTGAGCCGGTTGCGCTTGAGCCCGCCGCTGGCCTTGGGTGTCCAGGGCATCAGCCACGGCAGCAACTGCCAGTCGCCGCGAATCCAGCGGTGACGGCGCTTGACGTCGGCGCTGTAGCGCGAGGGGTATTCCTCGAACAGCTGCACATCGCTGAGCAGCCCGGAGCGGGCGTAGCAGCCCTCGATCAGGTCGTGGCTGAGCACCCGGTTATCCGGAAAGCAGTCCTGCAACGCATGCTCGAAGGCGTCCACGGCGTAGATGCCCTTGCCGATAAACGAGCCGTGTTCGAACAGGTCCTGGTACACATCCGACACCGCGCGGGTGTAGGGATCGACCCCGGCATCGCTGCCGAACAGACGGGCATAGGCCGAGCGCGCGGTGCTCGGCAGGCTGATGCCGACCCGTGGCTGGAGGATCGCGTAGCCGGCGCTGATCTGCCCGGTCTGCGGGTCGAACACCGGGTGGTTCAACGGATGGTCGATGGCGCCGATGCATTGCATGGCCACATCGCGCGGCAATTGGGTGTCGGTGTCCAGGGTGATCACGTACTGGACCCGGGGCAGGGCCTGGATATCGCCGACGATCAGCGCGAAGCGCTCGCACCCCTGGCCACGCAGCAGCGCATTGAGTTCCGCCAGCTTGCCGCGTTTGCGTTCATAACCCATCCAGCTGCGCTCGGCCGGATTCCAGCGCCGTGGGCGATGCAGGAGGAAGAAGCGCTCGGCCTCGGCCTCCGGGTATTTGCGGTTCAGGCCTTCGATCAACTGCTGCGCCAGTTGCAGCAAGCCGGCGTCTTCGGGCAGCACCTCGCTGTCGGCGTCCATGAAGTCGCTGAGCAGGGCGAAGTGCAGGTGCGGGTCGCGGTTGGCCAAGAAGCGCACTTCCAGGCCTTCGACCAGTTCTTCGACATCCGCCGCGTTGGCGATCAGGGTCGGCACCACCACCAGGGTCCTTGCCTGCTCCGGGATGCCTTCGCTGTAGTCCAGGCGCGGCAGGATGCAGGGCGCCACTGTCAGGGTCACCAGCCAGTTGATCAGGCCGATTGCCAGGCGGCTGCTCATCAGCAGGGTCGGCAGTGCCAGCAGGGCCAGCAGGTAAAACGCGTGTCCGTCCTCATGCACCGACTGCATAAAGGACCAGGCCAATAGCAGCGACAGCAGCGCCACCGGCAGCAGAAAGAAACTCAAAGGCGCCCGTTGCAGCAGGCGCTGCCAGCGCTGGGCCAGGGGCACCCGTGCTGCGATGCGTTGCTCCAGCTCGCCGCGACCGGGGCCGACCAGGTAGTAACCGACATGGCTGGCCACGGCGGCGGGGTCCTGTGGCGGCTGGCTGTTGCTCAGGTCGATGGCAATGCGCGCCACCTGTTCTTCGCTGAGCGAGCACTGCCGCGCCAGGCGTTCGACCCGGTGCCGGTAGTGGTCGCGGGTGGCGAAATCCATGCGCTCATACAGGCCCGCCGGGTCGCTGCGCAGCACCTGTTCGACGTGGCTCATGCGCTCGACGAACTCACGCCAGTTGGTGGCCGAGAGCAGGCGCAGGCTGGCGATGCTGTTGCTGATCGACACCTGGTCGGCAGCCTGTTGCTGGGCGTCGAGTTGCACCAGGCGCTCGATGTTCAGCCCCGACTCGCCCAGCAGTTGTTCGATCCAGGCCAGGGGCAGCACCAGCGCGGCGTTCTGCCCTTGCAGGCGGCGCGCCAGTTCGGCGACGAACGAGGAGGTCATTGGCGGCCCCGAGCGCGCCATGTCAGCCACCGTCAGCACCACGCTCTTGGCATCCTGCTCGGCGGTTTCGATCAGGCGATCGGCCCAGTCGTTGGCCAGGTTGCGGTCATCCCAGTTGGCCATGACCCGTGAGGCCACGCGCCGCAGGTTCTCGATCAGGGCCAGGCGCAACATGATCGGAATCGCCCACAGCTCGCCAAGCTTGAGCGGCATCACGCTCTGATAACACTCGACGAAGCGCCCCAGGCTGTCGCCGTCGACCCGGCCATCGCCATGGGAAATGGTTTCCAGGGCAATGTCGTAGACCCGTGGCAGACCCGCCGACTGGCCTTCGGCCAGGCGCGGCAATTGCCGGCTGTAGCCACGCGGCAGGTGGGTCTTGGTGGTGCGGATCTGCTCTTCCACCAGGTAGTAGTTGTCCAGCAGCCACTCGGCGGCCGGGGTCGCGCGGCGCGAGGACAGGGGCGCGGCCGTCAGGGCCCGGCAGCTGCTGGCCAGGGTCGCTTCGTTGTCAGCCAGGCGCGCCAGCAGGGTATCGGCGGTGTTCCCCGGGCTCAGGCGATGTTGCTGCGCCAGCAGGGTGCCGTGGTGTGCCATCTGTTCGGCGCTGAACAGCTCGGAGCGCAGCAGCGGTTCATATTCGAACTTGCGCCGCGATTCGCTCCACTGGCGGTAATGGACGGCAGGCAGACGCCAGAACCGAAAGAGTTTGAGGGTCCAATGACTGTCCATGTTTTCCTTGGCAGAGCGTGCCCTCGACCGGAGAAGCGCCGAAGCGGGGGCAATAAGCGAGGCGGGCGTTATCGGGTGCCAGACCTCGCGGGACGCAGCTTCTCAGGGTCTGAGTCTGTCCAGCTCGGGGGGGAGGTGTCTGTGCGCTGGCGAACATAGCGGGGCAGGCGCCGTATACGGCGCCTGCGACCGTTTATCGGGCGATGACAATTAATCGCCTCCGTCGGTTGTCGACCTTGTGCCGGGTGCATGGCTTCGCCACTTGCGAAGTCGGCCTCGGTCACAGGCATACCCCCACCATGAACAACGTCGACGATTTCAGGTACAGATCCCATCAACTGCTGATGGAGCTGGATGCGGCCACCTGCGACATGATGAAACTGGTGTCCGCACACCAACTGACAGGGCCGGAATGGGAGATCGCCAACCGCCGCCAGCACGAGGCGTACAAGGTCTGGAACCTGTTTCTCAATGAGCCGCCCCCGCGCACTTAGCGCGGCCCGGCCTCCTCACGCTCAGGATCACAGCGCACGCCCCGGCCGGACGGTCATGGCGCATTGGCCGGCGAGGGCTATCGTTGCCTTTTTCGCTGCGCGCGATCCATGAGGGCGATGCCATGAACACCAGTGATCTGCTGGAACAACTGCTGCGGGCCGGCCAGGCCTCGATCAACTCCCAGAGCGGCGCCAGCCCGCAATCCCGGGGCGCTTCTACCGGGCTGGGTGGCTTGGGCGGGCTGCTCGGCGGGTTATTGGGCTCAAGCGGGGCGGCGGGCGGCGGAGGTGGCCTGGGTGGTTTGCTCGGCGGCCTGCTGGGCGGTTCGGGCCTGGGTGGCGCCACGCCTCAGGGGCGGACCTCGGGCAACCGCTACGCAGCCCTGGCCTCTCTGGGGATGATGGCGTTCCAGGCGTACCAGGCCTGGCAGCAGCAACAGGCCAGCACCGCGCAACCGGCGGCCGTCGCGCCCGAGGCCCTGCGCACCGTCGACCTGCTGGCCGGGCCGGAAGCCGAGGCCCATAGCCATGCCATCCTGCGGGCCCTGATCGCCGCAGCCAAGGCCGATGGGCGCATCGATGAACAGGAGCAGCAGTTGATCAGCAGCGAACTGGGGCGCCACACCGACGACCCCGACCTGCAGCAATGGCTCGACGCCGAAGTCGCGCGGCCGCTGGACGCCGCCGATGTGGCGCAAGCCGCCGACGGCCCGGGCATGGCCGCAGAAATGTACCTGGCCAGCGTGATGCTGGTGGACCAGCAACAGGCCGCCGAACGCAATTACCTGGACGAACTGGCGGCGGCGCTGGGCATCGAGCCCGAACTGCAATTGCACCTGGAACAACAAGCCCGGGGCGGCGCGGCCTGAGGCTCGTCCGAGGGCCAACACCCACGTGTGGCGAGGGAGCTTGCTCCCGCTGGGCCGCGCAGCGGCCCTGAAATGGGACTGCTACGCCGGCGCAGCGGCTGGTCCAACGGCAGCCAGTTACTTCGCCACAGCATTGTTCGCCGGCTCTGGTGCTCGAATGATCGGTATGACCCCACTGCGTGCTTTTGTCGCAGCGGGCGATTTAATCGGCGCAGCGGCGTGGTGACGGTGATAATGCCCGGCAATCTTCTTGCCTGTTCCTTATCAGAGCCCGTTGCCGCCATGTTCGAGATCAAGCCGTTCGACCCCGCCACCTACCGCCAGCAGACGCGCCGCAGCACGCTGTTTATCGCGCTGATTTTCCTGTCCCTGGCCATGGTCCTGTCCAGCGCGGCGGTGCTGCTGTTCGGCCAGCCCGGTGGCGACAACTTCTGGCTCAACGTGGCCGGGGTGGCGGCCGGCCTCGCGCTGAGCATCGGCCTGATGCGCGTGCGTTTCTGGTCCCAGCCGTGGATGGCCGCAGCGGTCTACGGCTGGCAGCTCAAGCGCAGCCTGATGAGCGTGACCAACGTCATGCACCACGTGACGGCTGGCGTGCAGGCGCGGGACCCGGCGGCCATGAAGCTGCTGCGTTTCTACCACCAGGGGATCCACCAGATGCACCAGCTCGACGCCAACTCCAGCGGCCAGGACCAACTGGTGCGCGAGGCCGACCAGCATAAGGAAGCGATGCAGGCCATGGGCCTAGACACCGATCAGCCACGCCTGGACCCGCAATGGATCGAGACGGTGAAAAAGATCGCGGTCGCCCGCTAACGCCGAGTGTCGAGGTCACTCACCGGTGTCAGGGGCGTTCAGCTCGGCTCGTGCCAACTGCCACTGGGCCCAGCAATCTTCGGCGACGATATCGGGGTAACCGCGTTTTTCTTCCATCTGCAACGCGGTACTGAACGACATCGCCATGCACACCGCGCCGTCGCGAATCTCCAGCACTTCGCTTTCGCTCAACGGCGCGCCCTTGGCTTGCTCGGCGTGGTGCAGCACGGCGACCAGGGCCGGAATAAAAACCAGGCAAAGTTGTTCGTCGGTCATGGTTCAGTCCATTGAAGGGGAAGGGCGCGCAGTATAAACAGCCACGGTGGGTGGTGCGCGCCCTGTGTGGTGCGGGTACAGGGTCCTGACTGAAGGCCACCTGCAATCACAGGACAGATCGGGAACCTGTGTTCAATGCCTGCCGATTCGGGTCGACGCATCGTCTCCAACAATCCGGCCTCGATTTATGCCCGTCTCGAGGTGGAAGCCTAGGGACACGAAACGCTTTGTCGTTCTTCAGCGTCCACATGGCCTGCCCAACCTGAGTCAGTTTCAGACTGCCCTTATATCCCGCCCTTGAACTCCGCCCTAAATTCCCGCCGCCGGGGCAAACCAGTAAATTCCCCTGGCCCTGGAACTCGTTCAAGGCCGCTTGGGGGCTTGATACCCGCTTTTTGCAACACAGTGGCCTGTGGGTATTTGTCCTGATCAATGTGCTGCTACTGCCGGTCGTTCTTATTCACGGCACGGGCCACTGGCTGTCGTTGTTGTTGTGTTATGAGCCCAGGTTTCCCCGTGTTATCGAGGAGGCTGGGCGCTGATGTATCTATACGAATGGGATTTCAATGCTCCAAAAGGCAGGTGGCCTACGAGGAGTGCGACTCAGGCATGGATCGCCGTCCGCTCGCCTTGCCTGCTGCTGGAGCGTCCGCCCCAGGCCATGACCCCCATCGCCAGTACCTGAATCAGCCCCGCGCCGATAAACAACCCACTGCTCGACCCGGCGCTTTGCGGCATGGCCAGCAAGGCGCCAAACAGTGCCGGAGCGAAGGCGTAGCAGCCCTGGGCGAAGGCCACGATCAGGGCCACCACCCGCTGGCTGTGCTGGCTGCTGAATTCGGTCTGGGCGATCAGCGGCGGTAGCGAGGTGGCGTTGCCGATGCCTGCGCCGAACAGCAGCACCCCGAGCCAGATCAGGCTGTCATGGGCGCCAGCCAGGAACAGGGCGATGCAGCCGGTCAGTTGCACGCCGTAGCTGAGGCAGGCGATATGCCGGCGGTTGGCGCCGGGGGGCATCAGCCAACCCACCAGGGTGCGGCCGGCGATGGCGCTCAGGGTTGCGAGGCCCATGGCCAGGCCGGCCTGCTGTTCGCCAAAACGCGGCACCAGGACCCGAAACAGGTGGGCGATCAGGCCGATCTGCGCCACCAGGCCCAAGGCCATGGCGGCGCCCAGGGTCAGAAATTGGCGGTTGCGCCACAGGGAAACCGGGGCGTCGGTGGAAGGGGCGGTCGGCGCTGCAGGCGTGGGCTGGGGCTCCAGTCCGTCGGGATGCTGGCCGAGCAGCGCGGGACTTTTGTTCAACACCCGGCGCGCGACGCTCGCCACTGTCACCAGGGCCAGGGTGCCCACCAGCAGCGCGGCCATGGCAAAGCCCAGGCGGTCGATCAGGTAGACCCAGGCCGATGAAAAAATGACCCCGCCCAGACTCGCGCCGTTGTAGGCCATGGCCAGGGCGGCGGGGCGCTTGCGCACAAACCAGGGAGCAATGATCGCGTTGATCGCCGCCGCGCCCAGGGTCACCCAGCCCAGGCCGCTGAGCAGGGCACCGATAAACAGCTGATAGGGCTCGCGGGCCAGGGCCCAACCGAGCAGGCCCAGGGCCAGGAGCAGGGTGCCGAGGCAGGTGACGCGCGGCAGGCCGAAGCGCCGGTACAGCCGGGGCAGGTTGGCGACCACCAGGGTTCCGGCCAGAAAATGCACGGTGACGGCGGCCGAGCACAGGCTCAGGGACCAGGCGCTGCGCTGGATGACCGCGTACATGAAAATCGGCGGCCCATAAAAGCCGATGCCCCAGCCGAGCATGGCCAGGACAAAGGCCGTGAGCAGCACTTTATTGCCGAAGAATACTGCTCGATTCATTGCGCTTTGCCTTGGACGGTGTGGAAGCCACAGTCTGCGGGCCAGCAAGGGCTGACACTTCGTTGCCCAGCGAAGTATCAATGTGCGCTGCTCTGGTTAATGAGGGTGAGGGATCTTGCTCCGGCTGGGCCAGGGTGGCGCTTCAGCGCGCGGGGGCGTCGATGACTGTCCCGTGATTGCTCCGGGCCCACGGCGGGCTCGGGGTTTGCGGCTGCTGCGCAGCCGAGCGGGAGCAAGCTCCCTCACCACGGCTTATGGTTGACTGGTTATAAAGTCAGATCATATCGATATAAGTGGTTATAAGAAAAATCGCTATGCTGCCGCCAGAATTTTATATAGCCGCGTGATGTGTAGGACATGTGTTAATGGATGTCGGTAATTTTGGGTTTGTGATTGCAGGCTTGGTAGTCGGATTTATTGTCGGCATGACCGGCGTCGGGGGCGGTTCGTTGATGACCCCCATCCTCCTGTGGTTCGGTATCAACCCGGCGACTGCCGTGGGCACCGACCTGCTGTATGCAGCCATCACCAAGTCCGGTGGGGTGCTGGTACACCAGAAGAACAGAAACATCGATTGGAAGATCACCGGCTGGCTGACCCTGGGCAGTGTGCCGGCGGTGCTCGCGACCCTGTGGTTCCTGAACAACCTGGACGGCGATCCCCAGGCCCTGAACTCGGTGATCAAGCAGGCGCTGGGTGTGGTCCTGCTGCTGACGGCCCTGGCGATTCTGTTCAAGAAGAAGTTGCTGGCCTTCGCCCAACGGCATGCCGGTGATCACTACCAGCTCAGCGATTCGAAGCTCAATGCCCTGACCGTGGTCACCGGCCTGGTGCTGGGGACCATGGTGGCCCTGACGTCGATCGGTGCCGGCGCGCTGGGCACCGTGGCGCTGTTTATTCTCTACCCGTTCCTGGCCACCAAACGCCTGGTGGGCACCGAGATTGCCCATGCCGTGCCCCTGACCCTGGTCGCCGGCCTGGGCCACGCCAGCATGGGCAACATGGACTGGCACCTGCTGGGGTTCCTGCTGATGGGGTCGCTGCCCGGGATCTGGGTCGGCAGCCATATGACCGGGCGCGTCTCGGATGAAATCCTGCGCCCGTGCCTGGCGGTGATGCTGTTTTCCATCGGCTACAAACTGGCGTTCTAAGCCGGTTCGGAATCAGTCTTCCGGCAGGTTGTTGAAGATCTTTTCCAGGGTCCCGTTGAGCTTGGTGATCTGCGCTTCGGTCAGGCCCTTGAAGCTGGTGCGGAAGATATCGCTGGTGCCGTGCTGGATCTCTTCGATGGTGTGGCGGCCCAGGTCGGTCAGCGACACCTGGGTTACCCGCCCGTCGCTGGCGCTGGTGTTGGTTTCCACCAGGCCGTCGGCCTTCATGCGGTAGACGATCTTGGTGATGGTCGAGAGCTTGGCGATGGCGTGGATCGAGATTTCGGAAATGCTCGACTCACCGTTTTCCTTGAGGATAAACAGGATCCGCCAGCGCGGAATGTCCATGTCGATTTTCTTCAGCGCCTTTTCCATGGCCATGGAATAACGACCGTGCAGGCGCGCCAGCCAATAGAAGGGAAACTCTTCTTTCTTGAAATCTTCACTGGCGGGGTTGTAGCGGCTCAGGCGTTTTTTCGGGGTGGTCATAAAGGGTCGCGTAGTCTTTTCTGATGAGCTGGCTTTATAGAGGGTTGCACGCGGGCTGTCGACCGCAGCAGGCCCGGGCATGGCGTAGCGCGGCGGCCATTGTCGCGCCGGGCCTGGCAAAAAACCAGCGAGCCCACCCGCGACACAGCCGCGCGCGCAGGCCCTTGGGCCGCGGCCTCAGGCCAGCCCTTCGTGCTTGAGGCTGGCGCGAAAGTGGCTGCAACCCTTGCCCAGCAGCACCAGGGTCAGGACCACGGCGCCGGCATTGAGCAGGGAGATCGAGGCGCCCACCTGCAACGGATCGTGGAACAGACGGTCGGTGGCCAGGGCCACCAGGCTGGTGCCCAGGCCCAGGCCGATCAGGTTCGATATCAGTAAAAACAGGGCCGAGATCTGCGCCCGCATCTGGTTCGGCGGCAGGATCTGCATCGCCGCCGTCGAGGCCGGCATCGGGAACGAGGCGAAGAACATCGCCACCGCCAGCAGCCCCAGCGACCAGCCCAAATCACCGACCTGGGTAAACAGCACCGCCGGCAGCGCCATGCCCAGGGCGCCGATCACCCCGGCGCGCATCGGTGCGTCGCTGTAGCCCTTGCGGGCGAGCCAGTCCACCAGCCAACCGCCGCAGAACACCCCGCTGGTGTTGGCCAGCAACACGATGCCCCCCAGCAGGTAACCGACGTGGCTCGGGGCCAGGCCGAAGCTGCGCATGTAAAAAGCCGGCGACCAACTGAGCATGCAGAACAGGGTCATGGCATAGAAGGAAAACCCCAGGTAATGGCAACTGAAGGTCTTGCGATGCAGCGTCAGAAAGCGCAGCGCCTGGCCCATGCTCGGCGCCCGTACCTGGCCGTCGGCATCGAGTTTCAGGCCCTGGCGCGCCGGGTCGCGCACGGTCAGGGCAATCAGCAGCGCCACCAGCAGGCCCGGCAGGCCGACCAGGACGAACGTCAGCTGCCAGGGGCGCATTTCTCCCAGCAGCGGCACCATCAGGCTGTCGAGGTTTTTCAGCAGGTCGATGACATAGCCACCGATCAGGAAGGCCATGCCACCGCCGATGAACGAGCCGATGGAATAGATCGCCACCGCCCGCCCGAGTTTTTCCCGGGGGAACATGTCGCTGAGCATGGAGTAGGTGGCGGGGGACAGCGCGGCTTCGCCGATGCCGACCCCAATGCGCGCCAGGAACATCTGCGCAAAGGTCGTGCACAGCCCGCACAGGGCGGTGGCCAGGCTCCAGAACGCGATGCCGATGGCGATGATCCGCGGCCTGGAAAAACGGTCGGCGAGCAGCGCGATGGGCATCCCCATAAAGGCATAGAACAGCGAGAACGCCAGGCCGTGAAGCAGGCTGAACTGGGTGTCCGAGAGCTGCATATCCTGTTTGATCGGCTCGATCATCAGCGCCAGGATCTGGCGATCGATAAAGGAAAACATGTAGGCCAGCATGCAAATGGCAACGACGTACCATTCGTAGGCGTAGCTTTTTGCGGTGACCCGGGTGGTGGCGGTGCTGGTCATGTACGTTGGCCCCTTGTGGGTGGCTGAGCGGTCGGCGGCAGCAGGTCTTGCCAATGGGTGAATCGGTGACGTCGGCGTTACCCGGTTGCCTGTGCCGGGTGCACGGGAGTGTTGTTATTGGGCAAATGGGCGGGGCTGCGAGGGATTGGCAGCGGGCCCGGAACCTTTTTAGGCCCTTGCCGAGCGCGGCTCTATGCGCCAGGCGCAGGGCCTGTTCCGCAGATGCAAAAAGCCGTGGCGTGGCGTGAAAATTGCTTTCCGTTTCCAGTAATTTTTCACCTGTTCGCTGGCTCTGGCCGGCGGCTTGCCGAGGTTTTTTCCATGCTTGATGACCTGTCCTTGCTCGACCGTCACTGCCTGCTGAATTCCGCCGGGTTTGGCGAGGTCAGGGACAAGGTCAGCCACTACCTGTGGCCGCACCACATGCGCATGCAGCAGGGCGGGGCCTTGCACTCGCGGCTGTACGGGGTGTTCTTCGGCAGCTCGGCGTTGTTCGATCTGCATTACGGCGCGCCGGTGGATATCGACGCCGGCGACATCACCAGTTTCTACCTGATCCGGGTCACCCTCGAAGGGGGCGGCATGGTCTCCCTGGGCAAGCAGAGTGCGGTGCTGCACAAGGGTGGGCTGACCATCTCCTCGCCGTCCCAGCGCAGTTTTATCCGCATCGACAAGGACTGCCGCAACCTGATCCTGCGCATCGAGCGCGAAGCCCTGGAGCGCCAGTTGCAGCAGTTGCTCAACCGCCGCTTGCGCCAGCCCCTGGTGTTCGAGATCCAGGTCGACCCCGGGCACCCGGGCCTGGCCGTGGTGCGCGCCACCCTGGACTACATCTGCCGCCTGCATGGCGCGGCCAGCCAGAGCCTGCTGGCCTCGGCCATGGGCGGCGGCCTGTCGGACTACCTGCTGTCGGTGCTGCTGACCCAGTTGCCCCACAACTACTCGGCGGACCTGCTGCAAGAGCAGCGCCAACCGATGCCGCGCCATGTGATCAAGGCCCGGGACTACATCGAACAGCACCTGGGGGAACCGATCGCCCTGGCGCAGCTGGCGCGGCATTGCGAAGTCTCGGTGCGCACCTTGCAAAACGGCTTCGCCCGGTTCCTCCAGCAAACCCCCAGTGACTACCTGCGCACCCGGCGCCTGGCCCTGGTGCACGCCGCCCTGCAACAGGCCGGGCCGGCGGGCAGCGTCACCGATATCCTGCTCAACCACGGGGTCAGCAGCTTCGGCCATTTCGCTACCCAGTACCGCCGCCAGTACGGTTGCCTGCCGTCCGCGACCCTGCGTCGCCAGGCCTGACCTGCGCTGTCGACAGCGCCTCAACCGTCGATAAAACGCTCCGCCAACTCCAGTTGGGAATTGGCCAGGCGGTGCAGTTCCTGGCCGATCTGGGTGCTGCGCCGGGATTGCTCGCTGCTGGTTTGCGCCAGGCTGACAATCTGGGTGATCTGCTGGTTGATCTGCTCCGCGACCTGGCCCTGCTGTTCGATGGCCGTGGCCATCTGCAGGCTCATGCCGGTGATCTGCCCGACCTCGCCACCGATCCGGTGCAGTGCCTGTTGCAGTTGCTCCACATCGTTGCGTGACTGGCGCGTCGCCGACTGGCCGCGCTGGGCGGTAGCCAGGGCGTGGGCACTGCCGCTGCGCAAGCGCTCGATGGAGTGCTGGATCTGTTCGGTGGACTCGCGGGTGCGGGTGGCCAGGCTGCGCACTTCATCGGCGACCACTGCGAAGCCGCGCCCGGTTTCCCCGGCGCGAGCGGCCTCGATGGCGGCGTTCAGGGCCAGCAGGTTGGTCTGTTCGGCGATGCTGCGGATCACCTGGGCGATGCCGCTGATGGACTCGATGGACTCCGCCAGTTGGCTGACGGCCTGGCCGATGTCTGCCACCGAGGTGCCCAGGCCGGTCATCGAGCTTTGGCTCTGTTCGGCGATGCGCTCGCCGTCGTGGGCCAGGCGGTCCACCGCCTGGGTGGCCTGGGCTGCCTGATGCAGGTTGCGCGACAGGTCCTGGATGGTCGCGCTCATCTGGTGGATCGCCGCCGCCGATTGTTCGGCTTCTTGCAGTTGGCGCTGCAACTGCCCGGCCTGGGCCTGGACCAGCAGCGACGATTCCTCGGCGCTTTGGCGCAGGGTCTGGCCGTTGATGCGAATGCGCGCCATCACCGTGCGCATGCGGGTTTTCTGCGTGTCCAGGGCCATGCCGAAGCGGCTGGCGTGGCCTGGGTGGTCGCCGTGCAGGGCGGCCAGCAGGCCGTCGCTGTAGACCTGCGGGTGGCGGCTGAACACCTGGCGGCTATCGGCCCGTTGCCGGGCGCGCCATTGCCAGCTGGCGGCCAGCAGCCCGCCGAGGACCAGCAGCCCGGCACCCGGGGCAAGCCAGCCACCGAGCACGGCGCCGCCCACCGCCAGCGCCAGCAGCCAGCTCAGGCCCAGGCTGCGGGCGTGTTGCACCAGGCGCGCGCCCAGGCCTTGTGGGTGCTGCCCGGTGCCCAGGCGGCGGTAGAGGCGTTGCGTCGGCGCCAGCAGTTCGCCGGGCAGCGGGTGGTAGGTGGTGCCCAGTGCGGTCAACTGCCCGGCGTCGTACAGCGGCACCACATACAGGCTGCACCAGAAGGTTCCGCCCTGCTTGTGCCGGCCCATCAGCGGCGCGGTCCAGGGCGTGCCGCTGCGCAAAGTGGGCCACATGCGCTCGATCACCCGGGTCGGCATCTGCGGGTGGTTGATCATCTGGTGCGGCTGGCCCAGCAGTTCTTCGCGGCTGTAGCCGCACAGGTCGAGGTAGGCGTCGTTGCACCACAGCAGCGTGCCCTGGGGGTCGAGGCGCGAGATCGGCATCTCCGGCTCGGCCAGGGACGTGCCGCTGACTGCTGGCAATAAAGGGTTGGCCATACAAGGCTCCTGGTCAGCGGCGCGGGCCACGCTCGGCGTGCATTTTGCGCACCATGGCGTCGAAGAATTTGACCGCAAAGCCGCTGTCGCGGATCAGCATGGCCGTGAGGTCGGCGCACTTCTCGCCGATCTCGGCGCTCAACGGGTTGTCTTCGCCGCCCAGGGCGCCGGCCTGGCATTGGATTTCCGCCGCGCGCTGCACCGTCCACAACAGGAAAAACGCCTTGGCGATGCTGCTTTCGCCCACCGCGATGCCGTGGTTGCGCAGCACCAGGATGTGCTTGTCGCCGAGGCTGTCGATCATCCGGCTCTTCTCGTCGTCGAACAGGGTGATGCCTTCGAAGGTGTGATAGGCCACGCGGCCGTACAGTTGCGCGCCGTAGAAATCGTTGTGGCCGAAGCCGGCTTTTTTCATCACCACCGCCGAGATCGGCGTGGTGTGGGTGTGGATCAGGCACTGGATGTCGTCCCGTGCGCCGTGCACCGCGCTGTGCAGGGCGAAGCCTGCGGGGTTGCCGTCGTAGGGCGAGTCTTCGAGCTTCTTGCCGTCGAGGTCGACCTTGAGCAGGTTGGCCGGGGTCACCTCGCTGTAGTTGAGGCCGAACGGGTTGACCAGGTAATGGTGCGCCGGCCCGGGCAGGCGCGCGGAGATGTGGTTGAAGATGGTTTCGGTCCAGCCGAAGAAGTCCACCAGGTGGTAACAGTGGGCCAGTTGAACCCGCAGGGCCCACTCTTCGGTGCTGCAATTTTGCGTGGGCTGCGAGGCGGTGGGGGAAGTCAGTTGCGACATGTCGAAGTCCTTGTGCGGGTGAGGTTCAGTGGCGCGCCTGGTCGCCGCGAAAACGCGCCAGGGCAATCAGGTTGCGGGTGATCGGCATGGCGATGGCCATGTGCTCGGCCAGTTCCAGTACCGCGTCGCCAATCGCCGCCAGCTCCAGCGGGCGTCCCTTGTCGTAGTCCTGCAGCATCGAGGTGCGCACCGGGCCCATGCCTGCCCCGAGTTCGAGAAAGGTCTGCGGGTCGATGCTGACCCGGGCGCCATGGGCGGCGGCGGTAAGCAGGGTTTCGTGGAGCGAGGCGCTGACCAGTGCTCGCAGTTCCGGCAGGCTGTAGAGCTGTTCGAGGGTGGCGCCGGTGATCACCGACAACGGGTTGGAGGTGATGTTGGCGATGATCTTGGTCCACAGGTTGTCGCGGATGCGGTCGGTGGCCCGGGCCTCGATGCCGGCGCTTTCCATCAGCGCCCGTACCCGCTCCAGACGCGGGCTGAGGCGGTTGTCGGGCTCGCCGAAAATCATCAGGTGCGGGTTGTTCGCCAGGGCCACCCCAGGCGCCGGGCAGTGGGCGGTGATAAACACCACGCAGCCCAGCACATGGCGCAGGTCCAGGGCGCCGGTCAACAGGCCCTGCGGGTCGACGGCCTTGACCCGCTGCCCGCTGAAGCGCCCCTCCTGGCCGTGGAAATACCACCAGGGCACGCCGTTGATCACCGGCACCACCACGGTGTCGGCGCCGATCAGCGGCTGGATCTGCGGCAGCAATTGGGCCAGCGCCGGGGCCTTGGTGCAGAGCAGCACCAGGTCCTGCTCGCCGAAGGCTCGGGGATCGTCGCTGGCATTGACCCGGACCCGGTGCTCGCCGTCCAGGTCCGACAGCTGGATGCCGTCGCGCTGGATGCTGGCCAGGGTGGTGCCACGGGCCAGCACGTTCACCGCCTGGCCGCTGGCGGCGAGGCGTGCGGCCAGGGTACAGCCGATGGCGCCGGCACCGGCGATGCAGATGCGCATGGGGGACGTGTTCATTGCGACTCCAGTTTCAAGGGCAGGCCGCCCTGGCCGATGACTGGCCAGGGCGGGCGCTGCAAGGTGGCGGCGCCAGGGGGGCTCAGGTGGCGAGCATTTCCTGGTGTTTGCTGGCCAGCCCCAGGTAGGCCTCGATCACCCGAGGGTCGTCGGCCAGTTGCCGGGCCGGGCCCTGCATGGCGATCTGCCCGGTCTCCAGCACATAGGCGTAGTCGGCGACCCGCAGCGCGGCGCGGGCGTTCTGTTCCACCAGCAGGATCGACACCCCCTGTTCGCGCAGGGCGCTGATGATGCGGAAGATCTCGCGGGTGATCAGCGGCGCCAGGCCCAGGCTCGGTTCGTCGAGCATCAGCAGCTTGGGCTTGGCCATCAGCGCCCGGCCCACGGCGAGCATCTGCCGTTCGCCACCTGAAAGAGTCGCCGCCAGTTGCTCGCGGCGCTCCCACAGCCGGGGGAATAGGTCATAGACCTCCTTGAGGGTGGCGGCGTAATCGCGATCGCCCCGGCGATGACGCTGGAAGGCGCCCAGCAGCAGGTTGTCGGCCACGCTCATGCTGGTGAACAGCTCGCGTTTTTCCGGCACCAGGCCCAGCCCGCGCGCGACCATGACCTCGACCTCCGGCAGGCCTTCAAGGCTGCCGTCGAAGTGCACCTGGCCCCGGGAACCGAGGACCCCCATGATCGCCGAGAGCAGGGTGGTCTTGCCGGCGCCGTTGGGCCCGATCACGGTGACGATCTGGCCCTTGCCCACACTCAGGCTGGCGTTGCTCAGGGCTTCGACCTTGCCGTAGGCCACGCTCAGGTCGCGGATTTCCAGCACCGCATCGCTGACCAGGTTACGCGGCTGCGCGAGGGCTGCACCGTGGGGCTCAGAGGGCACCGACATCGGCGTATTGATCATTGCGCTGCTCATTCCACGCCTCCCAGATAGGCTTCGAGTACGGCCGGGTCTTTCTGTACGTCTTCGGGCAGGCCCTGGGCGATGCGCTGGCCAAACTCCATGACCACCACCCGGTCCACCAGGCCCATGACGAAGTCCATGTCGTGCTCCACCAGCAGGATCGCCATGCCTTCGCTGCGCAAGCGGCTGAGCAGCACCCCGAGGGCTTCTTTTTCTTTCAGGCGCAGGCCGGCCGCCGGCTCGTCGAGCAGCAGCAGGCATGGGTCGGCGCACAGGGCGCGGGCGATTTCGAGGATCCGCTGTTGGCCCAGGGCCAGGCTGCCGGCCTGTTCATGCAGGCAGTCGCCGAGGCCGACCCGTTCCAGCTGGCGCCGTGCTTCGTTGAGCAGCTCGGCTTCTTCACGCCGCTCAAGGTGCAGCGCTGCCGCCATCACCCCTTGCCGGCCGCGCAGGTGGGCGCCGATGGCGACGTTCTCCAGCACGCTCATGTCCGGCAGCAGCTTGACGTGCTGGAAGGTCCGGCTCAGGCCCATGCGTGCCACTTGCCGTGAACTCAGGCCGTTGACCTTGCGCCCCATGAACAGCACATCGCCGGAGGTCGGGGTATCGACCCCGGACAGTTGGTTGAACAGGGTGCTCTTGCCGGCGCCGTTGGGGCCAATCAGGGCCAGGATTTCACCGCTGTGCACCGCGAGGCTCATGTCGTTGTTGGCCACCAGGCCACCAAAGCGCTTGGTCACATGCAGCGCTTCGAGGATCTTCTGGCCATGGGCCGGCAACTCGCGGCGCGGCAGGGCGGCGGCGTTGAGGTCGACCGCAGGTGCTGCCCGGCGCATCTTCAGACGCGCCGGCAGCCAGCTCACCAGCATGGGCCACAGGCCGCCCGGGGCGCGTTGCATCAACAGCACGATCAGCACGCCGAAGACGATGGTCTCGTAGTTGCCGGTGTTACCCAGCAAGTGCGGCAGCAAGTCCTGCAGCCACTGCTTGAGCATGGTCAGGATGCCGGCGCCGAGCAGTGCCCCCCAGACGCTGGAGACCCCGCCGATCAGCGCCATGAACAGGTAGTCGATGCCCATGTTGAGGCCGAACGGGGTCGGGTTGACGAAGCGTTGGGTGTGGGCGTACAGCCAGCCGGAGATCGCCGCGAACACAGCGGAGATGACAAAGATCACCATCTTCGAGCGGAAGGTGTTGACCCCCATGGACTCGGCCATCAACTGGCCGCCCTTGAGGGCGCGGATCGCCCGGCCTTCCCGGGAGTTGAGGAGGTTCTGGGTGATGACGATGGCCACCAGCAGAATCACCCAGATCAGGTAGAAAATCTTTTCTCCCTTGTCCAGTTGCAGGCCGAACAGCGAGATCGACGGCAGGCCGCTGACCCCGGTGTGGCCGCCCAGGGACTCCAGGGTGCCGAACAGGTAATACAGGGACAGGCCCCAGGCGATGGTGCCCAGCGGCAGGTAATGCCCCGACAGCTTGAGGGTCAGCGCCCCCAGCAGCAGCGCCACGCCGGCAGTCAGCACTACCCCCACCAGCAGGCTCAGCCACGGCGAGCTGCCGGCCCAGGCCAGCCACACCGGCAGTTGCTCGGTGGTGGTGAGGTAGGCCGAGGTGTAGGCGCCCAGGCCGACAAAGGCCGCCTGACCGAAGCTGGTCATGCCGCCGACGCCGGTCAGCAGCACCAGCCCCAGCACCACCAGGGTGTAAAGGCCGATGTAATTGAGCAGGGTCACGTAGTAGGGCGGCAAGGCCAGCGGCGCAATGCCGAGGATCAGCACCAGGGCCAGCAACAGGTAGCGCGGGTTCATTCTTCTTCCTCCACATGACGGCTGGTGAGCGAACGCCAGAGCAGGAACGGAATGATCAGGGTGAACACGATGATTTCCTTGTAGGTACTGGCCCAGAACATCGAGAACGCTTCGATCAGGCCTACCGCCAGGGCGCCGAGGGCGGCCGCCGGGTAGCTGACCAGGCCGCCGATGATGGCGCCGACGAAACCCTTGAGGCTGATGATGAAGCCCGAGTCGAAATACAGGGTGGTGATGGGTGCGATCAGGATCCCCGACAAGGTGCCGATCAGCGCCGCCAGGAGAAAGGTCGACTTGCCCGCCAGGGTCGGCGAGATGCCCATCAGTCGCGCGCCCATGCGGTTCACCGCTGTGGCGCGCAGGGCCTTGCCGTACAGGGTGCGCTCGAAGAACAGGTAAAGCCCGACGATCAGCCCCAGGGACACCGCCAGCACCCACAGGGTCTGGCTGTTGAACGTCACCGGGCCCAGCTCCAGGCCGGCCTCGGAGAACGGCGCGGTGCGCGCGCCTTCAGGGCCGAACAGCAGCAGAGCGATACCCACCATGCTCACGTGCACCGCAATCGACACGATCAGCAGCACCAGGGAACTGGCCGACGCGATCGGCTGGAACACCAGGCGGTAGATCTGCGGGCCCAGCGGTACCACCAGCGCCAGGGTCAGCAGGGCCTGGATCGCCATCGGCAGTTCGGCCAGGGGCAGGGTGCGGATCAGTCCGGCGATCAGCAGGGCATAGCCGAGCTTGAGCAGGATCCGTTTCGGAAAGGCAAAGGCCCGGCTCGAACGCGCGGCGGCCCACAGGTCGAGCAGGCAGTCGATCAGCGTCAGCCCGAGCAGCAGCCAGATCAGTGCGGTCGGTTGCCCGGCCTGCAAGCTGGCCATGGTCAAGGCGCCATAGGTCACGAATTCACCCTGGGGGATCAGCAGGATCCGGGTCACGGTGAACACCAGGAGGATCGACAAGGCCAGCAGCGCATAGATTGCGCCATTGGTCATGCCGTCCTGGCCCAGCAGCATGGCTATCTGGAAATTCATAATGAGAGCTCTTTTTTCTACCGGTTGAAAATCACGCTGGACCGGCCTCGGCGGGGTCGGCCGCGAGGCGGGTCGGGCACGTCAGGCATGACGTGCCCCGGGTTCGATCAGTTGTCGCGCAACAGGGTCCAGTTGCCGTTCTTGACCACGATCAGCTCGCGACCGCGCTCATCGAAGCCGCTGTGGTCCTGCGGGGTCATGTTGTAAACCCCCTGGGTGCCGGCCAGTTCGTGGCTCTGCTCCAGGGCATCACGCAGTGCCGCGCGAAATTCCGGGGTGCCGGGTGCGGCCTTCTGCGCCGCGATCGGGATCGCCTTCTGCAACAGCAGGCCGGCGTCGAACGTGTTGCCGCCAAAGGTCGCGGGCGCACTGCCGGTGAGTTTCTGGTAGGCGGCGGTGTAGTCGCTGGCGATCTTTTTCGACGGGTGGGAATCAGGGATTTCGTCGAGCACCAGCATCAGGCTCGCCGCGAGGATGGTGCCCTCGACCTTCTTCCCGCCCAGCTTGAGGAAGTCCGGCAGGGCGGCGCCGTGGGTCTGGTACACTTGGCCGCGATAGCCCTGGTCGAACAGGGTGGTCTGAGGCATCACCGCCGAACTGCCGGGGGCCGCCACCAGCACCGCGTCGGGGCGTGCGGCCAGTACTTTCAGGCTCTGCCCGGTGACGGAGGTGTCCTGGCGCTGGAAGCGCTCATTGGCCACCACCTTGATCCCGTGCTCGGCCGCCAAGCCGCCCATGACCTTGGCCCAGTTCTCGCCGTAGGGGTCGGCGGTGCCGATGAAACCCAGGGTTTTCACGCCCTTTTTGCTCATGTACTCAAACAGCGCCTTGGCGATCAGGTCGTCGTTCTGGGTGGTCTTGAACACCCATTTCTTCTGCTCGGTCATGGGCAGCACCACTGCGGCAGTGCCGACTGGCGCCAGCAATGGCACGCCGGCTTCGGCGACGAACTGGATCACCCCCATGGCGTTGGGCGAGCCGCTTGGGCCAATGATTGCGTCGACTTTTTCTTCGTCGATCAGCTTCTTCAGCGCCTTGACGGTGGCGGTCGGGTCGCTGGCGTCATCCAGGGAAATGTACTTCACCGTCTGCTCGCCGGCCTGAGTCGGCAGCAGGGCGACGGTGTTCTTCTGCGGCAAGCCGACCAGGGCGATGGGGCCGGTGGAGGAGGTGATCACCCCGACTTTCACTTCAGCCTGCGCGGCACTGGCGCAGGCGACACTCAACAACAACGTGGACACGGCTTTTCTGAAGAACATGACTTTCTCCGAAGCGTTGCAAGGCGATGCAAGGGGCGAGTGGCTAGCCCTCCCGACGCCCGAGGGCGACGGGGGTGGCCTGTTTTTATCGAGTGGCATGGGCGTCGTGGTGGCTCACCTGACGCCGCCTGTGCTGACCGACCGATGACTCATCGGCCAGGAGGCGAGGACGGCAAAAGCAGATTGCATGCCAGAAAAATCTGAAGCACGGCGCCTCGGGTGTTACCGCGCCTTGCTGACGATGGGGCAATCGAGGGTCGGTTGAGGGGGCGGTGGCGGGGGCTGGATCGAGGTGTCTGGCGGGCCCGCAAAAAGCCCATGCACACCGTGTGGAGCAAGGCGTTGATCTGGATCAAGGAAGGGCATTTTCAGGGTTGGAGACGGCCTCTGAAAAGTGCAAAAAATGGTGTTTTTTAAGTCTTGAAAATGGCCTGTTTTGAGCCATTTTTTTTATTGAATCGGAACGTATTTTTTTGCGTGTTTCGAGCTGTGTCTGCGCCTTTTGTTTGTTGAGAGTGATTTTCATCATGTTCATATATTGTTGATAAATAACGATAAAAAGACTGATTTAGGGGTTTTTAGGGTTTTTTAAGGTCTGTTACCAAAGTGCACGCCACTGGTGCGATCGGGTAAAAAATGCACCGAAAATACACACTCTTTTATTTGGGAAAATTCAATTGACATTTCACGTAAATATTATGATTTTAGATTTAAGCGATTGCCCCCCGGTTGCGGTCGGGTACATCCGTTCTGGCGAGAGTGGGCCAGTGATCTAGGAAGCAGGTGAAAGGCATGTCGATCGTCGTCGAAGAATTAGCGTTAGGTGGGAGCGGCAGCTCGGTAATGGTCAAAGACACCATTGATATCGCCGGCTATGCGACCCGCGCTTCGAGTTATGCACTGGCCGATGCGCCGGCTGCCACCGAGCATGCGCAGGTGGTGCAGGCCTTGCTCGCGGCCGGTTGCCGGATCAGCGGCAAGACCAGCCTGCATGAGCTGGCCTTTGGTACCACCGGGATTAACGCCTGGGTCGGCACGCCGCCGAACCCGCGTTACCCGGGGCGTATTCCCGGCGGCTCATCCAGCGGTTCGGCCGCCGCGGTGGCAGCCGGCCTGTGTGATTTCTCCCTGGGCACCGACACCGGTGGTTCGGTGCGCATCCCGGCCGCCTGCTGTGGGGTGTTCGGGCTCAAGCCAAGCTTTGGCCGGGTCAGCCGTGAAGGCGTGATGCCGGCCCGTAGCACCCTGGACTGCGTCGGCCCGCTGGCCGCCAGCATCGAGCGCCTGATCGAGGCCATGCAGGTCATCGACCCCAGCTTTGGCCCACTGCCAACCGTCGACCACATCAGCATCGGCGTGGTGCCGGTGGTGGCTGCCGCCGAGATCCAGGCGGCCGTCAACCAGGCCCTGGAGCGCTGCGGCTTGCACCTCGGCGAGCAACCATTGCCCGGCATGGCGGCGGCCTATGACGCCGGCATGGTGGTAATCAATGCCGAGACTTGGGCCGCCTGTGGCCATCTGTTGCCCGGTGGGCGGGTTGGCGCCGATATCGCCGGCCGCCTGCAGGCCGCCGGCCAGACCAGCGCCGCCGCCCTGGCCGAGGCCGAACGCGTGCGCCAGGCCTTTAGCGCCGAGGTCGATGCGGCGCTGGCGCGCTTCCCGATCCTGGCCATGCCGACCATGCCCGACTACCCGCTGGCCCTGGCCGATGCGGCCGACACCCGTGCGGTGCTGGGCATGACCGCCCTGGTGCGGCCGTTCAACCTTTCCGGTCACCCGGCCCTGAGTCTTCCCCTGGAAGGCGCTTCAGGACTGCCGGTAGGCCTTCAACTCATTGCCGCCCACGGCGCGGACGAGCTGCTTTGTGCAGTGGCCCGCGAGCTGGTCCGGCGTCTGGAAGACTAATCGTCATGCTTACATTGGAGAAACCCATGACTGTGCTTAGCGAGCTGGACCATCAGCGCGGCGCGCCGATCACCGCGGGTGAAGAATTCCAGCAATTGCTGGTGGAGATCCGGGCCCGGGCCCGGGACGAAGAATTCGATCGCCAGAAGTTCATTTCAGCCGACGTGATCGAGCGTTTCCGCACCCTCGGCGTGTACCGCGCCCTGGTGCCCAAGCGCTTTGGCGGCGACGAGCGTTCCCCTGCCGAGTTCTGCCAGATGGTCGAAGATATTTCGATCGCCGACGGTTCGGCCGGCTGGGTCGCCAGCTTCGGCATGAGCCCGGTGTACCTGGCGGCGCTGCCCCTGGACACGATCAAGAAAATCTACGCCGACTCCCCGGACGTGGTGTTCGCCGGCGGTATCTTCCCGCCGCAGCCGGCGACCTTTGTCGAGGGTGGCCTGGAGGTCAACGGCCGTTGGAAATTCTCCAGCGGTTGCATGGGCGCCTCATTGATCGGCGTTGGCATCGCCCCGAAAAACGGCGAGATGCTCGGCTTGCCGCGCCTGGCCGTGATGCCACGGGAAAAGGTGCGGATCGAGGAAACCTGGAACGTGGTCGGCCTGGTCGGTACCGGTAGCCACGACGTGGTGGTGGAGAACGTGGTGGTGCCCGAAGAGTGGACCTTCGTCCGCGGCGGGCCGGCGAACCTGGACGAGCCGTTTTTCCGCTACCCGTCGCTGTCGTTCGCCACCCAGGTGTTGTCGGTGGTCGGTCTTGGCGTGGCCCGCGCGGCCCTGGATGAACTGAGCGGCATGGCCTCCGGGCGCATCTCGGTGACCGGTGCGCCGTCGTTGTCCGACCGGCCCCTGGCCCAGGTCGAGATGGCCAAGGCCGAAGCCTCGTTGCGCGCCGCGCGTTCCTGGTTCTACCAGGCCATCGATGACGCCTGGAGCAGTGTCCTGGCCGGCGACCCGGTGACCCTTGAGCAGACCAACATGCTGCGCCTGTCGTCGACCCACGCCACCCGCGTCGCCGCCGAAGTGGCGCGCACCGCGCAGATGCTCTCGGGCATGAGCGGGGTGTATCGCAGCAGCCCGCTGTCGCGCTTCGTCAACGACACCCAGGTCATCACCCAGCACGCCTTCATGGGCGACATGACCTACCAGAACGCCGGCGCCATTTTCTTCGGCAACAAGCCGCTGCCGGGTTACCTGTAATTTTTTTCCAACCTTTGACTGGTGAATTTCATGACCGATAAAAAAGCCCTGCGAGTGCTGTTCTGCATTGGCATCAACCAGAACTTCTTCGACGCGCCGCGCCCCGAGGCCCTGGAGGTCTGGGCCGCTTTCGGCGAAATGTGGCACGGCATCGCCGACCTGCCGGGGGTCACCGTGCTCGGCAACATGGACGACGACCAGAGCATGGTCGGGCCGTCTGCCGGCTGGCCCTGGACCACCTACCTGCTGGCCGACGTGCCGGACATCGAGACCGTGCACGCCGCCTGCAACCTGTTCCGTACCACGTCGGTGGGCGATGGCCCGTACAAACTCTGGAAGTACTGCAAGGTCGAGGCCCGTACCGGCCGCGAACTGATCATCCAGCGCTGAGCCGAGGCCGACCCCATGTCATCACAAGAGCGCATCGAGGCCCTGGAGCAGCAGCTTGACCAGCTGCAAAGCGAGCACGCGATCCGGGCCTGCATGAACCGCTACATGCTGCTGTGCGACGAACTGGGTGTCGGTTCGCCGCTCGCCGAGTTGGCGGGGCTGTTTACCCTCGACGCGGTGTGGGAAGGCAAGGGCGCCAAGTACCGCGACAGTTTCGGCGGCTACCGGGGGCGCGAGGCGATCAGCGCCATGTTCGCCACCTACATGGTCGAGCCCGCGCACTTTGCCCTCAACGTGCACTTTTTGACCTCGGAGCTGATCCAGGTCCAGGGCGATGCCGCAGACGCGAGTTGGGTGATGTTGCAGACCTCGACCTTCGCCAGCGGCGCCTCGCACCTCAACAGCGCGCGCCTGACGGTGCGTTTCGCCCGGGAGCAGGGGCAATGGCGCATGGCGCATTTCCAGACCGAAAACCTGTTCAGCCGTCCGGTGGACCGCTGGAACAGCGACGCCCAGTTGCCGGTGCCGGCCAAGGCATAGCCCCAGAATTCTTAGAGTCGGCGCCACACGCCGACAAGGAGTGATCGTGAATAACCTGATAAACACCGTAACCCTGGAATCCAGCCCGGCCGACCTGGTGCTGCACGACCGCGTGCACACCTCGCTCTACACCGATGGCCGGATCTTCGACCAGGAACTGGACAAGATTTTCTACAGCACCTGGATCTGGGTCGCCCACGCCAGTGAGATTCCCGACTCCGGCAGCTACAAGAGCACCTACGTCGGCAAGCAGCCGGTGATCGTGGTGCGCGACCGCAAGAAGGATGTGCACGTCCTGCTCAACCGCTGCCGCCACCGTGGGGCCACGGTCTGCGAGCACAAAAAGGGCAAGACCAACAGCTTCGTCTGCCCGTACCACGGCTGGAGCTACGCCCTGGACGGCAGCCTGCGCGGCGTGCCGCACCCCGAGAGCTATGGCGATTGCCTGGACAAAAGCGAGCTGCCCCTGGTGAGCCTGCGGGTCGAGCAGTACAACGGCATGATCTTCGCCACCTTCAAGGACGACATCGAACCACTGTCGGACTTCCTCGGGCCGGCCAAAAAGTGGATCGATCTGTTCATGAAGCAGGGCGCCGGCTACCCGGTCAAAGTCGGCGGCGAACACCGTTTCCGCTTCCCTGGCAACTGGAAGATCCAGCTCGAAAACACCACCGATGCCTACCACTTCCCGCTGGTGCACAAGTCGTTCCTGTCCTCGGTGGATGAACAGACCCTGGAGCTGTTCGATTTCGTCGAAGGCCCGGGCTATGTCGAAGACCTGGGCAACGGCCACAGCGTGATGGTGATGATCCCTGATCTGGTGGACCTGGAAGCCAACCTCGACCTGCCGATCCCGGAACGCTTCCAGGAACTGGCCGAGCAATTGCGCGCCGAAGGCCAGGACGAGGAGGCCGTGCGCCGCATCGTGCGGGCGGTCGGTGGCTCCGGGTTCAACCTCAATCTGTTCCCCAACATCGCCTGCTCGATGGCGTTCTTCCGCGTGCTGCAACCGATCGCGGTGGATGAAACCGAGATCCATCACGCAGTGATCACCATGGACGGCGGCCCGGCCGTGGCCAACCGCTACCGCCTGCGCCTGCACGAACACTTCCAGGGCCCGATGGGCTTTGGCACCCCGGACGACTCCGAGGCCTGGGAGCGGGTACAGCGTGGCGCCAGTGCCGGCACCGACCTGTGGATCATGCTCAACCGTGGCCTGCCGGGCGAAACCCCGAGCGCCGATGGCCTGGTCAGCGACGTCAGTGCCGAGACCGGAATGCGCGCTGGTTACCAGCAGTGGAAAAAGATGATGTCGGCCTGAGTCGACGGAGAACCCCATGATCAATCTGCAATTGCTCAACCAAGTCACTGCCTTCATCTGGCAGGAAGCGGACATGCTCGACCATGGCGATTTCGTCGATTGGCTCGACCTGTGGACCGAGGATGCGACCTACATCATCCCCATCGACCCGCTGGAAACCGACTTCGAGAACACCCTGAACTACGCCTATGACAACCACCATATGCGCCAGCTGCGGGTCACCCGCCTGACCAGTGGCGAGTCGATCTCGACCACGCCACGGGCGCGTACCGTGCGCAGCCAGTCGCGCTTTCGCCTGCTGGCCGACGAGGGTGGGGTGGTTACCGTGCGCTGTGCGCAGAACCTGCGCGAGTTCCGCAAGGACGTGCTCAAGCAGTACACCGCCGATGTCACTTTCCAGCTGGTGCGCAGCGGCGACAGCTTCAAGATCCAGCGCAAGCTGATCCAGTTGATCAACTCCACCGACACCCTCGCCGGTATCGGCTACATCCTCTGAGGAGCCAGGCATGACACAGGTAGCATTGGTCACCGGCGCCGCCAGCGGGCTGGGTGCAAGCATTGCCGAACAGCTGTTGGCGGCGGGGTACCGGGTGGTGCTCAGCGACCTTTCGCTGGCCGCGGCCCAGGCCACCGCCCGGGAACTCGACGCCAGCGGCGAGCGGGTCCTGGCGTTGCAACTGGACGTGGCCAGCAAGGCCGATTTCGAGGCGGCGCTGGCGGCGGTGCTGCGCACCTGGGGCGTGCTGCACGTGGTGGTCAACAACGCCGCGATGACCATGACCACGCCGCTGATGCAGATCAGCCCGGAGGAGTTCGACCGGGTGACCAGCGTCAACCAGCGCGGGACTTTCGTCGGTTGCCAGGTGCTGGGCGGCTACCTGGCCAGCCAGGGCTACGGGCGCATCATCAACATGGCGTCCCTGGCCGGGCAGAACGGCGGCACCGCCACCGGCGCGCATTACGCCGCCTCCAAGGGCGCGATCATCACCCTGACCAAGATCTTCGCCAAGGAGCTGGCGGCGTCCGGGGTCACGGTCAATGCCATTGCCCCGGGGCCGATCGAGTCGCCGGCGGTGCGTGCGGCGGTGCCACCCGAGCGCCTGGAAACCCTGATCAAGGGGATTCCGGTGCAGCGCCTGGGCAGTGCCGACTTTATCGGCCGCGTGGTGGTGCAACTGGCCAGCGAAGAGGCCTTCTTCACCACCGGCGCAACCTGGGATGTCAACGGCGGGCTCTTTATGCGCTGACCCCGATCAGGGTCGCGAACCCACACGCAGGGCCGCCATGGCGCGGCCCGTTACCACGAAATCTGGATGATCCTGTATGAGCGATCAAGTATTGAAAGTCGTCGTGCGCAAGCGCGAAGAGCAGGGCGACGGCGTCGTCGTGCTGGATCTGGCCGACCCACTGGGGCAGCCGTTGCCGGCGTTCGAGGCCGGGGCCCATGTGGATGTCCACTTGAAGCCGGGGCTGGTGCGCCAGTACTCGCTGTGCGGCGACCCGGCCCAGCCCCTGGCCTATCGCCTGGGCGTGCTCAAGGACCCGGCCTCGCGCGGCGGATCGCTGGCGGTCCACGAGCTGTTGCTTGAAGGCCGTGAAATCGAGATCAGCGCGCCGCGCAACCACTTCCCCCTGGCACCGGATGCGCGGCGTTCGATCCTGATCGGCGGCGGCATCGGTATCACCCCGATGGTGGCCATGGCCTATGCCCTGAATGCCCGCGACAGCGATTTCGAACTGCACTACTGCGCACGTTCCCGCAGCCGCAGCGCCTTTCTCGAGGAGCTGGGCAACGCCGCCTTCGCCCCGCGCCTGCACACCCACTTCGATGACGAAGCGGATGCGCAAAAGCTCGACCTGGCCAAGGTCCTGGGCAGCCCGCAAGCCGGTGTGCACGTGTATGTCTGCGGCCCGGCGGGCTTCATGGACTGGGTGATCGCCCAGGCCATCGCCCAGGGTTACGCCGACGACCATGTGCACCGCGAGTACTTCCAGGTCGACGTCGATGCCTCGGGTGCGGGCTTTGAAGTGCACGCCGCGCGCAGCGGCAAGACGGTGCAGGTGGCCGAGGGCCAAAGCATTGTCGAGGCCCTGGGCGCGGTCGGGATAAAAATCGAGATCTCCTGTGAACAGGGGGTCTGCGGCACGTGCCTGTGCGACGTCCTGGAAGGCGAGCCGGACCACCGCGACGTCTACCTCACAGATGAAGAAAAACAGGCCAACGACCAGATTCTGGTGTGTTGCTCGCGGGCCAAGTCCAAGAAGCTGGTGCTGGATATCTGATACACCGGAGGTTAATACCATGGTCGATACAACTGGATTTCGTAACTCAATGGCGATGCTCGGCGGCGCGGTGTCCATCATCGCCACCGACGGTCCCGCCGGTCGTTTCGGCTTCACCGCTTCGGCAGTGTGCAGCGTTACCGATCAGCCGCCGACGCTGCTGGTGTGCATGAATCGCTCGTCGTTTTCCAATGTGCACTTCAAGAGCAATGGCGTGCTCAGCGTCAACGTCCTGACCCCTGAACTGCGCGACGTGTCCGGGGTGTTCGCCAACCGCGACCTGGACGCCGAGCAGCGTTTTTCCAGCGCCCGCTGGACCACCCTGGAAAGCGGTGCACCGCTGCTGGACGAAGCGCTGGTGAGCTTCGACTGCCGCATCGCCCAGGCCCATGAAGTGGGGTCGCACACGATTTTCTATTGCGAGGTCCTGGGGATTCGCAACAGCGAAGGACAGCAGGGGCTGGTCTATTTCAACCGTGCTTATCACGAAATAGGGCAGAGGCAGATTTGAGCTGCCAGCTACAAGCTGCAAGGTAGAAGCAATAAGTAAGAAACAAGAAACAAGAACAATAAGCAGGCTCTATAAGCTGCGTGAAAGTAGTGAGTGTCATGTTGTAAGTTTGCCTCTTTCAGCTCGAAGGTTGAGGCTGGCAACTTGCAGCTGCTTTCATTTCTAGTGGTTATAAAAACAATATTGCAGGTTGACTGCCAAAGTTACTCTTTTGCTCATTTGATCTGCTTCCACTCGTCGTGCCTTTGTGCATGTCATAAAAAGAAAGGAAAGTTCCATGTTTCAGAAGAGCTGGGTTAACCGTGGCCTTTGCACCACGGCTGTGATGGGGATCTTCACGCCATTGATTGCGCAGGCCGATTTTGTCGATGATCGACAGATCAGCCTGGGAACTCGCAACTTCTACATCGACCGTGACTTCAAGCAATCGGATGCGCCCAAGTCGCGGATCGGCAGCTGGACCCAGGGTTTCGATTTTCGCGCTATCTCCGGCTATACCGAGGGCACGCTGCAGTTTGGCCTTGATCTGTCGGCGCAATACGCCTATCGCCTGGACGGCGGTGGCGGTCGCGGCCCCGACAGCATCATCCCCTACGACGACAGCAAGGGAGAGCAGGTTCGCGATTACGGGCGCGCGGCGCTGACCGGCAAAGTGCGTTACAACAAGACCGAACTCAAGATCGGTGAACTGCGACCGACCTTGCCGGTGGCGTATATCGACGATTCGCGGCAGTTGATCACCACCTATCACGGGGTGCAGATCGAATCCAAGGAAATCGACAACTTGACCCTGACCGGCGGGCGCTTTACCGAGATCAGTTCGCGGGAATCTTCCAATCGGGAAAAGATGTACCTGTTTAACGGCCCGGATATACAGCGGCGCAGTGATGGCCTCAACTTCGGGGGCGGTACCTATGCCTTCAGTCCCAACTTATCGGCTACTTACTTCTATGGGCAGTTGGAAGATATCTATCAACAGCACTACCTGGGGTTGATGTACAACCATGACCTGGGCGCGGGTTATGGGTTGAAGACCGACTTGCGTTACTTCAATAACAAGGAAGACGGCAAGGCCTTGTACGGCGAGATCGACAACCGCTCCTACGGGCTGATGACCACCCTGAAAAAAGGCGGCCATGCCTTCGGCATCGGTTACCAGCGCATGCTCGGCGAGTCGACCTTTCCCACCCTCAACGGCTATGCGCCGCAGCCGTACCTGGTGAACTGGTCGACCGTGGCCTTCGTCAAGCCCAACGAGAGTTCCTGGCAACTGCGCTACGACTACAACTTCGCCGCCATGGGCGTGCCCGGCCTGAAGCTGATGACCCGTTACATCCGTGGTACCGGGGTCGACCGTGGCAGCAATGCCCTGGACCAGAACGTCGAGAGCGAACGCAACATCGTCCTCGGCTACGTGGTGCAGAGCGGCACCCTCAAGGACCTGGGCTTTGAATGGCGACGCATCGACGTCAAGACCCGCTATGGCAGTGGTCGGGCCGCGGGCCCGGATTATCAGGAGAACCGCCTGATCACCACCTACACCTGGAAGTTCTAAAACACCGCGTCTCGCCGCCTGCGCATCGGGCGGCGTTTTTATCCGCTTCCCTCTTGCCCGGATTGCTCCTCCGGGTCTTTTTTTTCGCGCGTCTACGGAGTGCCTATGCGCCGTTTCTATACCGGCACCGACTTGAGTCGGGTCCACAGTATTGCCGAGCTGGCCGAACTGGCCCGGCGGCGCCTGCCGCATTTCGCCTGGGAATACCTCAGCGGTGGCGCCGAGGCCGAGCTGACCCTGGGTGACAATCAGGCGGCGTTCAGTGCCTATGGTTTGCACGCCCGGGCGCTGGTGCCGTGCCACCCGCCGGCGACCCGGCGCAATGTGCTGGGGCGCAGTCTGCCACTGCCGATGCTGATCGGCCCCACCGGCTACAACGGCCTGCTGCACCGCGACGCCGATATCCACCTGGCGCGTGCCGCTACCGCGCGCGGCCTGCCGTTCAGCCTGAGCACGGCGTCGAACAACTCCATGGAGCAGATCGTCGCCGCGGTGCCCGGCGTCGAGCTGTGGTTCCAGCTGTATGCCATGGGCGAGCCCAAGGTCCAGGCGGACCTGTTGCGCCGGGCCAAGGCCGGCGGCAGCCGGACGTTGTTGCTGACCTGCGACGCCATGGTCCTGGGCAACCGTGAATGGGACCGGCGCAATTTTGCCCGGCCACGGCAACTGGCCTGGCGCAACAAGTTCGACGTGCTGCGCCACCCGCGCTGGCTGAAGCAGGTGATGTGGCCCCACGGCCTGCCGGGCATGGGCAACCTCAATCCCTATCTGCCCGAGGGCGAGCGCAATGCCCTGGGCTCGATGGCATTTATCGGCCGGCAGATGGACACCTTGCTCGACTGGGAGATGCTCCAGCGCCTGCGCGATCAGTGGGGCGAGCGCCTGCTGCTCAAGGGCGTGCTGCACCCGGCCGATGCCGAGCGTGCCATCGCCCTGGGCCTGGATGGGGTGGTGGTGTCGAACCATGGCGGGCGCCAACTGGACGGTGCCATGAGCAGCCTGGAGGCACTGGCGGCGATTGCCCCGGTGGCGGCCGGCAAGCTGTGCCTGCTGCTCGATGGCGGCATCCGTCGCGGCAGTGATATTGCCAAGGCCGTGGCCCTCGGGGCGGACGCGGTGCTGCTCGGGCGCTCGACCCTGTACGGCGTGGCGGTGGCCGGTGAAGCCGGCGTCGGACGGGCCCTGGACCTGCTCGGTGACGAGCTGCGCCTGACCCTCAATCTGATGGGGTGCAGCCACCTGGAACATCTGGACCGCGAGGCCTTGTTCCGCCGTCCCGGCCAGGGTGCCTAGGTGCGCATTGGCTTGCAGAATCGGCACAGTGCTTGCGCGTTTCGCGCAGTCGCGGTGGGGCGTGGCCGCTAGGATCAAGGCTCTTTTTACAGGAGCGTGCTTATGAATATCAGTGTGATCGGCGGTGGCCACGGTTGTTACGCGGCGGCAGTGGAACTGGCGGAAAAAGGCCATCAGGTGCGGCTCTGGCGGCGCGATGCACAGGCCCTGGAACAGTTGCAGCGCATCGGCCATCTGCAGGTCCGTGACTATCGCGGCGAGCGGCAGTTGAGCGTGGGCCAGCTGGGGGATTGCCTGCAGCTGTGCAGTGATC
Source organism: Pseudomonas sp. MF09150 (assembly GCF_059862355.1). Classification (NCBI taxonomy): domain Bacteria; kingdom Pseudomonadati; phylum Pseudomonadota; class Gammaproteobacteria; order Pseudomonadales; family Pseudomonadaceae; genus Pseudomonas; species Pseudomonas sp. MF09150. The sequence goes on along the minus strand of NZ_JCBCUS010000009.1, from coordinate 14,693 downwards.
TGGCCGCTGCCGTGGACCACGCGCAACTGCTGGTGATTGCCTTGCCCTCGACCTCGCACCCGGCCCTGGCCGATGAGCTGGCGCCCCTGCTGCAACAGGGCCAGGTGGTGTTCCTGCCGCCCGGCACGTTCGGCAGCCTGGTGTTTGCCCAGGCCATGGCCACGGCCGGCAACCACGCCGAGGTCGCCTTTGCCGAAACCGGCACCTTGCCCTACCTGGCACGCAAGCATGGCGCTGAGCGCCTGGTGATCAGCGGCTACGCCACGCGCCTGCCGACCGGGGTCTTTCCCAGCCGCTTGAGCGACGCAGCGTTTGCCGTGCTGCGCGAGGCCTATCCCAGTGTCGAGCCGATCGAGGATGCCTTGAGCGGGGCCCTGATGAATGCCGGCCCGATCATCCATCCGCCGCTGATCCTGATGAACGCCGGGCCCCTGGAGCATTTCCCGGCCTGGGATATCCACAACGAAGGCACGGTGCCGTCGATCCGGCGCGTGACCAGCGCCCTCGACGCCGAACGCATGGCCATCCGCGAAGCCCTGGGCTACGGCGCGCCGCACTTTCCCCTGGCCGATCACTACGCCAGCGACGGCGAGGAATGGATGTACGGGCGTGGCGCCCACGGCAAGCTGACCGACAGCGGCGACTGGCGCGAAGACATCGATCTGCAGACCCACCGCTACATGCTCGAAGACACGCGCCTGGGCTTGTCGTTCCTGGTTTCGGTCGGGCGCTGGGCGCAGGTCCCGACCCCGGTGGCCCAGGGCCTGCTGAGCCTGGCCACGGTGGTCAGCGGCATCGACCTGTATGCCCAGGGCCGGACCCTGGAAAACCTCGGGCTGGCGCACCTGAGCCGCGAGCAGATGACCCGCTTGCTGAGCCAGGGCCTGGTGCAGGACCTGGCCTCGTGAACGGCGCGCGGATCTGCGTGGTCGGCGCCGGGCGCATGGGCGAGGGCATCGCCCTGGCCTTTGTCCACGCCGGGCTGGAGGTGACCCTGATCGATATCAAGCCCCGCAGTGCGGCGCAGCAAGCCAGCTATTTTGCCGAGGTGATCTGCCACCTGCGCAGCGAGTTGGCCAGCCTGGTGCGCCTGGAGGTGTTGCAGGCGCACCAGGCCGAACAGGCCATGGGCCGCCTGCGGCTGTGCGACCGCGAGCACAGTGCGGCGGATCTTGAAGCCACGCCCCTGGTGCTGGAAGCGGTGCCCGAGGTGCTGGAGGTCAAGGCCGCGACCTTTGCCTGGCTCAGCGCTGCCTGCGCCAGCGACAGCATCATTGCCTCCACCACCTCGACCTTCCTGGTGACCGAGTTGGCGGCGCTGGTCAGCCACCCCGAGCGTTTCGTCAATGCCCACTGGCTGAACCCGGCACTGCTGATGCCGCTGGTGGAAGTCAGCCGCAGCCCGGCCACCAGCCCGGCCGTGGTCGAGCGCCTGATGAGCCTGCTCAAGCGCATCGGCAAGGTGGCGGTGCAATGCGCGCCGGCCGCCGGCTACATCGTGCCGCGGATCCAGGCCCTGGCCATGAATGAGGCGGCGCGCATGGTCGAGGAGGGCGTGGCCAGCGCTGAAGACATCGACACGGCGATTCGCGTCGGCTTCGGCCTGCGCTTCTCGGTACTCGGCCTGCTGGAGTTCATCGACTGGGGCGGCGGCGACATTCTGTACTACGCCTCCCATTACCTGGCCGGCGCCATCGACCCGCGTTTCCTGCCGCCCAAGGTGATCGCCGAGCACATGGCCCAGGGGCGCAACGGCCTGCGCGAAGGCCAGGGTTTTTATGATTATCGCGAGGTCGACATCGATGCCTACAAGCTCGAACGCCTCGCCACCTTCACCCAGCGCCTGGAACTGATGGGCCTGGCACCGCGTTTCAACGGTGCCCTGGAGGGCCCCTGAAACCCGTTTTATCTGGTCGGCGCGGCCTGTCTGCGCCGGCCTTTACCCAGGTTCGCGGGTGCTGGCGCAGGCCCTCGGACGCCGCTAGAGGTTGTCATGAAGCTGTATGAACTGATCACGTTTACCCTGCGCGTGCGCACCGTCGGCCCTGCCATGGAGCAGCTGCAGGGGCGCCTGGGCGAATGCGCCGAGGGCGTGCAATTGATGGGCTGCTGGGCCTCGGAGATCGGCCCGCTGAACCAGATCGCGGTGCTGCGCGGGTTTGTCGACGAGCGCGCACGCCAGGCCGAGCGCGAACGCTATTTGCACACGGCCGACGCCTTTGGCGTAGCGCCCTGGCTCACGGATATGCGGGTCGAGAACTACAGCCTGTTTCCGTTCCTGGAACCGTTGCCGGCCGGCGCCCACGGGCCGTTCTACGAGTTTCGGGTATATGACCTGGTGCCCACCGGCCTGACACCGACCCTGGATGGCTGGCGCCAGGCCATCGGTCCGCGCACCGGCGAGGGCTATTCAGCGGTGTACGCCGCCTTTTACGCCACCGACGGCCGCACCCCGCGCTACCTGCACATCTGGCCCTACGCCAGCCTCGAACAACGCCTGGAAGTGCGCAGCCGCGCGGTGCGCGACGGGGTCTGGCCGCCGGAAAACTCCGGCCCGCAATTGCGCGACATGCATTCCACGCTGTATCTGCCGGCGGCGTTTTCGCCGTTGCAGTGAAGGGCGCCTGCCGACTGCGGGCAGGTAACACGCCTGTGCAGGGAATACCCATGTCGCTGCCGACTGCTCGCCCATTGCTCGGGCGCGCAGGCAGCGTACGCCCCGATGTGTTGCAGCCCGGGGGCCCAACAGCCCTGCGCTATCCGCTGGCTGGCCGATGCTTATCCATCGAGCTTACCGAGGCTTGTGGCGGCATGAAGCTTGCTCGCCAGTAGGCAAAGGCCCGCCGCCAGAGCGGGCCATGACCTAGCCGTGGGTGCCCCTGATGACCGCAAGAACCCTGGACCAAACCGCGCAGCGCCCAAGGCTCTGAACCGTGGCCGCATTCACCAGTACCGCCCAATCCCCTGACCTTGACCTGTCGTACCTGTGTCAGACGCCGGTATTTACCAGTCAGGCGCCTTTGCACAGCCATCAACTGCTGAGCCGGGAGCTGGTGGAGCATGACCTGCTGTGGCGCGGCGATGGGGTCGACACCGCGTTGTTTCGCCGCTATCTGGGGCGTTGCCAGGTGTTCGCCCTGCGTTATGGCGCGGAAGTTGAAGTGCGCTTGCGCCCGTTCAGCGATTTTGTGCTGGTGCAGATGCTCCTCAATGGCCGTGCCCGGGTCGACTGCGACGGTGTGAGCTTGGAGCTGGAAGCCGGGCAGGTGGTGGTCCTGTCCCGCTGCCAGGCGGCGCGCCTGGTCTGGCAGCGCGGCTGCGAGCAATTGATGTTGCGGGTTCCGCGCAGCCTGCTGGAGCAGGGCCGGCAGCAGGTGCTCGACGCGGGAGGGGTGGATCAGCCACTGCCATCGGCCTATTGCCTGGACCCGATGCAGACCCGGGTCTGGATGCGTCTGGTGGGCAACGTGCTGGACCAGATGGCCCTGCACGGCGAGCAGGCCTCCCCCGAGCCCTGGGTGCAGCACCTGGAACACAGTCTGGCCCTGTTTTTATTGACGCATCCGCCCCGGGGCCTGGCGCCGCGCTTGCCGGACCCGGAATCGGCGGGGCAGCGCCAGGCCTTGCGCCAGTTGGCGAAGATCGAAACCCTGATGCGCCAGCGCCTGGGTGAAGCCCTGACCCTGGCCGAGCTGGCGGCGGTGGGCGGCATGAGCGTGCGCAGCCTCAACAGCCTGTGCCAGCGCTGCTACCGCCAGACGCCAATGGAACGTCTGCGCGCCCTGCGCCTGGAGGCTGCCCGCGAACGCTTGCTGGCGCGGCGCGACCTGAGTATCACCGAGGTTGCCCTGGCCCACGGTTTCGCGCACCTGGGCCGTTTCGCCCATTACTATCACCAGCGTTTCGGCGAATTGCCGCACCACACCCGCAGCCGCTAGGCGCCGGGCGGGCGTCGGCTGTGGCTCACTGCCCGGCGCTGGCGGTCCAGCTATGCATCAGGGTGTTGGAAGGCAATTGCTCGTCGAGCAGTTTTTTCGCCGCTTCGGCCCCCACCACCGGCAAGCCCGTGGGGTCCAGCAGGCCGATCTGCACCAGCACGCTGGCCTGGTCCCAGTAGATGTGTTCGTGGCACAGCTTGTCGCCGCGAAACTTGATGACCCCGAGCATGGGGATTTCCACGTAACGGCCGGTGGGCGCGACGTTGGGCAGCATCCAGTCGATGGCGCTGGTGTGGGTAAAACTCATGATGAATTCGTCGACGATCTGCGACGAGCCGACGGTGCGCGAGATCGGCACCAGCTTCATGTCCTCCGGGTTGCCGTGGACAAAGTGATGCTGATAGAAGCGGCTCAGCTCAAGCTGGCCGACGCCGCCGGTCATGGTCGGGATGTGGTTGACGTAGGGTTCGGCAACCATGGTGGCCATCGTTGCCGGCACATCGCGCAGGGCAAATTCGTATTTGACGTGTTTGTCCCACAGCTCAGACAGGTTGTAGTGCGGGCCGATTTCGCGCTTGAGCGCAGCGATGCTGCGTTGGTGGGCCATCAGTGCGGCCGGCTTGTCGTAATGCATACCGCCGCTGCGGGCAAAGGCGTGGTCGACCCCGGGGTAGGTGTAGATCTCGACGGACTCGCGCCCGCCCAGGCGGGTCTGGATCTGCGCCCGCGCGGTGGCGTCGCAGTAGCTGTCCTGTTCGGCGAAATGCAGCACCAGGCGGCCCTTGATCTGCTCGGCCTGGTCCAGCAGGTGCTCGATGCCCATGCCGTAGTAACCCACCGCGCAGGCCACGTCGGTGTGGGTCGCGGTGAGGTAGGCCAGCTTGCCGCCCATGCAGAGCCCGACATAGCCCAGCCCGCCGGGCTCGACCTGCTCCATCTGGCGCAGAGCCTGGAAGCCGGCGTCGATATCCTGCACCGCCAGCTCCAGGTCGAGCCCCTGGAACAACTCGATGGCACGGGCGAAATCGGCCTCGGTGTAGCCCAGCTCGATCCCCGGTTGCTGGCGCCAGAACAGGTCGGGCACCAGGGTCACATAGCCTTCCTCGGCATACAAATCGGCTACGCCGCGCATGGTGGCGTTGACCCCGAAAATCTCCTGGCCGATCACCACCCCGGGGCCTTTGCCCGAGGCTGGCAGGGCCAGGTAGGCGCTGAAGTGGCCGCTGCCGTCTGTGGCTTGGATCTCGATCATCTTGCCCATGGCACTTTCCTCGTTGTCGACGGGTCGGCCCGCGATTGCGTGGCCGTGGCAGGCACTCTAGGAGCGAGGGGCAGGGCGAAAAAAGCCGGAATTGGCAAGTCGTTAGCCGGATCGTGCAGAAGTGCGGCAAGCAGGGAGAAGAATGCGCCCGCGCCGTTTGCCACGGCGCGGGGCGGGCGGGGTCAGAAGTCCCAGCGGGTGGTGAGCATCAGGTTGCGCGGGTCGCCGTAGTAGGCGGCGTTGAAGAAACCGATGTTGGTCAGGTACTTCTTGTCGAAGGCATTGTTGAGGTTGAGGGTGGCCGAGAGGTTGTCGGTCAGTTGATAGCGCGCCATCAGGTCCACCAGCCAGTACGGGTCCTGGGAGAATTTTTCCTTGGCGCCGTTTTTCGAGTAGTTGGTCAGCACGCGCCAGGATTCGCCCTGCCAGCGGGTGCCGCCGCCGAGGGTCAGCTTGTCGAGGCTGCCGCCAAGTTTGTAGGAGGTGTACAGGCTCAGTTGGTCCTCGGGCTCGGAGGTGCCGACCTTGGCCCCGCTTTCATCACGGCTGACCTTGTGGGTGTAGCCGCCTTGCAGCTGCCAGCCGGGGGCCAGTTCGCCGGAGATTTCCGCTTCGTAGCCCTTGGTCTTGGAGGTGATGCCCATCTCGGCGTAGTCGATGACGCTGTAGTCGGGGTTGGCGTTATAGGCTTCGTCCGGGACGGCACGGTTTTTTTCGTGCACTTCGAAGTAGGCCAGGCTCGAATTCAGGCGGCCGCCGAAGAATTCGCCCTTGATCCCGACTTCATAGTTCTTGCCTTCGTTGGGCCGCAGCATCTTGTTGTTGCGGTCGCGGGAGTTTTGCGGAAGGAAGATTTCGGTGTAGCTGGTATAGGCCGAGAAATTGTCGTTGAGGTCGTACACCAGGCCGGCGTAAGGCACGACCTTGCCGCTCTGTTGCAGGTCGGTGTTGCCGGTGACCTGGAAGTTGGCGACCCGGGTGCCGAGCAGCAGCGACAGGTCGTCCGCCAGGCTGAAGCGTGCGGCGACGTAACCGGCGCTCTGGCGCGTGGTTTCGTCGTTGACCTGGCTGACCTTGCCCCAGTCCGGCACCCGGCCGTTGCCGTCCCAGTTGTAGTAGTCGTAGCTGTTGTCGACCTGAATGGCGTCGGTGTAGTTCTTGCCGGTCCAGTCCGCCTTGGACACCGAGCTGCCCACCACCAACTGGTGTTCGCGGCCGAGCAGGCTGAAGGGGCCGCTGACGTACAGGTCGCCGCTGTCGCTGACGGTTTCGCCGGTGAATTTGCGCGACAGCAACGAGGCTTGGCCGGTGCTGGCGTTGGGCGACATCAGGTTGCCCATGGGCGCGTGGTAGCCGTTGATCTGGTGGTTGTATTGGCCCTTGGCGACCCAGCCGTTTTCAAAGCTGTGTTCCAGGGTGGCGAAGGCGGTGCGGGTGTACTGGGCCCAGCCACTGAAATTGGCGCCGTTGTTGTAGGAGCGCGGGGTGCTGATGGGCTCGCCCTTGCTGTCATACAGCGAGGCGCTGCCGGACCAGCTGGAGCCCTTGGGGTCGTTGTCCTGGTAGTCGGCGCCCAGGGTCAGCAGGGTGTCGGGGTCCAGGTCGACTTCGAGAATGCCGTAGTAGACGCTGGTCTTGCGCTCGTAGTGGTCCATGAACGAGTGCTTGTCGCGTTGCACCGCCACTGCGCGGCCGCGGACATTGCCGCTGTCGGTCAGCGGCCCGCCGACATCCAGCTGCGCGCTGTAGCTGTCCCAGGAACCGGCGCCCAGCTGCACGCTGGCCTTGAGCTCATCGGTCGGCTTTTTACGGATCAGGTTGATCACCCCGCCCGGGCCGCCGGCGCCGGCCAGCAGGCCCGGCGCACCCTTGAGGACTTCGATGCGGTCATAGATCGCCATGTCGGTCTGGGTCTGCCCGGCGGAGTAGGACGCATCCTGCAGGGTCGGGATGCCGTCGTACTGGAAGTTCTTGATCGCAAAACCCCGGGAATTGAAGCTGGTGCGGTCGCTGTCGTAGGTGCTGACGGTGACGCCCGGGGTGTGGCGCATCACGTCATCGATCGAGTTCAGGCCAAAGTCATCCATGACCTGGCGCGTGACCACCGAGATCGACTGCGGGGTTTCACGCGGGGTCAGCACCAGGCGCGTGGCGGTGGCGATGGTGCCCGGGGTGTAGGAGCCGGTGCCTTCGGTGATGGTCCCCAACTGATTGGCGCCGACGTTGGTCACCCCCAGTTCCAGGGCCGTGCCGCTGGCTGTCGGGCGCGGCTGCACGCGGTAGCCGGCGCCATCGGCCACGGCGGCCAGGCCCAGGGGCGCGAGCAGCCGCTCCAGGCCTTGGGTCACGTCCATCCGGCCTTTGAGGCCGGCACTGTGCAGGCCCTGGGTCATTGCCGAATCGGCGGCGATCATCGCCCCGGATTGCTGGCCGAAGGCGCCCAGCACCTGGTCCAGGCTGCCGGCCGGGATGTCATAGGCCTGGGGTTGGTGCTGGGCGCTGCTGTCGGCCGCCAGTGCACTGTGGCTGACGCCACCGAGGGAGAGGCCGAACAGGACCAGGCGCAGGGCGCCGGCAAGCGGGGTGAGGCGGCTGTGCATAAAGACTGTCCATAGGTTGAGAAGGGAAGGCGATGCGCTGTTTTTCAGCGTCTTCCCTGGTCTTGATGCGTGAGAACGAAAAAACTGCCGCCCGGGGTGAAAAAAGTTTTGCGCCTCGGATCGGGGGCAGGTGCTCAGGCCGGCACCACGCTGGCCCAGTAACCGAGCACACGCTGGATGCGAATCGGCAGGGTGCGGGCCAGCAGATCGAGGCTGGCATCGGGTCGGTCGAGGGAGAGCGAGCCGGAGACCGGCAGCGCCGCCACCGCCGGGTCGCAACGCAAGACGCCGCTGCGGTAACGGTTGAGTTCAGCCACCACTTGGCCCAGAGGCATGCGCTCGGCGATCAGCAGGCCACGGGTCCAGGCCGAGGCGGACGCCGGCAGGTTCTCGCTGGGGCCGGCAGCGCGCGGGTCGAACAGCAATTGCCGGCCCGCCGCCAGTTGCACGCTGGTGCCCTGGCGGGGGCTGATCGCTGCGCTGCCCAGCAGCACCTGGACCCGGGTGCCTGATGGGTTGCCCTCGGCGAGGCTGATCATCAGCTTCGACAGGGGCGCCGGGTGCACCCAGCCATCTTCGGTACGGACCCTGTGCGGGGTGCCGGCACCGACCTCCAGCAGCAGCCGGCCCAGGCTCAACAGCACTTCGCGCTGGGCAGCGTCGCCGCGGATATCGAGGGCGGTGTGGGTGTCCAGTTGCAGGCGCACATCGGCGGCCAATTGCAGGTCGCGGCGTTCGCCGGTGGCGGTGCGGTAGTCGCTGAACAGCTCCGGCAACAACAGGCGCTCGCGCACACTGAGCCCGCCCATCGCCACCACGCCCAGGCCGGCCAGGCCCTTGAGCACGTTGCGCCGCGAGCTGGCCCCGCGTGCCTGGAGCAGCTTGCGTGCGCCGGCGGCCGGCAAGGGCCCGACGCTCTCGCGCAGGCCATGGCCGAGCCCGGCCAGCCGTTGCCAGGCCAGTTCGTGTTGCGCATCCAGGCGGCGCCAGGCCAGGCAGGCGGCGTGTTCCGATGCGTCGCTGGTGCCCGATTGCAGGGCCACAATCCACAGCATCGCCTGCTCCACCACCTGCGGATCGAGGCGTTGCCGAGGGTCCAGCGACGGGAAGGGTTTCATGCTTCGTAGACCGCCGTGTAGCAATGGCGGAAGGCCTTGAGCATGGCTTTCTGCACCACGTTGACGCTCAGGTCCAGGCGCTCGGCAATCTGCGGGTAGGTCAGGCCGTCCAGCTGCGACAGCAAAAACACTTCGCGCACCCGCGCGCCCAGGCCGTCGAGCACCTGGCCCACGGCGTCCAGGGCTTCAAGCACCAGCAATCGGGTTTCCGGCGAGGGCAGGTACTGTGGCTCCAGCGCCGCCAGGGATTCCAGATACGCCCGCTCCAGGGCCTGGCGCCGGAAGTACTGCCCGCACAAACGGCTGGCCACGGTATTGAGGTAGGCCCGGGGCTCGCGCAGCAGCGGCACCTGCTCACTGCGCAGTATCCGCACAAAGGTGTCTTGGGCCAGGTCCAGGGCCTGATCCTGATTACCGAGTTTGCGTCGCAGCAACTGCACCACCCAACCATGGTGCTGGGCGTACAGCTCACCGACGACGCGATGCAGGGAAGGGGTGGACAGCATTGAAGAAGATTCCATGACCAGCGCGAGCGACAAGGGCGTTTATGGTAATGCTTCTCATTAAGTTGCGCTCGGGATTTTTCAGCGCCTTGATTCGCGTGCTTCGAAATGCAGCACCTCGCCATCTTCAGGTACCCACAACCGCTGGCTCAGGCCGGCCTCGCGGGCCGCGGCCAGCAGGGCGTCGCGGGTCACCGGGCAGTGGTTGAGGGCTTGCAAGTGGTTGGCCACGACCTGGCCCTTGAGCAGAGTGGTGAGTTCCAGCACCTGGTCCAGGCCCATGATGATTTCGCCCCCCAGGTCCAGGCGCGCGCCACCGGCCGGGGCCACGCAGATATCGGGCTGCTGCTCGGTCAGGAACCGGCGCAAAACCGGGCTGAGCACGGTATCGCCGCACAGGTGCAGGCTGGGTTCGCCGGGCAGTTGGATAAAGTAGCCGACCCCGTGCTCCATCAACCGTCCCACCAGGCCCCGGCCATGGGTGCAGCGCAGGGTGCGAATCTGCCCACCCAGAAAAGCGCTGGGCCGCTGGTGATCCCGGGGCAGCGGTTGCACCCGCAAACCGCGCCGGGCCAGGTACGGGGCGTCGTGTGGGGTGCATATCAGCGGAATCTGCCGTTCCCGCAAAAACTCCACGCCGGCCCGGTCCAGGTGGTCGAAATGGCCCTTGCGGCAATGGGTGATCAGGCAATGGGTGACCCCGTCCAGCGCCGCCGCGGCGGATGGCGGCAGGTCCACCAGCGGGTTGCGTTGCCAGCCGCCACGCAGGCACAGCGGCGGCAGGCCATGGCGCGCGGCAAGCATCGGGTCGACCAGAATCCGAAAGGCGCCGGACTCAATGATCAGGGTGGCATTGCGAAGCTGGTGGATACGCATCAAAGACCTCCGTGGCAGAGCACCTATTGTCGACAGCGGCGACGGCTTGCAGAATGGCCAGCTTTGACAGATCTCATTCAAATTCTGCCGGAGGCGCGATGAAGATCGGCCTGTTGCTCTACCCCGATTGCATGCCCGCCGGCCTGCTGGCGTTTGCCGACCTGCTGCTCGCCGCCAACCGCCGCGTCGGGCATGAAGCGTTCAGCCTGTGCTACGTCGCCCGCCAACCCGGCGCGGTCGCCTGCGCCCATGGCGTGCTGCTGAGCGCTGCCGAAGGAGTGGATGACGCGGCCCTGGATGCACTGTTGGTGCCCAGCTTCTGGGCCGAATCGGTGCAGCAGGTGAGTACCTTGCTGGCCGCCAATCAGCCCTTGCTGCGGCAACTGGCACGCTTGCCGGTACCGCTGTGGAGCTATTGCACCGGGGTCTGCTTGCTGGCGGCCAGTGGTCGCTTGCAGGGCCGGGTCGCAACCCTGACCTGGTGGCTGGTGGACGCCATGAGTCGGCAATTCCCCGAGGTGCAGTGGCGCAACGAACGCTTGTGGGTATTCGACCAGGACGTGGCCAGCGCCTGCGGAGTCAACGGTTACCTGCCTCTGGCCAGCGAGCTGATCCAGCAGCATCTGGGGGCCGAGGTGTTCCAGGATTTGCAGCGCCTGATGGTCCTGCCACGCCCGGTCCAGGCCCACCCCGCCTTCCAGGGCCTGAGCCTGATCGAACACGCCAGCCCGCTGCTGCGCCAGGTGCAGCTGTGGGTCGAAGACACCCCGGCCGAACAGGCCACGGTCGCGCGCCTGGCCGCCGCCCTGGGCCTGGCCGAACGCACCCTGGCCCGCCGCGTCGCTGCCGAACAAGGCCAGCCGCTGGCGACTTGGGTGCGCACGATCAAACTCAACCAGGTCAGCCAGCGCCTGCTGTACAGCCGCGCCTCCATCGGCCAGATCAGCGAACAACTGGGCTTTAGCAGCGACTCCAACCTGAGCCGCATGTTCAAGCGCTTGACCGGCCTGGCACCGCAGGATTATCGGCAGCGATACGGGGGTGGCGAGTAGGGTGCGGGTGATGCTAATCGATAGATCGAACGCAAAGTAACCTGTGACGAGGGAGCTTGCTCCCGCTGGGTCGCGTAGCGGCCCCAACAATGAGACTGCCACGCACCGACGCACCGGCCGGTCCAGCGGGAGCAAGCTCCTTCACTACAAATACCCTGTTCATTCTTAACTGATCGGCATTAGCCCATGACCGCTGCTTTTTGACTGTGTGATAAGCGCTTCATTACGCATACAAAGTGGCTTATTGCTTTTGCCAGACTCCATCGAACTACAGGAAACCACCGCCCCGACTAACGCCTGTCCGATACCCTCATGACCTTCAATTCACGGCGCCGTCCGCGACTCACGGTCCATCTCGGCCGGCCACTTCACCTTCGGTGCCAGGCGCAGGGCCAAGTTGTACCAGGGCACGTTGTTGTGGTCGCGCGGTGGCCCTGGCGGTGGCAGGGCTGAAGGACCTTGCTGCATGTAAGTGCAGATATAAGCCCAGGCAAACTCATCGGCACCCATGGTACTCAAGGGAAAGCGATCGATAACTTTATTGGTACCGGGCTCGACGATGGACAGGACCACGCCCCATTTGATGATGAGTGCGCCTTGGGCGGTAGTCCCACGTTGCTTCCAACGTTCGGCGCGGACTTGTGGCCAGTCGTAGGCCACGGGGATAACGCGCCAACGTTCGAAGGGGTTCCACCAGCGGTATTTGAAGTTGTAGGCGTAGATGCGTTGGCGGGCTCGGTTGAAGCGAATTGGTTCATCACGTGGGGGAGAGATGTCCATCCGTAGTCCTAGCGTAATCGTCCAAATAGCGGCAGCCATGCTTGTTATTCCGATAACTATCAGTTCTATATTGCCAAGAGCTAATGTATCTATGATTAGGGTGGGAGTGGTTAAGAACCAAATCATTGCTGGCAAGCAAGCTATAGTGACAACTCCTCGTTTAGCTAAAGAGTTTCGACTAACTTCCAAATAAATATCATTCTGATGGTTTGGAGTATCAAGATAGATCATTGCGGTAGATGGCTCGCTTGGCTCGGGAAGGTCTTCTTGCCATCCAGAGCAAGGTGGTTTTAGTCGAGGGAATGTCACTCTGTTATCCTTGGTTTAATTATATTTTTTATCTTCTTTGGCTACTAGGCGCGCCACACTAGATTCATATCTTACATTCGGCAAAAATGAGACCTGTAGTTCAATGGCATAGATGTTATGAGTTGGGTTTTCAGCAATGGAGCCACTGATGCTCAACGTGTGTGACTTGGCATCTTCTTTAAGGTATGAACTTCTTCTCACGGCGCCGTCCGCGACTCACGATCCATCTCGGCCGGCCACTTCACCTTCGGTGCCAGGCGCAGGGCCAAGTTGTACCAGGGCACATCGTTATGATCGTGCGGTGGCCCCGGTGGCGGCAGGGCTGAAGGACCTTGCTGCATGTAAGTGCAGATATAAGCCCAGGCAAACTCGTCGGCGCCCATGGTGCTCAGGGGAAAGCGATCAATGACCTTATTTGTGCCGGGCTCGACGATGGACAGGACCACGCCCCATTTGATGATGAGCGCGCCTTGGGCAGTGGCGCCGCGCTTTTTCCAGCGTTCGGCGCGGACTTGTGACCAATCGTAGGCTACGGGGATAACTCGCCAACGTTCGAAAGGGTTCCACCAGCGGTATTTGAAGTTGTAGGCGTAGATGCGTTGGCGGGAGCGGTTGAAGCGTATGGGAAGATCTCGCGGTTGAGATATGTCTACTCGGATTGTGAATGAGACTATCCAAATGGACAATATTATGCATCCGATGCCTATTAGTATCGTGCTTACGTCTAGGTACTTAAAATAATAAATCGTATCTAAGGCCATTTTGCATGTCCAAAGCATGATTACAACGCCGAAAAAAAACATGAACCCTCTCATGCGAGATGGACTTCTTGATATCTCTAGAAAGCTGTCATCTTGGGAGTTCACAATACCAATTGTAAAAGTTAGTTCGGCGAGAGGGTGAACATCTGGTCTTGGCAAGTCTTCCTGCCATCCTGAACAAGGAGGTTCAAGTTCTGGTTTTTCCATATTCAAAAACTCTCTGCCTTATCGTCTAAATTTTTTATTTTGCAGGGTGGCAACGCCACCTAATGGTTTCTGCTCATGGCGCCGTCCGCGACTCACGATCCATGTCGGCAGGCCACTTCACCTTCGGTGCCAGGCGCAGGGCCAAGTTGTACCAGGGCACATCGTTATGGTCGTGCGGTGGCCCTGGCGGTGGCAGGGCCGAGGGACCTTGCTGCATGTAAGTGCAGATATAAGCCCAGGCAAACTCGTCGGCGCCCATGGTGCTCAGGGGAAAGCGATCAATGACCTTATTGGTGCCGGGTTCGACGATGGACAGGACCACGCCCCATTTGATGATGAGTGCGCCCTGGGCAGTAGTCCCACGTTGCTTCCAACGTTCGGCGCGGACTTGTGGCCAGTCGTAGGCCACGGGGACTACTCGCCAAGGCTCGAAAGGGTTCCACCAGCGGTATTTAAAGTTGTAGGCATAGATGCGTTGGCGGGCGCGGTTGAAACGAATCGGTTCATCTCTAGGAGGTGCAGCATCGAGTCGAAAAAATACAGTGCAGGCCCATAGTGAAACCACAAATGTCCCAAACCAAAGAATGATAGTAGTAGGATCTTTATGTTCACGTAACCTAGACTCCAAGACGGAGTCTATCAAAAAATAAATTAACACAGCCGAGAACCAAATAATGATCCCCCGTTTTTTTGAAGAATTACGAGGAAGCTCCAAGTAAATCTCATCTAAGTGATTAGGGGCATCGTACCCCAGAGTCATGAGGGGGGGTGGAGCACACCCAGGTCCTGGTAGATCCGACTGCCAACCTGCACATGGCGGTTCAAGTTTTGGCGTTACCATATTCAGTGCCTATTTCCTATGTCGTCCAACTTATCCTCTTTCGTTAGCAGGCGAGCACATCCGACCTCATCGCTATTGTCAGGCCAAAAAGAAACTTCAAGGTCCATTGCGGTAATTTCATGAGATGTATGTAATGCAATTTTTCCTTGTATGATAAGAGCCTTCGATGTTGGACTGTATGAAATGTTGGGGGTTGTTGTTTTTGGGTTGTAATCAAGTTTTTTTAAGTCTACAGAAGGAGGTGCTGCAGGTGGACTGTCATTATTACTGGATGCAATAATTTGGCAATTTACCTGCCCTGAGCGGTAAACTTTTAGCAGGGCGGTTGCAGGAGCTGAGTGCAACACGGTTATTGAATTGAAGCAGGAGCCTCATGTTGCAAGCCCATCAGCTGAGTGAATACCTCGATCGGACACAGCCAGTTAAATCGCTTGCGTGGTCGGATGT
>NZ_JCBCUS010000008.1:0-431538 GCF_059862355.1 Pseudomonas sp. MF09150 | reverse complement strand
TACTGACCATATCCGGAATCTGGCCGCGACGATCAACGCCCCCAGCGCGCGGTCTACGTGTGCTCTTGCCTTGTCGCAGACACTGCACCAGCTCCTTGCGCAACTCCCCGACGGGCATCGCATAGATCGCTTTGTAGATGGTTTCCCGGCAAACGTAGGCTTCTTCGAAATTGATTTTCATGACACGCAGCTTGCCCGCGATTTGCTCTGGGGAAAAGCGTTCTCGAAGCAAATGAAGCACCAGCTCGAAGCGTTCATTGCCCAGAACCAATTTTCTGGCAGGGCGGCAAACTTTACGGCGCTCGCGAGTGTGAGCCTGTGCAACGTGGGCAACGTATCTCCCATTGAGGGATCGATTGCGACGCAACTCGCGGCTGATCGTAGAGGGGCTTCGGCCAAGCATTCGAGCTATCTCGCGCTGACTAAGACCTTGATATTGCCCGACCTGGATCGTGGCGCGTTCTTCGACGCTGAGTTCTGTATAGGACATGGCGGCACCTTACCGGAGGGTGAGGTGTTGCACTCAGTTTTTGCGGCCGCCCAGCCATTGGTAGCGAGATGTCTGGGATAGGTATCCGGGAAGAACAATTCTATATTCTAGAAAGTTGGCTGCAGGCACCGAACTTCCATCACTGATGACAATAACTGCTGGCTCATACGGCATATCACTATTTGTATCAAAGCCTGTGGTTATTTCTAGCTCCGCAGTCATTCCGAGTATTGCCGCGTTAAGGGCTCCGACGGAGTCGTCGACGTTCTGCTCAGTTACCCAACGACGGTATTGACTTGGTAATCCCCAGCGACTATGACGGGCCCAGAGTTCAAGAGAGCTCGATTCAGCTTTCTTTGCCATCATTGCAATTCCATAGGCCGCGAGACTAAGAACCAGAGCTATACCCAAAGGACCGAGAAAAACAGCTTGTACCGCAAGTGCACCGATTACTCCGAGTCCCGCAGCTCCAAATGACAATAGTTTTGCCGTGTTATATCTATCCGCTGATATTGAGTCACCTTGCTTAGATACACGGCGTTCAGCAAGAGTGTACTGAACTCCATCCATCACCCCCGCGACCGCAGCAATCGCCCCCCCATACTGCGCAATTCGCACCCCCATCATCACCGTCTGCACCTGCCCTGCCACCCGCACCGTGGTCGTCAGCCCCGGCCGCAATAGCTGGGTCCCTACACCCGCAATCTCGACCCCCACCCCCATCACCCCGATGGACGACGACCACACCGCCGCCAGCGCCTCGGGATTGCCGCTGCCCGGGGTGTTGAGGAAGGTTTCAAAGTTTTTGCGCAGGCTGTCTTGCTGGAACCAGAGGCTGCCCAGGCCCAGCAGCAGGTCGGCGCCGGCAGGGGCTGCGGAGATAGCGGTATTGCGCATCCGTTGCATGGCGCCTCTGGCCAGCGCTTGGGCGTCGTCCATGCTGATAGCCAGCGTATGCAGCAGCCGGGTGCTGCCGCTGTGGAGCGTGGCGGCGCCGATGCTGATGCTGCGCAGCGCCTCTGTAACGTTGGTGCTGGCATTGGCCCGCAGTTTTTCCAGGCGGGCTTGCAGGTCTTGGGCGCTTTCCAGGGACCAGAGCATGACGTCGACCAATTTGCCGTGGTTGCCGGAGACGGCGATGGCAATGGCGCCGCTCACCACCATGGCGCGGATCTTTCGCTCTGCGGGTTTGCGAAATTTCTGGTCGAGTTGGGTGATGAATTGATCGGTGCGCTCTTGCATCGCCTCGTTGAGCAGGGATAGGTATTCGCCAAGCCTCAGGGACACCACAACCTGGGTCACCTGCTGGCCGGCGTAGCGCAGAAAGGCCGCGCTGTGCACATGGCCAATCAGCGTCTGGGTCTGTGCCGACAGCTGTTGCGTCAGGGCGTTACTGGCATTGGTGGTGGCCGCCAGTATCTGGCCGATGGCGTGCTTGACCGGCGCGATCATCAGCTCCTTGCCTTCGTGGGTGGCAATGATGCTTTTCAGGGTGTCGTAGAGCTTGCCCAGATCATCGCCCGCCAGCGCTGTTTCCAATTGGTCGAACAGTGCCTGGTCCTTGGCCAGCAAGGCCTGATAAAGCAGGCTCTGGCGGTCTTCGAGCAGGGTTTTCCAGAGGCGCTGGGTCGCGCCCAGGGTCTCGGTGTCTGGATGGATGACTTCGCTGGGGCCGCCCACCAGGCACAGGCTCATCATGCGAATAAAACCTTCTACGGAGCGTGTGGAGGTCACGCTGTAGTCATACCGGGCGGCGAGCTGGAATGGCGCGGCCTGGTATTCCCGGGCGTACAGCTCGCCCTCGCGGTCGATGGCCTGCTGCCAGGCCTTTTGCTCGGCCAGGTAGGCCCGTTCGAAACTCGCCCGTTGGGCTTCGTCGTACCGCTCTTCGAGCCGCTCGCGGGCCTCGGTCTGCTTGAGTCGGGTCCCGCGTTGGGTTTCGGCCTCGACATCGATGGGCGGCAGCGGTGCCCTGAGCCCTGCCGCGCTGTTGTTCCAACGGCGATGGTGTTCGTCCAGGGCCTTGGCCTCTTCGCTGGCCTCGGCAACCGCCCAGGCATCGCGCAGCTCCTTGATGCCGAGCAGTGCCTGGGAGGTGAAGAACTCGAAACGCCGCTTCGGCTCGGCGCGCCACTCCTGCAGGGCCCTGACCCCGCTTACCCGCTGGGCATTGCATTCCTGCACCCGGCCAATCGGGTCGGGCAGCACCACCGCCAGCACTCCCCCCTCCTGCAGGTTTTCCCGCTGAACCAAGTTCCGCACATGGCGTAAAAAGAGCCCACCTCGGTGATGGCGGCTGTAGAAGCCGTGGACGCTGACGAAGTCCCCGGGGTTGGCCTCCGAGTACTCCAGCACTTGAGTGATCTCGAGGTGTTGCTCGGTCATCACGGTGCCGACGCTGCTCGGGTTGTCGCGCGCCGCCTTCAGATCGAGCTTGTGGAATCGGCCGTCCAGCGCCGTACCGTCATCCGCCGTGCCACGCCGGTACTGATCCAGCACGCTCTCTGGCCATGGATCGTTGGCGAACGCAATCCACGCAGTCGAGTAGGTGTCGGCGTCGATATTGATAAAGGACGCACTGAAGTCGTGGTCCTGGGCGATGCAGGAAGGGCTCAGCGACCTCGGTTGTTCGCGCGGGACCTGGTAAGGGCGGAACTGGCGCAACGCACCTTCGGGCGTCACCTGGTAGGCCTGCCATTCTTTTTGGTCCAGCAGCACGTAGAGGTAGCCTTGGCGAAGTATCCGCGGCTGGTCGAGGATCATCGGGATCGACGCCGGCCTCGAGCCGGACACGGGCGTCTTCTTGTGCATGGCGAAACGCGTTGGCGCATAGGCCGCCCGCAGCGGCAGGATCGGCAGGCCAGTGCGCTGGCAGGCATTGCAGGCCCCGGTGGGGTTGGGCGCGGCCTCGTTGATGGCAATGCCGAGGGCGGTGCTGGTGCTCATGAGTAGTTCTCCGCGCGGGGCAGGGAGGTCGCGATGTGGGTCCAGACCGCGTCGTCATAGGCGTCGAAGCGTGCCTGCAGGGATAGGTTGCCGGCGGCGGCTTGGGCGATGTCGCGCTGGATGTCGGGGTGCTGCGGCAGGTGGGGATGGATGAATACCCGGTGCAGGCAGAGGCTGATGATGTCGTGGCTGTCGCTGAGTTTTCGGTCCCTGGCGTCGCGGACCAACCGGAAGGCGTGGGTGCCCGCTTGTGGTGGCAGCAGGCTGGTGCCTTTCCAGCGCCAGGGGGCGTAGCGCGGTGGCCGCTTCAGGGCATGGCGCCACACGCCCAGAAAGTCGCTGATCAAAGGGGCGAGGTGCTGGGTGTCGCGAACTAACGGGGGCAGCTCCCCTTGCTGAGGAACGGTACTGCCGCGCAACACGGTAAAGCTGCCCCAGCTTGTGGGGCAGAGCCAGGCACTGATGGGGCCGAGCACTTCAGCTATTTGGCTGCGCAACGCTGCGATCAGGAGTTCCAGCCGGATGGGCTCATACCACGGCGACAGCGTCCGGCCTCGACCGGGAGCAGTGGCGTGGCATTGGGCGACAAGGTGATCGGCGACCGCCGCCAGCGGTTGTGGGCTGAGCAACCAACCGCAGACATAGCGCTTGTTGCGCGTCAGATCGTCCAGGGCGTAATGGGCGCCCAGTTCCAGGTAGCGCGCTGCTGGGGTTTCACCCGGTGCCGCCAACTGGACCAGTGCAGGGCAGGCTTCGGGAGAGTGTGCCAGGTCCGGCCGCAGGACCCGGGCAATAGCCGACTCACCCAGCGCCTGAGTCAGTGACGGAATGCTGAGCGGGTGCTCCTGATCGCACTCGGCCAAACCATCGACCAGCACATAGAGGTAGTCACCGGGCGCTCGATACTGCTCGGCGAAGTGTATGACAGGGCGCGCGGTCATCGATTGCGCTCCACGCAATCGGCTTCGAGCCCATCGAGCACCTGATTGATCAGGGACAGGCTGTTGCTGCCAGCGCCGCCCTGTAGATTTAGCGGCCCCTTGACCACGATGTTGATGCCATTGAACGTGATGCCGGAGCCGTCGATACGGATGCTGCCCCCCGGCCCCCTGATCAGCAGTTCATCTGCGGCCTGTAACTCGTAGTCCTTGGTTCGGTGCCGAATCGCCTGGCCTGCTTGCAGTTCGGATCGGCCTTCGATGGTGAGTTCCTGATGCCCGCCGATGCTGACCCAGTGGTTGGCGGTGGTCTTGTCGCGGCGGTGATTGCCGACTTCTTCGGTACGGTCTTTGCCGGTGCGGATGCTGTGGTTGCGGCCGATGCTCAGGGTGTCGTCCTGGCCGATTTCGTGGCGGCGGTCTTGGCCGATGTTCACTTGTTCGTCATTGCCGACCGTCTCTTTGCGGTCGTGACCGATGCTGATGCTTTCGTCGTGTTCGACTTGTTCGCTGCCATCATGGCCAACGAAGGTGGTTTCGTCGTGCTTGATGTGGATGTTCTGGTCTTTCTGCCCGTGGACGTAGATTTCTTCCTGGTCCTTTTCATCCTCGAAGCGCAGTTCGTTGAAACCTTCGCCCTTGTGGGTTTTGCTTTTGAGGGTCATCCGGGTCTTGTGCCGGGGCAGTTCGTAGGGCGGCAGTTGCAGGCGGTTGTAGGTGCGGCCGGTGATGATCGGTTGGTCCGGGTCGCCGTCGAAATGGTCGACGATAACCTCCTGGCCGATACGCGGGATGGCCATATGGCCCCAGGTGGCGCCCGAAATGTTCTGCGAAACACGGATCCAGCAGGAACTGTATTCGTCCTGCTTGCCCTCGCGATCCCAGGGGAATTGAACCTTCACTCGGCCGTATTCGTCGGTAAATATCTCCTCATTTTTTGGGCCGACTACCGTGGCGTTCTGCGGGCCGTCGATACGGGGTTTGGGCAGCGGCTCGGCGCGCCATTCGGCATCGTCCGGCACCAGTTCGGCCTGGTAGCTGTAATGGGTGCCCAGCTGCGCCTCGGCACTTTCTTCAGCCTGGCTGGTGTGCTGTTTGCCATGGTGAACGATGCTCACCGGGCGCCAGCCTCGGTTCATGTCTTCCCGTGGGTGGCCCGCAAGAGTGAAGGAAATGCCCGGTTGCAGGCGCGGATCATCGCCCTCCACCAGGGCCATGCGCGCATCGCGCCGATGACCACGTAGGCGGTTTTCAGCGAAGGGTTTGCCGGCCTCGTCAAACTTGGCTCGGGCCGGGTAATCGTAGCGTTCGTATTGGCGACCTTGATGGTCGAGATCGACGCCATCGCGGCTGTGCTGGTGGCTGTAGCGCGGATGGTGGAAGGTGTAGTCGCGCTGGGTCTGGCGCGCCGTGCGTACGTTTTCGCTATAGGCAAAACGCCGCAACGCGGGCTGGGGTTGGTCGCCACCCGGTATGGGGTTGTAATGCACCGGCTGATCACCCACCCGACCATGGATAAACAGACGGTCGCTGTGAACCAGCTGGTGGCCTTCGGCACTGTGCCTAAAGGAGTAGAAAAATCCTTCTTCGCGCATGATGCGTTCGACAAAGTGGTAGTCCGTATCGCCCGCCTGCACGCAGTACTCACGTGACAGATGCTCGTTGGTGACCCGTTGTTCGTAGTCTCGAGTCAGCCCGTGAGCCTTGAGCACCGCCTCGGTAATCTGCGGCACGGTAAGGGTCTGGAAAATGCGCCAGTCGGAGCTGAGTTTAAGTCGCGCCAGACGCGGTTCGACCACCGCCGAATAGCGCGTACGCCTGAAACCACTGTCGTGCTGCACGAAGGAGGACACGGCGCCATGCACATAGCGCACGGGAGTCTCGCCGTGCCAGAGGGTCAGCAGCGCGGACCGATCCAGCACCTGTCCAAAGTCGATGGCGGGTTTGGCGCTGCTCAGTTCGACGTAAAGATGAAAGGTCTCGCACAGTGCTTCATGCAACGTGAACTCAACAACGTCAAAAGACTCGTTGCCAACGCTGAAGGTAAAACGCAGATCGGATTGGCTTGGCATGGTGTGCTCCCGGCAACTTGTCACCCACATCAAGCGAAAGAACAATCGGTGCTTGACTGCACGTCACTCAAAGTGGACGTGCTTGGGTTTAGCGGGCAGGAGCGTGCAGGTTTTACGGGGCTCGTGGATATCAGAAGTCACTGAAAAGCACAGAGAAATGTCGCTTAAATCGCGCGATATTTAGTCTGACTCTCTGCTGTTCAGCCCTTCGTCATCCTGAGCCACGCACGGGCGCATTGGCCAAGAGCCGCTGCTTAACCCCTCACGGCTTCCACGCCGTAGACGCCGCCGCGGCCTTGAACTTGGCGCGGTTTTCGGCGCTGGCCGGGGGCTCGGAGTCGCCGAAGATCGCTTTCAGCCAATGGCCGTCGGTGGGGTTGGGGAACAGGATGAATTGCTGTCCGAACTGGGCCTTGTCGGCGGTCATCAGGGCGCGGCGTTGTTCGACGTCGGCCACGTAGTATTTGCGTTTGAAGTCGTTGAGGTTGTCGCCGAGCATCACCACCACTTGATGGTCCTTGGCGATTTCCTGCTGGCGCGGCTCTTTGTTCGAGCTGTCGCGGTACACCGTCAGGTGCTGCTCGTCGGCGAAGGGCAGGCCGTTCTTGCGCAGGTTGGCCAGGGCGTATTCGTAGGTTTTTTCGCCTTGGTCGCGGCTGGTGACGTAAAACACTTCGACGCCCTTGGACTTGGCGTAATCGAGAAACTCCACGGCGCCCGGGGTGGCCACCGGGCCGTTTTCGGCGACCCATTTATCCCAGGCCGCATCGTCGAAAAACTCCTGGTCGGCGTTGATCATGTAGCCCCAGTAGCTGTTGCTGCTGAGCACGGTGTCGTCCATGTCGCTGATGATGGCCAGGGGTTTGTCGCCGGCCTTGTGCGCTTGCAACGCCTGGTCCAGGCGCAGGCGGGCGATGTTGAAACCCTGGTAGTACAGGGCCTGGAACTCGGCGGCGGTCTGCTTCCAGGCCACGGCGGCGGTCAGCAGGTTCGAGGCCGGTGCCTCGGCGGCGAATGCGGCACCGCCTTGAAGCAGCAGGAGTGAGAGGGCCAGGGGCAGGATCTTCTTGTTATTGAGTGTCATGGGCGAACCTTCAGGGCAAATGAGCGCAGGCGCGGCGCGGGCCGCCAATGGGTTCTATAGCAAGCGGGCGGGCCACTCAATGCCCGGGTCGCCTTTGCATAACATCGCGACGCAATCTGCTGCGGGCGCTATGGCGAGGCCAATGGCCATCAGGCGGCGGCATTAACTATCGTCGGCCCTACGGCTCGGGTATTCTGCGCTGCACCAGCGGCCCACAGCGTCCATACCTCCTTCTTTGCAGTGTTCCGTCCATGAATGAGTCTTCTCCCGCCATCCCCAGCAACCCAGTCCCTCGCGGCGGCAAGGCGGGCGCTGCGATCCGTGCCCACGACTGGTCGACCTCGCCCCTGGGGCCTATCGAGCAGTGGCCGAGCCTGTTGCGCAGCACCTTGAGTTTGATGCTGGAGTCGCCCGAGAGCATGTACCTGCTCTGGGGGCCGGAAAAAATGTTCCTGTTCAATGACGCCTATGAACCGGTGCTCGGCCCGCGCCTGGACACCGCACTGGGGCAAACCATCGAGACCCTGTGGGCCGATGCCTGGCCTCAGGTCCAGCCATTGGTGGAGCAGGTTTATCGCGGCCAGTCCTGTCGCTTGCAAGACATGCCGATCCGCATGCAGCGCTTTCCCGGAGAAGATCAGACCTGGTGGTCGTTCTCCATGAGCCCGGTCTACGACGAACAGCAACACACGGTGGTCGGCCTGTTGTGCTGCACCGTGGAAACCAGCGATCAGGTGCTGCTGGCCGAGCATGCCCGGCTGACCGAGTCCTCGCTGCGCGAGACCCGTGAACTCAATACCCGCGTCCTGGCCAGCAGCAATGACTGCATCAAGGTCCTGGACCTGGACGGCAAGCTGTCCTTTATGAGCGAAGGCGGGATGCGGGTCATGGAGGTCAGTGACTTCAATGCGATCCGGGGCTGCCCGTGGCCCGATTTCTGGCAGAACCAGGGCAACACCGATGCGCGGTCAGCGATTGCGGCGGCCCAGGAAGGCCGCGCGGCGCGCTTCCAGGGCGTGGCCGAAACCCTGTTGGGGACTCGCAAATGGTGGGACGTGCAAGTCACGCCGATGCTCGATGCCGAGGGCCGGCCGGAGAAGATCCTGTGCATCTCCCGCGACATCAGCGCCACGCGCGAGGCCGAGGAGCAGTTGCGGCAACTCAACGATTCCCTGGAGCAACGGGTGCAGCAGCGCACCCAGGAGCGCGACCGGATCTGGCGCCTGTCTGCCGACCTGATGATCGTTGCCGATTTCAACGGCACGATTGTCGCCGCCAACCCGGCCTGGACCCAGTTGTTGGGCTGGAGCGAGGCCGAGTTGCTGGGGCAAAGCGCCTACGAACTGCTGCACCCGGAGGACCGGGTGGCTGCGGCCCAGGTGGTGGCCGAGCTGGCGCGCGGGGTGAGTTTTTCCAGCTATGAGGGGCGTTACCGGCACAAGGACGGCTCCTACCGCAGCGTGTCCTGGTCGGCCGTGCCGGACCGCACCCATATTCATGCCGTGGGCCGTGACGTCCAGGGCGAGCGCGAAGCCGCCGAAGCCTTGCGCAAGACCGAAGACGTGCTGCGCCAGGCGCAGAAGATGGAAGCCATGGGGCAGCTCACCGGTGGTGTGGCCCATGACTTCAACAACCTGCTGACGGTGATCAAGTCTTCCACTGACCTGCTGCGGCGCACCCTCAGCGAGCAGCGGCGGCTGAGCTACATCGAGGCGATCTCCGACACCGTCGAGCGGGCCAGCAAGCTCACCGGGCAGTTACTGGCTTATGCCCGGCAGCAGAACCTGCGACCTCACACATTTGACGTCGGTCACAGCGTGCAAGCCGTGGCCGATATGCTCAACCCGTTGCTGGGGGCCTGCATCGAGCTGCGGATCGAGCTGCCCGCCGAGCCGTGCTTCATTCATGCCGATGCCGGGCAGTTCGATACCGCGCTGATCAATATGGCGGTCAACGCCCGCGACGCGATGCAGGGTGAGGGCTTGCTGGTGATCACTGTCGAGCGGGCGCACTGCACCCCGGCCAAGGGGTTGTATGCCGGGGTGGTGGGGGAGTTTGTCGCGGTGTCCTTGGCCGACACCGGTTCGGGCATCGACCCGGCGCAGATCGAGCGTATTTTCGAGCCGTTTTTCACCACCAAGGAAGTGGGCAAGGGCACGGGGTTGGGCTTGTCCCAGGTGTTCGGTTTCGCCAAGCAGTCCGGTGGCGAGTTGCTGGTCGACAGCCAGCCGGGGCAGGGTACGCGTTTTACCCTGTACCTGCCGCGTTCGCTGCAGGCGCCGGAAGCCGCGCTACCGAGGGCAGCCAGCCCGGAGCGGATCGACGGCCAGGGCGCGACCCTGCTGATGGTCGAGGACAATACCGAGGTCGGCGGCTTGCTGGCCCAGGCGTTGGTTGAACTGGGCTATCGCGCGCAATGGGCCACCAGCGCCGCCGAGGCCCTGAAGCTGCTGGCCCAGGGCACCACGCCGTTCCAAGCGGTGTTTTCCGATGTATTGATGCCCGGCATGAGCGGCATCGAGCTGGCCGAGGAAATTCGCCGGCTGTACCCCGGGCTGCCGGTGATCCTCACCAGTGGCTACAGCCCGGCCCTGGCCCAGGGCGGGTCGCGGGAGTTCGTGTTCTTGCAGAAACCCTACTCGGTGGACGCCCTGGCCCAGGCGCTGAGCGTGGCGATCCAGTCCGGCGGGGCGCGCCAGGACGCCTGAGGCGCAGGGGCCCGTCAGGCGTTTTCAGCTCCTGCGGTAGACCGCCAGGAACGCCGCCAGCGAAAGCATGGTCGCGCCGCAGCAGCGGTTGAGTCGGCGCATGCCGGTTTGCGTGAGGACCTTCGCCGCCTGCACCCCGCCTGCGGCGTAGAGCCCCATCACCAGGATATCCACCACTGCCGAGACCAGCGCCAGCAGCGCGTACTGCATCAGGGGCGGTTGGCTGGGGTCGATGAACTGCGGCAGGAAGGCGGTGAAAAACAGCAGCACCTTGGGGTTGGTCAGGGCCACTGAAAAACTGCGCCAGAACACCTCGCCGCCGCGGCTGCCGCCGGCCATGGCCGCGGGGTCGAGGGCCCGGGGCTGGCTGCGCCACAACTGAATGCCGAGCCAGGCCAGGTACGCCACGCCAAGCCATTTCAGGGCCAGGAACAGGTTCTGCGAAGCCATCAACATCGCCCCCAGGCCCAGGCCGACGGCGGCGATGATCAAGATATCCGAGAGCGCCGCGCCGGCCATGCCCACCGCCACCAGCCGGCCATTGCGCGAGGTGCCGTTGGCCATGGCCAGCAAGGAAGTGGGGCCGGGAATCAGTGCGCCGATCAGGCAACTGGTGGTGTAGAGCAGCAGCGTGGCGGTGTTCATTCAGGTGTCTCGGGCACGGGGTTGGCCAACACGGCCAGGTACTGGCCGCTGTCGGGGGTGAAGGAGGCGAACTGCTGGCTGCCCGGTCGCTGGACCCACAGGCGGCCACAGTTCTGGCACTCATACAGGCTGGTCATCGAGGCGACCTGGATGCTGGTGAATTGATCCTGGAACAGCTCATCGGGTCGGGGCCTCCAGGGCGTGTTGCCGTACTGCTCGACGACCAGTTGGTCGAGTCCATTGTTGCCGACCGCCTTCAGCAAGCGCTTGACGCTGTCCTGGGTACGCTCCTGGAATATGGATTCTTCCTGGTCCCGCAGCAGGCTGGCCTTGTACGGCAGGTCGTCGGTCTGGTCGACGATCACATGTCCACAGCAGCAGGCGAGTTTGCTCATAAGGGATCAATCCAGGTGTGTGCGGCGAAAGGGCCAATACTCGCCGCTGCACCCTCGGCCCGTCTATAGCGTTGCGCTGTCGACAGTCCCGGGTTGCCTCTTGCCCCCGACTTCAGGAGAATCCCTCGGCGCGCGGATGACGGTCGTTATCGGTGCCCCCCCTCAGACAGGATGTTCAAGTGAAAGGAATCGCACCCTACCGGGCCTCGGCCAGAGCCGCCCTGCCGATGTTGCTGGGCCTGTTGAGCTGTTGTTTGCCGGCGGCGCTCCAGGCCAGTGAACAGTCGCCCCCCGCGCCGCGCCCGACCCCGGTGTCCATGCAGGCACAGACAGCCGGCCAAGGCTGGAGCGAGCAGGTCGGCCACGGCGACTATTCGCGTCAGTTCCAGTACCAGTCGCCGCTCGGTGGCGATGGCAAGGTCATGGTGGTCTGGTTCGAGTTCCCTGAAAGCGGTGCGCGTTTTCTGCTCAAGACCGCGCGCTATGAGGCCGGCAGCCGCCGCTTGAGCGATGAGCAGACCATCCTGGCCCAGGGCAACGAACGCTTCCATGTGTTCGCGCCTTCGCTGGTGGCCGACGGGCAAGGCAACCTGACCGTGGTCTGGAGCCCCGAGAGCGAGATCGGCAATACCGTGCTCAGCGTGCGCTACCAGGCCGACAGCGGGCGTTGGGGCGCGCCGTTGCGCCTGGATCGAAACTACCCGGGGGACACGACCAACAAGTCCATCGGCCCGGTGACCGGCATCGACGCCCAGGGCAATGTGTTCGTGGCCTGGGACCAGCAGCCCCGAGGCTCAGCGACCCCGGGTTCGCCCATCCCCCATGAGCTGCGCAGTACCCGCTATGACGCCCGGCAGCAGACCTGGAGCGAACCGCAAAAGGTCAATCGCGATATCGGCAGTCGCTCCTACGGCGTCGATGCGCAGCGGCTGGTGGTGGATGATTCCGGTTTCGCCACGCTCGCCTGGCGTCAGCAAAGTGTGAAGTCGTTTCTGTTTTCCCGCTCGTTCGAGGCATCGTTGCTGGTGGCGCGCTACGACCCGCAAGCCAAGCAATGGAGCCGCCCGCGATCGCTCGCGACGTCCGACTACATGGTGGGCCGACCGGTAGTGGCGGGCGCCCGGCGTGGCGATGTGGCGGTGCTGTGGTATCAGACCGACGGCCTGTTTTCTGCCCACTACACCCCGCGTACGGACAAATGGCAGCAGACCCAGCTCGATGACCCACAGCGCGAGCGCAGCAACCTCGACGGTTTTCCACCCCTGGCCATGGACCCGGCGGGCAATGCGGTGACGCTCTGGAACAGCCCGGAAGCGGGCATCCAGGTCACCCGCTATGAGTCGGCGCGCCAGGCCTGGAGCGCGCCCCTGACCCTGGCGTCTCTGCAGCGCTGGCAGACCCCGTTTTTCACCACGCCCGAGGTCGATGCAGCGGGCAATATCATGCTGGTCTGGAACCTGAT
Source organism: Pseudomonas sp. MF09150 (assembly GCF_059862355.1). Classification (NCBI taxonomy): domain Bacteria; kingdom Pseudomonadati; phylum Pseudomonadota; class Gammaproteobacteria; order Pseudomonadales; family Pseudomonadaceae; genus Pseudomonas; species Pseudomonas sp. MF09150. Next base: position 418,798 of record NZ_JCBCUS010000008.1, on the reverse strand, counting down.
CGGGTATTGGAACGCCTCGGGCTCACGGCCTGGCAGCGCACCGATGGATGAGGTGCAAGTCACCCGCTTCAGCGCCGACAAGCAGAGCTGGAGCCCGCCGCTGACGGTGGTCCGGCAGTTCGACGGCGAGCCGCTGATTGCCGAAAGAATCGCCACGCGCATGGACGCCCGGGGTGCCATGGAACTCAGTTGGTGGCACCAGGTCGGGGAATCTTCCACGCGCTCGTTCAAGCGCTACGGCGCGCCGCTTTTTGTGGAGCCGGGGGCTCGATGAACAAGGACACCGACTTGCCCCAGGATCCGCTGCAGGCCCTGCTGCATGACTTGCGCCTGGCCCAGCCCGAGCTGCTGGCCCTGGTGGAATGCCTGCGGGAACAGGTGCTGAAGGTGTGCCCGATGGCCAGTGAAACGGTGAAGTACGGCGGCATCCTGTTCAGCCAGGCGCAGCCGTTCTGCGGCATTTATGCCTACCGCGAGCATGTGACGCTGGAGTTCAGCCAGGGCTATCTGTTGCAAGACCCGGAACAGTTGCTGGAGGGCGGCGGCAAGTTTCGCCGGCATCGCAAGGTGCGCACCCTGGATGACGCCCGGGACTCACGGCTGGCCGACTTCCTGGCCCAGGCCTGGCAACTGGCGGGCTAGGGCGGGCCCATGACTGCATCCGATAACGAGGCCGACAGAGCGATGGACAGCACCCAACTCCAGGCATTGCAGCAACTGCGCCAGGCGGTGCCGGTGGGCGTGCGCCATGCACGGACCCTGCTGCAACATTGTGCCGGCGATGTGGCCTTGGCCGCCGAGCGCTTCCGGGCCGAGACCGTGCAACATCTGGTGGCTCAGTCAGGCTTGCCTGCCGCACAAGCCGAGGCGTACCTGCGTGCGGCTGGCTACGAGTTGCCGCGGGCCCTGGTGGCCCTGGAGGAAGCGCGTTTCAGCCTGACCCAGCGCATGCTGCGGACCCATCACCGCGACCCGGATCGGGCCCTGGGCCTGATCGCCGGCGCCGTCGAAACGGTGCATGGCCTCAAGCGCGAGTACTGGTTGTGCCTGGATCAGTTGCAGGCGTTGCCAGCGCCCTTGCGCAGCTTTATGACCCTGCATGAATGGCTCAGTTACGAAGAGTGGGAAGGCTTCGACTGTGCCCTGTACTTCCATCTGCCCCTGGTGCTGGCCGAGCTGCGTCGGTTGCAACTCGATGAGCTGGCGACTGCCCTGGAACAGGCCGACCTGCGCCAGCGCCAGCGACGGGAGCAGCAGTCTGATCCCGTATCAAACATCAGCCAGGACCCGCTGTTCGCCGCCTGCGAGCAGACCTACCAGCGCCTGCGGTCAAGCCTGGACGCGGCGCTGCTGGCCCTGGTCGAAGGCCATATCGAGTTGTTCCCACAGTAGCCGCCAACCCTCAGCGGTCGTGGTGGCACACCAGGCACAGCTTGTTGCCCTCGGGGTCGCGCAAATAGCTGCCGTAGTACTCGGCGTGGTAGTGCGGGCGCAGGCCCGGCGGGCCTTCGCAGTGGGCGCCGAGACTCAGGGCCAGGGCGTGTGCGCGGTCGACGGTGGCGCGGTCGGCGGCCAGCAGGGCAAACATCTGGCCGTTGCCGGGAGCAGCCGGTTCACCGTCGAACGGCCGGCCGATAACGAACAGTGGCCGCTCGTGCTCGGGGTGTTTCCAGCCGGCCCAGGGGTGTTGGTGATCGAGAAACTTCACTTCCAGGCCCAGCGCCGCCATCAGTGGCTGATAAAACGCCAGGGCGCTTTCGAACTGGTTCACGCCGATAAATACATGGGACAGCATGGGGCTTCTCCTGAAATGACAGCGGCAAGGGGGCTAATGCCGATCGGTTAAGCGCTAGAGCGAACGAAACATGACCTGTGGCGAGGGAGCTTGCTCCCGTGGTGCCGGCGGGGGCTCCGGGGCGTAGCAGTCCCATTTTTGGGGCCGCTACACGGCCCAGCGGGAGCAAGCTCCCTCGCCACAATGACAGTGCTTGCCCTTAACTGACTGGCATTAGGCAAGGGGGCCATGCTGACACCCTTGCCGCGTCGTTGAAACCCGGGGTTTACCAGTCGTAGGTCATTTCCAGGGAGGCCACGCGTTCCTGGCCGTAGTAGCAGCCAAACGAGTAGTTGCAGTCCGAGATGTACTCGCGGTCGAACAGGTTCTGCACGTTAAGGCTGGTCTGCAAGCCGCGCAGGCTTGGCGTCAGCTTGCCCATGTCGTAGCTGATGGTGCTGTCGTAGACCACGAAGGACGGGGTGGTGAAGCTGTTGGCCGAGTCGGCGGGTTTCTTCCCGGTGTAGCGCGCACCCAGGCCCACAGTCAGGCCGTTGAGCAACGCCCGGGTGAAGTGGTAGTTGCCCCACAAGGTGGCCGAGACCGGGGCCTGGGCCTCGCTGCGGTTGCCCTTGTCGGAGGGGTAATTGGTCTTGGTGTAGAACGCGTCGATGTAGGTCGCGGCGGCCAGGATGTCGATGTTGTCGATGCTGGACTTGAGCTCCAGCTCCACCCCGCGCGAGCGCACTTCGCCGTCCTGGATCTCGTACTCGGGGTAGTCGAGGTCGCCGGTCTTGACGTTTTTCTGGGTGATCTGGAACACCGAGGCGGTCATCAGGGTCTTGTCGTTCGGCTGGTATTTCACCCCGACTTCATACTGTTCGCCCTCGGTCGGCTTGAAGGGCTGGCCGCCGCGGTCCGGGGCGCTGGTGCCGATGGTCGGCAGGAACGACTGCGAGTAGCTGACGTAGGGCGCCAGGCCAAAGTCGGTGAGGTAGGTCAGGCCGACGCGGCCGGTGAACTTCTGGTCCTTCTGCTCGACGATGGAGTGGGCCAGCAGGTCCTTGTTTTCCACTTCGGCCCAGTCCTTGCGCCCACCCACGGTGAGGATCCACTGATCGAGCTTGATCTGGTCCTGGGCGTAGAGGCCGGTCTGGCGGATGGTGTTGTCCCACTGGGTGGTCAGGCTTGGGGTCACACTGTCGGTGTTGTAGTTGTTGTTCTGTCCGTAGAGGTTGATCGGCAGCACACCGTAGGCGTTGTAGCCGGTGTACTTGCGGTTGAAGTTGCGGTAGTCCAGGCCCACCAGCGTGGTGTGTTCCAGGGGGCCGGTATTGAAGTGGTACTCCAGGTTGTTATCGAGGGTGTAGGCACTGTTGTGCTGTTGCCAGTCGAGTTTGGTGCGGGTGGCCTGGGTGTAGTCGGTGACGCCGCCGTTGACCACGAAACGGCTGAGGTAGAAGCCCCGGTAAGCGTCGCGAGTGTCGATATAGCGCGCGGTCTGGCGGTATTTCAGGTCGTCGCTGAACGCGTGGCTGAAGTCATAGCCGAGCACGTACTGGTCGCGCTTGTAGTTGTTGTAATGGGAGTCGCCGAGAAACAGGTCACGGTCGATTTTTTTGCCGTTGGGCCCTCGCGTCAGCGAGCCGATGGCCGGCAGCGCCTGGTAGTCGGCCAGGCCGTCATCGCGCTGGGCCTGGGCATACAGCGTAAGGCTGGTGGCGTCGTTGGGGTTCCAGGTCAGGCTCGGCGCCAGCAGGCTGCGTTGGCTGTTGGTGTGGTCCAGTTGGTCGTTGCCTTTCTTGCTCAGACCGACCAGGCGATAGGAAAACTGTTTCTGTTCATCCAGCGGGCCGCTGAGGTCGAACGCACCATTGACCCGGTGGTAGCTGCCGACGCCCAGCTTGACCTGGTTGCGCTGCTCGCTGGTGGGGCGCTTGGACACCATGTTGATCAGGCCGCCGGGCTGGTTCTGCCCATAGAGCACCGATGACGGGCCCTTGAGCACTTCGATCCGTTCCAGGGTATAGGGGTCGATCTGCGGCGCACCGCCGAGGCTGCCGGCGTAGGGCAGGTAGGCGCCGTCGAGGTACAGCGGGGTCGGGGCGAAACCACGGCTGGTGATCTCGTCGGCAATGTTGTTGCGGTCGGTAAAACCGTTCACCGCCAGGCCCGGGGTATAGCGCAGGGCCTGGGTCAGGTTGCGCGCGCCCTGGGTCTGGACCTGGTCGGCGGTGACCACGTTGATGGCCTGGGGGATTTCCAGCAGCGGGGTGTCGGTCTTGGTCCCGGTGGCGCTGCGGGTGGCAACATAACCGTCCACCGGGCCCCAGGCCGATTCGGCGGCCTTGCCGGAAATACTGGTGACGTCCAGTTGCAGAGGGCTGCCGTCCTGGCTCACCGGCAGCAAGGAGTAGCTGCCATTGGCCTGGCGCACCGCCTGCAACCGGCTGCCGGCCAGCAGCTGTTGCAGGGCCGCGTCCGAGGCGAAGCGCCCGTGCAGGCCAGCCGTCTGCCGACCCTGGGCCGAGGCCGGTTCGAAGGACACCGTCACCCCTGCCGTGGCGGCGAACTTGGCCAGGGCCACATCCAGGGCTCCTGCGGGAATATCGAACTCCAACTCGCCCGTGGTTTGCGCCCAGGCACTGGTGGTCAGCGCCAGCATCGCCAGCGGGGTGCTCAGGGCCAGGCCCAGCAGGCTGCGGCGCAGGGCGCGCGCCGGAAGATCAAGGGCAGAGCGCTGGCTGTGGGGGTGGGGGTGACACGAGGGAGTCGGCTTGCTAGGGGACATGCGGTTTCCTTTCGCCCATTGGCAGTGGATGGCGGCGTCTGTGCGCCTCTACCTAGCAAGTCGCATGAGAATAAAAATCAACAACCCCTGAGCCGAAAAAACTTTCGGCTTTTTTGTCCGGGGGTAGAGGGGCGCGGTAGACGGGCCGCTTCAGGCCGGTTCGACCTGGGTCCAGTAGCGGCTGAAGCGACTGATGCGCACTGGCAGGGTGGTGGTCAGGTTATCGAGCACGGTGTCGAGATCGCGCAACTGGAAGGTCCCGGAAATCCGCAGTGCCGCCACGGCCGGGTCGCAGCCCAGGTGGCCCGGGCGGTAGCGTTGCAGTTCGGCAATGAATTCGCCGAGGCTGCGGTCGCTGACCAGCAGCATGTCGCGGGTCCAGGCATCGGCATAGGGCGCCGCCGGTTGCAGCGTGCCCAGGCGGTCATCGGCAAAGCTCAACTGCTGCCCGGCCTCGACCCGCAGCACGGCGCCCGGCAGGTCGGCGGGGCGTACCTCCACTGCATGCTGCTGCACGCTCACCGAGCTGGTCCCGGCCTCGCTGCGCACGATAAAACGCGTGCCCAGGGCGCGCACGCTGCCCTGGGCGGTGTGCACCACAAACGGCCGCGCCAGTGCGTCGCGGGCGGTCTCGATGAGGATTTCCCCGCTGAGCAACTGCAGTTCCCGCAGGTTGGCGCTGTAGCGGATATTCAGTGCGGTGGCGGTGTTCAGTTGCAGTTGGCTGCCATCGTCCAGGCGTACCCGTCGGCGCTCGCCGGTGGCGGTGCGCTGGTCGGCCACCAGGGTCGGCAGGGGCGTGGTGCGCCAGGCCAGAGTGCCCACGCAGCCGCTGGCCAGCAGCAGCGACAGCAGCTTGAGCACTTCGCGGCGTTTGGCCCGGGCACCGTTCAGGGCCGGGCGCGCCAGGCCCGCGGGTGCCTGGTCGAAGGTGGCCTGCAAACGGCCCATGCGCTCCCAGGCCAGCACGTGGCGCGGGTCATGTTCCAGCCAGCGCCGGTGGGCTTCGTGCAGGGCCTCGCTGCGGGCTTCACAGCGCAGGTCGACGTACCAGCGGGCGGCGGCTTCCAGGGTGGCGTAGTCGAGTGCTTGCGGCTGCGCCATGGCTCAGTCCTCCAGTGCCAGCAGGCAGTGGGTCAGGGCGCGGACCGCGTGTTTTTTCACGGTGTTGACCGAAACCTGCAGGCGGCGGCCGATCTCCACATAGCTCAGGCCGTCGAGCTGGGCCAGCAGGAAGATCTCTCGGGTGCGCCCGCCCAGGCCGTCGAGCAGGGTGTCGATGCGCACCAGGGTCTCGATGATCAAGGCCCGGGTTTCCGGCGAGATATCCACCGGCTCGGGCAGCGCCATCAACGCTTCGAGGTAGGCCTGCTCCAGGCCTCGGCGGCGGAACATGTCGATCATCAGGCTGCGTGCGACGGTGCTCAGGTAGGCCCGCGGCTCGCGCAACTCCGGCGCCTTGCGCTGGGTCATGACGCGCACGAACGTGTCCTGGGCCAGGTCGGCGGCGTTCTCCACGCAGCCAAGCTTCTTGCGCAGCCAGCCGCACAGCCATGAATGGTGCTCCTGGTAAAGCGTGTGCACGGCGTGTTGCTGCGAGAGATCGGGGGGCGACATGGGCGGGACCATTGCGGAGGCATTTGATAATGCATCTCATTTTCTTGCAGGTGCAATGGTTTGGCAAGATTCAACCGCGCCCGCTGCACGATTGCAGCGAGCGCCAGGGGGAGGCGGGAAGGTTTAGCTACGGGAGCGGTCCAGCCATTCCACCGAGCTGCGCCACAGGCAAATACCCAGGAAGTACGCCGACATCGCCAGCCACACCACCATCACCGCCGGGCTTTCATCCGGGTGGCGCAGTACCAGCAGCAGGCTGCACAACAGCCAGATAAAGGTCACGGCGATATTGATCGGCATAAAGCGCCGCACGCGGAACGGGTGCAGGAACTTCATTCGCGACAACGTCAGCAGGGCCAGGCCGATGATGCTCAGCAGCGTCAGCCAGGCCGGTGGGGCGATGATGTACAGGCACAGCGCGACCACGTTCCAGGCGGCGGGAAAGCCCTGGAAGTAGTTGTCCTTGCTTTTCATGTTGACGTTGCAGAAGCAGAACAGTGACGACACCAGGATCAGCGAGGTGGCCAGCAGCGGCGTGTAGTCGGGCAGGGCGATGTAGCGGTAGATAAACAGCGCGGGGATAAACACATAGGTCAGGTAGTCGATCACCAGGTCCAGTACCGAACCGTCGATATTGGGCAGCACCGACTGGGTGTTGACCTTGCGCGCCAGCGAGCCGTCGACCCCGTCCACCAGCAGCGCCACGCCCAGCCAGATCAGGCAGGCTTTGGGCTGGTTGTCGAACAGCGCGAGGGTGGCGAGAAAGGCCGTTACCACGCCGGTCGCGGTGAACCCATGGGCGCCCCATGCTTTGAGCCTGGCGATGTGTAGAGTCGATATCACGGGAGGTTCTCCAGGAAGTAGTGCAGGCCAACGATCCTCGTCGACAAGGTCGCCACGGCCCAGGCCAGGGTGCAACTATCGACCGGACATTGGACGATAAGGTTCAGCGCAGTTTAGTGAGAAATCGCCGTGCGCGGTGAACGACTTTTGATAGGCCAAAGCCGCGCATCCCGTTCCCTCGTGGCGAGGGCCTGCCCGAATCTCCGTAGCCGCTGCCGAAGGCTAGGGCCGCGTTCGGACGCTGGCCCTCACCGACGCCCGGTACATCCGATAAAACACGGCGCCCATGCCGGCCAGCGCAGCCTTGTGCCTCGGCAGCGGCTACAGGACTTAGTGGTGGCCTAGGGTTTGGCCTGCAACGCTTGAAGAATGGTGCGCGCAGCCTTGACCCGTTCGGCGTTGGGGTAGTTTTTATTGGCCAGCATCACGATGCCGATGTGCTGCCCGGGAACGAAGGCCGCGTAGGCCCCGAAACCGTTGGTGGAACCGGTCTTGTTGAGCAGCATCTGTGCCTGGGGTGCTTGCACCGGGTTCAACCATTTGACGGCGTGGGGTTGCAGGGCCATCGCTGATGAATTGCCTTCCACCAGCTTCTGCTCGCTGATCGGGTAGGCGTACATCTCCCAGCCCAGGCCCTGGGTCATGTCAGCGACCCGGTAGTAGCCGCTGTGGGTGAGGGCGATCGCCTGCTGCAACGCCGGTTCCAGGGGTTCGGGTTGCAGGTTGCTCTGGACGAAGCTCAGCAGATCGCTGGAGCTGGTCTTCATGCCGTAGGCTTCGGCGTCCAGCGGGCCGGCGCCGACCCGGATCGGCTGGTTGGCCTGGGTGTAGCCCTGGGCGTACAGGTGCTGCTGGTCCTGCGGAACCTGGAGGTAGCTGTGCTTGAGCCCGAGCTTGGGCAGCAGGGTATTGCTCATCAGGGTCTCGAACGGCTGGCCCAGGCTGCGTGCCGCCAGGTAGCCGAACAGGCCGATGCTCGGGTTGGAATACAGGCGCTGGCTGCCGGGGGGATAGGTCGGTTTCCAGGTGTTGTAGTAGTCCAGGGTCTGCTCGGCGCTTTTGACGTCGTCCGGGAACTGCAACGGCAGGCCGCCGGCACTGTAGGTCGCCAGTTGCAACAGACTGATGTGCTCCAGCGCGCTGCCGCGCAACGCCGGCAGGTACTGGCTGGCGGCGTCGCTCAGGGTCAGTTTGCCAGTGGCCTGGGCGTAGGCGCCGAGTGTTGCGGTGAAGGTCTTGCTCAGGGAGCCGATCTCGAACAGGGTGCTGTTGCTCACCGCCTGCCGGTTCTCCCTGGAGGCCACGCCGTAATTGAAGTAGTGGGCCTGGCCGTCGATGCTGATGGCGACTGCCATGCCAGGGATGTCCTGGGCCTGCATCACCGGTTTGATCGTGGCATCGACCAAGGCCTTGAGCTGATGCGCGTCGGGGGCGGCGGCCAGGCAGTGGCCAGTGCCCAGCAGGGCGACGCAGGTGCCGAGGGCGGCCAGGGTGATTCGGGTTTTTTCGCCCATGATTGCTGTTTTTCCGTGATGTTCGAGGGGGTGACCGCAATGCGCGCCAGGCCCCTGTGGCGGGTCGGGCGACGAGCATAACCTGCACCGTCCCTGGGCAACACCCTGCAGCCGCCATGCTCCGTGGCCGTCAGTCGCCCTGCGCCACCTCGTTGCACACCGCACCGGCGCGTGGCTGAGGGGCAACGGCGGGGGCCGGCTGGGCCTTGCGCCAGGTCAGCAGCACAATGCCGCCGACCACGATGGCGCCGCCCAGGATCTGCCCGGCATTGAGCATCTGGTCCAGCACCAGCCAGCCCATCAGCAAGGTGGCCAGGGGTTCGATGTTCATCACCGGGGCATTGCGCGGCATGTCCAGGCGCGGCACCGACATGAACAGCACGATAAAACCGGTGCCATACAGCACCACCAGGGTCGCCAGTGCCAGCCAGCCGGTGCTGCTTTGCGGCAGGTCGAGGCCGCCGGGCAGGGCGCCGCTGAGGCCGGCCAGGTTGACGCTGCTGAACACCACCAGGATCGTCAGCAGGCTGCGCACCGAGCCGCGCACCTGGGACAGCCGGTGATCGGTGATCCACAGCGCGCAGGCAAAGACGCTGGCGGCGCAGAACGCCAGGCCCACCCCCAGCAGCCATTGCGGGCCGACCTCGGTGCTGGCCGCCAGGCGCCCCGGCACGTCGAGCACCAGCACCAGCCCCACCAGGATCATCGCCATCAGCGCCGCCGTGCGCGCGGTAGGGCGCGGGCCGCCGAGGGCCCAGGTGAGCAGCGCCAGCAGGATCGGGAAGACGTTGGCCACCAGCAGCGCCAGGGCCACCGGCACCCGTGCCACCGCCGAATACAGGCACAGGCTCTGGGCCGCGATCAGCAGCCCCAGCAGCAATTGCCAGCGCCAGGCGCCTGGGGCCAGGCGAATGCTCTGGCGCTGCCACAGCACCAGGCCGGCCAGCACCAGCAAGGTCCCGCCCGAGCGCAGCAGAATCGCCAGCAGCACCCCGGCCCCATCGTCGAAGGCGACCCGCGCTGCCACATGGTTGCCGGCGAAGGCACAGCCCATGCACAGCAGGATCAGCACCGCGAGTGGACGGGAAAAGGCGACGGGAGCAGCAGGAGAGGCAGTGGGCAGGGACATGGCAGTGAGTCTCGAACGCGGGGAGCCGGGTCAGGGCTGAAGCCGGACGGAGTGGGTTTTTTATTATGTTGTCGTACAACTTGGCTTGGGCTTTGTACCGCAATCGTCCAGGGGAGACAACCCTGCAGTCGCCATGGGATTGCAGTACGGGGGGAGTAAGGAGGTGTTCGGGAGAACGTCTCGGGCGACCGCTGTCGTGCAAATCAGTCATGAGGTCGTATGACTGACTCTCGACCACGGCGACCCCATAAACGGTCGGGCCTGGATCAAACGCCGGTGCCTTAGTGCTTGTTGCCTGGACGAGCCTTGCCCTGGCCGCGCACGTACAGCGAGTCGGCGAGCTTCTGCCGGTCTTCCAGGCTGAGGCTGCCGGCAAAGTCGGCGAGGGCGGTTTCGACCCGGGCCCGCAGCGCGCTGTCGGCTTCCCGGGCGCGCCCCAGGTCGGCGTCCAGGGCATTGCGGTCGAGGGTCGGTTGCTGCAGGCGCTCGACCACATCCAGCCGCGCCTGGCGCCCGGCCAGGAGCAACGGTTGGCTGTCGATGCGGGTCTGGCGCAGCAATTGGCGCAGTTGCTGGCGGCTGACATCCGGCAGTTGCACCAGGGCCTTGCGCAGGCCGTGCTGGGGCTCCGCCACGGCCAGGGGTTGCGCCCGGTTGTGCCCCAGCCATTGGTAGAGGCCACCGGCCAGGCCGCCCACCAGGAATACGTTGAGCAGCAGCGACACCACCAGCAGGGTTTTCAGGGGCTTGTTGGGCTGGGTCACTGTTCGATCTCCTCGGCTGGGGTACTCAGAATGATCTCGGCATCGCTCTGTTCGAAGATGCTCGGCAGGGCTTCGGGCGAGCTGTGCAATGGCAGGCTCAGGGACACCACCAGCATCCCGGCGCCGATCCCCGCCAGGCCGACCCCGACAAATCCCGCCGGCGACAGCCAGCCTGCATAGCGCTGCCAGAACGAGCGCGGTCGAGGCCAGGGCGCACTGGCCGCGATCTGGTGGGCCAGGCCCGCAGGGGAGGGCGCCAGTTGATGGCTGTCGAGCCACTGGTCGAGCTCGCGGGCCTGGCGCAAGGCGTCCTGCACCGGGCCTACGCCGCTGGCAAGCAGGGCCTGGGCTGCGGCTTGTTCGGCGACGGGCCAGCGTCGCAAGTCGGCACCGTAGGCGTCGGCTAAGTGACCAAAGCGTTCGGGCGTCATGGTTTTCCCCTTCCTAGGTCGGCAGTACCGGATGGTTCGGCAAGGTAGCTGCGCAGGTTGCGCCGGGCCCGCGAGAGCAGGCTTTCCAGGGCATCGACGCTGATGTTCATCAGCGCCGCGGCCTCGATGTTCGAAAGCTCCTGGTAGTACTGCAGCACGATGGCTTCGCGCTGGCGCTCGGGCAGCGCAGCCAGGGCCGCTTCCATTTGCGCGCTGCGGGCGCTGGCCTCCAGTTGCTCCTCGGGGCGCGGCGCCGGGTCGATCACTTCGAGCAGTTCGTCGGCGTCGGCCCAGGGCCGCTCCTTACGCCGCCGCAGGTGGTCGTAGCACAGGTTCAAGGCCACCCGGTGCAGCCAGGTGTCGAAACGTGCCTGGCCGGCGCGCCAGCTGGCAGCGTGTTTCCAGATCCGTAGAAAGCTTTCCTGGGCCACGTCCCGGGCTTCATCGGCGTCACCCAGCAGGCGCCCGGCCAGGGCCAGCAGGCGCGGCAGCTTGCGCGACACCATTTCATCGACAGCCTGGGGTTCGTTGTTGCCGATGCGGGTCAACAACTCGATGTCCGGATCAGGTTCGTTCAAATCGGCGGTTCTCGGTGCGTTGGCCGGGTAGCAGGGGCTGGCGCCGGGCACGGGGGCCAGGCGCCGGTCACAGGCTCAGCGCACCCAATGGCCTTCTTTCCAGTACCAGTTCGGCCCGCGGGCCTGCCAGTGGCCGGGTATCCAGCGCGCGCCGCGCATCGGCTGCCAATAGCCGGGAGCCCAGACATAACCGCGACCGCTCCAGCGCCAATGCCCGCGATCCCAGGCGTAGCCGGGGCGTGGCCCGGGCATGCGCTCGTACTGCATGGGCGGCGGCGCCTGGCGAATGATGACCTCGGTCTGGGCATAGGACGGGGCACTCGCCAGGGCCATGAGTGCCAGCGGAATCAGCAAGGCATGGCGTAACGCAAGCAGGGGGCGGGCAAGCTTCATGGCAACTCCTTCAGGCCTGCGTTCGCCAATGAACGCAGCTGATGGGTTGAACGATAGATAGGGAAAAGATCCGTCGCGAGCCACGCTGTTTTTTTTCACCAAGCCGCCCATTGCATGGCGGGCCCTCGGCGGCAGGAAAAATCTCGGCAGTGGCCGACGGATCCCGGGCACTGCCCCCGTTCAAGGGTTACCAGGGCAGAGAGCGTTGTTGCCGTTCCTGGCTTGCTGCACGGCTACCGCCATTGAACCCATGAGGAATTTTCCATGTCCCGCTGTCTTAAATTGCTCGCCTGTGTCGCGGTGCTGTTGACCCTCAACGGCTGCGTCTTCTACGGCCACCCTCATCCATGCTGCTGGCGTTATGGGTATGGCTACCACCGTTGAGAGAAGGAACAGCACCTGTAGCCGAGCCTGGCGGCAGAGGCTACAGGCGGAAGCCGAACGCTGTAGCCGCTGCCGCCAGGCTGCGGTTACACGGCGCTGCGGCTGTTTTGGCCGTCGATCAGGCGGTTGAGGTGCAAGGGGTTGGCGTTTTGCAGGGCTTCGGGGAGCAGGGCGTCGGGGCAGTTCTGGTAGCACACCGGGCGCAGGAAGCGCTCGATGGCCAGGCTGCCGACCGAGGTTCCGCGGGCATCCGAGGTGGCCGGGTAAGGGCCGCCATGGACCATCGCATCACAGACTTCGACCCCGGTCGGGTAGCCGTTGAACAGCACCCGGCCGACCTTCTGTTCCAGCAGCGCCAGCAGCTCGCCATGGCCCTGCAACTCATCGGCCTCGCCAATCAGGGTCGCCGTCAGTTGCCCGTGCAGGGCCTGCAAGGCCTGTTGCAGTTGCGCCATGTCCGCCACTTCCACCAGCACCGTGGCCGGGCCGAACACCTCTTCCTGCAACAACGGGTCACCCTCCAGCAACAGGCTGACATCGGCCTTGAACAACTGCGGCTGCGCCTGTGGCCCCTGTTGCTCACGCCCGGACAAGTGCTGGATGCGCGGATGCTCATGCAGCGCTGCCACGCCTTTGGCGTAACTGGCCAGGGTTCCGGCGTTGAGCATGGTCTGCGCCGGCTGTTCCCCCAGCAGCGCCGCGAGGCGTTCGCTGAATGCGCTGAACTGCGCGCTGCGCAGGCCCAGCACCAACCCCGGGTTGGTACAGAACTGACCACAGCCCTGGACCACTGAAGCCGTCAGTTCGGCGGCGATTTTCTCACCGCGCACCCGCAACGCTTCCGGCAGTACCAGTACCGGGTTGATGCTGCTCATCTCGGCAAACACCGGGATCGGCTGCGGCCGGGCGGCGGCCATGTCGCACAGGGCCCTTCCACCCTTGAGCGAACCGGTAAAGCCCACGGCCTGGATCGCCGGGTGCTTGACCAGGGCCTCGCCGACCCCGGCGCCATAGATCATGTTGAATGCCCCCGGCGGCATGCCGGTCTGTTCGGCGGCGCGCAGGATCGCATCGGCCACCCACTCGGCCGTGGCCATATGGCCGCTGTGGGCCTTGAACACCACCGGGCAGCCCGCGGCGAGCGCGGCAGCGGTATCGCCGCCGGCGGTGGAGAAAGCGAGGGGGAAGTTGCTGGCGCCAAACACCGCCACTGGGCCGACGCCCATGCGGCATTGGCGCAGGTCGACCCGGGGCAGCGGCTGGCGTTCGGGCAGGGCGCGGTCGATCCGCGCGGCGTAAAAATCACCCCGGCGCAGCACTTCGGCAAACAGCCGCATCTGGCCGCTGGTGCGCCCGCGCTCGCCCTGGATCCGCCCGGCCGGCAGCGCGGTTTCGCGACCCACCAGGGCCACGAAATCATCGCCCAGGGCATCCAGTTGCTCGGCGATGGCGTCCAGAAATTGCGCTCGGCGGCTGGCCGCCAGGCTGCGAAATGCCGGGTAGGCCGCTGCTGCGGCGCGGGCTGCGGCATCGACTTCGGCCTCGGTGGCCTGGGTAAAGCGGTAGGGCAGGGCTTCGCCACTGCTGGCGTCATGGCTGTGCAGGGTGCGGTTGCCGGCGGCGCTGCGGGCGCCGCCGATGTAGTTGTGGCCGATGATCTGGGTCATGCAAGGCTCCTTGAGTGGTGGGTTCATGGCTCAGGCCAGCGAATTACCCCGGCCCGGGGCGGTTTGCGCAGCATCGTGTGCGGCAACCCGCACGGCCGCTTCGGCATCCACCTGATGCAGCGACTTGCCCCGGGTCTCGCGGGTCAGGCCGACGGCGACGATGGAGATCAGCGCGGCGCCCACCAGGTACCAGGCGATGGGTGTGGAGCTGTGGTACTTGTTCAGCAGGGTGATGGCGATCAGCGGCGCCAGGGAGCCGGCGAAGATCGGCGCCACCTGGTAGCACAGCGACAACGCGGTGTAGCGCACGTGGGTCGGGAACAGCTCGGCCATCAGCGCCGAGTAGGGCGCATAGGTCATGGACTCGATGGCCAGGCCCAGGGTGATGGCGGCCATGATCAGCCAGTTGTTGCCGGTGTCCATCATCGGAAAGCCGACAAAGCCCCAGAACGCGGTGAGCACGGCACCGGTCAGGTACACCGGTTTGCGCCCCACCAGATCCGACAGGTAGCCCATCAGCGGGATCATGAAAAAGTGCAGCAGGTGCGCGCCGAACATCAGCAGCAGGATCTCGGTGGTGTCCTTGTGCACCACCAGCTTGAGGTAGGTGATGGAGAAGGTGACCACGGTGTAATACAGGATGTTTTCCGCAAAGCGCGCGCCAATCCCCACCAGCACCGACCGCCAGTGGTGGCGCAGGACTTCGACCACCCCCAGCTGCTGGACCTTGTTTTTGGCCTGGCGGGCCTGGGTTTCCTTGAAGATTGGCGCGTCATCCACACTGGTGCGGATCCAGTAGCCGATCAGCACCACCACCGCCGAGAACCAGAACGCCACGCGCCAGCCCCAGGACAGGAACTGTTCTTCGGACAGGTTCGACGACAGCAGCAACAGCGCCACGGTGGCCACCAGGTTGCCGGCCGGAACCCCGGCCTGGGGCCAACTGGCCCAGAAGCCGCGACGGTTGTCCGGACAGTGTTCGGAGACCAGCAGAATCGCGCCGCCCCATTCACCGCCAAAGGCGAAGCCCTGGATCAGCCGCAGCAGCACCAGTAACACTGGCGCGGCGTAGCCGATACTGTCGAAACCGGGCAGGCAGCCCATGAGGAAGGTGGTGATGCCGACCACCACCAAACTCAGTTGCAGCAGGCGCTTGCGTCCGAATTTGTCACCGTAGTGACCGAACACCAGGCCGCCCAGGGGGCGTGCAAGAAAGCCCACGGCGTAGAGGGCGAAGGCGGCGATGATGCCGTCGATGGGGCTGTCGGTCTGGCGGAAGAACAACTGGCCGAAGACCAGGGCCGAGGCGGTGCCATACAGGAAGAATTCATACCATTCGGCGACTGTACCGGCCATGGCGGCGGCCACGACCCGTTTCAGGCCCGATGGAGTGGTGTGGTTCGAGGAAGCGGGGGAGGCTGGAAGAGTGGACATGCTGGCGTTTCCTGTGGGGGGCGCAGTAACGGGCAAGCCGGGCCGGGCCGTATAGGCCGGCCCGGCACCCAC
Source organism: Pseudomonas sp. MF09150 (assembly GCF_059862355.1). NCBI lineage: Bacteria > Pseudomonadati > Pseudomonadota > Gammaproteobacteria > Pseudomonadales > Pseudomonadaceae > Pseudomonas > Pseudomonas sp. MF09150. Next base: position 403,407 of record NZ_JCBCUS010000008.1, on the reverse strand, counting down.
TCAGAGACCGACGTCCGGCAGATGCGGACGGTTGGCCAGGGCCTTGGCCATGATGCGCTCGACGAACTCGCGATCGGCTTGCGGCAAGGCCAGGCGTGGCGGACGGGTCAGGGCGCTGCCGCGACCGGCGATGGCTTCACACAGTTTGATGCACTGCACCAGGTCCGGGCGGGCATCGAGGTGCAGGATCGGCATCAGCCATTCGTAGATCGGCATGGCTTCTTCGTAACGGCCGGCCTTGGCCAGGCGGAAGATGGTTTCGCCTTCCTTGGGGAACACGTTGGACATGCCCGAGACCCAGCCCTCGGCACCCACCGCCAGGCTTTCCAGGACCACGTCGTCGAGGCCGGCGAACAGCACGAAGCGGTCGCCGACTTCATTGCGCACGTCGATAAAACGCCGGGTGTCGCCGGAAGAATCCTTGAAGCACACCACGTTGTCGCAGTCGGCCAGGGAAATCAGGATGTCCGGGGTCACGTCGTTTTTGTAGATCGGCGGGTTGTTGTAGACCATCAGTGGCACGTCGGCATTCTTGGCCACGTAGCGGTAGTGCTCGGCGGTCTCGAATGGCTTGGAGCCGTAGACCAGGGCCGGCATCAGCATCACCCCGTCCACCCCGACCTTGCGCACGGCGTTGGCCACCTTGGCCGCCTGCACGCTGGTGAATTCGGCCACGCCGCAGATCACCGGGACCCGGCCGCGGGAGGCATCCACCGCGACTTCGGTCACGGCGATTTTTTCTTCGGCGGTCAGCGAGGTGTTTTCGCCCACCGAACCACACACCACCAGGCCCGAGACGCCGTCGCGGATCACGTTGGAAATCACCTGGTGGGTTTTCTCCAGGTTGATGGAGAAGTCGTCATTGAATTGAGTGGTCACCGCGGGGAAAACGCCACTCCAGTTGATGCGCTTGCTCATAGTAGTCTCCGGTTGTTAATTGTATTTCGTATACGATATTTGAAAGGCCTAAGGTCGGCCAGCAGTATTTTGCAAATGGCCCGTGGTTTCGGGCTTTCTCGCGTTAAATCAAAGGGTTGGAAATCAGGCGCCGGGCCAGGTGTCCGACAACCGGTAGCCTTCAGGCCACGGATCGCTGGGGTCGAGCAGCAATTGATGGGTGCCGGTGATCCAGGCGCGCCCGGAAATGCACGGGTAAATGGCCGGGTGCCCGGCCACTTCGGTCAGGGAATCGATGCGGCAATGGAACTCGGAACCGAGGATCGAGCGCCCGATAAAGCGCTCGCCCACCTGCATCAAGCCCTTGGCCTGGAGCATCGCCATGCGCGCCGAACACCCGGTGCCGGTGGGGGAGCGGTCGATCTTGCCGGGTTGGATCACCACCGCGTTGGCGCCGGTGGCCACGCCGTTCTCATTGACGATGGGCGCGGCGATCTGGCAGAACGAAATATGCGACCACTCAGGGTTCAGCGGGTGCACAAAACCCAGTTGTTCGTTGGCCGCGCGGGTGATTTTCAAGCCGATCTCCACCAGCTCCCGGGCCTCGTCCGGGCGGATGGCAAAGCCCAGGCGCTGGGCATCGGCGATCACAAAGCTGTCGCCGCCATAGGCCGTGTCGACCTGCAGCGAACCCAGGCCCTCGACCTCGATCCAGGCGTCCAGACGGTCGGCGAATGACGGCACGTTCTTCACCTCCACCCGCTGCACCTTGCCATCGCGGCACTCGGCCACGACTTCGATCAAACCGCCGGGGGCTTCGAGCACCAGGTGCGTCTGCGGTTCGGTCATCGGCAGGATGCCGCTGTCGAGCAGCACCGTGGCCACGCACAGCGAGTTGGAGCCGGACATCGGCGGAGTGTCGGCCGGCTCCATGATGATCCAGCCCATCTGCGCCCGTGGGTCCTTGGCCGGTACCAGCAGATTGACGTGGCGGAACACCCCGCCGCGCGGTTCGTTGAGCACGAAGTTGCGCAGGGTCTGGTCCTGGGCGATCCAGCGCGATTGCTCCCACACCGTGGCCCCCGGGGGCGGTGCGACGCCGCCGACGATCACATCGCCGACTTCGCCTTCGGCGTGGCAGCTGACCACATGAATGACTTTCGATGAACGCATTGCCTGCTCCTACTTGACCGATTTGAGGAAGGCCGCCGTTTCCGGCTGCTGGGGGTTGCCGATGACCTGGTCGGGGGAACCGATCTCATGCACCAGGCCATTGCGGAAGAACGCCACGCGGTCGGACACATCGCGGGCGAAGCGGATTTCGTGGGTCACCAGGACCATGGTCATGCCGTCTTCGGCGAGCATGCGCATGGTGTCCAGCACCTCGCCCACCAGTTGCGGGTCGAGGGCCGAGGTGGCTTCGTCGAACAGCATGTAGTCCGGTGACATGGCCAGGGCCCGGGCGATCGCCATGCGTTGCTGCTGGCCGCCGGACAGCTTGCCGGGGAAGGTCTTGAGCTTGTCTCCCAGGCCCACATGGGTCAATTGCTGGACCGCCAGCGCCTCGGCTTCCTGACGGCTTTTGCCGAGCACCTTGCGCGGGGCGAGCATGACGTTCTCCAGCACCGTCAGGTGGGGGAAGGCGTTCCATTGCTGGAACACGATGCCGATGCGCTGACGCAGGCGATTGAGGTCGGTGGCGCGGTTATGCACCTCGACCCCGTCGACGCGGATGCTGCCTTTCTGGATCGGCTCCAGGCCATTGATGCACATCAACAGGGTCGACTTGCCGGAGCCGGAGCCACCGATGATCGACACCACTTCGCCTTTTTGCACGGTCAGGCTCACGCCCTTGACCACTTCGAGGTCGCCGAAGGATTTGTATACGTTGTCGATCTCAATCATTTTCTTGCCACCTTCTTTCCAGACGAGCGCCCAGGCGAGCGACCACCAGGCTCATGACGTAGTAGATAAGGCCCGCGATGCACAGCACCAGCAGCGGTTCCTGAATGCGGGTGACGATGGTTTGCGAGGCGCGCAGCAGCTCGACGATGCCGATCCACATCACCAGCGCGGTGTCTTTCATCACGCTCAGGACCAGGTTCAGCCAGCCGGGGAAGGCCACGCGCGAGGCCATCGGCAACACGATCCAGCGCAGGTCCTGCAGGTAGCTCAGGCCCAGGGAGCGACTGGCGCGGCGCACCGTCAACGGCACCGCGAGCACGCCGCTGCGCACGATCTCGGTGAAGTACGCGGCGGCGTAGATCCCGAGCACGATGCAGCCGACGCTGAAGGCGCTGATGTTGAGGCCGACAATGCTTTTGAACGAGTTGAACAGGACGAACTGGATCAACAGCGGCACGCTGCGAAACACGTCCAGGACCCAGGCCAGGGGCAGGCTGGCGCGCGGCAGCAGGGCCCGTAGCAAACCGAAAAACAGCCCGGTGACCGAGCCGAGGATGATGGCCCAGAAGGTCAGTTGCACCGTGACCCAGGCCCCGCTGAGCAGGAACAGCACATCGTTGCTGGTAAGACTGGTGGAAAACATGGATGCGCCCTCAGTAACGGAACAGGCGCCAGGCCAACAGCCGGGCTACCGCGACGATCAGCTTGGAAATCAGGTAATAGAGCACCGCCGCGATGGCGAAGTACTCGAAGGTGCGGAACGTCTTGACGTTGTAGTCCTGGGTCACGCCGGTGAGGTCGTTGTTGAGCCCGACGATCACCCCCAGCGAGGTCATCAGTACCGCCCACACCATCTGGTTGGTCAGGGGGTAGAACACCACCCTCAGCAACTGCGGGACGATGATCATGCGGTAGGTCTGGAACGCGCTCATGCCCAGGGAGCGTGCCGCGCGGACCTGGGTCGTGGGCACGGCCTTGAGCCCGCCGCGAAAGTTCTCGGCCAGGTAACCGGCATTGTTGAACGTGATCCCGGCCAGCAGGGCGAACCAGGAACTGACGTGCAGCCCGAGGGAGCCGAGGCCGAAATACAGGATGTAGATCTGGAACAGCGACGGCGTGTTGCGGGCGATCGACACCCAGGCGTTGCCGATGCCGCGCAGCACCGGCTGCCGGGCTTCACGCATCACCGTCAGGGCCAGGGCGATCAGCACGCCGAAGATCATCGACAGCGCGGCGGTCTCGAAGGTCACCAGGGCACCGGCCAGCATGTCGGGCAGGGCCCGCAGCGCCGAGCGCCATTGGAAGGTGTAGTCAAACATGCGCGGGGCTCTCCAGGGGGGCGACGGGTTCGAGCCAGGCCGGCAGGCGGCCGCTGGCGTTACCGGTGCAGGCGCTGTCGACACAGTCGGCCAGGCTCGCGAAATGCACCGGGCGGCCTACCAGCCCGGGGGCGTAGTGGGCGTATTTGCCGGAGTTGGTCATCAGAGTGCGGGCGCCGGGCGGGATCACCGGTTCGCCGAGCATGCACCAGCAGGTGTCGGTGATCAGGGTCGCGCCAAATGCCTCCAGCGCTGCGATGTCCCCGGCGGCGCGGGCCTGTTCCAGCACAGCCCGGCCGCAGGTGATCGCCAGCACCACCCCGGGGTGTTTATGCCGGCCCTGGCACAGCCGGGCCAGGGTGGCGAACTCGCTGGCGGAAAAGTGCGGGTTGCCCAGGGACACCACGTCCACCTGGGGATTCCTGGCGCTGTTGAGCTCGGCCCAACTGGCGCGCAGGTCGGCGAGCTGGATTCGCTCCACCGGCAGTGCCACGCCCGGTTCCAGCACCTGGGCCGGGTCCAACGCCTCGGGGGTGACCCCGGCGATATGGAACAGTGGCGCCGCCGACGTGGTGGCAAAGGCGGCGCCGAAAGCCTTGAGGTCGTCGAGACTGGGCTGCGCCCGTTCCAGCCCCAGCACCAGGGGGATGCGGCTGCCGGCCAGGTTGCCGATGTGGTAACCCAGCAGCGGGTAGAAGGCGTCGTCGAGGGCGGCCAATGGCGGCAGCTCGATCTGCAGGCGGGCCTTGCGCTGAGCGTCCAGGTGGCAGCCGACCAGGGGCGCGCGGCCGCTGAGGGCAATGCAGATGTCCAGGTAATCCGGGTATTTCAGGGTGCGTGCGCCGAGCACGCTGTTGGCGTACACCACGGCGTTGGATTCGGCCCAGACAATCTGTTCGCCGGCCTTGGGGGCGCTGTCCAGCAGGTAGGGCGCGCAGGTGAAACTCAGTTGCGCGCCCATGGCCATATAGGCATCGCCCAGGGCACTGGCGGGTTCGCCGAGGGCGGCGTCGATGCCCAGTTCGCGCCAGCGGCGCTGGTCCACGGAAATCGAATTGAGGGTGGTCGGGACCCGCACCTGGGCGCCCCATTGCACCAGTTGTTCGGCGAACCGCAGGCTGGCCGGCCCGGTATAGATGCAACCGTCGATATGGGCCTGGGTCACATCCACCAGGCTGCGCGCGCCTTGCAGCTCGGCCATGCGCAGCACGATCTGCATCGCCACCTGGGCGGCCTTGCCGTGGGTGCCGGCGAGCAGCGCCTGGTCATGGGCGGTGAGTGTGATCGAGGTTGGCCGGGTGTCGGGTTGCGGGCTGTCGCGGTACGGGGCCAGGGCCGGCGGTGCTTGCGCGAACAGGCTCAGCGCATCGCCTTCAACCCGGGCGAACGCGCTACCGCGCAAGGTGGCGAAGGCCTCCCGGCCGATGCACAGCACCGGCAGGGAACGCTGGAAAATGGTCTGCGCCACCAGCACGCCCAGGGTCAGGATCTCATCGGCCTCGGCCAGCACCAGGGCGGCCGGTGCATGGCCATTGCTGATCAGCTCCATCAGCACGCTGCTGCCGGTGCACGAGCCGCGGCCGCTGGGGATGGCCAGCACCCGGCCGGCCAGGCACTCGCCGCTCAAGGGGTGATGCCGGTCGATGACTTCGCCGCTGACCGGGTCGACCCCGCCCCAGAAGCTCAGCCCGACTTCGGCGAACAGCAGGGGGCCTTGGGCGGCCCCCGCTACCAGACTGCGACCGCTCAGGGCAGTGGGCGTGCTGGGCATGCCGGTCACCTTAGTAGTAGACCTTTGGCACGGTCAGGTCGGTGGGCGGGATCTCGCTGCCGACCCATTTCACGAACAGCTCCTTGTAGCGTCCGGTGCGCACCTGCTGGTTGACGAACAGGTTGAGGTAGTTGATCAGCCCGTACTCGTTGCGCTTGGCACCCAGGGACACGTAATCCACCACATAGGGTGCGTTACCGGCGATTTTCAGGTTCTTGTACTTGCCGGATTTGAGGGTGGCGGCGGCCACGGTGTTGGTGACCACGGTGGCGTCGATATGGCCTTGGGCGACGGCGAGGATGGTGTCGTTCTGCGACTGATAGGCGCGGAAACTGCCGCTGCCCCATTGCTTGACGTCTTTCTCCAGGGCAATGGCTTCATAGGTGCCGCTGGTGTTGCCCAGGGCCTTGCCCTTGATGTCGTCGAAGCTGTTGATACCGGTGTTGTCCCGGGTCAGCACCACCATCTGGAAGGCGAAGTAGGGCACGGTCAGGCCGACGGTCTTGGCGCGCTCCAGGGTGTCGGAGGTCGAGGCGACAATCACATCGGCGCGGCCCGAGACCAGGGCCGGGATCCGGTCGGGGAAGGGTGTTTCCACCACCTCGGCATCCACCCCGAGGACTTTTGCCAGGTCATTGCAGTAATCGACGTCAAAGCCGGCGGGCTTGTTGCTTTCATCGCGAAAACCCATGGGCGGGAAGTCCAGGGTCACCGCGCAGCGCAGCTTGCCGGAGCCGATGATGTCATCGAGCTTGTCGGCCTGGGCGGTGGCGATAAAGGAACTGCTGAGAACGGCGGTGAGGGCTACGGCAAAAGCGGGGTTTTTCATAGGTGCCTCGTTAGCGCAAAGGTGGGGGGCAATCGTATTGTGAATTTCGTATACGATATTTTATTAGCAATGGGCGTGCCTGTTTTTCCCCGTTACCTGGAATTAATTCACCGATCCTTGCCGGAGAGCCGTTGCACCCCGCCAGACCCGCTTCAGTGGCGCCACCGGTCTAAAGTCGGTGCAGCCGTGGTGTTACATAAGGGAGCAACCACTCCCCGCGACGCCCATTAAAGGAACACCGCCCGTAGCTGCTGCCGAGCGCGCGAGGCCGGCTTGGGCGCCGTGGAGTGTCAGGGGATTTATGCGGTGGTATTGCGGGCGAGTGCAGCCTGGCGGCAGCGGCAGCGGCAGCGGCTACAGGGTGTCAGGGGGATGCGGGGGGCATCGAGCTGGAGTCGCTGCCGAGCCCGCGAGGCGGCGCTGGCCGGGGTGGACGCCGCAGAGTGTCAGGGGATTTATGCGGCGATGTTGCGGGCCAGCGCCGCCTGGCGGCAGCGGCTACAGGGTGTCAGGGATATCGGGCTGTAGCCGCTGCCGAGCGCACGAGGCCGGCATGGGCGCCGTGGATCCCAGGTCTTTACGCAGTGCCGCAACGGCTGGCCGTCAATGCGCACAAGGCAGGTGTTCGAACAGGGTCTTGCAGACGCCGGCGATGTGTTCGTCCAGCAGGGCCACGGCCTGTTCGACGTTGCCGTCGCGGCAGGCCTGGAGGATTTCCCGGTGTTCGTGGTCGGCGCGGTCCTTACCGGCCGAGAGGCTCATCTGCATGCGCAGGTAGCGTTCCAGCTTGTCGTTGACCGAGCGGATCAGGCTCACCAGAAACGGCCGTTGCGCCGGTTCATACAGGCAGGCGTGCAGCTCCCAGTTGAGTTCGGCCCAGCGCCCGACGTCGTTTTCGCCGATGAACTCCTGGCAGATCCGCTCGGCCCGGGCGAAGGTCTCTTCGGTCATGTTGGGGATCGCCAAGCGCAGTGCCTTGTCTTCAAGCAGCATGCGCACCTCGAACATCTGCGCCAGTTCCGCTTCCGAGATCCGCGTGACCATGGCCCCGCGGTTGCGCTGGAACATCACCAGGCCCTCGGCTTCCAGGCGCTTGAGGGCCTCGCGCACCGGGATCTTGCTGACGTTGAACTGACGGGCGATATCGTCCTGGCGAATCGGCTCGTCCTCGTCGAAATGTCCGGCGACGATGGCGTCGCGCAGATGCCGGGTGATGATCTCTGAGGTGGAGGGCGTGTTGCCCAGGTCCGGGGCGTTGAGTCGAGGTAAGTTCACAATGGCGGTCGTTCGAAAGGAGATGGGGGATATGGTATACGAATTTGCTCCAGGCGTTGTTCGCACGGGTCGCCAACGGTAGCGACCAGGTCGGTTTCGGTCTGGTCCTACCCCTTGGCGTCGCTGACCCGAGCCTCAGCCGAGCGTCTTGAGCACCTGGGCGAAACCCTCGGCGGTCCATTCCTTGCGATCCGACACCTGGCCATCGCCCAACTCGACGAGGCGCAGTACACCGTCAGCGCGCTGCACCACATCCACCGAGAAAAAGGGGCTGTCGATCAACCGCGCGCAACGTTGCACCAGCGCCGGCACCTCGCCATCGGCGCCGTAGGCCCGGCCTCTGGCGACAAAGTAGCGCCGCTCGGTGTGCTCAAGGTAATCCTCGCGCTTTCTGACGCACACGCCGCCTTCTATCTGCCCGCGGTACTGGCGCATCTGCTCCACCAGTGGGGCGATCTGCGCCACGTTCGCCACCAGTGACCCGCCAGCGGTGTTGAGGGATTTCACATAGTCCTTGATGAAATACCCTGGCCAGTCCAGCCCACGCAGGGCCTGGGTGACGTCGGCGTCGGCGGGCAGCACCCGGGTCTCGCTGGTGTGCTCGGTCAGCAACGGGTACCACTCCGGCAGGTGGTGACAACGCCGGTATTGGGCGGGGTCGGTCAACGCCGTGGCACCCAGGACGCGCAGGGCTTCGACCAGGCTGATGTACACCGGCGGCGTCAGCATCCAGCCGCGATACAGCACCGTGCTGCCCTCGGGAATGACCGGGTGTGCCTTGAACCGGCCGGCCTCGAAGTCTTCGAAACAGAACAGCGAAGCCTTCAGGCCCAGGGCCCGGGCGGCGGCATATTCGTCCTGATAGGTCTCGTCGACCTGCTTCTGATCAAACGGGTCGCTTGGATACAGTAAATGCATGGCGTGCTCCGCCGCTGGAAAAAGGGCGCGGGTCACTGGCTGCCAGCGGCGCTTCGCTGGACCAGGGCGCGGATGATTTCAAACAATTCGTCTTCGGCTTGCAGGGCGCTGATCTCACCGTTCGCGGCCGCGTGGGACAGGGCCTCGGCGGCGCCGAGCATGGCCCGCAGCGGGGCGTCGCCGATACCGTTGCCAGCGGCGAACGGAGCCAGGGCGCGGCGGCATTTTTCGATGAAGATCGCCTCGTATTCACCCTTGATCTGCTCCAGCTCCGGCGAACTGGCCAGGGCCGCGATCACCCCGGGGATCTCCCGCCCCTGCAGCGACACACAGGCCACATAGGACGCGGCGATCACCCGGGCGCGGCTGTCGAGGGTGGCTTCGCTGCGCTCCAGGGCGGCGTCCATCACGGCGGTCTGGCGTTGATCGAAGTCCTGGTACAGCGCCGCCAACAGCCCCGGCCGGGTGCTGAAGTGGTCATACACCACCGGCTTGGTCACCCCGGCCTGCTCGGCCAGCCGGCCCAGGGTCAGGGCTTCGGTGCCTTCCTCGCGGACCAGTTGCCAGGCGACGTCGAGCAGCTGGCGCAGGCGATCTTCCCGCGTCAGGCGGCGACGAGGCGGGGCGGTTTCGGACGGTGGCGGGTTGAGGTCGCTTGACATGTCTTATATACCAAAAGTAACTTATGGTGATTAACTTACTAATCGTAGCTTGTGCAGTGTATAGGGCCGACCCCGCGCCCTCAATCTGCCTTTCAACCTCCGTGGAGCCTGAACCATGCATGCCCTGATCGTTGTCGCCCATCACGACCCGATGTCCCTGACCCACAGCCTGGCGGCGCAGGTTGCCGCTGGTCTGGCCGAAGCCGGACATACCTGGGAAATCGCCGACCTGTCGGCCCAGGGTTTCGACCCCAGGTTCAACCCCGGTGACCACGCGGTGCACCGCCAGCAGGTCGCGCCGCCGGCCGATGTTGCCGCCGAGCAGGCCCGAATCGACGGCGCCGACGCCCTGGTGCTGGTCTACCCGGTGTACTGGTGGTCGATGCCGGGGCTGCTCAAGGGCTGGATCGACCGTGTGTTCGCCAACGGCTGGGCCTTTGATTACAGCCCCGAGGCCAAGCTGCTGAAAAAACTGCGCCACCTGAACGTGCACCTGCTGGCCCTGGGCGGCGCCGACGCCGGCACCTTCGAGCGCCATGGTTATGCCAAGGCGATGCAGACCCAGATCGACCACGGCATCTTTGATTACTGCGGCGCCCGCGTCGCCAGCTCGCACTTGCTGCTCGACTCGGAAAGCCGCGACCCCCGCCCGCACCTGGATCTTGCCTGCAACCTGGGGCTGGAGCTGTTCGTCCAGGCGCCAGCGTCCGCTGCCCACGCGCACTGACCCCGCGCACTGGCGCCATGGGCTGAAAAGCCCTTGCACCGCCCGGGGGGAGATCGCGCATCATGGGCGCACTCAGCCCACGGAGGTTTTCATGCACGTCATCTCATCCCTCGGGCGCCTGGCCCTGGTGTCCATCGGCCTGTTGCTGGCCGCCCCGGCCATGGCCGCTGACGAGGCGCAGTTGGTGCAGTCGATCAACAGCTACCGCGGCCAGCTCCAGCGCTGCGCCGGCCAGGTGTCCCACGAGCTGCCGCCGCTGACCAGCGACCCGCGCCTGGTGCTGTCCGCCGGCAGTGTCGGTGATTTGCAGCAGGCCCTGACCCGGGCCGCGTACCCCATGGTCAATGTGCAGGCCATCAGCTTGTCCGGGCCACGGGATGCCGCCGCGGCGATGCAGGCGGTGCAGGAAAGCTTCTGCCAGGTGGTGCTCGACCCGCAGTTTGTCGACATCGGCGTCAGCCGCGAAGGCCGCGAATGGCGCATCGTCCTTGCCCGGCCATTGCTGGCGGCGCGCCTCGGAGACTGGCAGGCAGAAGGGCAACAGCTGTTGCAGTTGCTCAACGCGGCCCGCGCCCAGCCTCGCCAATGCGGGGCCCAGGCCTTTGCCGCCAGCGCGCCGCTGGCCTGGAACGCGCAACTGGGGGCTGCTGCCGAAGGTCATAGCCGGGCCATGGCCAACCAGAACTTTTTTGATCATAAGGACCGCGACGGCCGCACCCCGGGGGATCGGGCCGAGCTGGCCGGGTATGCCGGCGGGCAGATCGGCGAGAACATCGCCGCCGGCCAGGATTCGGCGCGCAAGGTGCTCGACGGCTGGCTGACCAGCCCCGGGCACTGCGCCAACCTGATGAACCCGGCCTTTCGCGAATTGGGCGCGGCCTACGCCGTGGACCCGAAAAGCGACGCGGGGATCTACTGGACCGCGCTGTTCGGCGCGCCCTGAGCCCCCGGCTCCCGGGCGTTTGCGGCACCGGATGGCCAAGGTTTTTTCGGGCAGGGTGGAATGATCGTGCGCCGCCAGTGTCGATTCTATGAGCCCGGTCGAGCATCGGGCGATTGCCCGCCCACCCACGGCCACCAGCCTGCAGACTGCGCCGCCGCGGCGGCCCTTGTATAGCAGCCGGAAGGTTCGATCATGCAGCCCTTATTAGTCGCCACCTGCCTGGCCCTCACGCTTTGCGCGAGCCAGGTCTTTGCCGCCGATCAGGCACCCGCCGCCCAGGTCGCGGTCGACAAAGCCGAAGTCCTGGAACAGAAAGCCGCCGCCAAGGGCAGCGAACCGCCACCGGCCAAGGTCGAGGCCATCAGTCAGAGTGAGGCCCAGGCGGTGGACCCGGCCGGTGCGGCGCCGCTGGACGACGCCCTGACCTGCCTCGCCCGCAGCATCTATTGGGAAGCCAAGGGCGGCACCTCGGACGACATGGAAGCGGTGGCCAATGTGGTGGTCAATCGCCTGGGGCACAAGGGTTTTCCGGACACCGTGTGCGAGGTGGTCAAGCAGGGTTCGGAGCAGCACGCCTGCCAGTTTTCCTGGTGGTGCGACGGGCGTTCGGACCAGGTCGAAGAAGACGCGCCATACGCCGTCGCCAAGGAAATCGCGCGCAAGGCCCTGAACCAGCAACTGCCGGATCACACCCACGGCGCCATGTACTTCCATGACAGCAGCTCTTCGCCGGCCTGGGCCAGGGAATACGTGAAGACGGCCAAGATCGGCAAATTCAGCTTCTACAAACCCCGTGACGGCGATGCCCGCTGAAGCCGGTCGGGTTTAATCCCCGAGGGTAAAGAGCAGCGCCTTGAGGCCGGCTTCGGCCTCGATATCCGGGAACTCCGGCGGGTTGTCCAGGCGCCGTTGAAAATGCAGTCCCGGCGCCTCGCGGGTCACGCCGTCGATCAAGAACTCAGGGCCGAAGGCCGGGTCGTTCATGCACGCGAGCAGGGTGCCCTGGCTTGTCAGCAGTTCCGGCAGCCGTCGCAGCACCCTTGGGTAATCCTTGCTCAACAGAAAGCTGCCTTTTTGAAACGACGGCGGGTCGATGATCACCAGGTCATAGGGCCCGCCGTTCTTGACCTTGGCCCAGGACTTGAACAAGTCATGCCCCAGAAAGCTCACCCGGCTCAGGTCGTGGCCATTGAGCCGATGGTTGTCGCGGCCACGGCTCAGGGCCGGGCGCGACATGTCGAGGTTGACCACGTGGCTGGCACCGCCCTCGATGGCGGCCACGGAAAAGCCGCAGGTGTAGGCGAACAGGTTGAGCACGCGCTTGCCTTGGGTGTTTTCCCGGACCCAGTTGCGCCCGTAGCGCATGTCCAGGAACAACCCGTTGTTCTGCTTGCGCCCCAGGTCCACCCGATAGCGCAGGCCTTCTTCTTCCAGTGTCAGCTCATCCAGCGCCTCGCCCAGCAACCATTGCGCGCTGCTGTCCGGCAGGTATCGATGTTGCAGCAGCAGATGGCTGGCGCCCGAGGCCTGCCACGTCGGCGAGGTGCTGATACCCAGCAGCAACTGAATCAGCGCGTCCAGTTGCCCAGGCTCGGGCTCCTTGAACAGCGACACCAGCACCAGCCCTTGCATCCAGTCCACCGTCACCTGCTCCAGCCCCGGCCAGCAGCGCCCGCGGCCATGGAACAGGCGGCGGGTCTCGGTCGGCGGGGTGGCCAAGGCGTCGAGCAAATGGGCGTGCAGGGTGGCGAGGGCGTCTGGGGTCATCGGGTGGGGTCGGCAAAGGGCAGGGGGCGGCATTTTAAACACAAATGCCGCTCGGACCTTAGTCGTCGTCATATTCATCCTGATCCTGCTGTGCCTGGCAACTGGAGCACAGCTCGCCATTGACGACGGAGGCATAGGCCGCGCCGGCGGGCAGGGCGTCGCCATACAGGGTGGTGTAGCACTGGGCGCATTGGTAGAGGTAATAAGCCATGGGCAAACTCCGGTTTGGTCGATACAGCGGATGGGTTACAGCTGGGCGTAGCGGGCGATCTTGTGCATGTAGCGCACGAACTCCAGCTTTTCGGGGGTCGGTTCATCGTCCCGCAGCCATCTGACCTGGAGCCCCAGGTACTGGGCCCATTCGATGCCCTGCCTGAACTTGACGGCGGCGTCCTGTTTGGCCGCGACCTCGATGTATTGATTGACCAGCGGGTACTGGTTTTTGCCGGCGCGGTACTTGGCCAGGTCGAACGCTGTCTGGTAATAGCCCAGGGCGGCGGCGTAGTCCTCTCGCCGGTAGTGGTAGGCGGCCCGCAGCCAGGGCTCCATCCAGCACAGGTGCCGGCTCAGACCGTGGCGCTGCAGTTCGCTGGCGTAGGCATCGATGTCGGCCCAGCGGGTGTCCGGCGCGCGCTTGAGGTCAAACCCCGCATGCAGCATGTGCGCGAAGTGTTCCGGTGCCGAGTAGTGCCGCAGGTGTTCGAGGCGATCGAGGACCATGCCGACGTTGAATTTTCCGTAATCCCGGGCCAGGGCCTGCAACTCGGCATCGGCCAGCGCACCGTGGCCGCCTTGTTCCTGGCGCTGGCCGATGGCGTGCTGGGCACCTTTGAGCCTCTGGTAGGCGTCGTGCCAATAGTTGACGCAGGCGTCGTCCCATAACCGGCGCCGGTCATAAGGCGCCGGCGCCTGCTCCAGCATGGCGTTCGCCTGGGCCTTGAAACCCTGGAGGTCTTCGGCCAGCCGCGTGACGTGGCACTGGTATTGATGACAGCTCTGCTGCACATACTCCGTGCCGTACTGCTCGACCAGGGCCTTGGTCAAGAAGCTGCTGCTACGGGCGAAGACCAGGGCCGTGAGGATGCTGCGTTGTACCGCCGGGCTGATGACGTGGCCGTGGCGTGCCAGTTCGTTGAATGAGTCGTTGAAGTTCTTGTGCAGCTCCGGCAGCGACGGCACGTTCTCGCCCCGTACCCAGCGAACGGCGCTTTTCAGGCGCTGCTCGGCAGGTTTATCCAACTGTGGCTGGGGCGGGTTATGAAAGCGCGTCTGGGACAGCCGACACAGGCGATAGGCCCAGCGCATGACCTTTTCCAGGGGCAGGCAAATCTGGCCCTCGGCATTCCATGACGGCAAATACCACCACTCGTCATCCGGGGTGCACAGCTTCAGGTCGCCGAGGCGGTACGTCATGCCGTGCTTGGTCAGGGACAAGGCCAGGGCCGGAATCGCCTCGACCGTGATGAAGTAGCGCAGGGTCTGGGCCTGATCGAGAAAGGTGCCCTCGTTTTTGATCAGCTCGTTGTAGGTCTCATACAAGTCGCTCAAGACTTCGCCAGTACAGCCCACCACCCGGGTATCGGTAGGCAGGTAGGTGTACAGCTCGCGGCTGAACAGGTCGATGGCGCTGGCCAGGTTCGAGGTCAATGCGCCTTCTTCCCGATTCAAGCGTTGCAGCTGTTTTTGCACAGACTTTTTCCAGGTCTCATCCAGGCCCTCGCTGCGCTGCGCTGCTCTACGGGGCAGGATGCCAAAGGCGGCAAACATCAGGCTGATCAGTTCACCTTGTGCGGCAAAACGGATAGTCGTGGTCATGACAGTCCCTTGTCGTGGGAGGCTGATACGCAGTTCGCGTCAGGCCTGGTTGGGGTTCAGTTGCTTGCCGCGATTGCCGTGGGACTTGGCGTTTTCCGGGTTGTTGCCGGAAGTCCCACGATTGGGGTTCAGGGTATTGGCGCGGTCATTGTGCTGCTGGCGGGATTTCGCCGGAGTGGGTTTGGACATGCTGACTTCCTCGGGGTGGGGTGTGAGAAAAGTCTAGTCCTGCAGGAGGGAGGCGGTCTGCACGCAAATTGGCGACGGTTTTTTTTTCGGCCTTGACGGGGGGGGCTGCGGCGCCGGCTGGCGAAAGCGAGGTCGCTGCCGGCGCGCAGTCTGAACGATCAGCGCAGGTACAACTGCTCCATCACATAGGCCAGCGACGCGCCCAGGGTTTCGCCGTGGCTCAGGCCGTCGAAGCTGTGGTAGTCCAGGCTCAGGCCCGGGATCTGGCGCAGCTCCCCGGCCAACTGCCGGGCCCGTGCATCCGCCGGTTCGGTCGACGGGCCGCGGGGGGTGGCGGGCTCGGCACTGCCGCGCATCAGCAGCAACTGCGTGGGATGGCCGTCCAGGCGTTGGGCCAGGCCCGGGAGTTGCCCGAGGATCGCGCCATCACCCCACCACAACGACGGGCTGGCGGCCGCGTAATGGGCGAATTCACCGGGGCGGGTGAACAGCGCGTGCAGCACCAGCAGCCCGCCGTAGGAGTGGCCCCACAGGGTTTGCCGATGGAGGTCGATGGGCGCCTGGGCCGCCACCGCCGGGCGCAGGCGTTGGCGCAGCAGTTCAAGAAAAGCCTCGGCGCCACCGCTGGGCTGGCCGGTCAATGGGTCTTTCTGCTCGGCTCCGGGCAACTGGGGCGTGTAGTCCCGGGTGCGTGCGGTGCGTTCGATGCGCAGCGGGGTCTGGTAACCCACGGCCACCAGCAGCGGCGCCTGGCCGGCGGCGAGCTTTTGCAGCTGCCCGGCGTCCAGCGCGCCGAGGGCGGCGTTGCCATCGAGCATCCACAGCACCGGGTAGCCATCCTTGGGCGCGGCCTGGTGCGGGCGGCCGATCCAGACCTGGTAGTGGCGCTGGCCGTCGGCGGAATCCAGCAGCAGGCTGCTGAAGCTGTAGGCCAGGCCTGGTTGCTGCAAGAGCCGGGTGTCCATCGGCTGTTCCGGCGCCGGTTGCGCCTGGGCGGTGGGGCCCGCCAGGGCCAAAGCCAGCGCGAGGCAAAGGGCAAAGTGTTTCATCAGGCGATCTCGCAAGCGGGTCAGAACGACGCGGTGAGGCTGGTGTAGAGCGTGCGCCCCGGTTCGTTGTACGTCGCGGCGCCGGCCCCGGCGATATTGGTCACGCCCTGGGCGTTGCCTTCGCGGTACAGGCGTTTGTCCAGCAGGTTGTCGACTCCGGCGGTCAGGCTCAGGTTGCGGGTCAGGGCGTAGGTGCCGCTCAGGCCGGCGATGGCATAGGGCGAGAGCTGATTGCTCGAGGTGCCGGTCACGGGGTTGCCGTGGTAGTCGTATTTTTTCGGGGTTTGCTTGCCATACCAGGCCACGCTCAATTGCAGCGACAGGTCCTGGGTCGCCTGCCAGTCGAGCATCGAATTCAGGGTGTAGCGCGGGGTCACCGAGAGGTAGTCGCCGGTCTGCTTGTTTTTCGATTGCAGCATGTAGGTGAAGTTGTTGTTCCAGGTCAGTTGCTCGGCCAGGGGCAGGGTCAGGGTGCCTTCCAGGCCTTCGACCAGGGCCTTGGGCACGTTTTCCCACTGGTAGACCGCGGCGTTGGCATAGGCCCCGGTGCCACCGCTGGCGCTGCCCACGGAACCCAGGCCCGACTCCACCTTGTTCTTGTAGTCATTGCGGAAGTAGGTCAGGCCCGCCACCACGCCGTCGGCCTTGTACTCCAGGCCCAGCTCTTTGTTGACGCTGGTTTCGGCCTTGAGGTTGGCGTTGCCTTGCAGGTAGCAACTGGTGGTCTGCCCGTAGCAGCCCTGGCCGCGGCTGTAGAGCAGGTAGTCGGGGTTCAACTGGTAGAGGTTGGGCGCCTTGTAGGCGCGGGCAATGCCGGCCTTGAGGGTCACGCTGTCGCTCAGGGCGTGGGACAGGTTCAGCGATGGGCTCCAGTTGTCGCCGACCACGCTGTGGTGATCGAAGCGCAGCCCCGGGGTGAGCATGGTGCCGGGCAGCAGCTCGATATTGTCCTCGGCGAACAGCGAGAAAATCTGCGCCGAGGAATCGGTGCTGCGGCCGCTGCTGGTCAGGCCGCTGACGCTGCCGCCTTCGCTGGTGCTCTGGGTGTTGGCGCTGGGGTCGTCGAGCTTTTGCTGGACCCACTCGCTGCCCAGAGTCAGGGTCTGGTCGACACCCGCGTGCAGCGGCAGGTTGACCTCGCCGTGGGCGGTCAGGTCACGCAGCACCGCGGTGTAGAAACCGCTGTTGCTGAAGATGCCTTCGGTGCCGCCGGCCAGGCCTTCGTTGATCCGGCTGTTGCGGGTCTTTTCGTATTGCAGGTAGGCCATGGAGCTGCCGAAATCCCACTCGCCGCGATGGGTCAGCGAGTAGTTTTCGCGGTAGCTGCGGTTGGTTTCGTGGCCCAGCAGGCTCTTCACCGTGGCGTTGCTGTTGGTGTTCTGGGTGTCGCCGGTGTAGAGGTTGCCCTGGCGGCTGAAGCCGGCTTCGAAGTCCAGGGTCTGCTCCGGAGTCAGGTGCCAGCTGAGCAGGCCGTTGAGGTCCTTGTTGCGCACCCCTTCGCGGCCGGCGGGCAGGGTGCCGGCCTGGTTGCCGGTGCGCGCCGACTCATGGCCGGCGTTGATGTCGGTGTCGTCCTCATCGGTCTTCGCCACATTGCCGTAGACCCGGTAGCTCAGGGTGTCGGTCAGCGGGCCATTGAGGCCAAAGCTCATGCGCTTGGTCGCGCCTTCGCTGCCGTGCTGGGGAAAGGAGGTGTAGACCGTGGCATTGCCGTGGGTCTGGGTACCGGCCTGCTTGGTCACGATATTGATCACCCCGCCTGCCGCGCCGTTGCCATAACGCGCCGCCGCCGGGCCACGGATCACCTCGATGCGCTCCACCTGGTCGGCCGGCACCCAGTTGGTGTCGCCCCGGCTGTCACGCTCGCCGCGCCAGCCGTAGCGCACCGAATTGCGGCTGCCCACCGGCTTGCCGTCGACCAGGATCAGGGTGTTTTCCGGGCCCATGCCGCGAATGTCGATCTGTCGGTTATTGCCGCGCTGGCCGCTGGTGGAGTTACCGGTCAGATTGACCCCGGGCATGGTGCGGATGATCTGCGACAAGTCGTTGGCCGGCGGGCGCTTCTTGATGTCTTCGGCGGTAATCACCGACACCCCGGGTGCCTGCTTGGTCTCCTCCTTGGCGGTGGCGACGATGCTCTGAACCGGCAGTTCCAGCCCCGGCTGCGGGACGTTCTCGGCCTCCACCGCGGCGTGCACGGCCAAGGGCAGCAGGCAGCAACTGGACAGCAGGAAAGGGGCGAAAGGACGCAGCGAAGGGAACGACATCGGTGATCTCCGGAAGTCAGCCTGAAACAGGAAGGTCACGAATGATAATGACTGCTATTTGAGAGTAAAGCGCATTAACTTTCTAAACACTTCGGCTCCGGCGCCGCCGGCAACAGCAGGTGCATGCACAATCCCGGCGTGCCATTGCTGGCCCACAAGCGCCCCTGTTGCAGCTCGATGGCGCGGCGGGCGATGGCCAGTCCCAGGCCGAAACCGTCGCCGCTGGCCGACTCCAGGCGCTGATAGGGCAGGAACATACGCTGCAAGTCGGCTTCGGCGACCCCCGGGCCCTGGTCTTCCAGGCACAGGTGCCAATACGCGCCTTCACGCCAGCCCCGCAGGGTGATCTGGCCGCCCTCGGGGGAATAGCGAATGGCGTTGCGCAGCAGGTTTTCCAGGGCCTGGGCCACGCTGTCCAGGTGCACCTGCACGCAGCAGTCGGTGCCCAGCAGGCAGCGCAGACGCTGCGGCGCCCAGCCGCTCTCAAAGCAGGCATCCTCGCGCAGGGCCTCCCACACCGAGAGCATCAGCACCGGTTCGCTGGGGCGTTGCGGGCGTTCGGTGTCGAGCCAGGCCAGGTCCAGGGTGTCTTCCAGCAGGCGCTGCATGTCGTTGATTTCCCGGTCCAGGCGCTGACGCAGGTGCTCCGGCGGCAGCGGGCTGTCATGGGCAATCCGCAGCCGCGCCAGGGGCGTGCGCAGTTCATGGGACAGGGTACGCAGCAGCAGGCGCTGCTGGCCCAGGCTCTGGCGCAGACGCTCGGCCATATGCTCCAGGGCCTGGGCCAGTTCGCCCAGCTCGTCATGGCGATTGACCAGCGGCGTGCCCAGGCCCTCGCTCTCCAGGTCATCGGCGCGCAGCGCGTCGGCCCGGTCCCGCAGGCGATTCAGCGGCAGCACCAACTGCCGGTACAGCAACAGGCCGAGCAGGGCCGCGAGCAGGGTCGGCATCACCCCGTGGCTCAGCACGTGGGTCCAGGGCGTAAGGCCACGGGGCAGCAGGCGCTCCGGCAATTGCAGCACCAGTTGGCCCTGCGCCGGCTGCTCGGGGAAGGCGATGCTGACGTAGGGCAATTCATCCTGCAGGCGCCGGCTCATCGGCCAATCGAGCTTGCGCATAAAGGTCAGGTGGCGGTAATCCTCGGTGTCCAGCGGCGTGGTGCCGAGGCTCTCCAGGCGTGGGCCGAGCACGGCGACCCAGGTGTGCTCGCGGTCCGCCAGCTGCTGGCGAAACGCCTCGACGCCGGCGCTGCCCTGGGCGCGCCAGATTGCCTCGGCCTGCTGCGCATACTGCGCCAGGTACAGGCGGTCTGCGGGCTCCAGGAAGTAAGTGCGACGCTCCGCCGACAGGCCCCAGATCCAGATAATCCAGGTCAGCAGCAGGCAAAAGCTGATTTGCAGCAGCGCCAGTTTCCATAACAGCGGATGACGCCGCATCAACTGCGCTCCGTGTCCACCAGGATATAACCCTGGCCGCGCACGGCCTGGATCTGCAAATGCTGGGCGCCAATCGCCGCCAACTTGCGCCGCAGGTTGCACACGTGCACGTCCAGCCCCCGGTCGAGCCGGGTATAGATGCGGTGCAGCACGCTCTGGTACAGAAAGGCCTTGCTCAGCGCCTCGCCGGGGTGCTCGTGCAAGGTCACCAGCAAGCGGTATTCGGAGTCGGTCAGCCCGGCGTATTGGCCCTGCTGGCTCACATCGCGCGCCAGTTCGTCAAAATCCAGGCTGCCCAGCGCCTGGGGCAGCGCCTGCGCCGCCTGGGGCTGGGACCGCGCGGCGCGGCGCAACAAGGCATCGGCCCGCGCATCCAGCTCGGCCAGGCTGAAGGGCTTGGGCAGGTAATCGTCGGCGCCCCGGGTAAACCCGCTGATCCGATCCTGCTCGGCCCCCAGGGCCGACATCAGCATCACCGGCAAGTCCTGGTCGCTGCGCAGGGTTTCAAGCAAGGCCAGGCCGTCCATGCCGGGCAGCATGATATCCAGCAACACCAGATCAAAATGCCCGGCACGCGCCGCCGCCAGGCCCTGGGTGCCGCTGTCGCAGGCGGTCACGGAAAAACCGCGCTGGCAAAAGTGCAGGTGCAGGTCGTTGCGCAGGCGGGCGTCGTCTTCGACCAGCAGCAGATGAGGAGTCATGGTGGGCAGATGCTTAAATGAGAATGCTTAACATTTGTGGATGATGCATGAAAGGGCCGGGGCTGTGCAATTGCCTGTGGGGATGTGCCGCAGGGGAAGGGGGCGATAAGGAAATAAGCTGCGACGGTTTGCCGGTTGTACACTCCAGCCACGGCACTTACGCTGCCGCCACCGCAGCTGTTGACGCTTGTCAAAGCTGGCGACAGCCCGAGTGGCCCACGCGCAGGACAAGCCCTTTACGCTTTAGGCAGTCGACGAACAGCAGTTGTTAAAAAACACAACCAGTGTAGCCTGGGTTTATAGACAGGGAAGCCTATGGACATTCTCATACCATCACGCTTCGACGATGCAGCGATTTTGTATCCGAACGACAAAGCCGGGCTTGATCGTTGCCTTCGCCTTTTACGAATGGCACGCCCGAAAGAATTCGCGGACCTGCAAGCGCTTTTCGGTCCGCAAGGGGTCGACCTGTTCAAGCCAAGAGCGGCCATGAATTGGGTCGTGATCGACGTAGGCGGCAATAACCTCAGGGTGCTGGGCGGGGTCAACTACACCCGGCAGAAGTTCTACGTCAAACACATCTACACGCATGCCGACTACGACGTTGCCAGCGCCTGGTATGCCAGAAACAAAGGGGTAAAACGATGAGCGCAGCCCGCAATGACCTTCAAACCGTGATCGCAACCCTGGGCGAGCTGCACGCGGTGCTGGAACGCCTGCGCAGTGAGTTTGTGCACGGCATCAAGACCCCCGCTGACTATGAGCGGGCGACTCACCTGCTCGATGAACTCACCGACGGGCGTGAACTGAGCAAAGTCGAAGAAAAAATCCTGGTCGAGCTTGAGGACGAAATCCTGGCCTACCAGCGCGACGCCGAGCAGTTTCGCGAATCGAACGCCGCGTTTGCGGCGACTTGCACCCCGGTGCAGTTGATCAAGGACCTGATGGAAAGCCTCGGGCTCACCGGCTCGGACCTCCCTGAAATTGGCGATAAAACAGCGGTGTCCAAGGTGCTCGCTGGGGCGCGGCCCATCAGTCACAAGATGGCGTACGCGCTGGCAGAGCGGTTTTCGATGGAACCCGGGGCTTTCCTGTCGGCCGCCTCGGGAAAGGCCGCTCATCCCGAAAGCATTCGGCCCAAGCCCAAAAAAACGTCAGTGCATAACCGCTTTCGCGACAAGCCTGTGACCTTGCGCCCAGAGAAAACCGCCGACAGCGGCGAGTACCAACAGGTGGCTTCCAAAAGCCATAGACAGCCAAGTAAAGCCCAGCCCCGGGGCTAGGCAGGCATCTGCTCGGTATGGCCTCACTCGCCAGGAACGCTCGGCGCCTATCACCTTCTACTTCGATGACGACCTGTCATGGGAGGTCGAAAACGAAGTCATCCACTCGGCTCAACAGCTCCGCAAGATCTGGATGCCACTCTCGAGGTCAGGGATCAGGCTCGGGTCCATCTGTGATTCAGCCAGCGTTTTGGCCGGCCGTATTCGCAATTGCAGTCGGCCAGTGACGGTATCGATCGTTACCTGATTGCTGGAACCTGCATCGGCCGTGGCTGAACAGCGCTAGCGGCACGCCGCTTTCAGGCTGAACGCCTGCCCCGACAGCAACTGCATGCAGCCCTCGATCTGGCTGGCCACGGTAGCCCTGTCATCCGCCAGCTCCAGGCCCAAGGCCCTTCTGCGCAAGGGTTCGGCGATCACCAGCGATAAAATCATGCGCGCCAGCATCTGGGGTTGGGCGATTGTCACCAGGCCCCTGGCCGCCTGCCTGCTCAGCCAGTTGGCGAGGAGCAGGGTCGCATGCTCGATGCCATTGGCCTGGTAGGCCTCGAGGGCCAAGCTACGCTCCGCAAAGTCCTGGGTCAGCAGCTTGAACAGCCCGACCGCATCGTCGCTGAGCGCCCTGTCCGCCACCGCGCCCAGCAGTCGGCCCAACACGGCAAGCAAATCGTCCGCCGCGAGCGGGTCTTCGTCGAACAGATCGGCAAACCCCTGGGTCCAGGACCCAATCACCAAGCCCACCAGCTCACTTCGGTTGGACGCGAAGCGGTACAGGGTTTTTTTCGCCAGGCCGCAGTGAGCCGCGACAGCTTCCATGGTGGTCGCGCTGTAACCCTGGCTCAGCAGCAGGCGCGTTGCCCCGCTCACGATTAGCTCGACTGTCTGTTCCTGTGAGCGGGCCGGCCGCCCGCGTTTTGCCGGCTGGATGTCATTGCTCATAAAGGCTCCTGAAGTGGCGGGCGGACTTTATCACCGGGTAATTGCGAAACGCTAAGCGTTTCTATAATAATGCGACCTGACCTAAAAGGAGCACGGCATGAAATCTTCCACCTTGGCGACACCCTGGAGCGACCATTCGGCCATGCTGTCGCCGACGCCCCTGCACCTTGAAATGGGCATTACCCGGCTGCCCGACGGCTGCCTGATGGTCTGCGTGCACAATGAGTTGCGCGGCTGCAAAGGCAAAATGCTCGATTGGTGGTTCACCTTTTTTGAAACCACCGAGCACATCAAATGGTGGCACCCCTACGACCATATCGAGCACAAGGGCTGGGACGAGCAGTGGGTCCGAGGGGTCAATTACATCGGGGCGACCATTCGCGCCGTGGAGTCCCTGGGGGATATCCCGCCCGTGGAGGCCACCCTCAAGTTCCATGACCCCCGTGATGTCTTTGCCGACCCGGCGCTGCGCGAGGCCTTCCGGCGCGAGCATGTGTCCGCAATCATCTGCGCCAGAATCGGTTTTGGCGCGGATGTGGAGCTTGACCCGAACGGCGACCCGACCGATGGCGAGATGATCCACCTCGTCCGCGATACCGATACCGGATGTGTGCTGCGCAGCCGCTTCATCCTTGGCCGCTCCTGCCGCGATCCGCGAGCCGAAGTACCGGATGAACTGGGCCTGGGGCTGCTTCAACATTGCTACTCGGAGTTCAGCTATCTTGCGGCGTTTCTGCCAGCACTGTTCCTGGCCGAGACACGCAAGGACGCAAGCCCATCGTTGCGCTGGTAAGCCGGGTTGCGTACCCAGCCCCATCGCTCAGGCAGTGGGCGATGAGGGGGGATAAGGAAACAAGCTGCGACGGTTGGTCGGTTGTTGGGTTTGGGGCTCGACACTACCCTGGCGCCATCGCTGAACACTTGGCGCTCGGGCCGGAGACACTGAAGAGATACGGGAACACGCAGTTCCCGCTGTGCAGGCTCCTACGCTGGAGAGCCTGAGGGCTACAGGCGAATGGGCCGGTGAGAAGATCCATGAGGCGGGCAAATGAGTTTGAACGTTGTCGACAAGCTACTCCTGTCCGTTGCCCTCATTGATCTGGCAGGGATTTTTCTTTGGATTGGGGGCTGTTTGTACCTGGCTTATACGAAGATGGATTTGATGTTGGAACACCTGAAAAATTGCTCAGCCATCATGACGCGTGCTCCGCTTCGACATGCTGGGCCTTGGGGAAAACTTCTGCTCGTAGGTGGCATTGCGGGAATAGTGACCTTCCCTGCGTTTTATTTGAAAAGGGGCGAGCTAAGTTCCGAAGATTTAGCCCACTTTCCAGCGTCCCTTAAACGCAAGCTGGCAGTGGTGCACTGGAGCGTGATTGGGCTGCTATTGGTAATGGTCAGCTTTGGTGTGGCGGTTAAATCAGGTTCTGTTTAGTGCTGCTGAACACTGAAGTGCCCTTGTTTCATGAGCGCATCTAACTGGCTTCATTCGGCCACTGGCTGACGTTCACCCTACGGCAGCTCCGGCCAGGAGCGGTCCGTGGCAGCCTGGTCCGAACATGCTGACGATCACTAGGCTGAGAATTTCTTCCAGCCAAGCGATTTCCGCGCGTGGTCGCGTGTCACCGGTTGGCACGGAGTGTCACAATTGCGCCCCCTTCAATTCCGAGCGCTCTCCATGTTTCGTCCAGCCCTGCAGATCGTCGCCGTGCTTGTGTCCTGGATGACCGCCACCGCGGCGCTGGCCGACCCTCAGTACTTCCACAAGACCCTCGCCGGCCGCATCGGCGATCGCCATGGGTTTACGATGAATCTCAAGAATGTCGACGGCAGGCTGACGGGAAGCTATCGCCCTGCCGGCAAGCGCAATGATCTCTACCTGAGCGGCGAGATCGACCCATCAGGGACCTTGACGATGAACGCGTTCGGGAGTGCGGGCCAACGCACCGGCACCTTCACCGGCAAGCTGGTCAGTGACACGCTCGACGGCAACTGGGCCTCGGCCGATGGCGACCGGCCCTTGCCCGTTGACGCGCATCAGACCTCGGAAATCATCATGGGCTCGAAGCGCGAGATGCTCACGCAGGCGATCGGCACTTATGTGCTCGACAGCGTCAGCGGCGCGGGCTGCCCCAGCGGCGTGTGGCAGTCGTGGCGAGACAAGGGCCGATGGAAATCGAACTTCTCGGTGGTTGAGGATGGGCACATCGAGGTCTCAGACGTGAGCCTGACACGCGAGGACCTGCACCGGCTCAACAGCATGACGGTCACTTTGGACACCTCGCTCGCCACGCGCCTGAGCGTCGAGGGCAAGGTGCTGCTGTCGATCCCGTACCGCGACGCGGGCATGCAGTACGAGATCAGCCAGCCCCACAACGCTGGCATTGCGTACCAAATCAGCCAGCCCCCCAACAGCGTAATGGAGGATCACCTGAAGACGCTGTCGCCCGCCACAACCGTCTATAACGAGCATCTCTACCTGCTCGCCCGCGACGCGATCGATTTCGCGCCGGCGATGTCGGGCAATTATCTGTCCAATGAAGTGGGCGTCGTGACGGTCAGCTACGCCGTCGTCGGCAAGACCTTCGATGTCTACCTGCGGGACGACAACGGCTGCAGCGGTAGCGTGTTCTCCTTCCGGCGCCAGGGCTGATGAAGGCGATGCTTCACTAGGGGTTTCAGGGCCTCAATGCCGTATCGCAACAGATAAAACGGTGACTCATACTTCATGTTTTTGATTTTGTTTATGCTGATTCGATAATGCCACTGTAAACAGTGGCGCAAGTAAGTTTTTGAGTTATACACGTCTCCATTATATGCCGCGCCATACTAGGTAGTTCGATATTGGCCGCCTATAGCACATCTGTGCTATAGCATCGATTCATCCCGCCCACATAAGCTGTATAAGCCCAACACAGTAGCCAGTACGCACGCGGAATATACTCCAATGTCAGATTTGAAGTGCGCCTGCGTGTCTGTCTGTAGTGAAAACCATTAAGTCGATTGATTGCACTCTGCTGGTGAGCTTCCGTGAACTCGGTCGGACTTGAACAATTCTGAACACACCTCAAGGTGAGTCTATGCGCTTAAAATATATGAATAAACTCAGAGTCGGATTCGCACTCTGTTTGCTGACTGGGGTATTGGGAGGCTGTGCAAATACCGGCGACTTGATGAGTTCCTTGAACCCGGGGGCACAAAAGTACGACGCCGTTTACCTGAAGAAAACCATTGTTTCGGGTAAAACTACCAAGACTCAGGTGCAGCAATTGTTCGGGGCTCCGGCAGAAGAGCAACTTGATTCGGCGAGTCGCAGCAACGGCTCCAATTGGACCTACAATAAAAGCGAAGAAGGTCTGGATAAATATATGGCCTTGGCCAACAAATATGTCTCGAACGATGCAAGGGCGAAGTTGTACGACGCTTCGGCGCAAGTGTCTAAAGCCCAGGGTGTCGCCAATGATGTCGGCAGTGTGGCCAGCGCTCAAAACGGTCAAGGCCAGGCGAAGGGATCTAGGTTGATTATTTACTTCGTGAATGACGTGGTGGATAACTACAAACTTTATTGATGCATCCCACTTCAGATAAGACACGCGGTGTAGGTTGACGCCTGAACACGCCAACGCACACCAAGCGGTTCGCTTGTCGATATCAAGGGGGACGGCATCCAGTGATGCGTCCCCTTGCCGACATTGCCCAAACAACCAGGCACTGTATCGGTGGCAAACACAGCGTCAGTGCGTCCGTAATCCAGAAGAACTGAATTGTCCTTGTTCTCCGTGCTTCAGGACGAGAGATGTTTAGTTGGCGCGAGTCTCATAGCTCATTTTGATCACTTCAACGATCCGCTCCTGCCCATCGGTGCCAGAGCGACTGGCTGACTTGATTGACTGCCCGCGATACGGCCCCTCGGCAGCAAACCAGTTTTGGACGATGACCTTCTGTATCGGTTGATCGCCGGACATTGGTCCTGTGGAAACTTCATTAGTGAAGCGACAGGTCTCAAAGGTCCCGAGCGGCGTCTTGATCGTTTCACGCCCGTTGTATGTCAGCTTTTCTGTCACGTCGAAATCAATCGTTGCGGCGCTGCTGACGACCTGGTTCTTGTAATTGATAGTGACTGTCTGCCCAGGTTGAAAATCTACCGGGGTGGCGGCGGGAGGGTTGTAACGTGTCGTGGTCAATGAATCGCCGACGCCGTGCCGATCACCATAACGAATCAACTTGCCGTCCTTGATTTGCGAAAAAGTAGTGGTGAGAAACACCGGTGCACTGTTCATGAACGTGGTGTGTGATACCGCCACCGGATTGGTTCCTGCAAAGTCTTTTCGACCCAAGGTTTCAGACTTGTTGCGACTGGTCACCGGCGACACGTTATCGCGACTTTCATATTCCACTACGGTGCCTGTTTGGAAATCCGCTTCGTTGGTGCACGGGGCCGAGGAACCTGTCGCGCCAACCGCTGCGGCGGTCCATGTAGAGCCCGCAACAATCAACGAGCTTAAAACCATTTTTCTAGTGGTTGAACTTTTCAAAAAACAGATCCTTTTCAAGTTCCATCAAGGGGTTTAAATAACGTAGAAGCTGGGCGTCGAGGACGGGGTGACAGCTGAGCAGATGTGATCCCAATGTAAAGCACCAGGCAATAGGGCAGATGTACTAATGCGTTATCTTGAGGAACTACGCGGCGCAGGTGTTTGTACATCGCGCTGAGCGCGAAGTCCGGATTCATTTGTGCGGATACTCTGTCTGCGGCCTGCTTATTGCCGAAATCAAATCGCTTCAAATTACGACGACGCTGTTTTTGGCCAGAGAACTGAAAGCACCGATAGTTAAAACCGGTCAAGTTGAATTGCATGGATACGTTGCTACTGACCTGGCCCGCGAACTTACTGATTCACAGCCAAAGATCGAGCAGGTATTGCTGTTGCTCATGGGAAATACAGCATTGTGGCCAGGTGATCTGCTGCCGGCTTTGGTGATGCAGACCCGATGGGCGACACGCCACCGAAGCGGGTAACGCGAAAACCGCAGGGCCGAGCTGGTCAAGCAGCCCCTCGCTCGGACATCCATCGCTTGCCGTTATCAGCCTCGTAGTACAGCAAACAGCCCCCACCCCCACACAAATTTGTCCCGCCGCCATCACCGGTTTAAAGTCGCCTATTTTTCCGCCCCATCAGGAAGCCTCCACCCAATGGATCTGCCGCGCCTTTTTCCCCGTGCCACCGCCAAGCCATTGCTGGCGCTGCTGCTCGGCCTCTGTGCCAACAGCTCAATGGCCGCCAACCTCACTGAAAGCCTGACCCAGTGCCAGTCTGCATTCTTCAAAACGCTGTACAGCCAGCGCGGCGAACTGGCGCGGGTAGTGAAACTGGCCCAGGACGACAAGCGCGGCCTGGCCTGGGTGCCGGTGGCTGACCGGCGTGAGACGCAAACTGCGCTTCAGTCGTTCTCCAAGCCCCTCGACGATCAGGGCCTGCGCCTGACCGGCTATTACGATCGGGTGTTTGATCTGGGGGAGATGGGCACTTACTACTTCTGGGGTTTTGAGGTCGATGCCAGCCGTGAGGCGATCATGGCCGCGTTGCCCCAAGCGGGTTGGCAGGAGGCGGGGGAGTACTTTATTTCTCGGCCGCAGATCAAGCTCAGTGCCGATGCACCATGGCAGGACAACCCGGCAGCGGCTTCGGGCATTGCCCCGGCACCGGGTTCGGCGGAGAAGATCCTGATGCTCAGCGTTGAAGAGGGCAAGACCCGGTTGCTCTGCTCGTTGCAGGGCAATGTGGATGCACGATTGCTGCAGCAGGAGCGACCGGATATGGCGAAAGGGGCTGGCCAATGAACCGGCTTTGGTGCCTGAGCGCGGTGCTGCTGCTGGGCGGTTGCAGCCATGGCGGTGTGCAGCAGGCGCCGGTACCGCAAGCGCCGCCGGCTGCGCCTTTGGGCATGTTCAAGGTGGTGGAGAGCCCGGAGCTGGCCACTTACTTTGCGGCCAATTCCTTGGGCCTGTATCAGAACAACCCGCAGTTGCGGCAGTTCTATCTGGTCAATAATTACGCCAAGCCGGCGCAACTCAGTGGTAAACCGCCGATCAACAGTTCCCGCGCAATCCGGGTGATCAACTGTGAGCGCGACGAGACGGCGCAGTTTGGCCGGGTGTATTTTTCCGAGCCCTTTGCCCAGGGCGTCGAGGTCATGCGCAAGGAGGAGGTCCCGCAATGGGCCGGCTTCCCCCGTCAATCGTTGCTGGGCGAATTGCGCAATATGGCTTGCGGCATCGACGCGGCGCGCCTGGGTGCGCCGCCGTTCAAGGCCCCAACCCATTAACGATGCGGCCGCAGCCCGGCCGCGCCACGTTCTCCCGAGTTTTTTCCTAAAGTTCGCGGCCTCCGGGTCGAGACGTTGATGTTGTTTGCCCATTAATAAGGAAGTTTTGTGTTGAAAACCTTGCTCAAGGCCGCGGCCCTTATCGCCACGTTGTCGATGACCGGCTGTGTTTCGTACAACGTCACCGGGCCGGTTGGCGCACCGCCGCACCAGGCCCCGGTCACCAGCCCGCGCACCGCGCAACTGGCCGATGTGGTGGTATCCGCCCCCGGTATCGATGAAGCCACCCGCACCGCCATCAGCCGCTCGCTCACCAGCCAGCTCAACCAGTACGTGAAGGCCGGCGCCTATTTCAATCAGGTCAGCGAATACCCGACGCGCCTTGGTGAAAACGACGTGGTGCTGAAATTCAACATGACTTCCCTCAAGGGCCACCGCGGGCCGCATCCGGGTTACTTCCCCGGGGCGTTGCTGACCCTGACCATCTGGATTTGGGTCAACGGGCCGATCTACGTCGACAGCTTCGACCTAGCCGGCGACCTGGTCGTGGTCGACCGCGACGGCAAGGAGTTGGCCAGCAGCAAGCAGCAGCTCAAGCTGGAGCGCAATGTCGGCCTGTACGGGCGTGAATACTGGGCCCCGACCATGGGCGCCAAGCAACTGACCGAACTGGTCTCGCAGTTGCTCGACACCGCCACCGCCCGTTTGCCGAAACAGTAAGTTCAAGGAGCAACCTATGTTGGGTTCCATCAAGCACGTCCTGGTGCTGGCGGCCGTTTTACTGAGCGGCTGCGTATCCTATTCGCAACACGAACTGACCCCGGTCAAGGCCTGGCCACCGACCGCTGAAGCGCCAGCGCAAAAGCCCAGCGCCTTTGTCCGCACCACTGCCATGAATCAGGTCAACAGCGGACCGGCCAATGCCGCTGGCGGTACCCCGGCCGTGGCTTGGGAAGCAGCAGTGGCCGATGCGTTCCGCCAGTCCGGGCGCTTTAGCCGGGTCAGCACCGACAAGGTCGATTCGGACCTGTATGCCGAAGCCACCCTGTACAACAACGAGCAGTTCAACATGGCCTCGGCCATCATCACCGGCGCGACCTTCTTTATCATTCCGAGCACGGCGAAAAACACCTTCACCCTGGAAACCGTGTTCAAGGACAAGGACGGCAAGGAAGTGGGGCGTATCCGCAAAAGCGAATCGGTGCGCACCTGGATGCACTTGCTGCTGATCGTGACCATTCCGTTCCAGCAGGACACCCGTGAGGTGGTCCAGGAACTGGCCCGCAGCACCCTGGAAGAAGCCGTGCAACGCCGCCTGTTGTAGGCGACGCATACGGAGCATCGATGCAACTGCAACGCCGCTGGGCCGGGTCCGGGCCAGCGGCGTTTTTTATTGCCCGCAGGTCCGGCTGCCACACGATCTTGATTGGACACCCGTGGCGTATTTCTATTAAATCCGCGGGCTGTTTTTCCTCAGCCCACACCCCGGGAACCGATACGAATGGATGCGATCGTGCGCATGTTGTTGCTGGCCGCGCTGGCTGTTTTGAGTGCCTGCGGCAGCGGGGGCAGAGGCCTGCAGGACGGCGAGGGCACTTATGATCCGTACCGGCAGCCCCCTGTCGATGGGGCGGCCACTGGCACCTTGCCCAAGGACGCGGACCCGGCGCGCAATCAGTTCGTCGACAAGATGACCGGCATCGTCACCGTGTTTTTTGCCAGCAACCGCAATGTGCTGTCCGCCACCGGTTGCGTCGATGCCTTGGGCACCAAGCGCGGCAAGGCCCTGGTCTACGGCTACTGTCATGTGAAGATCCCGTTCGACCACAAGACCGGAGTGGTCGAGACCCCGTCCTGGTTCAAGCTCGAGTGGTCGGAAAATCCGGATAAGCATGTCTCGATCCTCGGCGGCGGCATTGTGCCCAAGGCCGAGTTTGAGCAACTGATCAGTCATCGCCTCAAGGAAAACGGCTCCAGCTTCATCTACGTGCACGGCTACAACGTGGCATTTGAAGACGCCGCGAAACGCACCGCGCAGATGGCCTACGACCTGGACTTCAAAGGTGTGCCGGCCTTCTACAGCTGGCCCTCGGCCGGCAGGACCGAAGAGTACGTGCCCGACGAAGCCGCGGTGGAGGCGGCCAAGACCAAGTTCTACAGCTTCCTGGTCGACTACCTGAAACAGCCCCATGTGAAAAAGGTCTACCTGATCGCCCACAGCATGGGCAATCGCGCCGTGGCCAGCAGCCTGGTGACGCTGAACCTGAAGCACCCCAAGCTGCGGAGCAAGATCAAGGAAGTGATCCTGGCGGCGCCGGATATCGATTCCGATGTGTTTGCCGATGAAATCGTCCCCGGCATCAGCCCTGCCAAATGGCCGGTAACCATGTACGTCTCGGACAAGGACCTGGCCTTGCTGGCCTCCAAGACCTTTCACAAATACCCGCGTGCGGGTTTTGTCTCGGACAACCTGCTGGTGGTGCCGGGCATCGATACGGTCGACGCCAGCCTGATCACGACCGACTTTCTCAGCCACTCGTACTACGGTGATTCGACCACGCTGATTTACGACATCTACAACATCATCAACACCGGCAAGCGCCCAGGGCAGCGGCGCAAGCTGGCGCAGGTTAGTGATGCCAATGGCGTGTACTGGCGCTTTATGCCTTAGCCCGGGTGGGCTGTTGCGCAGGGAGCCGGGGACGGCTCAGACCCTGCGCAACAGCTCCAGCTCGCTCCATTTCGGGGGCAGGTGGTGCTCGCGCAGATAGTCGGCCACATCCAGCAGCGGCTCGCCGAGGGTGGTCACATCCACGGTTTTCCACAGCGAATCGCACTCGGTGCAGGCGATGACTTGGGCGCCGGTGCGTTTGACCTTGAGCAGCACCAGGTCTCCGTATTCACCGCAGGTAGGGCAATGCATTCAGGGCTCCTGAAAGAGGGGGGGCTGGCTAATGCCAGTCAGTTAAGGACGATCGCTGTACTCGTGGCGAGGGAGCTTGCTCCCGCTGGGTCGCGAAGCGGCCCAAAAAATGGGACTGCTACGCAGTCCAGCGGGAGCAAGCTCCCTCGCCACAGGTTATTTTGTGCTCGCTCTATCGCTTAACTGATCGGCATTAGGGCGCTGGCTATCTTACGCGGTGCGCGGGCGCTGAGTGCAGGGCTTGAATCGGCCCGGCAGGTTTAGAGGACGCGTTGGTTGACCCGCGTGGAGAGCGCTTCGGCGCTTTCCTTGCGTTCGGAGTAACGATCCACCAGGTACGCGGCTTTGCCACGCACCAGCCAGGTGAACTTCATCAACTCCTCCATCACGTCCACCACCCGGTCGTAGTAGGGCGATGGCTTCATCCGCCCGCTCTCGTCGAATTCCAGAAAGGCTTTGGGCACCGACGATTGGTTGGGGATGGTGACCATGCGCATCCAGCGCCCGAGCACCCGCAGCTGGTTGACCGTGTTGAAGGACTGCGAGCCACCGCACACCTGCATCACGGCCAGGGTCTTGCCCTGTGAGGGGCGAACGGCTCCCTGCGTCAGGGGAATCCAGTCGATTTGCGCCTTGAACACCGCCGATATCGAGCCGTGGCGTTCCGGAGAGCACCACACCTGGCCTTCGGACCACAGCACCAGGTCGCGCAATTCCCGGACCTTGGGGTGATCCTCGGGGGCGTCATCGGGCAGTGGCAGGCCGGAGGGGTCGAAGATCACGGTCTCTGCGCCCATCCATTGCAGAATGCGCGCCGCTTCCTGGGTCAGCAGCCGACTGAAGGAGCGCTCGCGAGTCGACCCGTACAGCAGAAGAATGCGCGGCTTGTGCTGGGGCTGCTCGGGCGGCACCAACTTTTCAGGGCCGGGCACGTCGAGCAGCGCGAGGTCCAGGCTGGGGCAGTCGTCTGGGGTGTCGTGGGTGAACGCTTTCATTACAGGTCTCCGATGCGGTTCAACGCCAGTTTCAGCTCCGCTGGGCCGAGGGCGTTGAGATCGAGGGCAAAAAACGCCGTCAGGCGCTGGCGAATGTGGATGACGGTGGCGTCAAAAGCGGCCTGGATTTGCTCGGGGCTACCCGTAACCTCGGACGGGTCGGCCAAGCCCCAATGGCTTTTCAGGGCGGGCCCGAAGTACACCGGGCAGGGTTCGCCGGCAGCCTGGTCGCACACGGTGATCACCACCTCGGGCGGGTGTTCGGCGAAGCTGTCGGAACCCTTGCTGAAGAGGGCCGAGGTATCTGCGCCCAGGGCCTGCAAGGTGCTCACTGCGCGCGGGTTGAGGCGCCCGCTCGGCATGCTGCCGGCGCTTGCGGCGCTCAGGCCTTGGGGGGCCATAAGGTTGAACAAGCCTTCGCACAGCACGCTGCGGCAGCTATTGGCGGTACACATGAACAGGACTTTCATCAGCGTTTCCTAGGCGTGGAGGCTCAGGCGCAAGGCCAGTGCGGCCAGGGTCACGAGCAGGACGGGAAGGGTGAGGATGCTGCCGATGGACGTGATCTTAGGCCCCAGGTCAGCGCCGATAATGTTGGCGTAGATCATGGCCTGCCGGATCAGGCCGCCGGCCTCGCTGCCCTGGATGTACAGCGCGCCGATCAGCACGCTGGGCATATTGTTCATGATGGAGGAGAGCAGCGCCGCGGTGACCCCGGCGCCCAGGGTGGCGGCCCACAGGCCGTGGGCGGCGAAGCTGTCCAGAAGCGCCGCGAACGTATGGGTCAGGCCCGCATTGCGCAGCCCGTAGACGACCAGGTACATGGCGAGGGAAACCACCACAATCTGCCAGGGCGCGTGCTTGATCACCCTGCGGATGGAGATGATCCGGCCTTGGCCCGCGATCACCAACAGGATCAGTGCACAAGCCGCCGCGACCGCGCTGATGGGGATGCCCAGGGGCTCAAGGGCAAACAGCCCGAGTAGCAGCGTGAGAGCGAAAATTGAAGCCGCGATCAACATCGGACAGTCCCGGATCGAAGGGTCAGCAACAGGTTGCTGCGCGCACAGGGCGGCCGGGCATGGACGCCAGGCGCTCGCTGTCGCCGTCGGCCCAGGCTCGATGGGCCTCGAGGGTGAGGCTGAGCACGTCGTTGACCCACTGCGGCAACTGCGGGTGCAGGCGGTAGTAAATCCACTGGCCCTGACGGCGGTCTTCCAGCAGCCCGCATGTACGCAGTTGCGCGAGATGGCGGGAGACTTTCGGCTGGCTGTCATCCAGTGCCCAGATGAGTTCACAGACACAAAGCTCACCCTGGGCGCAGAGCATCAGCATGATCCGGCAGCGGGTTTCATCGCCGAGGCACTTGAAGACAGCGGGAGGCAGCAGGTTCATGGGTGTGTCACCTAATATGCGTTTTTACGTATATGCGAATATACATATGTAATAAATCAGGCGCTAGGAGCGATTCAGCGGCCTGCGTTCCTGCCTGCTCGACCTTTAGCAGCACAGGATCGCCTTGCGCGGTCCTCAGTCTGTGGCCTGGGTCTCCTCGCCATTGCCGGCCGTGGCCGCTCCGAGGCCGACCTGCTGCAGGTAGTTTTCCAGGGCCTCGACCGCGTTGTGGTTGATGATTGCACCGATGTAGCCGTCCGGACGTATCAGTAGCCAGTCGCCGAGGGCCGGGGCGTAGGCCTGTTGCCAGTGCCCCTGATCGTCCAGCACGTCGCCGCGCGGACCGACGCTGTGGATACGCAACCCGGGCCGAGGTCGCACGGCGCTGCGCTCCAGGCCATGGCCAAGCAAGGTCCAGTGCGGGCCCTGGAACAGGTTGAACAGCCGCGAGCGGTGCCCGGAGGCGCTGCGTATCGGTGCATCGGGGGCGCGGTCGCCGGCTGCCACGCCCAGGGTGCGACTGGGCTGCTGCAGCGCGAGGGTGGACTGCGGGTAACCGATATCAAGCTGCTGCACGTCGCGGCCGCGCCGTATATCGCCACGCTTCTGGGCCTCCAGCAGGTGGGTCGCCAGGCCGAGCATCGAGGCGGCGATGGGGCGCCGTTCTTCCTCATAAGTATCCAGCAGCGACTGCGGCGCGCCATGGATCACCGCGGCCAGTTTCCAGCCCAGGTTGTAGGCGTCCTGCACGCTGGTATTCAGGCCCTGGCCACCGGTGGGCGGATGAATATGCGCCGCATCTCCCACCAGAAACACCCGGCCCACACGGTACTGATCGGCCAGCCGCGCATGCATGGTGTAGGCCGAGGCCCAGGACACCGCGTGCACGTGAATATCGTCGCGCCCGGTGCGCTGCGCCACCAGTGCCGTCAGGCCGTCGGCGCTGAGGTCGATCTCGCCTTCCAGGGGGATCGGGCCCTGGATCTGCAACTGATCGGTCCCGGCCAGCGGGCAGAGCGAGATCTGCCGCGTCATATCGCCATCGCCGAAACGGTGCCAGTAGTCGCGAGACAGCCCCGACACCTGCACATCGGCCACCACGGCGCGCACGCCAAGGGTCTTGCCCGGAAAGCCGATCCCCAGCTCATGGCGCACCAGGCTGCGCCCGCCATCGGCGCCCACCAGCCAACCCACGCGCAGGGTCTCCTCACCGTTTTTGCCAGCCAGGCGCACGCTGACCCCGTCGGCATCCTGCTCGAAACCCAGCAACTCGCAGCCCCACTGCGGCTGCTGCCCCAGTTCAAGCAGGCGCTCGCGCAGCAGCTGTTCGGTCAGGAATTGCGGCAACATCAGCGGCTGTTGATAGGGTTCGGCAGGGGTAGGGGCCTGGTGCTGGATGACCTCGGCATCGGTATGGCGGCCATCGTCGTGATAGCGGCGCTCAGGCGGATAAGCGCCCGCGATGGCGCAAATCCGCTCGAGGATG
This sequence comes from Pseudomonas sp. MF09150, assembly GCF_059862355.1. Classification (NCBI taxonomy): domain Bacteria; kingdom Pseudomonadati; phylum Pseudomonadota; class Gammaproteobacteria; order Pseudomonadales; family Pseudomonadaceae; genus Pseudomonas; species Pseudomonas sp. MF09150. The sequence continues at coordinate 367,589 of NZ_JCBCUS010000008.1, read as the reverse complement.
CCGATATCCTCGAAGACCTCCAGGGTCCTGGGCTGCAACCCCTTGCCGCGTGACCCATGGAACGGCTGCGGGGCTTTTTCGATCAGGCGCAGGGAAATGCCCCTTCGCGCCAGATCAATCGCCAACGTCAAACCGGCAGCGCCCGCGCCGCAAATCAACACCTGAACAGCGAGTGGTTGTTTCATAATCCGCTCCAAAGCGTGCAAGATGCACATATTTGAGCGAGGGCAAAAGCGTGTCAACAAATAAAGTGCAAAATACACATATTAGTGCTCAGCTCCGCGAGCTTCACGGCGCGTTGGTGGAAATCGTCGGCGTCATGAACCGCCCCCAGCGCGACGAGGCCATGGTCCGCGAAGCCGGGATCTCCCTGGACCGAGCGCTGTTCCCGCTGCTGGTGCTGGTGGAGCGCCTGGGGCCGATTGGCGTGGTCGAACTGGCCGACCGCGTAGGCCGTGACTACACCACCGTCAGCCGCCAGGTCGCCAAGCTCGAAAGCCTGGGCCTGATCGACCGCCAGGCCAGCGCCGCCGACCGCCGCGTGCGCGAGTCCGTCATCACCGCCAAAGGCAAAGCCATGACCGACCGCGTCGATGAGGCGCGGGAGCGGATCGGCCTGGCGATTTTCTCCACCTGGGAGGAGCAGGACGTGGAGAATCTGGTGCGGCTGATGAGCAAGTTCGCGCAGGGGATTAAAGGAGACGGGGTGGAGTAGGGGTTTTAGCGCAGAGAGGTAGCAGGGGCGGGCGGCAGCGGCTGTTGTCCGCCAGAGGCGACCATTGCGGTGATACCGTACGATGCATGCCTACCGGCAGATCATCAGGGTTAATCCATGCAATTCCATGGTTTCGTGTTCGGGCATATCGAGATCGAGATTCACGGCCGTGCGTACGATTTACATAACTTCTACCAAGCCACTGCCATCCATTACGACATCGTGAATCGTTTGGCTGTACTTGGCTTTACTCGACGAACTGAAGCCTGGGTGCCGACGGAAGAAGCGCGGAAAATCACCATCAGCTTCCATGAGGTTGACTACTTTTCAGCGAGTGGGGCAGATGAAAGTCAGGTGGGCGACGACAGTCGAGTTATTCAGTCGATTGGCGTGGTGGAGTCCGGTGCAGAGACAAAAACCTGCTACCTCACCGATACCATTCATCCAGATCATCATCTTGTCCTGCGCTTCGAGTCTGGTCTGACCCTACGAGTACAAGCCGCTGAAGCACGGTGCGAGGTTGCCTTTTGACGGGTGGAAAATCACGCCCCGCAACTTCTGTTTTGGAACGATGGCGCGCAACAGCCTTAAACCTGCATGACCGCTTTTGTCCGCTAACGGCCTTTGACCAATGACCGCATCCGACCCACCTCTGACCTGGACACAGCGTTTGCTTTCGAACTGCACTTCAGGATAACTGTGGTCCCGCCCTGCCTTTAGGTGACTCGTGATGTTTGACCTGGCCTCTATCGTGACGTACGTAGCCGTCGTTATCGGTCTTTTCCTGATCCCCGGCCCCGCCGTGCTGTTGGTGATCACACGCACCTTGCAGGGCGGACGCAAGGTTGGTATTGCCACCGGGCTGGGCGTCGCGACGGGGGATCTGATCCATACGCTGAGCGCTGCGCTGGGGCTGTCGGCGATTCTGATGACGTCTGCGCTCGCGTTCAATGTGGTGAAAACGGCGGGTGCCTGTTACCTGATCTACCTGGGGGCGCGTGCTTTTTTTGCTCGATCGAGCACTACTGGGAGCATGCCATTGGCGGATGTGGCCTCGCGCCAGGCCTTTTTCCAGGCGGTGGGCGCGGAGGTCCTGAACCCGAAAACCGCGATTTTCTTCCTCGCATTCCTGCCGCAGTTCATTCACCCGGAATCGGGTTCGTCCCTGAGTCAATTCGCGGTGCTGGGCTTGATCTTTTCGGGGCTCAGTGCGGTTTATACCAGCCTGCTTTCAATCGCCATTCGCCCCTTGAGCCAGTGCCTCAAGGGCCTTTCAAGGCTGCGTCGCTGGGAAGGCAAAATCATCGGTACGCTGTTTGTCGGGCTCGGGGTGAAAGTGGCTTTTCAGCAGCAATAAGGCGGGTTTGGCCATGAGCGGAAGCGCACCGGGGCGGTCCGTCCGCTCGGGGGAACAACCACCTCAGATCCGAAAGGTTTCCGCGCGCGGGAGTTGGCTGTTGCGGCGGAACTCGTTCTCCCAGTAGGCCACCCGGTCCGCAGTCGTGTTGTGGGTGGCGAGTTGGTCTGCCAAAGCCGATTGGCAAATGACAAGCCCCTGGTCAGTGAGGCGATAGCCTAGATCCACCTCGATCAGCCTGCTTTTCTGGATCCAGTAGCCCAGCGCACGCTTTTTCAGCAAAAACTCCAAGAGGGGTTTTGACATGGCAATCAGTGAGAGCTGATCACTTCGCTGGGCAATTCGAAAGGCGGCGACAGTGTAGGCGCGAACCTCGGCAGGGGCAGAGGGGAATACATCAGGCGCAAATAACTGAAGAGTGGGGGGCATGATCGATCCTTGAAAACGCCAAAGGCTTGGGGGCAGTGCTTTTGACTCTAGCAAGCCTCCCTCAAGCGGCAAGTTCTTCGTCAGCGTGACCTTCGGTTTCAGCGCTCCTCTTGCAGCATGCCCAGCAAGCTGCTGAATGAATCTGCCACCTCAAACAGGCCGTCCGGCAGGCCCAGTTCATGAAAATAGAACACCACCTTGGGGAGCAGCGGGTTCTCGGAATAATCAAGGCACAGGTAGTCACCACCACCGCCCACCACGATCGGCAGGTAGTGCTCGGGAAGCTGATGATGGGTTCGCAATGCCACCAGCGCGTTGATGATGTTTTCCGAGCTCTGTAGCGGATCCAGGGTCAGCAGCATGCCGAAGCCGATGCCCCAGGGCTCGCCGTTGACGTTGATCGACAGGGTTCGGTCCTTGGGTTGCCCGCCGTGAAAGCGCTTGACGCATTCAACGTAGTCGCGGGGCAGGGTGAAGCGCAGGACCTTTTCGATGCCGTCAACCAACTCATCGGTCAAGGGTTCATGGGCTTCTGAAAATACATGCCACTCCATAGCAGGACCTCTGGTCGATCATTGAATGTCGGGGCGCTATTCAAACATTTATCAGCGACTGCCAGTAGCCAGGGCCGTGAGCGGGGCGGCTCTTTTCTGCGTGCCGCCCCGGCGGTTGTTATTACCCCCATCAATCGCGGTGCTTATGTGCACGGGTAAAACCTTTGCTTTATCATCCTGCGCCTATTGCCCGCGGCGCCTGCCGTGCTCCGGGCCGTTGTGCAGGACGGGTTACGGCAAGGGAGTCGAGCACGCGATGACTGACCGCGAGCAATTGCACCGAGAAGGTTATGTGCTGCTTCGCCGAGCGATCCCGGCGCAGTGGCTGGATCAGCTGCGTGCCGTGTTCGACGCGGGCGTAAAGCCCTCGGAACAATGGCCGGTGCCCAGGGGCAGGGACTGGCGCCATTCGCAGCTGGACACCGATGCCTGCGTGCAGGCGCTGTGTCGTCTGCCGTCGATGCTGGCGGTGGCGGGGGAGTTGATTGGAGAGCGGTTTTTCCTGTCCCAGGTGGAGGGGCGAGAGCCGTTGAAAGGGGGCGGGCATCAGCTGCTGCACCGCGACCTGTCGGCGCAACGACCAGGGGACATTGCCAATGCCCTGGTGTATTTCGACGACTATGGGCCCGCCAACGGTGCAACGCGGATTGTCCCCGGCAGCCATCGGCCTGAGCCGGGAGCGCCGCCTTTTGACTTCAATGACGAGTCCCGCTCGGTGCAGCTTGCAGGTTCCGCGGGTGATGTCCTGCTGTTCGACGTCGACCTGGTGCATGCGGGCAGCCTGAACATCAGCGGTGCCCGTCGCCGTACGCTGTTGATCAGCTATTTTTCGCAGTCGCTTTACGCTTCACATCAGCAGACCGCGAGCCTGCGCAGTATCCAGATGGACACGAGTGAGCGCTTTGAGCCTGGGGATTTTCCCTGGCAGGCGCCAGCGGCTGACTGGGTGCCAGTGCCCACGGCTTGAGCGACCAGGCCGGGGCGGCCATTTCATTCAAAAATTGTAAGACCGAGTAGAAGCCTATGAATCGTCGTAAAAAAATCCAGCAGCTGTTAAAAGCTCACGCGAAAAAGGCCAGTGCCAAATTGGCGCCTGCCAGCAAGTCGAAATACATCAGCAAGGCGGACCGCCTGAAGCTGGCGGCTGAAGCCGATCAGGATGCAAACCTGGCCGCCGACAGCGAGTCTGTGTAGATGGAGCAGGGCTTCACCTTGCTGACGCGCTTGCGCGCAACCCCCAGAGATGTCACGCCAGCAGTTCGGTGATCCACTGCGCCTGGCGGGCGACGTCCCGGACCTTTTCCTCGGGCACCGCCTGCTGCGCCCGGGCAAAGTCGGCCAGGGTCTTGTGCTTCTGGCGCAACCTGCGCTGCCACTTGAGCAGGAACGCCGGGCTGCGGGCCTGCATGTGCAGCGGGCCGAAGTACAGTTCCCGGGCGCTGTAGCGCACCGGCTTGTCGCGCTCGGCGACGATGATTTCGTAGTCGAAGCGGTTTTCCTGCAGCACCTCCTCAGCGAGGATGCAGTAGCCATTGTCCATCAGCCATTGGCGCAGTGGCGGCTCGCCGCCGTTGGGTTGCAGGATCAGCCGTTCCTGGCCGTTGAGGTGGGCCTTGCCGCAGTCGAGGATGTCGCGGATGGTCTCGCCGCCCATGCCACAGATGCTGATGGCGGTGATCCCGTCCCGCGCCTCGATCGCCGCCAGGCCGTTGGCCAGGCGCACAGTGATGAGCGATGTCAGATCGTTCTCGCGTACCGTACGTTCGGCAGCATGGAAGGGAGTCAATGCCACCTCGCCGGCCACCGCCGCCGAGATCGCGCCACGGCGCATCAAGGCCACCGGCAGGTAGCCGTGATCCGAGCCGATATCGGCCAGGCGCGCTCCGGCGGGCACATGCGCCGCCACGCGCTCAAGGCGCTTGGACAATGTCTGTTGGTTCAACGGCAACCCCTTTTCAGCACGAGCGTCCGGCAGCGTTGGCCAGATCGGGGCGCGATTGTGGCGGGCAATGCCGGGTATTTCAAATTCAGGCGACCGGGGTCATGGCGTTGTTCCAGGGGCATGCAGGCCCTCAGCACTCCACAATCCAGGTCCGCCAGCAACCCGGCACCGGCCCGCTGCCGTAATAGGTGGCCATCAGCTCGTTGGGGATATTGCCCGATCGCGAGCTGCGCGAGCGAGTCAGGGACGGCAGGGCGCTCCGGTTTTTAAGCGCCAGGCCGCCAAGGGGCAGGGGTTGGAACAGGCTTGAAGCAGTCAGGGTGCCTCGGGGGAGATGAGCAAAGGCGACACATTCACCTATTCGAATGGATGAATATGTGGCCGGCACGCGTCGTGATGGCGACCTCCTTCGCTGGTGCAAGATCCGCCTCAACGTCCCTGGATCACTGTCCGGATGCCTGCCGACACCACTCGCAAAAATCCCGTAGCCGCGCCGTGAATTCCTCGGCCGAGGCCGTGGGCTGCTGGCTATGACGCAGGAAGAATTCGATCTGCGCCTGTTGCGCCGGATAGCGCTGGACGAACTGCGCCACGTGCTCCTCCAGGGTATGGGGCCAGCCAGGGGCCTGATCCGAGCGCAGGATGTTGGTCGCACGGATCAGCTTGCGCGAGGCCTCGCGTTGCAGGCGTTTGACCTCGCTCGGCTGCGCAGGCTGATCGATCTGATCGGCATAGCGGCTGAGCACCGGGTAGAAATCCCCATTGAGTGCCAGGGCGATGGCGCGCGATGGCCTGAACGGGGCGAAGTGTGCTGCCAGGTCAGTGCCCCATAGGCAGCGGCAGTGGTGCTTGAGCCAGTAGCCCCAGCTGTACAGGTGCTGCGGATCCAGCACTTGCTGGCGGCTGCCGATATCGAAGTCGATCTTCACCACCTCCGGGTGCCGCGCGGCCAGAGCCAGGCGCAGGGCTTCAAGGGTGGCGAGGGCTGCTGCATCCGGCGGCTGGTGCAGGACCAGGGTCACGTCCAGGTCCGAAACGCCAGGTTTGGCGCTGCCCCGGGCCACGCTGCCATACAGGTAAATGCCATCGAGCAAGGCGCCGGCCTCGGCCGTCAGGGTGCGGCACAGATCATCCAGCAACGGCTGGAAAGGCGCAGGCAAAGGCTGGCTGGGAGCGGCCGGAATAAAACCGTCCGCATCGACGCCGTCCGGTTGGCGAGAGGGCATGGGGGTGGGCCTGTGGCTCTTGAGTAAGCGGGGGATCTTAACAGCGTAGGCACTACTGCAAGGGCCGGTTTTTTAGGGTGAAAGCAGCCTTGCGTGATAGCAGTTTGGTATCTCCTGGCTATAGTGAAATTGTCGGCGCGGGAGCTGTCTGGTCTGCGCTTGTTTTTGCAATGCTGGCAGGTACGACCTAGCAATATGCAGGGCCATGAACGGCCCAGGGAGCGCGCGATGCGGGTACTCAAGGGATCAAGCACGTTGGCTTTTTGTTTGAGCCTACTCGGCTGTTCGACTCCGGATTCGGTTATGGAACCTTACGAATCAGCTTTGAATCTGGGCAGTTCCAACGCTAAAAAATTCCACTCAATGTTGTATTTCCCATCTGGTACTGCGCTGCACTATCCGGGTTATGTCGTTGCCCTGGAAAAGAGTCCGCAATCGACCGTTGGTGGTCCCAAGGCGTACCCACAAGTCAGCTTTGTAAAAAGTGGAAGTTATACCGATGCCGAAGAAGCCGGTTCATGGCGAACAGCCAATCAGATCGAGCGCTTTCAAAACAGTGATTCAAAGGCAATGTTTGTGTCGCATATCATCAAAAATACAATAGTCGGAGATGACTCAGTTCGGGACGCCCCTTATTACTCAAAAAGCCATTGCTTTGTTTATAACGCCTACGCCGCCAGACCGGTATCGCTGATTAAGCAGAACTATGATTTGGCGAAAATCAGTGATTGGCACGCCTGCAAGATATCGACCAACCTGGATAAGGTCGATGCCAAGTCATATCAGTTATATGACTACGGAAAATATGCACTTGTTTCATTGGAAGAAAATCTGACCAAAGACCTCAAGGCCGGCAGTTATACCCATGTGCTGGTTATTGTCATGGGCTGGAACACCGCTCAGGAGGAGGCAATCCGCAACTTTAATGATTTGACCGGGAGCCTGATGGCTGCATCCCTGGAGTCTGTCAAAGGCCAACAGGAGGAGCCGATCAACAGAACGGCCGCTATACAGCCATTGAGTAATCGCAGTAGCAATTTCCGACCTTTGGTCGTGGGTATTACATGGCCTTCTTATTGGTCCAACTCGTTTGGTAACGTTTTGAGTTACTCGAACAAGGCCAATGATGCTGATGAAATAGGCCTGTCCTGGCTTAACAAGATTGTCAATGAAACCATTCCCCGCAGTTTGAAGGCTTCCGGTAGCCAGGCGCGGGTGGTTGCACTTGGGCATAGTTTTGGTGCCCGGGCGATGACCCGTGCGGTGTTTAGTGCACCGGTCTTGACCCCTCTTGAAAGTCAGTTTCCAGACCAGACCATGGTGACCAGTTCGGTTGACTTGGCCGTGGGACTTCAAGGGGCTTTCAGCATCAATCGCTTTGCGCCCGGGGTGGGCAGTGAAGGGGCGCCTTACCGCGACTATGCCAAGTTGAAAAATACCCAGTTGGTGCTGACAGCATCGTCCAATGATGAGGCGGCGGGTTCGCCGTTTATTCTCTGGACCGCACCCGCAGGTGCCATGAGTTCATACCGTAAGGCATGTGATAGTGCCAATCCGGATTACAAGGGGATCTTCGACTGTATGAAAGCTTCCGACACTTCCGCGGTTCCTTGCGGCAAGTTCGCCATTTGCAAAAACGGGCAGGAGGAGTGTACCGACCCGTTTGCTACCCAGCCGGCAGTGAAAAAAGTTGCTTACATCAATGCCTCAGACGGGATAACGGAGTTCAATTCTCCAGGCTCGGGCGGTGGTGCCCACAGTGATATCTATCGCCTGCCCATGGGGCGCCTGCTGTGGAAATTAATCGAGCAATATGCGCCAACGAAGGGATGGGGACCCAGAGGTTCAGGGCCAATAGCTGACCGCTAGCTGTTGCAGAAGGCAGGTTCAGCAGAGACTGATGGGGGCGCATCACAACCCTCATCAGTCTCTGAGCCAGGCCTCAGTTCTTGAACGTCGAGTGCTTGCGCCCCTGGTCGAGCAGGGCGAACACCACCACCAGCAGCGAGGCGATGCCGAGGATGATCACCACGCCGTCGGTGGAGTGGGTGGCCGAGGCCGAGACCAGGGACAGGGCGCCAAGCGGGGCCAGGCCGCCGGCGATGGCGGTGCCGATTTCACGGCCGGTGCCGAAGCCCGAGGAGCGGGTCTGGGTCGGGAACTGGCGGCTGAGGAACGAACCCTGGGGGGCGAACATCATCGGCGCGAGGATCCCGGTGCCGACGCCGATGGCGATGTAGATCATCAGGCTTTCACCGGTGTTGAGCAGGGCCAGGAACGGGTAGGCGAACAGCAGCGAGAACACCCCGCCGAGCATCAGCACGGTTTTACTGCTCCAGCGGTCGCACAGCCAGCCGAAGAACGGCACGGCGACGATGGCCACCAGGCTGGCGATGGTCACCGACAACGAGGTGACGTGTACGTCCACGCCCTTGAACTGAGTGAGGTAGGCCAGGGAAAAGGTCTTGAAGATGTAGCTCAGGGCGTTGTAGCCAACCGCGACGAAGAACACCACCGCCAGGCCTTTGAGGTCGTTTTTGAACAGGGCCTTCAGCGGCGACGCCTTGGCTTTTGCCGGCTCCTGGCTCAGTTGGTTGAATTCCGGGGTTTCCGGGATGCTGTTGCGCACCCACAGGCCGACGCCGACCAGGGCGATGCTGCAGATAAACGGGATGCGCCAGCCGCCTTGCAGCAGGAACTCGTTGCCGTTGATGGTCAGCAAGTACACGGTCAGCGACGACAGCAGCAGGCCCAGATTCAGGCCCAGCGCCGGCCAGGCTCCCTGGCTGCCGCGCTTGCCTTCGCTGGCGTGTTCGTAGGAAGTCACGGCCGCGCCGGACAATTCGGCACCGGCACCCAGGCCCTGGATGATCCGCACCGCTACCAGCACGATGGGGGCCCAGATGCCGATCGAGGCGTAGCTGGGGATCAGGCCGATCAGCGTGGTGCACACGCCCATCATGCAGAAGGTCACCACCAGCACTTGCTTGCGGCCGAACTTGTCGCCCAGGTAACCGAACAGGATGCCGCCGAACGGGCGCGCGATAAAACCGATGGCAAAGGTCGAGAAAGCCATCAGGGTCGCGGTTTTCGGGTCGCTGTTATCGAAGAAGATTTTCGAAAACACGATCGCGGCCATGGTCGCGTACAGGTAAAAGTCGTACCACTCCAGCATCGAACCGAAGATGGTGGCAGCGGCGACTTTGCGCAGGCGCTTTTTGGTTTGTTGCGGGGTTTCCGCTGCAGGGCTTGGGGGGGTAACTGCGGTCATTCCGGACTTCCTCATGAATCATTATATTTATTTTCAAATGGACACTTATTGCGCTCCGCAGGCCCTGTTCGGGCCCGCAGGCTGGGTACGTGCACCTGGCCGAAGCCGTGGTGCGAGCACGACGCGGCCGCCCGGGTGGTGACTCGGGCAGTGCCGTGGGCGGATCAGGGGTGCTGGAACATGCGGTCGGCAATCATCTCGCCGATGGGAATGGCCGAAGTCGCGGCCGGTGAGGGCGCATTGCACACATGGAGCATGCGCGAGGTCTGGGCGAACAGGAAATCATGCACCAGGCTGCCGTCACGCATCACCGCCTGGGCCCGGATACCGGCTTCGTAGGGCAGCAGGTCGTCGATGTTCAGCGACGGGCAATACTTGCGGCATTGCTCCAGGTAGCCGGACTTGAACAGCGAGTTCTTCATCTCGACGCTGCCGGAACCGAGGTTTTGCCAGATGGTTTTCCAGAACCCGGGGAAGCTCGCGTACTGCGCCACATCGCGCCAGTTGATCGAGAACTTCTTGTAGTTCTCGCGGCCCAGGCCCAGTACCGCGTTGGGCCCGACCGTGACGCTGCCGTCGATCATCCGTGTCAGGTGCACCCCGAGGAACGGCAGCTCCGGGTCGGGAATGGGGTAGATCAGGTGGTTGACGATGTTGTTTTTCGACGCCGGCAGGCGGAAGTATTCGCCGCGAAACGGGATGATCTGGTGCTCGATCCTGATCCCGGACATTGTCGCCAGGCGGTCGGATTGCAAACCGGCGCAGACCACCAGTTTCTTCGCCTGCCAGGTGCCGTCATGGGTGCTGACACTGACGTGGTCGGGGCTTTCCTGGATGGCGGTCACGGTGCGGTCGAGACAGATTTCCCCGCCGCCGGCACGGATCACCCGGGCCATGGTCTGGCAGACTTCGCGGTAGTCGACGATGCCGGTGGCGTCGAGAAACAACCCGCCCAGGCCGACGATATTCGGCTCGCGCTGGCGCAGTTCATCGGCATCGAGGCGTTCGACCTTCATGCCATTGAGTTGGGAGCGGGCGTACAGCGCCTGCATGCGCTCCACCTCCAGTGGCGTGGAGGCCACCAGCAGCTTGCCGCAGACCTCGAACTTGATCCCGTGCTCGGTGCAGAACTGCTTGGTGGCCTCGGCGCCGCGCTTGCACAGGTCGGCCTTGAGGCTGCCCGGTGCGTAGTAGATGCCGGCATGGATCACGCCGCTGTTGTGCCCGGTCTGGTGTTTGGCCAGGGTGCCTTCTTTTTCCAGGATCACCAGGGAGGCGCCGGGCTGGCGCTTGAGCAGTTCCATCGCGGTGGCCAGGCCGACGATGCCGCCGCCGATGATGCAAAAATCATAAATCATTGTGGGGGTTACCTTGGATCAGCAGGTCTAGTTATCAGGTTGTCAGACTAATGCATCTGGCAAAAGTCGGCGTGCCGCAGCACGCGCTCAATATTCAGGGGTTCATGGGCTCAGTCGGTGGCTGGCAACTCAAGTTGCAGGCGCTTGGCGGAGGCGCGCAAGTGCGCATCGGCGCAGGCGGCTGCGGCTTGTCGGTCGCCAGCGGCGATGGCCTGGTACATGGCCTGGTGTTCCTGGGTCGCATCGGCCGAACCGCCGACAAAGCGCGACGCCGAGTTTTCCCAGGCGGTTTTGCGTGCGGTGGCCAACTGGCTTCTGAGGAAGTCATGAAAGGCCACGAAGTATTCGTTTTTACTGGCTTCGGCAATGGCGCGGTGGAAGGCCACGTCGGCCAGGGCGGCGGCTTCGAAATCGCTGCGTTTGTCGTGCATTTCCTGCAAGGCCTGCTGCATGCGTTGCAGGTCCTGCTCGTCACGGCGCTGGGCGGCAATCGAGGCGGCCTGGGTTTCGATCCACAGGCGCATCTCGAACATCTGCGTCAGCTGTGGCCGGCGAGTGTTCTGGGTCGGGAAGCGAAACACCGTCCCGGCTGGGGTCTGGGAAATGAACGAACCGAGGCCGCGACGGGCGATCAATACCCCGTCGGCCTTGAGCTGGGCAATGGCCTCGCGAATCACCGAACGGCTGACGCTCAGCTGTTCGGCCAATTGCTGTTCGGTGGGCAGGCGCGACTCGGGAGCGAGGTTCCCGGATTCGATCTCGGCGCGGATAACGCTGACAACACGCATCACGAGAGAGTCGGGGCGCTGGAGCTCAAGCATAAGACAACCTTGGTAGTCAGGTTGTCAGACAATAGACGTTTGGAATTTCTGTTGTCAAGCAGATGAGTGTTGGCGCGTTTGCCGAATCAACCTGAAATCAGCCCCAGCTCAGCCTGCAAACGGGCGACCACTTCGGCCTCCACTGCGCCCTGATCGCCCCCGGCCTGCCATACCGCGCAACTGGCGCTGTGGCTGCCATGCACCGCGTGATACACCGCCAGCACGCTGCCGGGACCGGAGCCGGTGTGGCCGCTCAAGCTCAAGCCGCCGGCCACCGCGCCGCACATCAGACCCAGGCCGTAGCCCGGCGCGGTCCAGGGGCGCCCGGCAATCGGCCCGCCGAGCAGGCGTGGCGTCTGCATCGCTTGCAACAGCGCCGGGGGCAGCAGATCCCCGCTCAGCAGGCGTTCCAGCAGCAGCGCCGCCTGCGCCAAGGGACCGACCAGCAGCCCGTGATACACCCAGCCTGGGTCGTAGTCCGGGCAGTCGCCCATCGCTACTGTTGCCAGGTCGGCGCGAGTACGGGCCAGGCGCACATCCGACACCTTCAGGGGCGCCAGTACCCGCTGGCTCAGGGCCTGGTGCAACGCCAGGCCGCTGACCCGTTCGATCACCCGGGTGAGCCACAGGTAACCGACGTTGGAGTACCGCCAGCCACTGCCCGGTGGATAGCGCAGGCGCCCGGCATCCAGGCGTTGCAGCATCTCCTCGGCCGACCACGGCGTGTCATGCCGGGCCACGGCGGCGTGGTAATCCGCCAGCTCGCTGTAATCGGCCAACCCGGCTTCGTGGCGGAGCAATTGGCGCAGGCTGAACGGTCCTTCGGCCAGCGGTTCGTCGAGGGTCAGCAACCCGTCACGCACCAGGGACAGGGCGGTCGCCGCGAGCACGGTCTTGGTAAAACTCCACCAGGGAATGACGGCGTCGGGTTGCGTGGGAGGGATAAGGTGGCCGTTGGCGACGAGGGAGAAAGTCATGGGCGGGGTCTACACACGGTCGGTCTGGGAGGGGGCAATGTTCGCTCAGCTGTGGCGAAGGAGCTTGGTCCCTCGCCACGAGCGCACGGCAGGCCGCCCTTGAACGGATTACGCCGTTTGCCGGCGCATGGTCAGGATGGCGCTGCCGAAGAAGATGAACGTGGAGCCCACCACGCGGTTGACCCACTTGGAAAACGCCGGCCGGGTCAGTACGCCCTTGGCCCGCGAGGCCAGCAGCGCGTAGATGCTGAGGGAGATCAGCGACAAGGCCATGAAGATCAGGGTCAGGATGAAAAACTGCGGCACCAGCGCTGCGTTTTGATCGATGAATTGCGGGAACAGCGCGGTGAAGAAAATCGTCGCCTTGGGGTTGGTGGCGGCGGTCAGGAACGCCGACTTGAACAGCTTCGAGCGCGGCGGCATCTGGCCCTCGGGGCTCCCGTCGCTGCTGGCCGAAAGCACCGGTTCCTTCTTCAACAGGTGCTTGGCGCCCAGGTAAAACAGGTAGCCGGCGCCGGCGATTTTCACCGCGTTGAAGATGATTTCGGAGCTGGCGATCAATGCCCCAAGGCCCAGCATCGCCGCCGCGGACATGCAAAACAGGCCGCTGACATTGCCCAGCGACGACCACAGGGTCGATTTCGCGCCGTAGGCCACGCTGTTGTGCAAGGCCACCAGGGTGGCCGGGCCAGGGCTGGCGATGGAGATTGCCGCGACCAGGGTGTAGGTCAAAACCGAGTGAACATCCATTTCATGACTCGCTGTAAGAGGACGTCGAATTCTATAGGGAAAGTGCAGGGCAAATCACCGCACAGGTGAGCTGATTTTACCCGGCACTCATCACTGGACGCGCCTTAGCGCCTGTTCACGGTCTGCTGCGCTTAGCTCATGCCGCGTCAAAAGTAGCTTCGAAATGCTCATTTAGGGCCCTAAACTCTGCTTTCTCAGCCACGTTTGCCTTGCCTGAGCGTCGCTCGCTAGATCGTGGACAGGCTTTTAGCGCCGATCCAGCCAGTAGTTGTGCAGGCTGCGCGCCGCCGGTTCGATGGCTGCCACGCGCTGATTGTGCAGGGCCACGTTGAGGTCGGCCGGCAGTTCGAAGTTGTCCTGTTCGGCGCACTCGATGATCGATTGCAGCAGGGCGGCCTGGGGCGCCGGCATTTGCGGCCAGTTGCCCACGGCGACGCCGCGCAGGTAACCGAAGCACCATTCTTCGGCCAGGGTCAGGGGCTGGCCCTGGTGTTCGGTGGTTTCAAAACGTGCCTTGAAGGCCGAGGCGTCCAGTGCCAGCTGGCTGGCCAGGGTGTTCATGTGGCTCACGCAGAGTTCGATGAACTGCTTGCCTTGTTCCGGGCTGTCCCAGTCCGGGTTCTGCCCACCCCAGATGGCCGGGAACCACTCGGCGATGTCGACCCGAGCAGGGCTGGAAACCAGGGCGGTGAAGTAGCCGTCGAGTTCCGAAGGGTTGAGCACCGAGTGATCGTCACCGTATTGCAGCAGGGTGTTCTCGATCACGTCGAAGTCAGCGGCGTTCAAGGGTTGGTCTGGCATGGCAATGATCCTTGGCAAGTCGGGGCGCCAGGGCGACGCCGTGTTTGAAAAAGTCGCGGAGGATGGGCCTTGTGGCGGTTTTTTTCCAGCGCCGATTATCCACCGGCGCTCGCCGGTCGAAGGCAAGGGGCGTCGGGTTCAGGCCTGGCTGCAAAAATGCCCCGCTCCCAGGCGCCATACCGAAAACCACACATCATCCGCCGGGGCGTAGCGCTCCAGGGGGATCGGCCGCTCGTGCAACAGGTCGTCCGGGGCGAATACTTCAAGCTCCCAGGGGAAATCCGGGTTGTACGACAGGCTGTACTCGGGGGATGGGCTGGCGAGGGTGTAGTGGATCGAATACACCATCAGCGGTGAGCCCTGGAGTTGGTTGTGGGCATACAGCGTCCAGAACTCGCTCATCTGCGGCCGGCTGACCTGCTCGGCAAACGTCAGGGCGGCGGGCAGGTCATCCCAGGTGGCCTGGACCGTTTGCTGGGCCAGGGCGATGCGTGCAGCGGGCGACTGGCCCTTGGCGTGCTCGACGTAGATCAGGGTGGTGGCGAACTGGAACTCGCACTGGGTGATGCTCGGGCTGACGTCCCAGTGGCCGATCATGTGCTGGTCCAGCAGTTCGATTTTCATGGGGCGGGCTCGGGTTGTGGGTCAAAAAAGCGCGAGTGGCTAGCGGTCGCGATTGGCGGGCCAGGTCGCGGTCGGGAAGTAGGCCTCCAGGCCCGGTTGCTGGTGGTCCACGCCGTTGCGGGTCCAGTAGCAGCTCAGGCGGCTGTAGTTATCCAGGTCGCCGCGCACCAGGCACGTTGCGCCGTGCCCCGGCCAACTGAAGGCCAGCACATCGGTCTCGGCCATGGTCGCCCGCGCCACCTTGCCAATGGCGGTGGTGGTCTGGCCATTGATAGTTTTGACCAGGGTCAGGGCGCCGTTGCTGAAGGTGATTTCAGCGCTGCCGGAGTAGGCGGCGCCGCCGTCGGGCGCCTGGCCGATCAGCGCGTAATGGCCGGGAACCATGGAGTAATACAGGTGTTCGTCGGCGGCGTTGTCGGCCACGACGCTGGCGCTGGCCAGCAGCAGGCCGAGCAGGGCGCACAGACCAGGGATGCGCTGCATGCAGGTACGTTCCTTGTAGAAAATCGAGCTTGAACAGTCGGTGATGGGGGCAAGTCCCGGGTTGGCTGAACGCGCCTGGCAACCCTCAGACCGTTACGCCGTGGCGCATTATAAATACCGACAGTAAAAGCACCAGCAGGGTGGTGATGGCGGCGTAGCAGGCACTCAAGCCGAGCTTGACCAGCAGCATGTCATCGACCGCCCTATAGCCGATGGAGGCCCCGAACAGGGCTGCGGCTGCGGCGCCGGCGATAAGGATGCAGCCGCTCCTCATGCCTGGGGCCAACAGCGGGATCAGAACCAGGTGGGCGCTGCTGATCAGAATGACAAAGATCGCAATGATCTTGAGGGTGAGAACCATGCTGTCTCGGGTGCTGTTCATGGTGACGCGCTCCGATAGCAAAGCCTGCGGCCTTGCCGGGTTATTCCTTACTCCCTGTTCCTTGTGTACTTGAAGGGGTCGTAGCTCGGCGGTCGAGTGTCCCTGCTGCCGAGTGGAATGACTCATCCCGGAAACGAGATGTATCACGCTCTAGATTAGGCCTCGTCCCGCGATTTAGACGACTTTGCGACGGACGTGCATGGCCGGCACTCCCTGGCAGGCCGAACACCTCATCTGCTGCGGTGTGCCCGGTGATCCAGCGTCCGTCGAAATCGATGATGTTCCGAGGGCTGGCCAGTACTTCCAGCATGGGCGCCCTTCTAATCAATTGCCGGGTTTAATAAGAAGCATTACTATTCACGCCCCCAGTCCCCCAGCACACCGCGATGACTCCCCAGCCGCCCCGCAGACCAGGCTTTTTCGAGTACTACGAAGAGTTGATCGGCACCTGGACGCGTCGGCTGCAAAACCGTCAGCAGGCTGAAGACCTGGCCCACGACACCTTTGTCCGGGTGCTGGAGTCGGACCCGGACAAGGTCGAGCAGCCACGGGCCTATCTGCACCAGACCGCACGCAACATTGCGGTGGACGGCTATCGTCGCGAAGACCGGCGCGGGGCCATGGAACTGGAAGCGATTCATCACAGCACGCCGCCGACCGGCGACCCGGAGCATTTCATGCACGCGATCCAGCTTGCTGACTCCATTGAACAGGCCCTTGCCGAGTTGCCGCTGAACTGCCGCAAGGCGTTTGTCTGGCAGAAGATTGAAGGCCTGACCCAGGCGGAAATCGCCGAGCGCCTGGGCCTGTCAAAAAACATGGTGGAAAAGTATATGATCCGCACCCTGCGGCATCTGCGTGACCGCCTGGACGGGCCGATGCCATGAGCCGCCGAGACTTTTCACCCTCTGCCAAACAGGAACTTCCATGATGGATAGCCGTGATTGCGCGTGCGGACCGGTGACGGTGCGCGATGAGGCGGCGCTATGGTTCGTGCGTCTGCAAGAGCCCGCGCTGAGCGCTGAAGAGCGGCAGGGGTTCGACGCCTGGCTGGCCGAGCACCCGCAGCACCGGGATGAATTTCAACTGCTGCAGACCCTGTGGAGCGCCACCGACCTGTTGCCACGGGAACGTTTGCAGGCCTTGTGCAAGGACCCGGCGCCACCTGCCCGGCGCCGTCCGATGTTGCATTACGCCCTGGCGGCCAGCGTGCTGGCGGTGGCCGTGGGGTTGGGGTTGTTCAGTGGCCTGAACCAGCCGGCCTCCTACAGCGCGGAGTTTGCCACCGCCCTGGGCGAGCGCCGCCATGTGGCGCTGCCGGACGGTTCGCAGATCGACCTCAACAGCCGCAGCCGGTTGCAGGTGCGCTACGAAAAAGGCCAGCGCCATATCGAATTGAGCGAAGGCGAGGCCATGTTCAGCGTCGAACACGACAGCAGCCGGCCCTTTGTGGTGGCCGCCGGGCCGGGCAAGGTCACGGTCACCGGGACCCGCTTCGATGTGCGCCGCGACGCCGGCCAGACCCGGGTTGCAGTGGAGCAGGGCACGGTCAAGGTGCAGGGCCGCGACGCTGCCGAAGGTGATTTTGTCAGCCTCACCGCCGGCCTCGGCACGCGGATCGACAGCAACGGCACGGTGGCTGCGGCCCATGCGGTCGACCCCGAGGCACTCACGGCCTGGCGCAACGGCAAGCTGGTGTTCAACAACGCGAGCCTGGCTGACGTGGCGGCTGAAGTGTCGCGTTATCGCCAGCAACCGCTGCGCGTCGACAACCCGGCGGTGGCCAATCTGCGTTTGACCAGTGTGTTCCGCTGTGACGACACCGACGCCCTGCTCAAGGCCTTGCCCAGCATCCTGCCAGTGGCGGTGCAGACCCATGCCGATGGCAGCCAGGAAATAATTGCGCGTTAGATTCAGGTTTTTTTCGAGTTCTTCGTCTTCTTGTCCAACTGCAACTGGTTTGCATTAACAGCCGCACTTCTTTGCGCTCAACAGGACAAGCTGCGACGTGAATAACCTCGATCTCAAGAACCCCAACCGTGCCCTGCCGACGTCACGCTGGCTGCCGCTGGCTCTGGCCCTGGCGGTCAGCGCCGGGCTGTCCCAGGCCCATGCCGAGCAGGCACCGAGTGCGATTCACATCCAGGCCCAGCCCCTGGCCCAGGCCCTGAGTCAGTTGGGCTTGCAGACTTCGCTGCAGGTGTTTTTCAGCCCCGAGTTGGTGGCCGGCAAACAGGCCCCGGCGGTGCAGGGCAGCCTGTCGCCGGAGCAGGCCCTGCGCCAGTTGCTCCAGGGCAGCGGCCTGGATTACCAGGTCGACGGCAGTTCGGTGACCCTGAGGCCGGCACCTGTGGCCAATGCTCCGCTGGAGCTGGGCGTCACCGACATCAAGGTGGTGGGGGACTGGCTGGGGGATGCCAACGCCGCCGTGGTGCAAAACCACCCGGGGGCGCGCACGGTGATCCGCCGCGAAGCCATGGTCGAGCAGGGGGCGATGAATGTCGGCGATGTGTTGCGCCGGGTGCCCGGGGTCCAGGTGCAGGACGCCAACGGCACCGGCGGCAGTGATATTTCCCTGAACGTCGGGGTGCGCGGCCTGACCTCGCGCCTGTCGCCGCGCTCCACGGTGCTGATCGATGGCGTGCCCGCAGCGTTCGCGCCCTATGGCCAGCCGCAGTTGTCCATGGCGCCGATTTCGACCGGCAACCTCGACAGCATCGACGTGGTGCGGGGCGCCGGTTCCGTGCGCTATGGGCCGCAGAACGTCGGCGGGGTGATCAACTTCGTGACCCGCGCCATTCCCGAGCACGCCACCGGAGAAATCGGCACCACCCTGGAAACCTCTCGCAGTGGTGGCTGGAAGCACATCGACAGCGCCTTCCTGGGCGGCACCGCCGACAACGGCATGGGGGTGGCGCTGCTGTATTCCGGGGTCAACGGCAATGGCTACCGGCGCAGCAATAACGATAACGACATCGACGATGTGATCCTCAAGACCCACTGGGCGCCGACCGATCAGGACGATTTCTCGCTGAATTTCCACTACTACGACGCCACCGCCGACATGCCCGGGGGCCTGACCCAGAAGCAGTACGACGCCGATCCCTACCAGTCCGACCGCGACTGGGACACCTTCAGCGGCCGGCGCAAGGATGTGTCGTTCAAGTACCTGCGCCAGATCGACGACCGCACCCAGTTCGAAGTGCTGACCTACTACTCCGACAGTTTCCGTGGCAGCAACATCGCCGCGCGCGACCAGAAGACCCTGGTGTCCTACCCGCGCACCTACTACACCTTCGGCGTCGAGCCACGGCTGTCCCATGTGTTCGACCTGGGGCCGACCACCCAGGAAGCCAGCGTCGGTTATCGCTACCTCAAGGAAGGCATGCATGAGCAGGCCAGTGCCCTGGAGCTGATCAACAACCAGCCGGTGGCCACCGCCAAGGCTGACGGCCATGTGTACCAGGACCGCACCGGCGGCACCGAGGCCAATGCGTTCTACCTCGACGACAAGATCGATGTCGGCAACTGGACCGTCACCCCGGGCATTCGCTTCGAGAGCATCCGTACCGAATGGCACGACCGCCCGGTCCTGGGCGACCAGGGCACCACGGGCACGCGAGTGCCGGAGAAGCGCCGCGAGATCAACAGCAACGAGCCGCTGCCGGCCCTGAGCGTGATGTATCACCTGTCCGATGCCTGGAAGCTGTTCGCCAACTACGAGACCTCGTTCGGCAGCCTGCAGTATTTCCAGCTGGGCCAGGGCGGCGTCGGCGACCAGACCGCCAACGGCCTGAACCCGGAGAAGGCCAAGACCTACGAAATCGGTACGCGCTACAACGATGACGTGTGGGGCGGGGAGCTGACGGCGTTCTACATCGACTTCTCCGACGAGCTGCAATACATCAGCAACGACGTGGGCTGGACCAACCTCGGGGCCACCAAGCACCAAGGCCTCGAAGCCTCGGTGCATTACGAGCTGGGGACGCTCGACCCACGGCTGGACGGCCTGACCGCGAATGCCGGCTTCACCTACACCCGGGCCACGTACCAGGGCGGCAGCGACGCCTTCAAGGACCGCGACCTGCCGTTCTATTCGCGCCAGGTGGCGACCCTGGGCCTGCGCTACGACATCAACCGCTGGACCTATAACGTCGATGCGTTCGCCCAGTCCAGGCAGCGTTCGCCGGGGAGCATGGTCAACACCAATGGCAGCTTCAACAGCAACTACATCACCGAAGGCACGGCGGACGGGCGGTACGGTGATATCCCCGGCTACGTGACCTGGAACCTGCGGGGCGGCTATGACTTCGGTTCGCAGTTGTCGAACCTCAAGCTTGGCGCCGGGGTGAAAAACATCTTCGACCGCCAGTACTACACCCGCTCCAGCGACAACAACTCCGGGCTCTATGTCGGCGCCCCACGGACCTTCTTCGTCCAGGCCAGCGTCGGCTTCTGATGCCCGTGCCCGGCACCCGGGTGGGTGCCGGGCTGTTCTGTCAGCGGGTGGCAGTGCCGGGCGTCGCTGCCTGGCGCCCACCGTGCATCAGCAGGTGCGCCACCAGGCCGGCCACCAACCCCCAGAAGGCGCCGCCGACACCGAGCAAGGTCACATTGGCCGCGGTGGCCAGGAACGTGATCAGCGCGGTTTCCCGGGTCCGCACCTCGGCCATGGCGTTGGCCAGGCTGCCACCGATGGCGCCGAGCAGTGCCAGGCCGGCCAGGGTCGTGACAAAAGTGCGTGGCAGGATCATGAACAGGCTCGCCAGGGTCACTCCGAACACCCCCACCAGCACATAGAACAGGCCGCAGGCCAGGCCGGCGATGTAACGCTTGGCGGGTTGCGGGTGGGCGTCCGGGCCGGTGCAGATGGCAGCGGTGATGGCGGCGACGTTGAAGGCATGGGCCCCGAAAGGCGCCATCAGCAGCGACCCCAGGCCGGTGATGCCGAGGATCGGGTTGGCGCTGGTCTTGAAGCCATCGTTGCGCAGCACCAGCATGCCGGGCATGTACTGGCCGGTCAGGGTGATGATGAACAGCGGCAGGGCCACCCCGAGGAATGCGCCCATGGAGAACTGCGGCCGTTCAAACACCGGCGCTGCCAGGCTCAGGTGGACGCTGTGCAGGTCGACGCGCTCCTGAAGCAGCAACAGGGCCATGCCGATCGCCAGGATCCCGACCACCGCAAAACGTGAGGTGAAGCGCCGCAACAGCGCGTAGGCCACAACCAGCACAATCACCAGCAACGGGTCGGCGCTCGCGCCGCCAAAGGCATTGATCCCGAATTGCAGCAGGATCCCCGCCAGCAGCCCGGCGGCGATGCCCCTGGGGATCAGCCGTACCAGGCGCTCGAAGGCCCCCGACAGGCCCAGCAGAATAAAGCCGATGGCGCTGATCACGTAGGCGCCGATGACTTCGCCGTAGGGGGTAAAGGGCATGATCGTCGCCAGGAAGGCCACCCCCGGGGTCGACCAGGCGGTGATGATCGGCTCGCGGTAGCGGTAGCTCAGCCAGGCGCCGGTAAGGCCGACGCCGATGCTCACCGACCAGACCCAGGAGGCGGTCTGGGCCGGGCTCAGGTGGCCCAATTGCGCGGCCTGGAACACCAGGACAAAGGTTCCGCCGTAATTGACGATGACGGAAATCAGCGCGGCAAGGATGGGGGCCAGCAAGTCGCTGGGGCGTAGGGCGGTGTGGGGCATGGGCTCGTTCCTGGCTGAGGGGGCCGCGGGCTTGCGTGAGCAGGCGGCTGCGGCCCTGGCGTTGAAGAGCGCTAGCTTAGGTGGGCAATGGTGGTTTCAATCAGTCCGGTTTCGCCAAGTGCAGCAGACCACTTTGCCGGGGCTAGGCCCTAGCGTTGCAGGGCCTTGGCCAGGCGCTGCATGGCGCTGTCGATCTCGTGGGGCGTCAGTGCGGAAAACCCCAGCAGCCAGCCGCCATTGGCCGGCGGACGGGCATACAGGCGGCTCAGCCCGGGCAGTTGGAGGCCGGCGCGGGCGGCCAGGGTGAGGGTCTCGGCCTCGTTCCAGCCTTCGGCCAGCAGGCAGGGCATCTGCAGGCCGCCGGGGGGCAACTGGGCCTGGACGATACCCGCCAGATGCCGGCCAACGGCTGCGGCCATGGCCTCGCGGCGCACGGCGTAGATCTTGCGCATGGCCCGCACATGGGCGCCGAAATGGCCGCCGTCGATAAACCGGGCCAGGGTCAACTGGGCGATCTGCGGCGTGTGGCCATCGAGGATGCTGCGGGCGTAGGTCATGGGCGCCACCAGCTCCCGGGGCAATACCACGAACCCCATGCGCAGGCCGGGGTACAGCGACTTGCTGAAAGTGCCCACGTACAGGGTGCGCTGGTGGCGGTCCAGGCCCTGGACGCAGGCCGTGGGCAGGCCTTCGTAGTGGAACTGGCTGTCGTAGTCGTCTTCGATGATCCAGCCCTGGCGCTCGGCGGCCCAGGCGGTGAGTTCCAGGCGCCGTTCCAGGGCCAGGGTGACGCCCGTGGGGTATTGGTGCGAAGGCGTCACATACAGGGTGTTGGCGCCGCTGCGATCAGCCTGCAACTGCTCGGTGTTCAGGCCGTGGCGATCCACGGCAATCGGCACCACCTTGAGCTGGGCCATCTCGAAGGCCTTGCGCGCGCCGAAATAGCCCGGGTCTTCCATCAGGATCGGTTGCCCGGCATCCACCAGCACCTGGGCGCAGAGATACAGGGCCTGGCGGGTGCTGCTCAGCACCAGCACCTGGTCGGCACTGACCCGCGCCCCGCGTTCCAGGTTCAGGTAGCCGGCGATGGCCTGGCGCAGGGGCTCGGCGCCCTGGGGGTCGCCATGCAGCATGCCGCTGTGCCGGCAATCCTTCTGGGCCTGGCGTTGCAGGCGCTCCCAGAGCGCCATCGGGAAGCTGCGGGTTTCCGGTAGCCCGGTGACAAAGGCCTGGACCCTCTGCTGGTCGGTCACGCCGCCGCTGGCGAGGATCTGTGCGCCGCGCTGGCTGAGTGCCGGGGCCACCGCCGCCGGGGTCGATCGAGGCGCGCCGGCGTGGCGTTTTTTCTGTGGCTGGCCGTGCAGGTCGGGGCCGATCTTGCTCGAAACGTAACTGCCCGACCCCGGACGCCGGCAGATGTAGCCGTCCAGTTGCAATTGGACGTAGGCCATTTCCACGGTATCGCGGGACAGGTTCAGCGAGCTGGACAGGCTGCGGGTGGCGGGCAGGCGGCAGCCGGGAGGCAGCACCCCGTCCAGGATCAGCTGGCGCAAGGCGCGCTGTACCCGCACGCGCAACTCCAGGGTGTGCAACGCGGGGTCGGCGATGCGCATCTTCAGGGTGTCGAGCTCGAAGTTGAGCTTCATGGTCAGCGCCACGCCGCAGGGCAAGCGGTTGGGGTGTTCACACTTTCAGCACTTTGCCGCTGGCCGCCACCCCCAGCAGCATCACCGCGATCAGGGCGAAGGCAATGCTGAGGCTGCTGCCGTGGGCGATAAAACCGATCACGGCCGGGCCGGCGAGAATCCCGGCATAACCCAGGGTGGTGATGGCCGGGACCGCGATGCTTTCGGGCATGACGGTTTGTTTGCCCACGGCGGTATACAGCACCGGCACGATGTTCGAGCAACCGGCGCCGACCAGGGCATAGCCCACCAGCGCCGCTTCCCAGGCCGGGGCCAGGGTGGCCAGCAGCAGGCCGGCCGCGGCGGTCAGGCCGCCGAACACAATCACCCGCCTGGCCCCCAGCTTGTGCACGATGGCGTCGCCGGTCAGGCGGCCGACCGTCATGGTCAGGGCGAAGGCGGCATAACCGAGGCCGGCATAGGCAGCATCGAGGTTGCGCTCGGCGGTGAGGAACACCGCGCTCCAGTCCAGCACCGCGCCCTCGGCGAGAAACACGATAAAGCACAGGCAACCGATAAACAGCACCACGCCATGGGGGATGGCAAAGGCCGGGCCGCTGCTCTGGCTGCCGTAGGGCAGCATGTGCGGCGCGGCCTTGAACAGTGCGACCAGCATCAACAGCACCACCACCAGGGTGGCGCCCAGCGGCGCCAGGCCCAGGCCGAGCAAGGCGCTGACCCCGGCGGCGCCGACGATCCCGCCGAGGCTGAACAGGCCGTGGAAGCCCGACATCATGGTCTTGCCGCTGGCCCGCTCGACGATCACCGCTTGCAGGTTGACCGTGGAATCGACGCAGCCCAGGCCGGCGCCAAACATAAACAACGCTCCCACCAGCAGCGGGATCGAGGTCACCGTGGCCAGCAGCGGCAGGGCCAGGCAGATCAACAGCGTGCCGCCGGCCATGACTCGGCGGCAGCCGAAGCGCGAGGCCAGGGCGCCGGCGATTGGCATCGAAATGATCGAGCCTACCCCCAGGCACAGCAGCAACAGGCCCAGCGTGCCCTCATCCAGCCCGGCGCGGGCCTTGGCGTAAGGCACCAGCGGCGCCCAGGCGGCGATGCCGAAACCGGCGATAAAAAAGGCGATGCGCGTCGACATCTGTTCGAGGCGGCCGGGAGCGGCCTGGGTATGGGGGTTGCTGGCTGTCATAAAAGTCCTTGGCGGTGACCCGGGGCAGCACCTGATGCCGTTGCTGCCGGGTTAGCCGATGCGCCGAATTCACGACCCATTGCCGATACACCTGTGATGCGGGTTAACAGAAAAAAGCGTGCGCGCAACAGGCCCACGCCGAAAAGCCGCCACATCCTTGCACATCGAACGCGCTGCCGCGAGGGCGGCGACACCGCATCCGGCAGGCGAGCACCAGGAAGGGGCATGGCAGTTGTGACCCGACAGGCCGCCGAAGGTTGCAAGCGCAGAAGCCGGCGCAGGGGCAGGCTGTTGCAATGCGGATTGAGGTTTACGGCCGCTTCGTTACCGAGTGGGAGGAGACTCCCTCGCCACCGGCAAGCAAGTCTTGAGCTTGAAGCTTGCCGCTTGCGACTTGAAGTTCCCCCTGCGTTTCCCCGCCCAGCGCCTGGGCCAGGTAGTCGACAAAGACTCGGATTTTCTGCGGCACATGGCGGTTGCTGGCAAACAGGGCGTAGATCTGGGTGCGGGCCAGTGCCTGTTCCGGCAGCACTTGCAGCAACTGCCCGCTGTGCAGCAGGGGCTTGGCCACAAACGAGGGCAGGGCGCCGATGCCCAGGCCGGCCAGCAGCATGTCGGCGAGCAGCAGGCTGTTGTCCACCGCCAGGCGTACCGGCAGTTCCAGGCGGGTGGCGCCGTCCTGGCCCTCAAGTGGCCAGATGCCTGGGTGTTCGGCCTGGCGATAGGCCAGGCAGGCGTGTTGGCGCAGGTCGTCGACGGTTTGCGGGGTGCCGTGGGCCTGGAGGTAGGCCGGGGCGGCGCAGATCACCTGCCCGACTTCCCCCAGGCGACGGGCGATCAACGCCGAGTCGGCCCACTGGCTGCGAATGCGCAGCGACACATCGAAGCCTTCGCCCACCCCCTCCTGCACCCGGTCGCCCAGGCTCAGCTCAACCTGCAACTGCGGGTAGTGCTGCATAAAACCGGCAAGGATCGGCGACAGCACCTTGAGCCCGAACGACAGCGGCGCATTGATCCGCAGGCGGCCGCTGGGGGCGTTGGCCCCGACCTGGGTGGCGCGTTCCAGGGCGTCGAATTCATCGAGTAGGTGACAGCATTCAACAAAGTACGCCTGGCCGGCTTCCGACAGGCTCATGCTGCGGGTGGTGCGGATGATCAGCAGGTTGCCCAGGCGCTCTTCCAGTTGTCGCACCTGCTTGCTCACGGCGGCGGTGGACTGTTGCAGGTCGACTGCGGCGAGGTTGAAGCTGCCTCGCTGCACCACCCGGCGAAAGGTACGCATGGCTGCCAACACATCCATATTGTTTCTCCCTGGTTGAATATCGAGCAATCAAGGGCGCGATTATCCCTGAAAAACCACTCAATGCCATGGGCATGTCCATCGTGGCGCTGCAACTCTTCGCTGTTGTGTGCTCAACTGCTCGCCCCTTGATGGCTTGTCTGGAGCGCCCCATGTCCGCGAAACAACCCTTGCTCGAACTGTCCAACCCCGCCGGCCTGTACGACCCCACCGCCAATGGCTATTCCCACGTGGCCCGGGTCGCTGCAGGCGCGCGCTTGCTGTTCATCGCCGGGCAGGGTGGCGAAAACGCCGACAGTCAGCTCTCGAGCGACTTCGCCGAGCAGGTGAACCAGGCCCTGGAGAATCTGCAGATCGCTCTGCGCGCGGGCGGTGCCGAAGTCAGCCAGGTGGCCAAGCTCACGGTATTGATCGTCGATCACAGCCATGAGCGCCTGGAGATCTTCGGCGCGGCCTTGCATCGGCTGTGGGGCGATGCGCCGAAGCCGGCCTGCACCTTGATCCCGGTGCCGCGCCTGGCCCTGGACGGCATGTTGTTCGAGATCGAGGCGACGGCGGTCCTCGCGAACTGAAGGGCTGCGTGCATCAGTGAGCACTGGGCGTTGCCCGGCAGCACGTGAGCGACTGCCGACAGCGCTTGGCCGGGGCGCTGCATTCACAGTAATGTCAGCGCCCCGGTTTTTTCTGGAATCCCTGTGATGGCCTGTTTCTTCGATGCGCGCGGCAATATCTACGGCGTGGTGGCTCCCGCCGCCCTGGCTGAATGGGGCATTGCCTTGCCCGCCACTGCGGCCGATGCCGCCCTGGCACGCCAGGAGTGGGCGGGCGCGGCCATCGAGGCCTTGTGCAGTTGGGCGCCGGGCCAGCGTCCGACGGGGGCCAAGGAGCATCGCAGCGACGGTTTGCTGGTGGGGCCGTTTCAGGCGGCGCCGCCGTTTGATGTGCTGATCGTCAATACCGACGGCACCCTGGCCGAGCGCAGCGGCAATGGCCTGACGATTTTTTCCCAGGCCTTGAGCCAGCAAGGTCTGTTGCCTGGCGCGGGCGAGACGGTGCTGCGGGTGCATCACGATCAGGGCGGGGTGTCGCCAGTGGCGACGGCGGTGCTGCCGGCGGTGGTCGATGGGGTCCAGGGCTTTTGGCTGGACCTGGGGCAACCGGAGTTCGGGCCCCAGGTAGTGGCGGCCCAGGGGGTGGAAGGCACGCAGATCAATGGGCGGCCACTGAGCCGGGTGCCGGCGCTGGTCGGGTTGAACCCGTTGTGGGGGCATAGCCAGTTTGTGCGGATCGGCAACCCCCACTGCGTGACCCTGGTGGAGGACGCCAGCGCCTTGCCGAGCAACTTGCAGATGCTTGAGCCGCCGCTGTTCGAGGGCCTGACCCGCACCGCGTTCGCCCCACCCGTCGGCAGCGGCGAGCCGTGCCCGGCGGGGGTCAACCTGCAATGGGCCACGCGCGAAGGTGAAGGGCGCATTGCGGCCCGGGTCTTCGAGCGCGGCGAAGGCCCCACCGCGTCTTCCGGTACCAGCGCCAGCGCCGTGGCCAGCGCGGCCTGGCGGGTCGGCTGGGTCCAGGCCGGGCGCGTCGAAGTCAGCATGCCCGGTGGCACCGCGCCCCTGCTGCTGGAAGAAACCGCCGGCGAACTGACCCGCGTCAGCCTGTTCGGCACCGCAGTAGTGCAAGCCCCGTTGTAGCCGCTGCCGCTAGGCTCGGGCCGCCTTCGGACGCTGGCCGGGACAGGCGCCGTGGGGTGTCAGGTGTTTGCACGGCGCGGCTTAGGCCCAGCGCAGCCTCGTCTCTCGGCAGCGGCTAGGGTTATTCACCCACCAACTGCACCTGGGCCATTTGCCGTTGCATCAGCACCTGGCCGTGGCGGATCGAGTACAGCGGCAGGCCCTGGCTGCGGATCATTTCGTAGTCGCTGTCGGCGGAGAGGATCAGCAGGTTGGCCGGGCGCCCGGGTTCGAGGCCGTAGCGCTCGCCGAGGGCCAGGGCCTTGGCGCTGTTGTCGGTGACCAGGTCGAGGGCGTTTTGCAGGTTGCGGTAACCGAGCATGTGGCAGATGTGCAGGCCGGCTTCGAGTACGCGCAGGATGTTGCCGTTGCCCAGGGGGTACCAGGGGTCGACGATCGAGTCCTGGCCAAAGCACACGTTCATCCCGGCCTCCAGCAACTCGTTGACCCGGGTCACGCCGCGGCGTTTCGGGAAGCTGTCAAAGCGTCCTTGCAGGTGGATGCTCTCGGTGGGGCAGGAGACAAAGCTGATCCCGGAATGCCCGAGCAGGCGGAACAGCTTGGCGCAATAGGCATTGTCATAAGAGCCCATGGCCGTGGTGTGGCTGGCGGTGACCCGCGAGCCCATGTCACGGCTGCGGGCTTCTTCGGCCAGCACTTCGAGAAAGCGCGAATGCGGGTCGTCGGTTTCGTCGCAGTGCACATCCACCAGGCAACCGGTGCGTTCGGCCAGGTCCATCAGGAACTTCACCGAACTCACCCCCTGGTCGCGGGTGTACTCGAAATGCGGAATCCCGCCCACCACATCGGCGCCCAGGGCGATGGCCTCGGTCATCAGTTCGCGGCCGTTGCGGTAGCTTTCGATGCCTTCCTGGGGGAAGGCGACGATCTGCAGGTCGATCAGGTGCGCGGTTTCGGCACGCACTTCCAGCAGTGCCTTGAGGGCAGTGAGGTCCGGGTCGGTGACATCGACGTGGGTCCGCACATGCTGGATACCGTGGGCGGCCAGGGTGCGGATGGTTTTTTTGGCCCGGGTCTTGGTGTCTTCCTGGGTGATGGTGGCCTTGCGTTCGCCCCAGCATTCGATGCCTTCGAACAGCGTGCCGCTCATGTTCCAGCGCGGCTCGCCGGCGGTCAGGGTGGCGTCCAGGTGAATGTGCGGTTCGACAAAGGGCGGCACCACCAGGTTGCCGCCGGCGTCCAGGTCATCCGGCCCGGCCGGCTGGCCCTGGGCTTCGGCTTGGGGGGTGATGCGGGCGATGCGGCCGTTTTCCAGGTGCAGTGCGTGCAGGCCTTCACGGTGGCGCAGACGGGCATTGGTAATAAGCATGGGGGCAGTTTCCTTGTTCAGGTTCATCAGGCAGTCAGGCTGACAGCCGCCAGATCATCAGCGCGACGCCGATGTCCAGACGGTCATTGGGGTTGTCCAGCGCCAGGCCGGACAGGGCCTCGATGCGCTGCACACGATGGGTCAGGGTATTGCGGTGTACCGCCAGGCGCTGGGCCGCGGCCACCAGGTTGGCATTTTCATGGAACCACGCCTCCAGGGTCGGCATCAGGCACGCACCGTGGTGCTGGTCATGGTGCAGCAAGGGGCCGAGCCGTTCATGCAGAAACTGGTCGAGCAACGCCTGGTCGCGCACGCCGCTGAGCAGTTTGAGCACTCCCAGCTCGTCATAAACGCAGAGCCCGGCCCGTTCGCTGAAACGCCGCGCGGCGCCCAGGGCCTGAAGCGCCTCATCCTGGGCCCGGGCCAGGCGCGCCGGCGGGTGGGCGGCAGCGCTGAGGCCGATAAACAGTTTCAGCGGCAGCAGGCTGGGGCTGAAGTTTTTCAGCCAGGTCGCCAGCCGTTGCCGGTTGAGCTGAGCTGCCGCTGCGTCGACGGCAGGCAGCAGCAGGCTCCATTGTCCGGCACGGCCCAGCACCGGCAGGGCCGGTGGATGCTCCCGGGCGAATTGGCGCAGGCCCAGGGCGATACGGTCGCGGTGCTGCGCCAGTTGGGCCTCGGCCTGTTCCGCATGGCCCAGGGCAAACAGCGGCTCGCCGCCTTCCAGTTGCAACTGGGCCACCTGCCACTGGCCGTCCATGGGCATGCTCAGCTGTCGCGCGCGATGCAGCAGCAGCTCCAGGGATTGGTACTCGCCGCTCAACAGGCGCTCCAGCACGTCATGCCGCGAGCGTCCGACCTGCTCTGCCTGGACTAGCGCCGAGCCGATGGCCTGGGTCACCAGCACCATTTTCAACGAGTAGGGCTGCTCGATCAGCGGCATGCCGGCGGCGTCGGCGGCGGCCAGCAGGCGCTCGGGGATCGCCTGGATATAGGCCGCGCCAGTCAGTATCACCAGGCCGGCGACCTGGCGCTCGACGGCTTCGTCCAGCAATTGCAACAGGTTGGCTTGATCCCGTGGGTGGTTGATGCCGGTGACGAACACCAGTTCGCCCCCGAGCACCCACTCGGCAATCCCGCTGTTCTCCGCGACATAGGGCCAGCGCACCGGATTGCCGAGGCCGACCGCGCCGGCGCGCAGGCGCATGGACTCCAGCCCGGGCAGGGCCAGTACATCGTCGACCGTCAGGCTCATGCCTGGACGTCTGCCACGGCGCTACTGCGGGCGCCGAGCAGGCTGCTGAGCAGGATGTAGCTCAGGGCGGCAGCGGCAATCCCCACCAGGGGCGCGACCCAGGGCGAACTGAACGCGGTCACCGTGCCGATGGCGTAGGCGCCCAGGCCGGCCCAATTGAACGCCGGTAGCCGGGTCTCGGCCAGGCGCGGGTACTGGCCCCGGTAGCGGTAGAAGAAGTCCGCCATGATCACCCCGCCAATCGGCGGGATCACCGTGCCCAGCAGGATCAGGTACGGCACCAGCATGTCGTACATGCCCAGCAGCGCGAGCAGGGTGCCGATCACTGCGCCCACCAGGGTCACGGTCTTGCGCCGGCCGGTGCGCAGCAGATTGCAGCCGGCCACGGCGAAGTTGTAGATGGTGTTGTCCTGGGTGCTCCAGATATTCAACAGCAGCATGGCCATGGCCGCCATGGCGAAGCCTTGCAGCAGAAGCACTTCGACCACGTCCGGTTGCTGGTAGACGATGGCACCGTAGGCCCCGATCAGCACCATCAGGCCATTGCCGACAAAGAAGCCGATCAGGCTCGCCAGCACCGCGACCCTGGCCGAGCGCGAAAAGCGCGTCCAGTTGGTGGCCTGGGTCGCGCCGCTGACAAAGGTGCCGAACACCAGGGTGATGGCGGTGGACAGGTCGAGGCTGGTGCTCGGCACCACGGCCATCAGGCCCTGCAGGCCGCCAACCTTGACCGTGGCCACCCACATCGACAGCAGCAACAACAGGCCCATGGCCGGCACCGCAATGTAAGAGAGGATTTCCAGCCCGCGATAGCCGACATAGGCGGTGGCGCAGAACACCATGCCGAACAGCACCATCAGGCCGAGCACGCTGCCCTGGCTCAACTCGAAGTATTTGCCGAGCACCACGGCGGCGGTCGCGGTGCCCCAGGCGTACCAGCCGATCTGGGTAAAGCCCAGGATCAGGTCGCTGAGTTTGCTGCCCACTTCGCCGAAACAGAAACGCCCCATCAGCACCGAATTCAGACCGCTCTTGAAGGCGATGTAACCCAGACCCGCGGCGTAGATCCCCAGCAGCAGGTTGCCCAGCACAATCACCCCGAGCATTTCGCCAAAGCTGAAAGCCACCCCCAGCTTGCCCCCGGCGAACATGGTGGCGGTGAAAAAGGTGAACCCCAGCAGCACCATGGCCGTGGAGGCCAGCCCTTTGCGGGCGTGCATCGGCACTTCACTGAGTGGGTAGTCGTTGCCTGGATCGTTCTGCGTCATGAGCCTTCCCCTGGTGTGTCTGGTCTGTGGATGCAGACCCGTTGCAGCCAGCGTGCCAACGGCCGAACGGTGACAGACGCACAGGTGCCACTGTGCAACCTGCACAGGATTTATAGCCAAATCGACGGATTTTGCCGGATTGATTGGTCGCCTTGCCCAATCAGGCACAAAAGCAGTGCGCCAGTGATACAAAGTGGATCACCGGCCCGGGGTTCAATCGAACAGGGTCGCGCGGGTTTCGCCACGGTGAAAGGCAAAGGCCGCCGTGATGTCGCTTTCTATGGTGCGGCCCCGGGACAGCTCGGGCAGGGCGTCGAGGGCAAAAAACGCCGCGTCGCTGACTTCGGCCCCGGCCAACGGCGCTTGTCGGTCGTCGCGCTCGCACATGAAGTACAGCTTGTAGAAGTCCCGGGTGTCGGGCTTGAACGGCCCCTTGGCCTTGTGGCGCAGGCTGTAAAGGGCGCTGACCGAGACGTGCAGGCCGGCTTCCTCGTGGATTTCCTTGGCGATGTTTTCCGCCGCCGACAGGCCGATATCGGCATAGCCGCCCGGCAGCGCCCAGCAGCCGTCGTTGCGCTCGCGGACCAGCAGAATGCGCTCGTTCTCGATCAGCGCACCGCGCACGTCGACCATGGGAGTCGAGTAGCGCTGGGCGAAGTCGCTGACCAGGCCGGTGATGCGCTCCAGGGGCACGTCCCCCAGTTGCGCGAGCATGCCGTGGGCGATATCGGCGACTTGCTGATAGCGCTCGCGATCAAATTCATCCTTGCAGAAATGCAGGCCGGTGGAAGCGATGGCCTGCAGGCGTTTGGCATGGGCCAGCCAGGTGTTTTCCATGGTGATCTCCTGGTTGAAGGGGCGGCCGATCAAGGCGCGAGAGGGACGTGCTCGGGCTGGCGCAACCAGTGCGCGAGGGCGATCACGGCGCTGGCGGCATCGCGGCTGTGACCGGCCCAGGTGCAGGCCAGCATCAGGTTGCGCGGCAGGTTGAAGTCTTCCACCACAAAGCCCTGGGCATCATGCCCGCCGGCGTCATGGGGCACTTGCAGGCGCAAGGTCGGGGCATCGTCGAAATAGGCCCACACCGGTTTGCCCAGGGCCACGGCCATGCCGATTTCGAAGCAGGTGCCGGAGTCCGGTTCCAGCCCGCGAAAGGCATTCAGGTTGGCCAGCACGGCGTCGCAGTCGTGGATCATTTGCCGGTTGTGCTGGCAGATCAGCCGCGCCGTGGCCTCGGGAGTCAGGCCGTCGGGCACCTGGTTGTCGAAGGGGTAGAGGCCCTCCAGGCCCTGGGCGGCGCAGAGGTCTTTCAAGTGTCGGCCGTGTTCGATGGCGTCTTGGCGAAACACATCGAAACCGGCGAGGTAGATGCGTGGGGGCATGGGCGCTGCTCCGCTGTTCGCCAAGGGCGATTGAACCGGCTGCGCGGGCTTACTCGCCGCGGTAGATGCAGCCGCTGGTGCAGGTCTCGTGGATGCGGATCGCACTGAGTTCCGGCAGCAGGGGTTTGAGTTCGTTCCAGATCCACTTGGCCAGGACTTCGCTGGTGGGGTTTTCCAGACCGGGGATGTCGTTCAGGTAGTTGTGGTCCAGACGCTCGTAGAGCGGCTTGAAGATGGCCTTGATTTCCGAGAAATCACGAATCCAGCCGGTGTGCGGATCGAGGTCGCCGCTGAGGTGGATCGCCACCTTGAACGAGTGCCCGTGCAGGCGCCCGCATTTGTGGCCCTCGGGTACGTGGGGCAGGCGGTGGGCGGATTCGAAGGTAAATTCTTTGAAGATTTCCACAGTATCGGTCAGCTCTGGCAGGTGGCTATCGCCGGGGGGCGGTTGGGGCAGGCGGCGAGTTTAACAGCTTGGCTTTGGCGCTGCGGGAAAACCCTGACTAAAGGGTCAGCAGGTTTTCCCCGAGGCGGCCGCTGGCGGCCAGGTCGAGAAACTCGTCCCCCAGGCGCCGGCTTTCGTCCATCGCGCTGCGCCAGTACTTCTGGCGCCCGGCGTCATCGCCCATGAAGCGCTTGAAGTCGCTGCGGTCCGGCAGTTTGCCGTAGGGTAGGCGCTCCAGGTACTGCCGCGACGGCGCCAGCAGCAGCACATCTTGCAGGCGCTCGGTGCTTGCCCGGCGCCAGGGTAGGGTTTTGTCGAACCAGCCGGGGATCACCCGGTCGGTGAAGTGGGGGTAGAGCACGATATCGTCGCCGCTGTAGGGCAGGTCGAGGTGGTAATCCAGCAGGCCGCCGTCGCGGAACGTACCTGCGCCGGCGCCGGGCAGGTCGCGCACCCCCTGCATCACCATCGGGATCGAACCCGAGGCCAGCAGCGCCTGGCGCAGGTTACCCAGCTCCAGGGCGACGAAGCGCGAAGGGAAGTCGTTGAGTGCCAGTAGCGGCGGCGCCAGGCGCGGATCGTGCAGCACCAGCCGTTCGAAATGCCGGGCCAGGCGCGAGCGGCCGCGCAGGTTGTCGGCGATCACCGACGACAGCCCCAGCCCCAGGCGCCCGCGATGATCGTCGGCGAGCAGACCGTGGCTTTTGACCACCATGATGTTCAGCCGATACAGCGGGTTGTCGAGGATGCTGGCGTCCTGGCCGTCCAGCAGATCGTCGAGCATGCGTTGGGAGCTGTGGCTGATCTGCGCCATGTTCACCCCCTTGGCAAAACTCATGGCGTTGTAAAGCAGCCCCAGGCGGCGGATGCCCTCGGCGGCGTCCGCCAGGCAGGCACTGGCAAAGCGCCAGGAGCCCACCGAGGCGCCAATCAACGAACGCTCCCGTGGCGCCGCCGGCAGCCAGTCACCGAATAGCGCCAGGTCCAGGCCTTGAATCCCCAGGGCCTTGGGCCCACCTGCCGCGCCGGGCAGGGTACCGACTTCGGCGGCGCGCAGGCCGCTCTCGCGGATGCGTGCGAACGCTCGCGGGCCGGCCTTGAGGGTCAGGGCGGGGAACTTGATGTGGATAGCAGTCATACCGGTCTCAGTCGCAGGCGAGCAGGTGAGTATAAGGAGTGGTGGCGCGGTGGCCGAATGAAAGTTGGGCCCTGGCGATACTGGCCATTCAGTTTCAATTAAGTTCAGTTGGGTATCTTCGGCGCCTTAGGCAACACCTGACGAATACGGAGATATTCCATGAAAACCCTGACTGCCCTGTTGACCGCCAGCCTGATCGGCATCACCGCCAGCCTGGCCCACGCCCGTGACCTGGGCCCCGACGAAGCCCTGAGGTTGCGCGACGCTGGTACCATTGTCTCCTTTGAAAAACTCAATGCCGCCGCATTGGCCAGGCACCCGGGCTCCACCATCCATGAAACCGAGCTGGAAGAGGAGTACGGCAAGTACATCTACCAGGTCGAACTGCGCGATGCCCAGGGCCTCGAGTGGGACCTGGAATTGGACGCCGTCAGTGGCCAGGTACTCAAGGATCATCAGGATACGTAATGAAGTGCAATCTGCGCCGCTGCAGTCGATGGGCCCTGGTGCTGGCAGCGTTCTGCTCGCTGGCACTGGCCCGTGACCTGGACCAGGACGAAGCCCTGCGCCTGCGTCAGCAAGGGGTGATCCTGCCGCTCGAACAACTGCTGCAGCAGGCCCTGGACCGTTACCCCGGGGCCAAGCTGCTGGAGGCCGAGCTGGAAGAAAAACATGACGTCTACATTTATGAAGTCGAGTTGCTGACCGCCGATGGCGTGGTCCGCGAACTGGACCTGGAGGCCGCCACCGGCCGCCTGTTGAAAGACAAGGAAGATGACTGATGCGCCTGCTTCTGGTGGAAGACCATGTGTCCCTGGCCGATGAACTGCTTGAAGGCCTCAATCGCCAGGGCTACGCCGTGGATTGGCTGGCCGATGGCCGCGATGCGGTGTATCAGGGCAGCAGCGAACCCTATGACCTGATCATCCTCGACCTCGGCCTGCCGGGCTTGCCGGGGCTGGAGGTGCTCAGCCAATGGCGCGCCGGCGGGCTTTCGACCCCGGTGCTGATCCTCACGGCCCGCGGCTCCTGGGCCGAGCGCATTGAAGGGCTCAAGGCCGGGGCCGACGATTACCTGACCAAGCCGTTTCACCCCGAAGAGCTGCACTTGCGGGTCCAGGCGCTGTTGCGTCGTTCCCACGGCCAGGCCAATCAGCCAACCCTCCAGGCCGCCGGCCTGCACCTGGATGAGAGCCGCCAATGCGTGGTGCGCGATGGCCTGGATATCCAGCTGACCGCCGCCGAGTTTCGCCTGTTGCGTTATTTCATGCTGCACCCGCAGCAGATCCTCTCCAAAAGCCACCTCGCCGAGCACCTCTATGACGGCGAGACCGAGCGCGATTCCAATGTGCTGGAAGTGCACGTCAATCACCTGCGGCGCAAGCTGGGACGCACGGTGATCGAAACCCGGCGCGGCCAGGGCTATCTGTTTGGCGCCCAGGCTTCGTGAGGTCGATCCAGCGACGCCTGAGCCTGGGCTTGATCAGCGTGATGCTGATCGTTGGCCTGGTGCTGGCCCAGACCAGTCTCTGGCTGTTCGAAGTGGGCTTGCAGCGCTACCTCGAAGCCGGCCTGCGCAACGACAGTGAAAACCTGCTGGTGGCGCTGGTACGTGGGCCCCAGGGCTTGCAGCTGGATGAGCGGCGCTTGTCGCCGGCGTATCAGCGGCCGTTTTCCGGGCACTACTTTCGCATCGACTTTGCCGACACCCATTGGCGCTCGCGTTCGTTGTGGGACCAGGACCTGCCGCAACTGGCAAGCGCCGGCCTGCAAGGCAACCTGCAACTGGGGCCGGAGGGCCAGCAACTGCTGGTGCTGCGTTCGGACTATCGGCGCCTGGGGCAGTCGATCTCCATCAGCGTGGCCCAGGACTACACCCCGGTGCGCGAGAGCTTTCAACGCATGCGCCAGATCGGCCTGGGCCTGGGGCTGGCGGGGTTGCTGCTGATCCTGACGCTGCAACGCCTGACCGTACGCCGCGCCCTGCGGCCCCTGGAAAAGGCCCGGGAGCAGATCGCCCAGTTGCAGCTAGGCCAGCGTTCGCAGCTGGACGACCAGGTGCCCGTGGAGCTGGAACCGCTGGTGGCGCAGATCAACCACCTGTTGGCCCACACCGAAGACAGCCTCAAGCGCTCGCGCAATGCCCTGGGCAACCTGGGGCATGCGCTGAAGACACCGCTGGCGGTGCTGCTCAGTCTGGCGTCGAACCCCAAGCTGGATGCCCACGCCGAAGTGCGCAAGGTGTTGCAGGAACAGTTGCAGCAGGTGCAGCAGCGGTTGAACCGCGAGCTCAACCGGGCGCGCCTGGCCGGCGATGCCTTGCCCGGTGCCCTGTTCGATTGCGATGGCGAACTGCCGGGGTTGCTGGCGACCTTGAACATGATCCACGGCGAACACCTGGCCCTGAGCTACCAGGCGGCGCCGGGGCTGCAACTGCCCTGGGACCGTGAGGACCTGCTGGAGTTGCTGGGTAATCTGCTGGACAACGCCTGCAAATGGGCGGATGCGGAAGTCCGCTTGAGTGTCGGGGAAAGCCCCCGGGGTTTTTGCCTGGCGGTGGACGACGACGGCCCGGGCATCCCCGAGGCGCAGCGCGAACAGGTGTTCAGCCGCGGCACGCGCCTGGATGAACAGACCGATGGCCACGGCCTGGGCCTGGGCATCGTGCGCGACATCATCGATGCCTGGGGTGGCACCCTGAGCCTGGAGGAAAGCGCCCTGGGCGGCCTGCGCGTTGAAATCCACCTGCCTGGGCGCTAGTTGCCTCGCACCCCGTCTGCACGAAGCCAGCCTGTAGCTGCTGCCGAGCGCCGCAAGGCTGCGGCTACAGGGATTACGGGGATACAGGGCTCAGACGCGGAATTGGTCCATCAGGCTTTGCTGCTGGTTGGCCAGGCTGTTCAGCGACTGGCTGACCCGCGCCGATTCATTGGCCTGTTCGGCCAGGGATTCGGTGACGTCACGGATGGTTTCCACGTTGCTGTTGATCTCTTCGGCTACCGCGCTCTGTTCTTCGGCGGCGCTGGCGATTTGCAGGTTCATGTCGCTGATGACGGTCACCGCGTCGCCGATCTGGCGCAGGGCGGTGACGGCCTGGCCGACCTGCTCGACGCTGCCCTGGGCCTGGCGGTGGCTGTTGTTCATCGAGCCCACCACCTCCTGGGTGCCGGTTTGCAGTTGCTCGATCACCAGACGGGTTTCTTCCACCGACTCTTGGGTGCGGCGGGCGAGGTTGCGCACTTCGTCGGCGACCACCGCAAAACCGCGCCCGGCTTCCCCGGCACGGGCCGCTTCAATGGCGGCGTTGAGCGCCAGCAGGTTGGTCTGGTCGGCAATGGCACGGATCACTTCCAGCACCGAACCGATTTTTTCGCTGTTGGCGGCCAGGCCTTCGACCTGGGTCATGGCGATGCTCATGTCGGCCGCCAGGTGGCCAATGCTGGTGGTGGTGCGGTCGATCACCGTCAGGCCTTCGCGGGTAGCCTGGTCGGCATCGCGCGCGGCGTGGGCGGCCTGGGCGGCGCTGCGGGCCACGTCCTGGGCCGTGGCGCTCATTTCATGGGAGGCGGTGGCCACCTGGTCGACCTGGCGGTATTGCTGCTCCATGCCGGCGCTGGTCTGGGTGGCGATGGCCGCAGACTGGTCGGCGGTGCCGCGAGCGTCCTGCACCGAGCGTTTCACCTCGGCGATGATCGGCTGCAACTTGTCGAGGAAACGGTTGAACCAGCCGGCCAACTGGCCCAGTTCATCCTGCTTGTCGTAGGCCAGGCGCCGGGTCAGGTCGCCTTCGCCACTGGCGATGTCTTCCAGCATGTGCGCCACGCCAAGGATCGGCCGGGTCACGCTGCGCGCCATCAGCCACACCAGCAACAGCCCGATTATCGCAGCCAGCAGGCCGAGGCTGAGTTCGATCAGGGTGCCGGCGCTGTTGCGCTCGTCGAGCTCGCCTTGCAGCGCAGTGGCCGGGCCCACCAGCACGTGTTCCGGTACATCCAGCAGCACGCCCCAGGGTTTGCCGTCGGGAATCGGCGAGAAGGGCGCGAGCACTTTGAGCACGCTGTCGCTGTGCAGGCTGCGGGTCTGGGTGCCGCTCGCCAGCAGGCTGATCAACTGACTGCCGCTGGCCTTGTCGACCTGGTCCAGGCGCTGGCTCAGCTTGCTGGCGTCCGGGCTGTAGGCCGCCAGCAGCCCGACCGGGCTGATGATGCTGACGTTGGTCTGGCCGTCGTAGAGTTTCTTGCTCGCCTGTTGGCTGGTGGCCTGCAGGCTGTTGAGGTTGATGTCCACCGATAGCGAGGCGATGACTTTGCCCTCGACCATCAGTGGGAAGACGATGCTGGTCATCAGCACCTGCTGGCCGTCGATTGCGTAGAAGTAGGGTTCGATCACGCAGGGCTTGAGGGTGCTGCGCGGGCAGGTGAACCAGGCGTTGGCCGGCTCGCCGCTGGGGCCGCTGCGGGTGTCGCTCATGTCGCTTTCAGGCAGCGACATCGAGGTCAGCTTGCCGGGCGTGGGCTGGGACCAGTACAGGGCAAAACGGCCCTTGTCGTTGCTGCCCAATTCTTCCTGGCCGGTGAAGAGTGAGTCCTTGCCGTCCAGTGCGTTGGCTTCGAACACCAGGGACAGGCCGAGCAACTGCGGGTTGGCCTGCAGTGCCGACTTGACCTGGCGGGTCAGGTCTTCACGCAGGTCGAAGGCGTCGAGAAAGCGCTTCTCGGCCTGCTCCCGCAGGAACAGCACCTGGCGTGAAAAACCATGGCCGTATTGATAGGCGTCCATGAATTGTTGGCGAATCCCCAGCGCCTGCACCTCGCCCTGAGCCTCGATCCGCGCCTGGGCGGCTTCATTGAGCATGTCCATGCTGGAGGCCTTCACCAGCTCGGAGTTGTGCTCCATGCGATAGAGCGAGAGGCCCACCAGCAAGGTGACGATACCCAGCAGGCAGAGTCCGGCCAGCAGGGTGATTTTCCATTGGATGGAAAGTTGTCTAAGCGACATGGGGCGTCCTTATTCGATAAATATCTGAGACTTTGCACTGTAACGGCCGCCGAAACCGATTCTTTAAACGCTTGTTCGAAATAACCCCCCACCTCCACCTGTAGCCACTGCCGCAGGCTCGGGCCGCGTTCGGACTCTGGCCCGTACCGACACCCACTTATTCCAGTTGAAACAGGGCCAGCATCCAAACGCAGCCCGAACCTGCTGCTCCACCACTGGCGAGGAAGCGCTTTCTCCGCCCCGGGTTTTGACAAGCCGCGCCCGCTGCTGCACAGTGCGCGCCCTCTAATAAGACCCTCTTTCCATTCGATGTCGGCAGCCCCCTGCCTTCTGGTCGGTCACATGCTTTTGCGCCATTTTCAGCGGCGCAGTAATGAGGTAACGATGATTAATGCAGTAATTGCCGCGGTCGGCGTCATGCTGGTGCTCAGCCTGTCCCGCGTGCATGTGGTGATCGCCCTGATCATTGGCGCGTTGGTGGGTGGACTCACCGGCGGCCTTGGGATCGAGGCCACGCTCAAGGCGTTCAACAGCGGCTTGGGTGGTGGTGCGACCGTGGCGTTGTCCTATGCCTTGCTCGGCGCGTTTGCGGTGGCGATTGCCAAGTCCGGCCTGGCCCACGCCCTGGCAGACAAGATCCTGCTGCTGGTGGACCGCCAGGACGCCCACGGCGGCGGCCAGGTCAAATGGCTGCTGATCGGCCTGCTGTGGGTGGTGGCGATCGCTTCGCAGAACATCCTGCCGATCCACATTGCCTTTATCCCGCTGCTGGTACCGCCACTGTTATATGTGCTGACCAAGCTGCAACTGGACCGCCGGCTGATCGCCTGCGTCATCACCTTCGGCCTGATCACCCCCTATATGTTTTTGCCGGTGGGTTTCGGCAACATCTTCCTCAATGAAATCCTCTTGGCCAACGTCGCCCGCAGCGGGGTCGACATCAGCCAGATCAACGTCACCCACGCCATGGGCATCCCAGCCCTGGGCATGGTTTTCGGCTTGTTGATGGCCTTTGTCAGCTACCGCAAAAAGCGCGTGTATGACCTGGAAAAGATCGAGAAAGTCGAGCAGGTGACGGTGCAATACAACCCGCGCACCTTGCTGGTGGCAGGCTTGGCCATCGTGGTGGCGTTTGTGGTGCAGTTGCTGCTGGACTCGATGATTATCGGGGCTTTGGCCGGTTTTCTGATCTTCTCGGTGTCGGGCATCGTGCGCTGGCGCGAAACCGACGACCTGTTTACCGAAGGCATGAAGATGATGGCCATGATCGGCTTCATCATGATTGCCGCCTCGGGTTTTGCCGAGGTGATGAAGGCCACCGGCGAGGTCAAGACCCTGGTGGAAACCTCGGCCAGCTGGATCGGCCACAGCAAGGGCGTGGGTGCGCTGTTGATGCTGCTGGTGGGGCTGCTGGTGACCATGGGCATCGGCTCGTCGTTTTCCACGGTGCCGATCCTGGCCGCGATCTTTGTCCCGCTCTGTGTGCAACTGGGCTTCAGTCCCCTGGCCATCGTCTGCATCGTCGGCACGGCCGGGGCCCTGGGCGACGCCGGTTCGCCGGCCTCGGACTCGACGCTGGGGCCGACCTCCGGCCTCAATATCGACGGCCAGCATCACCATATCTGGGACACCGTGGTTCCGACCTTCCTCCACTACAACCTGCCGTTGCTGGCGTTCGGTTGGGTGGCGGCAATGGTGCTCTGAACCACTGAGCCGATGGCCCGGCGTTGCCGGGCTGCTCGTGGCCTGCTTTTGCCCCCGCGCACAGGCCCGCGGGGGCTCAACTTTTGATCCGGCGTGCCGTTAACGGCTTAACCACGCCAATAAAATCAAGAGTGAATACCTATGCGCCTAAGCTTGAAGGCCAAAGTCCTGTCCCTCGCGGTACTCCCGGTGTTGCTGTTTGCGCTGGTGATCAGCCTGACCACGGTATTCATGCTCAAGCAGCAGGCCAGCAAAGAGGTCGAAGAGACCCGCCAGCGCCTGCTGGGCGAGGCCAAGGCCACCTTGCAGAGTTACGTGGAGGTGGCGCTCAACACCGTCAAGCCGTTGTATGACGCTGCAGCCAACGGCGATCAGGCGGCGCGGGCCGAGGTGGTCAAGCTGCTGTCGAACATCACGTACGGCAAGGATGGCTACTTCTTCGGCTACGACTCCGAGACCGTGCGCCTGTTCAAGGGCAACAGCCCGGACGGCGTCGGCAAGAGCTTCAAGGACAACCGCGACCCCAATGGCGTGTACGTCAACCGCGAGCTGGTGCGGGTCGGCAAGGACGGCAGCCACTACGTGCAGTACAGCTCGACCCAGCCGGGCAGCGATGTGCTGGTGCCCAAGCTCGGCTACACCGAATACCTGCCCAAGTGGGACATGGTGCTCGGCACCTCGGTCAACCTAGACGGTATCGATGCCCAGGTGGCGGCGGTCGAGGCCAGCATCAACCAGCGCATGGAAGGCATGGTCCTGAGCATTGTCGGGATTGCCGTGGTAGTGCTGCTGGTGATCGCGGCGCTGGGCCTGCTGGTGGCCAACACCATGCTGCGTCCGTTGCAACTGATGAAGGTCAGCCTCGACGATATCGCCGCCGGCGATGGCGACCTGACCAAGCGCCTGGCGATTACCAGCCAGGACGAGCTGGGTGATCTGGCCGGGTCGTTCAACCGCTTTGTCGACAAGATCCATGGCCTGGTGCGGCAGATCACCGAGATGACCAGTCAGTTGACCGGCCTGGTGACCCAGGTTTCCGATCAGGCCCAGCGTTCGGAACAGGCGATGGAGCGTCAGCGCCACGAGACCGATCAGGTGGCGACCGCGATCAATGAGATGTCCTCGGCCGCCCATGAAGTGGCGCGCAGTGCCCAGGGGGCGGCGGTGGCCGCGCAACAGACCGACGCCGAAGGCCAGGCCGCCAAGCGCGTGGTGGATGGCAGCATCGCCCAGATCCATGCGCTGGTCAGCGATATCCGTAGCAGCGGTACTTCCCTCGACAGTTTGCAGAAGGACGTGGCATCGATTGTCAGCGTGCTGGACGTGATCCGCTCGATTGCCGAGCAGACCAACCTCCTGGCGTTGAACGCGGCCATTGAAGCGGCACGTGCCGGGGAGGCCGGGCGTGGTTTTGCGGTGGTGGCGGACGAGGTGCGGGCGCTGGCCAGTCGTACCCAGCAGAGCACCCAGGAGATCCAGGGCATGATCGACCGTCTGCAGCAGGGCACGCGGACGGCAGTGGAAGCCATGCGCCGTTCCAGCGATGCCGGCGATGGCACCTCGGCCCAGGCCAACGAGGCGGGTGCGTCGCTGGACACCATGGCGCAGTTGATCGGCACCATCAATTCGATGAACGCTCAGATTGCCAGTGCCGCCGAAGAACAGACTGCGGTCGCCGAAGAGATCAACCGCAGCGTGCATCAGATTGCCGTGGCGGTGGACAGCGTCGCCGACGAAACCCAACTCGGCGCCCAGACCTCCCGCAGCCTGGCGGACCTGGGCCAGCGTTTGGGCAAGTTGGTGGGGCAGTTCCGAATCTGAGGCTAACCCTCAACTGTCCTGTAGCCGCTGCGCGCAGCCTCGCGGGCTCGTCAGCGCCTACTGGCGGCTACGGTTCTGTTTAGACAGTGATATCGCGCATCAGCAGGCTGTAGCGCAGGTCGACCTGGTCGGGAATCGGCAGGTACACGGTGTGGCCGTCACCCGGGGCGACCTCGATGGCTTCGCCCTTGGCGTTTTGCAGTTGATGCAAGTCGAAGTGGAAGTTGCCCTTGGGGGTCATCAGTTCCATGTGGTCGCCCAGGGCAAAGCGGTTTTTCACCTTGACCTCGGCCAGCCGGTCGCGGCGTTCGCCGGTCAGTTCGCCGACGAACTGCTGGCGCTCCGAAACTGAGCTGCCGTTCTGGTAGTTCTGGTACTCATCGTGCACATGGCGCCGCAGGAAACCTTCGGTGTAGCCGCGCTGGGCCAGGGATTCGAGGTCGTTCATCAGGCTGCGGTCGAACTCGCGTCCGGCCGCCGCGTCATCGATGGCCCGGCGATAGACCTGGGTGGTGCGTGCGCAATAGAAGTGCGACTTGGTGCGCCCCTCGATCTTCAGCGAATGCACGCCCATCTGGGTCAGGCGCCCGACGTGCTGCACCGCGCGCAGGTCCTTGGCGTTCATGATGTAGGTGCCGTGTTCGTCTTCGAATGCCGGCATCAGTTCGTCCGGGCGGTTGGCCTCCTGCAACAGGAACAC
Source organism: Pseudomonas sp. MF09150 (assembly GCF_059862355.1). Lineage (NCBI taxonomy): Bacteria > Pseudomonadati > Pseudomonadota > Gammaproteobacteria > Pseudomonadales > Pseudomonadaceae > Pseudomonas > Pseudomonas sp. MF09150. Next base: position 324,291 of record NZ_JCBCUS010000008.1, on the reverse strand, counting down.
CTGGTCGGTGGGCGCCCCCAGGCCCAGGGTCGGCTCGGCGTTCGGTTCGAACAGCTGGACAATATCGCCGGCGGCATTCTCGGTGGCCTCCTGGGCCTTGTATTTCCAGCGGCAGGCGTTGGTGCAACTGCCCTGGTTGGCATCGCGCTTGTTCATGTAGCCCGACAGCAGGCAGCGCCCGGAATAGGCCATGCACAGCGCGCCGTGGACAAACACCTCCAGCTCCATGCCCGGCACCTGCTGGCGGATCTCGGCGATCTCTTCCAGCGACAACTCGCGGGACAGGATGATTCGGCTCAGGCCCTGTTCTTGCCAGAACTCGACGCTGGCCCAGTTCACCGTGTTGGCCTGTACCGAGAGGTGGATCGGCATCTGCGGGAAGTGCCGCTGCACCAGCATGATCAGGCCCGGGTCGGACATGATCAGCGCATCCGGGCCCATGGCGATCACCGGCTCCAGGTCCTTGAGGAAGGTCTTGAGCTTGGCGTTGTGCGGGGCGATGTTGACCACCACGTAGAAACGCTTGCCCTGGGCCTGGGCTTCCTGGATGCCGAGGGCCAGGTTGGCGTGGTCGAATTCGTTGTTGCGCACCCGCAGGCTGTAGCGCGGCTGCCCGGCGTAGACCGCGTCGGCGCCGTAGGCAAAGGCATAGCGCATGTTTTTCAGGGTGCCGGCGGGGGCGAGCAGTTCGGGTCGGGCGAGGAGCGTCATGGGGCTGTCGGTCGCAAAAGGTCGCGAGGGTAAAGCAGTGCGCTCCGGGGTTTATTGATCTGGATCTATGCTCAATGCACAAAAGATGGCACTTGGACGCACAGCGGTTGACTAAGCCTCTGGACGCCCGTCAGCGTCCTGCGGCTTATCGAACTGGATCGGATATGAATCAAACCAACCTGCAAAACAAAAGCCTGCTGGTACTCCTGGTACTGGTGACGGTCGCTTTCATCTGGATCCTCCTGCCGTTCTACGGAGCGGTGTTCTGGGCGGTGATCCTCGGCATCGTCTTCGCCCCGCTGCAACGCCGGCTGCAATTGAAGTTCGGCTGGCCACGCAACCTGACTTCACTGTGCACCCTGGGCATCTGCCTGGTGATCGCGATCCTGCCGGTGATCATCACCAGCGTGCTGCTGGTGCAGGAAGGCACCAACGTCTACAAGAACATCGAGAGCGGGCACCTGGACATCGCCGGCTACCTGGCGCAGTTCAAGCACGCGTTGCCGCCGTATTTCCAGCACCTGCTGGACCGCTTCGGCATGGGCGAGCTCGACGGCCTGCGCGAGAAAATCGTCAAGAGTTCGATGCAGGGCAGCCAGTACCTGGCCAGCCAGGCGTTCAGCTTCGGCCAGGGCACGTTCGAGTTTGTGGTGAGCTTCTTCATCATGCTCTACCTGCTGTTCTTCTTTCTGCGCGATGGCGCCGAACTGGTGCGCAAGATCCGCACGGCGGTGCCCCTGGCGGAACATCAGAAGCGCCGCCTGCAACTCAAATTCAACCGAGTGGTGCGCGCCACCGTCAAAGGCAACGTGCTGGTGGCGGTGACCCAGGGGGCGCTGGGTGGGGTGATTTTCTGGTTTCTCGACATCCCCAGCGCCTTGCTCTGGGCGGTACTGATGGCTTTTCTGTCGTTGTTGCCGGCGGTGGGCGCGGGGATCGTCTGGGCCCCGGTGGCCGCGTACTTCCTGCTCAGCGGGGCGATCTGGCAAGGGGTGGTGCTCGGGTTGTTCGGGGTATTCGTGATCGGCCTGGTGGACAACGTGCTGCGCCCGATCCTGGTGGGCAAGGACACCAAGATGCCGGATTACCTGATCCTGATCTCGACCCTGGGTGGCCTGGCGATCTTCGGGCTCAACGGTTTTGTCATCGGTCCGCTGATCGCGGCGTTGTTCATGTCGAGTTGGGCGTTGTTCGTCGAAACCCGGCCGCGGGTGCAGTTGCCTTAAGCGACCAGCATCGGCTGTTCGAACTTCAGCGACAGTGCCTGCGCGGCGGGAAGCGAGGTAAGCGGGCCGCTGATCGGTTCGCCGTCCCGTACCAGGTACCAACAGGCGAGCAATCCTAGCTCTCTGAGCGGTGCGGGAACGGCGCTGCCGATAACGGACATGATCTGAACCTTGTGCATAAGTGCCTCCATCAATCAGTGGGGCTACCTTACAAAGCTCAGGGTGTTACGAAAAATCACCACGCTCGATAGTCGACATTGATGGCAACGACGGCGGTTGTGGTCCGGCGCGTGGTTTCAGTCCACCACCTGGTCGAGCATGTTCAGCACTTCCTGATCGTTGAGCAGGCCTTTGCGCACCAGGTTTTCTGCCAGCAGCGAAAGAAACTTGGCGCTGCGATGGCCCTCCAGGTGTTTGAGTTCGGTCAGCGCACTGTAGACCTTGCTTGAGGTACAGAGGCCGGCGATGCGGTGCGGGTTTTGCGTGGGCATAGGGTTCGTCCTTGTTTTTATGAGCCTGTTGGCATGGACAGATCCGATCTTGCGGACCTGGCATGACAGATATATGACCGTCGTATGCACGATGGGTGCGCGGTGACGGCCTTACTATTGCCGGATTTACAGGCAATTACTGTTCCGTCAGCGACCTGGGATTGGGATATTCAGACATTTGGATGATGGCAAAATGCAACAAGCCCCGCTTTGAGGGCGGGGCCTGTCAGGGTGGAGCGGGCTGCTTACCAGCGGCCAGGGCCGTAGTAGTGGCGAGGCGGGCCGTAGTAGCCACGGGGCGGGCCGTAGTACACCGGTGCCGGGCGGTAGTAGACCGGCGCTGCTTCGACATACACCGGTTGCGGCTGGTAGTAGACCGGAGGCGGTGCGGCATACACCGGCTGTGGTTGTACGTACACCGGTTGCTGTTGCACGTACACCGGACGTTCCTGGTTGGACATGACGGAGCCCATTACCGCAGCACCTACGACAGCACCCAACACGGCCGGCCCGGCCCAATTGCCGCCATGGGCGGAGGCTTGGCCAGCGACAGCGAGTGCACCAATGAGCAAGGCTATCTTGGGGATTCTGGAAATCATGGTAGTTCCTCGGTTCAACCCCGGGCTTGTGGTCTGCAATAGACTCAAGGACTGTCGCGGGGATACTTCTAAGACAGCGGTTTTGGCAAAAACTGCACAGCCGCTGAGTAAATATTGTGTAAGGTCTGTACCGGCTTCTTTACCGTCATCCCTGGGCGGTAATGCCACCTTCAAACTTGGCGTCGATATGATCAGGCACAAGTCGTGCGGCGGGTTAATCCGTCTATCCGAAAGTGCCTTGCGAGGAGATTCACATGCAAATGAACCCCAACAAAGACACTCAGTTGTGCATGTCATTGTCAGGGCGTCCGGGGAACTTCGGCCTGCGCTTTCATAACCATCTGTATGAACAGTTGGGCCTGAATTTTTACTACAAGGCCTTCAGCAGCCAGGATCTGCCCGGCGCCATTGGCGGGATCCGGGCCCTGGGAATTCGCGGTTGCGGCGTGTCGATGCCGTTCAAGGAGGCCAGTATCGAGCTGGTGGATGAGCTGGACGCGTCGGCTAAGGCCATCGCCTCGATCAACACCATCGTCAACACCAATGGCCACCTCAAGGCCTACAACACCGACTACATCGCCATTGCCCAATTGCTGGCCGCGCACCAGGTGCTCCAGGCCTCGAGTTTTGTCCTGCGTGGCAGCGGCGGCATGGCCAAGGCCGTGGCCAGCGCCTTGCGCGATGGTGGCTACAGCAACGGCATTATCGTTGCGCGCAACCAGAGCGCCGGGCGCGCGCTGGCGGACTCCCTGGGTTATCAGTGGCAGGCCGAGCTGGGTGATGTGCGGGCGCAGATGCTGATCAACGTCACGCCGATCGGCATGGCTGGGGGTGCCGAAGCCGACCAGCTGGCGTTCCCGGCCGAAGCGATCACCGAGGCACAGACAGTGTTCGATGTGGTGGCGATCCCAGCGGAAACCCCGTTGATCCTGCGCGGTCGGGCCGAAGGCAAGCAAGTGATCACCGGCCTGGAAGTGATTGCGATCCAGGCTCTGGAGCAATTTGTGCTGTACACCGGCGTCCGCCCGAGCGAAGCGCAATTCCAGCAAGCGGTGGCATTTGCGCGGGGGTAGAAGGTCAGGTAAAGGGAAGAGCCGATAGGGCCAGCGCAGACTTCGGCCGCGGCTACAGTGTGTAGCCGCGGCCGGGGAGAAGGTGTCAGCCTTCGAGTTTTGCCAGGCGCTCTTCGAGGGCGGCGATGCGGGCTTCGAGTTCTTCGATGCGTTCGGCGGATACACCGCTGCCGCTGCTGCGCTCAACCGGATTCTGGCGTGCGGCCAGAATCGCCTCGATATCCGCCGGATCCCCCAGGGCGTGCATATAGCGGTCTTCGCGTTGTCCCGCCTGGCGCGGAATCAGCAGTGCCAGGCCACGGGCAATCAGGCGTTCCAGCTGATGCACCACCTGCTCGGCGTCTTCGAAATCATGCATGCGCCCGCTGCGGGTCAGCAGCTCGTTGACGGTTTGCGGGCCACGCAGAAACAACAGGCCGCTCAGCACCACCTGGGCCGGCACCAGCTCCAGGGCCTTGTCCACGCGATGCTCCCAGCGATCGGCGCGGCTGCCCATCACCAGTCGGGTAAAACCTCGGCCTTCAAGCGCACGCAGGCTTTGCCCGACCTGGCCCTGGCTCAGGTTCATCACCGGTTCACGGCTGGTTTTCTGGTTGCAGGCAAGCACCAGGGCATTGAGGGTCAGGGGATAGGTTTCCGGGCTGGTGGCCTGTTTTTCGATCAAGGAGCCAAGAATACGGATTTCCGTACTGTTGAGCCGCAGTTCATCAACGGAGGTCTCTTGCTCAGTGCTCATCGCGCTTTCCCTATGCTATGGAAGGCGACTAGCCTAATCCTTGCGCAAGAAAAGACAAGCCGCCCGCCGAGCGCAAGGATGTCTATAATCGCGCCACGCTGTATTTCTGCCACCCATGTCGAGACTGTCATGACTATTTCCCTGTACGCCGCCTCCGTTCCTGTCTTCAAGCAAATGCTCACTGCCCTGAGCGATGTGCTGAACAAGGCCGAAGCCCATGCCACGGCGAAGAACATCGACCCCAATGCCTTCCTGCAGGCCCGCCTGTACCCGGACATGTTCCCCCTGGTACGCCAGGTGCAGATCGCCGTGGACTTCGCCAAAGGCGTCAGCGCCCGCCTGGCCGAGGTCGAACTGCCCAAGTACGACGATAGCGAAGTCACCTTCGCCGACCTGCAAGCCCTGATCGCCAAGGTCCTGGCCTTTATCGACGGGATCCAGCCCGCGCAGATCGATGGCAAGGAAGGCATCGAAATCGTCACCCGCCCAGGCACGCCAAAAGAGAAGCGCTTCAGCGGCCAGTCCTACCTGCTGACCTACGGCCTGCCGCAGTTCTTCTTCCACGTCACCACCGCCTACGCCTTGCTGCGTCACAACGGTGTTGAAGTCGGCAAGCGCGATTACATGGGCGCTTTCTAAGCCCCACGCTGCAAAAAGCCCGGCAAGGTGTGAGCCTTGCCGGGCTTTTTTGTGCGCGGCGTTCAGGGCCGCATCGAAGGCTGTGTCGCTCAGGCTGTCGGTTGGACCGGATCGTCCTGGGCCATGCAGGCGGCTGCGGTGAACAGCACGTCGGTGGAGGAGTTGAGGGCGGTTTCCGCCGAGTCCTGAAGCACGCCGATGATGAAGCCGACCGCCACCACCTGCATCGCGATCTCGCTGGGGATGCCGAACAGGCTGCACGCCAGGGGAATCAGCAACAGCGAGCCACCGGCCACGCCCGAGGCGCCGCAGGCACAGATCGCCGCGACCACACTGAGCAGCACCGCAGTCGGCAGGTCGACGCTGATGCCCAGGGTGTGCACCGCCGCCAGGGTCAGCACGGTGATGGTGATCGCCGCGCCGGCCATGTTGATGGTGGCGCCCAGGGGGATCGATACCGAATAGGTGTCTTCATGCAGGCCCAGGCGCTTGCTCAGTTCCAGGTTGACCGGAATGTTGGCCGCCGAACTGCGGGTGAAAAACGCGGTAATCCCGCTTTCGCGCAGGCACATCAGCACCAGCGGGAAGGGGTTGCGGCGGATTTTCCAGTAGACAATGGCCGGGTTCATGACCAGAGCCACAAACAGCATGCAGCCGATCAGCACCGCCAGCAGGTGCAGATAGCCCAGCAGCGCACCGAAGCCGGAGGTGGCCAGGGTCGAGGCCACCAGGCCGAAAATCCCCAGCGGGGCGAAGCGGATCACCACCTGCACGATCAGGGTCACGCCGTTGGACAGGTCGCCCAGCACAGTGCGGGTGGTCTCACCGGCATGGCGAATGGCGACGCCCATGCCGATGGCCCAGGCCAGGATGCCGATGAAGTTGGCATTCATCAGCGCGCTGACCGGGTTCTCGACCACGCTCAGCAACAGGCTTTGCAGGACTTCGGCGATGCCACCGGGGGCGCTGATGGCGACGTCGTGGGTGGACAGCACCAGCGCCGACGGGAACAGGCTGCTGGCGATCACCGCGACCACGGCCGCGGCGAAGGTGCCCAGCAGGTACAGCACCAGGATCGGCCGGATATGGGTTTGCTGCCCATGTTTGTGGTTGGCGATGGAGGCCATCACCAGCACGAACACCAGGATCGGCGCCACGGCCTTGAGCGCAGCGACAAACACCTTGCCGATAAAAGCGGTGGACTTGGCCACTTCGGGCAGCAACAGCGCCAGGGCGATCCCGGCGAGCAAGCCGATAATGATCTGCGTGACCAGGCTGATGCCCTTGAGTTTTTGCAGAAGCGAAGGGGGCGAAGCAGTCATAACGGTATCTCTGTTTTTTTTGAGGTATTGGATGGGGCGACAGTAATAGACGCGGCAGACTGTCTCAAGGATTGCCCACCGTACGCGGCAGCAACGCTTTGCGCTGAATCACCGAGGGTAGACGATGACCGTGCCGGGTTTTTTAGGGGGGCGGACTTTATCACAGCGCCGGTGGTTCCCCGGAGGTGTATGACGATCTGCCGCACAGCCCGCGCTTCAGCGGCGGCTCAAACATTCTGTTAACATTCGCCATCCTTTTTTCATATCCCCTCAGTGGGCCCTCGGGCTGGCGCTGGCGTTGTCGTTTCTGGAGTTATTCATGCTGTTGCCCATCCTGCTGTTGTCGGCTGCGGGTTTTACCGTGCTGACCACGGAATTCATCATCGTCGGTCTGCTGCCGTCGATCGCCCGGGATCTTGAGGTCAGCGTGCCCCAGGCCGGCCTGCTGGTGACGCTGTTCGCCTTCACCGTGGCCGCATTCGGGCCGTTTCTCACCGCCTATTTCGCCCGTTTCGAACGCAAGCGCCTGTTTGTGACGGTACTGGTGATGTTCGGCCTGGCCAATACCCTGGCGGCGCTGGCGCCGAATATCGGGGTCATGGCTGTGGCCCGGTTGATCCCGGCGTTGGGGTTGCCGGTGTTCTGGGCCCTGGCCAGTGAAACTGCGGTCGGCATTGTCGGCCCGGACTACGCCGGGCGCGCCATCGCTAAAATCGGCTTCGGTATTGTGTGTGCCACGGTTTTCGGGATTCCGGTGGGGACCCTGATTTCCGATGCCTTCGGCTGGCGCAGCGCCTTTGCGATCCTGGCGGTGGTGGCGTTCGCCAAGGCCTTGCTGCTGTTTATCTACCTGCCGAAGACCGAGCTGCATAAGCAGCAGGTCAGCCTGGGTTCGCAATTCAAGATCCTGCGCAGCCCGCTGATGCAGGGGCATGTGCTGCTGTCGATCCTGGTGTTCAGCGGTATGTTCACCGCTTACACCTACCTCGCCGACATCCTTGAGCGCCTGGCCGGGTTCAACGGCACCGTGGTGGGCTGGTGCCTGATGGGCTTTGGTGCGGTCGGATTGATCGGCAATTCCCTGGGCGGACGGGCAGTGGACCGGCATCCGCTGATGGCGTCGATGGTGTTCTGCGCCTTTATGATCGGCGGCATGGTGGCCCTGGTGCCGGCTATCCATTCGACATTGGGGCTGGCGGCGGCCATGGGTATCTGGGGCGTGACCCAGGCGGCGTTGTTTCTGGTCAGCCATGTGCGGCTGATGAAGGCCGCACCTGAAGCGCCGGCCTTTGCCGCGTCCCTGAACATCGCCGGGGCCAACCTCGGGATCGGCCTGGGAGCCATGGTCGGTGGCCGAGTGATCGACACCCTGGGCCTGGGCAGCCTGGGATTCGCCGCTGCCGGATTCATCCTGGTGTCGATTGTCCTGGCCTTGCTGCTGATGGGCGCCAAGCCGCGCAGCGCCTGCGCCTGAAACCTCAGGCGGGCAGGGCGGTGAACAGCTCGCGGCGCGCACCCTCGGTAATCGCGACGATGCCGGGGTGCTTGACCTTGCGCTCCACTGAAATGGCATAGAAGGACTCGGTCACTGCATCGGTCTGGCCGATCAGCTCCACGCCGTATTGGCGCTTCACTTCATCGGCAATCACGCTGGGGGCGATGAAAATCCCGCTGCCGGATTGACCGAAGGCCTGCATCAGCGCGCTGTCGTCGAACTCGCCAATGATCCGCGGCTGAATCTGCTGTTCGGCGAACCAGCGCAGCAAGCGGCTGCGGACCACGGTTTCCTGCCCCGGTATCAACATGGGTGCGCCGTGCAGGCTGTGGGGGAAATCCTGGCCGTAGGCCTGGGCCAGGTTGGCCGTGGCGAAAAAACTGATGCCGCATTCACCCAGCTTCTGGCTGTAGCCCTTGATGTCGAGGTGCGACGGCATCGGACTGTCGGAAATCACCAGGTCCAGACGCTGGATGGCCAGGTCGGCCAGCAGCCGTTCGAGTTTGTCTTCGCGGCAGGTGATGCGGATCGGCTCACTCAACTCCATGGTGGGCGCGATCAGCCGGTAGACGATGGATTTGGGCACCACATCGGCCACCCCCACCCGAAACTGGATCTGCTGCTCATTGGGCTGGGCGCGGAGCATGGCTTCCAGTTCGCCCCCCAACTGAAACATCTGTTCGGCATAAGGCAGGGTCTGGCGCCCGGCTTCGGTGAGTTCCAGCTGACGTCCGACCCGGCGAAACAACTCGATGCCATAGGTTTGCTCCAGCAGGCTAATCTGACCGCTGATGGTTTGCGGGGTGAGGTTGAGCTGCTCGCAGGCGCGCACGATGCTGCCGGTTTTGGCCACGACCCAGAAGTAATGCAGTTGACGATAATTGAGCATGGCGATCTCACTTCGTAAAAACCGAATTATAACTGCAAAAAATACGAATTTTCCTGAAGTATCCAGCTCTTTAGAATCCCCCGCTATCGACGGCCTGCCGGTTGGGCCCGTCTGTTCTATCGAGGGAAACACCATGAAAATTCAAAACATCGGCGCCGCAGCCTTGCTGGCGCTGGCATTAGTGGGCCTGGCTGGCTGCGATCAAGCAGAAAAAAGCGCCCAGCAATTGATGGGCAAGGCTGCCGAATCGGCCAAGCAAGCGATTGACGACACCCACAAGGCGGCCGAGCAAGCCATCAGCGACGCCACCGGTGGCTTGATCAGCAAACAGGAAAAACCCGCTGACGACGGCAAGAATAAAGAGCCGTCGTCGCAGGAAATCTAACCCTTTCGTACCACAGAGCCAGGATTGCCCATGGAATACCTTTTACAACTCGCCGCCAGCCCCACCGCCTGGGTCGCCCTGGCCACCCTGGTGGTGATGGAAATCGTGCTTGGTATCGATAACCTGATCTTTATCTCGATCCTGACCAACAAATTGCCCGAGCAGCATCGAGCCAAGGCGCGACGCATCGGGATCGGCATGGCCCTGATCCTGCGTCTGGCGTTGCTCAGCACCATCGCCTTTATCGTGCAGTTGACCGAGCCGGTGATCGACGTGTTTGGCCAGGTGTTCTCCTGGAAGGACATGATCCTGATCGCGGGTGGCTTGTTCCTGTTGTGGAAGGCCACGACCGAGATCCATCACAGCATGGACCCGCAGGCCCAGCACGACGATAAGGCCACTGCGGGTGTGTCCATCGGCTTTGCCGCTGCGATCGGCCAGATCCTGCTGCTGGACATGGTGTTTTCCATCGACAGCATCATTACCGCCGTTGGCATGACCGAGCATTTGCCGATCATGATCATCGCGGTGGTGGTCTCGGTCCTGGTGATGTTGCTGGCCGCCGAGCCGCTGGCCAAGTTCATCAACGACAACCCGACCGTGGTGATGCTGGCCCTGGGCTTCCTGATCATGATCGGCATGACCCTGATCGCCGAAGGCTTCGGTGCCCACGTGCCAAAAGGTTATGTGTATGCGGCGATGGCGTTCTCGGCGGCGATCGAGAGCCTGAACATGCTGGCGCGACGGGCGCGGCAGAAGCGTGAACTCGATGCCTGATTGATTGCGTGACATTTGGCCGCCTGCCTTCGAAAGAATGCAGGCGGCTTTTTTTTGCCGGGTGGATGACTCAGTGCGCGGTCGCGGGACGTGGCGCCGGTTTGCTGACTTTTGCCGGGGTTGGCGGTGGGAGAGGGTGGTGATGCCGGCGGGTGATCCGCAACACCCCCCAGAGCATGGCGCCGGCAACGGCCAGCCAGCCACAGATCAGTAGGAAAATCGTCGTTGTCAGGCTCATACGTGCCTCCTCTTTGCCCTGTCTAGGGCACACACTCTTTGCAATGGACAGTCTAGTCGCTGCCGTGTTTCAAACAATTGACCAATAGTCGAGAGTGATCGACTGCTTCGCTCTATCGCCGGCAATTAACTGCGACCTAACGCTATACCACCGAGCCAGAGGGCCCTATGATCAGGCCCCCAGCCGGAAGACTGTCAGGCCGGCGTCTGATCAAGAGAGCGAAGATGGTGCGGGTATTTCCTCGAATTCGAACGGCGTTGCTGGCCAGCGCCTGTGTCCTGAGCCTGGCGGGTTGCGCCACGGGTGTGCAGCCGGAGATCCAGCGCCTGCCCGAGCGGGTCGAGCTCAGCAGCGTGCCGTTCTTTCGAGGCGAGATCTATCAGAGTGGCCCCGGCGCCCTGGCCAGCATGCTGTCCCAGCAAGGTGTGGTGATCACGCCCGGGCTGCTCGACAAGCCTTTGCATCTGCCGGGCGCCGAGGCGCAGTTGCAGCAGAACATGCAGAAACTCGCCCGTGAGTACGGGATGCTGGTCTACCCCCTGGACGACAACCTGCCAGCCCTGCTGACCCAGGTGGCCGCCGGTTTTCCGGTGATGCTGCGCTTTACCGAAGGTTCGTCGTTCTGGTCGCAGCCGCGTTACGCGGTGTTGGCCGGCTACAACCGCGACAAGCAGACGGTACTGCTGCGTGCAGGGCAGAATCGGCGGATGCTGATGAGCTTCAGTTCATTCGAGTCAGCCTGGAAGAATGCCGGGAGTTGGGCGGTGTTGATCCAAGCGCCGAACCAAGTGCCAGCCAAGGTCGATCGCCAACGCTGGTTGCGGGCAGCGGATGAACTGGCCCAGGCCGGTCAGGAACAGGCAGCAGCCAAGGCGGTCAAGGCCATTGGCAACTGATCTGAGCAGATGTGAAAACGGCGCCCTGAGGCGCCGTTTTCATTTAAAGAGGATTCACTGGCTGCGCTGGGCGACGCCACTCTGGCGGTCCTTGAGGTTCTTGTCGGCCTTGTAGCGCAAGGCTGCATCCGGCACCGAACCGCTTTTGCCGGTCTCGACCCAGTTGCGGATGCGGCTGGCATCGGCGAAGTGGGTGTATTTGCCAAAGGCATCGAGAATTACCAGCGCGACCGGGCGATTGCCCATGCTGGTGACCAGCACCAGGCAATGACCAGCCTGATTGGTAAAGCCGGTCTTGGTCAGCTTGATATCCCAGTTGGCCCTGTTCACCAGGTGGTCGGTGTTATGAAAACCCAGGGTGTAGTTGGGTTTGCGGAAGGCCACGGTTTTTTCCTTGGTGGTGCTCAACTCGCTGAGCATCGGGTACTTGCGTGCGGCCAGCAGCAGCTTGCTCAGGTCGCGAGCTGTGGACACGTTGTGAATCGACAGCCCGGTGGGTTCCACATAGTGGGTGCTGGTCATGCCCAATGCTTTGGCCTTGGCGTTCATCGCCGCAATAAAGGCCGCGTAACCGCCCGGATAATGATGGGCCAGGCTCGCGGCGGCGCGGTTTTCCGATGACATCAGAGCGATCAGCAGCATGTCGCGGCGGCTCAGCTCACTGTTGAGCTTGACCCGGGAGAACACGCCTTTCATTTCCGGGGTGTCGCTGATCGACACCGAGATGTATTCATCCATCGACTGTTTGCCTTCCAGCACGATGAGGCCGGTCATCAGCTTGGTCACCGACGCAATGGGTACCACCACGTCCGGGTTGCTGGAATAGATGACTTTGTTGGTCTGCAGGTCGAGCAGCAAGGCGCTGCCCGAAGCGATATGCAACTGTGAAGTGTCTCGGGGCGCGGCGGTGGTTTCGCCGGCAACGACGGTCTGCGTGATGAAGGTGCCTGTAACAGCAAAAAATAGGCTCAGGATAGAAAGACGAATTTTCACGCGGGCGGACTCGAAAAAAGTATGGATATGCCGTTTGGCAACGGGTCGTTTTCGAAAAAACGTTACATTTTATGAGTATGGCTGAAGAACTGTCGATTGTTCTTCCAATGGTCGATGAAACCCCCTAAGAACTAAGAAAAAACAGGTATTTTCCGAGTGATGGCGCTTTGGTATCCGGGTCGGTACTTAATAAACATGGTGCGCCACCCGGGCGGGGATTAGCATCGCCTTTTTTGCTGCATATCACCCTGGAATAAACGGGAGTCGGGCAATGCCGAAAAGCTTTATCAGCAAAGAGTATCTGCCCATGGTGGTGTGGGCGGGAATGGTGGCAGTGCTGTTGCTGGCGTTCGCGTTTTTCCCCAAGTCGGCTGATTGGTATGGCTGGATCCAGGCAGTCGGGCTGATAGTGGGTTTGATGGTGGCCATTGCCGTTCCCGCTATTCAACGGCGGCAAGAGTTTGCTGCGCAACGCGCTCAACTGCGTGAGCGCAATGTGGGGTATGGCCGACGCCTGCACTACTTCACGTTGGAGTTGCTGGAGTTGCTGGAGTTGTTGGGGCGTATTGGAGCCAATCTGGCGCATTTTCGGGCCACTGATCGTCATCGTTGTCAGCGCAATATCGAGGATTTTCTGCACCGCGTGTTCGAGTCCCACAAACGCGATGTTAACGATGAGCGGATTGTCATCATCCATGACCTGCGCCTCCTCGCCCAAACCCTGGTCGATGAGCTGGAAAGCGGGCGAAGTGATCGGGTGGTGATGCTCGATCTGGAAAAACGCCTGCAGAAAGTGGCGTATCGCGCCCAGGTCAGCGCGGCGCTGGCGGAGCGCAGCTAGTCCGGCATACCCCATAAACAAAGAACCCCGCCAATGGCGGGGTTCTTTGTTAGCGGAACAGATGCACTTCCTGGTTTAGCTATGCAGGGTTTCCGCCGCGTACAGTGTGTTCTCCAGCAGGCAGGCGCGGGTCATCGGCCCAACGCCACCCGGTACAGGGGTGATCCAGCCGGCGCGGGGCAGGGCCGTCTCGTAGACCACATCGCCCACCAGCTTGCCGTCGCCCTGGCGGTTGATGCCCACGTCGATAACGATGGCGCCCGGCTTGATCCACTCACCTTTGACCAGCCCCGGCTTGCCGGCGGCAACCACCACCAGGTCGGCGCGGCCAACGTGGCCTGCCAGGTCCTTGGTGAAGCGATGGGTAACGGTCACGGTGCAGCCAGCGAGCAACAGCTCCATGGCCATCGGGCGCCCGACAATATTAGAGGCGCCGACCACCACTGCATCCAGGCCGTAAAGATCGACCCCGGTGCTTTCCAGCAGGGTCATGATGCCTTTGGGGGTGCAGGGTCGCAGCAGTGGAATGCGTTGTGCGAGACGACCGACGTTATAAGGATGGAAGCCATCCACATCTTTATCCGGGCGAATGCGCTCCAGCAATTTGGAGGCATCGAGATGTTCGGGCAAAGGCAATTGCAGCAGAACACCATCAATGTTCGGGTCATCATTAAGGCGATCGATCAGGCTAGCCAGATCGTCTTGAGTGGTGTCGGAGGGCAGGTCATAGGCTTGGGAAAGAAAGCCGACCTCTTCACAGTCTTTACGCTTGTGCGAGACATAAACCTGAGACGCTGGGTCGCTGCCGACCAGGATCACCGCGAGGCCGGGGGTGCGCAGGCCTTGCTGGCGACGCTCGGCGACACGTTTGGCGATCTGCTGGCGCAGGCTAGCGGCGATCGCTTTGCCGTCGATTAGTTGTGCAGTCATGACGCGTGATTAACCATCGAGAGGGAGAGAAAAAGAGAACGTATTCTCGCATGTCGGGACGTGAGGGCAAAGGCGCTTGGTCAGCAAATTCCCCTAACCCCTTTAATTAAATGAATTTTTTTCAAAAAAGAGTTGACGACCTTAGCGACCACCTATAACATTCGTCGCACTTGTCGGGCACAGCCTAGCACTGGTTAAGAAGGTCGGGCAGAGTTGATGGTTAACTCACAACGACTGAAAGCACTTAGTTTGTAATCGTTAAAGAATACAGATTAATAAGGCGCCCGTAGCTCAGCTGGATAGAGCATCCGCCTTCTAAGCGGATGGTCGCAGGTTCGAGTCCTGCCGGGTGCGCCATTAGGCAGCTTTGGCACAAGTAACGCAACAACGCAATATGGTGGGCGTAGCTCAGTTGGTAGAGCACAGGATTGTGACTCCTGTTGTCGTGGGTTCGATCCCCATCGTCCACCCCATATTTCGAAAAGGCGCCAGATTAATAGTCTGGCGCCTTTGCTTTAAAAGGCTTGATACGCGGACGTGGTGGAATTGGTAGACACACTGGATTTAGGTTCCAGCGCCGCAAGGTGTAAGAGTTCGAGTCTCTTCGTCCGCACCAAATCAGGTTTCGCTAAGTCCCGCTGACTTTCGCGAACATCAGTAAACAAGCCGCCTAGAGCGGCTTTTTTATTGCGCCAAGCTTCGCCATCTTTCGCCACCTTCCGCACTTATCTAGTACATTCGCTAGTACATATCGAATTCGACCTGTACTGGATGTACTGATGCCTCTGACAGATACCGCCGTCCGGCAATCAAAACCCAAAGAAAAGAGCTATAGCGTCAACGACACCGATGGCCTGTCACTGTTCGTGGCACCTGGTGGGACCAAGTCGTGGCACTTCCGTTTTAGTTGGCACGGAAAGCAGCCGCGTATCTCGCTGGGAACTTACCCCGAGATTTCCCTGCGCGATGCGCGTGCACTTCGGGACGAGGCTCGCAGCCTTGTTGCCAAAGGAATTGACCCGCGCGTTGATCGCCGGCAGGAAAAGCACGAAGCCGGGATAAGCGCGAACAACACTTTCGAAGCTGTGGCAGAGCGCTGGCACGCATTCAAGGCCCCGCGCCTGACCGTGGCGGTCAAGGGCGAATCGGTGCAGTCCCGCCTTTACCTGGACAAGGACTTGATTCCGTCCCTGGGCAAGATCCCGATTACTGAGATCAGGCGTTCCGATGTACTAGCGGCAGTACGCCGGGTAGAAGCGCGGGGCGCCCTGCACGTCGCCGAGAAATGCCGCACCTGGTTGCGCCAGATATTCAGCTATGCCATCGCCGAGGGACTGCTTGAGTCGAACCCAGCAACCGACCTGGAAATCGTTGCCGCTGTGCAGCCGCCCGTTAAGCACAACCCAATTCTGCGAGGGGACGATGAGCTGAGGGAGTTCCTGTTGAAGCTGAGCACCTTCGGCGGATCGCTGTTTACGAAGCATGCCATTCGGTTGTTGCTGCTGACCGGCGTGCGCACGGGCGAATTGAGGGCTGCCGCGCCAGGTCAATTCGACCTGGACGCAGCGCTTTGGAGTGTTCCGCCCGAAGGCGTCAAGCAGTTGAGGAGTAGGGTTAGAACGGAGGGGGATGTGATACCGCCCTACCTGGTGCCGCTTTCGCGGCAAGCGGTAGAGTTGGTGCGTGAGCTTAAGTCGATGACAGGCCACTGCCGCCTGCTGTTCACGGGTCGCAATGATCCCAGCAAGATGATGAGTGAGAACACAGTCAACAACGCCATCAGGAAGATGGGCTACGAGGCAAGGCTGACAGGCCACGGTATACGCGGCACGATATCTACAGCCTTAAATGAGAAGGGATATAACGAGGACTGGATCGAGGCGCAGCTTTCGCACGTTGGCGAAAACAAAGTCCGGGGCGCATACAACCATGCCGAGTACGTCGAGCAGCGCCGGGTGATGATGCAGGAGTGGGCCGACTACTTGGATGGGCTGGTTTCCTGACCGCGAGCTGCATCCGCCTGTTGCTGGTTCCACTGTAAAACCTCGGCCTTGATCCATGCGACGGACCGGGTGCCCAGTTTGACCTGCTTGGGGAATTTCCCCTCGTTGGCCATCTTATAGATGGTGGTAGTTTTGATGCCCACCAGCTTAATCACCTCGGGCAGTTTGATGTATTCGATGTGTTGCGCTTGAGTCTGCATAGGGATTCCTCGCCCACCATCGCCGGCAGGCTGTTCAGATTATTGAGTGGGTTGTTTCAGATGGTGCTGAAGGCCGCCGGCGTTGCGCCGTGAGATGGCTTTATGCCTCGATAGAGAGTCCACCCGATTGGGTGTAAAAAGATGGTTCAACTTGGTTCAGGTTGGTTCAACTTGGCTCAATATAGTTCAGAGTGGTTCAACTTGGTTCAAATAAGGAGGGCGTGTGTCACATAATCGGGATGTGCCAATCGAACATGAATACCGTGGGCAGAAGGTGTTTCTGAAGTTCGAGTGGGAGCGGCCAAACGATGTGGCACCGGTCCTTTTCCGGGTGATTGAGTCGAGCGAGATTCCCGGGTTTGGGAATGTGGCGGCGGAGATCGCCGGCCCCTGGCAGGACTACCAGGCCGCCCTGGCAGATGCGATGGCAGCGGCCGAACGTTGGATCGACTGGCAACTGACTTAAGCGGGATGCTCGCCCTGGGGCTGGGCGGCTTCCAGTTCTTCAATGCGGTCGGCTTGATCGCTAAGCATCGTCACAATGTCATCGCAGCACGTTGCGTAGACCTCGCGGCCGTCGCCGTCACCTGGAACAACATCCAACAGGATGGTCCGAACATCGGTATTAGGGTCCGGCTTGGCGAGAAGGGCGGGTTGCTCTTCACACTCCGGACAGCTCCCAAGGCCTTTCTCGACGTAGTGGCCGCTGGGCAATTCGTCCTTGTCCTTGTCGTCTATTACGCCCGAGTCACCGCAGCCCCTGCAAACTGGCTCGCCCTGGTTCTGGGCGGCTGGCTTGCCGAGAAGGGCGCGCAGCTCATCACGCTTCAAGCTGGCGTACTGGGTCACATGCCGGCTTGGGCCGATGTCGTCCAGCCACTTTTGCAATGTGGCACGGGGCACGCTGATCATTTCGTTACTCATGGCTCGCGCCCTCGGCGCTGTAGGGCTCGCCGCATTTCGAGCAGCCCTCAGTAAATGGGATGAACTCGTGCACACAGCCCTCGGCGGTTGGGTTGAGTGCGGCGTCGCTGTTCTGGTACAGGTAAACGATCAGATCGCTCAGGGATTTCCGCCGCATCCCAAGACTTGCATCCCTGACCTTTTCCGCCATCGTCAGGGCCTCGCTGAGGTGTCGACGATAAACCGAGCAATTATCAGCACGACTTTCTGCCAGCTCTTTGAGCGCCAGCTTCACGTGATTCAGTCGTTCAACCTCTGCCTGCAAGTCATCGGCGCGCTGATCGGCTACCGTCAGGCGCTGTTGCAGTTCCTTTTCACGGCTCTGGCCTTGTTCGATCTTCTGGTTGAAGTCGCCAGCGTGGACCCAGAAACCAAGCCTGGGCGAATCGATCACGTCCTGCTTGGTCAGTCGCTCTACATTGCTCATCACTGTTTCTCCCGCGCGCTCAGCTCGGCCATGGCCAGCTGGCGCGCTCTGCTGCATTTGTCGTGGTTGCCGTGGGCCCGCTGCTTGTTGCACTGGTCGCACGTGAAGTTGAGATCGATCGGCTTCATGGGCCGCCCGCGGATCTTTGTCTTGCGGCGAAGGGCGGTCATGCTGGCGAGGCCTTGATAGCCAGCTTGCCTAGGGCCCGGACCAACCGTTTGGCATGGCCGAACTCTTGGCGAACCAGCTTTCTGCGCTCGATCAGCAGCCAGGCGGCCAGGCAGTGCTCGCACTGGTATGCATCCGCCACATGGTCGCCGTAGCCTTCCAGCTCGGCGCGGATCTCGTCGTCACGCAGCTTTCGTTCGCGGTCGTAGTCGCCACCGTCATGTGTCGCGACCTGAAGTACCTCATGCAGGTGGTGTCGAACACGCGATCCGTCCCATAGCCGCTTATGGTCCGTCTCGCTAATGTTGATGAAGCCGCCGTGAATGTCGTTACCCTGGTATGCCTCAATGGTGACTGGGCACTTCTCCAGCTCTACCACGATGCCCTTTTTGATCTTGGTAAGTTCTGCTGCGGCTGATTCGTAACGAATAAGTGCGGCGACTGCGCGCTCGCCCAACGGCTTGTTCTTCATGCCGCCCCCTTCAACAAATCAATGACGATCTTCACGCCGCTGGCCACGCTGGATGGCTGGGCCAGGGCGTACCGGGTCAGGTCGGCAATGGCCTTGGTGCGGATGGGCTCCCGGCGAATGGAGGAACCCAGGGCCTGGACAAAGCCCACGGCGAACTGCTTGCCCTCCAGTTCCATGACGCGGTTGATGGGGCCGGTGATGACCAGGGCGGGCAGCGGCGGGTTGGCCAGGATCGGCGGGAGCAGGGCGGCGGTCGACTTTTCGCGGGCACGTTCAAGCGCCCGCATTGCTGTTGGGTTCATGATCTTTTCTCAGAAGGCGAACAGGTCGAGCTGTCCGCGAGCACGCCGCAGAATGAATAGCTCAGTTTGTCCAAGGCTGTAGAGGTTGAAGCCGGAGCAACCTGGCTGATATTTCAGGCGCTGTAGAAGGCGGCCATTCGCCAGGCGATACCCGTTGTAGTAGCACTTGTGGTGGGTAACTTCTCCGCCGTGGATTACCCGGCAATCGAAGTTCACACTGTCACCGTTTTGGGTGACCCGTTTAACCATGACCTCGCACGGGCCCTCGTTGTCGCGAATGACGTCGCCTGGTTGAGGCAGGCTGTCAATCAGTGGGAGCCCGGGGTTACGTATTTGCAGGAAGTACGCCCACAGGCCCGGATCTTTCTGAATATTGGCTTCTGCCTGCCTCACCCAAGCTTCGTCATCCATGGTCATGCCACCTGAGCAGGCGGGTTCATGGCGAAGTAGATGCGGGCGCATGCTTCGGTGTCGGGCCGCGCGCGGTGGCCACCGACCAGCGCTTCGCCGGTGAAGTGCAGCAGGGCCTCGGCTACGGTCGGAACCTTGAACTGCTTGCCGAAGCCGGCGGCGATCATCTTGGCGGTGGGCGGGCACTGCACCAGGTTCTTGCTCGATTGACAGGTGCAGTACCCGGGCGTGGCCTTGAAGGCGTCGGCCGCTTCCTTGCCCCGGTAGCGAGACAGGGCAATGCGCATGATCCGGTCGTCAAAGGCGATGTTGTGTGCAATGCGTAGGCCTGCGCGGTCATGAATCGCCATGAAGCCGTCCAGCGCTTCGGCTTCTGGGATACCCATGTCCATGGCCATTTCCGTGGTGATGCCGTGGATAACCGCTACTTCGTTGGGGATCACCCAGCCATCAGGCCGGACCATCGCTTCGAACGAGTCGACCAGGGTGCCGTTGGCGTCGTAGGCCAGAATGCAGATGTCCACCAGGTGGGGCTGGCGCGGATCGTCGCTTGGTTCGCGGAACAGCGGCAGGCCGGTGGTTTCGGTGTCGTACGGGGTCAGCAGATTCATGGGGCACTTTCCTTTGGGCGATAGAAAGGCGCCCGTAGGCGCCTTGGGATGTTGCGGGGATGGGCTAGACGACTTCGTCCAGGGTGGCGATGACCTTGAAGCTGTGGTCAAACGCCGATTCACCCTCAGTTTCGATCTCGAGCACCTTGTCATCGAGCAGGCGCAGCAGCAGGGTGCCTGTCTTGTCGCTGTCGATGGCCAGGCGGCTCTGGACCCAATGGCCCTTGAACGCCTTGCTGTTGGACTTGAGGACGATCAGTTGCTTGGCGTCGTCGTAGGTGAACTCGCCGAACTCTTTGTCCATAGCGTCTGGAGTTTCACGATTATTAACGCCGGTACGCTCGGCCAGTTCTTCGGCGGTGCCCAGTCGATTTTCCTGGCCGTCCGGCTCGTCTGGTCCATCCGGACGCTTGTCGAACAGGCTACCGGTCAGGTTGCTGACGTGCAGTGGCAGGTCTGGCTGGTCGCGGTCTGGCTGGATGAAGTCCAGGCCTTCGCTGTAGTCGTCGGGCGCCATAACCAGCAAGCAAAGGTGGCCGGCGCTGTCGATCAGGTCGTGGCGGTTTGGGTCCTTGGCATCAACGATCGATGTCAGCGTCAACTGCTTGGAGTTGAATTTGACCTCTTTCATCATCATCGGGATGGTGGTCACGTTGCGCGAGCTGATGATAGCGATGGCCGTCATAACCGCCTCTTGCGCGGCCTCGGTGAGTCGGTCGATCACCTCCTGCTGCTGGCCTTCGTTCAGCTTGCTGTATGGCGAGTGCAAATTTTTCAGTTCAAATAGGCCGGCGCTTACCAGGTCATGCACCAGCAGCTCATGGGCGAGCATCGAAGGTGGTGTGTCCAGCAGTTGGGCCCGCTCGATAATCAGCTTATGTTCAGATTTCATGGGCATTCCTCAGTGCTTGGCGATGCGCTCAAGCTTCGATTGTTGAGCCGGGCTCAGGTTGGTGTGGGCGCCGTAACGCTTGAAGCTGGCGCGGATGTTCTCGACGAATTCCAGTTCCCAGCCGCCGCTGGCGTGAAGCTCAGCAGAGGCCAGGATCCCGGCGAACTCCTCGACACTGTCGTAAATGTCGAGGATGGATTGGGCGGCCATGGCGGTTACTCCCGGCGCGATTCGTAGCCAGGAAGATCATCGGGGATGATTTCGCCGGTCTCGGGGTCTACGTGCTGCACCTGCTCGACTGCCCCCTGATCTTTCTGTTCAGGTTCTGGCGACCGCGATGGCTGATCGTCCATGTCGATGACGATTCCGTTTTCAATCGTGGCGCCACGACCTTGCTCGGCGGCATGGCTGACTGCGATCGCGTTGGAGACCTCGACAGAGCAGGGCATGTACTTCAGCACCTGCAATAACGGGATCTTGCGGCAGTACATTTCCCAGTCGCGGAAGCTGTAGTGCTTCTTCCCGACCTTGTTGTACTTGTCGCGGTGCTTCGTGATCTTGCCCACCGTCCACAGCTCAATGACCGGCATGTTGGCGCCTTGCACCCAGCCGATGGCAAAGGCGTGGGTGATGTCGCTGGCGTCATCAAGCTCGGTTTCGTTGTGAATCACCAGGTCGCGGCGCGCGCCGTCGGTGTACGTGTACTGCTGATCCTTGAAGATCACGCCGGTGTAGACCGTTCCCCGGCCGCTGCGCGCCACCAAATCCACAAGCCCCTTCCAGCCTGGGACAAAGGTGCAGGTGGTGCCGTACGGGATCAGGAAGCCCGCGCCATTAACGCCGGGCTCCAAGCCGAGCTGGGCGGCGGTCATGATCGAAGCTGCGATGCTCTGGTGGCTGCAACGCTGGAGCTGTTGGGAGGTGCTGAACGCGGTCAGCGCAAGGCGTGACATGCGGTCGGCGGTGAGGTGTTTCGGCAAGGCCAGGGCCAACTGGCCTTTGAGCCTGTCCATGAAGTTGCCGAGTTGGGCGACCGGCGAAAGCTGGCGCCCCTCGCTGCCCTGGGTCTTGCCCAGGTCCGATTGGGAGAATGGTGCAGGTTGGTTGCTCATGTGCGTTCCTTGGCCCAATAGGGCAGAGATAGGGTTTCGATGCCGGACCATTCACCGGTGCGCATGCAGTCGGCGTAGGTGGATAGGTTGCGTTGGTAAGTGTCGCGGCCCACGGCCTTGCCCTCGGCGTCGAGGACGAACAAGCGCACGGGGTACTTGCCGCATTCGATGCTGGTGCTGACCACCAGGAAGATGAATCCCTGAGGCTCCTCGCCGAAGTGAGCCGCGTAGCCGTCGCTGTAGTAGCTGTCTTGGACGTGGTAGCGGTACTCGTAGAACGAGCGCTCAAACTTCTTCATGTCGGCAGTGGTTTTGACGTCCAAGATCCATCCCATTCCTGGGATTACCTTGTCTGGCCGGCAGCGGCACAGCGCGTCGTGTTCTGGGTCGCTCCAGTAGATGCTGGCTTCTGCATCGCCCTGGGCCTCCAGAAGCCATTTGGCTTGGGGGTGAGCCATGACGCTTTCACGCATTAGGGCAATTTTCCTGCCCTCGTCGGGCATCAGGACCTTCTGGCCAGTTAGAGTTGATTCGAACTCTGCCCACCGGTCTTTGCCGACTTTTGTGTTGCGTGGAGAGTCGGCCGGCCCTACCGCAAATTCGGCGGCGTAGCGCTCAGGCTCCAACAGGTAAGCATGGGTTGCGTCGCCCACCACCAGGGCCGATCGGCTTTCCTCGTCTTCCGGTGCAGCCTTTGCCCACTGAAAAAGCGCCGGCGACTTGTCGATCAGGTCTAGCTGGGATTTTGAGACCCCCGGGCCGCCGTGGTAGTCGGCGTTCGGCAGGCTCTGGTAGTAGCCGGGGTTCATGACCCACCCCGGGCGGCCAGCATGGCGTCGGCAACTTGGTAAGCCTCTTCGGCAAGCTCAAAGCCATTCCGCCCGGCGGTTTGGCTGTCGGCACAAAAGCCTTGCATGGCCTTGGCCGCGAAGTAGTCGCGCAGTCGCATGCCTTCGTAATTCGTGCAGAAACTGCTTTCGCGGGTAATCGGAAAGGCCGCCCCGCCATCTGTTTTATTGGACATGGTGTTTACCTATTGAGTAATCAGGCCGCCGATTGCGGGGCCGAGAAGAACGATTAGGACGAAGGCCAGGCCGGTTATGGCCGACGCCCAGCGGATGGCGCGGCGCCGTGAGCGCTGGCGGGTGGTCATGGCGCTGTCTGCTTGCGGTAGTTGGCGTCGTACAGCGCATACAGGCCGTCTTTTACATGGCCCTCAAATCCGGAATTCCACACGGACAGCATTTCTTTCACCGCGTTGTCTCGTGCTTCGAACGCGATCTGCTCGGGCGTGCGCACCGGCCTGAATTCATCCGCCCAGGCCGGCCGGCTTGTCTCCAGGCTGAAAACGAGAATTTCGCCAGGGGAATCTGGCAAAGCGCTATGAACAACCTTTGCGCGCTGCCAAAAATACGTGGTGTTGCCCAGGCCTGGCATCATGACTTCAATCTCGATCCCAACAGGCGGCAGGCCTTCGCCGGTCCAAGCCTTGGTGGTTACATCAGAGCCGTCAGGCGCATGGCAAAAGCACCACCCAATCAGCGGCTTTGAATCAAATCGGACGTACGCCTGCCAGATTAGCCACATGTCGTTCTCATCTTGCTTAAACCAGGCATTTCGCGCCGAGCAGTGATGTGTTGCGCCTTCCGGCGCCTTGCTCCAGTTGGGTTTCATGTAAACCTCGCAATCAGCATGCCGCGCCGCACTTCGATGCGTAGCGGGCGGGGTAGATCGTTGACCAAAAAAAAGCCCTGGCGGCGCAGGGCTTCGGTCAGTTGTTTGGCGGTTCGGCAGATGATCGTCATGGGGTCCGTCCATATTGCTGCTGAAACTCTGCCATGCGGCTGGCTGCGCTCAGCCGGTGCAGTACCTGGCGCCGGGCCGACACCGCGTCGACAACTCGCTGTGTCAGCTCGACCGATTCGGCCTGGCTGATGAACCCGTGGGCCAGGTTCGCCTGGATCATGCCTTCGCACAGGTCCGTGTCCGGGTAGCTCGACTTGGCGATGCGCTCCAGCTCTTGCTCCACCATTTCGATGGAGCGCCGATACTCCCGGCTCATGCTGCCCACCGTTGCCGGCGGGTGTGGGCGTCAATCTCGACCCACAGCGCCAGTTCGATCTGCAGGCCGTACTGGTGGGCCACCACTGGCAGTTGCCACTTCGGCACGTCCATACGCACCCCGTCGCCGTCGTAGCAGATTCCGGAGAGCACTTTGAATTCCAGCTCCCGGCTGCCCAGGCAATCCCAATCGCTTTGCCAACTGCCCGGGCTCGCCGGCGTGTTCTCGCAATGGGTCACCTCCACCTGGAGAACAAACCCCTCAACAACTATTTCGTGTTCCATGGTCGCCTCCAGGGCGGCAGGTTTTAGGCGCGGCGCGCTTCAGCCATGCAGGCGTCGCGGGTGTCGGCTGCCAGGTCGGCGGCCCAGAAGCGGCGGGCGCGGACATGGGTAATGATGTCCCGGTTCGCGGACCGGGCTTTCTGTACGAGTGCTTGCTTGTTCATGGCTGTTGCTCCGGTTGGTTTCCCAATGCACCCGGGTAACCAGGTGCATCAGTGAAAAATTCCGGTGTTTCCTTCTCTCCAGCCGCGACCCTGTCCGCTGGAAAACTGATTCGGGGCTTTGCGCTGCGCACCCTGGGACAGTTGCCATCCCTCTGGACCGTTGAGGCCGGTCCATCGCTTGCCTTTGCTGCTGGGCCGGTGGTGATCCGGCAATGGGTGCATCTAAAGAGCGGTGGCTTTCGCCGGGGTCCGCATATGCAAGCGAACTTGCATTTATAAAAGCATGCTTGTACTTCATATGCAAGTGACCTTGTGTTTATTTCCTTGGGACGAAAAAAAGCCCGCTCATGGCGGGCTGTTTCTGTGGGTTGGGTTAGAAGCGTCGTCTTACCTTCCAGGCGCCACCACTCCAAGTGGGCTCAAGCTCTGCGCACAGCATAAAAACAGGCTCGCCCGTCGATGGGTTCACCGGTCCTATCATCGCCGCGCAGAGCTTGCCGGCGATTTCTGTCGGTACGTCTTCACTCAGGAATGCGGCTGTGGATTTTTTTGGACCCCCATCGGTTGGGATGTTAATCACAGCAAATGACCCTGAGTCCTTTGATCGACTTGTTGCTACAACCAGGCAAGGGGTCAGTTCGTTTTCAACAAGGGCGGTGTCCATATATTTGCAGATGTACTCAAGCGCGGCCGCACCATCCTTGAAGTGAAGCTGTGCGGGAGGTGCAGGCTCATGAGCCTTAGCCGTGCTTCCTGACTTGATCCACCCAACCAGCCGGTATGTCACCTTGTCATACAAGAACGATGAAAGCAGGCCGATTATTGCAATCCATGCCCCGTAGCCGGCTGACGGATATCTTCCGAAGCTGCGGCGCTCAAAGAGCACTGCCTCAAGCCATGTTTCAAGAATGTCACTTGATCGATATGCGTTATCGGCTATTTGATATATGCCGAAAAATGACATTAATAGCCCCGCAACAAATACAAGAAACCCCACTCTTTTTAAGGGGGTATTTAGCCCTTTCATTACAGCTTCCTTGCGTTCCAGGCCAGAAGCACGCGGGCATGAATAATCATGTCTTCAAGCTCGGCGCCTTTGATGTCGTAGGGAGGGAAGGTTTCATTATCCGAGATCATGCGCAGCATCTTCGGAAGGCGCTGCAACCGCTTGATGTACAGCATTCCATCAAGTGTAAAGACGTAAACACCATCGACCACCACCGAGTTGACACCCTGATCAACAATCAGCGGATCTCCACTGGAGAAGGTGTCCCCCATGCTTTCGCCGAAACCTGTAATAACCGACAACTGATCGGGATGGGTGTAGGTAATTCCCTGTTCGCGCAGGTACTCAGTTCGCACTGTGATATTGCGGACTGTCTCGATGTATTCCTTTGGCAGAACCTGCCCCGGCCCCATAGATCCCACCACGTCATATTGGGGGATATCAATCTCATCTTCCTTTCGGTGGCGGCCGAAATCGCCCATCACAACGTTATCCATGGCACGTCGCCTCGGTGGTTCGCCTGCACCTTCCAACAGCCAGTCGACAGTGGTGTCTAGACCGTGGGCCAGGGCCAACAGGTTGTCATTCTTGATATTGCCGGTGTCACCTGCAAACCACTGGCGCACGGCTTCGTAACTGACTCCACACGTGTTGGATATCAGCCTCTTTACGCCTCGCACGCCTGTTTCAGGCTTCCGTGCCAAGACAAGTTTGGTCATTCGATCTGTGATGTTCATTTGCCCAATCTACAAGTTGGCTTGCCAAGCATGCTTGCTTAATAAATACAAGCATGCTTGAATTTGGCGTACGTGCATTGGAGGTGCCCATGAAACGCCAGAAAGCGATTGATCATTTTGGCTCCATTCCCAAGCTCGCCCAGGCCTTGAAAATTACTTACGAGGCTGTGCGGCAATGGGGGGATGAAGTCCCCGAGTTACGCCAGTACCAGTTGGAAAAAATCACCAATGGAGCACTGAAGGCCGGCGATGACAGCCAACCTCAGTCGGCGGCTTGACCATGTCGACGAACCCATTGAACCAAGAGCAGATCGTAAGGGCCCGCAAGAACTATTCAGTTCTCATGCAGCGCCTTGCATCGATCGGTAATGGCCCGGTCGCGCTTGCAGTCGGTTGCGATGAGGCGACTATCAGCCGAATGAAGCCGGAGAAGTTCGAGCAGTTCGCCCAAATCCTGGCGGTGCTTGATCTGAAAATCGTGCCCGGTGAAATGCGTTGCTTCAACCAGCGGGATATTGAAGCGATCTTCCACCAGGCCAAGCGTTGGATGGAACACGTCCAGCACGTTGACCAACTGGAAGAGGACTGACCGTGCCTTCCTTCCAGATCAATGACGCAGAGTGGGGCGCGCTGGCTGATGAGCCTGCCGACGTCTTCAAGTTGTACTGCGCCATTCGCCGGTTCATGGATTACAGAACGGGCGTGTCTGGACTTAAGCGGCGACTGAGCGAGCAAATGTTCCGCGAAGAGCTGTATATTGCTCCCACGCGCGGCCGTCATGAGTCTGGATCCCCTACCAGGCAAAAGGTCAGATCGCTGGTTGATCGCCTGATCAGCCTTGGTGCAATAACCCCAATTGGACCCCTTGTTTATCAGCTGCCAAATGCGGACTGGGATGGTGCGTCCAAATCATCAGCAACCGATGAACAACCAGATCAGCAACCAGATCAGCAACCACCAGAAAAAACGGTAAGGCCCAATGAGTTCGGGGGGATAGACGAAGAGCCAGAAGGATCAACAACCGGATCAGAATCAGCAGACCCCCTGATCAACAACCTACCTCCGATATCCGTTAATCCTATTGATGGTATTACCCGCGAAGGCCGTTTCCCGATGCCGCTCGATGGCTGGACCGTGGACGAAAAAACTTTCAAGGCCATCGCTTTCAAAAACTCGGTACCAACCTCTGCGCTCACGACCGAGGTCCTTGCCGCGTTCACTTCGTACTGGTGGGCACGCCCCGAGAAAGAGCAGTCCCAGGCCCAATGGGAATTCCAGCTCGTCCAGCACTTGAACAACCTCATTCAACGCGCCAAATCTAGCGGGAGCACCGCCAATGGACACGTTCGACCTGAAAACGCTGCCAAAAACAATCAAGGCCGTGATCCCCAACCAAATCAACGATCAACTCGGAAAGGCCCAAGATCAGTTCCAGACCAGGTCCGAGACGCCATTGCCGATCGAGAAGCCCGAGAAGCTGCCGCAGCGGCTGATGGACAACTTATGGATCAAGATGAGCGAGATGTACGGCCACCGCTGGACGTCGAATTTCGGCGTATCAGCTGACCCCGGCCATTCATGGGCATCTGTGCTCAAGGGCATCACCGGGCAACAGATCGCCAATGGCCTGAATGCTCTGGTGGAAAAGGCGGACGAATTCGACTGGCCACCACCGGCGAACGTCTTTCGTGCCATGTGCCTACAGGTGAAGGGTCTGCCATCGGAAGCTCAGGCATGGGACGAGGCCCGCTCAGGCACGTACAGCCACCCAGCCGTGCGCATCGCCGCAGAAGCAACCAGCACGTTTGACCTTCACGCCGGATCGAGCAAGGACAAGGCCCTGCGCCAGCGCTTCGAACGCAACTTCGCAATCGTCATGCGTCGCGCCCAGACCGGCCAACCGCTTGAAGGGCGAATCGCCAAGGGCCTGAGCCACGACAGCATGCGGCCGCGTGAGCAGGTCCAGCTCGAACACTCCCGCCAGGAAGCCGACCGCATTGTCGACGTCCTCGAAATCCCAAAAGACCCCAACGCCTGCCGCGCCTTGCTGCTGGCCAAGCTCGGCATCCGGAGAACCGACCATGTCTGACCTCAAGCCAGTTGAATTCAAGGTTCCCGGGGAGGCCGTGGGGAAGGGCAGGCCACGGGTGTCCACAGTCGGCGGCCATGCCCGCATGTTCACGCCAAAGAAAACCGCCAACTACGAAACCCTGATCGCCATGTCAGCCCAGCAGGCCATGCAGGGACGCGAGCTGATCCCAGGCCCAGTGCTGGTGGAAATGAAAATTATCGTGTCCGTCGCACAGTCCTGGTCGAAGAAGAAAACCGCCGCTGCGCTCGCCGGCGACGTCATGCCGACCAAGAAACCCGACGCCGACAACGTGCTCAAGGCCATCTGCGACGGGATCAACGGCATCGTCTTCAAGGATGACGTGCAGGTGGTCAATGTCTCCATGTCCAAGCGCTTTGGCGAGACCCCGGGCGTCCTGGTCCGCGTTGTTCCGCTGGTGGGAGAATCGTCATGAGCAAGGTTCACTGGCACTGCACCGAAGTCGGTGTTGACGGCTGGCTGCTGATCGCCGCCGACCAAGACCTGACCGGCCCCAACGACCCAGAGAGCATGTTCGGCTTCCGCCGAGCATTTCACCCGTTCCAGCTCGACGAGGACCCGCAGGCGCTCGCCAAGGCTGTTTTTGAAATGAGCGAAGTTATGGGCCGGGCGAGTGCGTTTCCCCTGCCTGCCTCGCGTGCGCGCGCGTTTGGTGACCCCCATGAAGCCGCCACAAGTGCTTGAGCAAATGCCGCTGTTCGCGGAGCCGCCCCGGGTGTCCATCGCGCAGCTGGTCCTGCACACGCCTGCTGCACCTGCGCGCCCAGGGCCGAAGCGCATCGACTGGTTCCGGGTCATCACTGAGGTATTGCGCGGCGGGCATTCGATCCAGAGCGCTGCCGACGCAATCGACGTGGCCCGCACGACGCTGATTGGCTGGAAGCAGGGCGCAGAGCCGCGCTACAGCGAAGGCGAACGCCTGGTGCTGCTCTGGTGCCAGATCTCCGGCGAAAGCCGGGACAAACTGCCCATGGTCGCCGCCGGCGACTGGTGGGCCTATCACTCAAAAGCATGAGGTAACACCGATGACCCAAGAAGACGAAATCCGCGCAATCAACCTGGCTGATGCTGCTGGGCGAGCAGGGAACAACGGGCAGCATGTGCTGGCTGATCTGCTTGCTGCCGAGGCAGAGAGGATGTTGCGGCCAGCAGGAGGCACGTCTTTCGAGGAATGGTGCACCCCGCGCAAATACAGCCTGGAGCGTTACGAGGGTGCCTACGTCAGCAAGATGACCCAGGAATTGCACGACCTATGGGTGACTGCTGGCGGTGTGCCAGTCAAATAGTCGGGATTCCGACACCTGACCCCGACGACTCTTGCCGTCATCGCAGCCCAGCCACCACGCGCTGGGCTTTTTTTTGACTCTGGAGGCCCGACCATGAAAGCCCCAGTCAGGAGTAACAGCATGGCCAACCCTGCGCCGGAAAGCATCGTTGAGGCAGTGGGCATTTCAGTTGCCAATAAGGGGCTGATTGCCGGTGGTGCTACCGGCCTTTTCGGCTGGCTGTCCCAAGTGAACTGGATCGGTATCACTGGCGTAGTGGTCGCTGTGCTGGGCCTGGTGATCAGCACGTACTTCCAGATCCGCCGCGACCGCCGGGAAAACGCCGAGAGCCAGGCGCGCATCCAGGCCCTGCGCGATCAGTGCCAGCGATGAGCCAGGTACGCAACCGCATAGCAGTGAGCCTGCTGACCATGAGCCTGGCCGGCTTCGGCGCCTGGAAGGCCAACGAGGGATTCACCGACCACGCTGTGATCCCCACGAAAGGCGACGTGCCCACCCTGGGCTACGGCTCCACGCGCTACGAAGACGGCGCACCAGTGCGCATGGGCGACACCATCACCCGGCCCCGGGCCGAGATCCTGGCCCGCAACCTGAACAGCCAGGCCGAGAAGGAGTTCGCCGCCAGCCTGCCAGGCGTGAAGCTCTACCAGGAAGAGTTTGATCTCTACATGGACTTTGTCGGCCAGTACGGCATGGGCACCTGGCGCAAGGGTTCCCCACGCCGCTACCTGATCGACGGCAACTACGTCGGCGCCTGCGAGGCGCTGCTGCTGTACCGGTTCGCCGCCGGCTACGACTGTTCGACCCCAGGCAACAAGCGGTGCCCGGGCGTCTGGTCTCGCCAGCTTGAGCGCAACGCCAAGTGCAAGGCGGTGCAGTGATGACCCGCTATATCGTCTTTGGGCTTTCTGTAGCTTTGACCCTGGCGCTTTGGAGGCTTGACCATGTCAGCGGTAGCCTTGAGGTGTCATCGCAGCGTGTGCGCGATCTGGAGGTTCAAGCCAAAGCGTACGAACAGGCGATCACCGCCCGCGACTCCATCGACACCCAGTACCAGGAGGCTGTCCGCAATGCCGAAGACTCGAAACCTCACCTTGTTGCTGACCTCAACACTGGCGCTCGCGTCGTGTACGTCCGCGCCACCTGTGTGCCAGCCAATCCCCAGTCCGCCGGCGGCGCTGATGCAGCCACCCCCCAACTTGCAGCTGATGCTCGACAGGATTATGCCGACCTCGTTGCCGCCCACAGCAAA
Organism: Pseudomonas sp. MF09150; assembly: GCF_059862355.1. NCBI lineage: Bacteria > Pseudomonadati > Pseudomonadota > Gammaproteobacteria > Pseudomonadales > Pseudomonadaceae > Pseudomonas > Pseudomonas sp. MF09150. The sequence goes on along the minus strand of NZ_JCBCUS010000008.1, from coordinate 293,588 downwards.
GTGACGGCTCAGGTGCTGGGCCTGCAAGACTTCATCACCCGTGCGTGCAAGCGCACCGCCTCGCAATAGTCGGGAAACCGACACCCCACCCCCTTGATGCTTGGCCCTCAATCGTTGATTCCCCATCAGCCAGAGGGCTTTACCCATGCCAGTAGCAACCCCGCGCCGCGTCGACGCCAACGACCTTAGCCAGGCCACCCAACTCACCGACGCCATGTCGCGCCTGATCACTGCGAGTCCAGGCTCGAACAGTGCCGAAGTACAGGCAGCCGTCAACAGCCTGCTGGTGGATATGGCTGCGTTCACCAAAGAACTGATCAAGACCCCGCTGCCGGCCGCCCCCGAAGCGCTCAAGGGCACTGCCGCCGAGTAACCCCATTGCCCGGCCCTGTGCCGGGCTTTGCTCATCAGGAGAAACACATGTCAGCCCCTAGCCTGATCGTTCAAACCCCAGGCGAGCCTGTCGCCGCCACCGCACCCAGCACCAGCGCCGCTACCAAGCAAGCGCTGTACGTCGCCAAGCACAACGGCGGCGGGCGCTGGCGGATCTACTCCACCGCCATTGACGACTGGTTCAGTGACTTTGTTGTCACCGGCGAAGGCGCCAAGGATCTGGCCGAAGCCGAAGCCGAGCGCTTGAACGCTGGCGGCGAACCTCATGCCAAGCCAGAAGAAGCCCCGGCCGCGCAGGCGTCGAGTCCCGCACCCAGCACCAGCGCCGTCGACGCCACCACCCTGAAACAGGCCGTTATGACCAGTGAAGGCTGGTTGTGCCCCGAAACGCCAGCAGCCAAGGGGTAAGACCATGGGAAGTAAACCGAAAGCCCCGAAGGTGGTCGCGGCACCAGATCCAGCAATCGAGGCCCAAAAGGCCGCCGATGAAGCCGCGATGAAGGCCAACGAAGAAACCGCAACCCGCAAGAAGCGCAAGGCCGAGAGCAGCCTGCTTTCGTCCGGCGCCCAGGGCAGCGTCCTCCAACAAGGCAAGAGCACCCTAGGCCAATGAACGCAGACCAGATCGCCAAAACGCTGAGCACCTTGAAGTCTCTCCGCTCGCCGCATGAGTCGGTCTGGCGCGATTGCTTCGACCACAGCTACCCGATCCGGGGTAGCGGCTTTTGCACTGAACAGATCACGGCCATGGAGGCGCAGATGCGCAAGGCCAGGATGATCGACGGCACCACCACAGACGCGGCACGGATTCTGTCGTCCGGCATCATGTCCGGGCTGACCCCGGCCAACTCGCTGTGGTTCGGCATGGACGTCGGCCAAGAGAGCGAGGACGAACGCCGCTGGCTGGACGACTCGGCCGACATCCTCTGGCAGAACATTCACGCATCCAACTTCGACGCGGCCGCCTTTGAGGGGCTGATAGACGTTGTGTGCGCCGGCTGGTTTGCCCTGTACATCGATCAGGACATGGAGAAGGGCGGTTTCACCTTCGACCTGTGGCCAATCGCGAGCGTGTACTGCTCGGCATCCAAGGCCGGGGGCAAGATCGACACCGTGTACCGCGAGTACAAGCTCACCGCAGAGCAGGCGGTCAACGAGTTCGGCGAAGAGAGTTTGAGCGATGCCACTCGCAAGCTGGCCAAGTCCAAGCCGCAGGAAATGGTTCGGTTTGTTCACGCCATCTACCCGCGCAGCACGTACATGGTTGGCGCTCGGCTGGCCAAGAACATGCCTATCGCTTCCTGCAAGGTCGAGGTTGAGGCCAAGAAGCTGGTGAGCGAGTCGGGCTACCACGAAATGCCGGTGGTTGTTCCGCGCTGGATGATGATCCCCGACAGCGTGTATGCCGTGGGCCCGGTGTTTGACGCGCTGCCGGATTCCCGCACGCTGAATGAGCTGTGCCGTATGGACCTGGCCGCAGGTGACCTGGCCATCGCCGGCATGTGGATTGCCGAGGATGACGGCGTGCTCAACCCCCGAACCGTCAAGGTCGGGCCGCGCAAGATCATCGTGGCCAACTCTGTAGACAGCATGAAGCCGCTGCAGAGTGGGTCGAACTTCCAGTACGCCGAGACCAAGATTCAGCGCCTGCAAGGCTCTATCCGCAAGATCCTGATGGCCGACCAGCTCCAGGCCCAGGACGGCCCGGCGATGACTGCCACTGAGGTGCACGTGCGGGTGAACCTGATCAGGCAGTTGCTCGGCCCGGTCTATGGCCGCCTGCAAACCGAGTACCTGCAACCGATGATTGAGCGGTGCTTTGGCATCGCCTACCGCGCCGGAATCCTGGGCCAGGCGCCCGAGTCGTTGGCCGGTCGCAACTTCACCGTTCGCTATCTGTCGCCCCTGGCCAGGTCTCAGAAGCTGGAGGAGGTCACCGCCATTGACACATACGTGGGCGGCGCGATGGCCATCAAGGCCGCCGATCCGACCTCGGAAATCATGGACAACATCGACATGGACGAGGCGCAGCGCTTCAAGGGCGAGGCCCTGGGCGTACCGTCCGCAGTCATCCGCAGCAAGGCCGATCGGGACAAGCTACGCGCAGACCGCGCCCAGGCGCAGCAGGACGCCCAGGAGCAGGCGCAGCAGCAAGTCATGCAGCAGCAGGCCAGCGAGGCAGCAATGAAACAGCAGGGGGCCGCAGCGTGAAGATGACACCAGAGCAGACCGACGCGATGTTCAAGCGCGTATTCGAGGATCACCACGAAGGCGCTATGTGCTTTGAGTTGCTTCTACAGCGCTTCGCCAAGAACGCCTGCACCGTGGGCGGCATCGACGCGATTCTCACCACCTACAAGCAAGCCGGGGCCCGCGAGGTCCTGGATCACGTTGTACTCCGTATCAACCGTGCCAACGGCGTCCAAGAAGACGCCAACGACCAAGAGGGTTAACGATGAACTGGTTTATTCATGGCCGCCTGGGCCACTTTTACATGGCCGAAACCACCGAGGGCGAGCCGGGATCGCTTGGGGTTCCACCAGTGACAGCGCCAGCAGCACCGCCAGCTGGCTCCGTGCTGGCCGCCGGCGCCAACACCACCGACTACATCCCCGAGAAGTACCGGACCAACAAAGAGGACGGCACCCTTGATCTGGAAGCGTCGAGCCGCAAGGTTGCCGAAGCGTACAAGCACCTCGAAACCCGCCTGGGTTCTGGCGATGTTCCGCCCAAGACTGCCGACGAGTACACCGTCAAGCTGGAAGGGGTCGAGGGCTTCGACTGGGACGAGTTCAAGGCGGACGAGGGCACCCAGTCGTTCCTGAAAGGTGCACACGCCAAGGGCCTCAACAATGACCAGGTGCAATACGTCATCGGCGAATACCTCAAGGCGGCGCCAGGCCTGATCGGGGGCGCGGCAACCTTGGACCGCGACGAATGCATTGCAACCCTCAAAGAAGCATGGGGCGGTGAGCAGGCTATGGCCGGCAATATTCGTGCGTCCTATCTGGCGGTCGAGGCTTTCGCCAGTGAGCCAGGCAAGCCGGGGAACCTGGAAGTTCTCATGAATAAATACGGGAAGGATCCGGACTTCATCGCCTTCGCAGCCAACATCGGCAAGGAACTCAAGGAGGACCGCGCTATCAACGGCGGCGCCCAGGTCAGCGAGGCTGATTTTGCTGTCAAGACGGCTGAGTTGCGCCAGCAGTTGCAGGTCCTGCCAGCGCATGACCCTAAGCGCGCAGGCATCCAGGCTCAACTGGATGACATGTACAACAAGAAGTTCGGCAAACCCGCATCCCGCCTGTAAATCCCCCGCTTCAAATAGTCGGGAAACCGACACCCTCAATGCACAAACATCGCAGGCATCCCAGCAATGGGCCGGCCTGCGATGGCACGCAGATACCCGGACAGCCCCGAGGCGCAGCAAAGCCGATGCACGCCAGGTAATACCGGCCCGCGATGCGGATACCCGGCAGGCAACCCCTTATCTGCATTGGAGTGCATCGAATGTCCCAGCAAATCACCGAAGCGTTTGTTCAGCAGTTTGCGGATAACTTCCGTCACGTTGCCCAACAAACCCTGTCTCGTTTCGAGCCACACGTAACCATCGAACCCAACATCGTGGGCATGTCCAAGTCCGTCAACCGCTTGGGCCAGCGTACCGCACAGCGCCGTACCCAGCGCCACGCCGACACCCCGATCAACGATCAACCGCACAGCACACGCTATGTTGACCTGTTCGACTGGGATGACGGCGACATGATCGACGACCAGGACAAGATCCGCATGTTGGTTGATCCGACTTCGGATTACGTGAAGGCCATGGTCGCAGCGCTGAACCGAGCCAAGGATGATGTGGTCATCGCATCCATGGGCGGAAACTCGCGCGCCACCTCGGGCAACATCATCCTGCCGACCACTCAGAAGATCGCTGTTGGTGGTTCTGGTTTGACCAAGGCCAAGATCATCCAGGCCCGCAAGCTTTTCCGCCGCAACGAAGCGGACAAGCACAACGGTGAGGAACTGTTCATCACCTACACCGCTGCCGCCGCCGCCGACATCCTCGCCGACACAACTCTGACCAGCGCTGACTACCTGGCTGGCAAGTTTCTGGAAGAGGGCGACGTCGAAGGTCGCTGGATGGGCTTTACGTGGATCCCGTCCGAGCGCACCCCCTACGACGGTGCCATCCGCCGCCTTTACGCCTGGGCAAAGTCCGGCGTAACGCTGGGCAAGGGTCAGGACATCACCACCAAGGTCGGCGAGGATCCGGGCAAGGGCTTCAACGTTCGCGTCTACGCCAAGCAATCCATCGGCGCGGTGCGGGTCGAGGAAGAAAAGGTCGTTGAAATCTCCGTAACTGAGGCCGCGTAAGCGGCTTCGGCTTTCCCTCTTTCTCGGTTTAGGAGTCCTAACCCATGGCAACTGTAAACGCTTCCGTCTCCGCCGCTCGCGCGGCACTCCCGCAGCAGTTGGTTAAACCCAACCTGCAAGGCGCTGACATTCAGATCCTGGTCAGCACCTGCACCGTTCCAGCTGGTGGCCTTGCTATCGGCGACAAAATTTCCTGGGGCCTGCTGCCTTTCGGTTCCCGTCTGATGCCCAGCACCAAGCTGTATTTCGGCGCTGGCGCTGCGTCCTCGACCATCAACCTGGGCGATCCCGTATCGCAAGCCCGCTATCTGGCCGCCACCTCTGTTGCTGCTGCTGGCAGCGCAGTAGCTGAGGCCCAGTTCGCCAACGGTGCGCTGTTCGAAGTAGCTGTTGCTCAGCAGGGCCTGGCTACCGACCAGAGCGAACTGCTGTCGACCGTGGCGGGTGCCGCATTGCAGGCCGGCCAGGTCATCACCCTGGTGGCGCAGTACGCCGGCCAGAACTGATTCACGGTGGCCACGGAAGGCAAAACATTTACCGGGGCCGCGCGCCCCGGTCTTTTTATCTGGAGGTTTTAGATGAGCATGGCGACCGGCGTTTCGATCTGCTCCAACGCCCTGTTGATGCTGGGCGCCCAGACCATCAACGATTTCCAAGAGCCGGTGGACCGGGCAAAGCTCTCGGCGAACCTGTATCCGACCATTCGTGACGACCTGCTGCGCACACACCCATGGAACTGCACGATCAAACGAGCGCTGCTGGCCCCTGACGCGACGCCGCCGGCATTCGGCTATGCCAACCAGTTCGAACTGCCTGCGGACTTCCTGCGGGTTCTGGAGGTGGGGCAGGCCGGAGTCCAGATTGATTACCTGGTCGAGGGGCGCAGCATCCTTGCCGACGCCACGTCGGTCGAGCTGCGTTATGTGTTCCTGAACGAAGTTGAGAACACCTGGGATTCCAACCTGGTGGCCTTGCTCACACTGGCCATGGCCGCAGCAATGGCATATCCGATTACCCAGTCGGCAGCTGTGCGCGACAGCCTTCGGCAAGAGCTGGAGTTCGCCAAGAAGGTGGCCCGCGCTGTCGATGGCCAGGAAGATCCACCGCAGACCCTGGGCGATGAACGCCTGTACGCCTCTCGCTTCGGGGCACACGGATAATGGCCCGCCTGACGATCAATCAAACCAACTTCACCGCGGGCGAGGTTTCCCCGCGCATGCTTGGCCGGGTCGATATCGCCCGATACCAGAACGGCGCCGAGATCATCCAGAACGCCTGGCCGTTGGTGCACGGCGGCTGCACGCGCCGCGATGGGACACTGTATAGCGCCGTTACCAAATTCCCCGCCAAGCGGGGCCGCCTGATCCCCTACGTGTTCAACGAGGCCCAGGCGTACATGTGCGAATTCGGCGACCTGTACGTGCGCATCTACTTCTCAGATGGCGCGTACAGCGGCGTCGAGCTGGTCAGCCCCTACACCGAGGCGATGCTGTTCGCCATGGAGTATGTCCAGGGCGCGGACACGATGTTTCTGTTCCATAGCCAGGTGCCGATTCACCGCCTGCGCCGGATTACTGATTTGCAGTGGAGCCTGGCCCCGGCCCCGTTCGTGGCCAAGCCGTTCGACGAAAAGGGCGTGAGCTACACCACCTCGGCGACCATCAGCGATGTTTCTGTAGGCACCGGCCGTACGTTTACTTCCTCTGTTTCGGCGTTCCTGGCATCTGACGTAGGCCGCGAAATATGGTCCGGCGGCGGTATCGCCAAGGTCACTGCCGTGGTCAGCGGGACCGTGGCTACCGTCCAGGTTGTGACGACTTTCCCTGTGACGCCAATGGCCACGTGGGCGCTCAAGGGGTCGCCGCAAACAACTCTGACCCCGAGCGCTGTAGGGATCGTCGGCGGCATCATCACGCTAACCCTGGGCGCGGCTGGATGGCGCAACGATGACCTCGGCAAGTTCGTTAAGGTCAACAGCGGCCTGATCGAAATCACTGCTGTATCAAGCGTAACCGCTGTATCAGGCATTGTCCGGTCGGCCAATACCTCGGCCGTAGCTGCGCCAGCCAATGCATGGTCGCTTGAAGCTTCGGTGTGGAACGACATCGATGGTTACCCCCGGGCCGGAACGCTCTACATGCAACGTCTGGCTGCAGCTGGATCGCCGAACTATCCGCAGACCATCTGGCAGTCACGCACGGGCGAATACCTGAACTTCGAACTTGGCACCAAGGACGACGACGCGCTTTCGTACAACGTGACCAGCGATCAGATCAACCCGATCCTGCACATGGCGCAGATCAACGCCCTGATCCCCCTGACCTATGGCGGGGAGTTCACCGTAACAGGAGGCGTCGAGAAGCCCATCACGCCGACCAACATCCAGACCAAGAACCCATCCTCCTACGGCTGCAACAACGTTCGACCGGTGCGTATCGGCAACGAGCTGTATTTCGTGCAGAAGGCCGGCCGCAAGCTGCGGGCCATGGCCTACAAGTACGACTCGGATAGCTACGGCTCGCCCGATATGTCTGTGCTGTCGGAGCACGCCACTACCAGCGGCGTGGTGGATATGGCTTACCAGCAGGAACCCGAGTCAATCCTGTTCATGGTTCGCAATGACGGCGTTATCGCCACCATGACCGTGGACCGGGACCAGGACGTGATCGGCTGGGCCAGGCAGATCACTGACGGCAAGTTTGAATCTGTGGCCGCAATCCCCATCGCCACGGGTGAGCAGGTTTGGGCCATCGTCAACCGCACCGTCAACGGAGTGCAGACGCGCTATGTCGAGCGCTTCACCCATGACATTCGTGTCGATTGCGGTATCTCGGCAACCAGCGGGGCCGGGGCTTCCACCTGGAGCGGGCTGGCCCACCTGGAAGGGAAGGTGGTCGATATCGTCGCCGACGGCGTGGTCATGCAGCAGCAAACCGTCACCGGTGGCCAGGTCACCATTCCCCGCAAGGCGTTCGCGGTCCAGATCGGCCTGCCATTCAAGACCCAGATCAAAACCTTGACCCCAGAGGTCCAGGGCAACACCGGCAGCGCCCAGGGCAACAGCATGCGGGTGGCCGAGGTCACCCTGCGCTTTCTCGAAACCATTGGCTGTGAGGTCAACGGCCAACCCATCGCGTTCCGCGACCTGGGCGTCAACGTGCTCAACCAACCGCCGGCGCTATTCACGGGTAACCACCGGTTAGAAAACCTCGGCTGGGAGCGTGGCCAGGCGTCCGTGGTTATCGAGCAGAACCAGCCGCTGCCGTTCCACCTGCTGTGCGTCATCAAAAAAATGAGCATCAACGATTGAGGTACTACCCATGATTCGCGCCGCCAAACATTCAGACGTGCCCCGGCTGATCGAGTTGGGAACGATGCTGCATGAGATCAGCAGCTATTCATCTATGGCGTTTTCGCCTGAAAAATCCGCAGCGTTCCTGGCTGAGCTGATCAACGGCCGGGGCGTTGTATTTGTTGCTGAGGTCAATGGCGAAGTGGTCGGCGGCATGGCCGGCGGGATTATCGATCAGTGGTTCAGCAACGACCTGATTGCCTACGACTATTCGATGTTCGTTGAGCCTTCCAAGCGTAATGGCGTGATCGCTGTGAGGCTGATCCGAGCCTTCAAGGAGTGGGCAAGGATCAAGGGAGCGAAGCAAATCTATATGGGCATTGGGACCGGCGTTAGCGTTGAAGGAACCACCCGGCTTTATGAGTCTCAGGGCCTGCGCAGTATCGGCCCCCTCTTGATGATGGAGTTATAACTATGGCTGTTGGAGCAGTTGGAGCAGCAGGCTATGCGGCGTATGCCGCTGTCGCTGCGGCCACTATTTACTCGGTTTACTCGACACAGCAGTCAGGTAAGCAAAGCCAGCTCAACGCCGATTCACAGGCCGAGCAGGCGCAGAGCGATGCTGATGCAGCTGCCAGTGCAGCAAACGTGCAGGCTGACCGTATTCGTCGGCTTGCACGCAACCAGGCGAGCGAAGCGAATGCGGCGCTTGCCGCGTCTGGAGTTGAGGTTGGCGAGGGAACAGCCATCAACATCAACGAGGAAATCATCGGCAACGCCGAAGAGGACGCGGTGCTGACCATCTTCAACGGACAGAATCAAAAAGCTCGTGGCTACGTTGACTCTAGCAATTACCGACTTGCTGGTAATCAGGCACGGTCGGCCGCCAATTCGCAATCAATAGGCACCGTTCTTTCTGCCGGCGCGCAGACCGGAATGAATTGGAAGGCTTCCGCCGCCGGCAGGAATGGCTCCGTCGTCAAAGTAGGGGGAACCGACTGATGGCACAAATTCCACTGGGTAACTTTGGCCGGGTCGCGGTCAACCCTGAAGCCCCCCAAAACCGCGTCATCGCCGCAGATAATCGTGGTCAGGCCCAGGCCGCGCAACAGGTTGCGTCGACAGTTCAAAATGCCGCGTTTGGTGTCCTGAACAACATCAACAAAGAGGACCAGGCCCTGGCCCGGGTGAAAGCCAGCAATGCGCTCATCGATCGCGAATCTCAGATCAAGACCATTGCGACGGATCTTGACGAAAAAATGCGTACCGGGCAGTTGCCCTATGAAAAGTCCGAGGAAGCTTTTAACGCTGCTGTTTCGAAGCTCGACCCATTGGAAACCCCTGGGTTGGACCTGGCACAACAAGGCGAAATTGGAAATTCGCTGAAGCGTATTCAGCTTGGCGGCCTGGACACCATCCGAGCGTCAGCCGCCAAGGGTCGTGTTCAGTCAGCTCAGAGCGACCTGGCCTCGCGCATGGATATGCTGGGCAAAGATGCGGCGATGCCCGGCGCGAACGTCGAGCAGATCAATGCCCGAATGGATGCAGAAGACGTCGACGTCGCTGGGCGCCTGGCCTTTGGTGAGGCTTGGACGAGCAAGAAGCAGGAATTCAAGGACGGCAACTGGACCACGCATGCAACCCAGCGCGTCATTGAGTCGCGGGAAAGCATCGGCAGCCTGCAAAAACTCGAGCACGACCTCACGGCAGCGGATGGTTTCTACGCCAAGAAATTGGACCCGGACAAGCGCAACCAGCTGCTGAACACCGTCACAGGCCGCATCTTTCAGGTACAACAGCATCAACAGCAGCAAGCCGTGATGCGTGAGATGAAGGCAGAGCGGGTAGTTGCGAAAATGGAAAAGCAAGCATCGCTTGGTGTTCCGCCAACTGTCGCTGATCAGCAAGGGTGGCAGTCGGCCTTGAAGGGGACATCCCTTGCGGGTGAGTACAGCAACCTCATTCATCAGATGAATGAATCCCAGCGGCTGTTGCAGCTGCCTGATGTCGCCCAAGAGCAATACATCACCCAGATGAAGGCCGATATGCAGAAGAACGGTGCCAGCGCGGCCCAAGTGGAAAACCTGAATAGGCTGGAGTCGGTCAGGGCTGAGCGGAAGAAACTCCGCGATTCAGACCCGGTCAGCTATAGCGCTATCACCGGCGGTGCGCAGATTGAGCCTCTCAGCCTGGCGGGAATCGCGACCCCGGAAGGCCAGCAACAGCTAGTGGCGCAGCTTGGTGAGCGCTTCCTACTCGCTAGTTCCGTTCGCCGAAAAGATGGCCCCACCGTCACGCCAAGCCCTTGGACAGAGTCTGAAAGGGACATGATCCGGGCCGCATCCAAAGGTATTGACGACAACACGAAGCTGCAGATTTTCGGGGTGATCGGGGCGGCCACGCAGGACAAGGAAGAGTTTGCGGCGGCCATCCAGCCTTTCGTGGGCGATGACAAGCTTGCCGACAGCGCGGGACGCGCTGCATTTCAGGGGCTCAAGCTGCCGGACGGGTCTGGCTTGGCCCAAACCTTGATGGAGGGGCGGAAGATTCTGGCCGACAAATCTAAACCGATGCCGGACGATCATCTGTTACTGCCTGCATTCGAAAAGGCAGTTGGATTCGCGTTGCCAGCAGGCTCTGAAGCACGGGAGATGTACTTCAACTCTTACCGAGCTGCATATGCGGCGTTGTCCGAGCGGGAGTCCAAGAGTTTCAATGGGGTCACGATTGACTCCGATATTTCGAAGAAGGCCGTCCAGGCGGCAACTGGTGGCGTCACCACTTGGGCTGGAAGCAAGGTGATCAAGCCATACGGTATGTCCGACAAGGATTTCTATACCTCTGTCGGAGCCCAAATCGACGCTTTGGCCGAGCGTACGAAGCTCCCTGTCGATCTGCTCAAGAGCATGCCGCTAATGGCGGCACCTCGACGCTCTGGCTACTACTTCCTGATGAATGGCAGTGAGGCTCAGCAGGATCCGCGAACCCGACAAGATCTGATGGTGAAACCATGAGCTGGCTCGACGGATTTGATGAAACTGATGCCATCAACCTGGATAACCGCATTCAGCGTACCGATAAGTTGCCTGAACCCGGTCTATGGCAAGGGTTTGGAGCAGGCTCTGGAAACTCGTTGTTGCTGGGCGGCATCTCAGCCAGCAACTTCGTGCAGGCCGCCGGCTCTGCGTCATTTGAACAGGACCTTACTGTCAGTAGCCTGTACTTTCCCGATGGCGCAGAAGAGCAGATTCAGGCGCAGGAAAAGGAGCAGGATCGACTAGGGCGGGATACTGCCGAGTCGGCCAAGATGCTCAGGCCTGATCCGCGAGCAGTAGGGATGGCTGGCCAGATACTCAACAGCGCGGCGGAAATTCTTCCGCGAACCGTTGCTGCAACTGTACTGACTGGCCCAGCGGGGATTGTTACCGGCCCCCTTGCCGCTGGAGCACCAGCAGGATACACCGCGACCCAGATCGCCAAGGCTGATGGTGTGGATGACGCCACGGCGACTGCTCACGGCCTGATCGAAGGCGTTGCAACCACGATAGGGGCAGGTCTGCCTGGTGCTCGATTCGTGAACCAGCTGGCAGGAGATGCTGCGATTGCCGTGGGGGCGAACGTCGGCATAGGAGTTACTCAGCGCGCCGCTTCTGCCGAGCTGTTAGATCGCAATGGTTACCACGCTCAGGCCGCTCAGTATCGAGCTCTGGACGGTAAGGCAATGGTCGCGGATGCAGTTATGGGGGCGTTTTTCTTTGGTGCTGGACGTGCTGGAGACATTAAGGGCGCGATGAATGGCCGACCTCGCCCAACCCAAGAGCAGGTTGATGCGGCGATGGTGCAGCGAGAGGTTGCTCACTTCGAAGACGGCGCAGCTCCAGGCGCTCCAGTTGATCTGCAAAGCGCGAATATGCATCGCACCCAGCTCGCCCAGGCTATCAGCCAGCTGGGAAGGGGCGAGCAGGTCACGGTGGTTGATGGGTTCAAGGGGGAGTTTCTGCGTAGGCCGACAGTACCAGAGCCTATTGCGCCAACCCGTGTAGAAGCTTTGACCATGGCTCGGCAAGAGCTGGAGCCGACGGTACGGGCTGAACTGGAAGGGGATATCGCGAAAGCGATGCCCAACGTTGCCGATGTTCGCGTGGAGCTTGCCGGCCTGCGGCGCAATCTGGATGGGTTGGACGCTACCTACCGTGACCGGGCCAAGCAGTTCCAGGCCGAGGGGCTGAGCCGCAAGAAGGCAGAAACTGCCGCCAGGAAGGCCATCGAGCAGGACCGCGAACAGCTGAGTGATCGTGTGACAGCTCTGGAAGAGTCGCTTCAAGGCAACCGAACCGCCGAAAAATCCCGGGGCGAGCTGGCAGCCATGGACCGTGGCGAAACCCCGGAGCGCCTGCAGCCTCGCATCGAAGAGCGTGCCGACCAGATCATGCGTGGTTTCGAGCGTACCAAGCTGGCCTCGCAGGCTGAAATGGCGAGAACCCCGGAGCAAGCCATCGATGCCGATATCGACAGCCTTCTGGAAGGCATGGGTATCAGCCTGAAGGCCAAGGACCTGGAGCCGTACTTCGCGGAGCCGAGTGTAACGCCAGCTCGGAACGCCGCAGCACCTGAACCGAAAGCCGCGACAAAACCGGAGAAAACCGGAGCAGGGAAGGCTGAAACCGGATCAGTGCGAACAGAAGGCAAAGCGACTGACCAGCCTGCCGGAGAACCGAAACTTTCCCCGGAATCGTCTGCTGAGCTTGAGATCCTGCGTGAATCAGTCGCTCGCCGGCCGGATGCAGTGATAAATTCCGGCTTCGACGCCGACGGAAACCCTGCGAAGGTGAAGGCGGCGGATGCCCTGGCCGAGGTCGAGGCTGAGTATCAGGCCGGGATCAAGGAGTCGCGCTCATTCATGGCCGCAATAACATGCATGCTTCGGGGATAACCATGGACAAAGCAATCGCGTACGCGGTCAGCTGCATTATCTTTCTCGCCGTTGCCGCTTTTGTCTTGAGACTTACATGGGGCGCCCTACGAGAGAAGGGAAGTTTCAATATCAAAAGGCTGCCCATGACCGTTTTTTATGCAGCATGGGGGCTTTCAATGGTGGTTTTCCTTATCTGCTTGGTGTTTGAGATCCCCGATCTTTGGCAGATATCAGGGTTGGCTGTTCTTGGCTTGTTCGTGTGCTCATGGTTTTTGCCGAAGCCATATTAAACTGATGAAATAGTCGGGAAACCGACACCCTGTTCACTTGATTCTTCTGTCATCACTGCTCGAAAGGGCGGCGATGACAGGCTAGGGTCGCTCCCGAAAACGAACGTCAATCGTGCTCCCAGCGTTCGTGCCTGTCTTCCTTTCCCGGGAGCAGGTGCACGATATGTCTCAGATTATTCCCTTTCAGTACGCCGGCGAGCCCGTCCGCTTTAATAGCAGCGGTTGGATCAATGCAACCGACGTCGCCAAGCGCTTCGAAAAGAAGCCGGTAGAATGGCTTCGCCTTCCAGCCACCGAGCGATACATTGCCGCTTTAGCCAAAGCAATGCATTTAGGGGGCAAAGTGGGATTATCCCACTTTGGTCTCGTTGTTACCGAACGGGGCGGCAAAGCCCCAGGCACCTGGCTCCATCCCAAACTAGCGGTAACTTTCGCTCGCTGGCTTGATGATGACTTCGCCGTCTGGTGCGACATGCACATTGATGCGTTGCTACGCGGAGAGCCTGATGTAGTCGGTCAATACTCCAAAGCCTGCGAGGTCCTGAGCGAAGGAACGAAGGTGGCCAGCAGTAGCGCTGAGAACCTGGCGCGCTGGCGCTGGAGCAAGGAAGCCAAGCGGCGCGATGTCGAGCGGCTTGCTCAGCAACTGCAGTTAATCCTCGAGCCCTATCCGCAATAGTCGGGAATCCGACACCATCACCCGCATACGCTGCCTTCCAACCCCATAGGAGGCAGCGCCATGCCCATGCGCCCCGAGTGCATTACCGAAGTCGAGCAGGCTATTGGCCGCCCCCTCAAGGCCGGCGAAGCCAAGGCCATTGAAGACAGAATAAGCTATCACGTTCGCGATCTCGCACGAACTGACCCTACCGTTTTCAACTCCATGACAGAGGCTCAGCGCCAATTACATGCCGCCCAGGCTGCAATGGCTGACCACATGGCATCCGCTGACAAGGCCGCCCAGCGCAAAGGGCTGAATATCCTTGCGCAAACCAAAGAGCTTGCGAATCTCGATTCACGGGCTGCAAAGCTGGGCGGAAAACAGCCTTTCCATTCCGCGCTGTTCGAGCGCTTGCGCCAAGTCGACAGCCGCATCAAGGGCGAGGTGAACCGCACGGTCAGCTCGATCATGGAGACTATCGAGGCAGCTTCACCAAAGTTTCTTGGCCTGATCACCAACAAGGCGGCCGAGCGAGATTTCGTAAACGAAGTCTACGGGAGTGACACTGGTAACAGCGTGGCAGCCAAGGCGGCGAAGGTATGGCGCGATCAGATGGATGCTGTACGCGAGCGCCTAAATGCGGCTGGTGCTGCAATTGGGCGACTTGATTACGGGTGGCTTCCACAGCCGCACGACATGCGCAAAATCGTAAAGGCCGGGCAGGATGCCTGGGCATCGTTTGTTCTGCCGCGCCTTGATCGTCGACGCTATCTCAATGAGGACGGCATGCAGATGGATGACGCAGGGGTTATGGAATTCCTCTCGGCTGCCCATGAAACGTTAGCCACCAACGGCCTAAACAAAATGACGCCAGGCGCTGGCCATGGATCTAGTCGAGGCGGGAAGTTCGACGATGCTCATCGGCAGATCCACTTCAAAGACGGTGACGCCTATCTGGAGTACATGCACAACTTCGGGCCGACATCTGTGTTCGAGGCTATGCAAAACTCGATCAGGTCCATGACCAAAGACACGGTAATGATTGAAGAGTTGGGGCCAAACTCTGCCCAAACGTACCGGCTGATGAGTGACACGGCAGCTCAGAAAGACAATGGTGCCAAGATGGAGTTCTTCACTACTCCAGATATGGTGTGGAATACCTTAAATGGCACGCTTAGTACCCCTGCAAATGCGCGCATTGCAGAGTTTCATCAAGGGCTCCGCAACTTCATGACTGCCGCAAAGTTGCAGGCAACGCTTATCTCATCCGTACCCGGCGACATCATATCGCTAGCCAGAACTACGGCTTACCATGGAGTTCCAACAGGCTCTACTCTGGTAGAGGCAATGAAAAGCATAAGTCCTGCATACCGCCGGGAGGCAGCTCAGATGGCCCTGGCGATGGATGGCATCACCAATGACATGGTGAACTTCCACTCAGACAACCTTGCCCAGGGATGGACCGGAAAGCTCGCAAACGCAACCATGAAGGTGACCGTTCTTCAAGCATGGACCAATGCTCTCAGGCGAGGATTCTCTGTGAAAATCATGTCCCGCATGGCTGGCGACACGCGCAAGGCGTGGGGCGAAGACGCGAAACTTCAGGGCCGGCTTGAGCGATATGGGGTCACGGAAAAGGACTGGGAGGTATGGCAGTCTGCCAGCCCAGAAGACTGGCGGGGGCAGCAGATGCTTACTCCTGAATCGGTTGCGAGCCTGACAGGCTTCAGTGCAAAACAAAAGAACGCTGCCATCGGCAAATTGCTTGGGTATATCCAGGAAGAGTCCGAATTCACAGCCATCAGTCCTGGACTGATGACACGGGCGACAATGAGACAGGGCACCCAGTCTGGCACGCATGGTGGGGAGTTGCTGCGGGACCTCACGCTCTTCAAATCTTTCGGAGTGGCCATGTTTGAACGCCATTGGCGCCGCGCTGCACAGATCGAGACGACTGGAGGAAAGCTGGCGTACTCGGCATCCATCTTCAGCGGTCTTTTAATTTCTGGAGCGGTCACCAATCAATTGCTCGACATCATGAATGGTCGTGATCCACAGGATATGGCAAAGCCTATGTTCTGGTGGAAGGCAATGCTTCGTGGCGGCGGGGTCGGAATCCTGGGTGATTTGTTTGACACCGGGCTTGGCGGCAACAACAAGGGGGGGCAGCCGAATATTACAGGTCTTGCCGGGCCGGTATTTGGCACTGTGGCTGACCTGATGCTGACTGCCGGAGCTCCGATATTCAAAAAGAATACTGATGCGACTGATGTGGGGGCCAACCTGCTGCGCATCGGATGGCAGAACACTCCCTTTCTGCGTAGCTGGTACACAAAGGCGGCGATTGAGCACGCATTGATACAGGACATGCAGGAATCCCTATCTCCGGGGTATCTGGGTCGCATGCAGAAAAGAGCCATCCAAGACTTCGATCAAGAGTTCTGGTGGGAGCCGGGCGACTCGACGCCGGATCGCGCGCCGAACCTGGGCGCAGCAGTGGGGGAGCGCTGATATGCGTGATGATCAGATTACCCGGCTGCAAGCCCTCAGCGAACGCCTGGGCGAGGTTGTCATCAGCGAGGTCGACCCGCACAACTGGCCGGGCGCCGAGAAGGTTCCGGCCGACCTGACCCAGCAAGAGCGCGGCGACAGGTACTGGTGCAAGAAAAACGCCGCCGCGACCATGACCCTGTTGCTCAAGGTGGTAAACATCGCCGGCGTCATGAACCGACAGAAGCCGGCGCCGGATGCTGGGCATGCAGTTGACGAACTGGATGGCGAGTTGGCCGCCGCTGAGCGAGAGGCCCAGGCCATAATCGATCGGATGCAGAAGGGCGGGCATGTCCACTGAGCCCGTGAAAAAAGTCAGCCTGCTGGTTTTCTTCATGCTGTGGGCCCGGCGCATGCGGTGGGATGTTCCGTTCATCCACGTTCAGGCGCTGATATGGCTGGAGGCTAAAGGGTCTCTGGCCGTTTTGCGTTGTTTC
This sequence comes from Pseudomonas sp. MF09150, assembly GCF_059862355.1. Lineage (NCBI taxonomy): Bacteria > Pseudomonadati > Pseudomonadota > Gammaproteobacteria > Pseudomonadales > Pseudomonadaceae > Pseudomonas > Pseudomonas sp. MF09150. The sequence goes on along the minus strand of NZ_JCBCUS010000008.1, from coordinate 276,673 downwards.
CGGGGCTTCGGTAAATCGACGCTGCTGGCGATTTACAACGCCTGGCTCTACTACAAGGACCCGACCTATCGAATCCTGCACCAGTCCGAGTCGGACCCCACGGCCTATAAGACCAGCCGGGATACACAGAACGTCATCCGCAATCACCCGCTGACCAGGCATCTGCTGCCACCCAACCAGGGCACCGTTGAGCAGTGGTGGGTCGAGGGCGCTGCTGACTTCCGAAATGCCAGCATGTTCGCCAAGGGCATCTTGTCGAACGTAACTTCGGCCCGCGCGGACGAATGCCAGAACGATGACGTCGAGGTGCCGCGAAACATCCAGACCCCAGAGGCGCGGGAGAAGCTGCGCTACCGTCTTGGCGAGCAGACCCACATCCTGGTGCCTGGTGGCAGCAAGCTCTACATCGGCACGCCGCACACCCACGACAGCCTCTACGACGAGCTTGAGAGCATGGGGGCCGACTGCCTGACCATCCGGATGTTCGCCCAGGAACACCGGATAGAGGACGCCAAACACTGCGCCTACGACGTGCCGTTCGTGCCTGACGTGGTGTTTTCAGGCATCGGGAAGCACGCCCGTGTGCTGGTGCTGGGCAAGGATTACCAGCAGACGAAAACCGGCATTGCCTTCTTTACACCACCCGGAACGCTGGTGGACTGCTACGCGGGCAGCGCCTGGCCCGAACGCTTCGACATGGCCACCCTGGAAACCCGGCGCCGTGAAACCCGCACCATCAACGAATGGGATTCGCAGTACCAGCTGCATTCGAAGCCTGTGACGGAGGTTCGTTTGGACCCGGCCCGCATCATTCCCTACGACGTCCAGCCGACCATGCGCTACGCGAACAACGCGGCAGCCATGTACCTGGGCTCAACGCAGATCGTCGGCGCCGTGGCCTACTGGGATTGTTCCCTGGGCAAGATTAAATCCGACGCGTCGGCCTTCTCGCTGATCCTCACCGACGCGCGCGGCCAGTTGTATTGGCACTTGGCCGTGGGCCTGACCGGTGAAATTGCGGAGTTCGACGACCGCGACAGGATCATTGGGGGCCAGGTGCATCAGATCCGCGAACTGGTGATCAAGCACCAAATCCCCCGGGTGATTATCGAAACCAACGGGCCGGGCGGCTTTGCGCCGTCGATTCTCAAGCAGGCCTTGAAGGGCACCGGCTGCGGGGTAGGGGAAGAGCATTCCAGCACCAACAAGCAGAAACGCATCCTCGACGCCTTCGAATCGCCGCTGTCGGCCCGCTTCCTATGGGCACACGTCGACGTGCTGCGCACGATCTGGGACCAGATGCGCGACTTCAACCCCGCGCTGACCAACCAGGAGGATGACTATATCGACTCCGGCGCCGGCGGCATCAGCCAGACCCCTGTCCGTATTGGGCGGATAGTCGGGAAACCGACAGAGGTCCGGCGCGACGATTGGCGACCAAGCGCGGGCACACATGACGTTCAGGTCGAGTATTAGCCCGCTCACACTCAGGGGCTCGTCATGTCAGTTCAACCCGGACCAACGTTTAAACGCTACGCCGCCAACGGCGTGGCCACCGTCTACGCCATTCCCTTCTTATTGCTGAACGCGGCCGACCTGCAGGTCACGCTGAACGGTGTGCTGGTAACAGCCGGGTTCACCCTGGCGGGCATTGGCAACCCGCAGAGTTCATGCACGTTTTCTACGCCTCCATCGGGCGACCTGCTGTTCCAGATGGTTGTTCCGTTCCAGCGCCTGACTGATTACCAGATCAACGGTGACCTGCTCGCAGAGACAATAAACCCTGACTTCGACCGCCTATGGTTGGCCGTAAAACAGCTGAATCGCGACAGCAGCAGGGCACTCACTGTCAGCTTGCTGGAGCCGGAAGGGATCCCGCCCTTACCGACAAAGGCCGCGCGCGCCTTGAGGATGCTTGCATTTGATGCGGACGGGAATCCGACAACATCAAGCCTGACTCTGGCGCAGCTTGAACAGCAGCCAGCTTTGGCACTCGCTGCCGCCCAGGCCTCGGCCGATTCCGCAGTTGCATCTGGGATGAGCGCGGCCTCGGCGCTCGCAAGCGCTGTGAACTCTTCCGACTCTGCCACGCTTTCGCAGATGTGGGCATCCAATCCAGAAGACACCCCGGTAGTTGCCGGGCTTTACTCCGCGTTTCACTGGGCGCGTAAGGCGTTGGCGAGCGCGCAGGCCGCAGCGGCAACGCTGGCGGGTGCAGTTATGAAAACTGGCGCTCAAACGATGGCTGGCCCGCTGACTGTGACCAACGGATTTGTTGGCATCCCACTTTCAAAGGAGTACAGCAGTCCTGAGCAGGTAATAACCCCGGCCGGCGGGCAGGTACTTCCGCACGGCCTGCCATCCATTCCCCGCCTTCTGATCAGCAACCTGATCTGCAAGACGGCAGAGCTCGGTTATACAGCTGGCGAGATTGTCGGAGTCTCGAGCAACCCGGACTATGCATACAGCCTGGGTGTATCGGTAGTCCCTGATGCTTCGAATGTCATGTACCGCTATGGATCGCAAGCGGGTGTCTTTTTCATTCTGCATAAAGTCACCGGGTCCGTATCGCTCATAACTCCAGCGAACTGGCGCCTTGTTATCAGGGCCTGGGCTTGATTATTTAATTATCGAAGCCGGGCCGATGGTGGGATCTGTCGGCGCAGATCCTCATTCGCCCGGTCCTTGGTCAGAACTGTTGTTTGCAGATCGCTGACTTTCTGCCGCAACTTCATAGCTTCTCCGAATTTCTCGCGCAGCCTTGACAAGGCGTCGTCTCTTTCCCTCTCGGTCTGCGCTTGCATGTTCACCAGCTTATAAATGTTTTCCCGAGCTACGCGCAGTTGCAGGTTCAGCTCGTCGACCTCATTTTCAAGCAGCAGGGCATGCTGTCTTGCGGTTTCCAGGGGCGTGGGGATGCCCAGCCAATCGGCTGTGTCGTCTTCTGTGTGCACGGTACTACCTCGAATCCAATGCTGTATGTGTATACAGTAATTGAGGCATGAGCAAAGCGCGATTCACGCCGACGAGCTGTAGGCCGGCCGATCTGGTGCCGGTGCGGCCGACCGCCTGTCACTGAACCCACCCGGCACACGCCCGAAAAAGTGAAAGAAAACGGGCGCTTGCGTTAATTCGTGGTTAGAATTGCGCCCTCTTTTGAGTGCCCCATGTCGTCCCAGTGCCGATGGATTAGTACACGGGTTAGTACATTGGAAAGCGCCTTGTTCGTTGAGGCCTTATGCGACAAGGGTTTCAGGGTTTAATTCGGTTCCCTTCGTCCGCACCAATTAAGTAGCTATTTAATAGCAGATAACGGCGCAGCACCTGAAAAGGGCTGCGCCGTTTTCGTTTCAGAAGTTCGGGTTTTCAGTGCGGCTGCCGGTAGTGGGCTAAATGAGTTGGCGAAGTGTTCGTCTTTTTTTGTCACTGGATGTTCGGGTTGATCTGCCGGGCCATCGAGGTCTGGCGGCCAGGCGGCTGACGACTGGTCTCTTCTATATATAGAGGGACGGTTTAGAGGCGCTGGTTTGATTCGCTGTATTTGCTCTGTGGGTGAGGCTCAACCGTTTGTCCCCGCCTTTAAATTGCCAGCTGTTTTTTACCCGTTTTCAGTAGGGTGACTTCTTGAGTTTGACCCACTAGAATGCATGCCCTTGATTCTGGGGTCGGAAACGGCCGGCTAACGTCTGTGCAACGAGGAATATCCATGCAAGTTTCTGTTGAAAATACTTCTGCTCTTGAGCGCCGCATGAGCATCACCGTGCCGGCCGAGCGTATTGAGAGCCAGGTCAACAAGCGTCTGCAGCAGACTGCCCAAAAGGCCAAAATTGCAGGCTTCCGTCCTGGCAAAGTTCCAATGAGCGTTATCCGCCAGCGTTATGAAGCTGATGCGCGTCAAGAAGCTGTGGGTGATGTGATCCAGGCTTCCTTCTACGAAGCAGTGGTTGAGCAGAAGCTGAACCCGGCTGGCGCACCTTCGGTCGAGCCTAAAGTGCTGGAGAAGGGCAAGGATCTGGAATACGTCGCAACGTTCGAAGTGTTCCCTGAGTTCACTGTTGCCGGTTTCGAGTCCATCGCCGTTGAGCGCCTGAGCGCTGACGTGGCTGATGCCGATCTGGACAACATGCTGGAAATCCTGCGCAAGCAGAACATTCGTTTTGAGTCGGTCGATCGTGCCGCACAGAACGAAGATCAACTGAACATCGATTTCGTTGGCAAGGTTGACGGCGAAGTATTCGCTGGTGGTTCCGCCAAGGGCACCCAGCTGGTTCTGGGCTCCGGCCGCATGATTCCTGGCTTCGAAGACGGCCTGGTTGGCGCCAAAGCCGGTGAAGAGCGCGTTCTGAACCTGACCTTCCCTGAGGACTACCAGAACCTGGACCTGGCCGGCAAAGCTGCCGAGTTCACCGTTACCGTCAACACTGTGTCCGAGCCTAAGCTGCCAGAGCTGACCGAAGAGTTCTTCGCTCAGTTCGGTATCAAGGAAAGCGGTCTGGAAGGTTTCCGCGCCGAAGTTCGCAAGAACATGGAGCGTGAACTGCGTCAGGCGATCAAATCCAAGATCAAGAACCAGGTCATGGACGGTCTGCTGGAAGCGAACCCGATCGAAGTGCCTAAGGCGCTGCTGGACAACGAAGTCAACCGCCTGCGCGTACAAGCTGTTCAGCAGTTCGGTGGCAACATCAAGCCTGACCAACTGCCGGCCGAACTGTTCGAAGAGCAAGCCAAGCGCCGCGTTGTGCTGGGCCTGATCGTGGCTGAAGTGGTCAAGCAGTTCGACCTCAAGCCAGACGAAGATCGTGTTCGCGAGCTGATCCAGGAAATGGCCTCGGCCTACCAGGAGCCTGAGCAGGTTGTGTCTTGGTACTACAAGAACGACCAGCAACTGAACGAAGTCCGTTCGGTTGTGCTGGAAGAGCAAGTTGTGGATACTGTTCTGCAGAAAGCTAGCGTGACCGACAAATCGGTCTCTTACGAAGAAGCGGTCAAGCCGGTAGAAGCACCACAAGCCGACTGATTTTTTACTCGTTCGAAAATACACACCATAAGCCAGCCTTCGCGCTGGCTTATGCGTATTCAAGACATGACTATTTGGGAGTGACTGCAGGACATGTCCCGCAATTCTTATTATCAGCAGAGCTCTGACATCCAGGCCGCAGGCGGCCTGGTCCCGATGGTTATCGAGCAGTCCGCCCGTGGCGAACGCGCCTATGACATCTATTCGCGCCTTCTCAAGGAGCGAGTGATCTTCCTGATTGGTCCGGTAGAGGATTACATGGCCAACCTGGTGGCGGCGCAATTGCTCTTCCTTGAAGCGGAAAACCCGGACAAGGACATCCATCTTTATATCAACTCACCAGGTGGTTCGGTGACTGCAGGCATGTCGATCTACGACACCATGCAGTTCATCAAGCCCGACGTTTCCACCATCTGCATTGGCCAGGCCTGCAGCATGGGTGCTTTCCTGCTCGCCGGCGGCGCTGCGGGCAAACGCCATTGCCTGCCTAACTCGCGGATGATGATTCACCAGCCGTTGGGCGGTTTCCAGGGTCAGGCGTCGGATATCGACATCCATGCCAAGGAAATCCTCCACATCCGTTCGCGTTTGAACTCGCTGCTGGCTCATCACACTGGCCAGAGCTTGGAAACCATCGAGCGCGATACCGAACGCGACAACTTCATGAGCGCAGAGCGTGCGGCGGAATACGGCCTGATCGACTCCGTGATCAACAAGCGTCAAATGCCTGCCTAAGCAACTCAAATGTCGGTGGTTGGGGTAACTGGCCACCTGCGGGCTTGAAAAAGCCCGCAATTGCCTTCATCTTGTGTTGCAAGCCTATCGGATTTGGATCGATCGAATGACTGACACCCGCAACGGCGAGGACAACGGCAAACTGCTCTATTGCTCCTTCTGTGGCAAAAGCCAGCATGAAGTGCGCAAATTGATTGCCGGCCCCTCGGTCTTTATCTGCGACGAGTGCGTCGACCTGTGCAATGACATCATCCGTGAGGAGGTGCAGGAAGCACAGGCTGAAAGCAGCGCGCATAAATTGCCTTCGCCTAAAGAAATCAGCGGCATCCTTGATCAGTATGTAATCGGTCAGGAGCGTGCGAAAAAGGTTCTCGCAGTAGCGGTGTATAACCACTACAAGCGCTTGAATCAGCGTGACAAAAAGAATGACGACGTCGAACTTGGCAAGAGCAACATCTTGCTGATCGGCCCTACAGGTTCGGGTAAGACTCTGCTGGCAGAGACCCTGGCGCGCCTGCTGAACGTACCCTTCACCATTGCCGACGCGACCACCCTCACCGAGGCGGGTTACGTAGGTGAGGATGTCGAGAACATCATTCAGAAGTTGCTGCAGAAATGCGATTACGACGTAGAGAAAGCCCAGATGGGTATCGTCTACATCGATGAGATCGACAAGATTTCGCGCAAATCTGACAACCCTTCGATCACCCGGGATGTTTCCGGTGAAGGCGTGCAGCAAGCGTTGCTGAAGCTGATTGAAGGTACTGTTGCTTCCGTTCCGCCACAGGGCGGCCGCAAGCATCCGCAGCAAGAGTTCCTTCAGGTCGATACGCGCAACATCCTGTTTATCTGCGGTGGTGCGTTCTCCGGTCTGGAAAAGGTTATTCAGAGCCGTTCCACTCGCGGCGGCATTGGCTTCAACGCCGAAGTTCGCAGCAAAGAGGAAGGCAAGAAGGTGGGCGAGTCCCTGCGTGAAGTCGAGCCTGACGATTTGGTCAAGTTCGGTCTGATCCCGGAGTTCGTCGGTCGTCTGCCGGTTCTGGCGACGTTGGACGAGCTGGATGAGGCTGCTTTGATTCAGATCCTCACCGAGCCGAAAAACGCCCTGACCAAACAGTACGCCAAGCTGTTCGAGATGGAGGGTGTAGACCTGGAGTTCCGTACCGATGCACTCAAGTCGGTCGCTAAGCGCGCCCTTGAGCGCAAGACCGGTGCTCGTGGTTTGCGTTCGATTCTGGAAGGTGTACTGCTCGACACTATGTATGAAATCCCCTCGCAGTCCGAGGTGAGTAAAGTAGTGATCGACGAGAGCGTTATTGAAGGTAAGTCCAAGCCACTGTACATCTATGAGAACAGTGAGCCGGCAGCCAAGGTGGCGCCAGACGCGTAAGCGTCGCACTGCTGCTTAAAAAGAGGGGGCCTTCGGGCCCCTTTGTTTTTACTGTCAAAGTGCTGTCTTTGAGCTTGTTTTTTTTCAAGGCAGCCCCCATCTTGGTTTCAAGCTTACTTCCATCTGTTTACGGCCTTATGGCCGCCGTAGAGGCGAAATCATGAAGACAACCATCGAATTGCCTCTCTTGCCATTGCGTGATGTTGTGGTTTATCCGCACATGGTTATCCCGCTGTTCGTGGGGCGCGAGAAGTCTATCGAAGCCCTCGAGGCCGCGATGACGGGCGACAAGCAGATTCTTCTGTTAGCTCAGAAAAACCCTGCTGATGACGATCCCGGTGAAGATGCACTCTATCGCGTAGGTACCATCGCCACTGTCCTGCAGTTGCTCAAGCTGCCTGATGGCACTGTCAAAGTACTGGTCGAAGGCGAGCAACGTGGCGCTGTCGAGCGCTTCAGCGAAGTGGACGGCCACTGCCGTGCCGAAGTTTCCCTGATCGACGAAGTCGACGCTCCCGAGCGCGAATCGGAGGTCTTTGTCCGCAGCCTGCTGGCTCAGTTCGAGCAGTACGTGCAGCTGGGCAAGAAAGTCCCTGCCGAGGTGCTGTCGTCCCTTAACAGCATCGATGAGCCAAGCCGCCTGGTAGACACCATGGCTGCGCACATGGCGTTGAAGATCGAGCAGAAGCAGGAAATCCTCGAGATCATCGATTTGTCGGCCCGTGTCGAGCACGTGCTGGCTTTGCTGGATGCCGAGATCGACCTGCTGCAAGTTGAAAAACGCATTCGTGGCCGCGTCAAAAAGCAAATGGAACGCAGCCAGCGCGAGTACTACCTGAATGAGCAGATGAAGGCCATTCAGAAAGAGCTGGGCGACGGTGACGAAGGTCACAACGAAATCGAAGAGCTGAAAAAACGTATCGATGCTGCGGGCTTGCCAAAGGATGCCCTGACCAAGGCCCAGGCGGAGCTGAACAAGCTCAAGCAAATGTCGCCCATGTCGGCTGAAGCGACTGTGGTGCGTTCCTACATCGACTGGCTGGTCCAGGTGCCTTGGAAAGCCCAGAGCAAGGTACGCCTTGATCTGGCGCGCGCAGAAGACATTCTTGACGCCGATCACTACGGCCTTGAAGAAGTCAAAGAACGCATTCTTGAATACCTCGCCGTGCAAAAGCGCGTGAAGAAGATTCGCGGTCCGGTACTGTGCCTGGTAGGTCCTCCTGGGGTGGGTAAAACATCCCTGGCGGAGTCGATCGCCCATGCCACCAACCGCAAATTTGTGCGCATGGCCCTGGGTGGCGTGCGTGACGAGGCAGAAATTCGCGGTCATCGACGGACTTACATCGGTTCGATGCCGGGAAGATTGATTCAAAAGATGACAAAAGTTGGGGTGCGCAACCCACTGTTCCTGCTCGATGAAATCGACAAGATGGGCAGTGATATGCGCGGCGATCCAGCATCGGCATTGCTGGAAGTGCTCGATCCGGAGCAGAACCACAATTTCAACGACCATTATCTGGAAGTCGATTACGACCTGTCCGATGTGATGTTCCTGTGCACCTCCAACTCGATGAATATTCCGCCAGCGTTGCTGGACCGGATGGAGGTGATTCGTCTGCCCGGCTACACCGAGGACGAGAAGATCAACATCGCGGTCAAGTACCTCTCGCCCAAGCAGATCCAGGCCAACGGCCTGAAAAAAGGCGAGCTGGAATTCGACAATGAATCGATCCGCGACATCATCCGTTACTACACCCGCGAAGCCGGTGTACGGGGCCTTGAGCGTCAGATTGCCAAGGTTTGCCGCAAGGCGGTGAAAGAGCACGCCATGGAAAAACGCTTCTCGGTGAAGGTTACTTCCGAGTTGCTGGAGCACTTCTTGGGCGTACGCAAATTCCGCTACGGCCTGGCCGAGCAGCAGGATCAGATTGGTCAGGTAACAGGTCTGGCCTGGACGCAAGTTGGCGGTGAGTTGCTCACCATCGAAGCGGCCGTGGTCCCGGGCAAAGGTCAGTTGATCAAGACTGGCTCCCTGGGCGATGTGATGGTCGAATCGATCACTGCAGCACTGACGGTAGTGCGCAGCCGGGCCAAGAGCCTGGGGATTCCCCTGGACTTCCACGAGAAGCGCGACACCCACATCCATATGCCTGAAGGGGCGACGCCAAAAGACGGTCCTAGCGCAGGCGTAGGCATGTGCACGGCGCTGGTTTCGGCGCTGACCGGGATTCCGGTACGTGCGGATGTAGCCATGACCGGTGAAATCACCCTCCGTGGTCAGGTATTGGCCATCGGTGGCCTGAAAGAGAAATTGCTTGCGGCCCACCGTGGTGGAATCAAAACCGTGATCATTCCTGAAGAGAATGTTCGCGATTTGAAAGAAATTCCTGACAATATCAAGCAGGATCTACAGATTAAACCGGTTAAATGGATTGACGAGGTCCTGCAAATTGCGCTGCAATACGCGCCGGAGCCCTTGCCGGATGTAGCTCCCGAGATAGTTGCAAAGGATGAAAAACGCGACTCTGACTCTAAGGAAAGAATTAGTACGCATTAAGTACGCATTAGCCTGATGGGCTTCCTTGACAGCTTTTTAGAGCCCTTGTTATAAAGCGGCTCTTAAGTGTCTGTAGGCCATTCAGCACTCGTTTTTGCTTTCACCAAAAAACTTAGAATCATACTCAAATAGATATATAAGGGGACTTAGAGTGAACAAGTCGGAACTGATTGATGCTATCGCTGCATCTGCTGATATCCCGAAAGCTGCTGCTGGCCGTGCGCTGGACGCTGTGATCGAATCCGTCACTGGCGCTCTCAAGGCCGGCGACTCTGTGGTACTGGTTGGTTTCGGTACTTTCTCTGTTACCGATCGTCCTGCTCGCATTGGTCGTAACCCTCAGACCGGTAAGACGCTGGAAATCGCTGCAGCTAAAAAGCCAGGTTTCAAAGCCGGTAAAGCTCTGAAAGAAGCCGTTAACTAAGCTTCGTTCAAGCCTTTACCCACCCGGGTCGGGGTCATTCCCGATCTGGCCGCGGAGCGGTTAGCCAGCCGGTTAGAATATCGGCTCACGCCGGGGGTCGCAGGTTCGAGCCTCCGACCGCTCCGCCAGTTACGAGAAGGCGCATCCTCGGATGCGCCTTTCTTCTATCCGGACTCTACCCACGCTCCACGGTTGCTTAATTTGAAGTACGACCGTTTCTGGGGGACGCATGCTGCAGAATATCAGGGACAATTCACAAGGCTGGATTGCCAAGACCATTATCGGGGTCATCGTCGCATTGATGGCCCTTACCGGTTTCGATGCCATTTTCAAAGCCACTACCACCAGCCAGGACGCGGCCAAGGTCAACGGTGAGGAAATCACTCAGAACGAGCTGAGCCAAGCGGTCGACATGCAACGTCGCCAACTGATGCAACAGCTGGGCAAAGATTTCGATGCTTCCTTGCTTGACGAAAAAATGCTGCGCGAGGCTGCCTTGAAAGGGCTGATCGACCGCAAGTTGCTGCTGCAAGGCGCCGAAAATTCCAAGTTCGCTTTCTCTGAAGCCGCACTGGATCAAGTGATCCTGCAGACACCTGAATTCCAGGTAGATGGCAAGTTCAGCCCTGAGCGTTTCGACCAGGTGATTCGTCAGTTGGGCTACAGCCGCCTGCAATTCCGTCAGATGCTGGCTCAGGAAATGCTGATCGGCCAGGTCCGTGCAGGTCTCGCGGGCAGCGGTTTTGTCACCGATGCCCAGGTGCTGGCATTCGCGCGTCTGGAAAAACAGACCCGTGATTTCGCTTCCCTGACCGTTAAGGCTGACCCTTCCGCGGTCAAAGTGACTGACGACGAAGTCAAGGCTTACTACGACGAACACGCCAAGGAGTTCATGACTCCGGATCAAGTCGTGATCGATTACCTGGAACTGAAGAAATCCGCTTTCTTCGATCAGGTCACGGTCAAGGATGAAGATCTGCAGGCGCAGTATCAGAAAGAAACCTCGAACCTGGCTGAGCAGCGTCGCGGCGCGCACATCCTGATCGAAGTCAACGACAAGGTGAACGAGGCCCAGGCCAAAGCCAAGATCGAAGAGATCCAGGCACGTCTGGCCAAGGGTGAAAGCTTCGAGGCTCTGGCCAAAGAGTTCTCCCAGGATCCGGGCTCGGCCAGCAATGGCGGTGACCTGGGTTACGCCGGCCCTGGCGTCTATGACCCGGTCTTCGAGCAGGCGTTGTACGCGCTGGCCAAGGATCAGGTTTCGGCACCGGTGCGCACCTCGTTCGGTTTCCACTTGATCAAGTTGCTGGGTGTTGAAGCTCCGGAAGTTCCAAGCTTCGCCAGCCTGAAAGACAAGCTGACCCGCGAGCTGAAGACCCAGCAGGTCGAGCAGCGTTTTGTCGAGGCCACCAAGCAATTGGAAGACTCGTCGTTCGAAGCCTCGGACCTGGCCCAACCGGCTCAGGAACTGAAGCTGACCGTGCACACCTCCGCGCCATTCAGCCGTGAAGGCGGTGACGGTATCGCGGCCAACCGCAACGTGATCCAGGCTGCTTTCAGCCCGGAAGTGCTTGATGAAGGTGCCAACAGCACCGCCATTGAACTCGACCCCGAAACCGTAGTGGTCCTGCGCGCCAAGGAACATCGCAAGCCTGAGCAACTGCCGCTGGAAAGCGTTGCCGGCAGCATCCGTACCCAATTAGCCAAGGAGCACGCCAGTGCTGCCGCCAAGACCAAGGCTGAAGCCTTGATCGCCAGCCTGCGCGACGGCAAGGCGCCGTTGAACAAGCCGGTGGATGGTCAGAGCTGGAAAGTCAGCGAAGCGGTTACTCGTGGCCAGGAAGGGGTTGAACCTACTGTGCTGCAAGCGTTGTTCCGCATGAGCAAGCCTGAAGCCAAGGACAAACCGACCTTCAGCAGCGTGACCCTGCCTGATGGCAGCCTGGTGATCCTGCAGTTGAACGGGGTGAACGAGGCGGCTGCGCCGACTGAAGAAGAGAAGGCTCAGTACCGTCGCTTCCTGGCATCGCGTGTGGGGCAGCAAGACTTTGCCGCCTACCGCAAGCAGCTGGAGAGCCAGGCAGACATCAAGCGTTACTGATGACTGTCCTGCGGCACTGAAGCAACACTAAAAGACCCCGTCCGCAAGGACGGGGTCTTTTTTTTAGCTAAGGGCAGGGAAACCGTGGCGCCTGGCGTTCGCCGTGACCCATAGGGACATCAGCAGCAGACCGATGATCACCCAGGAGAACGTCGCGACCCCCGGGCCTTCGAGCAGCACCGCGCCTGCCAGTCCACCGCCGGCGATGGCCAGGTTCCACACGGTCACCAGCATCGACTGGGCGGCATCTGCCGAATCCCCGGCGGTTTTCGCCAGGGCTGTTTGCAGCAAGGTCGGCAGCCCGCCAAATGACACACCCCAAATCGCGACAGCAGTGTAAATAGCCAGGGGCAGTTGGCTATAGAAGGCCAGGATCAGCGCGCACAGGATAAACAGGCTGCAACTGATCAGCACCAGTTGCCGCGCCCAGCGGTCGATCAGCAGGCCCACGCCCCAGATGCCGGCCACGGCTGCCAATCCAAACACCAGCAGCACCCGTTCGATCTGCCCGGCGATACCGGCCGCCTCCAGAAAAGGTGCGATGTAGGTGTAGAGAATGTTGTGGCCGAGCACAAAGGCAAAGGTCACGAACAGCACCGGTCTTACCCCGGGCAAGGTAAATACCCGGGCCAGCGAAAGGCGTTTTTCTGCGCGTTGCCCGGGAAAGTCCGGCACCTGAAAGCGCACCCAGCCGATCAACACCAGGGTCAGCAGGGTCATGACGGCAAAGCTCAAGCGCCAACCCAGGACATTGCCGAGCAGGGTGCCTGCCGGAATACCCAGGGACAACGCCAGCGGCGCGCCGAGCATGGCCACGGCAATCGCCCGACCTTGCAGACGCGGTGCCACCATGCGGCTGGCGTAGCCGGCCAGCAAGGCCCAGAGCAACCCGGCGAAGACCCCCGCAAACAGCCGGGCGATCAGGGTCAGGGTGTAATTATCCGACAGGGCAGTGACGCTGTTGACCACGGCAAAACCGCCGATCGCCGTCAGCAGCAGCGGGCGACGACGCCAGCCTTGGGTCAGCAGCACCAGGGGGATTGCCGCCAGCAGCGAGCCGAGGGCGTAAAAGGTCACCAACTGGCCGACCAGCGCCTGGGACACCTTGAGGTCCAGGCTCATCTGCGGCAGTAATCCGGCCGGTAGGGCCTCGGTCAGGATAGTGATGAAGCCGGCGGTGGCCAGCGCCAGCAAGCCGCTGATGGGGAGCCGTTCGCAACGTCTGGAGTCGGTGTCCAGCAGGTCGGCGGTGGCAAGGGGTTCGGTCATGGTTTCAGGCCCGGTTGAGTATGCAGAAGTGCGGGCTTGAGAGTAGGGCGCTGTGCCTATTAGAAAAATAGGCTAAGGTTCCGAACTTATCGGACATCCATGTCCTTAATGTGCGGAGTGGGCGATGGATTGGCTCGGCAGTATTTCGGTGTTTGTGCAGGTGGCGGAAACCCGCAGTTTTACTGAAGCAGGGCGCCTGCTGGGGGTCTCTTCCTCGGCCGTCGGCAAAAGCATTGCCCGGCTCGAAGAGCGGCTGGCCACCCGTTTGTTTCATCGCAGCACCCGCAGCATCACCCTGACCGCCGAGGGCGCGGGGTTTCTTCAGCGTTGTCGGCGGATCACCGCGGAGGTTGAAGCCGCCGAGTTCGAACTGTGCAAATCCTCCAGTGCGCCCCGAGGCAAGCTGCGTATCAGTCTGCCCCAGGTGCACGGTCTGCTGATGCCGGTGCTGGCTGATTTCATGCAGTTGTATCCGGAGATCGAGTTGGATATCGACCTGACGGACCGCATGGTGGATGTGGTCGAGGAGGGTTTTGACGCGGTGGTGCGCACCGGCAATCCCAGGGATTCGAGGTTGATGGCGCGCAAGCTGGGCGAGTTTCGTCAGATGCTGGTGGGTACCCCGGATTACTTCGAGAGTCACGGAGTGCCGCACTACCCGGCGGACCTGGCGTCCCATGCCTGTTTGCGCCACACCTTCCATCACACCGGCAAGCTTGAGCCCTGGCCCCTGCGCCGCCTGCCGGGGGCCGCGGAAGTGCTCTTGCCGACCCGTTTTGTCAGCACGTCGATCGAGGCGGTGGACCATGCCGTGCGCCGTGGCCTAGGGATTGCCTGCCTGCCGGATTTCATGGTGCGCGAGGCGCTGGAGCAAGGGGCACTGCAGCAGGTGCTCGATGAGCACCTGGACTACAGCGGCACGTTCTGGATCCTTTGGCCGTCGAGTCGTCACGCGGCAGCCAAGGTGCGCGCGCTGATCGATCATTTATCTGTGCGACTTTTCCCGGAATACGCGGTCAGTCATTCTGTATAAATTTTAAGACATCAATCCGTGCGCTCTGTAGCGTGGTTCTGTTGCACAATACGCGCCGGACTGTTTTCCTCAGGATTTTCGATGTTCAGATCATTTCACATGCCGGCTGCCGGACTGGTGCTGCTATTGGCGGCCATCGCGGGTTGCTCGACGCAAAAGACCGCCATTTACGAGCATGAGAATTTCGACGATTCCGGCACCTTTTCCCGCAATTACCCGGTGAGCGATACCGCCTCCTGCGAAGCGGCGCGCCGGGCCTTGCTCAGTCAGGGCTACATCATCACCAGCAGCGATCCGAAGCTGGTCAGCGGCCACAAGAGCTTTCAGCAGACCGGCGAAACCCACCTGGAGATCAGCTTCAGCGTGGTCTGCGCTCAGGATGGCAGCGTCGACCATCACTCGACCATGTTCGCCAACGCCTTGCAGGACCGCTATGCGCTGAAGAAGGTCAACAACTCCGCGAGCCTCGGGGTCGGGGTGCTGGGGTCGGTGTCGATGCCGATCGGCTCGACCGATGATTCGATGGTCAAGGTGGCCAGCGAAACTGTGTCCTCGGCCAAGTTCTACGACCGCTACTTTGCGTTGGTTGAGCTGTTCCTGCCGCCTGAGGCGAAGAAAGCCGCGCACATTGTCGAGAAGCCCAAGACCGATCTTGGCGTACCCGAGCCCAAGCCGGCTGCTGCCGAACCCGCGCCGACAGCGCCTGCGCCCACCCCGGCAGCCGAGCCGGCAGCGCTAGCTCCGGCGGCCGCTGAGCCGAATGTTTCCGAACCCATGGCGCCACCGCCGGAAGCGGCCCCCATTGCACCCGTCGCACCGGCCGAAACCGGTGCAACCAGCGAGCCGGTGCCGGCCCCCGAAGTGGTGACACCGCCCCCACCGAGCAACCTGCCACCGCCGAGCGAGCCGATTCCGGCCATGCCTCGATAGAACCGCGTCAGACCGCCATGGGGTCGCTCTTGTTGATATCGATCCCATAGCGGCTGATGGCTTCCGAGACCCGGCTGTAGGGGATTTCGCCGTCGTCAGCCAGGGCTTTCAGCGCCGCCAACACGATAAAGTGCCGATCCACCTCGAACAACGTGCGCAAGGCTTCTCGGGTGTCTGACTGGCCAAAGCCGTCGGTGCCCAGGGCGACGAAGCGTCGCTGCTCGACAAAGGGCCGGATCTGGTCGGCAAAGATCTTCATGTAGTCGGTGGCCACCACCAGCGGACCGACCTGGCCGGCCAGGCAGTCCTGCACATGGCTGGTACGGGGCGGCTGCTCCGGGTGCAGCAGGTTCCAGCGCTCCACTTCATGACCCTGGCGCCGCAGTTCGGTGAGGCTGGTGGCGCTCCAGACGTCGCTGGCCACGGCAAAATCCTTGAGCAGCAACTCGCTGGCGGCCATCACCTCGCGCAGGATCGAACCGCTGCCCATCAGTTGCACGCGCGGCTGCCGGGGTTTGGAGGCGCCGGTACTCAAGCGGTACAGGCCCTTGATGATCCCGTCTTGAACCCCGTCGGGCATGGCCGGGTGAGGATAGTTTTCGTTGAGCAGGGTGATGTAGTAGTAGACGTCTTCCTGTTCGACATACATGCGGCGCATGCCTTCCTGAATGATCACCGCCAGTTCGTAGGCGAAGGTCGGGTCATAGGCGACGCAGCACGGCACCACCGAGGCCAGCACATGGCTGTGGCCGTCGTCGTGCTGCAGGCCTTCGCCCATCAGGGTGGTGCGCCCGGCGGTGGCGCCCAGCAGGAAGCCACGGGCCCGGGCATCGCCGGCAGCCCAGGTCAGGTCGCCGACCCGCTGGAAGCCGAACATCGAATAGAAGATGTAGAACGGAAGGGTCATCAGGCCGTGGTTGCTGTAGGAGGTGCTGGCGGCAATCCACGATGAGATGGCCCCTGATTCATTGAGCCCCTCCTGCATGATCTGGCCGTCCTTGCTTTCCTTGTAGTAGCTCAGTTGCCCGGCGTCCTGCGGGGTGTACAGCTGGCCGACCGCCGAGTGGATACCGATCTGGCGGAACAGGCTTTCCATGCCGAAGGTTCGCGATTCGTCGGGCACGATCGGCACCACCAGTTTGCCGATCTGTGGGTCCTTGAGCAGTGTGCCGAGAATGCGCACAAAGGCCATGGTGGTGGAAATCGCGCGCTCGCCGGTGTCCTGAAGTTGCGTGGCAAAGGCCGTCAGTGGCGGGATGACCAGGGCCGGCGCCTGGCTGCTGCGGGACGGGATATGGCCGCCCAGGCTCTCGCGTCGTGCCGCAAAATAGCGGCCTTCCGGGCTGTCGGCAGCGGGCTTGAGGTAGGGCAGGTCGGCCAGTTGTTCGTCGCTGACCGGCAGTTCGAAGCGGTCGCGGAAGGCCCTGACGGCGTCAGCGCCCATTTTCTTCAGCTGGTGGTTGATGTTCTGACCTTCGCCAGCCTCGCCCATGCCGAAGCCCTTGACGGTTTTCGCCAGGATCACCGTCGGTTGGCCAGGGTGACGCATGGCGGCAGCGTAGGCGTTGTAGACCTTGTCCGGGTCATGGCCACCGCGTGACAGCTTCCAGATCTCGTCGTCCGAGAGGTCTGCTACCAGCTCCAGCAATTCCGGGTATTTACCGAAGAAGTGCTCGCGCACATAGGCGCCGTTCTGCGACTTGTAGTTCTGATAGTCACCATCCACGCACTCCATCATGCGCTGGCGTAGCAGGCCGCTGCGGTCCTTGTCCAGCAAGGCGTCCCAGCCACTGCCCCAGATCACCTTGATCACGTTCCAGCCGGCAGCGCGATACAGACTTTCGAATTCCTGGATCACCTTGGCGTTGCCTCGTACCGGGCCGTCGAGACGTTGCAGGTTGCAGTTGACCACGAAGATCAGGTTGTCGAGCTTCTCCCGTCCTGCCAGGGAGATCGCCGCCAGGGACTCTGGCTGGTCCATCTCGCCATCGCCGAGGAAGGCCCAGACCTTGCGCCCCTGGTGCTGCTTGAGACCGCGGAACTCCAGGTAGCGCATAAAGCGCGCCTGGTAGGCGGCGGTAATCGGGCCCAGGCCCATGGACACGGTGGGAAATTGCCAGAAGTCCGGCATCAACCGCGGATGTGGGTAAGACGAGATCCCGTTGCCAGCGGATTCGCGGCGAAAGTTGTCGAGCTGGGCTTCGTCGATGCGGCCTTCGAGGTAGGCGCGGCCATAGATACCCGGCGAGGAGTGGCCCTGGATATACACCATGTCGCCGTCGAAGCTGTCGGTACGGCCCCGGAAGAAGTGATCGAAACCCACGTCATACAACACCGCGGCGGAGGCGTAGGTGGCGATATGGCCACCGACCCCCGAGTGCTTGCCGGCGCGCAGCACCATGGCCATGGCGTTCCAGCGGATAAAGGCATTGATCCGGCGCTCGATGTCGAGGTTGCCGGGGTAGGGCAACTGGCGCTCGGGAGCGATGGTGTTGATGTAGGGGGTGGTCACCCGACCGTAGAAATCGCCATGTCGTGCAACGTCGAAATCCAGCAATTGATCAATCAGGTAATGGGCCCGCGGCCGGCCTTCGGCGCTCAGTACGGACTCGATGGAGTCGAGCCATTCGCGGGTTTCCTGGGGATCGTGGTCGAGCGTTGCGATGTTGTTCTGGGTCATGCCTGGCTCCAGGTTGAGCGGGGTTCCAGCGCGCGGATCCTTGTGGGATCGAGAGGGCTTGCGTGCCGATAAATATAATTGCAATTGCAACTACATGGCCGAATCTATCCCGGCATGCGCTACTATTGCAACCCTCTTCAGTCCCGCGGATGGTGTTGCATGTCTTCAAATGAGCCCGATGTCTGGTTCCGTTTTGTCAGGGCTCATCGCACGGTCATTCGTGAAATCGAGCGCCGCCTGGCAGATGCCGGACTGCCGGCCTACGCCTGGTACGACGCCTTGTGGGGCCTGGAAAGCGGCCCCGAAGGCACCCGGCGCATGCACGAACTGGCGGATGTGCTGGCCATCGAGCGCTACAACCTGACGCGATTGGTCGACCGCCTGGAAAACGAAGGCCTGGTGCAACGTTCGCGCTGCGACGGCGATGGGCGTGCCGCGTTCGTGACCATCACCGAAGAGGGGCGGAAACTGCGCAAAAAGATGTGGAAAATCTACGAAAGCGCAGTGGCCGAGCTGTTTCTGTCCCAGCTCGACGAGCAGCAGAAACACAGCTTTGCCGATGCCCTGGAACGCACTGCCGCCCTGGCCCGGGCCTCCACCAGTGGCGCGGACGTGCGCCCAGGCACCCGGCGGTCACGCCCCGCCTAGCGCAAGCCATAGCGCTGCAAAGCCTGCTCGACCTTGACTGTCGGCAGGCGCTGTTCATCGGCCAGGGCCTTGAGCGCCAGGGTCGCGATCCAGTGCTGGCTCGGGCTGCGGGCGGTCGCCGAACCGGCGCCCAGGGCGACGAAGCGTGCCTTCACGAAGCCGCGCAGTTGGTCGGTCACCGCCTGGCCGTAACCGGTCACCGCCAGGACCGGGTCGCGGCTGTGCCCCAGGCAGCGCATCAGGTGGGCACTGCGCTTGGCGGCTTCTGGATGCAGGCGGTTCCAGCGCTCGGCGGCTGCCGCTTCGCGGGCCAGGCGGGTATAACTGGGGCAGCTCCAGAGCTGGCTGGCGACCCCCCAGTCCTGCTCCAGCAGCGCCGCCGCCTGGCGTACCTCTTCGAAGGCCTGGCCGGCCCCCAGCAGGCGCACCCGCAGGCTGGCATCGAGCGGGCCGGACTCGGCGACTTTGTACATGCCCTGCAAGGCGTCCCCCCGGTCCTGGGCACCGAGCCTCGGACCCTGTTCGTGGTCATGCAGGGCCAGGTAGTAGAAACCGGGCTGGCCTTCGACATACAAGCGGTGCAGCGCGTCCAGGACAATTGCCCGGGTTTCGTCGCCCGAGGCCGGGTCGAAGGGCAGGCAATCCGGGTTGTTGGCCAGCCACAGTGGCAGGGACGGATCGGCGCCTTTGGGCCAGGAGGTGGTCAGGGTTTCATTGTCGTTGCAGAAAATGCCGCGCCGCGCCGACTCGGCGGATACCGCGCACAGCTGCGCCGAAGAATGGGCGCTGTGCAGGTAGAGCAGCGGTTTTTCCCGGGTATCCCGGGAGAACCGCAACGGCCAGGCGCTGATGCGGGTCGATGCGCCTTGCCGGGCGTTATTGCGCACCACCCAGGCCTGATTGGCCACGCTGCGCTCCAGCTCCAGGGTATTGGCGATCTCCATTACCGTGAACAGCGGCGAGCGCGCTGGTGTTGCCGGGTTGCCCACGGTCAGGCGGTCGATGCAGGCACGGGCGGCTTGGCCGGCGTGGGATGGGGAAGGGGAGCCGAAGCGGGATGAGGTCATGGTGCGCGCCGTCTGGAGGGATCAGACGGCTACCCTAGCGGAAATGCCAATATCATTGCAATTGCAATGATTGCAGTTGCATCTAAATTGGCCGAGCTAAATCCGTTGCCGCCTGCTACGTTTTATCAGCAGGGAGCGTGCATTATTTTTTCTGTCATCCCGGCACTTTATGCTGAGGGCGAAGGTCATTAGGCAACAGGTTATTCATACAACGGCAAAGGACGACGCAATGGACGATTACCAGGAAGAACTGCTGGAGTACCAGGCATTTGAATTGGACCCGCTGGACCCAACAGAAGACGCCACCGAGCTGTAAGGCCGGTGGCTTTTTTTTAGGCGAAATGCCGGTGGCTGCGGCGAAACTCGCCGGGCGTCTGGCCGCTCCAGCGTTTGAATGCGCGTTGAAAAGCCTCGGCTGAGGCAAAGCCCAGCAGGTAGGCGATTTCACCGAATGCCAGTTCGGTGTCACGAATGTAAGTCATGGCCAGATCACGACGGGTGTCGTTGAGAATGGCGCGAAACTGAGTCCCTTCCTCGGCCAGCTTGCGCCGCAGGGTCCAGGTCGGCAGCTTGAGGCGTGCCGCCACTTCTTCCAGGTCGGGTTCGCGACCGCCATTGAGCAACGGCCCCAGCAACTGAGTGATGCGCTCGCGCAGGCTGCGGGTGCGGGTCAATTGCTCCAGCTCCCGTTCACACAATTGCAGCAGCAGGCGCCAGGTACTGGGGCAGTGTTCGGGGTTGCGCTGGGCGAGGCTGGCCTGGCTCAGGCGCAGTTGGTTGTGTTCGGCGCCGAACTGGATCGGGCAGTTGCCCAGTCGTGCGTAGTCGGCGTGGTAATCCGGGGCGGCGAATTCGATGTCGATCTGTTCGGCCGTGATCGGCTGCGGGCTCAGGCTGGACAGCTGTTGCAGCCAGCCAGCGATGATCGAGTCGACCACGAAACGGTTGTAGGCGTTGTATGGGCTGATGGAATAGAAGCGCAGCCAGGCGCCGTCGGCGTCTTCGTGAAAGCTCGACTGGCCTCGGTAGTTGGAGCCGTACAAGGCTTCAAAGCGCGTCAGGCAACGCGCGGCTTCGCGCACGGTCGGCGCTTGGGCGGCAGTGACCCCGGCCAGCCCGAGCTGGCTGAGACGGCCGAGTTGGCCCATGCGCAGGCCCAGGGCCGGGTCGCCGGTGAGCTGAATCGCCGCATGGCCCAGGCGCATGTAACGCGGAATCGACAGTCGGGCGCCGGCTTCGCCCAATCGCGCCGCGTCCAGCCCGTATTGCGCCAGCAATGGAGTCGGGTCCAGGCCATGGCTGCCCATGGCGTCGGCCAGGCTATGGACGAAGCCCACCGACAGATCGCCCAGGCGCATGGGTTGCGGCTTCATCACCTACAACCAGATATTCAACAGGCGGGCGCCGCGGGCTGCGTCGTCGGCATAGGTCTGTTCGGGGCTGCTGATAAAGCTCTGGCCGGTGCTGCGCTGGTCCCAGAACTGCCCCCGCAGGAACACGCTGACCCCGGCTGTGGCTTGGCTGCTGGGGGCGCGGGCGGTCAGGGTCAGGCGATGCCAGGCTTCGCCTTCACTGAGTTCGCCGGGTTTGAGACTGATCTCGCTGGGGGTCGTTTCGTTCTTGTAGCCGCGCCACGGTTTGTCCCAGGTGCCACGACCGATGACCACCGCCGGCACGGCTACCAGTTGCGCGCCTTGTTCGTCGAGCTTGCGGTAGTTGTCCGGGTACCAGCTGTCGCTGCCGATCAATACCCCGAGGCGCCCGGCGGGGGTGTCGATGACGTTGACGGCCTGGTCCTTGGCGGGGCTGATAAAGCCGCGCTCGGTGAAGTCCGGGTACAGCTGGCGCTGTGGCTGGCCTATGGGCAGGCCATCGCGGCCAAATACCAGGCTGCTGTTGTACAGCGCGCCGCTGCCGATCTGCAGGGTGCCCTGGTTGACGCTTGGTTCCGGCAGCACGATGGAGCCGGCCACCAGGGTCACCTGAAACTCTTTGGCCAGGCCGCCAAACAGCTGTTGATAATCCCGGGCCATGGCCTTGGCTTTCATCCGCAGGTGAGCGTCTTGCAGGCGACTGTCACCCTTGGCAACGATCAGTGCCCGCAGGAAGGGCAGTGGGTTGCTGACCGCCAGCCAGTTCATGGCTTCTTTCAGGGTGGCGGCCTGGTACAGCTCGTTTTTCTCGCCGCTGACCATCAGCCAGGTGCCCACGTGTTCGGGCAGTACGACGATGGTTTTTTCATTCAGCAGGCCCTTGTCGCGGGCCTGCTGCAGGTAGGCCGCGAGCTTGCGGTGCAGGCGTTCGGGGCTTTGATAATCGGTGGGGAACAGCTCGGGCTGGATCCCCAGCAGGTTGCCGTGGTCGGCGGGCTGGCCCTGGTCCACGGCGAGGTTGATGCGCAGGTCCGACAGGTAGTGCCCGACCGGACGCTCGCGGGTCCAGATGGCATAGCTGGTGAGGGCGGCGATCAGGGCCATGGAGGCGGTGAAATAGAGAAGTTTGCGCATGGGAAAACAGTCAGCGGCCGTGTGCAGGATTCGTCGACTAGGGTAGGGCCCATGCCGACGCTTGCCAAGGGGCGCTGCGCATTTGGATCAATAAGTTGTCAGTTACGGTCATTGAGCGGCCGGTGCGCTGCTCTTAGTCTGTCGAGCATGACTGATGGAAGCCGCAGAGCTTCCGCATTTTTCCGTGAACGCTCGATGTGGAGTTACCGATGGCCGCCGCTCACTACCCGCACCTGTTGGCCCCGCTGGACCTGGGGTTTACCACCCTGCGCAACCGCACCCTGATGGGCTCGATGCACACCGGGCTTGAAGAAAAACCCGGCGGCTTCGAGCGCATGGCGGCCTACTTCGCCGAGCGCGCCCGGGGCGGTGTCGGCCTGATGGTGACCGGCGGTATCGGCCCCAACGACGAAGGTGGCGTGTACTCCGGTGCGGCCAAGCTGACCACCGAGGAAGAGGCGCTCAATCACCAGATCGTGACCCGCGCGGTGCATGAGGCGGGTGGCAAGATCTGCATGCAGATCCTCCACGCCGGACGCTACGCCTACAGCCCAAAACAGGTGGCGCCAAGCGCGATCCAGGCGCCGATCAACCCGTTCAAGCCCAAGGAGCTGGACGAGGAGGGCATCGAGAAGCAGATCCGCGATTTCGTCACCTGCTCGGCCCTGGCACAGAAGGCCGAGTACGACGGCGTCGAAATCATGGGCTCGGAAGGTTACTTCATTAACCAGTTCCTGGCGGCCCACACCAACCATCGCACCGATCGTTGGGGCGGCAGCTACGAAAACCGTATGCGCCTGCCGGTGGAAATCGTGCGTCGGGTGCGCGAAGCCGTAGGTCCGAACTTCATCATCATTTTCCGTCTGTCGATGCTCGACCTGGTGGAAGGCGGCAGCTCCTGGGAAGAAATCGTGCAACTGGCCAAGGCCATCGAGCAGGCCGGCGCCACCCTGATCAACACCGGGATCGGCTGGCACGAAGCGCGGATCCCGACCATCGCCACCAAGGTCCCGCGTGCCGCATTCAGCAAGGTCACGGCCAAGCTGCGAGGCGAGGTGGCGATTCCGCTGATCACCACCAACCGCATCAACACCCCGGAAGTCGCCGAGCAGATCCTCGCCGAGGGCGATGCCGACATGGTGTCCATGGCGCGGCCGTTCCTGGCCGACCCGGACTTCGTCAACAAGGCCGCCGAAGGCCGCGCGGATGAAATCAACACCTGCATCGGCTGTAACCAGGCCTGCCTGGACCATACCTTTGGCGGCAAGCTCACCAGTTGCCTGGTCAACCCGCGGGCCTGCCATGAAACCGAGCTCAATTACCTGCCGGTGCAGCAGATCAAGAAAATCGCCGTGGTCGGTGCCGGTCCTGCCGGGTTGTCCGCTGCCACGGTGGCTGCCGAGCGCGGGCACCAGGTGACCCTGTTCGATTCGGCGAGTGAAATCGGCGGCCAGTTCAACGTCGCCAAGCGCGTGCCGGGCAAGGAAGAGTTCTTCGAAACCCTGCGCTATTTCAAGCGCAAACTGCAGACCACCCATGTCGAGGTGTGCCTGAACACTCGGGTGGATGTGGCGCAACTGGTGGCTGGCGGTTATGACGAAATCATCCTCGCCACCGGCATCGCCCCGCGCCTGCCGGCGATTCCTGGGGTTGAACATGCCAAGGTCCTGAGTTACCTGGACGTGCTGCTGGAACGCAAGCCGGTGGGCAAGAGCGTGGCGGTGATTGGTGCCGGTGGCATCGGGTTCGATGTGTCGGAATTCCTGGTGCATCAGGGCGTCGCCACCAGCCAGGACCGTGAAGCGTTCTGGAAAGAGTGGGGCATCGATACCCAGTTGCAGGCCCGTGGCGGCGTGGCCGGGATCAAGGCCCAGCCCCATGCCCCGGCGCGCCAGGTCTTCTTGTTGCAGCGCAAGGCGTCCAAGGTGGGTGACGGCCTGGGCAAGACCACCGGCTGGATCCACCGCACCGGGCTGAAAAACAAGCAGGTGCAGATGCTCAACAGCGTTGAATACCTGAAGATCGACGACGCCGGCTTGCATATCCGCATCGGCGACAGCGGCGAGCCGCAAGTGCTGGCGGTGGACAACATCGTGATCTGCGCCGGCCAGGATCCGCTGCGCGAGCTGCAGGACGGCCTGCTCGCTGCCGGGCAGAACGTGCACCTGATCGGTGGTGCTGATGTGGCGGCGGAGCTGGATGCCAAGCGCGCGATCAATCAGGGATCGCGGTTGGCAGCGGCATTGTAAGAGGGCGTGGGCGGGGTGTTGGTCATGAGGGCCAGCGCCGCCTCGCGGGCTCGGCAGCGGCTACAGGCATGTACCTTGTAGCCGCTGCGGCCCTGAGCCCCTGAGCCCCACACCCCTGCTAGACTGCGCTCCCTTTGTTAGCCGAACCCCGCGCCGATGTCCTTCCCCGATTCCTTCGACTGGCTACCCCAGGCACCGCTGCAACCCATGACCCTGGACTGGCTGGCCCAGGCCGGGGTCGAGGTGGCGGTACTGCGCCTGGAGCAGATCGATCCACTGATCAGCGGCAACAAGTGGTTCAAGTTGCTTGAATACCTGGCGGCGGCGCGCCAGGCCGGGGCCAGTGGAATCATCAGCCTTGGCGGGGCCCACTCCAATCACCTGCATGCCCTCGCCGCGGCGGGGCAACGCTTTGGTTTCGCCACCGCCGGCCTGCTGCGCGGTCATCCGCAAGACACCCCCACCGTGCTCGACCTCAAACGCATGGGCATGCACGTGCACTGGCTCGGCTATGGCGGCTATCGGGCGCGGCACGAGCCCGGGTTCTGGGCACCCTGGCAAACCCGGTACCCACAGCTGTACCCGGTGCCCGAGGGCGGCGGCGGCTTGCCCGGGGCGCGGGGTTGCAGGGGGCTGGTGGCGCAGGTTCGCCAGCAGTTGAGTGGGCTCGGCTGGGCGGATTATCACGGCTGGTGGCTGGCCTGCGGCACCGGCACCACCCTGGCCGGCCTGGTGCTGGCCGAACATGGCGCGCACCCGGTGTATGGCGCGCTGGCGGTGCCGGACGATCATGGGGTGGCGCAGAACGTCGAACGGATCCTGTGCGAGGCTGGGCACACGGCATCGGGCTACGAGTTGCTTGATGCCAGTCGCGGTGGTTTTGCCAAGGTCGACCCGCCGTTGCTGGCGTTTATCGAGGCCAGTGAAGGCCAGAGTGGTATCGCGCTGGAGCCGTTGTACACCGGCAAGGCCTTGCTGGCGTTGCGGGAGGCGATCGAGGCGCGGCGTTTTGCCCGGGGAACCCGCCTGGTGTTTGTCCACACCGGCGGCCTGCAGGGCCGCCGGGGCATGACTGGCGCTGCTTAGCTGCGTTTAGGCAGCATCCGCAGCAGGGTGTTGTCGCGCATGAAGTAGTGGTGATACAGACCGGCCAGCGCATGCAGGCCGATCAGCCAGTAGCCGATGGTGCCGCCCAGTACGTGCCAGCCTTCGATCTGCTTGGCCAGCGGCTTGTTCTCGGCGATCAGCAGCGGCAGGTCGATGCCGTAGAACATCACCTGATGCCCTTCGGCGCTGGTGATCAGACAACCCAGGATCGGCATGGCAATCATGAACAGGTACAGCGCCCAGTGCATCAGCTTGGCCAGCCACTGCTGCCAGTTGGGCGGTGCAGGCACGATTCTCGGCGCTACCCCCAGGCTGCGTGCAAACAGGCGCAGCCAGACCAGCAGGAACACCGTCAGGCCGAGCATGAAGTGGGCTTCCTTGATCAGCGTCCGCCCGCCACTGCCTTTGGGAAAGATGCCGCGCAACTCAATGCAGGCGTAAACCACCGCCAGCAGCACCAGCATCAGCCAGTGCAAGGTGATAGAGACCGTGCTGTATCGAGCATCGGAGTTCTTCCAGGGCATACGACTTTCCTCACTCATCAGGGCTGAAACCTCCGTTCTTGAACGACGGAGTGCTTTAACTGTAATCCTGTTTGAGCCGGTGCGCCTTGACCTGGTGCGAGGTTTAGGCCGCGCCGCACGAAAAAACCGTAAAAAGTGGCAGCCCCGCAACAGGCTGCCGTTCCGGCGGGTAGGGTGCCGATCAGCAGCCCTGGGGTGTCTCGCCCCGGGCCAGGCGCTGGTTGATATCGGCGACCACCTGGGGCAGGTCGGCGAGGGTGTCGATCAGGTAGTGCGGGCGCGAGCTTGCGAACAGGGCGTGTATACGTTTGCGCTCGTTGGCCAGGGTCTCGCTGTCGAGGGCGCGATAGGTTTCGTAGCTCAAGCCCAGGGCGTTGCCGGAACAGGTCAGGGCCACGGTCCACATGCCGGCGCGACGGCCTTCGAGGATACCGGGCACGGTGTCGTCGACCTTGACGCAGGCCGCCACATCCTCGATGCCCAGGGCAATCACGTTGGCCAGGGCCTGAGCCGGCCAGGGGCGGCCGTTGGGCACTTCATCGGTGGCCACCACATGGTCGGCGACGTAGCCATTTTTTGCCGCCAGCTGCACCACCTTGTCCATCACCTGCTTCGGATAACCGGAGCACGAACCGATCTTCAGCCCCTGCTCGCGCAACTGGGCGATGGTGTCCAGGGCGCCGGGGATCAGGGCCGAGTGTTCGGCGATCTTTTCGATCTGCAGCGGCATAAAGCGCTGGTAGATGGCCGTGACATCGTCATCGCTCGGGGTACGGCCGAAAGCTTTGCGATAGCGCTCGGCCACCGGCGGCAGGTTGCACAGGGTGCGGATGTGATCCCACTTGCCCATGCCCATCGGGCCGCGGGCTTCTTCGATGGACACCTGCACATCGAACTCGGCAAAGGCTTCGACGAAGATCTGGGTCGGCGCAAAGGAGCCGAAGTCGACCACGGTGCCGGCCCAGTCGAGGATGGCGGCTTGCAGTTGGCTGGGGGTGTTGTAGCTCATGGCGAAGTCCTGTTGGGGGCGGGTGATCCGCGTGGGCCGGAGGTCGGCGTTTAAAGGGCAATCGGTTTTTTGCTGCGGGCTGGGTGTCAGATTTCCAGCACCTGCATTTCTTCAAGCGCCTGGGCGATGGCCGCCACCGCAGCCTGCATCTGGGCCGGGTTGACGTGACCGATACAGCCCACGCGAAAGGTCTCGACCTCGGTCAGCTTGCCGGGATAGAGGATGAAACCCTTGGCCTTGACCCGCTCGTAGAACGCCTTGAACTGGTAGCGCGGGTCTTTGGGAGCATGGAAGGTGACGATGATCGGCGCCTGGATTTGTGCCGGTAGAAAGCGGCGAAAGCCCAGGGCGACCATGGCTTCGATCAGGGCCTGGCAGTTATCGGCATAACGCTGATGGCGTGCCGGCAAGCCGCCTTCTTCGGCGTATTGCAACAGCGCTTCGTGCAGCGCCGCGACCACGTGGGTCGGCGGGGTGAAGCGCCATTGGCCGGTTTTGGCCATGTAGCTGTGCTGGTCGAACAGGTCCATGGCCAGGGAGTGGCTGTTGCCGGCGGCCTGGGCCAGGGCGTCCTTGCGGGCGAAGACCAGGCCCATGCCCGGCACGCCTTCCAGGCATTTGCCGGAGGCGGCGATCAGGGCGTCGAATGGCACCTGCCGGGCATCGATCGGCAGCGCGCCAAACGAGCTCATGGCGTCGATGATCAGGCGTTTGCCATGGCGGGCCGTGACCTGGGCAATGTCCGCCAGCGGGTTGAGGATGCCGGTGCTGGTTTCACAGTGGATCAGCGCCACATGGGTGATGCCAGGGTTGGCCTGCAACAGGCGCTCGACGTCGGCGGCGGTGGTCGGTTGGTCTTCGGCGGTTTCAAAGGTCACACAAGCGCGGCCGAGCACCTCGCAGATCTTCGCCAGGCGTTTGCCATAAGCGCCGTTGATCAGCACCAGGACCTTGCCATCGCGCGGTACCAGGGTGCCGATGGCGGCTTCCACGGCAAAGGTGCCGCTGCCTTGCAGGGGCACGCAATGGTGGCTGTCGGTGCCATTGACGATGGCCAGCAATTGCTCGCAGAGGCTGGCGGTCAGCTGGTTGAAGCCTTCGTCCCATGAGCCCCAGTCCACCAACATCGCCTGACGGGTACGCGCCGAGGTGGTCAGGGGGCCGGGGGTGAGCAGAAGGGGGGCGGCGGTGGTCATGCGGGGTCCTCGCAGGTGCGCTGTGGGGTGAAATCTACGGGGCCTAAATTGCAGTTTGGCTTGTCATCAATCAAATTGTTTGTTGTGATGCCAGCGATAAGTGAGGCTGATAGATATGAATTTATTCCAACTCCGCGCATTCGATGCCGTGGCCCGTGAAGGCAGCTTTACCCGGGCCGCGGCGCGGCTGTTTATCAGCCAGCCGGCGGTCACCGGGCACATCAAGGCGCTGGAGGAGCACTACCAGATCACCCTGTTGCGGCGGACCGCACGCCGGGTCGAACTGACGGAGGAGGGGATCAAGCTGGCGGCCATCACCCGGGCCATGTTCAGTTTGTCGGAAGAGGCCCAGGCGCTGCTGGAAGCCAACCGCCAGTTGCTGAGCGGACGCCTGGAGGTGGCGGCGGACGGGCCGCACCTGGTGATGCCGCTGCTGGCCCGCCTGCGCGCGCGGTATCCGGGCATCACCGTCAACCTGCGCCTGGGCAATGCCCAGGAAACCCTGGCGGCGCTGCTGTCCGAACATGCCGATGTCGCGGTACTGACCGAAGTCGAGCCGCGCAAGGGCCTGCATTTGCACGGCTTGGGCGAGTCGCGGATCTGCGCCCTGGTGCCGGCCGATCATCCATGGCTGGCCCGGCCTGAAGGGGTGCTTCTGGAACAGTTGGACCAGATGATCATGGTCTTGCGTGAGCCGAGCTCGACCACTCGCCGCACGTTTGACCAGGCCTGCGCCCTGGCTCAGGTCAACCCTCGGGTGTTGCTGGAGCTGGACAGCCGCGAGGCCGTGACCGAGGCGGTCGCGGCCCAATTGGGGGTGGGCGTGGTGTCGTCGGTGGAGGTCAGCCCCGACCCACGGGTGCGGGCGCTGCCGATCATTGGCGAGGGCCTGCTCAACCGGCATTGGCTGGGGTGCATGGAGCGACGCCGGGAGTTGCGCCTGATCCAGGCGTTCTTCGAACTGGCAGCGGAGTAAGGGCCCGCCCTGGCGCCATCGCCGATCTGACTTTTTGGTCGATTGGCGCCTTGAGGACGGGTAAACTTGCCCATCGCGTCGGCCAAATCCAACTCGACGCCATCGATCAAGAGAGTGAGTAATGGGCGCACAGTGGAAGGTTAAACACAAAGAAGCAGCAGCCAACGCCAAGGGCAAGATCTTCGGCAAGCTGGTGAAAGAGATCACCATCGCCGCACGCAACGGCGCAGACACCTCGACCAACGCGCACCTGCGGCTGGTGGTCGAGCAGGCGAAAAAGGCCTCGATGCCCCGTGAGACCCTGGAGCGTGCCATCAAGAAAGGTTCCGGCCAACTGGGCGAAACCGTGCAATACCATCGCGTGACTTACGAAGGCTTCGCCCCGCATCAGGTGCCGCTGATCGTTGAATGCGTCACCGACAACATCAACCGTACCGTCGCTGAAATCCGCGTGGCCTTCCGCAAGGGCCAACTGGGCGCTTCCGGCTCGGTGGCCTGGGACTTCAACCACGTCGGCATGATCGAAGCATCGCCCGACAGCCCGGACGCCGACCCTGAGCTGGCCGCCATCGAAGCCGGGGCCCAGGATTTCGAGCCAGGTGAAGACGGCGCGACCCTGTTCCTGACCGAGCCTGCGGACCTGGATGCCGTGCAGAAAGCCCTGCCCGAGCAAGGGTTCACCGTGCTCTCGGCCAAGCTCGGCTACCAGCCGAAAAACCCGGTCAGCGGCCTCACCGACGAGCAGATGGCCGAAGTCGAAGCCTTCCTCGAAGGCCTGGACAACCATGACGACGTGCAAGACATGTTCGTCGGTCTGGCCGGCTAAGACGCAGACCCTGGCGGCCGTTCAGTTCAGCGGCCGCCAGCGTCGCCCGAATCAAACCTCGCGCAATACCTCCAGAACCTCTTCAAAGCCCGGCCGCGCCAGCACCTCTGGCTGACAACAGCGGCTGACCAGTTGCTCCAGAGCCTCTAGTTGTTGGCCGCGCAGGCCGCTGTCGGTGCGTTGCAGCAACTCCTCCAGCAGAATGCCGAAGGCCCGCACTTCGATCCGTTGCAAGGCTCGGGTTTGAGCCGTGTCCTGGGTGACGTGGAACGAGGCCGCGCCAAAATCCCCGAGCAGGCAATCGCCCTGCTGATTCAACAAGGTGTTGTGCCCGTACAGGTCGCCGTGGGTGATGCCCTGGGCGTGCAGGTGGGCGCCGACCGCAGCGATACCGCTGGCGATACGCAAGGTTACCGGGCCATCGAAACGCTCGGTGTCGGCGTAGATATCCCGCGAGCAGGAGGCCAGGCTCGGCAGTCCCGCCAGGTTGCGGTAGCTGGGGTCGATCAGTTGCATCACCAGGCCATTTTGCGCCTCGGGGTGCCCGACCACGCGGCCTTCGACGCGGATCAGGTTCGGGTGCCGGCCGGCGGTGATGCAGGCATTCATTTCATGCAGTGGCGAGCCGTCGCTGGTCATCTCGCCCTTGTACAGCTTGACCGCCACTGCCCGCGCAGCGTGCCCGGCAGGTTGCCATTGAGCTTGATAAATCACCCCCGAGGCGCCTTCGCCCAGGCGCTGCTGCAACTGCAGTTCGCTCCAGGGAATGTTCGGCGTGGCCTCCAGCGCCGCGGCATCGGCCTCGGACTCCAGCGGGTTGCCGGCGTAGGCGAGCCAGGTCAGGCGCGGCAGGGCGAGGAGGAACGGCGGCAATTCCCGCAACTGGTTGGCGGCGATCCGCAGCAGCTCCAGGTTATGGCACTGACTAAGGCTCGGCGGCAGCTGGGTCAGACGGTTGCCCGCCAGCATCAGCTTTTGCAGCAGCGGGCGCCGGCCCAGTTCGTCAGGCAGCTCGCTGATGCGGTTGTCGGTCAGGATCAGCCAGCGCAGCTGCGGTGGCAGGGCAGCGGCCGGCACCTGTTCGATACGGTTGGCCTTGAAGCCGATCATGCTCAGTTGGGCGCACTGGCCGAGGCAGGCCGGCAGTTCGCTGAACAGGTTGTCGGAACAGAACAGTATCCGCAGGTGCGGCAGTCGGTGCAGGTCGTCGGGCAGGCGGCTCAGGGCGTTGCCACTGAGGTTGAGGATCTCCAGGGAGTCTGCCAGGTCGAAGATTTCCCGGGGGAACTCGGTCAGCCCGGCGCTCAGGTTCAGGCGCTTGATGCCCGCCAATTGGCCGGCTTGCAGTTGAGCAAGGGTATTCATGAACAGCTCCGACACTCGGCAGGAAGGCGACCCTGGAGCCGCGCAAAAGGGCGCCATGATAGCGGCTGGCGCTGGGGGCGGCGATCACTCCCTCAGCCGAGCGGGGTCTCGGGGCCGATTTCCAGCAGTTGCCCCAGGCGGCTGCGGGTTCGCGCCAGATCAATGGCGTTACCGCCCAGGCTTTCGCGCAGGGGCAGTTCGCCGATCAGCAGCAGGCGCTTGTCCTGGTCGTAGAGCACGTCGATCAGGTTGATAAAGCGCTGCTGGGCGGCAATCGAACATTCGCCCAGGTCCGGCAGCTCATCGATGATCCAGGTATCAAAGCGCCGGCTCAGTTCCAGGTAATCCATGACCGCGGTCGGCTGGTCGCACAGGTCGCTGAATTCGAAACGGACACTGCGCTGGTCGCACAGCCGCGCCTGCAACACCCGCGCGCCCACCGTCAGGGCAAAGGCGGCGGTGTTGCGGTCCGGCAACTGCAAGGCCTGGCGCTGTTGTGCCGTGCCGGGCCAGATGTAGTGGCCCTGGGTGAACACTTGTTGGGTGTGGGTGCGGGCCTGGCTGCGATAGTCGTGGGGGCCGCCGACTTCCATCACCTGCATGCGCGCGTTGATCAGGTCGATCACCGGCTTGAAGCGTGCGTGGTACAGCGGGTTGGGCAGCAGCCCCTCGGGCGGGTAGTTGGAGGTCACCAGCAGTACGATGCCGCGCTTGAACAGGGCCTTGAACAGGCGGGTGATGAGCATTGCATCGCCGATGTCATGCACATGGAACTCGTCGAAGCACAGCACCTGGCAGTGCTCCAGCAACTCGTCGAGGGTGGTTTCCAGGGCATCTGGCTGCTGCCGATGGCGGAACATGCCCTGATGCAGCTGGGCGAAGAAGTCGTGGAAGTGCAGGCGCTGTTTCTGCTCCAGGGGGATGGCGCGGAAGAACCCATCCAGCAGCCAGCTCTTGCCCCGGCCCACCGCACCGTGCAGGTACAGGCTGCGCACCTGCTGGTCATGGCCCCGGAGCAGGGCGTTGGCCAGTTGCGCCATGCAATCGATCACCCGCTGCTGGCTGTGGCTCAGGGTATAGCCCTGCTCCTGGGCCTTGTGCCGGAAGTAGTCGTGGATCAATCGGGTGCTGGCGCTGTTAGCCGCCGGCCGGGCGAACGCCTTGCCCAGCAGCGAGCGCAGGCGTGGCCATTTGGATGTGCGTTGCGAGCGGTTTGGCGGTAAGGCGGCCAATGAATTCACCCCGATGTGTTGCAGAGCCGCTCCCCCTGGAACTGGCGCGCTAATTTAACCAATACAAAACTGTGCATCCAGTCTCATGCAAAACCCGAAAATAAATGAGACAGAAAGTTACCGCCTGTATAGGTTTTATGTCCCGTAAAACCTGGGCTAAAACCCTTTTCAGCCTCAGGTAAGTCCATTTTCAATGGATCCAATCGTCCGGGGCGACTGGACGTTTATCGTTCGCTGGCTAACCTTCAGCCCAGAACGGGTTCCTCAAAAGGACTGGGGTTTGAATGGATTTTCGGTTTTGGCAGCCATGAGCGCGCTGCTCGCCAGCAACGCATCGGCCGCAGACCTGCAGGTGCAGGTCCGGGTCGATGTGCAGCGCGGCTGCCAGTTGATCGGTCAGCCGCGCGAGGCCGGCATCGAGCAGCTCGGTGTCCTCGACTTTGGCAGCGCTGCGCGCCTGGACGACCCCGCCGGACCCTTGGGCGCGGCCCTGATCAACGGCCGTTTGCCACGCCTGGAATGCAACCCGGACACCCCTTATCAACTGCGTGTCGACGGTGGCCTGCATGGCGGCGTGGGCGACGTGCGTTACCTGGCGAGCAATGAGCCCTCGACCCCACCCATCCCCTACCGCCTGTATCAGGACGCCGCCCGCCGTATTGCCCTGCCGGTGAATGTGTCGGTCAGTGGCCGGGTGCCCGACTCGGGGAGTGTGGATCTGCCTTTGTATGGGCGTATCGAACCGCTGGCCGGCGTCCCCCGGGCCAGTCTCTATTCCGATGTGGTGAAGGTCACGGTCACCTGGTAACCCCAGGTGGATAGCGCTGTTCCGGTGGATCCGGACAGGCAGGGAAGTCGCTCGCGGTGAGCGGCAATGCAGGAGTCCTGATGGAATTAGGATGGGAGCGATGACACGCAGAACCTGGACCACGGTGGCGCTGGGCGCGCTGTTGCTGCTGGCTGACGACGCATACGCGGCGATCACCGGGCAGATCGACGCGCGCCTGGTGATCACCGCCAGTTGCCAGGTCAGCAGTGGCACCGGCGATGTCCCGGGGAGCCCGGTCAGTGATCCGGGGATGCTGGATTTCGGCCAGCAGGGCCCGACCTGGACTCGCCCGATCAACGCCAGCCTCAGTGACAGCGCCGACGACCAGTTGCACGTCGCGTGCAATTCCTCGGTCACCGGTTTCACCGTGACCATCAATGGCGGCCTCAACGGCGACGGCACCACCCGGCGCTTGAGCAACGGCCGGCAGACCATTCCCTATCGTTTGTTCGTCGATGCTTCCGGAACCGACAGTTACAGCATCGGCCAGCAACGCAATTTTGCGGTGACCAACGGAACCCAGGTGCCCATACCGGTGTTCGGCTCGGTGGTCGCAAACACCCGTGCGGTTCCGGCGGGGATCTACACCGACATCCTGACGATCACCCTGGATTGGTAACTCAAATGAGGAAGGACATCATGCACGCGCTTGTATCTCGAATCGGCTGGTCATTGCTGGGCCTGGCCATGGTTTCAACGGCCCAGGCCGCCACCACCGTCACTGGCCAGATCAACTCGACCCTGACCTTGATCAGCAGTTGCCAGGTCAATGGCGTCGGCGGCAGTTCGTCGTTGAACTTCGGTACCTTGAGCTTCGGCACCGCCAACAGTCTGTTCACCGAGGCCGATGGCCAGGTGCTCGGCGGTGGCGGCGGGGCGCTGTCGATTCTCTGCTCGTCCGGCACCACCCCGGCGATCAAGGTCCGTGCCGGGTCTCATGACGGCCAGTCCAGCGGCGGCTCGCGGGCCCTGGCCGATGGCAATGGCAACTTTGTGCCCTACGACCTGTACACCGATACCGGGCACTCGCAATTGCTGGCCATCGACGGAGTGATCACCCTCGCCGCCAGCACCGGGGTGGCGCAGACCGTCAACCTGTACGGCAAGGCAGTGGGCAAGGCCGGGCTGCCGGCGGGCAACTACAGCGACACCATCGCCGTCGAACTGACGTTCTGATGCCATGGCCCGCCACCGTTGTGCGGCCCTGGCAGTGCTCTGTGCCTGCAGTGTCCCGCCGCCACTGGCGGCGGTGACCAGCCAGAGCTTCCAGGTCAGCGCCACCGTGACCGCCGGCTGCCTGGTGGTGGGCGGTGTCTCGAACTACGGCAACCTGGGGTTCGGCAGCCTGTCGGCGCTGTCCACCAGCACCGTGAGGGTCGCGCTGAGCGGCGGGGTACAGCTGCAATGCACGCCGGGGGTGACCCTGAACATGACCGTCGACGGCGGGCAGTACAACAGCAGCGGGCGGCACATGCAGCTCAATAGCGGCAGTGCGCGGGTGGCGTATCAGTTGTTTCGCGATGCGGCCTACAGCCAGAGCCTGGGTATCGGCCAGAGCGTGGCGGTGGCCTACAGCGATGCCAATAACATCAGCCTGCCGATCTATGGGCAGGTGCAATTGCCGGGCAATCAGCCTGGGGGGACATACAGCGATGTGCTGCAGGTGCAGCTGTCGTGGTGATGGAGCTGAGCGATCAAGGCCTTAGGGCATAAGGAGTTGCAGTATGTCTTCACCTTTACTTGCGCAGGTGCGGCGCGCGCGCTGCGCGCTGTTGGGGCTGGTGCTGCTGGGGGCGAGCCAGGTGCAGGCCGCCAGTTCGGTGCTGATCTGGCCGATTGACCCGGTCCTCGAAGCGGACCAGCAAGCCAGCGCCCTGTGGCTGGAAAACCGCGGCACCGAGACCGCGAACCTGCAGATCCGGGTCTTTGCCTGGAACCAGAGCGGTTTCGCCGACCAGTACCAGAACCAGCGCGACGTCATCGGCAGCCCGCCGGTGGCCAAGATCGAGCCCGGGCAAAAGCAGCTGGTGCGCCTGACCCGAACCCGCGAAGTGCCGCCGGGCCAGGAGCTGGCCTACCGCATCATCATCGATGAGATCCCTTCGGCCGCGCCGGTCGAGGCCACTGGTGACAACAAGACTGCCGCCGCGATTCGTTTCCAGATGCGCTATTCGGTGCCGCTGTTCGCCTACGGCCCCGGGCTCTGGAGCAAGGAAGACACCACCCGCAAACGCGACCCCAAGGGGGCCGGAGTGCCGGACCTGAGCTGGCGCAAAGTGGCGGCGGACGGGCGCTCCTATGTCGAGGTGCGTAACCAGGGCGCGGTGCATGCGCGGCTGACCGATGTGGCGTTCAAGCAGGCGGGGCAGGCCAAGCCCCTGGTCGAGGGCCTGCTCGGGTATGTGCTGCCGGGGGCGGTGATGCGTTGGCCGGCCCCCGAGGCACTGGCCGGCGACTCGACCCTGCAATGGCGGGTCAACGGCGCGCCACAGGTGCAGAGCCTGGCGCCGACCCGCTAACCCGCTGAGCTGATTCACCAGGTGGTCCTGAAGCCGGCTCGCGCGTTGTCGGTGGTCGCGCGGTTGTGGGTGCGTGCGCCCCGGATAAGGACCAAGTCACACAGCTGGCCGGAGCCGGAGTGCTCGCCAGTGGACAGGGACAAGGCTGGCCGCTTGTCTCGGGATGGAGATGTCCATAGATGGACGCACACTCAACATGAGCCAGGGGTCGGCTCGCTGTTTCTGGCGTTCAACCTGGTTGGCCAGCGGCCTGTGCGGGTTGCTGCTGGCGCCTGAGAGCCAGGCGGGCGACCTGCCGCCGCCGCCCACGAGCCTGGAGGCCGTAACCGATGCGCAGCTGTATCTGGAACTGGTGGTCAATCAGCTCAACACCGGGCAGGTGGTGCCGGTGCAGCAGCGGGCGGGGCATTTCCTGGTGCCGGTCAGCGTGCTGCGGGCCAGCGGCATGAAACTGCCCGAGACCTTGCCCGACGAGATCGATCTGGACAGCCTGCCCGGGCTGCACAGCGAGTACGACAGCCAGGGCCAGCGCCTGCTGTTGAATGTGCCGGCGAACTGGTTGCCCGAGCAGTGGGTCGGCAGTCGCCAGGCCTATCCGCAGACCGAGGCCCGCACCAGCTTCGGTGGTTTGCTCAATTACGATCTGTACCTCAATGACACCGATGATGCCGGCACCTACCTCGCGGCCTGGAACGAAGTGCGGCTGTTCGACAGCTGGGGCACGCTGTCCAATACCGGGCAGTACCGGCGCACGCTGTCCGGCGCTGGCAACGGTACCCTGAATAACGGCTACCGGCGCTATGACACCACGTGGCGTTACTCCGACGATGTGCGGATGCTGACGTACGAGGCCGGGGACCTGGTCAGCGGCGCATTGCCCTGGAGCAACTCGGTGCGCCTGGGCGGGGTGCAATTGTCCCGGGACTTTGGCGTGCGCCCGGACCTGGTGACCTACCCCTTGCCGCAGTTCGCCGGGGAAGCGGCAGTGCCGTCCTCGGTCGATCTGTTTATCAATGGCTACAAGTCCAGCAGCGCCGACCTGCAACCCGGCCCCTATACCCTGACCAACATTCCGTTTATCAACGGTGCGGGAGAGGCGGTGGTGGTGACCACCGATGCCCTGGGGCGGCAGGTGTCGACCACGGTGCCGTTCTACGTCACCAGCACCCTGTTGCAAAAAGGCCTGACGGATTTCTCGGTGGCCGCCGGGACCCAGCGCCGAGACTACACCGTGCGCGATTTCGGGTATGGCCCCGGCGTGACCTCGGGCAGCCTGCGTTACGGCCTGAGCGACAGCCTGACCCTGGAAAGCCACGCCGAAGCCTCGGACTCCCTGACCCTCGGTGGGGTGGGGGGCAACCTGCGCCTGGGCAACTTCGGTGTGCTCAACACCGCCCTCAGCCAAAGCCGGTTCGACGGCGATGGCGGCCAGCAACTCAGCTTCGGCTATCAATACAGCAGCCAGCGCTACAGCCTGGCGTACCAACGCATGCAGCGCCATGACCGCTATGCCGACCTGACCGTGGTCGATAGCCCCTATGCCAGCCTCAGCCAGCGCAGCGAGCAAGTCACTCTGAGCCTCAACCTCGAGCGTTACGGCAGCCTCGGTGCGGGCTATTTCGATGTGCGCGCCGCCGATGATTCGCGCACCCGGCTGCTCAACCTGACCTGGAGCAAGTCACTGTGGGGCAACAGCAGTTTCTACCTGTCGGCCAACCGCGAGATCGGTGACAGCGACTGGGCGATGCAGGCGCAACTGGTGATCCCCTTCGACCTACGCGGCAGCCTGAGCATCGGCAACGAGCGCAGCAAGGCCGGGGAGAATCGCCAGCGGGTCAACTACAGCCGCTCGGTGCCCAGCGAGGGCGGGGTCGGTTTCAACCTCGGTTATGCCCATGGCGACGGCCCGGCCTACCGTCAGGCCGACCTGACCTGGCGCCTGCAATCGGTGCAGTTGCAGGCCGGGGTCTATGGCAGCAGCGAAGCCCAGAGCCGTTGGGCCGATGCCAGCGGTTCGCTGGTGTGGATGGACCGCCAGGTGTTCGCCGCCAACCGCATCGACGATGCCTTTGTGGTGGTCAGTACCGACGGTTACCGGGATATCCCGGTGCGCTACGAGAACCAGTTGGTGGGCCAGACCGACAAGAACGGCCACCTGCTGGTGCCCTGGAGCAGCGCCTACTACCGCGGCAAGTACGAAATCGACCCGTTGAACCTGCCGGCCAACGTGCAGAGCCCGAATGTCGAGCAACGGATCGCCGTGCGGCGCGGCAGCGGCTACCTGCTGGAGTTTCCATTGAGCCGGATCATCGCCGCCAGCGTGGTGCTGGTGGATGCCCGGCAGCAGGAATTGCCCCTGGGCAGCAGCGTCCAGCATGAGCAGAGCGGGACCTGGGCGGTGGTCGGCTGGGACGGCCTGGTGTACCTGGAGAACCTCGCGCCGCAGAACACCTTGCACGTGACCCTGGCCGACGGCCAGACCTGCAGCGCGCAATTTCCCGTGGATATGCAACAGCAACAGGTGCCGCTCATCGGGCCCTTGCTGTGCCAATGAGGCCGGACACGCAAAAAGGAGGTTCGACATGCAAGGGCAAACCCACCGCTGGACAGGGGTGCTGGGCGGCCTGGCACTGCTGCTGCCGTATCCGGCACTGGCCTTGTGCACCACGGTCACCACCAGCCCGGCGGCGTTCGGCACCATCAGCTCGATTGCCGTGCGCACCACCAGCCAGCCCAGTTCCAGCCTCAACGCCGGCTTGAGCTGCACCGGCTCGCTGTTGTCCGTGCTGGCCACCAATGACCATTTCTACGCCACCATCACCTCGACCCAGAGCGGCCTGCTGGGGCCGACGGGCGACGTCATCGGCTACACCCTGTATGGCAACAACAGCACCAGCTACCCGATTACCCGGGGCACGCCATTCGATTTCGGACGCAATTCGATTATCGATCTGCTGGGGCTGCTGGGCAGCCCGACCGTGGCCAAGCAGGTGCCGATCTACCTGGGCAGCATCACCGGGAGCAACGTGGCGGCGGGGGTCTATACCGAAAACCTGAGCATCTTCTGGAACTGGAACTACTGCTCCGGGATTGCCGTGTTGGGCGGATGCCTGGGGCGGGACATCGGCAGCGGGACCAAGTCCCTGACCGTCACCATGACCGTGTCCAACGATTGCGTGATTACCGCGCCCAATATCAGTTTCGGCAGCGCCCCGGTGATCAGCGCTTTCGCCACCGTCACCGGGCAGACCATCAACCTCATGTGCACCAAGGGCAGCGCCTACACGGTGGGCCTGAGCGATGGCCAGCAACCGCTCAGCGCGGGCGGTCGGCGGCGGATGATTTCCGGTAGCAACTACCTGGCCTACGACATCTTCAAAAGCGCCGGCAGCACCCGCTGGGGCAGTGTCGGCGCGGCCCGGCGCGCCAGTACCGATGCCGAGGTCTTTCCCGGCAACGGCCTGGGCACTGGCAGCCAGATCTTCAACTACAACGCCAAAATCTACACCGACCAGGCCACGCCACCGGCTGGCACCTACCTCGACAACGTGGTACTGGATGTGGGCTTTTGACGCGCCGGCCAGGGCTTAAAAGCGTTGGGTCTGTTGCAGCATTTGCGCCGCTGGCGAATCCGTCGGGCTGACCATGGCGTAGTTGTAGCCGCTGTCGGACCAGTACACCGCCTGCAACTCGCCATCGTGGCGACTGCCTCGGGGCAGCAGTTTGTTCTGCGGGCCCGGCGGGCGAATGTAGAAACTCAGCTTGCGCCCGTCCGGGTCCTGGTACAGCACCATCGCCGCCGGTCCTTGCTCGGTGCTCAGCAGGCGTGCGCTGACCGTCTTGAACCCGGCGCTTTGCAGGTCCGGCAGGCGAGTGGCCTGGGTGAAGTAGCGGTCGAGCCAGGTTTGCATCGCGCGGCTGTCATCTACCTTGAAATCAGCCGGCAGGATCTGCTCCTGGGCGAACAGGCGGTAGGCCTGCAGGGCGTCGGTCATCGGTGGCGTGCCGTTGGCCAGGGTCATCTCCCGCGCCTGCCAGCCGCTGAAACCGCCGAGGCCGACGGCAATCAGCAGCAACGCCGCGCTGGCCAACTGGCGCCGCACCTGGTGCTTGAGACGCTGGCGAATCTGCACCGGGTCCAACTGCGGGTTTGGCGCTTGCTGCAAGGCACCGCCCAGGGCCGCGCGCAGGTGCTGGGCGTCCTGCTGCCAGGCCTGCACCTGCGCGGCCAGTTCCGGGTGGGAGCCGAGGTAGGTCTCCAGCAGGCGCCGGTCGCTGTCACTGAGCCGATGGTCGACGTAGGCGTGCAGGTCGTGTTCGCTGGGGGGCAGGCTGATCATTTGAGTATCCGCAAAGAAGGGTTGTGGATTTCGCCGTCGGTGAGCTGGCGCAGGGCCTGGCGA
Organism: Pseudomonas sp. MF09150; assembly: GCF_059862355.1. NCBI lineage: Bacteria > Pseudomonadati > Pseudomonadota > Gammaproteobacteria > Pseudomonadales > Pseudomonadaceae > Pseudomonas > Pseudomonas sp. MF09150. Next base: position 236,080 of record NZ_JCBCUS010000008.1, on the reverse strand, counting down.
GCGCGGGACAGGCGCGACATCACGGTGCCGGTGGGGACGTCGAGAATCTCGGCGACCTCCTTGTAGCTCAACCCCTCGACCGAAACCCACAGCAGCAGGGCGCGCTGCTCGGTGCTCAGGCGGTCGAAGGCGGCCAGGGCCGATTGGGCCAGGACCGTGCGCTCCGTTGAGGGTTGGCAGTCGTCGCGGCCGGTAAAGAACGCCAGCATTCGCGCGTAACGCCGGGAACGGCGATGGGCATCGAGAAACTGTCGGTAGAGGATCGCGAACAGCCAGGCACGCAAGTCACCGTCGGGCCGTTTGTCGGTCCAACTCGTCAGCGCCCGCTCCAGGCACGCCTGCACCAGGTCGTCGGCGCTGCTGGGATTGCGCGTCAGCGACACGGCAAAGCGCCGCAGCCGGGGAATCAGCAGGCGCAACTGTTGATCGAGTTCGTTCATGGGTTCCTGCAGGTTTTTGGCCAGTCACTACGCTTGAGCCTAGGAAGACGCCCGACGCCTGAGGTTATTCCCCGGCCGGAAAAATAAACACCGCGCCATGGAATAAAGCCCGTTGCCCTGCGTCTGTCTGATCCTTGCCACCTGCGGCCCACGGCCCTGGAGTTTTTCATGGTTGATCACCCGACACCGCCTTCGCCGCCCACTCCGCCGCCCCTGGGCACCGGCAGCCTGGTCCTGCGCCTGGCCGGGATCGCCTTGGTGGTGGTCGCCGTGGCCGGCGCCTTCGCCTACGTGCGCGGCACCCTGGACCCACAGCGGCTGACGCCCAAGGCCCTGGTGGACGTGCTGGAGAAAAACAACGGGGTGCATCCCGGATTTCGTCGCAACCATGCCAAGGGCGTGTGCGTGATCGGCTACTTCGAGAGCAGCCCCGAGGCCCGCGCCTATTCCAGCGCCCAGGTCTTCAGCGCAGCCCGGACCCCGGTGGTCGGGCGGTTCGCCTTGCCCAGCGGCAACCCCTATGCGCCCGACAGCAGCGTGCCGATCCGCAGCCTGGCCTTGCGTTTCACCCAGGCCAACGGCCAGCAGTGGCGTACGGGGATGAACAGCATGCCGCTGTTCCCGGTGGGAACGCCCGAAGCCTTCTATCAAATGCAGCAGGCCAGTTCGCCCGACCCGGCCACTGGCAAGCCCAACCCGGCCAGCATGCCGGCATTCTTTGCCGGCCATCCGGAGACGGCGCCGTTCCTGCAATGGGTCAAGGGCGCCAAACCCTCGGCCAGCTACGCCACCGAGACCTACAACGGCATCAATGCGTTTTACCTGGTGAACGCCAGCGGTCAGCGCCAGGCGGTACGTTGGGGCGTGGTGCCGGAGGCCCGGGACGCTGCCGACGTCAATGCTCCCCAGGGGGCTGACTTTCTGCAGCAGGACCTGGTCAAGCGCCTGGCGGCCGGTCCGTTGAAATGGCAGTTGATGATCACCCTGGCCAACCCCGGCGACCCCACGGTCGATGCGAGCAAGGCCTGGCCCGCCGACCGCAAGGTGCTGAATGCCGGGACCCTGGTGCTGCAAAGCACCCAGGCGCAAAACAATGGCGAATGCCGCGACATCAACTACGACCCGCTGGTTCTGCCCGCCGGGATTGAAGGCTCCGACGACCCGCTGCTGGCCGCGCGTTCGGCGGCGTACGCCAGTTCCTACCTGCGCCGCACCAGTGAAGTTAGCCAATTGCCGTCCCAGGAGGCCCGCCCATGAGCGCCCACCCGAACCACTTCGCGCCCTTGGCGCGGCTGCTGCACTGGCTGATGGCGCTGATGGTCATCGCCATGCTGTTTATCGGCGCCGGCATGGTGGCCTCGGTGTCCGAGCGCCATGAATGGCTGATCCACCTGCACAAGCCCCTGGGCATTGCGATTTTGCTGCTGGTGATCGTGCGTCTGTTTGTACGCTTTTCCACCCGGCAGCCGCCGCTGCCTGCCGACCTGCCGGGCTGGCAGGTGCTGGCAGCCAAGGCCTCGCATCTGCTGTTGTATGCACTGATGCTGATTCTGCCGTTGCTGGGCTGGGCGATGATCTCGGCGGCGGGAGACCCGGTGATGCTCGGCAGTGCGTGGCAACTGCCGGCGATCCTGCCGGCCAATGCCCAGGTCTTCGCAGTGTTGCGCAAGGCCCATGGTCTGCTCGCCTACTTGTTGTTTCTGACGGTGCTGCTGCATTTGGCGGCGGCCCTGTTTCACGGCTGGGTCCGGCGTGACGGGGTGCTGCAAAGCATGTTGCGTGGCAAGGGCTGAGGGGGCGCGGGCGTCGTTTCAGGAAGCACAAAGTGCCTGCTTTTGCGGCGCCAGGCTCCACAGCCAATACAGCAGCGCCAGGCCATTGATCGCCGCGCCCAGCAGGCAGACCCCGGTCCAGCCGGCCCAGGCATACACGGTGGTCGAGGCGATCGAGCCGCCGGCACTGCCGATCGAGTAAAACACCATGTAACCGGCGGCCAGGCGGCTCTGGGCTTCAGGGCGCACGCTGTAGATCAGGCTCTGGCTGGTGACATGCACCGCCTGCAAGCCCAGGTCGAAGGTGATCACACCCACCAGCAGCGCCCACAGCGAGGACTGGGTAAACGCGATGGGCAGCCAGGAGGCCAGCATCAGGGCCAGGGCCAGGCCGCTGGTCCACTGCGCCCAACCGCGATCCGCCCAGGCCCCGGCCCGGGCAGCGCCCAGGGCTCCGGCGGCGCCGGCCAGGCCGAACAGGCCGATCTCGGTGTGGGACAGCGACAGCGGCGGGGCACTCAGGGGCAGCACCAGCGGGGTCCAGAGCACGGTGCCGGCGGCGAAGATCAACATCGCCAGCAGCGCCCGGTCGCGCAGGACCTTTTCTTCGCGGAACAGGCTGAACATCGAGCGAATCAACTGGCCATAGTGGCTGGCGGCCGGCTTTTGTTCGGTTTTCGGCAGCACTCGCCACAGCAGCACAGCCATCAGCAGGGTCAGCCCGGCCGACAGCAGGTACACCGAGCGCCAGCCCGCGAGGTCGGCCATGCTGCCGGACACGGTGCGGGCCAGCAGGATGCCGATCACGATACCGCTGGTGACCATGCCCACCACCCGGCCCCGCTCATGGGGCGCGGCGAGGTTGGCGGCGTAGGCCACCAGCACTTGGGTCACCACCGCCAGCAGGCCGCAGCCGGCCATGCCCAGCAGCAGCCAGGTACTGCTCGGGGCCAGTGCCACCACCAGCAGCGCCACGACCGAGAGCAACGTCTGGCCGACGATCAGGCGCCGGCGGTTGAGCAGGTCTCCCAGGGGCACCAACAGCAACAGGCCCAGCCCATACCCCACCTGAGTCAGGCTGACCACGCCGCCGACGTTGGCCGCCGGCATGCCAAAGGCCTGGCCCATGGCGTCCAGCAACGGCTGGGCGTAATACACATTGCCCACTGCCAGGCCACAGGCGACGGCGAACAGCAGCACCACCGAGGCGCGGATACCGGGGGCGGACAGGGGAGGTTCGGATGAGGGCAAAGTTGGGTGTGGCATGCTGGGCTCGCTGTAAGTGGTTGCGTTATGAAACCACTTGTACCCTAGTGAGACTGGTTTTATATTGCAACCACTTTTCTGAAAGCCCGGAGTGAACCCCACCCATGGTCAAACGCACACGTCTGGAAGGCGCCGAATGCCCGGTCGCCCGCTCACTGGATGCCATCGGTGATTGGTGGTCGTTGCTGATCGTCCGGGACGCCTTTGATGGCATCCGCCGCTTTGGCGAGTTCCAGCGCAACCTGGGCATGGCCAAAAACATCCTCGCCGCTCGCCTGCGCACCCTGGTGAACCACGGGATTTTCCAGGTGGTGCCGGCTTCCGATGGCAGTGCCTACCAGGAGTACGTGCTGACGGAAAAGGGCAAGGGCCTGTTCCCCCTGATCATCGGCTTGCGCCAGTGGGGGGAGGCGTTTTTCTTCGAGGCGGGGGAGGCGCATTCACGGGTGGTCGACCGCGAGAACGGGCAGCCGGTGCAGGCGCTGGAGCTGCGTGCGGCGGATGGACGCCTGCTGGGGCCGGATGATTGCCTGCGCCTGCCGGCGCAGTGAAGCGCGGCTGCGTGAGTTGCCTCATGCAGCCGCACCGCGGGGTTAACGCAGGTTGTTGACCAGGCTGGCGAAGGTACTCAGCACGTCCTTGCCCAGCTGCATCGAGCGCTTGCCGGACCAACCGGTGTAGGGGTTGGGATTGTCGTCATGGTCCTTGAAGGGCATTTCCAGGGTCAGCGACAGGCAATCGTATTGCTCACCGACGCTGTTGCAGGCCAGGGTCATATTGGCGTGGCCCGGCTGCGAGCGCGGGTAGCCGTGGGTGGTCTGGAAGTCCCGGGTCTGGTGCTTGAGGTGGCTGCGGAACTGCTCTTCAAGCTGTTCCAGGCGCGGGGTGTAGCCCGGGTTGCCTTCGCAGCCGGCGGCGAACACATGGGGAATCTCTTCGTCGCCATGCACGTCGAGGAACAGGTCGACGCCGTATTTCTGCATTTGCTGCTGGACAAACAACACTTCCGGGCTCAATTCCTGGCTGGCGTTCTGCCAGGCGCGGTTCAGGTCCTGGCCCATGGCGTTGGTGCGCAGATGACCATGGAAGGCGCCGTCGGGGTTCATGTTCGGCACCAGGTACAGATCGGCCCCGGCCAGCAGGGTATTGAGCTCGGCATCGTCATGGCGCTGCAGGCGCTCGAGCACGCCTTCCATGAACCACTCGGCCATGTGTTCGCCGGGGTGCTGCTGGGCGATGATCCAGATCTTGCGCTGGCCTTCGGCGCCACTGCCTTTGCGCAACAGCTGGATGTCCCGGCCCTCGACGCTTTTACCCGTGGCCAGCAGTTCGGTGCCGGCCTTGCCCAGCGCCTGTTCGATCAGCCAGTCATGACGGCCGCGGCTGTAGGGTTCGAAGTAGGCGAACCAGGCGTGGGTCTGGGTGGCTTCAAGATTGAAGCGCAGGGCGTCGCCTTCGAAAATGGTCGGGATGCGAAACCAGTTCACATGGTCGTAGGAGGCCACGGCTTGATAGCCGGTCCAGGCCCTGCTGTATGAGGATTTGCTGGCGTTGGTCAGGCGAAACCAGTGTTCCTGGCCGATGTGCAGGCCGCTGGCCTTGAAGTGGAACCACTGGAAGTGCGGGCTGCGGGTATCGGGCCTGATGGCCAGGGAAGCCTGGAGGGGATTGCTGATATCGAGTACATCGATGTTGCCGCTGTCGAAGTCGGCAGAGATCTGAAAAGAGCTTTTGGCCACGGTCATAATCGATTCCTGAATATGATTTTTATGGCCGTACTTTACACACTGGGCGCGAATAAAGTAGGGGGCGTCGTCCTTGACGCGAAAGCAGCTTAGAGGCTATGCGATTGATTCTCAAGCGCTGTTTTACGATAGTTGGGCCTTTTACGACGGGCGTTGTGTTGCAATGAAATATTCTTTTGATATCATCGCCGCCATCGAATTCAGATGTACCCGACTTCATTAGCCTGAAGCCTAGCCAGAATAACTGGCAAAAAAAAAGACCCGGCAAAAAGCCGGGTCAAAAACCGTGATTAGCCTGATGAGGAGATATTCCAAGAGTCCGACCTAAGGTCCCTTGGTTTATCGACTGATCTCGCGACCAGCTGCATGCAATAATAATCATTATCATTTGCAAGTCAAATCTTTTTCCCTTCCCGATAGAAAATATTTTCCCCTTTGCCCGCTGTCCGGCCATTTCGCGACCGGCGCGGCGCCCATGTCCCGTTCCCCATCATTCTTCCTTGCTGCCTTCCACGCACCGGTCCACCAGCGCCTTGGCCAGGTCGATCATGTGCACCACGGAAAACGTCAGGTCGCGGTGCGTCCCGCGCAAGTGGTTGGCCGCCTCGTACGCGGTGGCGGCAGCACAGCGCAGCAGGTCGGAAGCGTGAATCATGGCTTCCTCGCTGCTGATCGACCGCCTGACCTCGAACAGCCGCTCTGGCTCCACGGATTCGGAAATAATCGGTTTCAAGTAATAGTCCATCGCCCGTCGAGCTGCGTGGCTGCCTTGCAGTGAGCTCAGGTGGCTCTCGGAGTCGGTTTCCGGCACGTCCTTGCGAGTTGTATTCATGGATCGATCTGCCCTGTTGAAAAGAGGAAAGAGGTCCAGACAAGACTAATACTTATTGTATTTGTGACGAGATTTCAAATACTACAAGTTGTGTGTTGAGGGCGGAAATACACAACGTATTGTTCCGGCCATGGACAAATGGATCGAGTTGGTTAAAGCCAACATGAAAGGCCGCAAGGTCACACAAGAACGACTCGCAGAGCGCCTGGGCATGTCTCAGGGCGGCATCGGCCATTGGCTGAGCAAACGCCGCCAGCCCAAGATCGAGGACATGAACCGCGTGCTCGATGAAATCGGCATGGGCTTTCTCGAGGTCGCTCTGGTGATTCGCGAGAAGCCCCTGGTGGACGACGAAGGCCTGCCGCTGACCGACGAACCGTCGCTGATCGAAAAGTACAACCCGTACTTTCGCTACCCGGTCAGTGACTGGCGCGACGTCGGTGAGGTTCGTGAAGACGGGCAGGCGCTCTATGCGGCCGAACGCTACGAGCTGTCGGACTACCAGGCTCAGGGCGCGGCGTTCTGGTTAGTGGTGGTAGGCGACGCGATGATCGCGCCCAGTGGCGTCAGTATCGGCCAGGACATGTTGGTGCTGGTGGACACGGCGGTGGAGGCCGTCCCCGGCAAGCTGGTGATCGTGCAATGCCCGGGCAATGACGAAGCGATCTTCCGCAAGCTGGTGGAGGAGGGTGGACAGCGGTTCCTGGTGCCGCTCAACCCCACCTATCCGAAGATGCTCTACAGCGATGAGTGTCGGATCATTGGTGTGGTGATGCAGGCTACCGCGAAATTCTAACCAGCAAATAAGGACCGTTCCCACACTGCAGTGGGAACGGTTCTTGGCTTTCTACTCGGCAGATTCCAGTTCCACCAGAGCGCTGCCTTCACTGACCATCTCGCCTTCCTGGCAATACAGCGCCTTGATCACTCCGGCGTGCGGGGCGCGGATGCTGTGCTCCATCTTCATGGCTTCCAGCACCACCAGTTGCGCTCCGGCCTCGACGCTTTGCCCGGGCTGAACGAGCACGCGCACGATACTGCCGTTCATCGGAGCCGTCAGGCCGCCTTGTTGGCCATGGCTGGCGTCCACTGCGGCGATCGGGTCGTACAAGGTGATGCTGCGCATTTCCCCCTGCCACTGCAGGTACAGCGCGTCGCCCTGGCGAATCGCCCGGTGTTGGCGCCGCAGGCCCTGATGCTCGACGCTGAGTGTCTGGTCCTTGAGCTCCAGCGCCGGGCTTGGCGCGCCCAGTTGGATCGCCTGGTCCTGGCCATCGCAGCTCAGGTACAACGTGGTTTGAGCCGGCAGGCCGGTGCGGAAGCCACTGGCACTGGCCCATGGCGAGTGTCGGTCATCGTCACGGACCCGGTCGGGCTGGCTCTGGATGTAGGCTTGGGCCGCCGCTTGCCAGAACTCGTCACCCAGGGCAGTCGGTGCCGGCAGCAGCTGTTCCTGGTAGCGCGGGATAAAACCGGTGTCGAGTTCGGCGGCGGCGAACGCCGGGTGGCCAATGATGCGCCGCAGGAAGGCGAGGTTGGTCTTCAGGCCGCCGATGGCGAACTCATCGAGCATCGCCAGCAGGCGCAGGCGCGCTTGTTCGCGGTCCTCGCCCCAGGCAATCAGCTTGCCCAGCATCGGGTCGTAGAAGGGCGACACGCTGTCGCCTTCCTCGACCCCACTGTCGACCCGGCGCCCCGGTCCGGCCGCCGATTCACGGTACAAGGCCAGGCGCCCGGTGGCCGGCAGGAAGTCGTTGCCCGGGTCTTCGGCGTACAGCCGCACTTCGATCGCGTGCCCCCGCAGCGGCACCTGGTCCTGGGTCATGGGCAGAGGCTCGCCCTGGGCGACACGGATCTGCCAGGCCACCAGGTCGAGGCCGGTAATGGCTTCGGTCACCGGGTGCTCGACCTGCAGGCGGGTGTTCATCTCCATGAAGAAAAACTCGCCGCGCGAATCCAGCAGGAACTCCACCGTGCCCGCGCCAACATAGCCAATGGCTTGAGCGGCGCGGACCGCGGCTTCACCCATGGCCTGGCGTTGCTCAGCGCTCAGGCCCGGGGCCGGGGCTTCTTCGACGACTTTCTGGTGGCGACGCTGGATCGAGCAGTCGCGTTCGTTGAGGTACAGGCAATTGCCGTGTTGATCGGCGAACACCTGGATCTCCACGTGGCGCGGCTTGAGCACGTATTTTTCCACCAGCATCCGCGAGTCGCCGAACGACGACTGCGCTTCACGCTGGGCCGACGCCAGGGCCTCGGCCAGTTGGCTGACCTCTTCCACCACCTTCATGCCTTTGCCGCCACCGCCCGCCGTGGCCTTGAGCAGCACCGGGTAGCCAATGCGCTCGGCGGCGTTGCGGAAGGTTTCCAGGTCCTGGGCTTCGCCGTGGTAGCCGGGCACCAGAGGCACGCCGGCGACTTCCATCAGGGCCTTGGCTGCCGATTTGCTGCCCATGGCGTCGATGGCCGAGGCGGGCGGGCCGAGGAAGATCAGGCCGGCGGCTTCAATGGCCCGGGCAAAGCCGGCGTTTTCCGAGAGAAAGCCATAGCCAGGGTGGATCGCCTGGGCGCCGCTGGCCTTGGCCGCGGCGATCAGCTTGTCGATTTGCAGGTAACTGTCAGCGGCCTTGCTGCCGCCCAGGTCGACGCGGATATCCGCTTCGCGGCTGTGCCGGGCATCGCGGTCAGTGGCGCTGTGCACGGCCACGGTGGTGAGGCCCAGGGCTTTGGCGGTCCGCATCACGCGGCAGGCGATTTCACCGCGGTTGGCCACCAGCAGGGTGGTAAGAACAGGGGCGCTCATCAACGTGGCTCCTTGGTGGTCGTCTCGGCCTGCCAGCTGGGCGGGCGCTTTTGCAGGAAGGCGCGCAGGCCTTCCTGGCCTTCGGCGCTGACCCGAATCCGCGCAATGGCGTTTTCACAGTAGCGACGCAGGGCCGGGGTCAGGGCACCGTTGCCCACTTCACGCAGCAGGTCCTTGCTGGCACGCATCGCGGCCGGGCTGTTGAGCAGCAGGTTGTCGATCCACAGTTCGACCTGTTGCGCCAGTTCGGTGGCCGGGTAGCTTTCCGCCAGCAGGCCTATTTCACGGGCCCGCTGGCCGCCAAAGCGCTCGGCGGTCAGGGCGTAGCGGCGCGCAGCGCGCTCACCGATGGCCTGGACCACAAATGGGCTGATCACGGCCGGCGCCAGGCCGATGCGCACTTCCGAGAGGCAGAACTGCGCCTCGTCGGCGCCGATCGCCATGTCGCAGCAACTGATCAGGCCCAGGGCTCCGCCAAAGGCCGCACCCTGGACCACGGCCAGGGTCGGGATCTTCAGTTTGGCCAGGTTGTACATCAACTCCGCCAGTTCCCGGGCGTCGTCGAGGTTGGTGTGGTAGTCCAGTTCCGCCGATTGCTGCATCCAGGCCAGGTCGGCCCCGGCGCTGAAGTGTTTGCCCCGTCCGCGCAGCAGCAGAAAGCGCAGGCTGGCATCGCTCTGCACCTGGTCGAGGGCGATGATCAACTCGCGGATCATTTCTGCGTTGAAGGCGTTGTTCTTCTGTTCACGGCTGAGCCACAGGGTGGCAAAGCCACGCGGGTCGGTCAGCAGTTCCAGGGTGTTGAAGTCGGTCATTTTGGTCTCGCTCCGGGTCACATGCGGAACACGCCGAAGCGGCTCTGTTCGATGGGGGCGTTGAGGGAGGCGGACAGCGCCAGGGCCAGCACGTCGCGGGTCTGCGCCGGGTCGATGACGCCGTCGTCCCACAGCCGTGCGCTGGAGTAGTAGGGGTGGCCCTGGTGCTCGTACTGATCGAGGATCGGTTGCTTGATCTCGGTTTCCTGGGCGGCGCTGAATGCCTGGCCGCTGCGTTCGGCCTGCTCGCGCTTGACCTGCACCAGGACCCCGGCTGCCTGCTCGGCGCCCATCACGCCGATGCGGGCGTTGGGCCACATCCACAAAAAGCGCGGGTCGTAGGCGCGGCCGCACATGCCGTAGTTACCCGCGCCGAAACTGCCGCCGATGATCACCGTGAACTTCGGCACCTTGGCGCACGCCACGGCGGTCACCAGCTTGGCGCCGTGTTTGGCAATGCCGCCGGCTTCGTACTTCTGGCCGACCATGAAACCGGTGATGTTCTGCAGAAACAGCAGGGGAATGCCGCGCTGGCAGGCCAGTTCGATAAAGTGCGCGCCTTTTTGCGCGGCTTCGGCGAACAGGATCCCGTTATTGGCCAGGATCGCGATCGGGTAGCCATGCAGGTGCGCGAAACCGCAGACCAGGGTGGTGCCAAACAGCGCCTTGAACTCATCGAACACCGAGCCGTCCACCAGGCGCGCGATCACTTCGCGCACATCGAAGGGTTGCTTGGCGTCCGCCGGGATTACCCCGTACAGCTCGTCGCTGGCAAACAGCGGGGCGATGGGGGTACGTTGCTGCACCTCGCCCAGTTTGCGCCAGTTGAGGTTGGCCACGCTGCGTCGGGCCAGGGCCAGGGCGTGTTCATCACTGTCGGCGTAATGGTCGGCGACCCCGGAGATTTTGCAGTGCACATCGGCCCCGCCCAGGTCCTCGGCGCTCACCACTTCACCGGTGGCGGCTTTGACCAGGGGTGGGCCGGCGAGGAAGATGGTCGCCTGTTCGCGGACCATGATGGCTTCGTCCGCCATGGCCGGCACATAGGCCCCACCGGCGGTGCAGGAACCCATGACCACGGCGATCTGGGCGATGCCCTGGGCACTCATGTTGGCCTGGTTGAAGAAGATCCGCCCGAAGTGCTCGCGGTCCGGAAACACCTCGTCCTGACGTGGCAGGTTGGCGCCGCCGGAGTCCACCAGGTAGATGCAGGGCAGGCGGTTCTGCTGGGCGATGGTCTGCGCCCGCAAGTGCTTTTTCACGGTCAGGGGGTAATAGGAGCCGCCTTTTACCGTGGCATCGTTGGCCACGATCATGCATTCGACACCTTCCACCCGCCCGATGCCGGCGATGACTCCGGCAGCCGGCACGTCTTCGCCGTACACCTCGTAGGCCGCCAGCGGGCTGATTTCCAGAAATGGCGAGCCGGGGTCGAGCAGGCGGTTGATCCGCTCGCGGGGCAGCAACTTGCCGCGTGAGGTGTGACGTTCCTGGGCCTTGGCGCCGCCGCCTTGCTGGACCTGGGCGAGCAGGGTGTGCAGCGCGTCGACCTGGGCCAGCATGCTGGCGGCGTTCTGCGCGAACTCGGGGGATTTTGGGTGGAGCTGAGACTTCAGAATCATAGGAGGGCCTACGGCAGCTTCAAGCGACAGGCTTCAAGCTGCATGAGTAAGTCGATGTTAAGGCAGCTCTCGCTTGCCGCTTGAGGCGTGTCGCTCGCCGCTGCTCCTACTTCGTTTCGTTGAACAGCTCGCGGCCGATCAGCATGCGACGGATTTCGCTGGTGCCGGCGCCGATTTCATAGAGCTTGGCGTCACGCAGCAGACGGCCTGCCGGGAATTCGTTGATGTAGCCGTTGCCGCCCAGGATCTGGATCGCGTCGAGGGCCATCTGGGTCGCGCGCTCGGCGCTGTAGAGGATCACCCCGGCGGCATCCTTGCGCGTGGTTTCGCCGCGCTCGCAGGCCTGGGCAACCGCGTACAGGTAGGCACGGCTGGCGTTGAGTTGGGTGTACATGTCGGCGACCTTGCCCTGGATCAGCTGGAACTCGCCGATGCTTTTGCCGAATTGCTTGCGGTCGTGGATGTAGGGCACCACCAGGTCCATGCAGGCTTGCATGATCCCGGTCGGGCCGCCGGAGAGCACCACGCGCTCGTAGTCCAGGCCGCTCATCAGCACTTTGACGCCACCGTTGAGGGCGCCGAGGATGTTTTCTTCCGGCACTTCGACATCATCGAAAAACAGTTCGCAGGTGTTGGACCCGCGCATGCCGAGCTTGTCGAACTTGTTGCTGCGGCTGAAGCCTTTCCAGTCACGCTCGACAATGAACGCGGTGATGCCGTGGGCGCCCTTTTCCAGGTCGGTCTTGGCGTAGATCACATAGGTGTTGGCGTCGGGACCATTGGTGATCCAGGTCTTGCTGCCGTTGAGTACATAGCGGTCGCCGCGCTTGTCGGCGCGCAGCTTCATCGAGACCACGTCGGACCCGGCGTTGGGCTCGCTCATGGCCAGGGCGCCGACGTGTTCGCCGCTGATCAGTTTGGGCAGGTACTTGGATTTCTGTTCGTGGTTGCCGTTGCGATTGATCTGGTTCACGCAGAGGTTGGAGTGGGCGCCGTAGGACAGGGCCACGGAGGCCGAACCCCGGCTGATTTCTTCCATGGCCACCACGTGGGCCAGGTACCCCAGGCCGGCGCCACCGTATTCTTCGGCGACGGTGATACCCAGCAGGCCCATGTCGCCGAATTTGCGCCACATGTCGGCAGGGAACAGGTTATCGACGTCGATCTGTGCCGCTCGTGGTGCCAGCTCGGCCTTGACGAAGGCCTGGACCTGATGGCGAAGCATGTCGATGGTTTCGCCAAGGGCAAAGTTCAGGGTCGGATAGCTCATGGGGCACCTTCAAGCTTGTTTTTATTGAGGATGGGCGTGAGAGAGCGGGGCGGATGTGCTCTCACCTTTACGTTAACGTAAACTTGCGATCAGTGGCTGTCAATCACCCTTTACGTAAACGTCAACTTGAGCCAGAGTAGCAGCGTTTTCAATTGGAGCCAGCCTCCTTGAGAACCTGTTCACCCGCAAATCGTGGGCAGGTTCTCACACCGATGTTTCGCTCCGGTATACCCACTAATAAAGACAATAGGGGTCATCATGGATCAACCAGGTTCCCAACCGAGCCATAGCTACAGCCGTGGATCGCAAGACAAGGCCTTGCTGGCGCTGACCATCGGTCAGGCGTTCGATAACACCGTAGCGCGCTATCCCCAGGGAGAAGCGTTGGTCGTGCGACATCAGCAACTGCGCTACACCTGGCAACAACTGGCCACTGCCGTCGACCTGCATGCTCGGGCGTTGCTGGCGCTGGGCCTGAAGACCGGGGACCGCCTCGGCATCTGGGCCCCCAACTGCGCGCAGTGGTGCATCAGCCAATTCGCCAGCGCCAAGATCGGTGCGATCCTGGTCAACATCAACCCGGCCTACCGCAGTTCCGAACTGGAATACGTGCTCAAGCAATCCGGCTGCCAGTGGCTGGTGTGCGCGGGGGCGTTCAAAAGCTCCGACTACCACGCCATGCTTCAGGGGCTGGTGCCGGAGTTGGCCGAGCAGTCCATCGGCCGCCTGCAGAGTGAGCGGCTGCCGGACCTGCGTGGGGTCATCAGCCTCGATGCGCAGCCGCCTTCGGGCTTTCTGCCCTGGTCGCAACTGGAGGCGCTGGGCGCGGGCGTGAGTGCCGAGCAATTGCAGGAGCGGCAACGCAGCCTGGATTTCGACCAGGCGGTGAACATCCAGTACACCTCCGGCACCACCGGTTTCCCCAAGGGGGCGACCCTGAGCCACTACAACATCCTCAATAACGGTTACATGGTCGGTGAAAGCCTGGGGCTGACCCACGAGGATCGCCTAGTCATACCGGTGCCGCTGTACCACTGCTTCGGCATGGTCATGGGCAACCTCGGTTGCATCACCCATGGCACCACCATGATCTATCCCAACGATGCCTTCGACCCGTTGCTGACCCTGGCCACCGTGGCCGAAGAGCGCGCCACTGGGTTGTATGGGGTGCCGACCATGTTTATCGCCATGCTCGACCAGCCGCGCCGCGCCGAATTCGACCTGTCGAGCCTGCGTACCGGGATCATGGCCGGGGCCACTTGTCCGATTGAAGTGATGCGCCGGGTGATCAGTGAAATGCACATGAGCGAGGTGCAGATCGCCTATGGCATGACCGAAACCAGCCCGGTGTCGTTGCAGACCGGCCCGGCCGATGAGCTGGAACTGCGGGTGACCACGGTCGGGCGCACCCAGCCGCAACTGGAAAGCAAAATCATCGACGAGGCCGGGAACCTCGTGCCTCGTGGCACCATCGGCGAACTGTGCACCCGTGGCTACAGCGTGATGCTCGGCTACTGGAACAACCCCCAGGGCACCGCCGAAGCCATCGACCCGGCAGGCTGGATGCACACCGGCGACCTGGCGACCATGAGCGAGCAGGGTTATGTGTGCATTGCCGAGCGCAACAAGGACATGATCATTCGCGGCGGCGAGAATATTTACCCGCGGGAGCTGGAAGAGTTCTTCTTCACCCACCCGGCGGTGGCGGATGTGCAGGTGATCGGCATTCCGTGCGACAGATACGGCGAAGAGATTGTGGCCTGGATCAAATTCCACCCTGGCCATACTGCCAATGAGCTGGAGTTGCAAACCTGGTGCAAGGAGCGCATTGCGCACTTCAAGACGCCGCGTTACTTCAAGTTCGTCGAAGAGTTCCCCATGACCGTGACCGGCAAGATCCAGAAGTTTCGCATGCGTGAAATCAGCATCGAGGAGTTGCGCGAACGGCCATGAGAGCGGGGGCCGGCATCTGCAAGGTTTTATCGCGGGTGCCGGCGCGCAGCGCGGGTCAGTCAGGTATGCCAGGGGGGAAGGGTGCAAAAAGCGCAATGGCGGAAAGCACAAAGGGGAGCCGAAGCTCCCCTTTAATTTGTCGTTGCGTGCTCTTTTTTTATTATTGCGGGGCGGTCTGTTGTTGTTTTTGGTAACCGTTACCCGTACTGCTGTTTTTGGCGACCCCCATCCGGGGTCAAGAGCAAACGTATTTTTTTGAGCGCTGATCTACTTTCTCGCCAAGCGATCCAACCAGTTCGGGAGCTACCTGAAGGTAGTTTTATTGTTCTCTGCCCGGTTGCGGGTTACTCCTGAGAGCACCCTGAAAAGCACACCTTCTCCAAAAAAATCTGTTAGCTGCGTCTCTGCCGTGTTGTTTTTGTTATGTCAGAGTCGTTACGTCTTATTTTTATTAGGTTTGCTGCTTTTTATTCTTGTTATGCAATAGAGATAGCAGAAGCCGTGCCAACTTTTTAAATCCCTTTAAAATCAATGGCTTGATATTTTGTTGCGCGAACTGTGCCGCTGGAAATTCGACAAACTGTTTCCGTGTTACTCGTTTCGGCCCCACTCCATCGGGGCCGGTAACACCGTGCCCCTCAACCGGCGTTACGCGCCCGGGCCACGCGGGAGCCACTGGCGCGACCGAGCACGGTGCAGATCTGTTCCCCCGCCAGGATCAGGCGCTCCATGTCGATGCCGGTCTCGATGCCCAGGCCATTGAGCAGGTACAGCACGTCTTCGCTGGCAACGTTGCCGCTGGCGCCCTTGGCGTAGGGGCAGCCGCCGAGGCCGGCGATCGAGCTGTCGAACACCGCGATGCCTTCAAGCAGGCTGGCGTAGATGTTGGCCATGGCCTGGCCGTAGGTGTCGTGGAAGTGCCCGGCGAGCTTGTCGCGCGGCACATCGGCGCCCACCACGTCGAACATCCGGCGGGTAGCCCCAGCGGTACCGGTGCCGATGGTGTCCCCCAAGGACACTTCGTAGCAGCCCATGGCGTATAGCTCGCGGGCCACCAGGGCCACTTGCTCGGGTGCCACATCGCCTTCATAAGGGCAGCCGAGCACGCAGGACACGTAACCGCGCACGCTCACGCCGTGCTGTTTGGCGGCGTCCATGATGGGCACGAAGCGTTCCAGGCTCTCGCTGATGGAGCAATTGATATTGCGTTGGGAAAACGCTTCAGAGGCCGCCGCGAACACCGCCACCTCTTTGACCCCCGCCGCCAGGGCGTCTTCAAATCCGCGCAGGTTGGGCGCCAGGGCCCCGTAGATCACGCCCGGCTTGCGCTGGATCTGGGCAAAGACTTCGGCCGAGCCGGCCATTTGCGGCACCCATTTGGGCGAGACGAAACTGCCGACTTCTATATAGCCGACGCCGGCGGCGGTCAGGGCGTCCACCAACTGCACCTTGGCCGCGACGCTGATGGGCTGGGCTTCGTTTTGCAGGCCGTCGCGAGGGCCGACTTCAATCAGGCGTACATGGCTTGGGAGTGACATTCAGGTGCACCTTTTATAAGGGATGGCGTAGGGCCGTGCGGGGCCGTTGCGCTGGGGCGGGTCGAAGGGCCTGTTACTGGACGGCGTTCTTCTGGTTCTCGATGGTTTGCTCCAGGGCCTGGATGCAGCGCTCCTCGGCGGTATCGAGCTCCAGTTTCATCTGTTCGATATCCAGCAGTTGCTGTTCCAGCTGGTCGCGGCGTTCGGCGATTTTCGCCAGCATGCTGTGCAGTTGTTTCTGATTGCCGCTGCTGGGGTCGTAGAGTTCGATCAACTCGCGGCATTCGGCCAGGGAAAAGCCGATGCGCTTGCCGCGCAAGATCAGCTTCAGGCTGACTTTGTCCCGGGGCGAATAGATGCGTTCCTGGCCGCGACGCTCGGGGGCCAGCAGGCCTTGTTCTTCATAGAAACGGATCGCCCGGGTGGTGATGTCGAGCTCGCGGGCGAGGTCGGAGATGCTGTAGGTCTGGCTGCTCATGGAGGCGCTCAAGAAAAGTCTTGGCGCTAAGCTAATTCCTGGTTGACGTATACGTCAAGCAGACTTCTCGCCGGCAGGCGTGCCAGGCCTGCCGCCGAAAAAGCCGCTGAGTCCCTCAGACCGCCTGCTTGTCCAGCTTCTTCTCGTGGGCGGTGACCTGCTGGCACAGCTCGATCATCTGCTCGCGCATCCAGCGGTTGGCCGGGTCCTGGTCGGTGCTTTCGTGCCAGTAGAGGTGGGTTTCCACCGGTGGCACGTCATTGACCGGCAGATTGAAGGCGTGCAGTTCATGGCGCCGGGCAAAGCGTTCCGGCACGGTCATGACCATGTCGGTCTGCTGCAGCACCTGGGAGGCCATCAGGTAGTGCTGGGAGCGCAGGGCGATCTTGCGCTGGATCCCCATCTTGCCCAGGGCCAGGTCGACATGACCCAGGCCACTGCGACGGCTGGAAATATGAATGTGGGTCAGTGACAGGTAGTCATCGAGGCTGAGTTTTTCCTTGCCGGCCATGGGGTGGCCCTTGCGCATGGCGCATACGTAGCGGTCTTCCATCAGCTTGACGTGGCGCACCTGGGGGTCGGTGTTGAGCGGGGCGTCGACCGCGAAATCCAGGCGGCCGGCGGCCAGTTCCTTGGTGGTTTCCCGGCGCTTGGATAGGAAGCTTTCGATGATCACCGTCGGCGCCAGGCGCCGCAGGCGTTGGAACAGCGGGGGCAGGATCACCGCCTCGGTGAGGTCGGTCATGCTGATGCGGTAGGTCTTGACCGCCTGCAACGGGTTGAAGATGCGGCTTTCCTGGACCGACACTCGCAGCAGCGACAGGGCGTTGCGCACCGGGCCGATGATGTTCTGCGCCATCGGCGTCGGCACCATGCCCTGGGCAGTACGCACGAACAACGGGTCGTTGAAGGTCTCGCGCAGGCGGGCCAGGGCGTTGGACACCGCCGGTTGGGTGATGCCGACGATTTGCCCGGCGCGGGTGAGGTTGGCTTCGGTGTAGATCGCGTCGAAAACGATAAAGAGGTTGAGGTCGACCTTGCTCAGATTCATGGCGCTGCACTCTTATTGTTGGGGGCGTCCTGATAGGGCCGGTGGGCCTTGCCGATCAGCCGATCATATATCGGTGATGAATGTTAATACACGCCGAGAATAGGCTAGGTAAATTTTCGTAAGCTGTTCTAGCATCGATTCCATGCCCTCAACCACCTCCCTCAAGAAGGTAGCTGCCCATGGATTTCGCTTACTCCCCCAAGGTTCAGGAACTGCGTGAGCGCGTCACCGCGTTCATGGACGCTTACGTCTACCCGGCTGAAGCGGTGTTCGAACGCCAGGTCGCCGAAGGTGACCGCTGGCAGCCGACCGCGATCATGGAAGAGCTCAAGCGCAAGGCCAAGGCCGAGGGCTTGTGGAACCTGTTTCTGCCCGAGTCGGAACTCGGCGCCGGCCTGACCAACCTTGAATATGCGCCCCTGGCGGAAATCATGGGCCGCTCGCTGCTGGGCCCCGAGCCCTTCAACTGCTCGGCGCCGGACACCGGCAACATGGAAGTGCTGGTGCGCTACGCCAACGAAGAACAGAAGCAACGCTGGCTTGAGCCACTGCTGCGCGGCGAGATTCGTTCGGCCTTTGCCATGACCGAGCCGGATGTGGCCTCGTCCGACGCCACCAATATGGCCGCCCGTGCCGAGCGCGATGGCGACGAGTGGGTGATCAACGGCAAGAAGTGGTGGACCTCGGGTGCCTGCGACCCGCGCTGCAAGATCCTGATCTTCATGGGCCTGAGCAACCCGGACGCGCCGCGTCACCAGCAGCACTCGATGATCCTGGTGCCGGTGGATGCCCCAGGGGTGAAGATCGTGCGGCCGCTGCCGGTGTTCGGTTACGACGATGCGCCCCACGGCCACGCCGAAGTGCTGTTCGACAATGTGCGGGTGCCTTACGAGAACGTGTTGCTGGGTGAAGGCCGGGGCTTCGAGATCGCCCAGGGTCGCCTGGGCCCGGGGCGCATCCACCACTGCATGCGTTCGATCGGCATGGCCGAGCGCGCCCTGGAACTGATGTGCAAGCGTGCGGTAAGCCGCACCGCGTTCGGCAAACCCCTGGCACGCCTGGGGGGCAATATCGACAAGATCGCCGATTCGCGGATGGAGATCGACATGGCGCGCCTGCTGACCCTCAAGGCGGCGTACATGATGGACACCGTCGGCAACAAGGTGGCGAAAAGCGAAATCGCCCAAATCAAGGTGGTGGCGCCGAACGTAGCGTTGAAGGTGATCGACCGGGCGATCCAGATCCACGGCGGGGCCGGGGTCTCCAATGATTTCCCGCTGGCCTATATGTATGCCATGCAGCGCACCTTGCGCCTGGCCGACGGCCCGGACGAAGTGCACCGCGCCGCGATCGGCAAGTTCGAAATCGGCAAATACGTGCCCAAGGAGATGCTGCGCAGCAGCCACTGACCGCTCAGGCATCGCGGGGCTGGTTTGGCCTCGCGCTGCTGGGTTGCCGCCCTCAGTAGACCCAGACTTCAACCCGGCGATTCTTGATCCGGCCCTCGTCCGCCGTGTTGGCGGCCACCGGCATCTGCGCGCCATATCCCTGGATTTCGCGCAGTACCACTCCGCTTTTCACCAGTTCCCGGCGCACTGCCATGGCCCGCAGCTTGGACAGCAGCGCGGCGCGGGCGGTATCGCTCTTGGCATCGCCAAACCCCACCAGTGTCACCTGCCGATCGAGCTTGGCGTGCTGCTTGAGAAAGTCCAGCACCCGGTTCAGGTCCTGGCGTGCCTTGTTGTCGAGGCTGGCGCTGCCTTCCTCGAAGCGAAAGTTGACCGTCAGCCGTTGCGCCTGGCGCGCGATGGCCTGGTAGCCCTCGGGCATCTGCGGGCTGGCCGTCACGCTCATGGCTTGCACCGTCTGCGCGACAAAACCATTGGCGGCGACGATGGCCTGGCCCCTGGCGCTTTGAGCGAAGTCCACCAGCGCCGTGGCCCAGGGGTTGTGGCCATTGGGCGGCAGGTAAAAATACAGGCGCCGCGACAGTGGGTAGTCTTCGGTGGCGATCAGGCTGTTGAGCGGCTGCATGGCCTGCGACTCGCCGTCGACGATGGCCACGGCCTTGGCCTGGCGCACGTAGGGCAGGCCGATAAAGCCGATGCCCTGGGGATCCTGGCTGACCGCATCGGACAATTGCTCGCTGGACTCGAAGCGTTTGGCGGCGCTGCCCAGGGCCTTGCCGCGCCGGCTGAGTACCAGCTCCTTGAAGGTGTCGTAGGTCCCGGATTGATCATCGCGGGCATATAAATGAATGGCGCCGCCGACGCCCCCCAATTCTTCCCAGGTCTTGACCTCGCCACTGAACACACGCGCCAGTTGCTCGGTGTTCAATTGGGTCAGCGGGTTGTGGGGGTTGAGGATGATTGCCAGGCCGTCGATGGCGATCACCTGTTCGGCGCCCGGGCTTTTCAAATCGCCCAGGGTTTCCAGCTCCACCAGTTCGCTGTCCTTGATGGCGCGCGAGGCGGCGGCGAGGTCGGCGCTGGCATTTTTCAGGGCGGCAAACCCGGTACTGGAACCGTGGGCGGCGACGTCAACCCGCACGGGCCGGCCCTGGCTGGTCTGGCCCACCACCCGCTGCTCGTTGTCCTTGCCCGTGGCTTCGATCCGCACCTTGTGCAGCCCTTGTTCCTCCAGCAAGCCCTTGACCAGGGCCGGGCCGAGTTTGGCGCCAATGGTGTTGGAGCCCTGGATACGCAGCACGCTGCTGTTGTCGCTGCCCAGCGGCAGGGCGGCGAACACCGACCAGGGCAGGGCGTAGCAGGCAAAACCGATCAGCAACATGCTGAGGGTCCGGCACCAGATATCTCGTTCACTGACTGTCAACACGCGGGGCATGCGCTACCGGCCTTCTATGGAGGGGAGTTGCGGCGAGATTAAGTCAGGGAGGTGACGCGGATGTGACAGCCGTCGGCTGATGTTTCGGGAAGGATCCGACGGACTTTCAGATATGTCCTAAAGACCTTCCTTGGGGGGATGGATAGAGTCGAAAACTTTGTCTGGCGGGGATTGGAAGCGCTGCGAAGCCTGCATCCCCGACAGGCTCCCCAGCAGCATGTTGCTGCTATTTCGTTGTTCAAAGGAGTTGGAAATGAGTGCCTGGTTCGAGCTGAAGCAGTATGACAGTGGCGAATGCAGATTCCTGTTGAAGTCCAAGGAAGCCAAGACCCTGCTGCAAAGCAACCGCTACCCGTGTCGAGACACTGCCGAAGCAGCCATTGCGTTGTTTCGTCGTCATTGCGCATCTGCCGAGCGCTATGTGCGCAAGATTTCCCAGGGCGGCAAGTCGTACTTCAAGCTCAAGGCCGGCCAGGAGGTGATCATCGCCAGCCACCTCTATGATTCGGAGCCGACCCGCGAGATCGCCATCGAAGCCATCATGGCCGCTGGCACCACCCCGCATATCGAGCTGCGCTGACCTCATGAAAAAGCCCATCTTGCGATGGGCTTTTTTGTGCCTGGGCGAAAGCCGGTGAATCAGCTCAGTTCGAGCCAGATCGGCGCATGGTCGGAGGGTTTCTCCATACCGCGCAGTTCGTAGTCGACCCCGGCATCCTTGACCCGTGGCAGCAGTCCGCTGGACGCCATGATCAGGTCGATGCGCAGGCCGCGCTTGGGATCATCCTCAAAGCCGCGGCTGCGGTAGTCGAACCAGCTGAAGCGGTCGCTGACCTCCGGGTTGAGGTGACGGAAGCTGTCCACCAGGCCCCAGTTCTTCAGGCGCGCCATCCACTCGCGTTCTTCCGGCAGGAAGCTGCACTTGCCGGTTTTCAACCAGCGCTTCATGTTCTCCGGGCCGATGCCGATGTCGCAGTCTTCCGGCGATATGTTCACATCGCCCATGACAATCAAGGGCTGGTCGTTGCTGAAGCGGCTTTCCAGCAGCTGTTGCAAGTCGTTGTAGAAACGCTGCTTGGCCGGGAATTTGGTCGGATGGTCGCGGCTTTCGCCCTGGGGGAAGTAGCCGTTCATGATGGTCACCGGGGTGCCATCGGCGTCGGCGAAGGTGCCCCAGATAAAACGCCGCTGGGCCTCTTCGTCATCGCCTTCGAACCCCTTGTGCAGGCTCAGGGGCGCCTGGCGTGAGAGCAGCGCTACACCGTAATGGCCTTTCTGCCCGTGATAATGAACGTGGTAACCCAGGGCCTGAACATCGGCCAGGGGGAACTGCTCGTCCGAGACTTTGGTTTCCTGCAGGCCGATGACATCCGGCTGGTGTTTCTCGATCAGCGCCGCCAGCTGATGAGGGCGGGCACGTAGCCCGTTGATGTTGAACGAGACGATTTTCATGGTCGGCGGTCCTGGCAAAACAGCGATGCTAGCCGACAAGTCGCAGCGCCACCAGCGTGGCGGCAGCCCGGATGCGCTGCTAATGTCCTTGGACCGGGGAACGATCACCGGACGAAAAGGCTCGTAACAACAAGAGCGCGGCCATTTGAGCCGGGTCCAGGGGAGTCAACCGCAATGCCTGAAACATCCACTGCCATCGCCGATATCCACATGCTCGACAGCGGCTACTCGCGGGAGGCGCGTTCGCTGTTGTACCAGGCCTACCGGCATGAACCGACCTTCGGTTTTCTGTTCGAGTCCGAGCGCCCGGGGTATGAGCAGCGCGTGCGGGCCACGGTACGGGAACTGGTCAAACAGCATTTTCTGCAGGATCTGCCTGCCATCGGCCTGCTGGTCAACGACCGCTTGATCGGCATTGCCCTGATCGCACCGCCCCAGCGCCGGCTGGGGATCACCGAAAGCTGGGCCTGGCGCCTGCGCATGGTGCTGAGCACCGGCTTTCGCTGCACCCGGCGTTACCTGGACTACCACGCAGCAGTCAGCGCCTGTTTGCCCAGCGACGCGGTGCACGTGTTGCCGCTGCTGGGGATTCACCCGCAATTCCAGGGCCAGCACTTTGGCGAGCAACTGCTGACCGCCGTGCACAACTGGTGCGCGGTGGACGAAAACTCCCAGGGCGTGGTGCTCGATACCGGCAACCCACGCTACCTGGAGTTCTACAAGCGCCAGGGTTATGAAGAGATCGGCGAAATCGCTGTGGGGCCGATTCGCGAGCACGTTTTTTTTCACGCCAATCCCCAGGTGTTACACAGCGCAACAGCTTGAGATAGAACTTTTCCGGGGGCTGTGGGTTCTATCACGCTCCCAAGCTCGTGATAGCATCCGCGCCTATGAAGTTTCCTGGAAGAATCACCAGCAGCCTGTTGCTGCTGTTTACAAGCTGTGCGGCGCTGGCGCAAAGCGAACTGGATGTCAGGGTCAAACCGGCCAATGACGAGTTGAAGGCCAATGTGGAGGGCTACATTGGCGGTGTCGGAGACCGTGACGAAGAAGCCTTGCTGCGCTTCAGTCGCGGCGCCGAGGAGCAGGCGCGCAAGGCCGCCCAGGCCCTTGGCTACTATCAGCCGCAGATCAGCAGCGACGTCAAAGGTGGCGAAAAGCCACGTCTGGTATTGAATATCGACCCCGGCGAACCCGTGCACCTGCGCGACGTCATCGTGCGTATCGAAGGCCCGGCTGCCAGCCTCAAGGCTTTCCGAGTGCCCAAGAGCGACCAGCTCAAAACCGGGGCCGTGCTCAACCACGGTCACTACGAAGATGCCAAGCACCTGATTCAGAATCAGGCCTCGCGCTATGGCTTTTTCAGTGGGCGTTTCACCCGGCAGCGGCTGGCGGTCGATCCCCAGGCAGGGGTCGCGGATATCGAACTGGTGTACGACAGCGGCCCGCGCTATGCGTTGGGCAAGGTCAGCTTCGCCGGCGATGCGCCGTTCGATGAAGAGCTGCTGCAGCGCATGGTGCCGTTCAAGGCCGGCGCACCCTATGACTCCGAGCTGATTGCCGAACTCAACCAGGCGCTGCAATCGAGTGGCTATTTCGAGGGCGTGCGGGTCGACGCGGCGCCCACGGCAGCGGCCAACGACGTGATCCCGGTGGCGGTCCAGCTGGAAACCCGCAAGCCCCGGACCATGGGCCTGGGCCTGGGTTTCTCCACCGACGTCGGGCCTCGGGCCAAGGCCAACTGGACCCGGCACTGGGTCAATCCGCAGGGCCACAGCTATGGCTGGGAGGCCGAGGTTTCGGCGCCCCGGCAGAACGTCGGGCTGTGGTACGACATCCCGCTGGATCCACCGCTCACCGACAAACTGCGTTTTGCCGGTGGCTATCAGAATGAAGAAATCGCCAACACCGACACCCTCAGCAAACTGCTGACCATCGGCCCTGAATGGCACAGCAAGCTGCCCAGTGGTTGGCAGCGCGTGGTGTCGTTGAAATGGCAGCGCGAAGAATATCGCCTGGGCGATGACTCGGGCCTGAGTAACCTGCTGATGCCCGGGCTGACGTATTCCTACCTGCGCAGTGACAACCGCATCGATCCGCACAACGGCTATCGCCTGCAATTCGACACCAAGCTGGCCAAGGAAGGCCTGGCCTCCGACACCAACCTGCTGTACGGCACGGTGCTGCTCAAGGGGCTGACCACGGTCTGGGATAACCACCGCTTCCTGGGGCGGGTGCAGTTCGGTGGCAGTGCCACCAACGGCTATAAATCGATCCCGCCGTCCCTGCGCTTCTTCGCCGGTGGCGACCAAAGTGTGCGCGGTTATGACTATCAGAGCCTGTCCCCGGAAAACTCCGACGGCGACCGTATCGGTGGGCGCTACATGGTGGCCGGCAGTGTCGAGTATCAGTATTCGATTGCCGAGAAGTGGCGCATCGCGACCTTCGTCGACCAGGGCAACTCCTTCAATAAGCTCGAACTGCCGAACCTCAAGACCGGGATCGGCCTTGGCGTGCGCTGGGTGTCACCGGTGGGGCCGATTCGCCTCGACCTGGCCCACGCGCTGAATGATGACGGTGGTATTCGATTGCACTTTTCCATGGGGCCGGAGCTGTGAAGCGTGGTTTGAAAATAACGCTGCTGGCAATGGTGGCTCTGCTGTTGCTGCTGGTAGTGAGTGTGGCCTTGCTAGTAGGCACTCAGGCCGGCAGCCGCTGGGCCCTGGGCCAGGTACCGGGCTTGAGCGTGGAAAATTTTGCCGGGCAGTTGGCTGGCCAGTGGAGCGCCGATCACCTGCTGTGGGAGCAAGGCAGCAGCCGGGTCGAGCTGGTGGCGCCGAAGTTTGCCTGGTCGCCATCGTGCCTGCTGCGCATGACCCTGTGCATCGAGCAGTTGGATGTGGAGCAGGTCAGTCTGCAATTCCCCCCGGGCGGCGACGATAACAGCGGCCCCATCAGCCTGCCGGACCTGCAATTGCCGCTGGCGATCAAGCTGGGTCAGGTGCGGGTCGGCAACCTGCTGTTTAACGGCAGCGAGCAACTCAAAGGCCTGCAACTGGCCGCGCAATGGACCGCCCAGGGCTTGCAGATCGACTCACTGCAGCTGCAGCGCGACGACCTGAGCCTGAACCTGGCCGGGCTGCTGCACCCCAGCGGCAACTGGCCCCTGCAGGCCAGCGGCAACCTGACCCTGCCGGCGCCGGGCGACGAGCCCTGGGCTTTGGCGCTGAAGGTCGAAGGCGACCTGCTCAAGACCCTGACCTTGCACGCCGACAGCAGCGGTTATTTGCAGGGCCAGCTCAGCGGCGAACTGCAACCGCTGGTGGAAAACCTGCCGGCCCAGGTCCGTATTACTGCCGATGCTTTCAAGGCCAGCGCCGAGCTGCCGGATACCCTGATGCTCAATCAGTTGCTGCTGACCGGCCAGGGCGACCTGAAACACGGCTATCAACTGCAGGGCAGCGCCAGCCTGCCGGCTGAGCAGGGCCCGGTGGCCCTGGCGCTGACCGGCAAGGTTGACGCCAACGGTGCGCAGATCGCCGCCCTGGACCTGACCGCCAACGACAAGCAAAGCCTCAAGTTGACCGGCGCACTGGATTGGAGTGAAGGCTTCAGCGCCGAGGGCAAGGTCGCCTGGCTGGATTTCCCCTGGCATCGCCTGTACCCGGTGATCGACGAGCCCGCGGTGGCGGTGCGCACCTTCAATGCCGAAGTGTCGTACCGCGACGGCCATTACCTGGGCAACTTTCAGGGCGACCTCGATGGGCCGGCCGGTGCCTTCAGCCTCGGCAGCCCGTTCAGTGGTGACCTGACCCAGATCTTTCTCCCTGAATTCAAGCTGGCGGCCGGGCAGGGCAAGGCCGAGGGCCACCTGAAACTGCAATTTGCCGACGGCATCGCCTGGGACACGGCGCTGCAGTTATCGGCGATCAACCCGGCGTACTGGCTGGCGGAGCTGCCGGGCACGCTCGCGGGTCCGTTGCGCAGCCAGGGGCAATTGAAGAACGAACAGCTCAAGCTCAATGCCGACCTCGACCTCAAGGGCAAGCTGCGTGGCCAACCTGCGGTGTTGCAGGCCAAGGCCGATGGCCAGGGGCAGCAGTGGACCCTGAGCACCCTCGATATCCGCCTGGGGGATAACCGCATCAATGGCTCCGGCAGCCTGCAGCAGAAACTTGCCGGGCAATTGGATATCAAGCTGCCGCGCCTGGGCCAGCTGTGGCCGCAGTTGCGCGGCCAGGCCAATGGTCGCCTCGACCTGGCCGGGACCTTGAATGCGCCCCAGGGCAAGCTCGACCTGCAAGGCCAGCAGTTGGCGTTTGTCGATAACCGCCTGCAAAACCTGGTGGTTGCCGCGAAGCTCGACAGCGCGCAAAAGGCCCGCCTCGACCTCAAGGGCAGCGGGATCCAGGTCGGAGATACCCAGCTGGGCACCCTGACCCTGGCCGGCCAGGGCGATATCAAGAATCAGAAGCTGCAACTGGACCTGCAAGGCCCGCTGCTGAAACTGGCCCTGGGTCTGGATGGCGTCCTTAATCAAGGCAACTGGCGCGGACGCCTGGCCAGCGGCGAGATCCAGAGCGGTGGCCAGGACTGGAAGCTGCAAGCCCCGGCGAAACTGGAGTACCTGGCCGACGGCAAGCTCAACTTCGGCGCCCATTGCTGGGCTTCCGGCGCGGCCAGCCTGTGCGGCGAAGATCAACGCCTGATGCCTGAGCCCAAGCTGCGCTATCACCTCAAGCAATTCCCCCTCGACAGCCTCGCGCAGTGGCTGCCCAAGGATTTTGCGTGGAAGGGCCAGCTCAATGCCGACCTGCAACTGGACGTGCCCGCCAGCGGGCCCAAAGGCCAGATCCTGGTGGACGCCAGCGGTGGCACCTTGCGCATCAAGGAAAAGGATCAGTGGCTGGACTTCCCGTACCAGGCCCTGAAACTCAACACCACGCTCAACCCCAAGCGCATCGACACCCGTCTCGAGTTCGCCGGCGGCAAGCTTGGCGAGTTGCTGGTGCAGGCGCAGATCAATCCCCTGGCGAAAAACAAGGCGCTGTCCGGGGACTTCCGCTTGAGCGGCCTGGACCTGGCGGTGGTGCGGCCGTTTGTGCCGATGGTCGAGAAGCTGGCGGGCAACCTCAATGGCAGCGGACGCCTGTCGGGCGGGCTGTTGGCGCCTCAGGTCAATGGCAACCTGACGCTCAGTGGTGGTGAGGTTTCCGGTTCCGAGCTGCCGATCAGTCTTGAGGATTTGCAACTGCAGGCGCAGATCGCCGGTGAGAGCGTGCAACTCAATGGCGCCTGGAAAAGCGGCAAGGCCGGGCAGGGCAGCCTCACTGGCACAGTCGCCTGGGGTCAGGCGCTGGCGGTGGACCTGAATCTCAAGGGCTCGCAGTTGCCGGTGACCGTCGAGCCCTACGCGGTGCTGGAAGTGGCGCCGGACCTGAAAATCTCCATGCAGGGCGACAAACTGGCGATTGCCGGCAAGGTCCATGTGCCCAAGGGCGAGATCAAGGTGCGCGAGTTGCCGCCGTCGACGGTCAAGGTTTCGGACGACACGGTGATCATCGGGCAGCAGACCGCCGAGGGTAAACCGCCGATGGCCATGGCGATGGACGTCGATGTGGTGGTGGGCGAAGACAAGCTCAGCTTTGCCGGTTTCGGCCTGACCGCCAACCTGCAGGGGCATGTGCATATCGGTGACAACATGGACACCCGTGGTGAGCTGTGGCTCAACGACGGGCGCTACCGGGCCTATGGCCAGCGCCTGACCGTGCGCCGCGCGCGGCTGTTGTTCGCCGGGCCCATCGATCAGCCGTACCTGGACATTGAAGCGATCCGCCAGACCGACGACGTGATCGCCGGGATCCGCCTGAGCGGCAGCGCCGAACAGCCGGTGACGCAGATCTTCTCCGAACCGGCCATGAGCCAGGAGCAGGCGCTGTCCTACCTGGTGCTGGGGCGTCCGCTGAGTTCCACCGGCGAGGACAACAACATGCTGGCCCAGGCGGCGCTGGGACTGGGGTTGATGGGCAGTTCCAACTTCACCGGCAGCCTGGCGAAAAACCTCGGGATCCAGGACTTCCAGCTCGACACCCAGGGCAGCGGCACCAACACAGCGGTGGTCGCCAGCGGCAATATCTCGGAGAAACTCAGCCTGCGCTACGGCGTCGGCGTGTTCGAACCGGCCAACACCATCGCCTTGCGCTACAAGTTGAGCAAAAAGGTGTACCTGGAAGCGGCCAGTGGCGTGGCCAGTTCCCTGGATATTTTCTATAAGCGCGATTTTTGAGGCAGCGGTAGCTGCTGCCTACGTGGTGCCTGAGGGGCCAGCGCAGCCTGGCGGTAAAGGTTTGTAGCCGCTGCCGCAGGCTCGGGCCGCGTTCGGACGCTGTCCCTTACGGACACCGTCCGAACACCTGCCCCCCCCACGGCGCCTGATCGGGCCAGCGCAGCCTCGCAGGCTCGGCAGCAGCTACCGGCCTCACGAACATCTCCTGAACACCTGACCCCTCGCCGCGGCCAACGCCGCGCCCGATGCCGTTTATCCAGCCAAATACAAAGCATGCTAATTATTGCTTTGACATTCGCTGCCTAGGCAGTAACATCTCGACATACTTTCCCTGCCTAGGCAGCTAATGGGTGGTCAGATGAAACATTACACGCCGGACAACTTCCAAAACTGCCACCTGGGCCTTCTGCTCGGGCGCGCTGCGTTGCTCAAGGACCGGATCATCGACACCCATATGGAGCCCCACGGCATCACGGCGGCGCAGTTCAAGGTGCTGATCATCATGGCCCAGTTCGGCGTCGACACCCCGGCCGAGCTGTGCCGCCACCTGTCCCTGGACAGCGGATCGATGACGCGCATGCTCGACCGCCTGGAGCAGAAGGATTTCCTCGCCCGTCGGCGTTCCGAAGGCGATCGGCGCCAGGTGCAACTGGTGCTCACCGAAGAAGGCCAGAAACTCGCGGACCGTTTGCCCCACATCGGCGCGCAGGCCATGAATCAACTGGCGGGCGCCATCAGCCCGCAAGAGCTGGAAACCCTGGAACAGATCCTCAAGAAAATTTTGCTGGCAGCCGGTGACCCGATCACCGTGTTGCGGGTAGGTGATAAATGAGCAGTAAAACCTTGCGT
This sequence comes from Pseudomonas sp. MF09150, assembly GCF_059862355.1. Lineage (NCBI taxonomy): Bacteria > Pseudomonadati > Pseudomonadota > Gammaproteobacteria > Pseudomonadales > Pseudomonadaceae > Pseudomonas > Pseudomonas sp. MF09150. Next base: position 207,064 of record NZ_JCBCUS010000008.1, on the reverse strand, counting down.
AACCGCGTCAGCCTGGTGCTGCTGGCCATGAGCATGGCCGGCTGTGCCAGCTACAGCGGCCTCGATACCGAAGGCGTGAGCCTCGATGCCAAGAGCCTCAAGGCCGGGCAGTCCCTCACGGGCGTGACCCTGTCGCCAGCGGCCTGGCCAAAGAATGACTGGTGGAAAAGCCTGGGCGACCCACAGCTCGACGGCCTGATCCAGGAAGCCCTGCATGACAGCCCGGATATGCAGATCGCCAGCGCCCGGGCCCATCAGGCCAGCGCCGCGGCCTATGCCGCCGATGCTTCGCGCATGCCGACCCTGGATGCCAGCGGCAGTGTCAGCCGTTCGCGCCTGGCCCGCGACCAGGACCCGAGCGGGCAGGGCGGCACCTACAGCACGGTGCGCAGCCTGGGGCTGAATTTCAATTACAACTTCGACCTCTGGGGCGGCCAGCGTGCCACCTGGGAAGCCGCGCTGGGTCAGGCCCGCGCTGCAGAAATCGATCGCCAGGCCGCGCAACTGACATTGGCCGCCGACGTGGCACGGGCCTACAGCGACCTAGGCCAGGCGCACATTGTCCACGACCTGGCCAATGACGACCTCAAGCGCACCCGACAGATGCTCGACCTGAGCCAGAAGCGCCTCAGCTCCGGCATCGACAGCCAGTATCAGTACCAGCAGACCGAAAGCCTCGAGGCCAGCTCCCAGGCCACCCTGATCGATGCCGAGAAAAAACTGCAAAGCGCCAAGATCGCCCTGGCCGTGCTGCTCGGCAAAGGCCCGGACCGGGGCAATGAAATCGCCCGGCCCAAGGTGTTGCAGGCCAGCGCCGTGGCCTTGCCCTCCACTTTGCCCGCCGAGCTGCTGGGCCGTCGCCCGGACCTGATCGCCGCCCGCTGGCGGGTAGAGGCCGCAGGCAGGAGCATCGACGCCGGCAAGACCCGCTTCTACCCCAACCTCAACCTCAGTGCCGCCGCCGGTACCCAGGCCTTGCTGGGGGATGCGATGTTCGGTTCCGCCAGCCGTTTCTTCAACATTGCGCCGACGATTTCGCTGCCGATTTTCGACGGCGGCCGCTTGCGCGCCGACCTCGACGCGCGGGATGCCGACTACGACCTGGCGGTGGCCCAGTACAACAAAAGCCTAGTGACTGCCCTGGGGGATGTCAGCGACAGCATTTCCCAGTTGCGCGATATCGGCCGGCAGATAGCCGCCCAGCAACATGCCACCGATATTGCCCAGGAGTCCTACAACACCGTGGTCCAGCGTTTCGGTTCCGGCATCGGCAACTACCTGGACGTGCTCAGCATCGAGCAGCAATTGCTGCAGGCCCAGCGTCAGCTGGCGACCCTGAATGCCGAGCAGATCGACCTGTCGATTCAATTGATGCAGGCGTTGGGGGGCGGCTTCGAGGCCGGCAACCTGGCTTCGGCCACCCCGACCCCCGCCACGCAGACTAAATAATTCGAGGACTTGTCATGGCCACTGCCGAGACTAACCAAACATCCGAAAACACCCCGGACACGAGCAATCCGCGCAAGCGCAAAATCATGCTGCTGATCCTGGCGCTGATTGTGATCCTGGGCGGCATCGGCGTTTTCGCCTGGCACGAGCTGTACGGGCGCTGGAATGAAAGCACCGACGACGCCTACGTCAACGGCAACGTGGTGGAAATCACGCCGCTGGTGACCGGCACCGTGGTCAGCATCGGTGCCGACGATGGCGACCTGGTGCATGAAGGCCAGGTGCTGATCAATTTCGACCCCAACGATGCCCAGGTCGGGCTGCAAAGCGCCCAGGCCAATCTGGCTCGCACTGTGCGTCAGGTGCGTGGCTTGTACAGCAATGTCGACGGCATGAAAGCCCAGGTGGCGGCGCAGAAAGCCGAGGTGCAAAAAGCCCAGGACAACTTCAATCGCCGGAAAAACCTGGCCGCCAGCGGGGCGATTTCCCAGGAAGAGCTGTCCCACGCCCGGGATGACCTGACCTCGGCGCAAAACGCCCTGGCCAACGCCCAGCAACAACTCAACACCACCAATGCCCTGGTGGACGACACCGTGGTTTCGTCGCACCCGGACGTGCAGTCCGCCGCCGCCCAGTTGCGCCAGGCCTACCTGACCAACGCCCGCAGCACGCTGATTGCACCGGTCACCGGTTATGTGGCCAAGCGCACTGTGCAACTGGGACAGCGGGTCCAGCCCGGCACCGCGTTGATGGCGGTCATCCCGCTGAATCAGCTGTGGATCGACGCCAACTTCAAGGAAACCCAGCTGCGTGACATGCGCATCGGCCAGCCGGTGGATATCGAAGCCGACCTCTACGGCAGTGACGTCAAATACAGCGGCACCATCGACAGCCTGGGGGCCGGCACCGGCAGTGCCTTTGCCTTGCTCCCGGCGCAGAACGCCACCGGTAACTGGATCAAGATCGTGCAGCGAGTGCCTGTGCGCATCCACATCAATGCCGAAGAGCTGGCGCAGCACCCACTGCGGGTCGGCCTGTCGACCCTGGTCAACGTCAATCTGCATGACCAGAGCGGCCCGGTACTGGCCCAGCAACCCCCGCAAAAAGCCTCGTTCAGCACCAACGTCTACGACCGCCAGTTGGGCGAAGCCGACGCCATGATCGCGCGCCTGATCCACGACAACAGCGCTGCCATCGGCAAGACCGCGCAGCGCTGATCCGCCAATCCGCCAGTCGCGGCCCTTGAGGGTCGCGACGCCAGCCTCGTTCCAAAGGATTCGCGATGAGCAATAACGCGTCTTTCACGCCGCCCAGCCTGCTGCTCAGCACCATCGGCCTGTCCCTGGCGACTTTCATGCAGGTGCTCGACACCACCATCGCCAACGTGGCCTTGCCGACCATTTCCGGCAACCTGGGGGTGAGTTCCGAGCAGGGCACCTGGGTCATCACCTCGTTTGCCGTGAGCAACGCCATTGCCTTGCCGCTGACCGGCTGGTTGAGCCGGCGTTTCGGCGAGGTGAAGCTGTTTATCTGGGCCACCATTCTGTTTGTGCTGGCCTCGTTTCTGTGCGGTATTTCCACCTCGATGCCCGAGCTGGTGGGCTTTCGCGTGTTGCAGGGGGTGGTGGCGGGGCCGTTGTACCCGATGACCCAGACCCTGTTGATCGCGGTCTATCCGCCGGCCAAAAGGGGGATGGCCCTGGCACTGTTGGCGATGGTCACGGTGGTCGCGCCGATTGCCGGGCCGATCCTCGGCGGCTGGATCACCGACAGTTACAGTTGGCCGTGGATCTTCTTTATCAACGTGCCGATCGGCCTGTTTGCCGCCTGGGTGGTCAAGCAGCAACTGAAGGCGCGACCGGTGGTTACCAGTCGCCAGCCGATGGACTACATCGGCCTGCTGAGCCTGATCGTCGGCGTCGGCGCGCTGCAGGTGGTGCTGGACAAGGGCAACGACCTGGATTGGTTCGAGTCCAACTTCATCATCATCGGCACGCTGATTTCGGTGATTGCCCTGGCGGTGTTCGTGATCTGGGAAATGACCGACCGCCACCCGGTGGTCAACCTGCGGCTGTTCGCCTATCGCAACTTTCGCATCGGCACCATTGTGCTGGTGGGCGGTTATGCCGGGTTCTTCGGCATCAACTTGATCCTGCCGCAGTGGTTGCAGACCCAGATGGGCTACACCGCCACCTGGGCCGGGCTGGCGGTGGCGCCGATCGGTATCCTGCCGGTGCTGATGTCGCCTTTTGTCGGCAAGTACGCCCACAAGTTCGACCTGCGGCTGCTGGCCGGGCTGGCGTTCCTGGCGATTGGCCTGAGCTGCTTCATGCGCGCCGGGTTCACCAGTGAGGTGGACTTCCAGCACATCGCCCTGGTGCAGCTGTTTATGGGGATCGGGGTGGCGCTGTTCTTCATGCCGACCCTGAGCATCCTGATGTCGGACCTGCCACCGCACCAGATTGCCGACGGCGCGGGGTTGGCGACCTTCCTGCGGACCCTGGGCGGCAGCTTCGCGGCGTCGCTCACCACCTGGATCTGGATCCGCCGGGCCGACCAGCACCACGCCTATATGAGCGAGAGCATCAGCACCTTCGACCCTGCAACCCGCGAGGCCCTGAACAACCTCGGCGGGGCCGGCACCAAGGCCTATGCGCAATTGGACCAGGTGCTGACCAGCCAGGCCTACATGCTGTCGACCGTCGACTATTTCACCCTGTTGGGCTGGGTGTTCATGGGGTTGATTCTGCTGGTCTGGCTGGCCAAACCGCCGTTTGCGGCCAAGGCCGGTCCGGCTTCAGGCGGCCACTGAGGCGCAACCTGTGGTGATGGAGCACGCTCTTTCACCACAGGGGGCTTACTGGCTGGGAAGGGCCAGCTGAGTCGGTACGAAATCGAACGCGGCCAGTTGGAAACCCTGCTCGTCGACCTGCAAGGCCCAACCCTGACGATCCCAATCCCCCAGCACGATGCGCTTGGCCGCCTGCTCGCCCAGTTGCAGCTTGTGGATGGCAGGGCGGTGGGTATGGCCGTGGACCAGGGTGTGGACGCCAAACGCCTGCATCACCCGCGGTACTTCTTCGGGTGTCACATCGACGATGTCGTTGGCTTTCATCCGGGTTTGCGCGCGGCTTTCGTTGCGCAGCTTGCGCGCCAGCTTGTGCCGGGTGCGCAACGGCAAGTGCCGCAGAATCCACAGGGTGAGCGGGTTGCGCAGGTAGCGGCGCATGCGCATGTAGGCTTCGTCGCGGGTGCAGAGGCTGTCACCGTGCATCAACAGCACCGGCTCACCGTAGAAGTCGACCACGCTCGGGTCCTTGAGCAGGGTGGCGCCGGCCGCCTTGCAGAAGGCCTTGCCGAGCATGAAGTCGCGATTGCCATGCATCAGGAAAATCTGCGTACCGCTGTCGCTCAATTCCCGCAGCGCCTGGCAAATGGAAAGCTGGTAGGGGCTCATGGCGTCGTCGCCGACCCACACCTCGAAGAAGTCACCGAGGATGTACAGCGCCTGTGCCTCGCGGGCACGTCCGCCGAGTAAATCCAGAAACGCCCGGGTGATGTCCGGGCGCTCCTGTTCCAGATGCAAATCTGAAATCAGCAATATCACTCAATGATCTCGGCTTTCTCGATGATCACGTCGTCTGCTGGTACGTCCTGGTGGCCGCCTTTCATGGTGGTGGAGACGCCCTTGATCTTGTCGACCACGTCGCTGCCTTCAACCACTTTGCCGAAGACTGCGTAGCCCCAGCCCTGGGTGGTCTTGCCGCTGTGGTTGAGGAAGCTGTTGTCGGCGACGTTGATGAAGAACTGTGCGGAGGCCGAATGCGGCTCCATGGTGCGAGCCATGGCTACGGTGTACTTGTCGTTGGAAAGGCCGTTGTCGGCTTCGTTCTGGATGCTGGCGCGCTTGTCTTTCTTTTCTTTCATGCCTGGCTCGAAACCGCCGCCCTGGATCATGAAGTTGCCGATGACACGGTGGAACACGGTGTTTTCGTAGTGGCCGGCCTTAACGTATTCGATGAAGTTGGCCACGGTGACCGGGGCTTTCTCGGCGTTCAGTTCCAGCACGATGTCGCCGTGGTTGGTGGTCAGTTTGACTTGGGTCATGATCGGTACTCTTTCAAGTAGTGCGTGGTTCAAGGAATTCGTGGGTTTCGGGGCGCTGATAGGGCCTGCGGGCCCCGAACCGTACGGGCTGATATCAGCCACGGTGCGCAGTTTAGCGTGAGGCGCACGAAATTCGAGGCTGTTTTTTCATTTGAGTTGCATTAATAGCCGCAGTTTTCCAAGCGGCGCTGTCAGGCGCTTGGCCGCATCGGCTATAGTGTCCGTTTTTGATTGATCAGGCCGCATCCGGCCGCGCACTTGTACGTTCAAGGATCCTATGAGCAAGCCCACTGTCGACCCTACCTCGAATTCCAAGACTGGACCGGCCGTACCGGTCAACTTCCTGCGCCCGATCATCCAGGCGGACCTGGACTCGGGTAAGCACACGCAGATCGTGACCCGCTTCCCGCCTGAGCCCAACGGTTACCTGCACATCGGTCACGCCAAGTCGATCTGTGTGAACTTCGGCCTGGCCCAGGAATTCGGCGGCGTGACTCACCTGCGCTTCGACGACACCAACCCGGCCAAGGAAGACCAGGAATACATCGACGCCATTGAAAGCGACATCAAGTGGCTGGGTTTCCAATGGTCCGGTGAAGTGCGCTATGCCTCGAAGTACTTCGACCAGTTGTTCGACTGGGCGGTGGAGCTGATCAAGGCCGGCAAGGCTTATGTCGACGACCTGAGCCCGGATCAAGCCAAGGAATACCGTGGCAGCCTGACCGAGCCGGGCAAGAACAGCCCGTTCCGCGAGCGCAGCGTCGAAGAAAACCTCGACTGGTTCAACCGCATGCGCGCCGGCGAGTTCCCGGACGGTGCACGGGTGCTGCGGGCCAAGATCGACATGGCCTCGCCGAACATGAACCTGCGCGACCCGATCATGTACCGCATCCGCCACGCCCATCACCACCAGACCGGTGACAAGTGGTGCATCTACCCCAACTACGACTTCACCCACGGTCAGTCGGACGCCATCGAAGGCATCACCCACTCGATCTGCACCCTGGAGTTCGAAAGCCATCGTCCGCTGTACGAGTGGTTCCTGGAGAACCTGCCGGTGCCGGCCAACCCGCGCCAGTACGAGTTCAGCCGCCTGAACCTGAACTACACCATCACCAGCAAGCGCAAGCTCAAGCAACTGGTGGACGAGAAGCACGTCCATGGTTGGGACGACCCGCGCATGTCGACCCTGTCGGGCTTCCGTCGCCGCGGTTATACCCCGGCGTCGATTCGCAATTTCTGCGAGATGGTCGGCACCAACCGCTCCGACGGTGTGGTCGATTACGGCATGCTCGAGTTCAGCATCCGTCAGGACCTCGACGCCAACGCCCCGCGCGCCATGTGCGTACTGCGTCCGTTGAAAGTCGTGATCACCAACTACCCGGAAGGCCAGGTCGAAGACCTCGAACTGCCGCGTCACCCACAGAAAGAAGAGCTGGGCGTGCGCAAGCTGCCGTTTGCGCGTGAGATCTACATCGACCGTGACGACTTCATGGAAGAGCCGCCAAAAGGCTACAAGCGCCTGGAGCCCAACGGCGAAGTGCGCCTGCGCGGCAGCTACGTGATCCGTGCCGATGAAGCGATCAAGGACGCCGAGGGCAACATCGTCGAACTGCGCTGCTCCTACGATCCTGAAACCCTGGGCAAGAACCCTGAAGGCCGCAAGGTCAAGGGCGTGGTGCACTGGGTGCCGGCGGCCGCCAGCGTCGAGTGCGAAGTGCGCCTGTACGATCGCCTGTTCCGTTCTCCGAACCCGGAGAAGGCCGAGGACAGCGCCAGTTTCCTGGACAACATCAACCCTGACTCCCTGCAAGTGCTCACTGGTTGTCGTGCCGAACCCTCGCTGGGCAACGCACAGCCGGAAGACCGTTTCCAGTTCGAGCGCGAAGGTTACTTCTGCGCGGATATCAAGGACTCGAAACCTGGTCAGCCGGTATTCAACCGTACCGTGACCCTGCGCGACTCCTGGGGCCAGTGATTCAGTCAAGGAATTAAAGTGCTAACGATCTACAACACGCTCACCAAGAGCAAAGAAGTCTTCAAGCCGCTGGATGGCAACAAAGTGCGCATGTACGTGTGCGGCATGACCGTGTACGACTACTGCCACATCGGCCATGGCCGCAGCATGGTTGCCTTTGACCTGGTGACCCGCTGGTTGCGTTTCAGCGGTTATGACCTGACCTATGTGCGCAACATCACCGACATCGAAGACAAGATCATCAATCGCGCGCGGGAGAACGGCGAGCCGTTCGACGCGCTGACCGAGCGCATGATCACTGCGATGCACGAGGACGAGGCGCGCCTCAATATCCTCAAGCCGGACCTGGAGCCCCGTGCCACGGATCACATTCCGGGCATGCTGAGCATGATCCAGACCCTGATCGACAAGGGCTACGCCTACGCCCCGGGCAATGGCGACGTGTACTACCGCGTCGCCAAGTTTATGGGCTACGGCAAGCTGTCGCGCAAGAAGATCGAAGACCTGCGCATCGGCGCGCGGATCGAAGTCGACGAGTCGAAACAGGACCCGCTGGACTTCGTGTTGTGGAAAGGCACCAAGCCGGGCGAGCCAAGCTGGCCATCGCCGTGGGGCGACGGCCGTCCGGGCTGGCACATCGAATGCTCGGTGATGTCGACCTGCTGCCTGGGCGAGACCTTCGACATTCATGGCGGCGGCAGCGATCTTGAGTTCCCGCACCATGAAAACGAAATCGCCCAGAGCGAAGCGGCCACCGGCAAGACCTACGCCAACGCGTGGATGCATTGCGGGATGATTCGCATCAATGGCGAGAAGATGTCCAAATCCTTGAACAACTTCTTCACCATTCGCGACGTGCTGGCCAAGTACCACCCGGAAGTCGTGCGTTACCTGCTGGTGTCGAGCCATTACCGCAGCGCGATCAACTACTCGGAAGACAACCTCAAGGACGCCAAAGGTGCCCTGGAGCGTTTCTACCACGCGCTCAAAGGCCTGCCGAAAGTGGCCCCGGCCGGTGGCGAAGCCTTTGTCGAACGCTTCACCCAGGTGATGAACGACGACTTCGGTACCCCCGAAGCCTGCGCCGTGCTGTTCGAGATGGTGCGTGAGATCAACCGTCTGCGTGAGAGCGATCTCAATGCCGCGGCGGGTCTGGCGGCGCGTTTGCAAGAGCTGGCCAGTGTGCTCGGTGTGCTGCAACTGGAAGCCGATGACTTCCTGCAGGCCGGTGCCGAAGGTCGGGTCGATGCGGCTGAGGTTGAAGCGCTGATCCAGGCTCGCCTGCAGGCCCGTGCCGACAAGAACTGGGCGGAATCCGACCGTATCCGCGACCAGATCACCGCCATGGGCGTGGTGCTGGAAGACGGCAAGGGCGGGACCACCTGGCGTCTGGCTGACTGATTGCAGTAACGGCTACAAACAAAACCCGCCTGGTGCGGGTTTTTGTTTGCCTGCGGTCTTGCCATCGCCGCGCTCAGCCCTGTAGCTGGCGCAGCCGCTTGTAGAGGGTGTTGCGGCTTACCCCCAGGCGCCGGGCCAGGTGGGAGATGTTACCGCCCACGGCCTGGAGCATCTGGTTTAAGTCTTCGGCGTCATGCCCATCCACCGTCGGCGTCTCGACCGCTTCCATCTCCAGGTCGACAAAGAAGTCATCCGGCAAATGCTCCGGCCGCACCGGTTGTTCCTCGGCCATGGCCAGGGCCACCTGCATCACGCTGCTGACCTGGCGCAAGTTGCCGGGCCAGGGGTGGCGTTGGAACAGGGCTTGTACCTCGCGGCTGAGCCCGGCCCATTGGCTGGGTTCGCGTTGCTGTTCCCAGATTTTCTGGAACAGCGCCGCTTTGTCGCTGCGTTCGCGCAGGGGCGGCAGCTCCAGGGTCAGGCCGCCGATGCGGTAATACAGGTCTTCCCTGAAGCGGCCGAGCTGTACCTGCTCGCGCAGGGAGCGGTTGGTGGCGGAGATGATCCGGATATCCACCGCGAACAGCTCGCTGCTGCCCACCGGCTGCACGCAGCGCTCCTGTAGCACCCGCAGCAGGCGCGCCTGGGTTGGCAGCGGCATATCGCCGATCTCATCGAGAAACAGCGTGCCTCTGTCGGCCTTGCGAATCAGCCCGATGCTGCCTTTGAGGCTGGCCCCGGTGAACGCACCTTTTTCATAGCCGAACAGTTCGGACTCCACCAGTTCGGCGGGGATCGCCGCGCAGTTCACCGCAATCAATGCCTGTTTGCTGCGTGAGCTGGCCTGGTGCAGGGCTTTGACGAACACTTCCTTGCCGACCCCGGTTTCACCGTGGATCAGCAGCGGGATGTCTTTTTCCAGCAGGCGCTCGGCCTGGCGCACGGCTTTTTCAACCCGGCTGTCGCCGAAGTGCAGGGCGTTGAGGCTGAGGGCCGACGTCGGGGCAGGGGTGGGGGCGGCGCTGGGTTGGGCAAATACCCGGGCCTGGACCGGCCTGTGCTGGGGCCGTTTGAGCAGGCAATGGAAGCGATTGCGCCCGGCGGCTTGCAGGGCGAAGGGCTGGCCTTCGGGCTGGTTGAGCAGTTCCAGCAACGACACCTGGAACAGGCTGTCGATGGCCACACGCGACAGGCTGATCCCCAGCAGGTTGTCGGCGCGCCGGTTGGCCGAGAGTACCTGGCCGCTGTCGTCGAAGATCAGCAGCCCGGCCCATTGGCTGTCGAGGTTGTTCAGCCCGGTGTTGAAGGTCAGCTGGAAGTGCCGGCCGTGGAACAGATTGAGGATCAGCCGGTTCTCCACCGTCTGGCTCATCATCTTGACCATGCCCAGGGTGTGGGAGGGCGGCAGGTAGCTGTCACTGGACACGTCCAGCACCGCGATCACCCGGCGCTCGGTGTCGAAGATCGGTGCGGCGGAGCCGGTCATGAAGCGGTTGGCCTTGAGGAAATGCTCGTCGTGCTCGATGTGCACCGCCTGCTCGCAGGCCAGGGCAGTGCCAATGGCGTTGGTGCCGGTGCGGTCTTCCCGCCAACTGACGCCGGTATTGAAGCCGTGGGCCAGGCGCGGCTCGATAAAGCGCTGGGTGCCCCAGGAGGTGAGGACCTGGCCCTGATTGTCGGCGAGCATGATCAGGCAATTGGAGTTGCTGAGGATATTCTCGTAATAGGGCAGCACTTCCTGGTGCGTGGTCTGCACCAGGGAATGCTGGCTTTCGAGCAGTTGCGCGATGCGCTCGGCGGGCAGTTGATCGAACACTGGGGGGCTTTGGTGATCGAGGCCGAACGCGCGGCAGCGCCGCCAGGAGTCCTTGATGATGGTGTCATGGGGCAACAGCGGGGCAGGAGCGCTCATGGCCGTGGGTCTCTTATTATTTTTCTTATTGAAGACAGCGTGTCGGGCTTGCTGGCGCCGCAGGCGGTGGCCGCAGCACAAGCCTTGGGTTGCAGAAAGCGTCTATCCAGTGTTGTTCACAATTGTTCATTGTCAACCGCGCAGCTGTTCAAGTGTTCAGCCAGAGCTGTTCATTTCTGTTCAGCAGTGAAAACGCGGCGGGCCCCTATTTGCGCAAAGCCCAGCCTTATCAATGGCTTGCTGCAACCCCAGGTGATTGGCACGAAACTCGCTCTGCTGTCCCGGTCGCTTGACTCCAATAATAAAAAGGCCGAGCCATGTCACTCACACTGGAGCACGTCAGCCGTGTCGTCGAAGGCCAGACCTGGATCGATGACGCCAGCCTCAGCTTCCAACCTGGATCCTTCAATGTCCTGCTCGGCCGCACGCTGTCCGGCAAGACCAGCCTGATGCGGCTGATGGCCGGCCTGGACAAGCCTGACAGCGGCCGCATCCTGATGAACGGGGTCGACGTGACCCAGCGCCCGGTGCGCCTGCGCAATGTGTCGATGGTCTATCAGCAGTTCATCAACTACCCGACCATGACCGTGTTCGAGAACATCGCCTCGCCGCTGCGCCAGGCCGGGGTCTCGGCCGAACAGATTCGCAGCAAGGTGCTGGAGACCGCGCAGATGCTGCGCATCGAGAAGTTCCTGCAGCGCTACCCCCTGGAATTGTCGGGCGGCCAGCAGCAGCGCACGGCCATGGCCAGGGCGCTGGTCAAGGATGCTGACCTGATCCTGTTCGACGAACCCCTGGTCAACCTCGACTACAAGCTGCGCGAAGAATTGCGCCAGGAAATGCGCGAGTTGTTCAAGGCGCGCCATACCATTGCCATCTACGCCACCACCGAGCCCAACGAAGCGCTGGCCCTGGGCGGCACCACCACCATCCTCCACGAGGGCCGAGTGGTGCAGAGCGGCCAGACCGCCGAGGTTTACCATCAGCCGCAGACGGTGCTGGCCGCCGAGCTGTTCTCCGAGCCGCCGATCAACCTGATGCCTGGGCGCATCACCGGCAATGAAGTGAGTTTCGCCAACTTTGTGCATTTCCCGCTGAACGTCGATTTGCGCCCGGTGGGCGAGGGCGAGTTCCGTTTCGGCGTGCGCCCCAGCCATATCTCCCTGGTGCCGAGCAATGACGATGACCTGGAGTTGGCGGTGACCGTCGAGGTGGCGGAAATCAGCGGCTCCGAGACCTTCCTCCATGTGCGCAACGAGCATTTCCTGCTGGTGCTGCATTTGCCCGGGGTGCACGAGTACGACGTCGATGCGCCGATCCGTATTTACATCCCGACCCACAAGCTGTTTGTGTTCGATGCCCAGGGCCGTCTGGTCCAGGCTCCCAGTCGTCGTGTCGCGAGGGTTGCCTGATGGCCGAGATCCGCTTGCACAACCTCGCCCACAGCTACAGCCGGACCCCGGCCGGGCCTGAAGACTACGCGATCCGCGAGATGAACCATGTCTGGGAGCAGGGCGGGGCCTATGCCTTGCTTGGGCCGTCCGGCTGCGGCAAGTCGACCTTGCTCAATATTATTTCCGGGTTGCTCAGCCCGTCCGAGGGCCAGGTGCTGTTCGATGCCAAGGTGGTCAATCAGCTGACCCCGGAAAAACGCAACATCGCCCAGGTTTTCCAGTTTCCGGTGGTCTACGACACCATGACGGTGTTCGACAACCTGGCCTTCCCCCTGCGTAACCAGGGCATGGCCGAGGCCAGGATCCACAGCAAGGTCCAGGAGATCGCCGAAGTCCTGGATCTGCAGGCCCTGCTGGATAAAAAGGCGCGCAACCTCACTGCCGACGAGAAGCAGAAGGTCTCCATGGGCCGTGGCCTGGTGCGCGATGACGTATCGGCGATCCTGTTCGATGAGCCGCTGACGGTGATCGACCCGCACTTGAAGTGGAAACTGCGGCGCAAGCTCAAGCAGATCCACGAGCAATTCAACATCACCATGGTCTACGTGACCCACGACCAACTTGAAGCCTCGACCTTCGCCGACAAGATCGCCGTGATGTACGGCGGGCAGATCGTGCAATTCGGCACGCCCCGGGAGTTGTTCGAGCGGCCCAGCCATACGTTTGTCGGTTACTTCATTGGCAGCCCCGGGATGAACCTGATCCAGGTCCAGCCGCAACCTGGGGGCGTCGGTTTCGCCAGCACTCACCTGGCGCTGTCCGAGGCCCAGCAGCAACGCATCGCCGAGTCGCAATGGACCACCCTCAAGATCGGCATCCGCCCGGAATTCGTCCATGTGTGGGATGAGCCGTTTGATGACGCGTTGCAGGCCGCTGTCGTACATGTCGAAGACCTCGGCACCTACAAGATCATGACCCTCAAGCTCGATGGCCAGCCGCTCAAGGTGCGCCTGGCCGAAGACAAGCCCGTGCCTCAGGGCACTGCGTACATCAGTTTTCCGGCGCAGTGGCTGATGGTCTATGCCGACGATTACCTGTTGGAGGTGCTGCCATGAACAAGGTGCAGAACAACAAGGCCTGGTGGCTGGTGCTGCCGGTGTTCCTGCTGGTGGCCTTCAGTGCAGTGATCCCGATGATGACCGTAGTCAACTATTCGGTGCAGGACATCTTCGATCAGTCGAGCCGTTATTTTGTCGGTGCCGATTGGTACCGCCAGGTGCTGCTCGACCCGCGGCTGCATGACTCGCTGCTGCGCCAGTTCATCTATTCGGCCTGTGTGCTGCTGATCGAAATCCCCCTCGGTATCGGCATCGCCCTGACCATGCCGACCAAGGGCCGCTGGTCGTCGCTGGTGCTGATTATCCTGGCGATCCCGCTGCTGATCCCGTGGAACGTGGTGGGCACCATCTGGCAGATCTTTGGCCGCGCCGATATCGGCCTGCTGGGTTCGAGCCTCAATGCCATGGGCATCAGCTACAACTACGCGGCCAACACCATGGACGCCTGGGTCACGGTGCTGGTGATGGACGTCTGGCACTGGACCTCCCTGGTGGCGCTGCTGTGTTATTCGGGACTACGGGCGATCCCGGATGTGTACTACCAGGCGGCACGGATAGATCGGGCCTCGAGCTGGGCGGTATTCCGGCATATCCAGCTGCCCAAGCTCAAGAGTGTGCTGTTGATCGCGGTAATGCTGCGCTTTATGGACAGCTTCATGATCTACACCGAGCCGTTCGTGCTTACCGGCGGCGGTCCGGGGAATGCCACCACCTTCCTCAGTCAGACCCTGACCCAAATGGCCGTCGGCCAATTCGACCTTGGCCCGGCGGCGGCGTTCTCGCTGGTGTACTTCCTCATCATCCTGTTGGTGTCCTGGCTGTTCTACACCGCCATGACCCACTCCGACGCCAACCGTTGAGGCCTGGTACTCCCATGAAGAAGGTCATTCCTCTGCTGGTCTACATCCTGTTCCTGCTGGTGCCGATCTACTGGCTGCTGAACATGTCCTTCAAGAGCAACAGCGAAATCCTCGGCGGCCTGACGCTGTTTCCCCAGGATTTCACCCTGGCCAACTACAAGGTGATCTTTACCGATCCCAGCTGGTACAGCGGTTACCTCAATTCGCTGTACTACGTGAGCCTGAATACGGTGATCTCCCTCAGCGTGGCGCTGCCGGCGGCGTACGCGTTTTCCCGCTATCGGTTCCTTGGCGACAAGCATCTGTTCTTCTGGCTGCTGACCAACCGCATGGCACCGCCGGCGGTGTTCCTGCTGCCGTTTTTCCAGCTCTATTCCTCCATCGGCTTGTTCGACACCCATATTGCGGTGGCGCTGGCCCACTGCCTGTTCAACGTGCCGTTGGCGGTGTGGATCCTCGAGGGATTCATGTCAGGGGTGCCCAAGGAAATCGACGAAACCGCCTACATCGATGGCTACGGTTTTCCCAAGTTTTTCATCAAGATCTTCATCCCGCTGATTGGCTCGGGGATCGGCGTCACGGCGTTTTTCTGCTTTATGTTTTCCTGGGTCGAGCTGTTGCTGGCGCGCACCCTGACTTCGGTGAATGCCAAGCCGATCGCTGCGGTCATGACCCGCACGGTGTCGGCTTCAGGCATCGACTGGGGGGTGCTGGCGGCGGCCGGGGTACTGACCATCCTGCCGGGCATGCTGGTGATCTGGTTTGTTCGCAACCACGTGGCCAAGGGCTTTGCCCTGGGCCGGGTCTGAGGAACTGATGATGGAATGGATGGCCTGGACCACGCCCACGGCGGCGTTCTTTGTCGCGATCGCCTTGATCCTGACCGGCATGACCACCTGGGAGTTGCGCTCGCCCAGCATCCCGCGACGGGGCTTGTTACCGATTGCCACCACCCGTGGCGATCGGCTGTTTATCGGTCTTCTCGGCAGTGCCTACCTGCACCTGATGGTGATTGGCCTGACCGACTGGAGCATTTGGGTGGCGTCCGCGCTGTCCCTGGTGTGGCTGTTGGCTGTGATGCGTTGGGGTTAGCTGTGTGGTGTTCGGCGACCCTGCTCCGAAATTTAACCAGGAGGTCTCTATGTTCGACAAAAACAATAAGCTGCGACATAGCGTTTCATTGGCAGCCATGCTGGCTCTCAGCGGGTTGAGCGCTACGGCCTGGGCCGACGCCTATGAAGACGCGGCGAAGAAATGGATAGGCAGCGAATTCAAGCCGTCCACCTTGAGCGAAGCCCAGCAGCTGGAAGAGCTGAAGTGGTTCATCAAGGCCGCCGAGCCGTTTCGTGGCATGAAAATCAACGTGGTCTCGGAAACCCTGACCACCCACGAGTACGAGTCCAAGGTGCTGGCCAAGGCCTTCAGCGAAATCACCGGGATCAAGTTGACCCACGACTTGCTGCAAGAAGGCGATGTGGTGGAAAAACTCCAGACCCAGATGCAGTCCGACAAAAATATCTACGATGGCTGGGTTAACGATTCGGACCTGATCGGCACGCACTTTCGCTATGGCAAGACCGAATCCATCACCGACCTGATGGCCAATGAAGGCAAGAACTTCACCTCGCCGACCCTGGATATCAAGGATTTTATCGGCATCTCCTTTACCACCGCGCCAGACGGCAAAATCTACCAACTGCCGGACCAGCAGTTCGCCAACCTCTACTGGTTCCGCGCCGACTGGTTCGAGCGCGCCGACCTGAAAGCCAAGTTCAAGGAGAAATACGGCTACGAGCTGGGGGTGCCGGTCAACTGGTCGGCTTATGAAGACATCGCCAAGTTCTTCACCGAGGACGTCAAGGAGATCGACGGCAAGCGGGTTTACGGCCACATGGACTACGGCAAGAAGGACCCATCCCTGGGCTGGCGCTTCACCGATGCCTGGTTCTCCATGGCCGGTGGCGGCGACAAGGGCCTGCCCAACGGCTTGCCGGTGGACGAGTGGGGGATTCGCGTCGAGGACTGCCACCCGGTGGGTTCCAGCGTGACCCGTGGCGGCGACACCAACGGCCCGGCGGCGGTGTTTGCCACGCAGAAGTACGTCGACTGGCTCAAGGCCTATGCACCACCGGAAGCGGCCGGCATGACGTTCTCCGAATCCGGGCCGGTGCCGTCCCAGGGCAATATCGCCCAGCAGATCTTCTGGTACACCGCCTTCACCGCCGACATGACCAAGCCGGGTCTGGCGGTGATGAACGCCGACGGCACGCCGAAATGGCGCATGGCACCTTCACCGCGCGGGCCTTACTGGGAGGAGGGCATGAAGCTGGGTTATCAGGACGTGGGCTCCTGGACCTTCATGAAGTCCACCCCCGAGAAACAGAAACTCGCGGCCTGGCTCTATGCACAGTTCGTGACCTCGAAAACCGTGTCGCTGAAGAAAACCATCGTCGGCCTGACGCCGATCCGCGAATCGGACATCAACTCGCAAGCCATGACCGACCTGGCGCCGAAGCTCGGTGGCCTGGTGGAGTTCTATCGCAGCCCGGCCCGGGTGCAATGGACCCCGACCGGGACCAACGTGCCGGACTACCCTCGCCTGGCGCAGTTGTGGTGGAGCCATATTTCGGAAGCCGCCAGCGGCGAGAAAACCCCGCAACAAGCCCTCGATGGCCTGGCCAAGGACCAGGACGCGATCATGACCCGGCTTGAACGCTCGAAAGTCCAGCCGGTGTGCGGGCCGAAAATGAACCCTGAGCGCGACGCGCAATACTGGTTCGATCAACCTGGCGCGCCAAAACCGAAACTGGCCAACGAAAAGCCCAAGGGCGAGACCGTGAGCTACAACGAGCTGATCAAGTCGTGGGAGGCGGCGCGCAAGTAACAGCTACCGATTGCGACAGGGGCGGCACCTTCGGGTGCCGTTTTTCTGTGTGGCGTTTGCCTGTCGTGCCCCATGGCTTGGCACTGCCTGGCTCGCCTTTGCTGCCTAGACGTTCATCAGCCGGGGCGTCGAGGCCTTCCAGCCGTTCGGAGAATCTTTGCCGTTTCATCAACCACCCCCACTCGGTTTATTAGCCTGTGGCTCAACCTACTGCCTGGGCCTGATATGGGCTGTCAGGCAGGTTGGCAAAGGTTGAAGGGCTTTTCTGTAAATGCCGGGTAAGAAGGGCAGGGCCTCAATGCAGAACGGCGCTCGAAGGCGCCGTTCTGTTGTACTGCAGTTCGCCCTTGAGCGATCAGCCCGCGAGGCCTGCCTGCTGGACCAGGGTCAGCAGCGGTTGCGGGTAGACACCGAGGAAGAACGCCAGGAGGGCGATGGCCAGCAGCATCACGCCGCCTGCCTTTTGCTCCCAGTGCAATTGCGCATCGTGGCGACGCAGGTTCGGCTCGATCAGGTACAGGGTGACCATCACGCGCAGGTAGTAGAAGACGCCGATGGCGCTGCCCAGTACCAGGGAACCCACCAGCCACCACTGGTGCGACTCGACACCGGTGGCAATGATGTAGAACTTGCCGATAAAGCCTGCGGTGAGCGGGATACCGGCCAGGGACAGCATCATCACGGTCAGTACGGCGGTCAGGTACGGACGGCGCCAGAACAGGCCGCGGTATTCGTACAGGGCGTCTGCGTCGCGGCCTTTGTAAGGCGAGGACATCAGGGTGATCACGCCGAATGCACCGAGGCTGGTGATGACGTAGGTGACCAGGTACACGCCGATGGCTTCCAGGGCCAGGCCCTTGCTCGCCACCAGGGCGATCAGCAGGTAACCGAAGTGGGCGATGGACGAGTAACCCAGCAGACGCTTGAGGTTGCTCTGGGTCAGTGCCAGCAGGTTACCGAACAGGATCGACGCCACGGCGATCACGCTGAGCACGGTGCTCAGCACGCCGCTGCTGGCCGCTGGCGAGATCTGGAACAGACGCACCATCACTGCGAACACCGCCACCTTGGAAGCGGTGGCCAGGAACGCCGCCACCGGTGCCGGAGCACCTTCGTAGACGTCCGGGGTCCAGAGGTGGAACGGCACCAGCGACAGTTTGAACGCCAGGCCGATCAGCATCATGCCCAGGCCCAACTGAGCCAGGGAACTTGGCAGGCCGGTGGCCGCGATGGCCTGGCCGATCCCGACGAAGCTCAGGCTGCCGGCATCGGCGTAGAGCATGGCCATGCCGAACAGCAGGAACGCGGAACCGGCGGCCGACAGCACCATGTACTTGATGCCGGCTTCCAGGGAACGCTTGTTGAAGAAGGCATAGGCCACCAGGCCGTAGACCGGTACCGACAGCAGTTCCAGGCCAATGAACAAGCCAGCCAGGTGCTGCGCGCTGACCAGGACCAGGCCACCGGCGGCGGCCATCAGGATCAGCAGGTACAGCTCTTCACGGTTGCCCGGGTAACCGGTACCGCCATCGCCGAGGTAGGCGTGAGCGAGGGTGACACAGGCCAGGGTGGCGACCAGGATCAACGCCATGTACAGGCAGGCGAACGAGTCGATCTGCAGCAGTGGGGTCACGGCCAGTGGCGCGACTTTCAAGGCTGGGAGGATCGACAGCAAGGCCAGGTTCAGACCGGCCACGGAGATCAGGAAGGTCTGCGAGTGGTTGCGGCGCCATGCGATCGCCAGCATCACCACGATGATCGTGGCGCTGGTGATCAACAACGGCGCTAGCGCGATAAAGTGTTGAATCGTGAATTCCATAGCGCTCTTACCGTGCCGAAGCGAGTTGAGTGAAGGCGGTACCGAGCCATTGCTGCACGCCATGCATCGTGGCGGCAGAGGTATCGAGGAACGGTTGCGGGTAGACGCCGATGTAGATCAGCAACACCGCAAGGCCGAGCACCATGATCAGTTCGCGAGCATCCATGCCATGCAGGACCGCGTCCGACTTGGACGGGCCGAAGTAGGCGCGGTGGATCATGATCAGCGAGTAGACCGAACCGAACACCAGGCCCGAGGTGGCAATCGCCGTGATCCATGGCGCGGCGACAAAGGTGCCGATCAGGATCAGGAACTCGCCGACGAAGTTGCCAGTGCCCGGCAAGCCCAGGGAAGCGGCGGCAAAGAACAGGCTGATGGCCGGCAGGTAGGCGATCTTCGACCACAGGCCACCCATTTCACGCATGTCGCGGGTGTGAGTGCGCTCGTACAACTGGCCGCTGAGGATAAACAGCGCGGCTGCCGAAACACCGTGGGCCAGCATCTGGATCACTGCGCCTTGCAGGGCGAGCTGGCTGCCGGAGTAGATCCCGATCAGCACGAAGCCCATGTGCGAAACGCTGGAGAAGGCGATCAAACGCTTGATGTCGGTCTGGGCGAAGGCCAGGAACGCACCGTAGAAAATCCCGATCAGACCCAGGCTCATGGCGATGGGAGCGAACTCGGCCGAGGCGTTCGGGAACAGCGGCAGGGCAAAACGCAGCAGACCATAGGCAGCGGTCTTCAGCAGGATGCCCGCCAGGTCCACGGAACCGGCGGTTGGCGCCTGGGCATGAGCATCAGGCAGCCAGGAGTGGAACGGCACCACTGGCAGCTTCACCGCGAAAGCGATGAAGAAGCCGAGCATCAGGATGTACTCGGTGGTCAGCGACATCTTGGTTTTCAACAGGTCGGCGTAGTTGAAGGTAATCACGCCGATGTTGTTGAAGTTGACCAGGACCAGACCGAGGATCGCCACCAACATGATCAGGCCGGAAGCCTGGGTGAAGATGAAGAACTTGGTCGCCGCATAAATACGGGTCTTTTTGCCGTCCGAAGAGCTGTGACCCCAGAGCGCGATGAGGAAGTACATCGGCACCAGCATCATTTCCCAGAAGAAGAAGAACATGAACAGGTCGAGGGCGAGGAACACGCCGACCACGCCGCCCAGGATCCACATCAGGTTCAGGTGGAAGAAACCCACGTGACGCTGAATCTCTTTCCAGGAGCAGAGTACCGAGAGGATACCCAGCAGGCCGGTCAGCAGGATCATCAGCAGCGACAGGCCGTCCAGCGCCAGGTGCACGCTGATGCCGAAGCGCTGGATCCAGATGTGCTTGAACTCAAGCGCCCAGGTCGGATCGGCGCCCGGCGCCGGTGCAAATGAATAGTCACCATGGGCCCACAGCCAGAGGCCGAGAGCGAGTTCCAGGGTCATGGTCAACAGCGCAATCCAGCGGGGGAGGGTGGCGCCGAAGCGCTCACCCATCCAGCACAGCAGGCCGCCGATGAAGGGGATCAGGATTAGCCAAGGCAGAATCATGACGGGCTCAATTCCTTTCGCAAGTTCGCAAGGTTCATGTCAGACCGCTACCAGCACGATGGCGCCGATAACCAGCACGGCACCAGCAGCCATCGAGGCGGCATACCAACGCAGTTGACCGGTTTCGGTACGGCTCAGGGCGTTGTGTCCGCCTTTGGCCATACGCGGGATCAAACCGATGGTCTGGTCGAGCGGGTCTTTGCGCAGTACGTGGCTGATGGCCAGATACGGCTTGACGAACAGTTTGTCGTAGATCCAGTCGAAGCCCCAGGCGGCGAACCACCAGGCCGAGAGCAGACGCCCGATGCCGCTGTTGGCGATGGCGGTCACAAAGCGACGCTTGCCAAGGAACAACAGGGCTGCCAGCAGGATACCGGCCAGGGCTATGGCGCCCGAAGCGATTTCCAGGCTGTGCTTGGCTTCGCCGCCGGCATGGCCAACGCTCTGTGGCAGCACGCCGTGCAGCGGCGGAACGATCATCGCGCCAATGGCGGTGGACAATACGATCAGCACCGACAGTGGCAGCCAGTGAGCGATGCCGTGACCGGCGTGGGCTTCGGTCTTCGCTTCACCGTGGAACGCGATGAAGATCAGGCGGAAGGTATACAGCGAAGTCATGAACGCACCGACCAGACCGGCGTACAGCAGGCCATGGTTGCCGCTGGCGAAGGCTTCCCAGAGGATCTCGTCCTTGGAGTAGAAGCCCGCGGTCACCAGAGGCAGGGCCGCCAGGGCCGCGCCGCCGACGATGAAGCTGGCGTAGGCCAACGGCAGTTTCTTCCACAGGCCGCCCATCTTGAAGATGTTCTGCTCGTGGTGGCAGGCAACGATCACCGCACCGGAAGCAAGGAACAGCAGGGCCTTGAAGAAGGCGTGGGTCATCAGGTGGAAGATCGCGCCGTCCCAGGCGCCGACGCCCAGGGCCAGGAACATGTAGCCGATCTGGCTCATGGTCGAGTAGGCGAGGATCCGCTTGATGTCCGTCTGTACCAGCGCGGCAAAGCCGGCCAGGACCAGGGTCACGCCGCCGACCAGGCCCACCAGGTGCAGGATCTCCGGCGCCAGGGTGAACAGGCCGTGGGTACGGGCGATCAGGTAGACACCTGCGGTGACCATGGTCGCGGCGTGGATCAGTGCCGATACCGGGGTCGGGCCGGCCATCGCGTCCGCCAGCCAGGTCTGCAATGGCAGCTGCGCGGATTTACCGACAGCGCCGCCCAGCAGCATCAGGGTCGCCAGGGTGATCCAGAAGTCGCCGGCCTGGAATTTCTGCGGTGCCAGCACCAGCAGTTCCTGGATGTTCAGCGTGCCCACCTGTTGGAACAGGATGAACAGGCCGATGGCCATGAACACGTCGCCGATACGGGTGACGATAAAGGCCTTGAGTGCCGCGTTACCGTTGTTGCGGTTGCTGTAGTAGAAACCGATCAACAGGTAGGAGCACAGGCCCACGCCTTCCCAGCCGAAGTACAGGAACAACAGGTTATCGCCCAGGACCAGGAACAGCATGCTGGCGATAAACAGGTTGGTGTAGGCGAAGAAGCGCGAGTAACCGGCTTCGCCGCGCATGTACCAGGACGCGAACAGGTGGATCAGAAAGCCGACACCGACCACGACGCCCAGCATGGTGATCGACAGGCCGTCGATGTACAGGGCGAAGTTAGGGGTGAAGTTTTCCACCGCCATCCACTGCCACAGCACCAGGGTGTAGTGGCCAGCCTCGGGCGGAGCGACGTTGAATTGCCAGATCACATAGGCCGCCACGATGGCCGAGAGGCCGATGGAGCCGACGCCGATCAGGGCGGCGAGGTTTTCCGAGAAGCGTCCCCGGGAGAACGACAGCAGCAGGAAACCGATCAGGGGGAATACGAAAGTCAGAAAGATAAGGTTCATCCGCGCATCTCACTGGCAGCGTCGATATCGAGCGTATGGAAGCGGCGGTACAGCTGCAGCAGGATTGCCAGGCCAATACTGGCCTCGGCGGCTGCAAGGCTGATCACCAGGATGAACATGATCTGTCCATCCGGCTGCGCCCAACGGGCACCGGCCACGATGAACGCCAGGGCAGCGGCGTTCATCATGATTTCCAGGCTCATCAACACGAAGAGAATGTTACGGCGCACCATCAGGCCGACCAGGCCCAGGCAGAACAGGATCCCGGCGACTGCCAGGCCATGTTCCAGCGGGATAGAACCCATAGAGATAGTAGGCATGAGTTACTCCTTCGCCTCGTTGCGGCCCAGGTGGAATGCCGTGACCGCTGCAGCAAGCAGCAGCATCGAGGCGAGTTCGACCACCAGCAGGTAAGGACCGAACAGGCTGATGCCTACGGCCTTGGCGTCCACGGCGGTGTGACCGATGCTGGCGCCGCTCTGATGGCTGAACAGCACATACAGCAGTTCAGCCAGCAGCAGGGCGCTGAGAATCACCGGTCCGATCCAGATGCCGGGCTTGAGCCAGATGCGCTCTTGCTGAACCGAGGCCGGGCCCAGGTTCAACATCATCACCACGAACACGAACAGCACCATGATGGCGCCGGCATAGGCGATCACTTCCAGTACGCCGGCAAACGGCGCACCGAGACTGAAGAACGTCATGGCCACGGCGATCAGCGAAATGATCAGGTAGAGCAGGGCGTGCACAGGGTTAGTGTTGGTGATCACACGCAATGTGGACACAACGGCAACACCTGACGCGAAATAGAAAGCGAATTCCATCTTTCTTCCTTAAGGCAGCAAGCTCTTCACGTTGATCGGCTCGGCTTCGTTTTGCGCGGAGCCTTTTGGCTTACCGGCAATGGCCATACCTGCAACACGATAGAAGTTGTAATCAGGGTTTTTTCCGGGGCCGGAGATCAGCAGATCTTCTTTCTCGTAAACCAGGTCCTGACGTTTGAACTCGGCCATTTCGAAATCCGGCGTGAGCTGGATCGCGGTGGTCGGGCAGGCTTCCTCGCAGAGGCCGCAGAAAATGCAGCGCGAGAAGTTGATGCGGAAGAAGTCCGGGTACCAGCGACCATCTTCGGTTTCAGCTTTCTGCAGCGAGATGCAACCCACCGGGCACGCCACGGCGCACAGGTTGCAGGCTACGCAGCGCTCTTCGCCGTCGGGATCACGGGTCAGGACGATGCGGCCGCGGTAGCGCGGTGGCAGGTACACGGCTTCTTCCGGGTACTGCAGGGTGTCGCGTTTGCGAAAGCCATGGCCGAAAACCATCACCAGGCTGCGCAACTGGGTACCAGTACCCTTAACGATGTCGCCAATATATTTGAACATGGGTCAAATCCTCACTGAACCGCGCTCGCTGGCGTGTTCAACAACACAACCGCAGCGGTCACCAGCAAATTGATCAGGGTCAGCGGCAGGCAGAATTTCCAGCTGAAGTCCATCACCTGGTCATAACGCGGACGCGGGATAGAGGCGCGCAGCAGGATGAACAGCATGATGAAGAACGCGGTCTTCAAGGCGAACCAGACGAAGGCCAGTTGCGGCAGGATGCCGAACGGACCGTGCCAGCCACCGAAGAACAGGGTCACCAGCAGTGCCGAGATCAGGATGATGCCGATGTACTCGCCAACGAAGAACATGCCCCATTTCATGCCGGCGTATTCAATGTGGTAACCGTCGGCCAGTTCCTGCTCCGCTTCCGGCTGGTCGAAGGGGTGACGGTGAGTCACGGCCACGCCAGCGATGAAGAAGGTACAGAAGCCGAAGAACTGCGGAATGATGAACCACAGGTTCTGCGCCTGGTACTCGACGATGTCGCGCATGTTGAACGAGCCGACCTGGACCACGATGCCCATCAGCGCCAGGCCCATGAACACTTCATAGGACACGGTCTGGGCCGAAGCCCGCAGGGAACCCAGCAGGGCGAACTTGTTGTTGCTCGACCAGCCGGCGAACAGCACCGCGTAGACCGAAAGACCGGCCATGGCGAAGAAGAACAGTAGGCCGATGTTCAGGTCCGCGACGCCCCAGGTCGGGGTGATCGGGATGATCGCGAAGGCGATCAGCAAGGCACTCATGGCCACAACCGGTGCCAGGGTGAAAATCACCTTGTCGGCAAACGGCGGGGTCCAGTCTTCCTTGAAGAACATTTTCAGCATGTCGGCAGCGATCTGGAACATGCCGAATGGGCCGACGCGGTTCGGACCGTAACGGTCCTGCCACCAGCCCAGCAGGCGACGTTCGACAAAGCTGAGCAGGGCGCCGGCAACCACCACGGCCAACAGCACCACGATGGCCTTGACCACCGCGATGATGGTGTCGATCACTTCAGGGGTGAACCAGGTCATTGCGCTGCCTCCTGCAGACCATCAACGGTTTTGCCGAAAATCGCCGGTGGAATACCCGCCAGACCCGCCGGCAGGGCAACCAGGCCAGCGCCCAGTTCTTCGTTGATGCGCAGCGGCAGGCGCAGGGTCTGACCCGCCACGTTCAGGCTGAGCAGGGCGCCGTCGTTGACACCCAGGCGGTCCGCTTCGGACTTGGCCAGGGCCACGTAGGCAGCGGGAATGCGTTCCTGCACCGGGGCGGCTTTCGAAGAGTTCTCTTCGCTGCCGAACAGGTGATAGAACGGCACCACTTGCCAGGTGCCCTGGGCCGGCGAGAAGGCCCGTGGCGCGCTGGCGAACCAGTTCAGCTTGTCGCCCTGGGTTTCGATCAGGCGGGTGCCCGGGTCGCCCGCGCGAATGTGACCGCCGACTTCGTCCTGGAATTTGTTCCAGGCCTGTGGCGAGTTCCAGCCTGGCGACCAGGCGAAAGGCACCTGCTGACGAGGCTCAGCCGAACCCGAGTAACCTTCCATGGAGAAGGCGAACGCGGTGTCCGGGTCTTGCGGAGTACGTGGCTCGTGCACGCTGATATCGGCGCGCATGGCGGTACGACCAGAGTAGCGCAGCGGTTCGCGGGCCAGTTTCATGCCTTTGATGCGGAACGCGGCGGACGGCGCGGCGTCGACGATACGGGCCAGTTGCGGTGCGCTGGAAGCGACGGCAGCCGTCACGTGGTCGAGCTGGGTCCAGTCGATCGGCTGGTTCAGCAGGGTGGCGCGCAGGGCATGCAGCCAGCGCCAGCCTTCGTGAACCAGGATGCTGGCGTCCATGTACTTCGGATCGAACACCTGGAAGAAACGCTGGGCGCGGCCTTCCTGGCTGATCAGGGTGCCGTCGCCTTCGGCGAAGCTGGCCGCTGGCAGGACCAGGTGCGCGCGGTCGCTGGTGGCGGTCTTCTGGTGATCGGCGACGATCAGCACTTTCGCGGCATCCAGCGCGGCATCGACCTTGGCCGAATCGGTGCGGGTGTACAGGTCATTTTCCAGGACCACGATGGCGTCGGCATTGCCGTCGATCACCGCTTGCAGGGCGGCGTCCACCGACTCGCCGCCGAGCATGGCCAGGCCGAGGCTGTTGGCTTCCGGCACGATCAGGCTGATGGAGCCGTTTTTCTCGCGCAGCTTCAGGGCCTTGGCGATGTTGGCGGCGGCTTCGATCAGTGCCTTGGAACCCAGGGAGGTGCCGGCGATGATCAACGGGCGCTTGGCCGCGAGCAGGGCGTCGGCAATGCGCTTGGCCAGTTCCAGGGCTTCGCTGTCCAGGCCGTCGACGGCAGGGGCGCTGGCGTCCAGGGCGTGGGCCACGGCGAAACCGATGCGGGCCAGGTCGTCCGGTGCAGCGTGCACGCACTCTTCGGCGATGTCGTCGAGCTTGGTTTCAGCCAGGCTGGCGATAAACAGCGGGTTCAGCGCGTGCTGGCCGATGTTTTTCACCGCGGCGTCGAGCCAAGGCTGGACGCGCATGGCGTCGGCCATGTCTTCGGCCTTGCCCTTGACCGACTGGCGCAGGGCCAGGGCCATGCGGGCAGCGGTCTGGGTCAGGTCTTCGCCGAGGACGAAGATCGCGTCATGGTCTTCGATGTCGCGCATGTTTGGCACTGGCAGCGGGCTGTCGTTCAGCACTTGCAGGACCAGGCGGATGCGCTCCAGCTCGGAAGCTTCGATACCGGAGTAGAAGTGCTCGGCGCCTACCAGTTCACGCAGCGCGTAGTTGCTTTCGAGGCTGGCGCGTGGCGAACCGATACCGACGATGTTGCGGCCGCGCAGCAGGTCGGCGGCTTTATCCAGGGCTTCGTCGAGGGTCAGCTTGGCGCCACCGGCCAGCAATGGCTGGCGTGGGCGGTCTTCGCGGTTGACGTAGCCATAGCCGAAACGGCCACGGTCGCAGAGGAAGTACTGGTTCACCGAACCGTTGAAACGGTTCTCGATGCGCCGCAGTTCGCCGTAACGCTCGCCCGGGGAGATGTTGCAACCGCTGGAGCAGCCATGGCAGATGCTCGGCGAGAACTGCATGTCCCACTTGCGGTTGTAGCGCTCGGAGTGAGTCTTGTCGGTGAACACACCGGTCGGGCAGACCTCGGTGAGGTTGCCGGAGAACTCGCTTTCCAGCACGCCGTCTTCAACGCGACCGAAGTACACGTTGTCGTGGGCGCCGAATACGCCCAGGTCGGTGCCGCCGGCGTAGTCTTTGTAGAAGCGCACGCAGCGGTAGCAGGCGATGCAGCGGTTCATTTCGTGGGAAATGAACGGGCCCAGTTGCTGGTTCTGGTGGGTGCGCTTGGTGAAGCGGTAACGACGTTCGTTGTGGCCCGTCATTACGGTCATGTCTTGCAGGTGGCAGTGACCGCCCTCTTCGCACACAGGGCAGTCGTGCGGGTGGTTGGTCATCAGCCATTCGACAACGCTGGCGCGGAACGCCTTGGATTCTTCATCTTCGATGGAGATCCAGGTGTTGTCGGTGGCTGGCGTCATGCAGGACATGACGATACGACCACGGGTGTCGTTCTCGTCGGTGTACTGCTTGACCGCACACTGGCGACAGGCACCGACGCTACCAAGAGCGGGGTGCCAGCAGAAATAAGGGATGTCGAGGCCTAGTGACAGACACGCCTGTAACAGGTTGTCCGCCCCATCGACTTCGAGCGCTTTGCCGTCTACGTGGATAGTGGCCATGGTTCAAAGTTCTTCGTTGGCCCGTTGTCAGCGGGCGTGGCTAATGGAATCTTGTTATTCATGTGCATCAACACAGCCTTCAAGGCGTCAGCACATGAGAAGGCGAAGAGTACGGACCCTTCGCCTTTTAAGCGTTACGCGCCGACTACGATCGGTCGGGCCAGAGGCGGGACGGCGGCGCTGGTAGGCGCGATGCCGGCTTCGAACTCTGGACGGAAGTATTTGATGGCACTGCCCAACGGCTCCACGGCACCCGGTGCGTGAGCACAGAAGGTCTTGCCTGGGCCGAGGAAACCGACCAGACCCAGCAGGGTCTCGATATCGCCGGCTTGCCCTTCACCTTTCTCGAGGGCCATCAGCAGCTTGACGCTCCATGGCAGGCCATCGCGGCAAGGGGTGCAGAAGCCGCAGGATTCGCGGGCGAAGAACTGCTCCATGTTGCGCAGCAGGGACACCATGTTGACGCTGTCGTCCACCGCCATGGCCAGGCCGGTACCCATACGGGTGCCGACTTTGGCGATGCCGCCGGCGTACATTTGTGCGTCCAGGTGTTCAGGCAGCAGGAAGCCGGTACCGGCGCCGCCTGGCTGCCAGCACTTGAGCTTGAAGCCGTCGCGCATGCCGCCGGCGTAGTCTTCGAACAACTCGCGCGCGGTCACGCCGAATGGCAGCTCCCACAGGCCGGGGTTCTTCACTTTGCCGGAGAAGCCCATCAGCTTGGTGCCGTGGTCTTCACTGCCTTCACGGGCCAGGGATTTGTACCAGTCCACGCCGTCGCCGATGATCGCCGGCACGTTGCACAGGGTCTCGACGTTGTTCACGCACGTCGGCTTGCCCCACACGCCAACGGCGGCAGGGAAGGGCGGCTTGGAGCGCGGGTTGGCGCGGCGGCCTTCGAGGGAGTTGATCAGTGCGGTTTCTTCACCGCAGATGTAACGCCCGGCACCGGTGTGGACGAACAGCTCGAAATCGAAGCCGCTGCCCAGGATGTTCTTGCCCAGCAGGCCTGCGGCCTTGGCTTCTTCCACGGCACGGTTGAGGTGCTTGGCGGCGGTGGTGTATTCGCCACGCAGGAAGATGTAGCCACGGTAGGTTTTCAGTGCGCGGGCACTGATCAGCATGCCTTCGATCAGCAGATGGGGCTGTTGCTCCATCAGCATGCGGTCTTTCCAGGTGTTGGGTTCCATTTCATCCGCGTTGCACAGCAGGTAGCGGATGTTGATGGACTCGTCCTTGGGCATCAGCCCCCACTTCACGCCCGTGGGGAAGCCTGCACCGCCGCGGCCCTTGAGGCCCGCGTCTTTCACGGTCTGGACGATATCGTCCTGGGACATGTCGGCAAATGCTTTGCGCGCCGCGGCATAACCGTTCTTGGCCTGGTATTCGTCAAGCCAGACCGGCTCGCCGTCGTCACGCAGACGCCAGGTCAGGGGGTGGGTTTCTGCGCTGCGCTGGATGCGGTTGGCAGGGCCGAAGGATGTCAGGGTCATACGTAGCCCTCCAACAGTTTGGCGACGCCAGCAGGCTGTACGTCACCGAAAGTGTCGTCGTCGATCATCAACGCCGGCGCCTTGTCGCAGTTGCCCAGGCAGCACACCGGCAGCAGCGTGAAGCGGCCGTCGGCGGTGGTCTGGCCGAGGCCGATACCGAGCTTGCTCTGGATCTCACTGACCACTGACTCATGGCCGCCGATGTAGCAGACCATGCTGTCGCAGATGCGGATGATGTGACGGCCGACCGGCTGGCGGAAGATCTGGCTGTAGAACGTCGCCACGCCTTCAACGTCGCTGGCCGGGATGCCGAGGATCTCGCCGATGGCGTACAGGGCGCCATCGGGCACCCAGCCACGTTCCTTCTGGACGATCTTCAGGGCTTCGATAGACGCCGCGCGCGGGTCTTCGTAGTGATGCAGCTCGTGCTCGATGGCCGAGCGCTCGGTTTCGCTCAGGGCGAAACGGTCTGTCTGGATAAGCGTGCTGTTCATGCTTAGCGGTCCACGTCGGCCATAACGAAGTCGATACTACCCAGGTACGCGATCAAGTCCGCGACCATGCTGCCTTTGATCACCGAAGGGATCTGCTGCAGGTGCGGGAAGCTTGGGGTACGAATCCGGGTGCGGTAGCTCATGGTGCCGCCATCGCTCGTCAGGTAATAACTGTTGATGCCCTTGGTCGCTTCGATCATCTGGAAGGATTCGTTGGCCGGCATCACCGGGCCCCACGAAACTTGCAGGAAGTGCGTGATCAAGGTCTCGATGTGCTGCAGCGTGCGCTCTTTGGGCGGCGGCGTGGTCAGCGGGTGATCCGCCTTGTACGGGCCTTCCGGCATGTTGCGCATGCACTGGTCGATGATCTTGATGCTCTGGCGCATTTCTTCGACGCGGACCATGCAGCGGTCATAGGCATCGCCGTTGGCGGCCAGCGGCACTTCGAACTCGAAGTTCTCGTAGCCGGAGTATGGACGCGCTTTACGCAGGTCGAAGTCGCAACCGGTGGAACGCAGTCCGGCACCGGTGACGCCCCATTCCAGGGCCTCTTTGGTGTTGTAGGCGGCAACGCCGATGGTACGACCCTTGAGGATGCTGTTCTGCAAGGCGGCCTTGGTGTACTCGTCGAGGCGCTTGGGCAGCCATTCGACGAAGTCCTTGACCAGCTTGTCCCAGCCGCGCGGCAGGTCGTGGGCGACGCCACCGATGCGGTACCAGGCCGGGTGCAGGCGGAAACCGGTAATGGCTTCGATCACCGTGTACGCCTTCTGGCGGTCGGTGAAGGTGAAGAACACCGGGGTCATGGCGCCGACGTCCTGGATATAGGTCCCCAGGAACAGCAGGTGGCTGGTAATACGGAAGAACTCGGCCATCATGATGCGGATGACGTCGACCTTCTCCGGCACCTTGATGCCGGCCAGCTTCTCGACCGAGAGCACGTACGGCAGGTTGTTCATCACCCCGCCGAGGTAGTCGATACGGTCGGTGTAGGGAATGAAGCTGTGCCAGGACTGACGCTCGGCCATCTTCTCGGCACCACGGTGGTGGTAGCCGATGTCCGGTACGCAGTCGACGATCTCTTCACCGTCCAGCTGCAGGATGATGCGGAACGCACCGTGAGCCGAAGGGTGGTTCGGACCCAGGTTGAGGAACATGTAGTCCTCGTTGGCCCCGGAGCGTTTCATGCCCCAGTCTTCCGGCTTGAAGCGTGCGGCTTCTTCTTCCAGTTGCTGCTTGGCCAGGGTCAGGCTGAACGGGTCGAATTCGGTGGCGCGCGCCGGGAAGTCCTTGCGCAGCGGGTGACCTTCCCAGGTCGGCGGCATCATGATGCGCGACAGGTGAGGGTGGCCCGGGAAGTCGATACCGAACATGTCCCAGACTTCGCGCTCGTACCAGTTGGCGTTGGGCCAGATACCGGTCACGGTCGGCAGGCTGAGGTCGCTTTCGGACAGGGCGACCTTGATCATCACGTCGCTGTTACGTTCGATCGACAGCAGGTGATAGAAGACGCTGAAGTCGGCGCCCGGCAAGCCCTGGCGCTTGGTGCGCAGACGCTCGTCCACGCCGTGCAGGTCATAGAGCATGACGTACGGCTTGGGCAGGTTGCGCAGGAAGGTCAGGACTTCGACAAGTTTGGCGCGGGTAACCCACAGCACCGGCATGCCGGTGCGCGTGGCCTGGGCGGTGAACGCCTCAGGGCCAAAACGGTTATTGAGTTCGACGACCACATCCTGGTCGTCTGCCTTATAAGGCGGGATGTACAGAGCACTGCCTGTAGTCATGGTTTTTTATCGCTTTGGGTCAACGTAAAGAATGAAGCCAGTTTCTCGTTTCTTTGTAAGAACAGAGCTGGATCAGACTTCGTCTGGGCTGCGCAGGTTGGTGACCTGAATACGCTGTTCGCGGCGCTGTTCCTTTTGCGAAGGCATCTCGGCGCGGTATACGCCTTGATCGCCGACGACCCAGGAAAGTGGGCGACGCTCCTTGCCGATCGATTCCTGCAGCAGCATCAGGCCTTGCAGGAAAGCTTCGGGGCGAGGCGGGCAGCCAGGCACGTAGACGTCCACGGGCAGGAATTTATCCACCCCCTGAACCACGGAGTAGATGTCGTACATGCCACCGGAGTTGGCGCACGAACCCATGGAGATAACCCACTTCGGCTCGAGCATTTGCTCGTAGAGACGCTGAATGATCGGCGCCATCTTGATGAAGCAGGTTCCGGCAATAACCATGAAATCCGCCTGACGCGGCGATGCCCGGATAACCTCGGCGCCAAAGCGCGCGATGTCGTGGGGCGCCGTGAAGGCGGTGGTCATTTCCACATAGCAGCAGGAAAGGCCGAAGTTGTACGGCCACAGGGAGTTCTTACGTCCCCAGTTGACCGCGCCGTTCAGCACGTCTTCCAGCTTGCCCATGTAGATGTTTTTGTGGACTTGATCTTCTAACGGATCGGAAACGGTTTCCCGTTCGCCGATCGGATACTGCTCGTTAGGAGCATCGGGGTCGATCCTGGTGAGATTGTATTGCATCGCCAAAGCCTCATTGTTTTAGCTTCGCCTGCCGCTTACGACGAGCTTCCGGAGCCCAATCAAGGGCGCCCACTCGAAATAGGTAGACAAGACCTGCCAACAGAATTGCTATGAAAACGAGAGCTTCGACGAATCCGGTCCAGCCGCTTTCGCGGACGGACACAGACCAGGCAAAGAGAAAAAGGGCTTCGATATCGAAGATCACGAACAGCATCGCGACCAGATAGAATTTGGCTGAGAGCCGCAAGCGGGCGCCACCGGTAGGTAGCATGCCGGACTCGAACGGTTCGTTTTTGCTGCGGCCCCAGGCTTTTGACCCGAGGAGGCTGGAGACGCCGAGCATGAAGGCACAAAGGCCGACGACACCCAGAAGGAAAATGGCAAAGCCCCAGTTGTGGGCCATGAGTCCTGTCGCTTCGGGCATGCTGGTAATCCTTAACAGAGAGCAAAGGTCTCTGAGCTTGATAAAGAAATAAAGCAGTGACGATATGTCGCAGCGCAATCAATCGCGGTGATTTTATGGCTAAACAACGGGCAAGTAAAATCTCTATAGCGAAATTGTTTATTGGAATAAGGACATAGGTCACCTCGCAAGCCCCGTAAGCCAGGCGATGCGGGCATTAGCGGGCATTTGGTTAATTATGTTTTGCGGTAGCTGTAACGAATATTATATGGGCTAAATGATAATCAATATTGTTTGGAGTGGTTTTTAAACTGTTGTACGGGTGGCTGGCGGGAAAGTTGTTTTTTATATGCGCGTTACTACAAGTAGCGAACGCCGACCTTTTACCTTTTTTTACTTGCCTGGACACCGCTCTGGATCAATGTTTTGCCGGATTGAGCTGGTCGTGCGGTGGATGGGGGGCGGCGAGCGCCTGATGCTGGCGAGTCTCGGCTTGGTCGCCAGCGAAAGCCGGGGCAAAAAAACGCCCCGAACCAGTCGGGGCGTCAGAGGTGCGGCATTGCAGTTAGGTGTGTAGCGGGTCTGCAATGGCCGATTCAGGCTTGAAGCGCTATCAGTGGAACTGCTCTTCTTCGGTCGAACCGGTCAGTGCGGTAACCGACGAGGTGCCGCCCTGGATCACGGTGGTCATGTCGTCGAAGTAGCCGGTGCCCACTTCCTGCTGGTGAGCCACGAAGGTGTAGCCCTTGGCGGCGTCGGCAAATTCCTGCTCTTGCAGTTTCACGTAGGCAGTCATGTCGTTGCGGGCGTAGTCGTGCGCCAGGTTGAACATGCTGTGCCACATGTTGTGAATGCCGGCCAGGGTGATGAACTGGTGCTTGTAGCCCATGGCGGACAGTTCGCGCTGGAACTTGGCGATGGTCGCGTCGTCCAGGTTTTTCTTCCAGTTGAAGGAAGGCGAGCAGTTGTACGACAGCAGTTGGTCCGGGTATTCCTTTTTGATCGCTTCGGCGAAGCGACGGGCCTCGTCCAGGTCTGGCTTGGCGGTTTCGCACCAGATCAGGTCGGCATACGGAGCGTAAGCCAGGCCGCGAGCGATAGCCTGGTCGAGGCCGGCGCGTACTTTATAGAAGCCTTCCTGGGTACGTTCGCCAGTCACGAATGGCTGGTCGTACGGGTCGCAGTCGGAAGTCAGCAGGTCAGCAGCGTTAGCGTCGGTACGTGCCAGGATGATGGTCGGAGTACCGGCAACGTCAGCAGCCAGACGAGCTGCGGTCAGTTTCTGCACGGCTTCCTGGGTGGGAACCAGTACCTTGCCACCCATGTGGCCGCATTTTTTTACCGATGCCAGCTGGTCTTCGAAGTGAACGCCGGCGGCGCCTGCCTCGATCATGCTCTTCATCAGTTCGTAAGCGTTCAGTACGCCGCCGAAACCGGCTTCGGCGTCAGCCACGATTGGAGCGAAGTAGTCGATGTAGCCTTCGTCGCCCGGGTTCTTGCCGGCTTTCCACTGGATCTGGTCGGCGCGACGGAACGAGTTGTTGATGCGCTTGACCACGGTTGGAACCGAATCCACCGGGTACAGCGACTGGTCGGGGTACA
Organism: Pseudomonas sp. MF09150; assembly: GCF_059862355.1. Lineage (NCBI taxonomy): Bacteria > Pseudomonadati > Pseudomonadota > Gammaproteobacteria > Pseudomonadales > Pseudomonadaceae > Pseudomonas > Pseudomonas sp. MF09150. The sequence continues at coordinate 173,077 of NZ_JCBCUS010000008.1, read as the reverse complement.
TCGATTCTGCAGAGTTGTTGTCTGCAGCGACTTGCCAGCCCGACAGGTAGATGGCCTGGATGCCGGCTTTGACTTGTTGTACAGCCTGGCCGCCGGTCAGGGCGCCCATGCAGTTGACGAAATCTTTCTCAGGGCGGAAGGACGGCTTGGCACCTTGAGTCACCAGGTTCCAGAGCTTCTCGGCGCCCATGCGTGCCAGGGTGTGCTCAGGTTGAACCGAACCGCGCAGACGGACGACGTCAGCAGCGGAGTAAGCGCGTGTCACGCCTTTCCAGCGCGGGTTTTCAGCCCAGTCTTTTTCAAGGGCTGCAATTTGCTGTTCGCGTGTCAGTGCCATGGAGATAAACCTCGTCGCATAGGTCTGGGGTGGAAAATTCTCGCTCCGCCAGTTACGCAGGGTTGAAGGATGCGTAGATGGCTGCTCGCTGACCAGAAGCTTAGGTGGTCAAGTCGGGTTTGGCGGGGATTGCGACGGGTGAACGATGGGCTCGAGGGGAAAGTGAGCAGGTGAGGGCCAGCTGTCGGGCGCGTCTGGGCATCGTGGGCCTTTATGCGTTCCAGCAGTGTGTTGCCGTTCTACCTAATTACGCTTCCGTCCCTCGGGACAACTTCGTTCCAGTCGCAATCTCGTCAAACACGCCTTGTGGGCGGTACAGACACGAATCGGCTCAGGTGGGTAGGTTAGAGCGGCGATCCGAAGGCCCTTGCCAGGGCCCCTGATTAGCGGGAGCGAGGCCATCATGCCTTCGGTTTTTTGGCTCGTCAAATGTTTTGTAGTGCTTTTTTTATGGCACTACATCTTTGGTCTAATACGACTAATCAGTCAGTTTTTGGTGCTTTAGTCCAAGGAGTCGACCTTGACTCGCAAGGTCATGTCATCCCGACCTTGAGTCGAGTAGCTGCGGCCCAGGCCCTGTTTGTCGGCTTGTGTCTGGCGATTGACGCCGGCCAGGGTGATCCACTCGCCGAGGCGCCCGCTGACGGTTGTGTCGGTGCTTTGCACGTTCACTACATCGGGACGTTCCTGGCTCATGCGGTCACGGTTGGTGCTGATGCTCAGGTGCACGGTGTCGCCGGTCACACTGGCGGTGACGTAGAAACCCTGGGTGACGTTGCGGTACTGGGTCTGGTTCTGCGGACGGCCATAGGCATCGGGCTGGGTGGTGGTCAGCGGCACGCTTTGCCCGACCTGGATCAATGCCGGTATGCCTTCGCTGGCCTGGATCTGCTGGATGCCTCCGTCGCGGCTCTCGGTGCTGCGGTTAATGATGCGCGCCTGCGGGGCGCCATTCACCGAATAGCCCTGGTTGTCCTGAATATTGTTTTCGTTGGTATCGACGGTGATGAGCAGGCGCTTGGCGGCGGTATCGAGCTGGGCGATAAAGGCGCGAAGTTCTTCGATCTTGCCGGGTTCGGCATTGACGATCAGTTGGTTGCCATAGGCACTGACCTTGCCGTCCTTACCCAGGAAGTTCTGCGCCACTGGCAGCAAATCTGCGCTGGTGCGGTGGTTCAGGAGCACGATCTCGGTGGCAGCCATGACCGAGAAACTGAAGGTCAGCAGCAGCGTCGTGAGCAGGGTGCGTAGGGACATATCCGTTATCTCCGCAGATGGGTGGTGCGTAAAGCCTTGAGTTTGACAGTTTGTCGGCCCGGGGTGGGGCAAGTTGAATCGCAGATGGCAAAACGCCCCGGCGTCCTGGGTCCAGCTTAGCGTGCTGAATATCCGGATGCCGGGGCGTCTTGTTGTCGCTATTGAGGCCTTTGGGTCAGGCGCCGCGCACCATATCGACGTGGGGGATGCCCGCCTCGAGGAACTCCTCGCTGACAATGCTGAACCCCAGGCGCTCATAAAATCGCGTGGCTTGGACCTGGGCGCTGAGCATCTGCTGCTTGAGGCCGCGTTTTTCGGCTTCGCCGATCACCGCTTGCATCAGCGCGTCGCCGACTTTCAGGCCGCGCCAGTCCTTGAGGACTGATACCCGGCCAATATGGCCGTCCGGCAGCAGGCGCGCCGTGCCGATCGGAAAGTCACCTTCAAAGGCCAGGAAATGCACCGCGCTGTCGTCATCCGCGTCCCACTCCAGTTCAGGTGGTACGGACTGTTCAGCAATAAACACGGCTTCACGAATGCGCCGGATCTCGGCGTTATCCTTTTGCCAGTCAGCGACACGTACGCGAATCTTATTCATCGGCAAACCCCAGGCTCCCTTGCTTGACCAGTTCGCACAGCAGGTTGCGGCCATCGTCATCGGCCAGCCACGGGCCAAGGTTGTCGACGTGCAGCGCATCCGCGGCGCAAACCATTTTCAGCAGCTCGCGCAGTTTACCCGGAAGCAGTCGGCTTTGGCCGCTGGCGAACAGCAGCAGGTCTTCATCCACTTCCGACCAGGCCAGGCGCGCACTCGGGTTACGGATCAGGACGGCGCCTTGCTCCAGGCTGCCCAGCAGGTCTTCTTCTTCGAGCTCCGGGCCCACTACCAATTCCGGGTAGCGCGGCTCGGTCATGAACTGGCCGAACCAGGTCAGCAGCAGGCGTTCGTCGCTCATGTGCTCGGCGAGCAAGCCTTTGAGGCGATCGAGTGCATCGTGCTGGATCTGGTGCGGGTCGCTGACCGGGGTCGCGTCGGCGTCGGTGTAGCGCTCTTCATCAGGCAGGAACTGGCTGAGGAAGTCGGTGAAGTGGGTCAGGACTTCGGCAGCACTTGGCGCGCGAAAGCCTACCGAGTAGGTCAGGCAGTCGTCCACCGCAACGCCCCAGTGCGCCAGGCGCGGCGGCAGGTAGAGCATGTCGCCGGGTTCCAGGACCCATTCGGCGGTCTCTTCGAAGTCGGCCAGGATACGCAGGTCGGCGTGTTTCAGCAGTGGGCTCTCGGAGTCGCACATCTGGCCGATTTTCCAGTTGCGCTGGCCATGGCCTTGCAGCAGGAACACGTCGTAGTTGTCGAAGTGCGGACCCACGCTGCCACCGGGTGCGGCGAAGCTCATCATCACGTCATCGATGCGCCAGCTTGGAAGAAACCGGAAGTTCTCCAGCAGCTCGGCCACTTCCGGAACGAACTGGTCAACAGCCTGTACCAGCAGGGTCCAGTCGCGCTCCGGCAGTTTGCTGAACGCGTCTTCGGCGAACGGGCCGCGGCGCAATTCCCAGGGATGCTCGCCATGCTCGAGCACCAGGCGCGATTCAACTTCCTCTTCCAGGGCCAGGCCGGCCAGCTCGTCGGCGTCGATAGGGCTTTCGAAATCAGGAATAGCCTGACGGATCAGCAGTGGTTTTTTCTGCCAGTAGTCGCGCAGGAATTCACGTGCGGTAATGCCGCCCAGCAGTTGAAGAGGAATGTCAGGATTCATGTGTAACCTATTGAAAAAAAGCACTTTTCAGACGGGAATAAAAACGCCCGGCGCTGCCGGGCGTCTCAAACGGGTATAGCGGTCGATCAGATGCGCTTGGCTTGCTCTACAGCGTTACCGATGTAGTTCGCCGGGGTCAGCTTTTTCAGCTCGGCCTTGGCGGCAGCAGGCATGTCGAGGGCATCGATGAAAGTTTGCAGCGCTTCAGGGCTGATGCCCTTGCCGCGCGTCAACTCTTTCAGTTTTTCGTAGGGGTTTTCGATGTTGTAGCGACGCATCACGGTCTGGATCGGCTCGGCCAGGACTTCCCAGCAGGCGTCCAGGTCGGCAGCGATTTTCTGTGCGTTGAGCTCCAGCTTGCTGATGCCTTTGAGGCTGGCTTCATAAGCGATCACGCTGTGGGCAAAGCCGACGCCGAGGTTGCGCAGTACGGTGGAGTCGGTCAGGTCACGCTGCCAGCGGGAAATCGGCAGCTTGCTCGCCAGGTGCTGGAACAGCGCGTTGGCGATGCCCAGGTTGCCTTCGGAGTTTTCGAAGTCGATCGGGTTGACCTTGTGCGGCATGGTCGACGAGCCGATTTCGCCAGCGATGGTGCGCTGCTTGAAGTAGCCCAGGGAGATGTAGCCCCAGATATCGCGATCGAAGTCGATCAGGATGGTGTTGAAGCGGGCAATGGCATCGAACAGCTCGGCAATATAGTCGTGCGGCTCAATCTGGGTGGTGTAGGGGTTGAAGCCCAGGCCCAGCTCGTCTTCGATAAAGGCGCGGGCGTTCTCTTCCCAGTCGATTTCCGGGTAGGCCGACAAGTGTGCGTTGTAGTTGCCTACGGCGCCGTTGATCTTGCCCAGCAGCGGAACGGCAGCGACCTGGGCGATTTGGCGCTCAAGGCGGTACACCACGTTCGCCAGTTCTTTGCCCAGGGTAGTCGGCGAAGCCGGTTGGCCGTGGGTGCGCGACAGCATCGGTACATCGGCGAAGCGGATGGCCAGCTCGCGGATGGCGTCGGCAGTCTGGCGCATCAGTGGCAGCATCACTTCATCACGGCCTTCGCGCAGCATCAGGGCGTGGGACAGGTTGTTGATGTCCTCGCTGGTGCAGGCAAAGTGGATGAATTCGCTGACATTGGCCAGTTCAGGCAGCTTGGCAGCCTGTTCCTTGAGCAGGTACTCAATGGCTTTGACGTCGTGGTTGGTGGTGCGCTCGATTTCCTTGACGCGCTCGGCGTGCTCCAGGGCGAAGTTTTCGGCCAGGGCATTCAGCACGGCGTTGGCTTCGGCAGAGAACGCCGGCACTTCGCCAATTGCAGGGTGAGCGGCCAGGCGCTGGAGCCAGCGCACTTCAACCAGGACGCGGGCACGGATCAGGCCGTACTCGCTGAAAATAGGGCGCAGGGCCTGGGTTTTGCCGGCGTAGCGGCCGTCAACAGGGGAAACCGCAGTGAGCGAAGAAAGCTGCATGGGGTGTTCTCGGACAGTCGGGCAACGAAATGGGGCGCGTATCATACATGAAAAAAACCGCTGGTCCGTTGCCAACTGACCAGCGTCTTACGCGTAACGACGTGCAAACAGCACTTGCGGGCGCAGCTCAGCTGCTGCGCATCAACGGATAAAGCTCTTTGAGCAATTTGCGACGGCTGATGACCAGCTGCCAGCGATGGCCGCCTAATTGGCGCCACAGGCGTGCCGAGCGGATCCCGGCCAGCAGCAGGGCGCGGATTTTCGAGGCGTTGCTCGGCTGCTGCAGGTTGCGCATGTCGCCGTGCACCTGGATCCGCTGGCGCAGGGTGCTCAAGGTGTCCTGATACAGCGCGCCGCAGGCGGCGATCACGTTTTCATGGGCTGGGCCGAAGTGCTCTACCTGGGATTGGATCTGCGGCAGGCGCTTGCCGATGGTCTCCAGCAGGTCTTCGCGCTTGGCCAGTTGCCGCTCAAGGCCGAGCATCGACAGCGCGTAACGCAGGGGCTCGCGCTGCAGAGTGCTGGGGTCGCGCTCCAGGGCGCCGATCAGTGCGCGATAGCCTTCGCGCAGGTTGATGTCGTCGCCGCCGTAGACTTCCAGGGTGTCCTTGGGGTCGCGGATCAGCAAGCTGCCGAGCATGCAGCTCAGGCCGGCTTCGGTGACCTGGCCGGTCTTGGCGATCTTGTCGACCAGGACCGCTGCCAGAAACACGCCGCCCAGCGCCGTCAATTGCTCCTGAGTCGGGCTCATGCCTTGCTGCTCCAAGGCTCTGCTACTTCGATCACGCCACCACCCAGGCAAATTTCGCCGTCATAGAACACCACGGATTGGCCTGGGGTCACCGCGCGCTGCGGGTCGTCGAAGGTTGCGCGATAGCCGTTGGCGGTTTTTTCCAGGGTGCAGGGCTGGTCGCCCTGGCGATAGCGGACTTTGGCTGTCAGGCGCCGTGGTTCGCTGAGGTCGACCGGGTTGACCCAGTAGATCTCGGAGGCGAGCAGGGCGCGGGAGAACAGCCATGGGTGGTCATTGCCCTGGCCGACGATCAGCTCGTTGTGCTCCAGGTCCTTGAGCAGCACGTACCACGGCTCGTCGCTGGCGTCTTTCAGACCGCCAATGCCCAGACCCTGGCGCTGGCCGATGGTGTGGTACATCAGGCCGTGGTGACGGCCGATGATTTCACCTTCGGTGGTTTTGATTTCACCGGGCTGGGCGGGCAGGTACTGCTTGAGGAAGTCGCTGAAACGGCGTTCGCCGATAAAGCAGATGCCGGTGGAGTCCTTTTTCTTGGCCGTGGCCAGGTCGTGTTTCTCGGCAATGGCGCGAACTTCGGGTTTTTCCAGCTCGCCTACGGGGAACAGGGTCTTGGCGATCTGTTCGCCGCCGACGGCGTGCAGGAAGTAGCTCTGGTCCTTGTTCGGGTCCAGGCCCTTGAGCAATTCGGTACGGCCGTCGAGGTCGCGACGGCGCACATAGTGGCCGGTGGCGATCAGGTCGGCGCCGAGCATCATGGCGTAGTCGAGGAACGCCTTGAACTTGATTTCCCGGTTGCAGAGGATGTCCGGGTTCGGCGTGCGTCCGGCTTTATATTCGGCCAGGAAGTGTTCGAACACGTTGTCCCAGTACTCGGCGGCGAAGTTGGCGGTGTGCAGCTTGATGCCAATCTTGTCGCACACGGCCTGGGCGTCCGCGAGGTCGTCCATGGCGGTGCAGTATTCCGTTCCGTCGTCTTCCTCCCAGTTCTTCATGAACAGGCCTTCCACCTGGTAGCCCTGCTCGATCAGCAGGAGGGCGGAAACGGAAGAATCCACGCCGCCGGACATGCCGACGATGACGCGCTTCTTTTGGGTGTCAGAAGGGGCTGGATCACGCATAGGAATTCAATGGGTGTCTTGAAAAAGGACGCGATTCTAACAGGCTGAGGCCTGCAAGGCTAAAACTGCGGTTAAAGCGCCGGGCGAATCAGCTCAAGGCTGTGCAGTTGGCCGCCCAGGTAATCATCGACACAACGGATGATCAGCTCGCTGCGCCAGTGTGCGCGTTGTTCGAGCAGTTCGTCACGGGTCAACCAGCGCGGGCCGATTATGCCGTCATCCAGCTGATAGTCCGGGTGATGTTTGAGCGGCTTGGCGGCGAAGCACACACGCTGGTAGGTCACCCCGTTGCTGGGGGCGGTATAGAGGTAGAGGCCGACGACGCCGATCAGCTCCACGTCCCAACCGGTTTCTTCCAGGGTTTCGCGCACGGCGGCCTGGGACAGGCTCTCGTTGGGATCCAGGTGCCCGGCGGGCTGGTTGAGTACGGCTTGTTCATCCTGATATTCCTCGACGAACAGGAAGCGGCCGTTGTCTTCGACAATGGTGGCGACGGTGATGTGGGGTTGCCATTCCATGAAAGATGCTCCTGAAAAGGTGCCAGAAGCACAAACCCCGGCGCGCGGCCGGGGTTTGTGGGTTCGGTCTTGCTTACACCAGCGCAGCGATGGCCGCGTTGAGGGTGGCGCTTGGGCGCATGGCCTTGCTCACCAGCTCAGGCTTGGCGCTGTAGTAGCCGCCGATGTCCACGGGCTTGCCCTGGACCGCATTGAGCTCGGCAACGATGGTTGCCTCGTTCTCGGTCAGGGTCTTGGCCAGGGTGCTGAACTGCGCTTGCAGTGCGGCGTCTTCGGTCTGGGCCGCCAGGGCTTGAGCCCAGTACAGCGCCAGGTAGAAGTGGCTGCCGCGGTTGTCGATGTTGCCGACTTTGCGCGAAGGCGACTTGTTGTTGTCCAGGAACTGGCCGGTGGCCTGGTCCAGGGTCTTGGCCAGTACCAGCGCCTTGGGGTTGTTGTAGGTGTTGCCCAGATGCTCCAGGGAAGCGGCCAGGGCCAGGAATTCACCCAGGGAGTCCCAGCGCAGGAAGTTTTCTTCCAGCAGCTGTTGCACGTGCTTCGGAGCCGAACCGCCGGCGCCGGTTTCGAACAGGCCGCCGCCGTTCATCAGTGGCACGATCGACAGCATCTTGGCGCTGGTGCCCAGTTCCATGATCGGGAACAGGTCGGTCAGGTAGTCGCGCAGCACGTTGCCGGTGACCGAGATGGTGTCCTTGCCTTCGCGGGTGCGGGCCAGGGTGAAGCTCATGGCTTCTACCGGCGACATCACGCGGATGTCGAGGCCGGTGGTGTCGTGATCCTTCAGGTAAGCCTGAACTTTCTCGATCATCACGCCGTCGTGGGCGCGCATTGGGTCCAGCCAGAAGATGGCCGGAGTGGCGCTGGCGCGAGCACGGTTGACGGCCAGCTTGACCCAGTCCTGGATCGGCGCGTCTTTGGTCTGGCACATGCGGAAGATGTCGCCAGCTTCGACTTTCTGTTCCAGCAGCAGGTTGCCCTTGCCGTCGGTGACGCGAACCACGCCGTCAGCCTTGATCTGGAATGTCTTGTCGTGGGAGCCGTACTCTTCGGCTTTTTTCGCCATCAGGCCGACGTTCGGCACGCTGCCCATGGTGGTTGGGTCGAAGGCGCCGTGTTGCTTGCAGTCTTCGATCACCGCCTGGTAGATGGTGGCGTAGCAGCGATCCGGGATCAGTGCCTTGGTGTCGTGCAGTTGGCCGTCGGTGCCCCACATTTTGCCGGAGTCACGGATCATGGCCGGCATCGAGGCGTCAACGATTACGTCGCTCGGCACGTGCAGGTTGGTGATGCCTTTGTCGGAGTTGACCATCGCCAGGGAAGGGCGTGCGGCGTATACGGCCTGGATGTCAGCTTCGATCTGCGCCTGCTGCTCGGCTGGCAGGGCCTTGATACGGGCGTACAGGTCGCCGATACCGTTGTTCAGGTTGAAGCCGATTTCTTTCAGTACGTCAGCGTGCTTGGCCAGGGCGTCCTGGTAGAACTCGGCAACGATCTGACCAAACATGATCGGGTCGGAGACTTTCATCATGGTGGCTTTGAGGTGCACCGACAGCAGCACGCCTTGTTTCTTGGCGTCTTCGATTTCGGCGGCGACAAAGGCGCGCAGGGCCTTTTTGCTCATGACGGCGCAATCGAGGATCTCGCCGGCTTGCACGGCGGTTTTTTCTTTCAGGACGGTGTGGGTGCCGTCTTGAGCGATCAGCTCGATTTTAACGCTGTCGGCGGCTTCGATCAGGGCGGCTTTTTCGCTGCCGTAGAAGTCGCCATTGCTCATGTGAGCCACGTGGGACTTGGAGTCTTTGGCCCAGGCGCCCATTTTGTGCGGGTGCTTGCGCGCGTAGTTCTTGACCGACAGTGGGGCGCGACGGTCGGAGTTGCCTTCACGCAGTACCGGGTTTACCGCGCTGCCCTTGACCTTGTCGTAACGGGCCTTGGTTTCTTTGTCGGCGTCGCTGGTGACGGTCTCCGGGTAGTCCGGCAGGGCATAACCCTGGTCCTGCAGCTCTTTGATCGCGGCTTGCAGCTGTGGCGCCGAGGCACTGATGTTCGGCAGCTTGATGATGTTGGCTTCCGGCGTGACGGCCAGGTCGCCCAGTTCGGCGAGGTGGTCCGGCACGGCTTTGGCGCCCAGTTGCTCGGGGAAGCTTGCGAGGATGCGGCCAGCCAGCGAGATGTCGCGGGTTTCCACGGCAATATCAGCGGAAGCGGTGAAGGCTTCTACGATAGGCAGCAGTGAGTAGGTGGCGAGTGCAGGGGCTTCGTCGGTGAAGGTATAGATGATCTTCGAACGGGTGGGCATATTCGGATTAACTCTCTTCTTTGCTAAAGCGTGCGCAGAAACTCGAGGTGCGCCGGGTAAGCGCGTTCGTTCAAAGTCGTCCATGAGCCGAATGTCGAGATTTCTTCGCGGTGATGTTGGGTGCATCAGTCGAGCGTCAAGCGGGTGAGCTGCGGTAACAGCTCGGCTTTTCGGGCGGAAAGCCTCGTCTTAGAGAGGTCAGCCGTCGTGACTCTGTGGTCAGCGGCGGCATTATACATAGGTAGCTGGCAAAACGCCGATGGTTCATAGAGGGCGCTACTCGTCCATTGGTCTAAAGGTCGCAGGCGCGGTGGGGGCGTAGAGTCGACCGATGTGCTCAAGTTTGGCGCTTTTCCCTTTGATTTCAGGCTTGTACGCGGCGAACTGTGCAACTTCCCGGCAGATGACGGGAAGCTGAGGTTTCCGTGCAGATTCAACTGGGGTACGCTCGAACGCAGCCAGATGTTCAATCCACACAACGGAGTTCAGCATGGGATACAAGAAGATTCAGGTTCCAGCAGTCGGCGACAAAATCACCGTCAATGCAGACCATTCTCTCAATGTTCCTAACAACCCGATCATCCCTTTTATTGAAGGTGATGGTATTGGCGTTGATATCAGCCCGGTCATGATCAAGGTTGTAGATGCTGCTGTTAAGAAGGCTTACGGCGGCGAGCGCAAAATTTCCTGGATGGAGGTTTATGCCGGCGAGAAGGCTACTCAAGTGTACGACCAGGACACCTGGCTCCCTCAGGAAACCCTGGACGCAGTCAAGGATTACGTGGTGTCCATCAAGGGCCCGCTGACCACGCCGGTTGGTGGTGGTATCCGTTCCCTGAACGTGGCCCTGCGCCAGCAGCTCGACCTTTATGTCTGCCTGCGCCCAGTGCGCTGGTTCGAAGGTGTGCCAAGCCCGGTGAAAAAACCAGGCGACGTCGACATGACCATCTTCCGTGAGAACTCGGAAGACATTTACGCCGGCATCGAGTGGAAAGCCGGTTCCCCGGAAGCGACCAAGGTCATCAAGTTCCTTAAAGAAGAAATGGGCGTCACCAAGATCCGTTTCGACGAAAACTGCGGCATCGGCGTCAAGCCGGTTTCCCTGCAGGGCACCAAGCGCCTGGCGCGCAAGGCGCTGCAGTACGTGGTCGACAATGACCGCGACTCGCTGACCATCGTGCACAAAGGCAACATCATGAAGTTCACCGAAGGTGCCTTCAAGGAATGGGCCTACGAAGTGGCGGCCGAAGAGTTCGGCGCGACCCTGCTCGACGGCGGCCCGTGGATGCAGTTCAAGAACCCTAAAACCGGCAAGAACGTTATCGTCAAGGACGCCATCGCCGACGCCATGCTCCAGCAGATCCTGCTGCGCCCGGCCGAATACGATGTGATCGCAACCCTCAACCTCAACGGTGACTACCTGTCCGACGCCCTGGCGGCGGAAGTGGGGGGGATCGGTATCGCGCCAGGCGCCAACCTGTCCGACACCATCGCCATGTTCGAGGCTACCCACGGCACTGCACCGAAGTATGCGGGTAAAGACCAGGTGAACCCGGGTTCGCTGATTCTTTCCGCAGAAATGATGCTGCGCCACCTGGGCTGGACCGAAGCGGCCGACCTGATCATCAAGGGCACCAACGGCGCCATCTCGGCCAAGACCGTGACCTATGACTTCGAGCGTCTGATGGACGGTGCCAAGCTGCTGTCGTCTTCCGCGTTCGGTGATGCGCTGATCTCGCATATGTGAGTGATTGACGGGTAAAACAAAACCGGCCGACTCAATCCCTTGAGTCGGCCGGTTTTTTTATGTCCGGATGCTGGCGAGTCTCAGCTCAAGGCTGTTTCCTGCTGTGTTTCATGGCTGGTTTCGCCTGGAAGCTTGAGCTCGGTAATCTTCACGGCATGCAAGCCCTTGGGGCCTTGAATGATCTCGAAGCTCACGGGCTGCCCGGCTTTCAGGGTTTTATAGCCATCCATGTCGATGGCCGAGTAATGGGCAAAAAGGTCGTCGCTCTTGCCTTCCTCGTTGATAAAACCGTAGCCCTTGGCATTGTTGAACCACTTGACCTTGCCGCTTGCCATACTCATATCCCTCTGCAACAGACTCCATCACTGGAGTATCATCCGTTCATCCGCACTGGGACCTGATAAATAAGGTTGACTGCGCGGACCTTTTTTACCCAATGTGGGCTCTATTGGTTGTAACACCGTTTTGCCGATAGTCAAGGTGACCCGGCGGTCGGAGTTGAAATCGTCCCGAGGTGCCCCCACCACTGTATTTGCACAACTAACGAACCTTTCTTTCCATGCATGCATTCAGCCAGATTCGACTAACATTCAATCAGGATCGCCCGGATCTACACGACGACGATTCCGCTGGCTTGGCTGTACAGGAAGCTAAGCCTGCATTGCAGGCGCCGCCGATGTACAAGGTGGTTTTGTTCAATGATGACTACACGCCGATGGATTTCGTCGTCGAAGTGCTCGAGGTGTTTTTTAACCTGAATCGCGAGCTGGCGACCAAGGTAATGCTGGCCGTTCACACAGAAGGACGGGCAGTATGTGGAGTGTTTACCCGCGACATCGCCGAGACCAAGGCCATGCAGGTCAACCAGTACGCCAGGGAAAGCCAGCATCCGCTACTCTGTGAAATCGAGAAGGACGGTTAACGCCGACCACTTGGGTATGAGGTGAAGCTATGTTAAACCGCGAGCTCGAAGTCACCCTCAATCTCGCCTTCAAGGAGGCCCGCTCGAAGCGTCATGAGTTCATGACGGTTGAGCACCTTTTGTTGGCTCTTTTAGATAATGAGGCCGCCGCCACTGTTTTACGTGCCTGCGGAGCTAACCTCGACAAACTCAAGCATGATCTGCAGGAGTTCATCGACTCCACCACGCCATTGATCCCCGTGCATGACGAGGATCGTGAAACCCAGCCAACTCTGGGCTTTCAGCGGGTATTGCAGCGTGCTGTCTTCCATGTACAGAGCTCGGGCAAGCGGGAAGTGACCGGCGCCAATGTGCTGGTCGCAATCTTCAGTGAGCAAGAGAGTCAGGCCGTGTTCCTGCTGAAACAGCAGAGCGTTGCCCGCATCGACGTCGTCAACTACATCGCCCATGGCATCTCCAAGGTGCCGGGGCATGGCGATCACTCTGAAGGTGAGCAAGATATGCAGGACGAAGAGGGTGGTGAGTCTTCTTCTTCGGGCAATCCTCTGGATGCCTATGCCAGTAATCTCAATGAACTCGCACGCCAGGGTCGAATCGATCCGTTGGTGGGGCGTGAGCTTGAGGTTGAACGGGTGGCTCAGATCCTTGCGCGTCGTCGCAAGAACAACCCGTTGCTGGTGGGTGAGGCGGGTGTCGGCAAGACTGCCATCGCCGAGGGCCTGGCCAAGCGTATCGTCGACAATCAGGTGCCTGATCTGTTGGCCAATAGCGTGGTTTATTCCCTGGACCTGGGCGCTTTGCTGGCCGGGACCAAATACCGTGGCGACTTCGAGAAGCGCTTCAAGGCGTTGCTTGGCGAGTTGAAAAAACGCCCACAAGCGATCCTGTTTATCGACGAAATCCACACCATTATTGGTGCGGGTGCAGCGTCTGGCGGCGTGATGGATGCCTCCAATCTGCTGAAACCGCTGCTGTCCTCGGGCGATATTCGTTGCATTGGCTCGACCACCTTCCAGGAGTTCCGTGGGATCTTCGAGAAGGACCGTGCCTTGGCGCGGCGCTTCCAGAAAGTCGATGTGTCCGAACCTTCGGTTGAAGACACCATCGGTATCCTGCGTGGCCTTAAAGGGCGCTTCGAGCAGCACCACGGCATCGAGTACAGCGATGAAGCGCTGCGAGCTGCCGCCGAGTTGGCGTCACGCTACATCAATGATCGGCACATGCCGGACAAAGCCATTGATGTGATCGACGAGGCGGGTGCCTATCAGCGCCTGCAACCGGTCGAAAAGCGCGTCAAACGTATTGAAGTGCCGCAGGTGGAAGATATCGTCGCGAAAATTGCGCGTATTCCTCCGAAGCACGTCACCAGTTCCGACAAGGAGCTGTTACGTAATCTTGAGCGCGACCTGAAACTGACGGTCTTCGGTCAGGATGCGGCGATCGACTCGCTGTCTACCGCCATCAAGCTGTCCCGTGCGGGCCTCAAGTCGCCGGACAAGCCTGTCGGTTCCTTCCTGTTCGCCGGTCCTACCGGGGTGGGCAAGACCGAAGCGGCGCGGCAGTTGGCCAAGGCGCTGGGGATCGAGCTGGTTCGTTTCGACATGTCCGAGTACATGGAGCGCCACACCGTATCGCGCTTGATCGGTGCACCTCCCGGCTATGTCGGTTTCGACCAGGGCGGCTTGCTGACCGAAGCGATTACCAAGCAGCCGCATTGCGTATTGCTGCTCGATGAGATCGAGAAGGCGCATCCGGAAGTCTTCAACCTGCTGTTGCAGGTGATGGACCACGGCACCCTGACCGATAACAACGGGCGCAAGGCTGACTTCCGTAACGTGATCGTGATCATGACCACCAACGCCGGTGCTGAAACGGCCGCGCGGGCCTCGATCGGCTTCACTCATCAGGATCACTCTTCCGATGCCATGGAAGTGATCAAGAAGAGCTTCACGCCGGAGTTCCGCAACCGCCTGGACACCATTATCCAATTTGGTCGCCTCAGTCATGAGGTCATCAAAAGTGTGGTGGACAAGTTCCTTACCGAGCTTCAGGCGCAGTTGGAAGACAAGCGCGTGCAGCTGGAAGTGACCGATGCTGCTCGCAGCTGGCTGGCGGCGGGTGGTTACGATGTGACCATGGGCGCGCGGCCAATGGCGCGTTTGATCCAGGACAAGATCAAGCGTCCGCTGGCGGAGGAGATCCTGTTTGGCGAGTTGGCCGATCATGGCGGTGTGGTTCACATCGACATCAAGGACGGCGAGCTGACCTTCGACTTCGAGACCACCGCAGAAATGGCGTGATCGCAATCGATGTAAAACAGCCAAAGGCACCGCAAGGTGCCTTTGTGCTATCTGGGGTTTGTGCATGCGCGGCGTATTGATCTGCGCGGGGTAAGTCGTTCCGGCGCCTGCCAAGTTTTCTCGACGCGAACAAAAACGCCCGGCATAACCGGGCGTCTTGTATTGACTTGCTTAGCGAGCGCGGTAAGTGATGCGCCCTTTGCTCAAGTCATAGGGCGTCAGCTCGACGCGCACTTTGTCACCGGTAAGAATACGAATGTAGTTCTTGCGCATCTTGCCGGAGATATGCGCGGTTACGACGTGCCCATTTTCCAACTCCACACGAAACATGGTGTTGGGCAGGGTGTCGACGACAGTGCCTTCCATTTCGAAGCTGTCTTCTTTCGACATGCAGTAAAGCCCTCGGTATCCAATGAATGGCCCGGTGCAACTGCGCCAGGCAAAAGCGGCGTGCATTGTGCCCGAAAAATGGGGTTTAAGCCAAGACCTTCTAGCTGAGGGTTGCCCATCTCTGGTTAATCAGCAGCTCGATAGGGCGATATTGGGTCTTATAGTTCATCTTTTTGCAGTTTTTGATCCAGTAGCCGAGGTAGACCGCCTCCAGCCCCAGGCGCAGGGCTTCGCCGATCTGCCAGAGGATCGCGTAGCGTCCCAGGCTGCGACGCTCTTCGTCCGGTTCGTAAAAGGTGTAGACCGCCGACAAGCCATTAGGCAGCAAATCGGTCACCGCCACGGCCAGCAGGCGACCTTCGAGGCGGAATTCGTAGAAGCGGGAGAACGGCAGGTCGCGCACCAGGAACGTGGAAAACTGATCGCGGCTGGGCGGGAACATATCGCCATCGGCATGGCGCTGTTCGATGTAGCGGCGGTACAGCTCGAAATATTCTTCGCTGAATGCAGGTTTGACCGCTTTCACGCTCAGTTCGCTGTTGCGCTTGAGAATGCGTTTCTGCTGGCGATTGGGCAAAAACTGCGCGACGGGGATGCGTGCGGGAACGCAGGCGTTGCAGTTCTGGCAATGCGGGCGATACAGGTGGTCGCCACTGCGGCGAAAGCCCATTTCCGACAGGTCTGCGTAGACATGCACATCCATTGGCTGGCTAGGATCGAGAAACAGGGTGGTGGCCTGTTCATCGGGCAGGTAGCTGCAAGAGTGGGGTTGAGTGGCATAGAACTTCAAACGCGCCAACTCGGTCATGAGTCAACCCTCGGAATAAGCTTTGAATTAAGTGTAAGCCACAGGTGCAAAAATCGCTCAGCAAACCCACGTGGCGCGGCTGGGCTGATCCAGGTGCTGGCGCAGATAGCCGGCAAAGTCACTGCGGGTGATGGCTCGGGCGCCCAGGCTTTGCAGGTGGCTGGTGTGCATCTGGCAGTCGATCAGCACAAATCCCCATTCATGGAGGTGTTTGACCAGGGTGGCAAAGCCGAATTTCGATGCATTGTCGGCTCGGCTGAACATTGACTCGCCAAAAAAAAGCTGGCCCATCGCCAAGCCGTACAACCCGCCGACCAGTTCGTCCTGGTCCCAGACTTCCACCGAATGGGCGTAGCCCCGTGCATGCAACTGCAGGTAGGCCAGCTGCATGGCGTCGGTGATCCAGGTGCCATCGGCATAGTCGCGCGGCGCGGCGCAGGCGCTGATGACCGCGGCGAAGTCCTGATCGAAGGTGACGCGGTAGCGTTGCTGGCGCAGCAGCTTGTTGAGGCTGCGGGACACATGCAGTTCCTGCGGAAACAGCACGGTGCGCGGGTCCGGCGACCACCAGAGAATGGGCTGGCCTTCGGAAAACCAAGGAAAACAGCCATGGCGATAGGCCTGGATCAACCGATCGGCGGACAAGTCGCCGCCAGCTGCCAGCAGGCCGTTGGGGTCGCGCATGGCCTTTTCCAGAGGAGGGAAATCAAGGGTGTTGCGTTGGAGCCAGGTCAGCATGGTATTCAAACTTGCGGAAGGGGAGGGCGGTGGCGGGCCGCGAAGGCCCGCCCCAAGCGTAGGACGAGCGCTTAGTTGTCGTCGAGAAATTTCTCGGCGTCTAGCGCCGCCATGCAGCCGGCCCCGGCTGAGGTAATGGCCTGGCGGTAGACATGGTCGGCAACGTCGCCGGCCGCGAACACCCCCTCGATGCCGGTAGCGGTGGCATTGCCCTCACTGCCGCCCCTGACCAGCAGGTAGCCGTCACGCATCTCCAGTTGGCCCTGGAAGAGGTCTGTGTTGGGCTTGTGGCCAATGGCGATAAAGACTCCGGCCAGCTCCAGCTCGTGGGTGGCGCCGCTCAGGCTGTCCCGCAGGCGGGCACCGGTCACGCCGCTGGCATCCCCCAGCACTTCATCCAGGTTCTGATTCCAGTGCAGGCGGATATTGCCGTTGGCGGCTTTCTCGAACAATTTGTCCTGCAGGATTTTCTCCGAGCGCAGCTTGTCGCGCCGATGCACCAGGTGCACTTCCTTGGCGATGTTCGACAGATACAGTGCTTCTTCCACGGCGGTATTGCCGCCCCCGACCACAGCGACTACCTGGTTGCGGTAGAAGAACCCGTCGCAGGTGGCGCAGGCCGATACCCCCTTGCCGGCGAAGGCTTCTTCCGACGGCAGCCCCAGGTATTGGGCCGATGCACCGGTGGCAATGATCAGTGCGTCGCAGCTGTAGGTGCCGCTGTCGCCGATCAGGATAAACGGTCGCTGCTGCAACTTGGCCGTGTGGATGTGGTCGTAGACGATCTCGGTATCAAAGCGCTCGGCATGTTTTTGCATGCGTTCCATCAGCACCGGGCCGGTCAGGCCTTCGACGTCACCGGGCCAGTTGTCGACTTCGGTGGTGGTGGTCAATTGTCCTCCGGCCTGCAGGCCGGTAATGACAGTCGGCTTGAGGTTGGCCCGGGCGGCATACACGGCAGCACTGTAACCGGCAGGGCCGGAGCCCAGAATAATCAGGCGTGAATGCTTCGTTTGGTTCATAAAAACACCTCATAAGCCTTTGTCACAAAAGGCAATGCATGCTCAAATTGAATAGTGCGTAAAGTGCCGTTGGTTATGCTAAACCGAGGATGTACCAGCGTGGCATGAAGCGAGCAAACCCGTACAATGCCGGTATGTATCAAGATATTCAGAATTGCCCTGTTTCAGGATCCCGGGGCAGAGTGTTAAAAGTAGCCCCAGTCAGGCCAATCAACTTTATTTACCTGCTCGTTCGAGCAGTATTTTGTAGTCAATCATCAGTTGGACGCGCCGTAGGCGCAGGAAAAGACGCGTTTTGAAGAAATCCACCGCAACACCTAAAACAGTAGTCCCGCTCTGGCGTCAGCAATTGCACTACCGGCTCAAGGAAGGTGCATTGATCGCCATTGGTGCCTTATGCCTGTTTTTGATGATGGCATTGTTGACCTATGGCAAGGACGATCCGGGCTGGAGCCATAACAGCAAGATCGAAGATGTGCAGAACTTCGGTGGCCCTGCCGGTTCATACAGCGCTGATATCCTGTTTATGGTGTTGGGTTATTTCGCCTATATCTTCCCGCTGTTATTGGCGATCAAGACTTATCAGATCTTCCGTCAACGGCATGAACCCTGGCAGTGGAGCGGCTGGCTGTTTTCCTGGCGCCTGATCGGCCTGGTGTTCCTGGTGTTGTCCGGCGCCGCCTTGGCCCATATCCATTTTCACGCTGCCACCGGCTTGCCGGCCGGGGCGGGTGGGGCGCTGGGCGAAAGCCTGGGCGACCTGGCCAAAAACGCACTGAACATCCAGGGCAGCACCCTGATGTTTATCGCGCTGTTCCTGTTTGGCCTCACTGTGTTCACCGATCTGTCGTGGTTCAAGGTCATGGACGTCACGGGCAAGATCACCCTCGACCTGTTCGAACTGTTCCAGGGCGCAGCCAATCGCTGGTGGGCGGCCCGTACCGAGCGCAAGCAACTGGTGGCCCAGTTGCGCGAAGTGGATGCCCGGGTCGACGAAGTCGTGGCCCCAACCGTGACCGACAAGCGCGAGCAGGCCAAGGTCAAGGAGCGCCTGATCGAGCGCGAGCAGGCCCTGAGCAAGCACATGTCCGAGCGCGAGAAACAGGTGCCGCCGGTCATCGCCCCCGCTCCGCCGAAAGCGGCGGAACCGAGCAAGCGCGTGCAGAAAGAGAAGCAAGTGCCGCTGTTCGTCGACAGCGCCGTTGAAGGCACGCTGCCACCTATTTCCATCCTCGACCCGGCAGAAAAGAAACAGCTCAACTATTCCCCCGAATCCTTGGCGGCGGTCGGCCACCTGCTGGAAATCAAACTCAAGGAGTTCGGGGTCGAGGTGTCGGTGGATTCGATTCACCCGGGCCCGGTCATTACCCGTTACGAAATCCAGCCGGCGGCCGGGGTCAAGGTCAGCCGCATCGCCAACCTGGCCAAGGACCTGGCGCGTTCCCTGGCGGTGACCAGTGTGCGGGTGGTCGAAGTGATCCCCGGCAAAACCACCGTGGGCATCGAGATTCCCAACGAGGATCGGCAGATCGTGCGCTTCTCCGAAGTGCTGTCGACCCCGGAATACGACAACTTCAAATCCCCGGTGACATTGGCCCTGGGTCATGACATTGGCGGCCGTCCGGTCATCACCGACCTGGCGAAAATGCCTCACCTGCTGGTGGCCGGTACCACCGGTTCCGGTAAGTCGGTGGGGGTGAACGCGATGATCCTGTCGATCCTGTTCAAGTCCGGCCCGGAAGACGCCAAGCTGATCATGATCGACCCGAAAATGCTCGAGCTGTCGATCTACGAAGGCATTCCGCACCTGCTGTGCCCGGTAGTGACCGACATGAAGGACGCCGCCAACGCGCTGCGCTGGAGCGTGGCC
Source organism: Pseudomonas sp. MF09150 (assembly GCF_059862355.1). Lineage (NCBI taxonomy): Bacteria > Pseudomonadati > Pseudomonadota > Gammaproteobacteria > Pseudomonadales > Pseudomonadaceae > Pseudomonas > Pseudomonas sp. MF09150. The sequence goes on along the minus strand of NZ_JCBCUS010000008.1, from coordinate 153,783 downwards.
GAGATGGAGCGGCGCTACAAATTGATGGCGAAGATGGGCGTACGCAACCTGTCGGGCTTCAATGCCAAGGTCAAGGAAGCCCAGGATGCCGGTACACCGCTGACCGACCCGCTGTACAACCGCGAGAGCATCCACGACGAGGCGCCGCTGCTGGTCAAGCTGCCAACCATCGTGGTGGTGGTCGACGAATTCGCCGACATGATGATGATTGTCGGCAAGAAGGTCGAAGAGCTGATCGCGCGGATCGCACAGAAGGCCCGTGCTGCCGGTATCCACCTGATCCTCGCCACTCAGCGGCCTTCGGTGGACGTGATTACCGGTCTGATCAAGGCCAACATTCCGACCCGCATGGCGTTCCAGGTGTCGAGCAAGATCGACTCGCGGACCATCATCGACCAGGGCGGTGCCGAACAACTGCTGGGTCACGGCGACATGCTCTACATGCCGCCGGGGACCAGCCTGCCGATCCGGGTCCACGGCGCATTCGTCTCCGATGATGAAGTGCACCGCGTGGTGGAAGCCTGGAAACTGCGTGGCGCGCCTGAATACAACGACGACATCCTCAACGGTGTCGAAGAGGCGGGCAGCGGCTTTGACGGTGGCAGTGGCGGTGACAGCGATGATGCTGAAACCGACGCGCTGTACGACGAGGCGGTGCAGTTCGTCCTGGAAAGCCGCCGGGCTTCGATCTCGGCGGTGCAGCGCAAGCTCAAGATCGGCTACAACCGCGCCGCACGCATGATCGAGTCCATGGAAATGGCTGGTGTGGTCACCGCGATGAACACCAATGGCTCGCGCGAAGTATTGGCGCCGGGCCCGATGCGCGACTGAGCATCGAATTGAATCGACGCGGCGTGATGGCACGCCGCCGATAATCCCACGCAATTTTAAGAGGACTCCCATGCGTCTTATCCGCATGATGTTGCTGCCGGTTTTGGCTTTGACCACGCTCTCGGCTCACGCTGACGACAAGGATGTAGCACGTCTGACCCAGCTGTTGGAAAAATCCCAGACCCTGACTGCACGCTTCTCCCAGCTGACCCTGGATGGCGGTGGCACCCAGTTGCAGGAAACGGCTGGCGAAATGTCGCTGCAACGCCCGGGGCTGTTTTACTGGCACACCGACGCGCCACAGGAACAACTGATGGTGTCCGACGGCAAGAAGGTTTCGCTGTGGGACCCGGACCTGGAGCAGGTGACCATCAAGAAGCTCGATCAGCGCCTGACCCAGACTCCGGCCCTGCTGCTGTCCGGTGATGTGTCGAAGATCAGCGAAAGCTTCGATATCAGCGCCAAGGAAGCCGGCGGGGTGATCGACTTCACCCTCAAGCCGAAAACCAAGGACACCCTGTTCGACAGCCTGCGCCTGTCATTCCGCAACGGCATGGTCAACGACATGCAACTGATCGACAGTGTCGGCCAGCGCACCAATATCCTGTTCACCGGCGTCAAGGCCAACGAGCCGATCCCGGCTTCCAAGTTCAAGTTCGACATCCCCAAGGGTGCCGACGTGATCCAGGAATAAGCGGCTAGTCATACAAGAGGTTGCAAAGGTACGCCATGGACCTGTTTCGTAGTGCCCCGATCGCTCAGCCCCTGGCCGCCCGCTTGCGCGCGGCCAACCTGGATGAGTACGTCGGTCAGGAACACCTGTTGGCCCGGGGCAAGCCTCTGCGCGAAGCCCTGGAGCAGGGCGCCCTGCATTCGATGATTTTCTGGGGCCCGCCAGGGGTGGGTAAAACCACCCTGGCGCGGCTGCTGGCGGAAGTCTCGGATGCGCACTTCGAAACGGTCTCGGCAGTGCTGGCCGGGGTCAAGGAGATCCGCCAGGCGGTGGAAATCGCCAAGCAACAGGCTGGTCAATACGGTCGCCGGACCATCCTCTTTGTTGACGAAGTGCACCGTTTCAACAAGTCGCAACAAGACGCCTTCCTGCCTTATGTCGAAGATGGCACGCTGATTTTCATCGGTGCCACCACTGAAAACCCTTCTTTTGAATTGAACAACGCCTTGCTTTCCCGGGCTCGGGTCTATGTGCTCAAAAGCCTGGACGAGGCCGCCCTGAAGAAGCTGGTGCAGCGCGCCCTGAGCGAAGAGCGTGGCCTGGGCAAGCGTCAGCTGAGCCTGAGCGACGAAGGTTTCCAGATGCTACTGTCGGCGGCCGACGGCGATGGCCGGCGTCTGCTCAACCTGTTGGAGAACGCCTCGGACCTGGCGGAAGACAACAGCGAGATCGGCGTCGACCTGCTGCAAAGCCTGCTGGGCGACACCCGTCGGCGTTTCGACAAGGGCGGTGAGGCGTTTTACGACCAGATTTCCGCCCTGCACAAGTCGGTGCGTGGCTCCAACCCCGACGGTGCCCTGTACTGGTTCGCGCGCATGCTCGACGGCGGTTGCGACCCGCTGTACCTGGCTCGGCGCGTGGTGCGCATGGCCAGCGAAGACATCGGCAACGCCGATCCGCGCGCCCTCAGCCTGTGCCTGGCCGCCTGGGACGTGCAGGAGCGCCTGGGCAGCCCCGAAGGCGAGTTGGCGGTGGCCCAGGCCATTACCTATCTGGCCTGCGCACCGAAAAGCAACGCGGTCTACATGGGCTTCAAGGCCGCCATGCGCAGCGCCGCCGAGCATGGTTCGCTGGAAGTACCGCTGCATTTGCGCAATGCGCCGACCAAGTTGATGAAACAACTGGGGTACGGCGACGAATACCGTTACGCCCACGATGAGCCGGATGCCTACGCCGCCGGCGAAGACTATTTTCCCGACGAGCTCGAACCGCAGCCGTTCTACCAGCCGGTGCCCCGTGGCCTGGAGCTGAAGATCGGCGAGAAGCTCAATCACCTGGCAGCCCTTGACCGCATCAGCCCGAAACAGCGGAGAAAATAGTGATTCGAATGATTCTTGCGGTGTCCGTCGCCGGTATCGCTGGTACATTACTGCGTTTCGCGGCCAGCACCTGGGTCAGCGCCAACTGGCCCCGGCATTTTTATGCGGCCACCTTGGCGGTCAATCTGCTGGGTTGCCTGATCATCGGCGTGCTGTACGGGCTGTTTCTGGTGCGCCCGGAAGTGCCGATCGAAATCCGTGCCGGCCTGATCGTCGGCTTTGTAGGCGGTCTGACGACCTTTTCATCCTTTTCCCTGGATACGCTGCGCTTGCTGGAAAGCGGGCAAGCACCGATAGCCTTCGGTTATCTGGCCATCAGCGTATTCGGCGGGCTGCTCGCGACCTGGGCTGGCCTGTCCTTGACCAAACTTTGATAAACGAGAGACCGACATGCTCGATTCCAAACTGTTACGTAGCAACCTTCAGGACGTAGCGGACCGCCTGGCATCCCGTGGCTTTACCTTGGATGTAGCGCGCATCGAAGCGCTGGAAGAACAGCGCAAGACCGTCCAGACCCGCACCGAACAATTGCAGGCTGAACGCAATGCACGCTCCAAATCCATCGGCCAGGCCAAGCAGCGCGGTGAAGACATCGCGCCGTTGATGGCGGACGTCGAGCGCATGGCCGGCGAGTTGGCCAGCGGCAAGGTCGAGCTGGACGGGATTCAGACCGAGCTGGACGCGATCCTGCTCAATATTCCCAACCTGCCTCACGAGTCGGTGCCGGTGGGCGCCGATGAAGAGGGCAACGTTGAAGTGCGCCGTTGGGGCACGCCGACTGTCTTCGATTTCGAGGTCAAGGACCACGTCGCCCTGGGCGAGAAGTTCGGCTGGCTGGATTTCGAAACCGCCGCCAAGCTGTCCGGCGCGCGTTTTGCCCTGCTGCGTGGGCCGATCGCCCGCCTGCATCGCGCCCTGGCGCAGTTCATGATCAACCTGCACATCAACGAACACGGCTACGAAGAGGCCTACACGCCTTATCTGGTACAAGCGCCGGCCCTGCAGGGCACTGGCCAGTTGCCGAAGTTCGAGGAAGACCTGTTCAAGATCAGCCGCGAAGGCGAAGCCGACCTGTACCTGATCCCGACCGCCGAAGTGTCGCTGACCAACATCGTGGCTGGCGAGATCCTCGATCCGAAGCTGCTGCCGATCAAGTTTGTGGCCCACACGCCATGCTTCCGCAGCGAAGCCGGGGCCTCGGGTCGCGATACCCGCGGCATGATCCGTCAGCACCAGTTCGACAAGGTCGAGATGGTGCAAGTGGTCGAGCCCTCGACCTCGATGGAAGCGCTGGAAGGCCTGACCGCGAACGCCGAAAAAGTCCTGCAATTGCTGGGTCTGCCTTACCGCACCCTGGCCCTGTGCACCGGCGACATGGGCTTCAGCGCGGTCAAGACCTATGACCTGGAAGTGTGGATCCCCAGCCAGGACAAGTACCGCGAAATCTCGTCGTGCTCCAACTGCGGCGATTTCCAGGCGCGTCGCATGCAGGCGCGTTTCCGCAACCCGGAAACCGGCAAGCCGGAACTGGTGCACACCCTCAATGGCTCGGGCCTGGCAGTGGGCCGGACCCTGGTGGCGGTGCTGGAAAACTACCAGCAGGCCGACGGTTCGATCCGTGTGCCGGACGTGCTGAAACCCTACATGGGCGGCCTTGAGGTCATCGGCTAAATGGAGTTTCTGCCGCTGTTCCATAACCTGCGCGGCAGTCGTGTGTTGGTCGTCGGTGGAGGGGAGATTGCCTTGCGCAAATCCCGTCTGCTGGCCGATGCCGGTGCGCTGTTGCGGGTTGTTGCACCTGAAATAGAAGTGCAGTTGCGTGAACTGGTGACTGCCAGCGGCGGCGAATGCGTAGTGCGCGGTTACATCGAGGCGGACCTGGACGGCTGTGTGCTGATCATTGCCGCCACCGACGATGAACCGCTCAACGCCCAGGTGTCCGCCGACGCGCACAAGCGCTGCGTGCCGGTCAATGTGGTGGACGCGCCGGCCCTGTGCAGCGTGATCTTCCCGGCGATCGTCGACCGTTCGCCCCTGGTGATTGCGGTGTCCAGCGGTGGCGATGCGCCGGTGCTGGCACGGCTGATCCGGGCCAAGCTGGAAACCTGGATTCCTTCGACCTACGGCCAGCTGGCCGGTTTGGCGGCGCGCTTTCGCAGCCAGGTCAAAGGTCTGTTTCCAGATGTGCAGCAGCGTCGGGCGTTCTGGGAAGATGTTTTCCAGGGGCCGATTGCCGATCGCCAGTTGGCCGGGCAGGGGGCAGAAGCGGAGCGCCTGCTGATCGCCAAGATCGAAGGTGAAGCACCCCATGCGCCGGGTGAGGTGTATCTGGTCGGTGCCGGCCCGGGTGATCCGGACCTGCTGACCTTTCGCGCCTTGCGCCTGATGCAGCAAGCCGATGTGGTGCTGTACGACCGCCTGGTGGCGCCGGCGATTCTCGAATTGTGCCGGCGTGACGCCGAGCGGGTGTATGTCGGCAAGCGTCGCGCCGACCACGCGGTGCCCCAGGAGCAGATCAACCAGCAACTGGTGACCCTGGCCAAGCAAGGCAAGCGCGTGTTGCGGCTCAAGGGCGGCGACCCGTTTATTTTCGGGCGTGGCGGTGAGGAGATCGAGGAACTGGCGGCCCATGGCATCCCGTTCCAGGTGGTGCCGGGGATCACGGCGGCCAGCGGTTGCGCGGCGTACGCCGGGATTCCGCTGACCCACCGCGATTACGCGCAGTCGGTGCGGTTTGTCACCGGGCACCTCAAGGATGGTTCTTCGGACCTGCCCTGGAGCGACCTGGTTGGCCCCGCCCAGACTCTGGTGTTCTACATGGGCCTGGTGGGTTTGCCGATCATCTGCGAGCAGTTGATCAAGCACGGTCGCTCAGCTGATACCCCGGCGGCCTTGATCCAGCAGGGCACCACGTCCAACCAGCGGGTGTTTACCGGCACCCTGGCCGACCTGCCACGGCTAGTGGCGGAGCACGAAGTGCATGCCCCGACGCTGGTCATCGTCGGCGAAGTGGTCCAGCTTCGCGAAAAGCTGGCCTGGTTCGAAGGCGCCCAGTCTCAAGTCTGACCCCATCACCCATCCACTCCGGGGCATGACCTGGAGTGGGGGGGCGATGAGCACGCACTGCCGCATCAATTCCCCTGAAAGATTCCCCGCCCACTCAGGCGCTGCCGATCATGGCTGCGGGTGAAGTCCTGCGCCGGCCCTTTGGGCACGATGCCGGTCGGGTTGATGGTGCGGTGGCTGGCGTAGTAATGACCCTTGATATGGGTGAAGTCCACGGTCTCGCCAATCCCCGGCCATTGGTACATTTCCCTGAGCCAGCTCGACAGGTTCGGGTAGTCGGCAATACGCCGCAGGTTGCATTTGAAGTGGCTGTAATACACCGCGTCGAAGCGAATCAGCGTAGTGAACAAGCGCACATCGGCCTCGGTCAGGTACTCGCCTGCGAGGTAACGCCGCTCTCCCAGGCGCTGCTCCAGCCAGTCGAGTTCGGCAAATACATCATCAAAAGCCTGTTCATAGGCCTGTTGTGAGGTGGCGAAGCCGGCGCGGTACACGCCGTTGTTCACCGCCGGGTAAATCCGCGCGTTCAGTTGTTCGATGTCTGCGCGCAAGGTTTCTGGATACAGGTCGAGGCGGTTGCCGGTCAGGCCGTCGAAGGCGCTGTTGAACATGCGGATGATCTCCGCCGACTCGTTGCTGACAATGCGCTGCTGCTGTTTGTCCCACAGCACCGGCACCGTGACCCGGCCGGTGTAGTGGGGATCCTCAGCGGTATAGCGCTGGTGCATGTAGGTCAGGTGATCCAGCGAGTCGCCACTGGAGCCGTGGCTCTGGTCGAAGGTCCAGCCGTTTTCCAGCATCAGCCAACTGACGACGGAGACGTCGATCAGGCTTTCCAGGCCTTTGAGCTTGCGCAGGATCAGGGTGCGGTGGGCCCAGGGGCAGGCCAGGGATACATAGAGGTGATAGCGCCCGGCCTCGGCCGCAAAGCCGCCTTCACCGCTGGGGCCAGGCGCGCCGTCGGCCGTGACCCAGTTGCGGCGTTGCGCCTGTTCGCGCTGGAAGGCGCCGTCTTTGCTGCTCTCGTACCACTGGTCGTGCCAGCGCCCTTCAATCAGCAGGCCCATCGAATTCTCCTCGGCTGTTTTGCGTTGGAGTGCAGTCTATTCCGATGAGTTCGAACAAAAAGCGCAAAGCTTGCGGGTATATGATCGATTAAATCGATTTGTTTCGCGCATCCCAGAACCGCTGCGCCTGCTCGAAGGCTTGCTCGCGCGGTGTACCCAGGCCGCGCAGGGCCAGGGCCATGGTGGCGATCAGCGCCAGTTGCGGGTAGCTGTCGACCACCTCGCCACGCCACACCGCGAGCAACTGCTGCGGATCGAGGCTGGCGGGCTTTACATGGCGCTGGGCCGAGAGTGCCGGCCATTCTTCATCCCAGCTGACGCCGCCGGTGGTGCCGTAAAGATGGCAGGGACTGTCTGGATTGACCTCGATTTCGCCGCCATCGCCCTTGATCACGATCACGTTATCCCCCAGCAGGCCGCTGGCATCGCGGTGCACGCCCTGGTAGCCGGGGTGGAAGATGCTTTGCAGGCCGCAACGTGCGCCCAGCGGGTTGAGGATGCGTGCCAGGGAATGGATCGGCGAGCGCAGGCCGAGGATGTTGCGCAGGTCGATCATCCGCTGTAGCTGCGGTGCCCAGGCACCCAGCGGGATAAAGGCCAGGTTGCCCTGGTCCAGGGCCTGGTTCACCGCCTGCCAGTCATGGCACAGGGGAATGCCCAGGGGCTCCAGCAGTTGTTCGGTATACAAGCGCCCGGCGGTGTGCGCGCCACCGCCATGCAACAGGATGCGCACGCCGTTCTGCGCCAGGCATTTGGCCGCCAGCAGGTACCAGGGCAGATGGCGTTTTTTACCGGCGTAGGTCGGCCAATCCAGATCGAGGCGGATCGCCGGGGCATTCAGGCGCTCACGCAGGGCCAGGGTGAAGCCGGCCAGTTCTTCCGGGCTTTCCTCTTTGTGCCGCAGCAGCATCAGGAAAGCACCGAGCTGGGTGTCTTCGACCTTGCCGTCGAGCAGCATGCCCATGGCTTCCCGGGCTTCTTCACCGGTCAGGCTGCGGGCGCCGCGCTTGCCTTTGCCCAGGATCCGTACGAACGGGGCAAATGGATGCTCGGCCGGGGTTTCGGTGATCAGCGCAGGGGATTGGTTCATAAGCAATTGGTCGGCTTCGGCAGGCCCGCCAGCTTGGCGGCAAGTTTGGCGGGAGTGCCGTTGAACAGGCGGTTCAGGTGCAGGCTGTTGCCCTTTTCCGGGCCCAGCTTCAGGGCGGTGTATTTGATCAGCGGGCGAGTGGCCGGCGACAGCTGGTATTGGCCATGGAAATCGCGCAGCAGCTCAAGGATCTCCCAGTGCTCGGGGCTCAGTTCAATGCCTTCGACCGCCGCCAGGGCGCTGGCCACTTGCGGCGACCAGTCGGCCAGGTCGAGCAGGTAGCCGTCCTTGTCCAGGGCGATGCTGCGGGTGCCTACGGTGAGCGCATTCATAGCCAGCTGTTGACCTTGGCGTGCTGGATCGACAGGTCGACAAAGGCCGGGTAATCGATGGCCGTGGCCCAGGCCGGTGCGGCAAGGCCACGGGCTTGCAGGTCTTCAGCCAGGACGAACACCTGCAACGCCTCGGCACGGCCCTGCAAGTGGGCAAAGGGAGCGCTGCCAGGTTGTAGCGCGTACGCCGCGTCGCCGCACAGCAGCAGCGCGTCCCGCGCACCCAGCAGGCGCAGGCAGCTGTCGAGGCGGGTGTCGGTGAAGGGCGAGTGGGACAATACATGCAAGGTCGACATCAGAGGGTAATCACTTGGTCGTAACGATCGATAAGCGCACTCAGTTGCGCGGTTTCCAGCAACTGGACCTCATCCAGGCCCAGGTCCTGCGGATCCAGGCCGCGCTCGGCGATGCTGAAACCACAGGCAAACACTTGGTCCACGCCAAACAGCGACAGGGCCTGCAGGTTGGCGCTCAGGTCCTTCTGTTGCAGGGTCGCGGCGTGTTGCCGGGGCGCCAGTTGCCATACGCCGTCATCCAGGAACAGCAGGCCGATGGGCAGATCAAAGGCGCCGCCGGCCAGGACGATATCCAGCGCCTCGCGGGCGCCGGGGCCGGACCAGGGCGCCTGGCGGCTGATAATCAGCAGGGACTTGGGCATTTCAAGGCCCTCCAAAGCAGATCAGGCGATCGGCAGCTTGCGCCGCATCGTGCAACTGGCCGAGGCCGGACAACTCCCACGGCGCTTCGAGGTTGACCGCCGAGCGCTGATAACGTTGGGCTTCCTCAGTGTTCAGCACCCCGCGCCGCAGGGCTGCGGCAATGCACACCACGGCATCCAACTGATGGGTGGTCACCAGCTCGCGCCATTGGCGGGGCAGGTCCTGCTCATCCTGGGGGGTGACGATGTTGTTCGAGGCGCTGTACACGCCGTCCTGATAAAAAAACAGCCGGACAATCTCGTGCCCGCCGGCCAGCGCCGCTTGGGCGAACAGCAGGGCGCGACGCGAAGAGGGCTCGTGGGCGGCGCAGAACAGGGCTATGGCGAACTTCATGACGGACTCGGTCGGCAAATCTGGCGCAATGATAATGCTTTATCGAGGGATGGGCTAAACCCGTTTTTTCGTGCGGCGCTGGGCCGGGGCAGGCCTCGACATACCGGGTAACGCATCGGTCGGCCCAAACTGGCCCACGCTCGATAAACTCGCCCGCTGAAAAAACCAATCGATGACAAGGAGTGCGAGATGCAGGAACTCAAAGGTGCAGTGGTCGTGGTCACCGGTGCCGGTCGCGGCCTGGGTGCGGCCCTGGCGATCAGCCTGGCGGACCTGGGGTGCAAGCTGGTGCTGTGCGGACGCAGCGGCCATGCCCTGGCTGAAGTCGGGGCCATAATCGAGGCCCGTGGCGGCCTGGCGACCGAGCAAGTGGTGCTCGACCTCGCCGACACCGCCAGCGTCAGCGCGGCCCTGGCCAGCATCGAGCAGCGCCAGCCGCAGATCGACATCCTGATCAACAACGGCGCCATGTGGCTGGAGGCCAGCGAGCAACCCCACAGCGCCGCCGAAGTCAGCGGGGTGATCAATGCCGCCCTGACCGGAACCTTCCTCCTGACCCAGGGCCTGCTGCCGGCACTCAAGGCGTCCAGCCGCCCGGATGTGGTCACCATCGGCTCCATCAGCGGCCTGCCCAACGCGCCGCTGCACAGCGTGTCGTTGCCGTTCTATGCCGCCAAGCACGGGCAACTGGCGCTGGCCGATGGCCTGCGGCAGATGCTGGTCGGCACGCCACTGCGCTCGCTGTGCGTGCACCCGCCGTATCTTGAGGATATTTCGCCGCTGGACCCGCAATGGGCCCAGGTGCCTGAGCGGACCAAGGGCCAGCAGGGCACTAATCGGGATGTGGTCGAGGCGGTGGTTTTCGCTCTGACCCGGCCACGGCACATCAGCCTGTCGTCGATCGTCATCGATACCGACAACGGCGGCGTGTTCAGCTAAGCCCTCGGGCTATAGGCCGCGTGTTTCAGCGCGGCATATAGCCCAGTTGCCAGCGATGAGGGATCTTCAACGAGGCGATCCCCAGCAACGCCGACAAGCCGCCACTGACCAGCAGCGCCTTGATGCCCAGCTGGTGCTCCAGCAGCGCGCCGATCACCGCACCAACCAGCATCCCGGTCCAGGGCACCAGTTGCACCCGCCAGCCATTGCGTCGCTCGCCGAGCATCCAGCGTCCCAGGCCCCGGCCGAAGCGTGACAGGGCACCGGTGACATAGGTCAGGCCCACGGGCAGGCCGTTCACTTCTTCCACCGCCGCGTTGAGCATGCCCATGGCCACGATGGCGGCCAGCAAGGCCGGCAGGTGATTGGCAAACGGCCAGGCCGCGGCTGCGCAGAGCAGGGTGGCGATGCACAGCAGCAGGGGCAGGGCGCGGCGTCCGCCCAGGCGACTGACGACGATGCCCAGGGCGTTACCGGCAATAAAGGTGGCGATGCACAACGTCAGGCGCAGGGTCAGGCCCATGTCGCCATCGCTGATGGCCACGGCCAGGCGTGTGGTGTTGCCGCTCATAAAGGACACGAAGTCGCCGGTGGCCATAAAGCCGATGGCGTCGGTCATGCCCGCCAGCACCGACAGGCTGGCCACCAGGCCGAGGCCGATCCGCCCGCGCCATTTGCGGGTATTGAGCAAGCCTGGGTGAGTACGCGGTGTGGGCGGCGATGGCAGCATCAGTAGGCTCTCATGGGCGGTGAAGGTGTCAGAACCGGTTCACGATCGACTGCGCTTGGCTCATGCGGCGTTAAAAAGAGCTGAGCGTCGCTCGCCAGATCATCAACAGGTTGTCAGTTCGGGCTATCCAGGCCATGCAACTGGCAGTATTCGGCCCAGTCCATGCCGGCCATCTCGGCCACCTCCTTGTGCACTTCCAGGCGCTGGGCCTGGAAATCTTCGGCGCTGGAGGCAGTCAGTTGCAAACTCAGTTCCCAGGCAAACAAACCCAGGCGCTCGGCTTCGGCTTCAAAGGCTTCATGCAGGCGTTCATCGCGGTACTGCTCGGGCGTCTCGCCCTTGACCTGGGCTTCAAGCGGATTGAGCTTGTCCAGTGCTTCGCGCAGTTCGGGGCGCGCGGCGAGAAATCTTTCCAGGGCTATTTCGTGGTGCGGGGCATTGGCGGGCATCGGGGCTCCTTGAGGGGAACGGGCAGCCTTCAGGCATCAAGCCTGGGGCAGGGGATGTTCTGGCATTTCACTGCGTATCTGTTGCAGATCCTTGTGCGGGATCACGTAGGTGCGGGCGAGCATATCGCCTATTCGCTGGCAGCGGCTTGATTCCGCGCAGGCCATCAGTGGGACAAAGGCGAAAGCGGCCTCCAGGTAGCGGGTGGCGCCTCTGATCAGTACCTGGATCAGCGTCGGCGGCGCCCCGGCGGCGTTGATCACCATCAGGCCCAGGGCGCTTTTGCCGGGCGTCCGGCCCTTGAAGAAATACTCCCAGGCCACGAAGTACAAGGGCCAGACCAGCATGAACAACATCGAATGGAGGTAGGGCTCCAGCCCCGTCTGTTGCTCGAGGTCGAGCAAGCGTCTGACCGGCTGCAATGCCAGCACCCCATGCAGGCTCAGCGACAGGAGCAAATACGCCGCCAGCGCCAGCACTTGGTCGAGCATGAAGGCGGCGGCGCGGCGCAGGATCAGTTGGGTTCTTGAGACTTCCATGGTCGATTCCAAAGTTTTTTCCATCACATCGGGCGCAGTGTAATCCCCGCAGGGCGGGGTGTCGCAGTGGTTTTGGCGGGGGACGGCTTTCGGTGAAAATACCTGTGCCTCAAAATAGTGCGAACCTTTTGCATCTCCCCGGACTCGAAGCGTTTCCTGAATCATTTGCCTTCTAACAGGGAGATTTAAAAAGCGATGTCAAACGTATTCGGAACCGCACTCAAGGGCTCTATCCTGGCCTTCCTGGCCCTGCCTGCCGCCGCGATCGCCGCGCCTGATACGGGCCCGATCTCGACGTTCGGGATCCTCGGCAGCTACAACGATTTCAAGCTCGAAGGCGGCAGCGACAGCCAGAAGGATCACCTGCCGGAGGGTGGCCTGTTCTATAACTTCGGCAACAAAATGACCGCCGAATCGGGTTTTATCTACCAGGCCGGGGTCGACGCCAAATTCGGCAAGAAGGACGACAACAAACTCAAGGAAGGCCAGGCCGACCTCGACCTTGGCTGGCGTGCCGCGCTGGATGCGCGCAACTTCGTCGATGTGCTGGTGGGCGGCGGCTACAGCTGGACCCGTTACGAGCCAGAGATCGACGACTACGACACCAAGCTCACCACCAAGTCGCCGTTCGCCAAGGCGGCCATCGGTTACAACCATCAGTTCGATGACATGACCATGCGCGTCGAACTGGGTGCGCGGCGCACCATCGACGGCAAGGTCAAGCTCAAGGTCGACGATGTCGGCAGCGACACTGTGGACCTCAAGGACCGCACCAACCCTTACGCCGAAGTCAGCCTGCTGATGAACCAGAAAGGCTCGCTGCCGGTGATGGCCGGTGTGTATTACACCCGCACCGAATACAAGCTGGACCAGGATTCGGACGTGGCCGACAACACCAAGCTCAAGCGTGACGAGTACGGGGTGAAGGTCGGTATCGCCTTCTAGGCCTGCCGTCCCCGGTCAGGGCCACCGGCACTGGCGTGCGCAATGCCGCCAGTGTCGGCTGCCTGGCTACAGCAGTTTCCAGGTGTAACTGAGCAGCAGGCGGTTTTCATCGATATCGGTTCGGTAGTTGGAACGTGCCGCCACGTTGCGCAGCTTGATCCCCAGCCCGCCCAGCAGGCCGGACTGGATCACATAGCCGATGTCCAGGTCCCGCTCCCAATCCTTGCCCTCGTAGCCCTTGCCAGTGTCGACGTTGTCACCGCGAATGTAGCGCACGGTGCTGGTCAGGCCCGGCCAGCCCATGGCGGCGAAGTCATAGTCGTAGCGTGCTTGCCATGAGCGCTCGTCGGCGTAGGCGAACTCGTAGGTCGGCACCTCGTTGCCCAGCGGTGAGATATTGGCAAACACCCGGGGGAACGAGCTGTCGCCGTACATCCCCTGATACCCCAGGTAAACGGTATGCCCGCCGCGCTTGGCCGAGAGGAGGGAAAAGAACGCGCGGTTGTCGATCCGGCCCAGCAGTTGCCGGCCTTCTTCGCTGGAATCGTAGTAGCCGAGGTTGGCGCCCAGGACCCAGGAGCCCACGGGCTGGCTGTGCTTGAGGCCGAGAAAGCGCTGCTGATAAATGTCTTGCAGCTGGCCGTACCAGGCACTGACCGTGGTGCGTTTGCTGTTGAAGGCATAGTCGGCACCGGCGTAGTTGAAGCCGTCGCTGCTGACCTGGCGTTGCGGTACATGGCCCAGCATGGCTTGCAGGTCGCTGTGTCCGGATTCGTTGCGCAGGCTGGTGGAGCGCAGGCGCCCGCCTTGCAGGGTCAGGCCATCGATGTCGTTGGAGGTCAGGCTGGCGCCCTGGTAGGACGGCGGCAGCAGGCGGATATCACTGAAGCTCAGCACCGGCAGGTTGGGTTGCAATTCGCCGACCCGCAGTTCGGTTTTTGCCAGCCGCAGTTTCAGCGCTGCGCCCAGGCGGCTGTAACTGTCGGCCGCTTCGCCGTCCTCCTGCACCGGCAGCAACCCGGTGTTGACCCGGCCCTTGCCGCTGTCTAGCTTCAGCCCGAGGGTGCCGATGGCGTCGACCCCGACGCCGACCAGCCCCGGCGTATAGCCGGATTTGAAATTGAGAATGAAGCCTTGTGCCCATTCCTGGGCCATGGATTTTTCCGGGCCGCGAATGTCCGAATAGTCGCGGCTGAAAAAGTAGTTGCGGGCTTGCAGGGTGGCGCTGGCGTCTTTGATAAAGCCGCCTTCGTCAGCCAGCAGGGACAGGGGTGCACCAAGACACAGCGCGCTGGAGACCAGCACGGTCGGGGTCATCGCAGGTTTCATTGCTTTTACTCTTATTGTTATTGAAAGCAGTTCACTGCGGCGCAGGCTAGGGGCCGGGGAGGGTGGGCAATATCCGCTTTTTGCAGACCTGTATCCGCTTTGTGCAAGGGCCGTTCGGCCCCGGGGGGCGGGGATGGCTTCAGGTCTTGCTGGCGCGCAGTTCGTCAACCATGCGCAAGCAGTGGCTAAGCCCCGGCGAGACGTCGGCGACCCGGCGGCTGAGGATGATCGGCGAGGTGGCGTTGCTCTCCAGCAGCGGGCTGAAGCCGATGTCGTTGCGGTGCAGCACCTGGACCGAGGCCGGCACCAGGGTGATGCCGATCCCGGCGCCGACCAGGCCGATGGCGGTCTGCAATTCGTTGGTCCATTGGGCAATGCGCACCGTCAGGCCGTGGGAGCTGAACAGTGCAATCACATGATCGGCGTAGCTCGGGCGCGGGTTGCCGGGGTACAGCACAAAAGGCTCGTCGGCCAACTGGCTGAGGCTCACCGGCTGGCCGAGCAACGGGTGCCCGGCGGGCAGGGCGGCCACCAGCCGGTCTTCGGTCAGCACCCGTTGGACGATGGCCGGGTCGTCGATGCGGATCCGGCCGAAGCCGACATCGATGCGCCCGGCCTTGAGGGCTTCGACCTGTTGCAGGGTAGTCATTTCCGACAGGCCCAGCTCCAGCTCCAGGGTCTCGTCGCTGCGCAGGCGACGGATCAGTTGCGGCAGGACGCCATACAGGGTCGAAGGCGCAAAGCCGATGCCGAGCCAGGTTTTTTGCCCGAGGCCGATGCGCCGCGTGTTGTCGCAGACCTTGCCCAGCTGTTCGAGCAGCACGCTGGAGTGCTCATAGAAAAACCGTCCGGCCTCGGTCAGCCGCAGCGGCCGGCCGCGTTCGAGCAGCAGCACCCCCAGTTCCTCTTCCAGTTGCTGGATCTGCCGGCTCAGCGGCGGCTGGGCGATGTGCAGGCGCTCGGCGGCCTTGGTGAAGTTCAGGGTCTGACCCAGCACCTGGAAGTAACGCAGATGACGCAGCTCCATACCGCCTCCGAGGAAAATCTTGAATACCTTTAAGGTATCGAACCAGACCAATTCTATATTGGAACCCCAGAAAAAGCCGTACCAGAATCGGCTGCATAACTTCAAGAACCTGACGGGTATGGAAATGCTTTCTTCTGCCATTGAATCGATCGAGACGATCATCGTCGATCTGCCGACTATTCGTCCGCACAAGCTGGCGATGCACACCATGCAGAACCAGACCCTGGTGCTGATCCGCCTGCGTTGCGCCGACGGCATCGAAGGCATTGGCGAATCCACCACCATCGGCGGCCTGGCCTACGGCAACGAAAGCCCGGACAGCATCAAGACCAATATCGATCGTTTCTTCACCCCGTTGCTGGTCGGCCAGGACAGCAGCAACGTCAACGCCGCCATGCTGCGCCTGGAGCGCAGCATCCGTGGCAACACCTTCGCCAAATCCGGTATTGAAACCGCCTTGCTCGACGCTCAGGGCAAGCGCCTCGGGCTGCCGGTCAGCGAGTTGCTCGGTGGCCGGGTGCGCGACGCCTTGCCGGTGGCCTGGACCCTGGCCAGCGGCGACACCGCCAAGGACATCGCCGAAGCGGAAAAAATGCTCGACCTGCGCCGCCACCGCATCTTCAAGCTGAAGATCGGCGCCGGTGAAGTCGACCGGGATCTGGCCCACGTGATCGCCATCAAGAAAGCCCTGGGCGACCGTGCCAGCGTGCGGGTCGACGTCAACCAGGCCTGGGATGAAGCGGTCGCAGTGCGCGCCTGCCGGATCCTCGGCAACAACGGCATCGACCTGATCGAACAACCCATCTCGCGCAACAACCGCTCCGGCATGGTCCGCCTCAACGCCATCAGCCCGGCACCGATCATGGCCGATGAATCCATCGAATGCGTGGAAGACGCCTTCAACCTGGCCCGCGAAGGCGCGGCGTCGGTGTTTGCCCTGAAGATCGCCAAAAACGGCGGCCCCCGCGCGGTCCTGCGCACGGCGGCCATTGCCGAGGCGGCGGGCATCGGCCTGTATGGCGGCACCATGCTTGAAGGCGGGATCGGCACCCTGGCCTCGGCCCATGCCTTCCTGACCCTGAGCAAGCTGAGCTGGGACACCGAACTGTTCGGCCCGCTGCTGCTGACCGAAGACATTCTCAGCGAGCCACCGGAGTACCGCGATTTCCAGCTGCATGTATCGAACGCGCCGGGCCTGGGCCTGAGCCTGGACGAAGAGCGCCTGGCGTTCTTCCGCCGCGATAAAACCTCCACCCTTCATACTGCCTGAGGAGAGCGCCATGCTATTCCACGTCAAAATGACCGTGAACCTTCCGCTCGACATGAACCCCGAACGCGCCGCGCAGCTCAAGGCCGACGAAAAGGCCCTGGCCCAGCGCCTGCAGGATCAGGGCAAGTGGCGCCACCTGTGGCGCATTGCCGGCCTGTATGCCAACTACAGCGTGTTCGATGTCGACAGCGTGCAGGAACTGCACGATCTACTGATGCAACTGCCGCTGTATCCGTACATGGCTATCGAAGTCAACGCCATGTGCAGGCATCCTTCGTCCATCCGTGAGGACGATCGCTGAGTCGCTGGTCAGTCTGAGAACCACTCTAATAAATACAAGATGAGGAACAATCATGAACGTCAGAATTTCCCACACTGCCGATGCCCAGAAGTTTCTTGAGGAAGCCAGCGGCCAGTTCACCGAAGGCGGCAACCCACGGGCCAAGGCGCTGATCTACCGGATCCTGCGCGACTCGGTGAACATCATCGAAGACCTGGACGTGACCCCGGAAGAGTTCTGGAAGGCCGTCAACTACCTCAACGTTCTGGGCGCACGCCAGGAAGCCGGGCTGCTGGCCGCAGGCCTGGGCCTGGAACACTACCTGGACCTGCTGATGGACGCCGCCGACGAACAGGCCGGCAAAAGCGGTGGCACCCCGCGCACCATCGAAGGTCCGCTGTATGTGGCCGGCGCGCCCCTGACCCAGGGTGAGGCGCGGCTTGACGACGGCGTCGACCCGGGCGTGGTGTTGTTCATGCGCGGCCAGGTCAAGAACACCGCTGGCGAACCGCTGGCCGGCGCCATTGTCGATGTCTGGCATGCCAACACCGGCGGCACCTATTCCTACTTCGATGACAGCCAGTCGGAATTCAACCTGCGCCGGCGCATCGTCACCGACGCCGAAGGCCGCTATCGCTTCCGCAGCATCGTGCCGTCGGGTTACGGTTGCCCGCCGGACGGTCCAACCCAGCAGTTGCTCGACCAACTGGGCCGCCATGGCCAGCGTCCGGCGCATATTCACTTCTTTATCTCGGCCGATGACCATCGCCATTTGACCACCCAGATCAACCTGGATGGCGATGAATACCTGCACGACGACTTCGCCTATGCCACTCGCGACGAGCTGATCGCCCAGATCACCTTCAGTGAAGACCAGGCGCGGGCCAAGGCCCTGGGCGTCAGCGGGCGCTTTGCCGAAATCGAGTTCGACTTCACCCTGCAGTCCTCGGCCCAGCCGGACGAGCAGCAGCGCATGGAGCGAGTACGCGCCCTGGAGGATTGATAAAGGGTGTGCTGATGTTTCCAAACCACGGGATGACCTAGCGGCTGTCCCGTGGTTTTTGGCATTGTGGCAAGCGTTGCGTGATGGGCCAGCGGTGGCGATCGATCACCGTCCGATAATAACAATCAGAGTGACCGGGTTATGGAAACGCATCTGTTGAGTGAGCGCAGTAGGGTGTTTGTGCACGCCGATCCCTATGCGGTATCCGGCTATGTGAACCAGCACGTGGGCAACCATTGCATCCGCCTGCCCAAGTCCGGCAGCCCCCAGGCCAGCCTCAATCACCGCCAGTTCGCCAGCCTCGATCTGTGCAGCATCAGCTACGGCGGCAGCGTCCGCGTGACCTCGCCGGCGCTGGAAACCATCTACCACCTGCAAGTGCTGCTGCGCGGCCATTGCCTGTGGCGTGGCCATCGCCAGGAACATTACTTCGCCCCTGGGGAGTTGCTGCTGATCAACCCCGATGACCCGGTGGACCTGACCTATTCCGACGATTGCGAAAAATTCATTATCAAGATGCCCACCCGCCTGCTCGAATCGGTATGCCAGGAACAGCGCTGGCTGTATCCGGGGCAGGGCGTGCGCTTCCTGGAAAACCGCTACCAGCTGCATGAGCTGGAGGGCTTCATCCACCTGTTGAGCATGGTCTGCCGTGAAGCCGAGGCTGCCGAGCGCATGCCCAGGGTGCAGGAGCACTATGCGCAGATCGTGGTGAGCAAGATGCTCAGCCTGATGAAAACCAATGTCCGGCGCGCAGGGCTGGGCTCGTCTTCGGCGACCTTTGAGCTGATTGCCGATTACATCGAGAACAACCTCAAGCAAGACATCGGCTGCGAAGAACTGGCGCAGCAGGCGCAGATGAGCCTGCGTTCGCTGTACGGCCTGTTCGAACGCAACGCCCGCACCACGCCCAAACACTACATCCGTCAGAAGAAACTGGAACGGGTCAACGCCTGCCTCAGCGACCCCAGCTGCAACGTGCGCAACGTCACCGAACTGGCGATGGATTTCGGTTTTCTGCACCTGGGGCGCTTCTCCGAAAACTACCGCAAGCAATTCGGCGAACTGCCTTCCGATACCCTCAAGCGCCGGCATTGATCCGCCTGGCGATGCCTTCCCCTGAATAACGCGGCGCCCTTGCCGGCCAGCGCAGCCTCGCGCCTCGGCAGCGGCTACAGACTGGTGTAGCCGCCGCAGGCTCGGACCGCGTTCGGACGCTGGCCCTCAACAGCGCCGGTGATCCAGCTGAATAACGCGGCGCCCTTGCCGGCCAGCGCAGCCTTGCGCCTCGGCAGCGGCTACAGGGATTTGCACAAAACGGATAGTGGTCTGCAGTCAGTGGATATTGCGTCCACCCCCCGCGTCCTAGGATGAGCCTGCCTGAATAAAAACAATGGAGGCGGCGGCCATGTCCCTGCGACCCGAATACCTTCACTCCCTGCTTGAAGAAGATAAAGAGCAGGGCGTCTACCGCTGCAAGCGGGAGATGTTCACCGACCCTCGTCTGTTCGATCTGGAGATGCAGCACATCTTCGAAGGCAACTGGCTGTACCTCGCCCACGAGAGCCAGATCCCCAACAACAACGATTACTACACCACCACCATGGGCCGCCAATCGATCTTCATCGCGCGCAACAAGGAGGGGGTGCTCAACGCCTTTATCAACGCCTGCAGTCATCGCGGCGCCATGCTGTGTCGGCACAAGACCGGCAACAAATCCTCCTACACCTGCCCGTTCCACGGCTGGACCTTCAACAACTCCGGCAAGCTGCTCAAGGTCAAGGACCCGGCTGCCGCGGGCTACCCCTCGAGTTTCAACTGCGAAGGCTCCCATGACCTGACCAAGGTCGCACGCTTCGAGTCCTACCGCGGCTTCCTGTTCGGCAGCCTCAAGGCCGACGTGCTGCCCCTGGTGGAGCACCTGGGGGAGTCGGCAAAGATCATCGACATGATCGTCGACCAGTCCGCCGACGGCCTGGAAGTGCTGCGCGGCTCCTCGAGTTACATCTATGAAGGCAACTGGAAACTCACCGCTGAAAATGGCGCCGACGGCTACCACGTCAGCTCGGTGCATTGGAACTACGCCGCCACCCAGAACCAGCGCAAGCAGCGCGAGGCCGGCGAAGACATCCGCACCATGAGCGCCGGCAGCTGGGCCAAGCAGGGCGGCGGTTTCTACTCCTTCGACAAGGGCCACATGCTGCTCTGGACCCGCTGGTCCAACCCCGAGGATCGCCCGCTGTACGAGCGCCGTGACGAGCTGGCCCAGGACTTCGGCCAGGCCCGTGCCGACTGGATGATCGAGAACTCGCGCAACCTGTGCCTGTACCCCAACGTCTACCTGATGGACCAGTTCAGCTCGCAGATCCGCATCGCCCGGCCGATCTCCGTGGACCGCACCGAAATCACCATCTACTGCATCGCGCCCAAGGGTGAAAGCGACCACGCCCGCTCCAGTCGGATTCGCCAGTACGAAGACTTCTTCAACGTCAGCGGCATGGCCACCCCCGATGACCTCGAAGAATTCCGCTCCTGCCAGATGGGCTACCAGGGCAGCACCACGGCCTGGAACGACATGTCCCGGGGTGCCGAACACTGGG
This sequence comes from Pseudomonas sp. MF09150, assembly GCF_059862355.1. Classification (NCBI taxonomy): domain Bacteria; kingdom Pseudomonadati; phylum Pseudomonadota; class Gammaproteobacteria; order Pseudomonadales; family Pseudomonadaceae; genus Pseudomonas; species Pseudomonas sp. MF09150. The sequence goes on along the minus strand of NZ_JCBCUS010000008.1, from coordinate 133,184 downwards.
TCGAAGGCCCGGACGCGGCGGCGCAAGAGATCGACCTCAAGCCCATCCTCAGCGGCGTGCGCACCGAAGACGAAGGCCTGTTCGTGATGCAGCACAAGTACTGGCAGGAAACCATGCTCCGCGCCCTGGCGGCCGACGAGTCGCGCAAGATCGCCGTGGAGGCCGTGCAATGAGCATTTCCTATGAGGCCGTGCGCGACTTCCTGTACCGCGAAGCCCGTTACCTGGACGACAAGGACTGGGACAGCTGGCTGGAACTCTATGCCGCCGACGCCACCTTCTGGATGCCGTCCTGGGACGACAACGACCAACTCACCGAAGACCCGCAGCGGGAAATCTCGCTGATCTGGTACGGCAACCGCTGCGGCCTCGAAGACCGCGTGTTCCGGATCAAGACCGAGCGCTCCAGCGCGAGCATTCCCGACACCCGCACCTCGCACAACCTGAGCAATATCGAGCTGCTGGAGCAGGGCGACGGCCTGTGCCGCGTGCGCTTCAACTGGCACACCCTGAGCTTTCGCTACAAGACCGTAGACAGCTACTTCGGCAGCAGTTTCTACACCCTGGATGTGCGCGGCGACCACCCGCTGATCCTGGCCAAGAAGGTCATCCTGAAGAACGATTACGTTCGTCAGGTCGTCGATTTCTACCACCTCTGAGGCGACTGCCATGACTCATCAAATCGCACTCAACTTCGAAGACGGGGTGACCCGCTTCGTCGCCGCCAACGCCGGGGAAACCGTGGCCGACGCAGCTTATCGGCAAGGCATCAACATCCCCCTGGATTGCCGCGACGGCGCCTGCGGCACCTGCAAATGCTTCGCCGAGGCCGGGCGCTACGACCTGGGCGAGGACTACATCGATGACGCCTTGACCGCGGACGAAGCCGAGCAGGGTTTTGTCCTCACCTGCCAGATGCGCGCCTTGAGCGATTGCGTGGTGCGGGTGCCGGCCTCGTCCCAGGTGTGTCGCGCTGCCCAGGCGACCTTTACCGCCAGCATCAGCGCGGTGCGCCAGCTGTCCGACAGCACCATTGCCCTGTTGATCAAGGGCGAGGCCTTGAGCAAGCTGGCGTTCCTCCCGGGGCAGTACGTGAACCTTGCGGTGCCGGGCAGCGAGCAGAGCCGGGCCTATTCCTTCAGCTCCCTGCAGCGTGATGGCGAGGTCAGCTTTCTGATTCGCAACGTGCCTGGCGGGCTGATGAGCAGCTTCCTTACCGGGCGGGCCTTGGCCGGCGACAGCATGAGCCTGGCCGGCCCTCTGGGCAGTTTCTACCTGCGCGACATCCGCCGGCCGTTGCTGCTGCTGGCGGGTGGCACCGGCCTTGCGCCCTTTACCGCGATGCTGGAGAAAATCGCCGAACAGGGCAGCGAGTACCCGCTGCACCTGATCTACGGCGTGACCAACGACTTCGATCTGGTGGAGCTGGACCGCCTGCAAGCCCTGGCCGCGCGCATCCCCAACTTCAGTTTCAGCGCCTGCGTGGCCAACCCCGAGAGCCGGCACCCGCTCAAGGGCTACGTGACCCAGCACATCGAGCCCCAGCACCTGAACAACGGCGATGTCGACGTCTACCTCTGCGGCCCGCCGCCGATGGTCGAGGCGGTGAGCCAGTTCATTCGCGAGCAGGGCATCGCCCCGGCGAATTTCTACTACGAAAAGTTCGCCGCCAGCGCGGCCTGAGCTTCGCGGGCGTTGCCGGCGTGGGCAGTTGGCCCGCGCCGCTGCCCGTCATTGACAGGAGGTTGCTATGCACCGATTTCACGAAAAAATCGCCCTGGTCACCGGCGCCGCCCAGGGCATCGGTCGCCGTGTGGCCGAACGCCTGGCCGCAGAGGGCGCACGGCTGATCCTGGTGGACCGCTCCGAGCTGGTGTTTGAACTGCAGGCCGAGCTGGCGCCCGAGCATCAGGTGCTGGCCCTGACCGCCGACCTTGAGCAGTACAGCGAGTGCGAGCGGGTGATGGCCTCGGCGGTCGAGCGCTTCGGGCGCCTCGATGTGCTGGTCAACAATGTGGGCGGCACCATTTGGGCCAAGCCCTTCGAACACTACGAGCCGGCGCAGATCGAGGCCGAGGTCCGGCGCTCGCTGTTCCCGACCCTGTGGTGCTGCCATGCCGCGCTGCCGTACATGCTGGAGCAGGGCAGAGGCGCCATCGTCAACGTCTCGTCCATCGCCACCCGCAGCATCAACCGCGTGCCCTATGGCGCGGCCAAGGGTGGGGTAAATGCGCTCACCGCCTGCCTGGCGTTTGAAACCGCCGGCCGCGGGGTGCGGGTCAATGCCACGGCCCCGGGCGGCACCGAAGCGCCGCCGCGGCGCATCCCGCGCAACAGCGCCGAGCAGAGCGCCGAGGAAAAAGTCTGGTACCAGCAGATCGTCGACCAGACCGTCGACAGCACCCTGATGAAACGCTACGGCACCATCGACGAGCAGGCGGCGGCGATCCTGTTCCTGGCCTCGGACGAGGCGTCCTACATCACTGGCATGGTCATGCCGGTAGGCGGTGGCGACCAGGGCTGATCCTCGACTGCCGCACAGACTTTCGCTTTCTAAAAAAACAACAACAAGAGTCAGATGCCATGCGAAAAATAGACAGCAATCAATTGATCGACGAGGCGCGTTTCAACGCCTTCCACCGGCGCGTGCTGTTCTGGTGCGCGCTGATCATCATCTTCGACGGCTACGATCTGGTGATCTACGGCGTGGTGCTGCCGGTGCTGATGCAAGAGTGGGGATTGAGCCCCTTGCAGGCTGGGGCCCTGGGCAGCTATGCGTTGTTCGGCATGATGTTCGGCGCGCTGTTTTTCGGCTCGTTATCCGACCGTATCGGGCGCAAGAAGGTGATTGCGATCTGCGTGATCCTGTTCAGCGGCTTCACCGTGCTCAATGGGTTTGCCAGCACCCCGACCCAGTTCGGCATCTGCCGCTTTATCGCCGGCCTGGGCATCGGCGGGGTGATGCCCAATGTGGTGGCGCTGATGAGTGAATACGCGCCGAAGAAAATGCGCAGCACCCTGGTGGCGATCATGTTCAGCGGCTACTCGGTGGGCGGCATGCTGTCGGCTGGGCTGGGCATTGTGCTGTTGCCGAATTTCGGCTGGCAGTCGGTGTTTTACGTGGCGGTGATTCCGTTGCTGTTGCTGCCGTTGATCCTCAAGTTCTTGCCGGAGTCGGTGGGTTTCATGCTGCGCCAGGGCCGTGAGGACGAAGCGCGCCAGGTGCTGCAACGCATCGAGCCAAGCTTTGTGCCGCAAGCCGGCGACGTGTTCAGCAAGGCGGCGCTCAAGGCCGACGGGGCGCCGGTGGTGCAGCTGTTTCGTGATGGCCGGGCCCTGAGCACGCTGATGCTGTGGGTGGCGTTTTTCTGCTGCCTGCTGATGGTCTACGCGCTCAATTCCTGGTTGCCCAAGTTGATGGCCAGCGCCGGCTATGGCCTGGGGTCGAGCCTGATGTTCCTGCTGGTGCTGAACTTCGGCGCGATCTTCGGGGCAGTGGGCGGTGGCTGGATCGGCGACCGGCTGAACCTGCAAAAGGTGCTGGTGGCGTTTTTCGTGGTGGCCGCGCTGTCCATCAGCCTGCTGGGCTTCAAGAGCCCGACCGGGTTGCTGTACGGCTTGATCGCCATCGCCGGAGCCACCACTATCGGCACCCAGATCCTGGCCTATGCCTGTGTCGCCCAGTTCTACCCCATGGCCATTCGCTCCACCGGCCTGGGCTGGGCCTCGGGAGTGGGGCGCAGCGGGGCGATTGTCGGGCCGATCCTGGGCGGCGCCCTGGTCGCCATCGAGCTGCCGCTGCACTACAACTTCATGGCCTTTGCGATTCCAGGAGCGGTCGCGGCCCTGGCCATGTGCTTTGTCTACCCGCGCCAGGCCAGGCCCGCGCCGGTGGCTGCCGCCGGTGCGCCGTCGCTCTAGAACCTGCGGGCGAAGGAGCGCCCGCGTTGTTTTCCCCAGGTGTTGGAGCCTGCATGAATAAGCTGCTCAAGGATTTCTCGTTGTCGGCGGCGGTGGCCGGGTTTATCGCCACCCTGATTTCCTATGCCGGGCCGTTGGTGATCGTGTTCCAGGCGGCCAAGGCCGCCGGGCTGCCCCAGGAGGTGCTGTCGTCGTGGATCTGGGCGATCTCCATCGGCAGCGGTGTGCTCGGCATTGTCCTCAGCCTGCGCTTCAAGGTGCCGGTGATCATCGCCTGGTCGGCCCCCGGCTCGGCGCTGCTGGTGGGCCTGTTGCCGGGCATCAGCCTGAATGAAGCGGTGGGCGCCTACCTGGTGGCCAGCGCGCTGATCCTGCTGGTGGGGCTGTGCGGCATTTTCGACAAGATCATCGGCCGGCTGCCGGCGGCGATTTCGGCGGCGATGCTGGCCGGGATCCTGTTCAGCTTCGGCACCCAGTTATTCCGCTCGATGGCCGACAAGCCGCTGCTGGTGGGGGCGATGTTTGGCACCTACCTGCTGTTCAAGCGGGTATGGCCGCGTTATGCGGTGTTGGCGGTGTTGCTGGTGGGCTGCGTGATCTCCCTGGGCTCGGGCGAGATCAATCAGTCGGCGCTGGTCGTTGGTCTGGCCACGCCCCATTGGATCAGCCCGGCCTTCAGCTGGAGCGCGGTATTCAACGTGGCCTTGCCGCTGGTGGTGGTGGCGCTGACCGGGCAGTTCGTGCCGGGCATCGCCGTGCTGCGCAACGACGGTTACACCACCCCGGCCAGCCCGATCATCGCCAGCAGTGGCCTGGCCAGCCTGTTGCTGGCACCGTTCGGTTGCCACGGCCTGACCCTGGCGGCGATCACCGCCGCCATCTGCACCGGCCGTGAATCCCATGAAGACCCGGGCAAGCGCTATATGGCCGGGGTCATGGGCGGGGTCTTCTATCTGCTGTTGGGGGTGTTCGGCGCGACCCTGGTGTCGCTGTTCAGCGCCTTCCCCCGGGCGCTGATCGCGGCCCTGGCCGGCCTTGCGCTGTTTGCCGCGATTGGTGGGGCACTGAGCGGGGCGATGGCGGTGCCCAGGGACCGCGAGGCGGCGCTGATCACCTTTCTGGTCACCGCGTCGGGCATGTCTTTGTTCGGGTTGTCGGCGGCGTTCTGGGGCCTGATCTTCGGCCTGGCTGCCCACGCCGTGCTGACCCTACGCCGGCCGCGTGCGGTCCCGCCCGGCACGGCGCCGGTTCAGACCCGGAACTGATTCACCAGGCCCATCTGCTGCGTCGCCAACCCGTTGAGCCGGGTGCTGACCTGGGCCGATTCGTTGGCCTGGGCGCTGAGGGTCTCGGTGACCTGGCGGATCGCGGCCACATTGCGGTTGACCTCTTCGGCGACCACGCTCTGCTCCTCGGCGGCGCTGGCGATCTGCAGGTTCATGTCGCTGATCACCAGCACCGCCTGGCTGATGCGCTGCAACGCCGCCACCGCATCCTGCACCTGGCTGGCACTGTCCTGGGCCTGGCTGTGGCTGCTGTGCATCGACGCCACCAGGACCTGGGTGCTGCCCTGGATCTGTTCGATGACCCCGCGAATCTGCTCGATGGAATCCTGGGTGCGCCGTGCCAGGTTGCGTACCTCATCGGCCACCACGGCAAAGCCGCGCCCGCTTTCCCCGGCCCGGGCGGCTTCGATGGCGGCGTTCAGCGCCAGCAGGTTGGTCTGCTCGGCAATGCTGCGGATCACTTCCAGCACCTGGCCAATCTGCTCGCTGTTGGCGGCCAGAGTCTGTACCTGGCCCATGGCCTGGCCGACATCGGCGGCCAGATGCTCGATGGCCCGGGTGCTGTGGGCGATGATCTGCAAGCCATCCTGGGTCGACTGGTCGGCCCCCCTGGCGGCCTGGGCGGCGCTGGCCGCGCTGTGTGCCACCTCCTGGGCGGTGGCGCTCATTTCATTGGAGGCGGTGGCCACCTGGTCAATCTCGCGGAACTGGGTCTGCATGCCCTGGCTGGTGAGGCGGGCAATGTTCGACGACTGATCGGCGGTGCCCCGGGCTTCGGTGATGCTCAGCTTGATGTCGCGAATCAGCGGTTGCAGCGTGTCGAGAAAGCGGTTGAAGCCTTGCACCAGCTGCCCCAGCTCATCCTGGCGGCTGTAGCTCAGGCGCTGGGTCAGGTCGCCGTCGCCACTGGCGATGCCTTGCAGCATGGCCGCCACCTGCTTGATCGGCCGCGTGGCGCTGCTGGCGCACAGGGCCATCAGCAGCAGGCCGAGGGCGGCGGCCACGACGGTGACCAGCAGGGTTTTGAGAGTATTGTCGCGCTGGGCGCTTTCCAGCAGCCGTTGCAGGCTCAGGGCGTCGGCCAGTTGCACCTGTTTCGGCAGGTCGATCACCACGGCCCAGGGGCTGGCGTCGGCGATCGGCTGCACCGGAAACAGCGCGCGGATCGACGGGCCCTGGTCCAGGGTCTGCGCCTGATTGCTGCGCAGTTGTTGCAGCAGGGCCTCGCCAGGGGCGCCGAGGGCTTGCTGCACCTTGCTGCCGAGCTTGTCCGGCGCAGCGCTGGCCCCGGCCAACACGCCACTGCTGGAGAGGATCAGCATCTCGCCGGCGCCGTCGAACAGCTCGCGGCGCGCATCGACGGCGGCGGCTTGCAGGGTGTCGAGGGCGATGTCGACGCCGACCACTCCGAGCACTTGGCCGTTCACCATCAGCGGCTGGGAAATGGAGGTCATGACCAGGGTCTTGCCGCTGACCGAGTCGGCGTAGGGCTCCAGCAGGCAGGTCTTGCCGGTGTTTTTCGGGCAGCTGTAGAAGGCGTTGTAAGGCGCGCCGCTGAGGCCCGGTGCGGCGTTGTTGATGTCCTGCTCGGCGACCACGATGTTCTGCCCGCTGCCGCCCGAGCGGTTCCAGTAACTGGCGAAGCGTCCCTGTTCGTTGGCGCCGTGGGCCGTGTCGCCGGCAAACTCGGCGTCGCGCCCGTCCAGGCCGTTGGGCTCCATGACCAGCCACACCCCGAGCAGCTTTTCATTGTGCTCGAAGGCTGTGCGCAGGCCCTGGTTGACCTCGGTGCGCAGGCCCTCTGGGCTCAAGGCGTGGCTGCCGAGCAGACCCCGCAGTTGCAGGAACTGATCGTTGAGGCCGTTGACCACCCGCAGGCTCTCGGAAAAATTGCGTTGCAGCAACTGGGCCTTTTCCGCGGCCTTGGCCTGCAACAGGTTCTGCACCCCGCGGGTCAGCATCTGGCTACTGGCATCCTTGACCAGCTGATTGGTCGCCGCGCCCTGATAGAGGTTCATGCCCACCACCAGCGCAATCACACTCAACAGGCAGACCCCCGACAGCAGGACGATTTTCAGGCGGATGGTCAGGCGCTGGAACATACAGAGGCACTCGCAGACGGGGAGAGGGTGAGCCCCGCAGCAAGCCCTGTGCCAGTTGATGGCAGATGGCCAAGGCCTTGGTTTTTCAAGGCCTGTGTCCGGATTGATGCAAAACCTCAGACCGCCACCTGTCGCAATTTGCGAAAGCCCTGAGACAGCCTCCGCTGCACTGGGTTGCCTTGAAAACGCTGGAGCCAGAGCGCAGGTGCACGGCGTCCATGCCGGCCAGCGCAGCCTGTCGGCGGCGACCACGGCTCGCAGAAAATGAATCATTTCCGATACAACACTTACCCAATCTTTACTTATAAACCGTGCTCAAACCGCTAACCATGCTGTCTGAAGTGCCAGGAAAGTTCTTTCTTTTCGATAATGAGAGTGAGCACATGATGGTTAAGCGAATGACCCAGGCGGCGGCGCTGATTGCGCTGTTGTCGTCCTTGTCCGGCTGCTGGATGTTCTTCCCGCCGGGTGGCGGTGGGGGTGGCGGTGGTCATGGTGGCGGCCACGGCGGTGGCCCGGGGGGTTACGACGGCGGTGGTCGTGGCGGCCCCGGTGGTGGTGATCGCCGCTGAGTGCTGAAACCTGGGATGGCGGCCGTGAGGCCGCCATTTTCATGTGCCCGGGTCAAAGGTCCTTGGGCACGGCAAGGGGCAAGGCCACCACGGGCGCATCGGCCAGGCGCCGTCCGGATTTCTCCATCAGGTACCCGACAATCTCCTGGGAGGTCATTTCGAGCTGTGACAGCTCCGGATCCTTGAACCAGTCGTCCGGCCAGAAGATCAGGTCCGAGGCATTGGCATTGGCAAAGTTGGTTTCCAGCAGTTGCAGGGCGTAGTTCACATCCGAATCATCGCCGCCGCTGGTGCAGACAAAATCAGCCAGGGCGCAGGCCTCGTCGAAGCTCAAGTCGGCAACGTACTTTTCCTGATGAAACGCCGAGCGGATGAAGTCATCGGCATCGGTGTAGCTGTGGAAATCACGAAACTCATAGAATTCGAACGGCCGGCTGGCGAGGCTGTTCCACTGCTCGATCAGCGCGATGATTTCGGGATCGTCTTCATAGCGGCTCTGATCGATAAGGTGTTCCAGGGCTTCGAGCAGGGTGTTCATGGTGGCCCGTTGTTGCGGGTTCGGGCGTAACGGTTGCAGCCGATCCGGAATGGCCATGCAAGGCTCCTGTGCAGCGAAATAAATAATAATGCCAGTACGAACACTGTCCTGTGGCGAGGGAGCTTGCTCCCGCTCGGCCGCGCAGCGGCCGCAAACCTTGAACCCGCGATTAACCTGCAGGAACGAGGTTGTGGCCATTGGGGCGGCTACGCCCCGGAGCGCCGGCCGACCCAGCGGGAGCAAGCTCCCTCGCCACGGGTGATTTGTCGCAGTACCACAAGCGGCAGCGGGCGCCATGCTACCTGAGCGCTGCGGCCAGGGGCAGGCATCAGCCGATCCGATCGCCACCCAGGGCGTCGCGCTGCATCGATTGCAGGTTGCGCTCGATGGTTTCGCAGATGGTTTCCATCTGGATCTGGTGTTCGCTGGCACGAAACGGGCTTTGCAGGTCGGTGCCGATGCGTTCGATGGCCAGCAGCATAAAGCCGACCACGGTCGAGGCCAGCGGGGTGTACCAGCCCAGGGACTCCACCAGGCCCACCGGCACGATCAGGCAGAACAGCGAAATAAACAGCCGTGGAAAATACACATAGGGGTAGGGCAGCGGCGTGTTGGCGATCCGCTCCATGCCGCCCTGGCTGTTGGACAGCTCGACCAGGGTGGTTTCTAGCCGCGCCAGGCGAATGCTGTCCAGGCGTCCGGCCTTGTACTCCTTGGCCAGCAGCGCCGCCGAGCCATTGAGAATGTCGTTGGCAAAGTTGTTGGTGGCGCCGCTGCGGGCAAACTCCTCGGTGGGAATGAATGCCCGCACTTCATCCGGGCACGGCTGGCCCTTGAGGTGCGCCGCCAGGCAGTTCACATAGGCCACGTGACGGCGCAACAGGGTGGATTTCACCGGGTTCACTTCGCTTCCCGGGTCATCCAGCAGGGTCAGCACTTGCCGGGCGAAGCTGCGGGAGTTGTTGACCATCGCCCCCCACAGCGTCCGCGCTTCCCACCAGCGGTTATAGGCGCTGCTGTTGCGAAAGCTGATCAGCACCACCAGCGCCGAGCCGAGCAGGGTCAGGGGCATCAGCGGCAGGTTGATCTTGCTGTTGAGAAACAGCATGAAGTCCACGGTGACCGCCACATCCCAGATCAGCAGCCAGAACAGGGCCCAGCCCACGTAGCCCAGGGTCTTGATGATCAGGCGGTATTTTTTGACGATGGCAGCTTTCAAACGGGAACCTCGCAACGGGCGGTAAGCATCAATGCCCTAGCTCGGACGCCGGTTGCCGGGGAAAGGTTCGCCGGCCGCCGCAATCAATGATCCCGAGGCCTGAATCGTTTCAGGCCGGCTGCGGCGCCGCACGCCCCACGGCTTGGGGGCTGGCCGTCAGCAGCAGCCGCGCGCACAGGCCACCTTCGGCGCGGTTATGCAGCTCCAGCTGACTGCCGATCTTGCCGGCGATCATGTTGACGATCGCCAGCCCCAGGCCCGCACCGTTGGCATTGCCCTGGCTGTAGAACCGCTCCAGCAGTCGCGCCCGGTCCTGTTCGTCGATGCCGGGGCCCGAGTCCTCGACGCTGAGGTGGATCGCCCCCGACGCCTGGGGCTGCACCCGGACCCAGACCTCGCTGCCCGGCGGCGAGAAGTTCAGGGCGTTGGTCACCAGGTTCTGCAGGGCGATGGCCAGGGCCACCGGGTCGGTGTCGACCTGGCACGTCTCGTCGCCATCCAGCACCAGTTCGACGTCCTTTTCCAGGGCCAGGGGCGTCAGCTCCGCCAGCTCCTCGCGGACCAGGGCGGTGAGCTGCACGGTGCTGCGGGTGGGGTTGTTCAACTGCGGCTCGATCCGCGCCATGGTCAGCAACTGGCTGCCGATGCGGGTCGCGCGGTCAACCCCGCTGACCAGAAAGTCCAGGGCCTCGCGCCGCTGTTGCGGGGTGCCGGCGCTCTGCGCGTTTTGCGCGTGGATCCGCAGAATCGCCAGGGGCGTGCGCAGTTCGTGGGCGGCATCGGCGATAAAGCGTCGCTCGCGTTCGAGCAGGGTGTCGATCTGCGCCAGCAACTGGTTGAGGGCGGTGTGCATCGGCTCCAGGTCCCGGGGCAGGGGCTTGAGCTGCAAGGGTTGCAGGGTTGCGGTGTTGCGCCCGCGAATCGCCTGGGCCATGGCCCGCAGGGGTTTCAGGCCCCAGCCGATGCTGAGCCAGATCAGCAGCGCCAGCAGCGGCACGCCGATCAGGGTCGGCCACAGGGTGTGGCGCATGATGCGCTGGATCAGGTCCTGGCGAATGTCGTCGCGTTCGCCGACCCAGATCAGCAGCCCCTGCTGGTCGTCGGCCAGGAGGAAGGCGCACCACTCGTTGCCGTTGTCGTCGATGTCGTGGGAGCCGAGGGTGGTGGGCGGTGCCTTGAGCTCCGGGGCTTCGGCGGAGCGCACCAGCAGTTGGCCGTCGCTGCGCCAGACCTGGAACGTCAGGCGGGTTTCGTAGGGGTGGGCCACCCCGTCTTCGCCGACTCGGCTCATGGCCTGGTCGAAGGCCTGGTACAGCCGGTCCCAGTCCGCCTCGCCGGGGTCGCGCTGGCGCAATACGCCTTGCAACAGGCGCGCGCTCTGCGCCAGTTGGGCGTCGTACACCTCTTCGATTTCATGGTGGCTGTCGCGCAGCACCAGCCAGCTGATCAGCACATCCCCCAGCAGCACCAGGAGCAGCACCGGCAGCAGAATCCGCGCACGCACCGAGTTCATGGCTTGAGCTCCAGCACGTAACCCACGCCGCGCACGGTGCGGATCAGCTCGGCGCAAAGCTTTTTGCGCAGGTTGTGGATCAGCACTTCCAGGGTGTTGCTCTCGACCCGATCCTGCCAGCCGTACAGCGCCCGCGACAGGCGCTCGCGGGTCACCACCTTGCCCGGGCGCACCATCAGTTGATGCAGCAGTTGGTACTCCATGGGCGTGACCACGATGTCCTGGCCCTGGTAGCTGACCTGCTGCGTGGCCGGGTCGAGGCTGACCCCAGCGTGCTCCAGCAGCGGCTGCGCCCGGCCCTGGCTACGGCGCAGCAGGGCGCGGACCCGGGCCTTGAATTCCTCGACATCGAACGGCTTGACCAGGTAATCGTCAGCCCCGGCGTCCAGCCCGGCGATGCGCTCGGCGGTGCCGTCGCGGGCCGTGAGGATCAGCACCGGCAGGTCGTGCTGCTCGGCGCGCAATTGTTGCAACAACTCCAGGCCGTCGAGGCGCGGCAGGCCCAGGTCCAGCAGCAACAGGTCGAAGCTCTCGGTGCGCAGGGCATGCAGGGCGCCGAGGCCGTCCTGCAGCCAGTCCAGGGTGTAGCCCTCGGCGCTCAAGGCCACGCGAATACCCTGGCCCAGGGCACGATCATCTTCGACAAGGAGCAGGCGCATGGTGGGGTCTCGGTAGGGAAGCAGGCGCTGGAACGGCGGCATGATGACGCCAGGCGTGGCGCTCCGGCAGTGCCTTGTGTCGGGAAAGATGTAACGGCTCGTTGCCAACTAAGGTTGCCCTAAGCTTGGTTTTGCACAGTGCGATCTCCCTCATCAGACGAGAGCGTTCCCATGCGTAAAATTCTCCTGTTGTCCCTGATCATCGCCAGCCCCCTGGCCGTTGCCGGCCCGCAATGCACCACCGCCGAGCGCTCGCAATGGCAGGACCAGAAGGCCTTCCAGGAGCAGCTCAAGGCCCAGGGTTACGAGATCAGCAAGTTCAAGGTCACCGACGGCAACTGCTACGAGATCTACGGCTTTGACAAAGACAAGCGCAAGGTCGAGATCTACCACGATCCGGTGACCGGCAAAGCGGTCAAGACCGAGATCAAGGGCTGATGCCAGCCGAGTCCCTGCGCCTCTGGGACCCCGTGGTCAGGTTGTTTCACCTGTCCATCGCCGGGGTCTTCGTTGCCAACTACTTCTTCAATGAAGCCGGTGACGACTGGCACATCTGGCTCGGCTACTACGCCATGGCCTGGTTGCTGGTGCGCACGGTGTGGGGATTCATCGGCCCGCGCAGTGCGCGCTGGGCCGACTTCTGGCCGACGCCGGGCCGGCTCAAGGCGCACTTGCGCTCGCTGCTGGAGCGGCGTGCGGCCCACCGCCTGGGCCACTCGCCCCTGGGCGCGCTGGTGATGCTGCTGATGCTGCTGGCGTTGCTGATCATCGGCCTCAGCGGCTGGGCCATGGAAGAGGTGGATGCACTGTGGGGCGCCGACTGGCCGCTGCTGGTGCATGAAACCACGGCCAATGTGCTGCTGGGCCTGGTGGGCGTGCATGTCTGCGCCGCGCTGTACGAGAGCGTCCAGGTGCGCGACAACCTGCCGTTGTCGATGCTCACCGGTCGCCGTCGACGCCTGCCGGATGACGCCGCGCCCTGACTGTTGTTTCCCTTGTTCCCACCCTGCATCTGCAACGGGCTCCTTATGCGTGTGCTTCCTGATCGCCTGATGTCTATCGGCTGTGGCCTGCTTCTGCTGGGGGGGTTCCTTGCCGCCTGGCGCAGCCATCCGCCCCATGAGCTGGCGCCGTTTGCCGAGGCCGGCCCCGCGACCGTCGCCACGGCGGCCGAGGCCCGCCCGCAATACAACAGCCGCTTCGTGTCTTCGGAACTGAATGACTTCGTGCACTCGTCCTCGGTCACCGCTTTGCCCGGTGGCGACCTGATGGCCGTGTGGTTTGCCGGCTCCCGGGAGGGCGCCGCCGACGTCCAGGTGCGCAGCGCGCGCTTTGACGCCAAGAGCGGCGAGTGGGGCGCGGAACAGGTGTTGGCGACCCGGGAAAGCACCCGCTCCGGTACCCAGCGCTACATTCGCAAACTGGGCAACCCGGTGATTGCCCTGGCCCCGGATAACCGCCTGTGGATGTTCTATGTCTCGGTGTCGGTGGGCGGCTGGGCCACCAGTGCGATCAACGTGATGGTCTCCGACGACCTCGGGCAGCACTGGAGCGCGCCACGGCAACTGATCACCTCGCCGTTCTTCAATATCAGCACCCTGGTCCGCGCCGCGCCGGTGTTCCATGCCGACGGCTCCATCGGCCTGCCGGTGTACCACGAGTTCATGGGCAAGTTCGCCGAGTACCTGTACCTGAGCAGCGATGGCCAGGTGGTGGACAAATTCCGCATCAGCCGGGGCAAGAATTCCCTGCAGCCGACCATCGTGCCCCAGGACGGGCGCCGCGCCATCGCCATGCTGCGTTACGCCGGCGACAACCACCATCGGGTCCTGGCCAGCCGCACCGAAGACGCCGGGCAGACCTGGAGCGAGCCCTATCCGCTGGAGCCGTCCAACCCCAATTCGTCCCTGGCCGCCGTGGGCACCGCCGACAACGGCTTGCTGGTGGCCCTCAACGACCTGCAGGATGGGCGCTTCAAGCTCAGCCTGTACGGCACCGATGCCGACCTCAATCAATGGCGCAGCCTGGTCGAGCTGGACCAGTCTCCCGATCCCCTGGGCCAGCCGTTCTCGCCCGAGGCCTACAAGGAAATCATCGGCGAGGGCTTTCGCGCCTCCAGCGGCGCCCGGCGCCTGCCTTTGGAACAACGCTTCCTGAGCAACCTCGACTACCGGGTGTGCAAGCCCCGGGGCTGTGATTTCGAGTACGAATACCCGTACTTCAGCCGCAGCGCCGACGGCATGTACCACCTGGTCTACTCGTGGAATAACACTTTTATCAAACATGTCAGCTTCAACGAGGCCTGGCTGGCGGAGCGCCTGTGATGTTTTCCCTGTGGCAAGCCCATCTGAGTTTTATCCTCCTGAGTTTTGTCCTGCTCGGCAGCCTGCGCCTGACCGCGCCCTGGCGGCCCTGGCTGTTGCCGGTGCTGGCGCTGGTGAGCTTTGTACCGATTAATGGTTTGTCGCTGGCCGCCTATGTGCGCAGCTTTACCGATGATCTGGCCATCAGCACCCTGGTGTTGCTGGGCTGGGTCAGCCTGCTGCGCCTGGGGGTGGTGCAGCCGTTGCCGTACGGGCAGCGGCTGCAGGTGGTGCTGCTGTTCGGGCTGCTGGCTCTGAGCCTGTACCCGGCCACCCTCGGTCTGACCTATGTCGATCCGTACCGCTGGGGCTTCAACCCGCGACCGATGATCGTGCTCATGGGCGCGGCAGCGCTGGTGCTGCTGTGGCTGCGCAACCCCCTGGGCGTGTGGATGCTGGGGGCGGGCACCCTGGCTTTCGCGCTGCGGCTCAAGGCTTCGGAAAACTACTGGGACTACCTGATCGACCCCTTGCTGGCGGGCTACTGCCTGGTGGTCGGGTGCGGCTTGCTGGCTGCCGCCGGCTGGCGCTGGCTGCGGCGGCGCCCGCGGGCCGGGGCAGGTCAGTTGAAACCTTCGCTTTGACAACACAGAGGTAAACATGGGGTGGTTGCAATCACGCCGCCTGCGCTACGGCGTGGGCGCGATCGGCTTGGTATTTGCGGTGCTGGCGCTGTTGCGGCTGGTGTTTGTGCTGGGGTTCTCCGGGATTGACCTGGCGGCCGCCGAAGACAAATCGCCGCTGCTGCAAACCCTGGGCATCGGCCTGCGCTTCGACCTGCGTCTGGCCCTGCTGCTGATGCTGCCCCTGGCGCTGCTGGCCTGGCTGCCACGCTGGAACCTGCTGCGGGTGCCGGCCCTGCGTTGGCTGGCCCGGGGGTATCTGCTGCTGGTGCTGGGGGCGGTGGGGCTGGTGTACATCGTCGATTTCGGCCACTACGCCTACCTCGGCGTGCGCATCAACGCCACGGTGCTGCGTTACCTCGACGACGCGCAGATCTCGCGGCAGATGATCTGGGAAACCTACCCGGTGCTCTGGATCAGCCTGGCTTGGCTGATCGCGCTGGGGCTGTGGTTATGGGCCCTGGTCAAGCTGGAGCGGCTGACCCTGGATCGCCCGGCCCGGCCCATCGGCACCCTGGCCGTGGCCTCGGCCGCCGTGGTGGGGGTTGTCGCCGTGTTGCTGGCGCTGCTGGGGCGGGTGGAAAAGCTCAACCTGGAAAACCCCGTACCCCTGCGCTGGAGCGATGCGTTCTTCTCCGGCAACAGCCAGGTCGCGGCCCTGGGCCTGAACCCGGTGCTGTTTCTGTACGACACCCTCAAGGCCGGCCAGGCGCAATTCGACGAAGCCCAGGTGCGCCAGCATTACCCGGCCGTGGCCCGTTACTTGGGGGTGCAGCAGCCGGATGCGCAGCGCCTGAACTTCAGTCGTGAGCAGGGCGTGCAGCCTTACCGAGCAGCGGGGCAGCGTCCGCCGAATGTGATCTTCGTCATGCTCGAATCCCTCGGCACCAGCGCGGTCGGCGCCTACGGCAACCCGCTGAACCCGACGCCCAACCTGGACAAGCTGGCGAGCCAGAGCTGGTTCTTCAAACACTTCTACGTGCCGGTCACCGGCACCGCGAAAACCGTGTGGGCCAGCATCACCGGGGTGCCCGACGTCACCCGCCAGGAGACCGCGACCCGCCACCCGCTGATCACCCGCCAGCACAGCCTGATCAATGCGTTCGAGGGCTATCAGCGCCTGTACATGATTGGCGGCAACGCCGGCTGGGCCAACATCAACGCGCTGATCCGCCAGAGCATCGATGGCGTGCAGCTGTATGACGAGAGCTACTGGAAATCGCCGCTGGTGGACGTCTGGGGCATCTCCGACCTCGACCTGTTCAAGGAAAGCGATGCCCTGCTGCGCGCCGTGCCCAAGGACCAACCGTTCTTCGCCTACCTGCAAACCTCTGGCAACCACCGGCCGTTCACCATCCCCAAAAGCAACGACGGTTTTGAGGTCAAACAGCTGACTCTGGAGCAGGTGCAAGCCGCCGGCTCCCGCAGCCTGGAGCAATACAACGCGGTGCGCCTGCTGGACTTCAACATCGGCCGGCTGATGGACATCGCCAAGGCCGGGGGCTACTACGACAACACGATTTTTGTGTTCTTCGGTGACCACAACACCCGCATCAGCCAGATCCCGCACATGGCCCCGGCCTTTGAACAGCTGGGGCTGGAGAGCAACAACGTGCCGCTGTTGATCCATGCCCCGGGGCTGTTGCAGCCACGGGTGATCGAAGAAGCCGTCGGCCTTGCTGATCTACTGCCCACCGTGGCCGGCATGGCGGGCATGCCCTTCACCAACGGCGCCATGGGGCGGGATATTCAACAGCCAGCGCCGGAAGGGCAGCGGGTAGTGCCGCTGGTATTAAGGGAAGGGACCTTCCCGGTGATCGGCGGTGTGACCCAGGATTTTCTGTTGCAAATGCAGCACGACGGCAGCGAGCCGACCCTGCATGATTTGGCCTCACCGACCCCACGTGACGACGTGGCCCAGCAACACCCCGAAGAGTTTCAGCGGTTGCTGGAACTGACTCGGGGGCTGCACGAAACGGCACGCCTGATGCTGTATAGGAATGTGCGTTAGTTGTAGCCGCTGCCGAGGCACGAGGCTGCGCTGGCCGGTGCAGACGCCGTGGTGTGTCAGGTGTATGGAGGGCGTTCTCAAGGGCCAGCGTCCGAACGCGGCCCGAGCCTAGCGGCAGCGGCTACAGGTTGGTTTGCAGTCGGCGTACCGCGTCGCGGGCCTGGGCGCCGAGTTCGGCGAGGTCGAGGTCGGGCAACTGGTCGTTGTCCACCGTCAGCCGTCCGCCCACCAGCAAGGCGCGCAAGGTCGGGCGGCCGCCGCCGACCACCGGGCCGATGGCCGGGTCGTGCAGGCCGAAGTAGCGCGGCTGGTCCAGGCGGTAGATCGCCAGGTCCGCCGCCATGCCCACCTGCAGGCTGCCCACCGCGTCCAGGCCCAATACCCTGGCCCCGCCCGCCGTGCCCCAGCGCACCACGTCCTCCACTGTCGCCGCGTGGGCGCCGCCTTCTTCGTCACCGCCGGCATAACGGGGGCGGGCCCGTTCACCGGCCTTGGCCCGCTGCATCAGCCAGGCGGCGTGGGTTTCGCTGATCATGTCGCAGGCCTCGTTGGAGGCCGCGCCGTCGACGCCGATCGACACCTGCATCCCCGCCGCTTCCATGGCCACTACATCGGCGATGCCGCTGCCCAGGCGGCCATTGCTTTGCGGGCAGTGGGCGATGCCGGTGCCGCTGGCTCCCAGCAACTGGATCTCCTCGGCGTCGAGCTTCACCAGGTGGGCGAACCACACATCCGGCCCCAGCCATTCCTGCTCGGCACAAAACGCCACCGGCGACAGACCGTGGCGCTGCTGCACCTCGTTCTGATACTCCACGGTTTCACTGAGGTGGCTGTGCAAGCGAATGCCCAGGCGCCGGGCGACCCGGGCGGTTTCCCGCAGGTGCTCCGGGGGCATGGAGTAGGGCGGGCTGGTGGGCGCCATCACCACCCGGCGCCAGGCATCAGCGGCGGGATCGTGGTAGCGCCGCACCAGACGCTCGACGTCGTCCAGGTACTGCGTGAGGGTTTCCGGCCCCGCCGCCGCCCGGCCTTCCGCCTGACGCACCTGCGTCGCCCCGCCCCGGCACAGCACAAAGCGCAGCCCCAGGCGTTCGGCTTCCTCGAACAGCACCTCGGCGCTGTCGAACTGCATGCCCGGCAGGTACAGGTAATGGTGGTCGGCGACGGTGGCGCAACCGGAGCGCGCCAATTCCACCAGGCCGATGCGCGCCGCCAGGCGAAAGCTCTGCTCGTCGAACAGGCCACGGTAGCGATAGGGCACCGCCCCCAGCCACGCCCCCAGGCTCTGGTCGATGCCGGCGGGAATGCCCTTGAGCAGCGACTGGAACAGGTGATGGTGGGTGTTGACCCACGCCGGATAGACCACGCAATCCCGGGCGTCCAGCACACGCTCCCCGGGCAGGGGTGGCAGGGCACCGAGGGCGGCAATGCGGCCGTCGATGATGCGGATATCCGGCCCGGCATGGCGCGCGGCCGCGCCGGGCAAACCGGTGAGAATCGCGCTGGCATTGCGCACCAGCCAGCTGTGTTGAAGGTTCATATGAGGCTCCATGCGCCGCACTTGCGGCGGACTCAAAAGGTTAGCCGAATTCGCTTTCGTGCCAATTGCGCAGGCTCAGGCGGGCGAGCAGCGCCATCAGGCTGAACAGCGCGACACCGGTCAGGGCGATCAGCACCAGGGCGGCAAACAGCCGGGGAATATTCAGTTGGAAGCCGGCCTGGAGAATCTGGTACGCCAACCCGGCGCCGGTACCGCCGGTGCCGGCGACGAACTCCGCCACCACCGCGCCGATCAGCGCCAGCCCGCTGGCAATCCGCAGCCCGGCAAAGAAACACGGCAGGGCACTGGGAATGCGCAGGCGCAGCAACACCTGCCAGCGGCTGGCGCGGTTCAGGCGGAACAGGTTGAGCAGGCCGGGGTTGACGCTGCGCAGGCCGAGCACGGTGTTGGCGATGATCGGGAAGATCGCCACCAGGGTCGCGCAAATCACCAGCGCCACCGTGGTGTTGCTGCACCAGATGATGATCAGCGGCGCCACCGCCACCACCGGGGTGACCTGCAACAGAATGGCGTAGGGAAACAGGCTGGCCTCCAGCACCCGGCTCTGCACAAAGACAAAGGCCGCCAGGGTGCCGATCAGCACCGCCAGGGCGAACGAGAAGAAGGTGATCTTCAGGGTCATCCACAGTGCGCCAAACAGCATCGGGCCATCGCTGACCAGGGTGCGGCCGATGTCGGCCGGGGACGGCACCAGGTACACCGGCACCTGCCAGGCCACGCAAGCCAATTGCCACAGGCCCAGCAACACGGCGCCGAGCAACAGCGGCGAGACAATGCGCAAGACCGTGGGGTGACGCAACCAGGGGGTAAAGGATGGGCTCATGATCGGGCTCTCGGAAAGGAATTCAGCAAGGATCGCCATTGGCCTGGGCCAGCAGCCGGGACAGGTGCGCGCACTGCTCGATAAAGGCCGGGGAGGTGCGGTAGGCCTCGTCCCGATGCAGCGGGCCGTCGATCGCTACATCGGCGATCACCCGCCCCGGGCGTGCGCCCATCACCACCACCCGCGACGACAGGTACACCGCCTCGAAAATGCTGTGGGTGACAAACACCACGGTCAGGTCGCGGCTGGCCCAGAGCTGGCGCAGGTCACTGTCGAGCTTGTTGCGGGTGAACTCGTCCAGGGCGCCGAAGGGCTCGTCCATCAACAGCAGGTTGGGCTCGGTGGCCAGGGCCCGGGCGATGGAGGCGCGCATCTGCATGCCCCCGGACAACTCCCGCGGGTACACCTGGCTGAAGCCGCCCAGGCCCACCAGCGCCAGGGCCGCATCGACCTTGGGCTGGCTCTGCTCCCTTGGCATGCCGGCCAGGTCCAGGGGCAGGCGCACGTTGTCGCTGACCCGGGCCCAGGGCATCAGGGTGGCCTCCTGGAACACCATGGCCAGGCTGCGCCCCGGGGTGTGGGTGGCCGGGCGGTCCTTGCCCCACCAGCGCACGTGGCCGGCGGAGGGTTGCTCCAGGCCGGCGAACATCTTCAGCAAGGTGCTTTTGCCGCAGCCCGACGGGCCGAGCAGCGACACGAACTCGCCGCGCTGGATCGCCAGCTTGACCCTACTCAAGGCGTGGGTGCCGTTGCTGTAGGTTTTTTCCACCTGGTTGGCGAACAGCGGCGTTTGCACGCCGACGCTGTCGGCGGCGGGCAAGGGCTGTGGCTGGGCGTTGGCCCGGGTAATGGTCTGCATCAACATCGCGCTCTCCCCTGAGGTCATGAGCGGCTGGAAAAGCCCCGGCGCACCGGGGCGCGGTCAGTGGCTGAGGAACACTTCGCTTTCGCCGTGGGCTTCGAGCAGGCCCAGCAGTTGCCGGCGAATCACCAGCCCGGGCTTGTCCGAGGGCATGTGCAGCTCCACCCGGCGTCGGGTGTCGACACAGGCGTCGTAATCGGTGGCTTCGAGAATGTCCCGGTCCTCGGCGGTGATCGCCGCGTCCCAGTCGATCAGCTCCCGGGTCGAGCACTGTTCCTCGCTGTCATTGCGATACAGCCATTGCACCAGCATCAGCCGCCCGTCCTCCATGGGCGTGGCGCAGTTGTAGATGATGTGGTGGATGCCGCTGTCCGGGTACATGCAGCCAAAACGCCGGGAGAAGGGCAGGTAATAGCGGTTGATCAGGTGGCGCTGGGTGATGGGCTCGGTGCTGCCGGTGATGCGAAAGCTTTCTTCGGGGTTGCGGATCGGCACCCGGGTTTCCGCCTCGAAGCCGTAGTCGGTTTCGCGGAACTCGTAGCCCGCCGGTTGCGGCTGGTCGAACAGACCGAAGTTGGCCTTGTGCACAAAGGAAAAGTGCGAGTTGTCGAAGGAGTTTTCCATGACCCGCAGCGGGCTGGTTTTCCACTCTTCATAAAACTGGAAGATGCGCCGGTAGCCCGGGGCGCCGTCCTCGGGAAATTCGGGGATCGGTTGCAGCGGGTCGTCGAGGGCGACCCAGGCGTAGCCGTATTTTTCCTGGCAATGGAAGGCCTGCACCGCCGCGCCCTTGGGGATCATGCCGGCGGGGTTTTGCGGGATCTTCACGCAGGTGCCCGTGCAGTCGTATTCCCAACCGTGGTAGCCGCAGGCGATGTTGCCGTCTTCGCTGACAAAACCCTTGGACAGCTTGGCGGTGCGGTGGCAGCAGCGGTCGCGCATGGCCACCGGGGTGCCGTCGGGGCGCTTCCACAGCACTAGGGCTTCGCCCAACAAAGTAAAGGGCTGTGGCCCGGCATCCAGGGCGGACATGGGCAGCAGGGCGTACCAGAAACGGCGCAATACAGGTTGTTTGGTTACCAACATAACAAGTGTCCTCAGGGTCATCGTCGAGCCGGCTCTGGGGCCTGGCTTCGGGGGCTATTGCGGTTGGCAGGGCGTGGTCAGCGGCTGGCGGCCTGTTCGGCGGCGGGCAGCACCTTCAAGTCCTGGACGAAGCGCGTGGTGTAGGCCTTTTGCCAAGGCGCATCGGCGCCGAGCAGGCCGGCTTCCACCATAAAATCGCGGGTGGCTTGCCAGCGCGCATCGCTCATCACCCCGATGCCCTGGGTGGCGGCATCGCCCCCGGTCACCAGGCGGTATTGCTTGAGGGTCGACAAGCCCCAGGCCAGCAGCTCATCGCTCATGTTCGGGTTGTCGGCCTTGATCAAGGGGTTGGCACTGGGGTTGTCCAGGTAGCGCTTCCAGCCCTCCATGGACGCCCGGACAAACGCCTGGACCCGCTCCGGGTGTTGCTCGATCACGTCCTGGCGAGTGACCAGGGTCGAGCCGTAGGGCGGGTAACCGGCATCGGCGAACAGATAGAACTTGGCCTGCTCACCGGTCTTCAGCGCCTGGAACAACTCCGAGCTGGCATAGGCCTGCTGGGTGGTGTCGGCGCCCGCCAGGAAGGGTTGCAGGTTGAAGGTGTAGGGCCGGGCCTGGCTGTCCTGCAACCGATACTTGCCCTTGAGCCACGGCCACCAGGTCTGCTGCCCGGAGGTGGACACCAGCACCTGCTTGTTCTGCAACCCGTCCAGGCCGCTGACATCGGCATGGGTCAGCAAACCCTGGGGGTCACCCTGAAAGGGCGCGGCCACCGCCACCACTGGCAGGCCCTGCTCCACACTCTTGAGGATTTGCAGGTCGTAATTGACGATAAAGTCCGCCTGCTTATTCACCAGCAACTGCATGCCGTTGACCTGCGGCCCGCCCATGCGAATGGTCACGTCCAGGCCTTCTTTTGCATACAAACCGTCGGCCAGGGCCTGGTAAAAACCACCCTGTTCCGCCTGGGCGTACCAGGACGTGAGCAGCACCACCTTGTCATTGGCCAGGGCCAGGGAGGGCGCCACCAGGGCCGCGGGCAACAGCGCGGTGGCCAGCAGCGAACGAAGCGGATGACCCAAGGCAAAGCGAGTTTTCATGATGTGTTCTCCACAACGATTCGAAAACCGCCGCGCGCCAAAGCGGCACGCCAGCGAAGGCCGGTCGGAGAGAACGTGGGAAGAGAGAGGGCGCCAGGGCGCAACGACGTGAACACACGGCTGACACTTCTCTCTTGCCCGGGGCGCTGGCGCCGCGTTCAAGCATCCGATCGGATGTACGCCCCACAGGGAGCGCAAGAGCAATGTCCTATGCCATCGCTGGCACTAACCGCTTCTACTCGCCAGGAGCCAAAGCCAGAACTGTGCCAAGTGCTCGCAGCCGCTCAAGCCCGGGTGTTCGACCATCGGTGGGTAGGGTGAGGCGGGAGGGGATGAATCGCTACAGTGCGAACAGCGGCGGGCGAGCTTCAAGTTGGTGCGTAAACGCCTAATGTTTAGTGTTCATTCTGTCTATGGATTGTGCTGAATCGGTGTTTCGGATTGTATTCGATCACTTGGCACGACCCCTGCTAAGTCCCCAGTCGAGTAGAAGCGGTCAGCACTGAACGGGTCCGACACCGGACACCTCAGCGCAGGGCATTGCTCTGGCGGCATCACGCCGCGCACCCGGCAGGGTCGTGCCTCAGCGCAAGCTGAGGGCCAGAACAAGGGTCAGTCCGCAGCCTGGGCATGCCTTGCCGGTGATATCCCCCGATCACCTATCAAGGGCCGTCCATGAACGCACTCCGCACCGCCAAACCTGTACCTTCACGCCTGCGCCGCAGCCTGCTGCCACTCTGCGCCCTGGCCAGCGCCGGCGCCGAAGCCAGCCCCCTGCTGTGGAACGACAACAGCCTGAGCTACCTCTACGGCCAACACTTCAAAGTCGACGGCACCGGCGACGACACCCAGCAAACCATCACCTTCGAACACGCCAGCGGCTGGACCTGGGGCGACGTATTCCTGTTCGTCGACAACAAATGGTCCAACGGCCTCTCCGGCAACGACGGCCACACCTACTACGGCGAATTCTCCCCACGCCTGTCCCTGGGCAAAATCAGCGGCCAGCCCCTGCGCTACGGCATCGTCAAAGACCTGCTGATCGCCGCCACTTATGAGCGCGGCGAAAACCGCAACCGCAAATACCTCCTTGGCCCCGCCGTCGACCTCGACCTGCCGGGCTTCGACCGCTTCTCCCTCAACACCTACTACCGCCAACCCGACGGCATCACCGGCAAAGCCGCCGGCCAATGGCAAATCAACCCCACCTGGGCCATGACCCTTCCCCTGGGCCGCTCCGACATCCTCTTCGACGGCTACCTGGAGTGGTACGTCAACGACGTTGGCACCAAAGGCACCTCCAACTTCGTGGCCAAAAGCTTGCACATCAACCCGCAGCTTAAATACGACGTGGGCAAGGCACTGGGGCAGAAGGCCAAACGGTTTTACGCGGGGCTGGAGTGGGATTACTGGTCGGATAAATATGGGATCGAAGACAGCCCGGGGTTCAAGACGGATCAGAATGCGTTGAGTGTGTTGGTGAAGGTGCATTTTTGAGGGGATGCACGGAGGCTGAGAAGCCTTAGGTAGCAGAGTATTCCCACGCATAGCGTGGGAATTGCGCCTAGGTGTTTCACATGACGCAGTATGAAAAAACCAAGCCGTTTCTTAGTGCTAAAACGCGCAGGAGTCGGGGGTGAGTGGCTGCTGTAAATGTCAGAGGGTGCTTGGTTTTAAATGAGCTTCGTAGCGTGCTTTGACTTCTTCCACACTCAGCCACTTGCGCTGTGAATGCACCACGCGATGACAATTGGCACACAACAACGCCAGGTCAGTGAGTTTGGTTTTGTCGCCAGGTTGCAGCGTATGCAGAGGCTTGGTGTGGTGAACGTCAATCACCCCTTCGACCTCAGGACCATAGGTTTTACTGAAGTTGAAACCGCAGGCCTCGCACTGAAGCACCCCGTTTTGCTTGAGAACGTCGTCCTTTTTGCGTTTGACGATTTTTTTGTCTCGTTCCCGAACGCGGTGCACGCGAGTCAGGACCTTGCCTTCCTCGGCCTCGAAGAAGCCCGGATCATCCGCAACGCTTAAGTCTATGGGGGCCGTTGGGGTCGTCTGGACGTTGGCGTTGATGGCCGCCACCACTTCGGCGAGGCGCTCCGGATCATTAGCGAACTCCAGCCACACCAACTCTTCATCTTTATTGCCTTTCGCCAGACCGGTACGACCGGTGCCGGTATAGCTCGGGTCCCAGCGCCGGAAGTTATTGAGCTTCATGCAAACACCATTGGTGTTGCGAAAGCTCTGGTTCTTGCTCACGCCAGTGGCATTGCCGATGAGATTGAGAGCCTGTGATAAAGCCAAAACATCCGGGTGATTGACACCGGGTAAACCGCTGCGGTGAAGCAGATACAGGTTCAGAGCCAGAACGAGCTCGTCGCGGCTCCAAGCAGGGTTGGATTGGTTGCTGGCAGGTGCAGAGGGCATGCGGGGGGCTATCCGTAGGTTTCCCGATTCGCTGTAAGAAACAGCGTAGTGGGCCGTAAGGATATTCTTTTCTTAACGGATTTGGGAGTTATGCAGTGAGGAGGAAAAGGCGCGTAGAAGGGGGAGGGGCGCGATGCTCTCGCCACGCGGCGATGTGCGCTACTGATCGAAAGTACTTAAGCAATATCGAAGGGCTACAGCGAAGTTAAGAGCAACCTTTACCTGTCGGAGCTGGCTTGTCAGCGAAAGCGGTCTAGAAGAAACGGGATAAGTCAGCCGTTACCCCGTTTTCTTATTTTTCGAACTATCGAGTGTTGAGTCGGTTACAGAGGCTTCGCCGGTTTGTTTGCATCCAGTAATGAATCCACCACCGCCCTGGCCATTTCCACCGAATGGATCATCGACCAAATCAACCCACGTTCCACGCCGCTGGCGCGTTCGGTGATTTCATCGCTGACTTGCACCGCGCAATCGAGCAGCAGCGACACATGAATCAAGGCTTCTTCGGCACTGATACCGGCGCGCACGTTGAACAGCGAATCGCGGCCGATGGAAGTGGGCGCGGTGTCTTTCAGAGAGCTGAGGATTGATGCCTCGGCGTTGTTCGCGGCCAGGGCCAGGCGAATACGCTGGGTGTCGCGATCGTGTTCGGGGGTTCTGAATTGCCCGGGTAAGGTCAGGGGTGGGTCGGGGACAAGCTTTTTCATGGTGCATCTCCAACGTGAGTGGAGCTGCCAGGTATCGCTGCTAAACGAATGGGTGGCAGCTGAACGCAGGTTAGCAGACCGGTCACATTGGAAACCCGGCGCACCCGAAGGTGCCCTGCGCACAGCCGCCATAACGTGCAGACGAAAGTCTGCCGATAGGTGACGTTGATGCGCCAATGTGATGTGTCGAGCTGCTAAACCCGGCCACTGATAAGCAGTGACGCACCGAGCCTAGACAGCGATTTTCACAGGCGCAAGCGGTTTGGATTCTCTAGGAAAAGTCGCTCAATGGAAAGCGAAGCGCCTTACGTTGGGTGGGGAATGAGGGTGGGTTTTGGGTTTCGGGATGTAACGTAAGGCTCTCCTTTTCCTTGTCAGCACACCCGTGATTGCGGCATTGAAATCACCGTTGCCGCAACCGGAAATGTGCTTGTAGGGCAGCTACACACTCGCCGTTTCAATCGCAAGCCGACTGGAAAAATACTGCGCCGTCTCTGGATCGGTGCAGTACAGGTAGCAGCCCTTCATGCCACGGGTCATCAACGTTCGATAGGTGTTCTTGATGATCAGGTCGGTCTCCTGTTGCGCCAGGTCTGGCTTTTCCTTCATCAACTTCTTCCAGCCACGAATCGACTTGTCGTGCTTGTCCCGAGCATGGGGCGAGGTCACCACTTGCCCATCGCGCACGATGAGATCCGGGCCAATGATCACCCCGATGTAATCCACCTCCAGGCCCTGGCAGGTATGGATACAGCCGACCTGCTCCACGGAGTTCGGGGCGATGATCCACAAGCTGCCGTCCTGATCCAGGTTCCATTGGCGTGCGTAGTCATTGCCGATCACGATGTCGGAGGCCTGGGAGGCTTTCTTGCTGAGCCACGGCCAGCAGTAACCAGCAACGACTCGCGCCTTGTTACCGTGATTTTTCTCTTCGATGGCCTCGTGCATGGCCTGTGCAGAGTCAAACACCTTGAACTCGTACTCGCCGGTATCCAGCAGCGGGTTGGCGGTGTCGCGAATATCCAGTACGTCGTCCAGCCACGCTAGGTAACCATCCGAACCGCTGCAGCGGAACTGGGACGACAAGGTGTATTCCTCCACGGTCGCACCTTTGGCTTTGGCAAAGGCGCGAATGGCTTTTTTGCTGCCAATGTCGCTCAAGGTCACGCGCTGATCTTCATCGATAAAGAAGATCGAGCATTTGGCGGAGTCGATCAGTTCCTTGATCTGGTTCTCCCCAAGGTTTCCGTAAAGGCCGCTTTTCTCATTCAGTCGGTGAGCCTCGTCAACGATCAGCGCCTCATAGGTATTGGGTTCAGTATCAATAAAGGCGCCCGAACCGGAAAAGAAGTTCGAGAAGTGGCTGCGTTTAATGGTACCCACCAACTTGCTTTCGTACACCTTGCGTGGCGCCGCATTTTTCGAGACGTACTTGCTCAACAGGCGCAAGGCGGTGAGTCTCACCAGCAAGTTAATCGCAACCACGGTTTTGCCCGTACCCGGCCCGCCTTCAATAATCAGGACCTTGGGTGCCTCGACTGAGGCTTCGGTGACCGCAGCGAGTACCGATTCAAACACCGCTTTTTGATCGTCAATCAAAACGAACTCAGGCTTGCCAGCCATCAGCCCGCCCAGCGCTTCGGCCAGGGCTTTGGACGGACGAATCTTGCCGTTGGAGAGCTCGTAGAGCACCTCCAGATTGTCGCCGTAAGAGATGTGTTTCTTCAGGAAGTTTCTGAGCTTCGCCAGCTCATTGGGGCCTTTGAGGAACAGCGGCGCTTTGTTGATGTATTCCTTGTAGTGCGCCGAATCGATCACGCCATCACTGACGTAGTTATGCAGGTAAGCGCAGGGACGAACCTCAATGCTCTTGTCGTAGACCGCTTCATTGAAACCCTCCAGCAACGCGGCATATGACCAGACCTGATATGACGGGTGAATGGTCTCGACCATACCGCCCCCCATTGCGGTTCTGACAATCGCATCTTTGCGGGTGGCGGTAGCCTTGTTCCACTGCTTGAGCTCGATCAGCACCGCACTTTTGGCCTGATACTCATCGTGGCCCGTCAGCAAAAAGTCGATGCGCTTCGACGACTGAGGGATGTGCAACTCAATCGCCAGCCCGGCATTGTCAGGTAAATCCTCATCCCTGAGGACCTTGGCCATATACGTCAGCGAACCTTGCCAGGACCTGATCTCCGATGCCCCCACCGTCTTGCCGGTGGCTTCCTTGAAGTGCCTGAGGATCACATCCTCAATGTCGTCGTTATCGTTGTCTTTGAGAAATTGCTGTTTAGTCGCAGCGTAAACGATCACGAAAAATCCTTAGAGCCCAGGGCGTCAGAGTTGGTCGTACTTCTTACTGGTGCTTTTGGCTTTATCGACCGGGTACTTCTGGCCGTTGAGCGCGAGCTTGCTGGTCACGGCGTCATTGAGATCAACCCCCAGCACACTGCTCAAACGCACCAGGTACATCAGCACATCCGCCAGTTCGTCCCTGACCGCCTGGGCCGTCTCGGGGCGCTTGGCCGCATCCTTGGCATCGGCTTCGCTCATCCACTGAAAGATCTCGCACAGCTCCCCGGTCTCCCCAGTGAGGGCCAGCAGCAGGTTCTTGGGCGAGTGAAACTGCTGCCAATCGCGATCGTCGGCAAAGCGTTGGAGTGCGTCCGCCAGGCGGCTGATGTCGAGCAGTGGGGCAGGGGAGTCAACAGCGGTGCTCACAATCTCGCCTCTTGATTGACCACAGCTGGTGTGAAGGAGAGCTGTGTAGGAAAACGGAGAGGGGATTGTAGGAGATTTCGTTTTTTGGGGGAGAAAATTTGAGGGGGAGGTGTTTGTGGCGGCAGATTATGGGGGGGATTTGGTAAGGCGAGCTGTCCCAACTTTTATCGGTTTGAGTGGGTTCTATTTTTGTAGGCTTGAGTGAGTGTTTGATTTTTGGTCGGGGATTTTTGTTGTTGAGGGGCAGGGAACGGCCATAAACGGTTATTCATGGGCTGAGTGAGAGCACACAGATTATCCCTCAGTTCATCCATCAGCTGTCGCCGGTAGAGTTTGAAAAACTCTACACAGCGAGCCTGAAGAGTGTGTAGAAAACCCGGGGCGATTCAGACTTGATCGGAGAGTTGTTAGCGGGCATCAAGAACTCAGAAAGCTGGCTTTTTATTTTCAATGAAACCCGTTAGGGTAGAGGCTTGGACTAAACTCACTCAATTTTCATCATACAAGGATGTTTTAAGTGGCCAATTATATTTTCAGAAAAAACTCACAAATTGGCAACCTAGATGCAGAATTTGACACTTTTTTGGAAACCTGTTTTCTTGAAACCAGCATTTTTTCAAACTTGCTGAGCTTTGAAAGTAGCTTGGATTTTCCTAAGAGAGTCATCATTGGTCGCACTGGGTCAGGAAAAACAGCGCTTTTAAAACAGCTCGCAGAAAATAAAAATATAAAAAAGCACTCGACAATAGAGGCTGAGTCAACTGTTTTTGAGCACATAAAAAACAATGTATTTATATCAAGCCTAATAGAGCAAGGTATTGACTTAAGAATATTCTACAAATCACTTTGGATTCATGTGCTCCTTGTCAGGGTTATTGAGCTTCTTTACCCGGGAAACTCTTTTCTAGATCTGCTTTCTGACTTGGGTGGAGGTAGAAAGAAATATAATTCAGCGCTAGCGAATGAATATATTGAGAAATTCCGAGATAATTTTTTCAATGATAATGTTGTTTCAGAAATCACAGAGAAAATGCAGCACGACCTGTCAGGCTCTTTAGGTGCTGGTTTTATAAAAGCTTCAGGAAAGGAAGTGAGTGAGACTAGTGAGAAAATTCAACGAGCTACGACGCACTACATAAGCAGTGAATTGCTCAGGAAGCAAAAGGAGCTAATAAAGCTTCTCATCGAGGAAAATTCAAAGGAGGGCCAGCTAAGATATATAATAAGTATAGACGACCTCGACAAGTCATGGCTAAGCTCAAGCTCAATACGTTACGATTTCATCAATGCACTACTCGATGCCTTTCGCGAACTTATTGACATCAGAACGGTGAAGGTCATCATTTCCATTCGCTCTGATATCATAAAAGGAATTTACGACAACAATCTTAGGCAAGAGGAGAAAGACAAGTCCCTGATACTCCCGATTCAGTGGGATGTTAGAGAAATAAGAGAAATGCTGGATAAGCGTGTAAATTACCTAATTAAGCATCAGTACCAAGGCAGCGCCATAACAAAGTTTGACGATATTTTTAACTTTACGGTAAAGGACCAGCCGGCGGATAATTACATTATTGAAAGAACAATGCTCAGGCCGCGTGATGCAATTGATTTTGTCAACCTGTGTTTGGCTGAGGCAGACGGTTCTACAGAGCTATGTGAAGACTTCCTACTAGAGGCCGAGGAGAAATTCTATGTTTCCCGAAAAAAAGCTCTATACAAAGAATGGGCAAGCCTTTATCCCCATATAAATAAATATATTGATACGCTCTGTCATATTGAAAAAAACAACTTTAAAATTAGCAATATCACAGAAGCAAAAGACAAAATACAATATGAGATATTGGCACACACTGAGTTCGATAATAATCTCACGTCAGAAGCTATAGCAGTGGATTTCAACGTCTTGCTAAATATCTGGTTCATAGCTGGAGTCATCGGAATAAAAAAATCCGATACGCTCACTATCTACTCGGACTTCTCAAAGCAAGAATTAGACATAAGTGACTTTGGTAAAGAATTTAAAATCCATCCGCTATTTTTCAGATATTGAATCGCCCCAATTTTGCTAGACGCCATTGAGGAGTGACTGCTATTGGCTGCGGATTTAACCGGCCAAAAGCAGTCTGTCGAGTGGGGCCGAGATCGGCCAATAGTAGACGGTCAAGAAGGTCAAATATAAACCCAAAGCAGCCCCTCGCGTTGGTTGGTCGATTCCGTCCAGGGGATCAGCTCACATCCTTGGTGGCCATCACAAATCTCACTCGGGAAGAGAATATGTGGGGATATGAGGCCTGAAATTTACAATTGACAATGCTGGCGTTCTGCCCTAGAAAGGAAGTCTCTTTACGCGTTTAAAGCCAGATACTAGTCGTTGAAGGCTTAGTCAGGCGTTTCGCCAGACTCAATTGCATTGCGTTCTTTTATTCCGCAGACAAGATCTGCGGCCCTACGCTCCTTCGTCGCTCCGGTCCACAGATCTTGTCTGCGGCTGAACCTTGGTAAAGAGCCCTTTTTCGCATGGATCCGCGACATATTCTTGCTGATGTAGACTTGGATGAAAGTAAAATTTATTTCTCCAAGAGTCCGATTGTTCTACTCTGCGGGGGCTATGTCCCTGAGAAAGAGCATGCAGATGCAATGGATCCTCCCGTCCGTTCTCTTCGTGATGCTTTGAAGCGCAAAGCGCTCAGTATGATGAAGGCCCCCCATATTTTTCGGCCAGAAGAGATTAAGTCGTGGCATGAAGATGGGGTCTATCGAAACCTGGTGGATTTCGAAGCAGATCTTGCGAGCATCTGCTCACTCATTGCAATCGCCGTTGAGAGCGACGGCTCCATTGCTGAGCTAGGTGCGTTTTCTCAGTTACCAGATTTTCAAAAAAAACTCATAGTATTTGTACCTGAAGAATATGCGGACGATAAATCTTTTATTAATCTTGGAATTCTTAGGCATATAAACGAAAGGCATGGAAGCGGTGTTAAGGTTTATCCTTGGAATCCAAAGTATCCGCTTGAGATTCCAGAACATGTTGTTGCGGGTGTTATGGATGATATTGTAGAAGAACTTAGTGCTCTGAAAAAAACACAAAGCCTGTCTCTTGGTAATAATATTCATATTGTTGTTCTGATTTACGAGTTGATTAGGCTTTTTGTTGCTCTTAAGGAGAGCGAGATTGTCGAGGCGATTAAGGGGCTGGGTAAAGAGATACATCGTGATGATGTGCGGCGAAAAATATTCTTATTGCAAGAGTTTGAGTTTATTAAGAAGATCGGTGGGTACGGCGATTCAAAATTTTACGCCTGTGGTAACGAATCTTTTCATACGCTCCGCTTCGCTCTTAAAACGGGAGGTACGGTTGATGTATTAAGGTTGAAAATAGAGTGCGTCGATTATTACAAAGCAGCGACATCCGAACGAAATCGCAATAGGGCTATTGAACAAGCAAAGTTAGGGGTTGCGAAATGAGCGAATATAATTTTCGTGAACACCTCTCAGCTGAGTTTATGATTTCTGAACAAGAAGTCGTTCGATTGCTGGTCAGAGCTCCATATGCTTACAAACGCTATACTATCCCGAAAAAAAACGGTGGTATTAGGCCGATCGCTCAGCCTGCTAAAGAAACTAAAATCATCCAGAACTTTATGATGAGTTTTTGGTTCTCTAAGTTGCCGGTGCATGAATGCGCAGCGGCGTATAAGCTCGGAGCAAGCATTAAAAACAACGCAGAGCGGCATGTTGGCTGCTCATATATATCAAAATTTGATTTTGTTAATTTTTTCGGGTCAATAACTGAATTCGATGTACGGACTTTGCTGTGTAGAGTATTTCAGGGGCAATTGTCTGAAAGAAGCATTGCCGATATGGCTAGGATGAGCTGCATTCGCGATAAAGTAACACGGCGTTTGGCGCTTAGTATTGGTGCTCCGTCTTCGCCAGTGTTGTCTAATGCAGTCATGTTTAACTTTGACTCGGTCGTAAGTCAGTGGTGCTTTGAGCGTGACATTACCTACTCGCGATATGCAGATGATCTAACATTTTCCTCCAATGAAAAGGGCAGAACTTTTCTTGTAGAAGAATTTCTTCGGGGTACTCTCAAGGAGTTACCTGGGCCTGGGCTTTTGCTCAATGCAGATAAAACAGTTCACGCCTCTAAAAAGAACCAGCGACGAGTCACCGGACTAGTGCTGAGCAACGATGGTAATGTGACTATCGGTCGTGACAGAAAACGGTTGATTAGCGCAATGATTCATCATTTTACACTTGGCCAACTTGACCGTAAGTCGATTGCGCTTTTGCAGGGCCTCATAGGTTTTGCCCAAGATGTCGAGCCGTTGTTTGTCGCTAAGCTTAGAGGAAAGTACACTTCAAAAGTTATTACTGAACTTATGAGGTTGCGGGGTGAAAAGCGTAATTGAGCATGTCGTGTAATTGCACGGACTTTACCCACCCATTTGCATTCGACGTAACTAGCCGTTTGCATCGGATTAGCTAAGTCATCCTCATGGTCGAGCGTCTGCTCTTGGCCGATAGCTGCCATCTATGATCGTCTGTTTACAAGTCATCGTTACTAATCAGAGCAGGTTCTGGGTTCTTTCTATAGAGCTGCAAAACCCCACCACTGACTCATCAGTTGACGTTTCAAACTCTAGGCATTGGGATAATCGCAGCCAACAGCATCGCTGTAAGAACCCTCTTCTTTACCCGAAAAAACCAGAACGATTTGCTATCCTGCGCCCCTTTCCCCCTCAGCAAGGAACGCCCGCATGACCCCGTCCATTGATGGCTGTACGCAAACAAGGGCTGGCAAACGGCGTTACCTGCCACACCTCCTGGCCCCAGCCTTCCTGCTAGGCCTCGCCCTAACCACTTCAGCAGCCCAAGCCAACCCCACCACCACCTACCGCGGCACCCTCGGTGCCACCCCGGTTGAGCTGGCGCTGACCTACGACTCGCAATACGGCGGCGGCTTCTCCGGTTATTGGTTCACCGAAGCCGAGCGCCTACCCATTCCTTTGGAGCTGACGCCGTTTCGCCAGGGCGCGGGGCTGCTGATCAATATCATGGACAACCCGACCCTGCCGGCAGCGGCCGTGTCGTTGCAGCCGTTCACTGAAGGTGCTGATGCGCTGCAGGGCTCGTTTGTCGATCTGCGCACGGGCGCGCAGCAGCCGTTGCGGTTGCAGCGGGTAACGCGTTTTGGTGACAGTCAGCGGGATGCCTTTGACGGGGAGTTGTTGCAGCCGGCGCAGGACAAGGATTTCTATTTCAGTGTGCATGCCGCGCGCAAGGCCGGGGAGGAGGTGGCGCGGGTGGACCGTATTCGGGTGATGAGTCGTGTCACGGGGGCGCAGGTGCAGGAGATCAGTGGGCCGTGGTGCATGCCTGCGGTTGGCACCGGGACGCTGACTTTCGGGCATTTCCAGGTCGGGTCGCCGATGGATTTTCAGGCCCAGAGTTATCGCCTGGCGGAGTCGGATGGCCGGCTGTTGTGCGGGCCCACTCAGTACTACCTGTACAACCGTGAAAGCCAGCAGTACCTGCGCCATCCGCTGCTGGAGCAGTTCGCCGTGGACGGTACGTTGCGCTTTTCGCCCAGTGGCCAGATGGAGTTCAGCAAGCAGGACTTTATCAATTTCGATCAGCGCACACGGCGCTGGGATTATTACCGGGTGATCAGCCCGGATCGGCTGGAGTTTCTGTCGTCGGGCGAGGAGCGTTTCTGATGGGGTGGGGTGATTTTTATCGCGGATTGGCGGCGGGGCTGCTGGTGCTGTGGATGCTGCCGGCGCAGGCGGCCCATGGGGTGTATGAGGGCACCCTGGGCAAGCAGGCGATTGTGCTGACCCTGGGTAACCAGAACGCCGTGTACCAGGGCACTTATGCCTACCAGCGCTATCGCACGCCGATCCGGCTCAAGCCGACCTTCAGTTTCAGCAATCAGGTGCTGGCCATGGATGAGCTGGACGAGCAGGGCTTGCCGGTGGCGCGTTTGCAGTTCAACGACTTGATGGTCAGCCGTCAGCGCGAGCAGGTGCGCGGTAGTTGGACCAGCTATCGCACCGGCAAGACTTTGCCCATCAGCCTGAAGCTGGTGGGCCTGGTGGATTCGGACCGTTCGTGGCCGCAGCCGAGCACGGCGCTGTTGCAGAGTGCATCCACCCCGCGTTGGTATTTCCAGTTGCCGATGCAGGGCAATGATCGGCGGGTGACGGCCATTGAGGTGCTGAGCAAGGCCACGGGCAAGCCCTTGCAGACCCTGGCGCTCTCCGAGCCGGGGTGCCCGAACCAGGGCGTGGATGCGTTGCAGGTGCAGACCGAGGGGGATCGCGTGGGGATCAGTTTGAGTGGCTGCACGTTGCCGGGGTATGCGTGGAATAAAGGCAGCGGGCGGTTTGAGGTGTTGCCGTGAGGCTGATCAGAACCTGCCAGTTAATCTGTGGAGCTCCCTATGTTGGATAAACCATCACCGGTGCTGATTCAGGTGTACATGGCCGATGACGATGGCGCCGTTCGCGAGGAGCTGCTGGCGCGGCAGATCGATGAGGACACTTACGAGTTGCTGTCCTCCCCGGGCCTGGCGCAAAACCTGGCGCGGGGCGATATCGTTTCACTCCGCAATCCCGATGCACCGGCTGAAGTGCTGCGTCGGGGCGGTAATTTCTGCATTCAGATCTATGCCGATTACATTGATCCGGAGGTGATCAGCGCACTTGAAAACGATGTCATTCGTGAGTTGAAGGGCACCTTGGATGGGGTGTGCGAAGGCAATTTGGCGTTGGCTGTTCCTGCAAAAAACGGGATGGAGAACATCAACAGGTTTTTCGACCGCTTCCGCGAAAAAACCGGGATCCAGTGGTACTACGCGAACGTCTATAAAAACCTCGATGATGATGAGGACGAGACGCTGTTGAATTGGTGGTTGGAGTGACCGGACTGTAGCCAAAGCGACCAAGTAACCGATCAAGTAAGCGACCAAGTAGCCCGGCAGCTTTGGGTCATTGAGGGGCGATGCGCCCAGGCAATTGTCCAACAAGCTGTTGGACAATTCTGTCCCCGCCGATGAGCCGTGCCGTTTCAGGCAATCTGCAGCCGGGGTGCTTTATGAACGCGTTTTACCAACAGCCCCAACCCGCCACCCACCAGCAATATCGCCGCCATAAAGTACATCGCCGCCTGGGTATTCCCCGTCACCTGGGTCAGCCACCCCACCACAATAGTGCTGAAGAACCCCGCCACATTGCCCAGGGTATTGATCAACGCCACGCCCGCAGCGGCTGCGGCGCCGCCCACCACAGCGGTGGGCAAGCCCCAGAACACCGGCAGGCTGCTGATCATGGCGGCGGTGCCGATGATCAGGCCGAACATGGCCAGCATCAGGTTGTCGCCGAAGAAGGTGCCGAAGGCCACGCCTAGCGCGCCAATCCCCGCGCAGACTGCCAGGTGCCAGCGGTACTCGCCGTGGCGGTCCGAGCTGCGGCCCACGATGACCATGGCCACCGCTGCGGCGGCGTAGGGCAGGGCGGTGAGTACGCCGATGGCCCAGGGCTGCTGCACGCCGCTGTTGCGGATGATGGTGGGCAGCCAGAAGCTGATGACGTATTGGCCCAGCACCAGGCAGAAGTACACCGCGCCCAGTAGCCATATTTGTGGGTTGAGCAGGCCGTCGCGCAGGCGGTGGCTTTGTTTGTGTGCGGCTTCGCGGTCGATGGCGGCTTGCATGCCGTGGCGTTCTTCCGGGGTGAGCCAGTGGGCGTCGGCGATGCGGTCGCGCAGGAGGAAGAACACCGCGGCGCCGAGGGCCACGGCGGGCAGGCCTTCGATGACGAACAGCCATTGCCAGCCGGCGTAGCCGGAGACGCCGTTGAGGTGTTGCAGGATCAGGCCGGAGATCAGTGAGCCGAACAGGCTGGAAATCGGCAGGGCCATGATGAACAGGGCCGTCATCACCCCCCGGCGTTGGCTGGGGAACCAGGTGGTGAGGTAGAAGATGATGCCGGGGAAGAAGCCGGCTTCGGCAATGCCGATCAGCAGCCGCAGCACGTAGAAGGTCAGCGGCGTTTCGATAAACATCATGGCCGCCGACAGCAGGCCCCAGGTGACCATGATCCGCGCGATCCAGCGTCGCGCGCCGAAGCGGTGCAGGGCGATGTTGCTGGGGATTTCGAACAGCAGGTAGCCGACGAAGAAGATCCCGGCGCCGAGGCCGTACACCGCTTCGCTGAACTTGAGGTCGTCGAGCATCTGCAACTTGGCGAAGCCGACGTTGACCCGGTCCAGGTAGGCCACCAGGTAGCACAGCACCAGCAGCGGGATGATGCGCCAGGCGGTCTTGCGGTAGGCCGAGTGCAGGGCCGCGTCGTCGAGGGCCGCGGGCGGCGGGGAAGGTTGATTCATGGCTAGCCTCTTTATTCTTGTTGTCGAAGCAATGGGTGAAACAGCGGTTCAGCCTTCGGGCAGCAGGCGGGTCGCGGGCCATTCGCCGGAGCGGCACATGTCGCGCACCACCTGGCCGATCAGGGCGGCGATCAGGGTTCGCAGGTTGCTGCCGGGCAGGGCCTCGCACACGCAGATACCCAGGGTGCGAAACACCACGCGCGGGGTGATGGCGTGGGCCACCAGCCGGCCTTCGGCGACTTCGCGCAGGGCCAGGTTGAGCGGCATGATGCTCGGGCCGATGCCGGCCTCCACCGCGCTTTTGAGGATGTGCACCGAGTTGACTTCCATGGCCACGGTCGCCGGCGGCAACTGCTGCTGGGCCACGGCCTGGTCGACAAAGGCGCGGGTGCTGTGGCTGTGGGCGCGGCTGGGGAACACCAGGGGCTGCGCCACCGCCTGGGCCAGGGTCACGTCGCCGGGAGGCGGCATGTGCGGGGCGCCGGCGCGGTGGATCAGGTAGAAGTCTTCTTCGATCAGCGGGCTGAAGCTGACTTCCGAGGGCAGGCCGATATCGGTGAACAGGGCGATGTCGACCCGGCCGCGCACCAGTTGGTCCACCAGGTTGCCGGTGAGTTCTTCATTCAAGTGCAGTTGCACCTGGGGGTAGGTGCGGGCCACGGCCTGCATCAGCGGCAGGGCGACGATAGTGGCCACGCTTTGCGGCAAGGCGAGCACGATCGAACCGCTCAGGGTCGCCGCTTGCGGGTTGACCGCGGCCTTGGCCGCGCTCAGGTGCTTGAGGATGCCCTGGGCGTATTCATAGAACACCTTGCCCGCCTCGTTGGCGACGATGCCGCTGTTGCTGCGATGGAACAATACCGCGCCGAGTTCGGCTTCCAGGGCCGACATCTGCTTGCTCAGGGCCGATTGCGCCACGTGCACCTCCCGCGAGGCCCGGGACAGGCTGCCGGCATCGACCACGGCGACGAAGTATTTGAGTTGCCTGATTTCCATAAGCCTTCCTTGCGCGCTGAGGGCCGACGCCTATTCGACTGGCGTGCCGCGGACGAAGATCTTGCCCGGGTTCATCAGCTGCTGCGGGTCGAGGGCGGCCTTGATCGCGGCCATGATATCCACCGCGTTCTGTCCGTGTTCCAGGCTCATGAAACCTTGCTTGGTCAGGCCGATGCCATGCTCGCCGGTGCAGGAGCCGTTCATGGCGATGGCCCGTTCTGCCAAGCGATGGGCCACCTCTTCGGCGCGCTGCACTTCGGTCGGGTCCTCGGGGTTGACCAGGATAACCGCATGGAAATTGCCATCGCCCACATGGCCGAAGATCGGCGCCAGCAGGCCGTTTTGCTCCAGGTCGGCAGTCGTGGCTTCGATGCATTCGGCCAGGCGCGAGATCGGCACCACGGCGTCGGTGGTCAAGGCCCGGCAGCCGGGGCGCAGGGCGATGGCGGCAAAATAACCGTCGTGCCGCGCCTGCCACAGGCGGCTGCGGTCTTCGGGGTGCACGGCCCAGTCGAAGTCCTGGCCGCCGTGTTCATCGGCCAGCATGCGGATGGTCTCCACCTGTTCCTTGACGCTGGCTTCGGAGCCATGCAGCTCGAAAAACAGCGATGGCGCCTCGTGCAACTGGGTCTTGCTGTAGGCATTCAGAGCGCGGACGGTGAGGGCGTCGATCAGCTCGATACGGGCAATCGGCACCCCCAGCTGGATAGCCTGGATCACCGTGCGCACCGCCTGGTCGACGCTGGGGAAGTTGCACACCGCGGCGGAAATCGCTTCCGGGATCGGGTGCAACTTGACCGTCAGTTCCGCGACCGTGGCCAGGGTGCCGCCGGAGCCGATCAGCAGATGGCCCAGGTCATAGCCGGCCGCGGATTTACGCGCCCGACCCCCGGTGTGAATCACCCGGCCATCGGCCAATACCGCGGTCATGGCCAGGACGTTTTCACGCATGGTGCCGTAGCGCACGGCGTTGGTGCCCGAGGCCCGGGTCGCGGCCATGCCGCCCAGGGAGGCATCGGCGCCGGGGTCGATGGGGAAGAACAGGCCGGTGCCGTGCAGCGCTGCGTTCAGCTGCTTGCGGGTCACCCCGGGTTGCACGGTGACGTCCATGTCGTCGATGCGCACGTCCAGAATCTGGTTCATCGCCGACAGGTCGATGCACACCCCGCCATGCAGTGCATGCACCCAACCCTCCAGGGAACTGCCGCTGCCGTAGGGAATGATCGGCACCCGGTGACGGTGGCAGGCCTGCTGCACGGCGACGATTTCATCCAGGCCGTTGACGAAGGCCACGGCTTGCGGCGGCATGGGGTCGAGGGCGGAGATATCGCTGCCATGGTGTTCGCGAACACTGGCCGAGGTGCTGAAACGTGGGCCCAGCAACAGCGTCAGTTCATCCAGCAGGGCGTTGGGCAGTGGCGGGGAAGCAGGCGTAGCGGTGGCGGTGGGCAGCATCGAGCAGTCTCCGGTTTTATTGTTCCTCGGGTTCGGCGGCTTGGCCGTGGGCCCGGGGCGGGGGAGTTGCCCATATCCTAACTGCATACAGGGGGTGTGGGTCGTGCAGAATTGAGATGGCGCTATCGCGCAGGCAGATGGTGGCGGGCGCGGTTGGCATTGCAAGCGAACACCACTACGCCCCGTTCCGTGTCACCCCTGATCCTTGCACCTGACCAGCGCCAGATACACCCCGGCTTCTTTCCCGGGCTCGATGTAGTGCGCATCTTCAAGGTCCGTGACCTTGGTCGGCGCCATCACCAGTTCCAGTTGCGGTGCACCTTCGTACCAGGGGTCGGGGTCATTCAGCCCGTGGCTGAAGGCGTCGAGGAAGGCCTGGCAGCTGTCGAATTTGCCGTAGCTGTAGCCGCCTTGCTGGTCGCTGTAGAAGCGCGAGTAGGTCAGGAGCACGATGCCCCAGCGTTCGATGCGCTCCTTGGGGGAGGTGCGGGGAATCGCCTTGGCCAGGTCGTTGCGGATTTGCCAGATCTTGTCGTAGGTATTTTTGTTGTTGTGCACCACCTTGAATTCGAGGGCGGTGGAGGGCTGTTCGGCGTAGCTGTCCTCGACCCAGATATCCACCTTGCGCCGCTCGGCGGCGATCAGCCAGCGCGGGACGTTGGTGCGCGCGGCCAGGTCGCCTGAGAGGCGGTAGTCGATGCGTTCGTCGAGTTGGCCGCCGAGGTTGAGTTTGTCGCGGTGAATGTCGAGCAAGGCGGCCGATTCCAGGCTCAGCCACAGCTCGGGGGCGACGGTGACGACGATGGATTTGAGCACGCGCTGGCGTTCTTCCTGTTGCAGGTGCGCCAGCAGCAAGTTGGCAAATGGGGGAACAAAGGACATGGGATTTCCGTATCAGGGTTGAAAGGTCCGTGGCGTCATTTGCCCAGGACTCGCTGGGCAGTCAACAGCGCGCGGATCATGGCATGCCTTTTTAATACCGTCAGCTGTGGGCCTTATCCTGGCGACCAGGCCTGTGGCATTGCAGCAAATGCCCAAGGCGCCGATACAGGGTGTATGGTTCTGCTGGACCGCCCGCTGGCGGCGTGTTCAGCATGACGGCGCTGTTGCTCGGCCCTGGGGTTTGTCACTGCCCCTGGGGGTGACGATCCTGAGCTTCGCGCCTTTTTGACGATTGCCTATTGCACCGGTGCTGCCCTATTGAAACGCGATCTTCGGCTTGCCTCACTGTTGACCTACCTGGTGTGTTCATCGGTCATTCTGTTGACGCTGTGGCAGGTCTGGACCGCTCGCGACAACACCCTGAGTGATATCCAGACCGATACGGTCAACCTGACCAACGCCCTCAACACTTACACCGACGGCATCTTCAAGCAGAGCGAGCTGGTGCTGATCGGCCTGGCCGAGCGGGTCGAGCACCTGGAGGATGATCCGCGCCAGATGTCGCGTTTGCGGGGGGTGGTGGCGCAGCAGATGGCGGCGTTGCCGCAGCTCAATGCGATGTTCTGGTACGACGCCCAGGGCGATCTGAAGTTTTCCACGGTGACGGCGTTGGGCCCGATGAATGTCACCGATCGCGAGTTTTTCACCTACCACCGCGACCACCGCTCATGGACCGCGTTTATCGGCCCGGCGATTCGCAGCCGTGCCACCGGCGACTGGGTGATCCCGGTGAGTCGGCGCATCGACTATCCCGATGGCTCCTTTGCCGGGGTAGTGTCGGTCAGCATCGGCCTGGATTACCTGTTGGGTTTCTACAAGCGCATCCACGTCGGCGACACCGGGGTTATCAGCCTGACCTCGTCCCAGGGGCGCCTGCTGTTGCGTTATCCGTTTCACGAAGCGGACATCGGCCGCGACCTGTCTTCGGCGCCGATCTTTGCCCAGGCGCTGGAGGAGCAGGATTGGGGCACTGCGGATTTCGCCTCCAGGGTCGATGGCATGCGCCGTCTGTATGCCTTTCGCAAAAGCGACCAATACCCGCTGGTGACCACCGTTGCCGTGGGCCGTGACGAGGCCTTGCAAGGCTGGTGGAGCCAGACCCGGCAATCGATGGCGGTGGTCCTGCTGCTGTTGGGGCTGGTTCTGGTGCTGGGGCGGCGTTTGATCACCCATATCAACCGGCGGATTGGCGCGGAGCAGGCGCTGCTCGCCAGCCAGGGCACCCTGCTGGAACTGAACCAGGCCCTGGAGGTGCTGGCTTCCCAGGACAAGCTCACGGGGCTGGCCAACCGTCGCAGTTTCGACGGCTTCCTGGACATCGAATTCAAGCGTGCTCGGCGCACGGGCAACCCGTTGTCGCTGGTGCTGATCGATGTCGATGTGTTCAAGCGCTACAACGATCACTACGGGCACCTGGCAGGGGATGAATGCCTGAAAAGCATCAGCCGCCTGATCGAGGAGTGCGTGCGGCGCCCCGGGGACCGGGTGGCGCGCTACGGCGGCGAAGAGATTGCCGTGGTCCTGCCCAATACCGATGAAGCCGGGGCGCGCGCCGTGGCCGAAACCATCCGCCAGACCATTGAGCGCGCGGGCCTGCCGCACCTGGGCAGCCCGTTCGGGATCATTACCGTGAGCCTGGGGGTGGCCACCTGGGTGGCGCAGGATGAGCCCTGCGACCCAAGCCAGTTGATCGAACTGGCGGACCAGGCGCTGTACTCGGCCAAGGCCCAGGGCCGCAACCGCACTCACACCTTCGCCCATCCGCCCATCCACGCCCTGTAGCCGCTGACCCGCCACGCGAGGCTGCGACCAGCAACAGGGCGTGCCGCCGCGTGCCCGAGCCTGCGCGGCGGGTCAGCGGTTACAGAGCCGGTTCAGGAGTGCCACGTGCCGGCTGGGATGCGGCCTGGGCGGCGCGCTGCAACTGGCTGGCGACCAGGGTGTTTTTCAGCAGGTAGGCAATGGTCATCGGCCCCACGCCGCCCGGCACCGGGGTGATGGCGCTGGCCACGGTGCGCGCGCTGGCGTAGTCCACATCGCCCACCAGGCGGCTGCCGGACTCGCCGGCAATCCGGTTGATCCCGACATCGATCACCACCGCTCCGGGCTTGAGCCAGCTGGCGTCGATCATCTGCGGCCGGCCCACGGCCGCCACCACGATGTCTGCCAGGCGGCACAGCGCCGGGGCGTCGACGCTGCGCGAGTGCACCACGCTGACCGAGCAATGGGCCTGCAACAGCAGGGTGGCCATGGGTTTGCCGACAATGTTCGAACGGCCGATGACCACCGCGTGCAGGCCGCTCAAGTCACCGCAGGTTTCGTGCAGCAGGCGCATGCAGCCGCTGGGCGTGCACGGGGTCAGGACGTCGATGCCCTGCACCAGGCCGCCGACGTTTTCCCGGTGGAAACCGTCCACGTCCTTGATCGGGTCGATGGCATGAATCACCGCCTGTTCATCGATATGGGCCGGCAACGGCAGTTGCACCAGGATGCCGTTGACCGTGACGTCGGCGTTGAGCCGGGCGATCAGCGCCAGGACTTCGGCCTGGCTGGCGTTGGCGGCCAGCAGGTATTCCAGGGAGCGGATCCCGACTTCCTTGGCCCGTAGCAGTTTGTTGCGCACATACACCTGGCTGGCCGGGTCTTCACCGACCAGGACCACCGCCAGGGCAGGGAAAATCTGTTGCCCGGCCAGGGCCAGGACCTCTTCCCGGACCTCGTCGAGGACCAGGGCAGAAATGGCCTTGCCGTCGATATCGCGGGCAAGTGAAGGGGTGCTGCTGATCAAAGGCGTCACCTTGAGCGTGAAAGAGTAAGGGGCGAGGCGGTCATCGGGCGGCGGATGGCCTCAATGCCGGAGCCGAGACCTGAAGCCGCGAAGCAGGCTACCAGTTGCTGGCGGGCCTGCACCAGCCGCAGTCCTGCTGCCAGGATGACGCAGAGCAAGAGATCGGCAGTTTTTGCCATGCGAGGCGATCGGCGGCGCCCTATGGGCCCAGCCAGGTGAATATGCACGCTGTAGCCGCTGCCGAGCCCGCGAGGCTGCGCTGACCCTGGAGAACGCCGGCATTGGGTCAGGACAACCGGCCTTCAGCATCGTGCGCGATAGCGCCCTGGGGTCATGCCGAACCAGCGCAGGCAGGCTTTGTGGAAGCTGCTCTGGTCGCGAAAGCCCAGCAGGGCGCCGATGTATTTGACGCTGCGGGTCGAGTTGCGCAGGAAGTTATGGGCGAGCATCAGCCGCGCCTCATCCTGCAGCGCCGAGAAATGCATGTCTTCATCCCCCAGTCGCCGTTGCAGGCTGCGGGCGCTGACCCCCACCACCTGGGCGATATGGTCCAGGTTGCTCGACCCGCCCTGGGCCAGCCGCTCGGACAGCACGCGCCGCACCTGGGCGGTCATCGAGCCACTGAGCAGTTGGTTGAGGCGGGTGCGGGCGTATTCCACATGCAGCACGTCCAGGGCCGGGTCGGCGCTGGGCAGGGCGATCGCGCAATCGCTGGCGCTGAAGGTCAGGCTGTTGTGCGGGGCGTCGAACTGCAGGTTGTTGCCCAGCAGGCGCCGCAACAGGCGGGTGTCCTCAGGTTCG
This sequence comes from Pseudomonas sp. MF09150, assembly GCF_059862355.1. Classification (NCBI taxonomy): domain Bacteria; kingdom Pseudomonadati; phylum Pseudomonadota; class Gammaproteobacteria; order Pseudomonadales; family Pseudomonadaceae; genus Pseudomonas; species Pseudomonas sp. MF09150. Next base: position 89,706 of record NZ_JCBCUS010000008.1, on the reverse strand, counting down.
GGGTAGGTAAAGGCCGCCGCCAGGGGCTGGGGCTTGTGGTTGGGCAGCAGCCAGTGCACCAGGCCCAGGGTCTGCGCGGTGCCTGCGTCGATAAACGGCCGCGGGGTCAGCGAGGGTTCGTTGGTGATGTCGAAGCCGATCAGCTTCAACGCATGGGGTTTGCGTTCCAGGCACATGCAAAAGCCATTGCTGACCAGCGAGTGGTAATCCACCAGCCGCTGCAAGGCCGCGCCCAGGGTCGCGCATGACATCACCGCGTAACCCAGCACCTCCAGATTGGCCGGGTGTGCACGGGTATAGGCCAACAGCCCGAGGTCGGCATTGCCGGTGCGTTGTACCGCTTCTTCCATGACCTTGTAGACCAGTTCCAGTTTGACGCCCTTGGGGTTTGCATAGACGTCCTCGCCACTGTCGAAATGCTTGAGCAGAGCGTCAACGTTAGCTCCTGCATCACTCAGGGCATGGGCAAGCACCCGAAAACTGGCGCTGGTCATTCTGTGCATAGTTCTTCCTGGACTAGTGGCTAAGTGATATCGCGCGGGCCGTTGCATGATCGCAATAAACAAATGGCCGCAGTCGATTAACCGGGTATGCGCGTTTCCCAGGACAAGCGAAAGGTACCCGGGAACACTTCCGGGCAGCTCTCCGAGGGTCGATCATGGCCGGCAATCAACCATGGCTGCGGCGCGCAACTCGCCGTGGCCCTGCCTATGGACGTGTCATGCAAAGAGTCAGGGACTTTTACCGGGAGCTGTCACGGGGCCAGTTGCTGTTGGCCTTCCAGCCTGTGGTGTGGCTGCCGGGCAGCAGCCGCGTGTTGTATCAGGAGGGATTGCTGCGCCGTGCCGATGCCCAGGGGCCCGAGAGTTATCCCTTCGCCCTGATGGAGCAGCACCAGATGATGCGCGACCTCGACCGCAGCGTGGTGCAGTGCGTGATCGACCGGTTGCTGGCCGATGAGCACCTGCGCCTGGGCTGCAATATCTCTGCGCAGAGCGCGATCATCGACACCTTCTGGCAGGAGATTCTGACCCAGCTGCGGGGCACGCCCTCGGTGGCCTCGCGGCTGGTGATCGAGATCACTGAAAGCGCCCGCCCGCCCAGCACCGGGGCGGCCATCGAGTTTGTCCTGTGCTTGCGCGAGCTGGGTTGCCGGGTGGCCATCGATGATTTCGGCTCGGGCCTGGGCACCCTGGAATTCATCCGCAAGACCCGCCCCGACATCGTCAAGATCGATCAGGGCTACCTGCAGCGCGCCCGCCTGGAAACCAATAGCGCCCAGACCCTCGGCCACCTGGTGCAACTGTGCAAGACCCTGGCGCCCTGCGTGATTATCGAAGGCATCGAAACCGAGGCCGACCTGGCCCTGGCCACCGCCTGCGGCAGCGAGTGGGGCCAGGGTTACCTGTTCGGCCGGCCCCGGGCCGACGCCCTGGGCGCCAGTTGTCGCTTGCGTGATCGCCCGCTGACTGCCTGAGGCCCGGGCTCCGGGGTCAGTGTTCCGATGGGTGCTGCAGCTCGTATATCTCCTCGGGCGTCAGCGGGGCCACGGGGGCGGGGTCGTAGTCATAGGGCTGCATTTTTGGCCGCTCTGGCTGGACCGCATCGTAAGGCAGCAGCACGGTGTCGATCAGCGCATCCGCCGGCAGGGTGACGACGATATAGACCGGGCACACCACCGTGACCCAGCATATGCCCCGCAGGATTTTGCCGTAGCCCATCTCATACCCGGTGAGCAGCTGGGCGCTGGTCTTGGTCCCACGGTAATAGCGGTCGTCGCGCCAGTCGTAGGTCCCCGGAACCCGGGCCATATAGGTGCCGCAGCCGGAAAGCAGCAGCGTATTGAGCAGTAGCAAGCGGGCGAGAATCTTGATGATGAGGTTTCCAGGGAGCAGGGCCGGACAGCAAGACACCCGGCGCAGCACCGGGCGAGCAACGGGTTGAACGCGGGTCAGGCGTCGACGGGCAGCATCACGGTGTCGACCACCACATCGGCCGGCAAGGTGACGATGGCCACGACCGGGCAGACGATGGTGAACCAGCAGAAGATCGTGGCGTAGCCGTCGTAGCCGCGTGCGCCGTAGGTGGTGAGCAGCGCGACGTTGGCCGAGGTGCCCTGGTAGGTCCCCGAACCGCTGGCGTTGGAGCTGAGGCGGGCAATAAAGGTGCCGCAGCCGGTGAGGGACACCAGGCAGAGCACGAGCAGGATATTGAGCGTTTTGATGAGGCCATTCCTTAGCGAGCGGTTTTTTCCGCGCGCATGGTCGCAGAAGCCTGGGCTTGACGCTAGATTGTTCGCCCTCAATCAACGACTAACACCGGGGAGCTGGCTGGCGATGACGATTTACCGCACCACAGGTGAGTTATTTATCGAAGAACCCATGCCCTGGGGCCTGCGCGGCGACCCGTATTTATGGCGGGCCATGGCCGCGCATTTTGCCGATACGCCGCTGCCGGCAACGGCGGCAGAACTTGAGGATTCGATCACCCAGGCGTTCGAGCGGCTGACTGGCAAACCCCTGGCGACGCCAACCCATTTTTTCGTCGAAACCTTCGCCCATGGCGGCATGAGCAGCGGCGGCATTTCCCCGCAGTTCTGGCGCGAAAGCGCGCTGCCGCTGCTGCTCGGGCGCCTGGCTGCAGGCTGATCAGCGCGCGGGGATCAACCCCACCAGGTCGGTATCACCCACCTCCACCCCGGCCTGGGTCAGCAGAGTCGTGGCCTGGCCCCGGTGGTGGGTCTGGTGATTGAAAAAATGCAGCAGCAGGGCGTAGAGGTTGCGCGCGCCGGTTTCGCCTTGCAGGTTGCGGTACTGCAGGTCGTGGTCGAGGTCGGTTTCGCTCAGGGCCTGGGTCCAGTCGAGCAACGCCTGGTCCAGTGCCTGACGCTGTTGCCACAGGGCCCGAATGTCGGGCGCCAGCAACGCCTTGAGATTCACCGGCGGCGCCATCTGCCGCAGCGGTTCCAGTGCCTCGTGCCGCGCCGGGTGTCCGGCAAAACGCTGGAGCCAGACGATGTCACCCGCCAGCAGGTGATTCAAGGTCCCGAGGATCGAGCCGAAAAAGGCTTGGCGATCGAGGGCGATGGCGCTGTCCGGCAGGGTCATCGCCGCGGTGTACAGGTTGTGGTTCATCCACTGGTTGTAGTGGGCCATCAGGCACAGGTGTTCGGTGCGGGTCATGGTGCAGTCCTGCAGGTCGTGGTCGCTGGGCAAGGGCGACAGCTTGGCCTCGCCCAGGATCGCGGCGCAAGAAATAAGCGCCTTTTTTTCAAGGCCGGCCAGGCGGGCGATCATTCGCGGGACGCGATCAGGCGCAGTCAATTATCCTGCGCGCCAAACGTTGATGAGGGAACACGGTGAACGACTCGGAACAGGTGGCGCTGTTTGTCCTGCTCAAGGCCTTCGACAGGTTGGGTTTTTGGCTTGAAGGGCAGGGCATCGCACTGCCGCAGCAGGCGCATCGCTTTATCGACCTGGCCTGGGGCTGCCTGGCGGCGGGAGCTGCGACCTTGAACACGCAGGCCCTGGACGCTGCCATAGACGCAGCAGTGGTCGATGAGCAGGGCGCAGGCACCGCCGAGATTCTGAAAAACCTTTACCTGTATGCGCTTGCCGATTTCGCGATGTTTTTCTCCGAGGCCACGCCCGCCAGTTTGAGCGCAGCCGAAAGCGCTATCGTCGATGCCTATGACTATGGGGCAGGGCAACAGTATGTGCTTGAGCGCAAGCAGGGTAAGGCGGTGGTGTTGAGTGTCGAGGATGAGCAGGCAATCGCCGGGATGCCGCTGTACCGTGATGCGGTTGCCTCATTGCACGCGGACCGGACCTTCGCCCAAGGCCTGGGCGACTGGGCCCGGGTCTTGGAGTATCGCTGAGCGGCCGTTATCCATCAGCGGTATGCCTGCCTGAAATCAAAGTGCTTGATCCGGATGTCCATGACGAACCAAGGAGCGCGTTGTGCAAGACGCAGTCGCAGTAGAAACCATCAGGGCCGCGTTGTACGCCACCACCGGCAAGAAGGTCGGCAAGCGCGTGCAGGCACTGGCCATCGAGCATGCCAGCCTGGCCTTGAGTCACGAGCATTACCCCGACGCGGGTTTTGCCCTGCTGCTGGAGATACTCACGGTCGATGCGTTGTTCAATAAGCGCGGCATCGAGTATTTCCTGGTGAACCTGGCCGCCGACATGCACCAGTTGTCGCTGGCACAACGACAGGCGTTGTTGCAGGTGGCCGGCGAAAACTACCCTCGCTACACCTCCCTGGACGGATGTTGGGTCCTGGGTGATCTGATTGCCCGGCACTATGAAAAATCCCAGGCCATGGCCTTTTTCAAAAAGGTCTTTCGCAGCGCCAGCGCCGAAGGTCAAGAGGGCGTGGCCCTGGGGCTGGATGTCATTGCCCGCCATGCAAAACGCGACCCGGGAGTGGTCAGGGAAGTGCAGCGGATCTTGAGGTCCGCGTCGTGAGGCAGCAGGAGCAAGGGGCACAACATGTTCGATGAATACCGGACGGATACCGCCGTCTACCAGGCGCTGGAGCGCCACTTCAGCGAGTTTTTCCAGGCTGAAATCAAGCGCCGGCAGGCAGACGCCAACCTGATGAAAACGCCGTACTACAGGACCACGTTCGCCAATGGCCAGCCGTTTTTTGACGGCAATCCGATCTTCTCCGCCAAACATGAACGCACGGGCGACACCTTCAGGGTGGTGCTCGACGAGGACATTCAGCCACTGTGTTCTTACCTCGACAAAGAGGGGCAATCCGAGCGGGTGATTGTGGGCCATGTCTCGGCGCTGGCCGACATCCGGCAGCAAGTGGCGCAGTGGATAGCCGTGCAGCTCGGCGTTTGAACAACCCTTGCCCGAGGGGGGAATGGGGCCTGACTCCAGACGTGTGCATGGCTCCTTCCAGCCATTAAAAAAACCGCCCCTTTGGCCCCGATAACATCGTTTCTCGGGGCGTGGGCTTTTCTCTATATTGGCCCGCAGATCCAGCGCAGTCCCTGACTGCGCGCCCTTTAGCGTGAGCCTTCACCATGAATAAGAAACCTGAAAGCACAGGGCTGCACTCTGCCGGCACCGGGACCCGCGTGGTCTGGGGCGGCGAGCAGGTCAAGCACCCCTACAACGCCACCCAGACGCCGATTGTCGCCAGTGCCGCCTACGGCTACGACGACATCGACCAGTGGTACGACGTGGCGCTGGGCAAGGCACCGGGCTTTATCTACAGCCGCATGAGCAACCCCACGGTGGAGGTGCTGGAAGCCAAGCTCTGCGCCCTGGAAAACGCCGAATCCGCCGTGGCCTTCAGCAGTGGCATGGCCGCCATCAGCAGCGTGCTCTACAGCTTTTTGCAGCATGGCCAACGGGTGGTCTCGACCAAGGACAGCTACGGCGGCACCAACAAGATTTTCGAAGAGTTCCTGCCGCGCATGGGCGTGGCGGTGACCCTGTGTGAAACCTTCGACCATCAGCAGATCGAACGGGAAATCGCCAAGGGCTGCGACGTGCTGTACCTCGAGACCCCGACCAACCCGACCCTGAAAATCGTCGACATCCAGCGCCTGGTGGCCGCGGCGAAACAGGTCGGTGCGCTGGTGGTGGCCGACAATACCTTTGCCACACCGCTGAACCAGCACCCCCTGGCCCTGGGGGTGGACGTGGTGATCCACAGCGCCACCAAGTTCCTCAGCGGCCACGGCGACGTGTTGGGCGGCCTGGTGTGTGGCAGCGAAACGCTGATGGCCCAGGTGCGGCACTACCGGGAAATCAACGGCGCCGCCCTCGACCCGTTTTCGGCGTACCTGATCATCCGCGGCATCAAGACCCTGGCCCTGCGCGTGCGCCAGCAGCAGCATAGCGCGCGGGCCCTGGCTGAGTTCCTGGGCAGCGAGCCGCTGGTGGAGTCGGTGAATTACCCGGGGCTGCCCAACCACCCGAATCACGCCGTGGCCTGTGCGCAGATGCGCGGCTTTGGCGCCATCGTCAGCTTTGTGCTGGTGGGCGGCATGGACACGGTCAAGCTGCTGCTGCCGCGCCTGCGCTATGCCCATTGCGCCGGCAACCTGGGGGCGGTGGAAACCATCTACGGTCCGGCGCGCACCACCAGCCACGTTGAAAATACCCTCGAAGAACGCCTGGCCCTGGGCATTTCCGAAGGCCTGGTGCGGGTCTCGGTGGGCATTGAAGACACCGACGATCTGCTCGCCGACCTGAAGCAGGCTTTCGCCTGGGTCAGACGTTCACTGCAGCCGGACGCTGCGGTCCAGACATCCCTGGCCGAACCCTGCGTTGAGGCCGCCAACTGAGTTCAGCCACACCCCCTCACGGCAAGGTCGCCGTGAGTTCTCCATGAAGAGCCAAAAAAAATAAAAACCTGTCGGCATCGCCTTTGATTTCTGCCCGTGTCTGTGACGCAGACGTCGACCCTTGCCCTGACCCCTTTCATGAGAAAAATCATGTCCAGTACCCCACAACAAATCGCCGCGCGCAGCGGCTTCAAGCAGGAAATGCAGACCCGCCACATCGTCATGCTGGCCTTGGGCGGCGTGATCGGGACCGGGCTGTTCCTGACCTCCGGTTACACCGTCAACCAGGCCGGTCCTTTGGGCGCGGTGATCGCCTACATCATCGGCGCGCTGATGGTCTACATGGTCATGATGTGCCTGGGCGAACTGGCGGTGCAGATGCCGGAAACCGGCTCCTTCAGCACCTACGCCACGCGCTTTCTCGGCCCGGGCACCGGCTACACCGTGGCCTGGCTGTACTGGCTGACCTGGACCGTGGCCATCGGCTCGGAATTCACCGCCGCCGGCATTCTCATGTCGCGCTGGTTTCCCGACACCCCGGTGTGGATCTGGAGCGCGCTGTTCGCCGGGGTGGTGTTCCTGACCAACGTGGTGTCGGTACGCCTGTTTGCCGAGACCGAGTTCTGGCTGTCGCTGGTGAAGGTGATCACCGTGGTGGTGTTTCTGCTGATCGGTGGCGGGGCGATTCTCGGCCTGTTGCAGATCGATCAGGTGCACAGCATCGGCCTTGGCAACTTCACCCGCGAGGGCCTGTTCCCCACCGGTTTCATGCCGATTGCCATGACCTTGCTGGCGGTGTCGTTCGCGTTTTCCGGCACCGAGCTGATCGGCATCGCCGCCGGTGAAACCAAGGACCCGCAGCGCAATGTGCCGCGGGCGATCCGCACCACCGTGCTGCGCCTGGCGATCTTCTTTGTCGGCACCATCTTCGTCCTCGCCACCCTGTTGCCCCGGGAGCAGGCCGGCCTGGTGGAGAGCCCGTTTGTCACGGTGTTCACCTACATCGGCATTCCGTACTCGGCTGACATCATGAACTTCGTGATCATCAGCGCGCTGCTGTCGGCCGCCAACTCCGGGCTGTATGCCGCCTCGCGCATGCTCTGGACCCTGAGCGACCAGGGCCACCTGCCCAAGCAGTTCTCGGCCCTGACCCGCATGGGCACGCCGCTCAACGCGATCATCGTGAGCATGGCCGGCGGCGCCGCGTCGTTGCTCAGCAGCGTGTTCGCCGCCGACACCATCTACCTGGCGCTGGTGTCGATCTCCGGGCTGGCGGTGGTGGTGGTGTGGATGAGCATCGCCGCCAGCCAGATCGGCTTTCGTCGGCACTATGTGGCCAATGGCGGGGATATCCGCGACCTCAAGTTCCGGGTTCGCGGCTACCCCTGGGTGCCGCTGGGAGCGCTGGCGTGCTGCGCCCTGGCCTGTGTCGGCATCGCCTTCGACCCGGAGCAGCGCGTGGCCCTGTACTTCGGTTTGCCGTTCATCGCCTGGTGCTATTTCGTGTATTACATTACCCGCACCAGCCGCGAGCGACGCTTGTCGCTTGCTTCCTCGGCACACCCGGCAGATGCGCTCCAGGCGCGCTCCACGGGTTGAACACGCGCGTTCGGTGTCGGGGGCGTCAATGAGGTTCGGGTCATGAAGCAAAAGACATTACCGCCACTGAACTGGCTGCGGGCCTTCGAGGTGTCGGCCCGCTGCCTGAACTTCACCCACGCCGCCGAGGAACTGTTCCTGACTCAGGGCGCGGTCAGCCAGCAGATCCGCCAGCTCGAAAGTCACCTCGGGGTGGCGCTGTTCAAGCGCCTGCCCCGGGGCCTGGGCCTGACCGAAGAGGGCCAGGCCTACCTGCCGGTGGTGCAGGACGCCATCACCCGGCTGGCGGTGGGCACCAACGAAATTTTCGGCCAGCACAAGCGCCGGCCGCTCAAGGTGCGCGGCAGCCTGTCGTTTTTCGTGCACTGGCTGGCGCCCAAGCTGGTGGATTTTCGCCAGGCCCATCCCCACGTCGATATCCGCTACATCAGCAATATCTGGGTCAAGGAACTGGACGGCGAGGACGACATGGAAATCCGCTGGGGCCACGGTCAATGGCCGGGGCTGGTGTCCCAGCGCCTGACCTGGGACACGCTGTTCCCGGTGTGTTCGCCGGCGCTGATGGCGCGCTCGCCGCTGCGGGTGCCGGCAGACGTGGGCGAGCATCCGCTGCTGCACGTGCTGGGTTACGAAGAGGGCTGGGGCTACTGGTTGAACATGGTCGGCGCCGAGGGCGTGGACTCGTCCACCGGCATGCAGTTCGACACCCTGATTTCCACCCTGCGCATGGCCGAGCTGGGGCAGGGCATAGCCCTGGCGCGCTCGTCGATGGTCGATGAAATGCTGGCTGACGGGCGCTTGATCGAGCCGTTTACCCAGCGCATCGAAGCCAGCGAATCGTTCTATCTGGTACGCGGTTCCGGGGCCGATCAACACCCCGATGCCGTGATGTTTTCCACCTGGCTGGTTGAGCAGGCACACCGTTTCAAATAGATGGCTGGAGCCACCCATGCGTTATGTCAGTACACGGAGTTCGGCGTTGCAGGCCGATTTCGAGAAGGTGGTGTTGTCCGGAATAGCCGACGACGGCGGGCTGTTCGTGCCCCTGGAACTGCCGCTGTTCAGCCCCCAGGACATCGGCAACTGGTCGACCCTGGCCTACCCCGAGCTGGCCTATCGGGTGATCCGCCCGTTTGTGGGCGAGTCCATCCCCGACGCCGATCTCAGGCAACTGCTGGAACAGGCCTACAGCGGTTTCAGCCATCGTTCCGTGGCGCCCTTGCATCAGGTCGACCGCAACGAGTGGGTGCTGGAGCTGTTCCATGGGCCGACTCGGTCCTCCAAGGATTTTGCCGCGCGCCTGCAGGCGCAGCTGGTGCAGTACTTCCTGGGTAAACGCCAGCGTCGCGGCGTGGTGCTGGGGGCCAGCAATGGCGATACCGGGCTGGCGGCCATCGACGCCTTCAAGCACTGCGAGCAGGTCCAGGTCGTGGTGTTCTATCCACCTGCGGCGGTGCCGGCGCAGCAGTTGCGGGAGTTGCAGGCGGTGGCCCACCCCCGGGTGCATCGGTTCGAGCTGGAGGGCAGTTTTGACGAGTGCCAGACCATCGTCAGCCAGCTGTTCCGGCACTGGCCCTGCGCGGGCTACGAAGCCATCAGTTTCAACTCCAGCAACTGGGTCGGGGTACTGGCGCAGCTGGTGTTTTATTTTCATGCGGTGCTGCAACTGGGGGGCGGCCAGCGGCCCATCGGGTTCAGCGTGCCGGCGGCGAGTTTCGCTGAAGTCTATGCCGGCTACATCGCGCAGAAGATGGGCCTGCCGATCACTCAGATGATCGTGGCCACCAATCAGAATGACGCGCTGCACCAGTTGTTCCTGAAGAATCACTACTCCCGTTCGCGGGCCAATAAAACCCTGTCGCCGGCCATGGACCTGTCGATCTTTTCCAACCTCGAGCGCTTCCTCTGGGAACTCTACGGCCACGACGGCCAGGCGGTCAGCGGCTTGATGGCGGCGTTCGAAGCGTGCGGCGAAATGACCCTCGGCAACGAGTTCTGGCTGCAGGCGCGGATGATCATCGACTCCTATGCGGTCAGCGATGACCAGACCCTGGAGGAGATCAGCTCGTTGTACCGCGACACCGGCTACGTCATCGACCCGCACACCGCCACCGGAGTGCTGGCGGCGCGCCTGTACCGGCGCAGCCTGGTGGCGCCGATGGTGACCCTGGGCGAGATCTGCCCGGGCAAGTCGGCGCTGTTGCTGGCCGAGCTGGAGATCCCGGCACCGCCGGCCCGGCCCGTGACATCGACCTCGGCGTCGGACCAAGTGTATCGGCTGCGTCCGGACCAGTTGGACATCATTCATCAACGGCTGGGCGCGCTGTGAACGCGCCGCACCGGGAGGTTCTGTGAAGCGAATTCTCGACCCGCTGGATGAGCGCATCATCGCCGAGCTGCGGCTCAATGCCCGGGCTGCCCATGCGGAGCTGGCGGCCAAGGTCAACCTGTCGCGCAACGCCGTGCGCCAGCGCATCGAGCGCCTGGAACGCGACGGTGCGATCCAGGGTTACACCGTGCGTGAAGGGGAAGGGCGGCAGGCATCGGCCACGATCAATGCGGTGATCTTCGTCTACCGCTACGACCGCATGCGCGGCGCCGAAGTTTTGCAAGCCCTGCGCGCCATGCCGCAAGTCACCCAGTGCGACGTGATGAGCGGCGAATTCGACCTGATGCTGCGCGTCGGCGCCGCCTCGGCCCAGGGCGTGCACCAAGTCTGGAACGACATCGCCGCGCTGCCCGGCGTCGAAAACACCGTGACCTCCTTCGTGTTGTCCTCGGTGGTCTAACCCCGATTGCCTAAAAGGCGCAGCCTGCGCTGGCCCTCTCATACGCCGGTGACGCATCAGGCGACCGCATCGCTTTGCAGAGCCCGCGTCCGCACGCAGCCCAGCGGCAACCGACCTGTGGCGAGGGAGCTTGCTCCCGCTCGGCTGCGCAGCAGCCGCAAACCCTGCTACCCGTTTCTGCCTGAATGCACGCGGTATCTGTTTTGGGCCCGTTTCGCGCTCGCCACGGTACACGCCGCTATCGAGCCTGCGAACCCAACCACCCGCCCTGTACCTGACGCTCCTCGGCGCCCTCAATGGCCAGCGCAGCCTATCGGCAGCGGCTACAGGTGCCCCGGCCCGGAACACGTCCGCGCCCTGGTCAAAACGCTCAATAAATAGAGCAAATTGGCCTATTTCACTGCCCTGGCCGCGTCCCTAATCTAGTGCCCAACAACCCCTCACCCGGATCAAGGGCCATAACAAAATGACTGAATACAAACTTGCGCTGGTGGGCTTCGGTGGTGTCAACCGGGCCTTGGCCCAACTGATTGCCGAGCGCAATGCGCGCTGGAAAACCGAGCTCGGCTTCACCCTGAAAATCGTCGGCGTGACCGACCTGTTCCTCGGCTCGCTGATCGGCCGCGAAGGCCTGGATGCCGGGGTGCTGGCACGCCTGCCAGCGGTCAAGGGGGCCTTTGCCCAACTGCCGGGCGGCAGCGCCGAGGCGCAGAACGCGGCAGTGATCAAAGACTCCGGCGCCGACATCATTGCCGAGGCCACCTTCACCAACCCGGTGGACGGCGAGCCGGCCACGTCGTTCTGCCGCTGGGCCCTGGAAAACGGCCAGCACGTGGTCACCACCAACAAGGGCCCGATCGCCCTGCACGGTCCAGAGCTCAAGGCCCTGGCCCAGCGCCATGACGTCGGCTTCGAATACGAAGGTGCGGTGATGAGCGGAACCCCGGTGATCCGCCTCGCCAAGCAGACCCTGGCCGGCAGCGAACTGAGCGGTTTCGAGGGCATCCTCAACGGCACCTCCAACTACGTCCTGACCCGCATGGAAGGCGGCCTGGGCTTTGCCGAGGCGGTCAAGGAAGCCCAGGTCCTGGGTTACGCCGAAGCCGACCCGACGGCTGATGTCGAAGGGCATGACGTACGCCTCAAAGTGGTGATCCTGGCCAACGAGTTGCTGGGCGCCAGACTCACCGTCAGCGATGTCAGCTGCAACGGTATTTCCGCCCTCGACCTGGCCGACATCGAACAGGCCCGCGCCGACGGCGCACGCTGGAAACTGATCGGCGCCGCCACGCGCCACGCCGATGGTTCGGTGAGTGCCAGCGTCGAGCCGCGCCTGTTGGGCAACGATCACCCGCTGGCCGGGATCAGCGGCGCCACCAATGCGGTGTCGTTCAACAGCGAGCTGCTGGGCGCGGTCACGGTCTCCGGACCGGGCGCCGGGCGCATGGAAACCGCGTTCGCTCTGCTCTCGGACATCATCGCCATCCACCGCCGCGTTGCGCAGCACTAGGAGAAGGCCTGTGAACCTATCGCGTCTGGCCCTGGCGGTTGTCGAATCGCCGATTGATGTACTGAACCCCTTTGATGGCAGCCTGGTGGGCAGCGTCGAGGACATGAGTGCCGCCCAGGTTCCGCAGTTGCTGGAACAGGGGCGCAGCGGCGCGCGGGTGTGCGCCGGGTTGCCGCGTTATCGCCGCGCGCAGATCCTCGAACAGGCGGCCCTGAATGTCGAACGCGACGCCCCGGCCTTTGCCCGGTTGATCGTCGACGAGGCCGGCAAGACCCTCAAGCAGGCACAAAAGGAGGTCAAGCGCTGCGTCAACACCCTCAAGCTGTCGGCGGAGGAAGCCCGGCGTAATGCCGGGGAAGTGGTGCCGTTCGATGCTTACGAAGGTTCCGAGTCGCGCCAGGGCTGGTTCTCCCGCGAGCCCCTGGGGCTGATCGTGGCCATCACCCCCTACAACGATCCGTTGAACCTGGTGGCCCACAAGCTCGGCCCGGCGATTGCGGGTGGCAACGCGGTGATTCTCAAGCCGTCGGAGCTGGCGCCGCTGTCGGCCCTCAAGCTGGTGGCGTGCCTGGTCGAGGCCGGCCTGCCGCCATCGGTGGTCACGGTGGCCACCGGCGGTGCCGAGTTGGGCAAGGCCCTGGTGGCGGCCCGTGAGGTGCGGATGATTTCCTTCACCGGCGGTTTTGTCACCGGTGAACAGATCGCCCGCGGCGCCGGCCTGAAAAAGCTGGCCATGGACCTGGGCGGCAATGCGCCGGTGATTGTCATGGGCGATTGCGACCTGGAGGCGACGGTCGACAGTTGCCTGTCCGGCGCTTTCTGGGCCGCCGGGCAAAACTGCATCGGCACCCAGCGCCTGTTGATCCAGGCCTCGATCTACGAGGCGTTCCGCGAGCGTTTTGTCAGCCTGGCGCAGCAGTTGGTGACCGGTGACCCGTTGCTGGCCAGCAGCGACATCGGGCCGATGATCAGCGTGCAAGCGGCGCAGAATGCCGAACAGGTGGTCAACGAAGCCCTGGAGCAGGGCGCACGCCTGCTGTGCGGGCACCGGCGCGAGGCTTCGTGCTACGCCGCCACGGTGCTGGAAAACGTCGATCACGCCAGCCGCCTGTGGCGCAACGAGGTGTTCGCCCCGGTGGTGGTGCTGGAGCCGTTCGAGACCTTCGATGAAGCCATCGAACTGGCCAACGAACCGGAATACAGCCTGCATGCCGGGATCTTCACCTCGAACCTGGCCACCGCCATGAGCGCCGCACGACGCATCGAGGCGGGCGGGGTGATGATCAACGACTCATCCGACTACCGCTTCGACGCCATGCCGTTCGGTGGCTCCAAGTACGGCAGCATGGGCCGTGAGGGCGTGCGTTTCGCCTATGAAGAAATGACCCAACCCAAAGTGGTGTGCCTCAACACCCTGGGTTAGCGGTCACGGTTCCAGGTCAACGGTCGTTGCGCACCGGGCAGGTTTGGTCACCTGCCCGGTGTTTTTTTGTGTGGCTGCTGCTGAGCCTGTGAGGCTGCGCTGGCCGTCCAGCCCCTGTGGCGAGGGAGCTTGCTCCCGCTGGGTCGCGTAGCGGCGCTGAAACCTGGCGCCTCGGTTTTTTGGGTGTGCATATCCGTTGCTGCGGGTGTGGCGGGTATAGGTTCTGCCCTTACGGCGGGTCACTTTCGAAAAGCGCGAAAGTAACCAAAGCGCTCTTGCCCCACCACTCGGTGCCTCGCCTAGGCTCGTCTGAATTTCTGTAGCCGCTGCCGAGGAACGAGGCTGCGCTGGCCCTTGAGGGCGCCGTGGAGTGTCAGGTGTATTTGCGGCGGTTCAGATGGCCTGCGGCAGCGGCTACAAGACGCTAAACACCGCATCTTTTACCGTTACCCCCAACAGCTTTTTCAATACTCGGGATGCTGCGGCAAGTCGTCGGTAATGCTGAACCAGGGCGCCTTGCTGGCGACAAACACATGGCGGCTGGCGCGCACGCCGGGGTCGGTGTCCAGGGTGCCAAGAGGCACGCCGAGAATCTCGGGCTGTGTGTCGAAACGGGTTAGCAGGCTGGAACCGCAGCGTGAGCAAAAGCCTTTGTGCTCGCCTGGGGATGATTCGTAAAAGGTGATCAACTGCGCCCCGGCGGTGGTGGTCCAATCCGCGCTGGCGATTTTGGCCCGGGTGCGAAACGCGGCTGCGTGCAGCTTGCGGCACATCGAACAATGGCAGTTCAGTACATCGTTCAGCGGCCCGTTGATCTGGTAGCGCACCGCGCCGCACAGGCAGCTGCCCTGGTGAATTTTGTGTTGGTCAGTCATGCCGTTCTCCCTTGAATAAACCTTGGTCCGCAGGCCCGGTCACTGTAGCTCCGTGGCCGGTGGCGGGGGCTTCAATCTAGTCGCCGCCCGCGTGCTACAGAAGGTCGGGAACGGTCGGCGAGTGGGAGTTTTCCGCCATTAAGCCTCGGCTAAGCCTCGGCGTCGTTCTCGAGTGCGTCGGCCTCGCGCTCGCGACGAAAGCTCATGATGTACGGCAGTTTTTCCTCGATCCAGTCCACCAGCGCCTCGACCCGTTGCGCAGCTTCCTGGCCCAGGGGTGTGAGGTTGTACTCAACATGGGGTGGCACCACCGGCAACGAGTGGCGGTGTACCAGGCCATCGCCTTCAAGGCCTTGCAGGGTCTGGGCGAGCATTTTTTCACTGACCCCGCCGATCTTGCGCCGCAGGTCGCTGAAGCGCTGGGTGCCGCCAAGCAGCACCACCAGCACCAGTACGCCCCAGCGATTGGTCATGTGCTTGAGCACATCCCGGGACGGGCAGTGGGCGTCCATCAGTTCGCCGCGTCGCAGCTTGGCGCTCAAGGGCAGGGGCAGGTCTTCGGAAACGCTCATGGTACTTACCTTTTTGTACGTACTTACTAAAAGTTAGCCAGGGCGATAGGGTGGGCGCTCTCTCGTCTTCACACAAGGATTTTCCCCATGATTGCTATCACAGGTGCAACCGGACAGTTGGGTCGTCTGGTGATCGATGCGTTATTGCAACGGGTGCCCGCCAGCGAAGTGCTGGCCTTGGTGCGCGACCCCCTCAAGGCCCGGGACCTGACTGCGCTGGGTGTCACCGTGCGCCAGGCCGATTACAGCCAGCCGCAAACCCTGGCTACGGCCTTGGCCGGCGTCGAGCGTCTGTTGTTGATTTCCTCGAACGAAATCGGCCAGCGCACCGCGCAGCATCTTGCGGTGATTGATGCGGCCAAGGCCGCCGGGGTGAAGCTGCTGGCCTACACCAGTGTGCTGCGTGCCGACACCTCGGCCCTGGGGCTGGCGGCGGAACATCTCGCCACCGAACAGGCGTTGAGCGCCTCGGGCCTGGACCATGTGGTGCTACGCAATGGCTGGTACAGCGAAAACTACAGCGCCGGTTTGCCCACGGCCCTGGAGCACGGTGTGTTGCTGGGCGCCGCCGGCCAGGGCCGCATCGCTTCGGCGGCTCGTGCTGATTACGCCGAGGCCGCCGCCGTGGTGCTGACCAGCGAAGGCCAGGCCGGGCGCGTCTACGAACTGGCCGGCGACAGCGCCTACACCCTTGAGCAACTGGTGGCGCAAACCGCTCGCCAGTCCGGCAAGCCCCTGGTGTATCAGAATCTATCCCAGGAGGAGTACCAGGCTGCGCTGCTGGGCATTGGCCTGACCGAAGGGTTCGCCGTACTGCTGGCCGACTCCGACGCGGCGGCGGCCAAGGGCGCGCTGTTCGATGACGGCCAGCAACTGAGCCGGCTGATTGGGCGCGGCACCACGCCGATCGCCGACTCGGTGGCAACTGCGCTCAAGGGCTGAGGGCCAGCGCCGGGCAATGGCCTCATCCGGTAGGTTTCGCGGCAGGCAGGGCACCGGCCATTTTGGCCGGTGGCTTGGCCTGCATCAGGGTGTTGATGGCCTGGCGATAGCGGTTGCCGGCCAGGCTCATGCTGTTGTTGTGGGTGCCGCCCCGGATCAGCAGCAGTTGCTTGGGCTCTTGCGCGGCGTTGAACAATTGCTGGCTGAAGCGCGACGGCACGTAGCGGTCTTCCAGGCCGTGGACCACCAGCAGCGGCATGCCGATGCGGTCGATCTTGTCGATGGAGTCGAACTTCTGCGACAGCAGCCAGCGCACCGGCAGCGAGGTGTTGCCGATAGCGGCGGCCGCATCGGCCAGGCTGGTAAAGGAGGACTCGATAATCAACCCGCGCGCGGCCACCGGCGTGTGGTTGCGCGCGGCTTGCTGCCCGAGTTCGGCAGCCAGGTCCACGGCCACCGCGCCACCCAGGGAGTGGCCGTAGATCAGGCGTTTGCGGGCGTCGGGTTGCAATACCAGGAGTTTTTCCCAGGCGATGCGTGCGTCCTGGTACACGCTGCGTTCCGAGGGCAGGTCGCCCTGGCTTTGGCCGAAACCACGGTAGTCGATGGCCAGTACCGAATAGCCCAGGGCGTGCAGCTGCTCGATGCGAAACAGCTGGCCGGTGAGGTTCCAGCGCACCCCGTGCAAATACAGAATCGCCGGCGCATCGGCCCGGGCCGCCGGCCACCACCAGGCATGAATGTTCTGCCCGGCCTTGAGGGTCTTGGGCGTGAGCTCCAGCTCGCGCACGGTTTTGGGCAGGCCGTGGTACCAGCCGGCTGTACCGGGCTCGATGCGAAACACCAGCTTGCGTTCCTGGTGTTCCAGCACCTGGCAGCCCACCGGCACCCCGACCAGAAAAAGGGCCATGCACAGCAGGGACAGCCAGCGACGGCCGGCACGCTTGAGCAGGGATGCAGTCATGGAGGGGGTCACCACACAGAGAACACAGATGACGGGTTTTAACAGAACTGCCGCCGCCGCGCGTGTGGAATTCGGCGGACGGTGCGGCAGAAGTTTTACAAAATGCTGGGAAACTGACGGGTCTTTCAGCTGTGGCGCAAGCCTTCCAGGCCCAGTTGTGCCAGGTAGCGGACCTTTTCGTCGTCGTCCTGCAGCGCTTGCAGCAAGCCCTGGATGGCCTGGGCCTGGGCGGCGGCGCCGAGCCAGCGGTTGTTCAGCACACAGGCGGCGTGGCGGCGGATCACCCGGTGGGGCGAGGCCAGGCCGGCCAGGGCTTGGGGCAGGTCCTGATCGCTGATGGTGGTGAAGGAGCTGCCCGGTTTGAGGGCCTCTTCCACGGCCGCGGTCAGACCCGGACGTTGTTCGAGCAGGCTGATCAGCACGCAGTAATCCAGGGCCGCCGGTTGCGTGCGCTTATCGTTGAGGTGGCTCAACGGCGTGCAAAGACCCTCCACTGCCACGTCGTCGGCCTGTCCCAGCAACCACTCGACATCGCCCAGGCAGGCCAGGGCCCTTGCGCACCAATGGCGCGTGGTTTCCTGTTGGGCCTGGCCCAGGCGCAGGCGCAAGGCCTCGATCACTGCCGTGTCGGCATGCCCGGCCAGGCCCAGGATGCGCGCGATGGCATAGGGGTCTTTGACCTGGTGCAGGCGTTCTATCAAGGCGCTGCTGGCACGGGGCCCTTGGGCGATCAGCCAGGCTTGGGCTTCTTCGGAACCGATGCGTTGAGTGCGTTGCAGGCGGTCGAGGTAAAAGCTCAGCTGTTCGGCATAGGGCAAGGCGGCGATTTCTTCGCGCAGGCGGTCGGTGGCGACCTCTTCGGGAAAGTGCCAGGCAAACAGCTCGGGGGGCATGCTGGCGCGGGCCATGCCGACTTCGTCGTTGAAGTCATGGAACAGCGCGACGAAATGCCGATCGACCCGAGGATCGTCCTAGAAGTGTTCGCGCAAGGCCCGGGCCGCCTGCGCCACGCTGGCGACGAACTGCGCTTCGACCGCCTGCCAATGTTGCGGGCCCTCGCGGTTGGCTTCGATTTGCAACGGCTGATCCCAGGCTTGCAGCGCCGGGTTGGCGTAGTCATCGAGCTCCCAATCCCAGCGCCAATCGGCAGGGTTCCAGCGCACGCCGCTGATGTCCCGGGGCTGGCCCGGGCCATGATCTTCCTCCAGGGTCGCCTCGCTGCTGACGGCGAGGGAAGGCAGGTCAATAACCCGATCCTCTTCGCGGTAACTGGCATGGAAGGCCACGGCATAGGGCGCGGGAATACCCTCGTTCAACAGGGTTTCCAGTGCGTCGCGGGCGCTGTCGAACAGGGCGTTCTGCAGGGCGTTCCAGTCCATGGCGGGGGTCCTTGGCAAGCGGTGGGCGGCGCTGGAGCACGCCGCGGTGGCGAACTCTGGCTCAGCTGTCCAGCCTTGTAAAGCCTGTGCTTGAGCCTTCAGCGCGGCGGTGCTTGTTCAACCTGTAGGCAAACTGCGCCCGGCTCAGCCCCAGCAGGCGGGCGGCGGCGGACAGGTTGCCGGCGCTTTTTTCCAGGGCTTCGTTGATCAGGCGTGACTCCAGGCCTTCGATGGAAAAGTCCGGGTCCCGTTGGTTGAGGCTGTCGAGCAGGGTCGCCTCGGCCTCGGGGCGCGCGCCCGGGGCCAGGGACAGGCCGCCGTGGTCGTCCAGGGAATAGGCCTCTTCGGGCAAGGGTTCGTTGCGAAACAGGTGCACCAGGTCAATCGCCTGTCCGTCCTCGCTGGCGATCAGCCCGCGTTCGATGAGGTTTTGCAGTTCGCGCACATTGCCGGCGAAGTCATAGCGCAACAGCACCTTCAGGGCGCGCATGGTCAGCCCGGCCGGGGTCCGCGCGTATTCGTGGCAGTAGCGCTGGAGGAAGGCGTTGATCAGCAGCGGAATATCGTCGCGGCGTTCGCGCAGGGGCGGCAGGGCGATGGGGTAGACGTTGAGCCGGTAGAACAGGTCGGCGCGAAATTCGCCGGCGGCCACCGCCTGGCGCAGATCGATATTGGTCGCCGCCACCACCCGCACATCCACGGCGATGCCGTGGCCACCGCCGACCCGCTCGATCTCCCGTTCCTGCAAGGCACGCAGCAGCTTGCCTTGCCCGGCCAGGCTGAGGCAGGTGATTTCATCGAGGAACAAGGTGCCGCCCTGGGCCCGTTCGAAGCGTCCGGGGCGCGAATGGGTGGCACCGGTGAAGGCGCCGCGTTCGACCCCGAAGAGCTCGGCCTCTATCAGGTTGTCGGGGATCGCCGCGCAGTTGAGGGCGATAAAAGGCCCAGACCGGCGCGGACTGAGCTGGTGCAGTTGGCGCGCGAACAGCTCCTTGCCGACCCCGGATTCGCCGCTGATCAGCACCGTGGCCGGGGTTGCGGCCACGCGCTGCAAGGCCTGGGTCGCGGCATTGAACGCGGCGCTGGTGCCAATCAGTGGTTGCTGGCTGGAGGCGGGCGCAGGGACGCTCGAGGGTCTGTTCGGGGCGACGGTGGCGGTGGGCGCTGGCGACGGCGAAACGTTCAGGTAGCTCAGGTCTTGCTCGACATCGCCCCACTGGGCGGCGGTCTTGCCCAGCACCCGGCAATTGGCGTGGCCCATGCCGCGGCATTCCACCTCGCGGAAAATCACCATCTGGCCAAACAGGCAACTGACAAAACCGATGGCGTAGCCCAGTTCGGTCCAGCACACCGGGTCCTGGCCGATGCCATAGGCGGCCACGTGTTCATCGGCCTCGCAGGAGTGGTGCCAGAGAAACTCGCCGTCATAGAAACCGGAGTCGGCGTCGAACTTGAAATGCAGCGGTTCGACTTTGGTCATGCCTTCCAGGCTGTGCAGGTGGGTGCCGGCGCGAAACACCGCCGCCGCATCGGCCTGGGGCCAGCGCTCGCGGATCAGCCGCGCATCCCGCGCGCCACAGGCATAGCCGGTGCGGGTGAACAGGCCGCGCGCCTGCTCCAGGCCCTGGCGCTCGATGATCTCCCGCCGCAGGGCGCCGAACGACGAGCTGTGCAGCAACAGCATGCGCTGGTCGTTGAGCCAGATACGGCCGTCGTCGGGGGAGAAGAACAGGCAGTCATTGAGTTCGGCAGGGGTCGGCGAGCTGCTGGCGCTGAGTTCGCTGCTGTCGCCACGGGGGCGGTAGGGCTCGCGGGTCAGTTGAGGATCGGGCAGCGGGCAGTGGGGAATGGTCATTGTTTTGGCCCCGGGCGTTTGAGTGCTCGATATGAGCAATTGGCGAGATAGTTATTAAACATAACTTTATCAATTGAACAAGCGCGCCCGGAGCGAGCGACGCCCGCCAGCGGCGACTCATTCCCGAGGGCGCTGGTGCAAGCCTTGAGTTAGAGCCATCACGGCAGCCTCGGCGAGTCCCTTGGCGAAACCGGCACAGCCCTTGCTCAAGGCCTGGTACGGCGTTGCACCAAGCCCTCGGGCGGCGACGACGAACACAATGACAAGAACCTGGAGTGTGCAATGACTGTGTCTGAAACCACGCAATTACTGCGGCGGGCCCTGGAGGCCCACTGCTTGTTCAACGGCGACTGGGTGCCCGGGTCGGCCCCGGTGCAGGCGGTTCTTGAACCCGCCACCGGCGAGGTGCTGCTGCACAGCGCCATGGCCGACCCGGCCGATATGGCCGCCGCCTGCCGCGCCGCGGCGTTGGCCCAACCGGCCTGGGCCGCCCTCGGGCCACGCCAGCGCGCCGAGGTGTTTCGCAAGGCGGCGGGCTGGGCCCAGGCTGCCTTCGACGAGTTGGCGCTGTTTGTGGCCCGGGAAACCGGTGGCGCGTTGTTCAAGGGCGAACACGAAGTGCGCGAGGCCATTGTCCTGCTGCACCAGGCCGCGGGGTCGCTGTCCCAGCCCCACGGCCTGGTACTGCCCAGCGAAGCCGGGCGTTTGTCCTATGCACGGCGCCAGCCCCACGGCGTGGTCGGGGTGATTTCGCCGTTCAACTTTCCCCTGGTGCTGTCCCTGCGTTCGGTGGCGCCGGCCCTTGCGGCGGGCAATGCGGTGGTGCTCAAGCCCGACCCGCAGACCCCGGTCAGCGGTGGTTTGCTGATTGCCTGCCTGTTTGAGGCCGCCGGCTTGCCCAAGGGCTTGTTGCAGGTATTGCCCGGGGCTGCGGATGCCGGCGAAGCGCTGTGCCGTGACCCCAATGTGCAGATGATCGCCTTTACCGGTTCCACCGGCGCCGGGCGCAAGGTCGCTGAAGTGGCCGGGCGTCACCTGAAAAAAGTGGCCCTGGAGCTGGGGGGCAAGAACCCGCTGATCATTCTCGAAGACGCCGACCTCGACCTGGCCGCGAGCAACGCCGCCTGGGGCGCCTGGTTGCATCAGGGGCAGATCTGCATGGCCAGCGGCCTGATCCTGGTTCATGAGTCCATTGCCGCTGCATTCACCCGCAAGCTGGCGGACAAGGCCCGGGCCCTGACCGTGGGCAATGCCGCTCGTGGAGAGGCCGCCCTTGGCCCATTGATCAACGCGCGGCAATTGCAGCGGGTGCAGCAGATTGTCAGCGACACCCTGGCCGCCGGCGCGCGCCTGGAAGCCGGTGGCGAAGCCCGCGGCCTGTTCTACCTGCCGACGGTGCTCAGCGGCGTGCGTCCGGGCATGCGGGCCTTTGAAGATGAAGTCTTCGGCCCGGTGGCCACGGTGGTGAGTTTTGCCAGTGACGAGGAGGCCATCGAACTGGCCAACCGCACCGAGTACGGTTTGTCTGCGGCCGTGATTTCGCCGTCGGTGGGGCGTGCCATGGCCATTGGCGATCGCCTGCAGTGCGGCCTGCTGCACATCAACGACCAGACTGTGGCCGACGAATGCATCAACCCCTTCGGCGGGCGCGGCGCCTCGGGCAATGGCGGCAGCGTCGGCGGCCCGGCGGACTGGGATGAATACAGCCAATGGCAATGGGTCACGGTGAAAAACACTGCGCCGGCCTATCCCTTCTGATTTCCGAAAAACCTGTGCCTACACAACAATAAGAGGGCTTGAACATGAACCTGCACAACAAAATCCTGGTGGTCACCGGCGCCGCTTCCGGCATCGGTGCCGAGCTGGCGCGCCTGGCGCAGTTCCAGGGGGCGACGGTGATCGGCATCGATCGCCATGAACCGCAACTGACCCTGGACGGTTTCTTCCAGGCCGACCTCGGCGACCCGGCGAGCATCGACGCCCTGGTGGCGCAGTTGCCGCAACGCATCGATGCCCTGTGCAATGTCGCCGGGGTGCCCGGCACGTCGCCGGTGCAGGCGGTGGCCCAGGTCAACTACCTGGGCCTGCGCCACCTCAGCCAGGGGCTGCTGCCACGCATGAGCCCGGGGGGCAGCATCGTCAACGTGGCCTCGATCCTCGGGGCGCAATGGCCCGAGCGCCTGGCGCTGCACAAGGCCCTGGCCGCCACCGAGTCCTACAGCGCCGGGCAGCAATGGCTGGCGGCCAACCCGGTGCCCCAGGGCAGTTGCTACCAGTACTTCAAGGAGGCGCTGATTGTCTGGAGCTTCCTGCAATCCCAGAGCTGGTTTCGCGAGCATTCGGTACGGGTCAACTGCGTGGCGCCGGGGCCGGTGCTGACGCCGATCCTTGGTGATTTCGTGAGCATGCTCGGCGAGGAACGGGTGGCCCGCGACAGCGTGCGCATGAAGCGCCCGGCCCTGGCCGATGAGGTGGCGGCGGTGATTGCCTTCCTCTGCTCGGACGCGGCGCGCTGGGTCAACGGGGTCAACCTGCCGGTGGATGGCGGGCTCGCGGCGACCTACGTGTAACCCCAGCCGATGCCATAAACCCCGGCCCTGCCGGGGGTCTTGAACAACAACAAAAATACAGGACTAACAAGATGCCCAAGCCATTCTTGCGGACCCTTGCGGCCGCGGTATGTGTCGCGCTGTGCAGCAGCGCCTACGCCTACGACCTGCCCGGGTTGAACCTGGGCAGTACCAGCTTCTACGACGGCTCGCCGGTGCCGGCGGGGCCCGGCTGGTACCTGGAGGAGTACCTGAGCTATTCCCGGGCCACTCGCTTCAACGACGCCAACGGCAACAAGCTGCCCCTGCCCAGGCAGCAACTGGAGGTGGTGGCCCCGACCACCCAGATCATCTACGTCGGCCAGCCCCTGGCCAATGGCGCGATGCCGGGCTTTACCCTGATCAATACTTCCCTGGCTCATGTCGACGTCGACGATGGCTTGAACAACGCCGCCTTGAGTGCCCGCGCCGGTGTTGGCGACCTGATCCTCGGCGCCTTTGTGCAACTGCCCACCCTGACCCGCGCCGACGGCAGCCCGTGGCTGACCCAGCGGATCGAGGCCGATGTCTCGGTGCCGGTGGGCGCCTACGACCGCAACCGTTCGATCAACCCCGGCAGCAACTTCTGGTCGTTCAACCCGTATTACGCCGCCACCTACTGGTTCACCCCGCGCTGGTCGGCCAGCGGTCGCTTCATGTACCTGTGGAACGGCAAGAATCACGACCCGCAAGCCGGTTTCGGCGATGTCTCCGACACCCAGGCCGGTCAGGCCCTGCACGCCAACCTGACCCTGCAATACGCCTTCAGCGAACAGTTCAGCGCCGGGCTCAACGGCTACTGGCTCAAGCAATTCACCGACACCCAAGTCGACGGCCACGCCGTCAGCGGCCGCCGGGAAAAGGTCTGGGCCATCGGCCCGGGCGTGCTCTATGCCTTCAATAAAGAGAACGTGCTGTCGGTCAACGCCTACTTCGAGCAACAGGCCGAGAACCGCACCGAGGGCAACAAGCTGGTGTTTAACCTGTTGCACAAGTTCTAGCGGGGAGGGCGGTTGGGTGGTGCCGGGCGAGGGCCTGCCCGGCCCCATGTGGGGCCAGGAGCTGTCACCGCTGTCAGCTTGATAGCGGGTGGGGAAAGGGCGCAGTAGGGCAGGTTTTTGATGGGGGAATCGTTGAAATCAAAGTGCCGCTACTTTAGGGTCTGCAACCTGAACGGTCGGGCCTGATACAAGGGCCAAGAAGGGACGTTGATCGTCATTGCCGGTCGCTTGATAAACAGTCAGCTTTCACGAATAAGGACGGTTCATGTACTACCCCCGCGAAGCCGAAAAAGATCATCTCTACAATCGGGTCATCCTCCTCACGATTGCCTGCTGCGTGCTGCTGGCATTCGCCTTCATGGCCCGAGGGTCAGGTGTTATCTACGGTGCCATTCATCTAAGCCCTAACGAGGCGGTGGGCACAGTCGCCCAGATTGAGCGATTCGAGAAAAACAGCCGCTTCGCCACCATTCATTACACCTACACCGACCATGACGGCCAGGTTCACGAAAACAGCTACTTCGATGCTTATTACGATGAGCACCCTGCATACGACGTCGGTGGCCCCATTGATATCCAGTATTCGGCCTGGTTTCCGTCGGTAAGCAGCCTGTCCTCGGCACTGCATACCTACCGCATGAGCTTTTACATCATGGCCACTGCATTGCTGTTGGTGCTGCTGTTTCTGGGGATCTCGGCATGGACGATCAATCGGATTGCCTCAATGAAGGCCGAAGATCGGGTGTATTGAACGTCAGTGTCTGTAGCTGCTGCCTCGCCAAGCTCGGCAGCGGCTACGGGATTTGTGTTTTTGCGCGCTCCTGTCGCTGGCTGTTACTCAGGCACTTTCCTGCCCACTTATGGGCCGCTCGCTGGGCCATTTGGTAGCAAATCTCCCGTCTTCTGGGTATCCCGTCAGGGCCGTCGCGCCTGGCCCACGGGTCTAAACCATTGCAAATCAGTCACTTGAATGTTTTCAGGGCAACCTGGCACGGCTTCTGCATTTTTGAATTTATGGATAATTGGATACAAAAATACAAAAGGTGCCCGCCATGCAATTCGCTCCCGCTTACGTTGAACGTCAGCCCCTGACCGCCGAGGAGGAGGCTTACAACTTTCTCCTCGAAGCGATCTGCTGCGGCCGTTACTGCAAGGGCGATCGGCTGATTGCCGAGGATATTGCCGGTGAAATCGGCATGAGCCGGATGCCGGTGCGTGAAGCCTTTCGCCGCCTCGATGCCCAGGGCCTGGTGACGTTGCGGCCCAACCGGGGAGCGATCGTCAGTGGCCTGGATATCGCCGAGCTGCATGAAGTGTTCGAGATGCGCAGCGCCCTGGAGGGTCTGGCCGTGCGGGTGGCGGTGAACCATATCGGCGAGCGCCAGCTGGCGGCCCTGGAGCGGCTGCTCGACGAGATGGATGACTACCGCGACGAGAGCGCGCAATGGGTCAGCCGCCACCGCAAATTCCATGAATACCTGTGCAGCCTCAGCGGTCGGCCTCGGCTGCTCAAGCAGATCTCGGCCCTGTATTCGCTGATCGAGGCGCCCATGCGCCTGTGGCTGCAACACGTCGATAAACCCCTGAGCGCGCGCCAGGAGCACGCGGTGATCCTCGACGCGATTCGTGCCGGCGATGCCGATCAGGCCGAGGCCGTGGTGCGCGAGCACATCGAAGGCACGGTCCCCGAGCTGATCAAGTTTCTGCAAGCCGAAAAATAAGCCAAGAAGCGGGCCCCGAGCCCGACCCTGTTGTGACTTTGAGTACTGCCCCCGTTACTAACCGAACTGGAGTGTCTGGTCATGCACAAAACAAGCGCCTTGCTTGCCGCGGTATCCCTTGGACTTTGTGCACAGTGGGCGCTCGCCGCGCCCGTGGTGCCGGAGCGATTGCAAAAGGTCGACAAGTTGACCTATTGCTCGGGCATGGATTCGCCACCCCTGGTGTCGTTCGACGAGGCGCAGAAGCCCAAGGGCCTGACCGTGGACCTGGGCCTGGAGATCGCCAAGCGCCTGGGCAACAAGCAGGTGCAGTGGCGGGTGATTCCGTTCTCCGGGCTGCTGCCGGCGTTGCTGGCCCAGCAGTGCGACATGATCGTCGACCAGTTGTTCGACAAGCCCGAGCGCCGCGAGGTGATCGACATCGTCAACTACATGTATTCCAGCCAGTCGGTGGTGGTGCCCAAGGGCAATCCCAAAGGCATCAGGACCCTGGACGCGCTGTCCACGCACAAGGTGGCGGTGCTCAACGGCTCGACCATCAAGACCCTGCTCGACGCACACAACGAGACCCTGACCAAGGCCGGCAAGCCGCCCATGAAGCTGGTGGTCTACAACACCGACACCGACGCCTTCCAGGCCTTGCGCATCAGCCAGGTCGACGCCTACGGCACCACCGTGGAAACCGCCGGCTACTACGCGGCCATGGCCCCGGATCTGTTCGAGGAAGGGGTGCCGGCCTTCAGCCGGATTCTCACCGGGCTGGGTATTCGCAAGGATGACCCGCAACTGACGGCGGCGGTGCAGCACGTCATCAGTGACATGCGCAGCGACGGCAGCTACAGCCAACTGCTGGCCAAATGGCATGTGGCCAGCGACCAACTCGACTGAGGCGTGCCCCTGATGAATTTCAATTGGGATGTGTTCTGGCAGTACCTGTTGCAGCCCAGCGGGGTGTACCTCACCGGGCTCTGGCTGACCTGCCTGATCAGTGTGTTGGCGATGTTGATGGGCTGTGCGCTGGGGCTGGTGGCGGCGCTGATGCGCCTGTCGCGCAACCCCCTGCTGCATCTGCCGGTGCGTTTTTACGTGTGGTTGATGCGCGGCACGCCGCTGCTGGTGCAGATCGTCTTTCTCTACACCGCCCTGGCGGCGGGGGGGATTTTCCGCTTCGAAGACCTGGAGCTGTTCGGGCTGGTGGTGCCGGGCAATATCCAGGCGGCGATCATCGCCCTGGGCCTGAATGAAGGCGCCTACATGTCCGAGATCATCCGGGCCGGGATCGGCGCGGTGGACAAGGGCCAGTACGAGGCCGGGCGTTCCCTGGGCATGACCTTCGGCAAGCTGATGCGGCGCATCGTGCTGCCCCAGGCCTTCCGCGTGATCGTTCCGCCCCTGGGCAACGAATTCAACGTGATGCTCAAGAACACCACCCTGGTCAGCGTGATCGGCGTGCAGGAGCTGCTGCTGAGTACGCAGATGGTGACCTCGGCCACCTTCCGCGTCTTCGAGCTGTACCTGGTGGTGGCGATCTACTTCCTGATGCTCACCACCTTGTGGGGCTTCTTCCAGCGCTGGCTGGAACAACGCTTCGGCCAGTCGGACCGGCCCACGCCGCCGCCTGCCAGCAGCCGCATGTTCGGCCGCCACACCCTGAAACTGCTGCGGGGACGCTAAGCATGGCGCACAAGAGCGAAGAGCTGATCATCGATGCCCAGGACATTCACAAGTCCTTTGGCGAGCTGCAGATTCTCAAGGGCATTTCCCTGCAGGTGCGGCGCGGCGAAGTGGTGGTGCTGATCGGTGCCTCAGGCTCGGGCAAGACCACCTTTATCCGCTGCATCAACCTGCTGGAAGACATCCAGGGCGGGCGTATCCGGGTCAACGGCCGGGCCATGGGCTACCGCGAGCGCGCCGACGGCAGCCTGGTGCGTGACTCGGAACGCAACATTGCCCGCCAGCGCCGGGACATCGGCATGGTGTTCCAGCGCTTCAACCTGTTCCCCCACATGACCGCCCTGGAAAACATCATCGAAGCGCCGATCCAGGTGCTCGGCGTGCCGCGGGCCCAGGCCCTGGAGCAGGCACGCGGCCTGCTGGCGCGGGTCGGCCTGGCGGACAAGGCCGGGCACTACCCGTCGATGCTTTCCGGTGGCCAGCAGCAGCGGGTGGCGATTGCCCGGGCGCTGGCGATGAAACCCCAGGCCATGCTGTTCGACGAGCCCACTAGCGCCCTGGACCCGGAAACCGTGGGCGAGGTGCTGCAAGTGATGAAGGAGCTGGCCGAGGAGGGCATGACCATGGTCGTGGTCACCCATGAAATGGGTTTTGCCCGGGAAGTGGCGGACCGCGTGGTGGTGCTCGACCAGGGCGAGTTGATTGAACAGGGGCCGCCGGAGCAGATCTTCAGCCGCCCCAGCCATCCCCGTACCCAAGCCTTTCTCAGCCGTGTGCTGTGATCTTTTCCAGGGAGTTGACCATGCGTTTATCCAGTCTTGCCGCGGCCTTGTGCATGGCCGCCGTGTTGCCCCAGGTGCAGGCCGCCGAGCAGGTGGTGAAGGTGTACAACTGGTCCGACTACATCGCGCCGGACACCTTGAAAAACTTCGAGCAGACCAGCGCGATCAAGGTCCAGTACGACATTTTCGACACCAATGAAATGCTTGAGGCCAAGTTGCTGTCCGGGCACTCGGGGTACGACCTGGTGGTGCCTTCCAGCCAGTTCCTGTCGAAGCAGATCCGCGCCGGAGCCTACCAGCCGTTGCAGCGCAATCTGCTGGGCAACTGGCCGCACCTGGACCCGCGTCTGATGCAGCGCCTGGAGGCCGCCGACCCGGGTAATCAATACGCCGTGCCCTATATGTGGGGCACCGTGGGCATCGGCTACAACGAGGAGAAAGTCCGCGCCGCCCTGGGCAAGGACGTGGTGCTCGACTCCTGGTCGATGGTGTTCGACCCGGCCAACCTGGCCAAACTCAAGAACTGCGGAGTGGCGTTTCTCGATGCGCCGGTGAAGATCATTCCCCAGGCCTTGCTCTACCTCGGCCTGGACCCCAACAGCAGCCGCCCCGAGGACTATAAAAAAGCCTCGGCGCTGCTGATCAAACTCAAGCCGTCGGTGACCTACTTCAACTCGTCGAAATACACCGCCGACCTGGCCAACGGAGATATCTGCGTGGCCATCGGTTATTCCGGCGACGTGATGCAGGCCCAGACTCGGGCCAGGGAGGCCGGTAAGCACACCGACATTCGCTACCTGATTCCCAAGGAGGGGGTGAACCTGTGGTTCGACATGCTGGCCATTCCCAAGGACGCCGGCAACGTCGCCAATGCGCACAAGCTGATCGACTACCTGCTGCGCCCCGAGGTGATCGCCCCGATCAGCGATTACGTGGGCTACGCCAACCCGAATAAAGACGCCACCGCGCTGATGGACCCCAAGGTCAGTGGCAACCCCGGGGTGTACCCCGGCGATGAGGTGATCAGCCACACCTTTGTTTCCGCCGATCTGCCGGACCCGATCCAGCGCCTGATCACCCGCGAGTGGAACCGGATCAAGTCCGGCCAATGAATTGACGAGTGTTTGCCATGTTGAAATTTTCTGCCCACGAGTACCCCTATCCCTCCCAGCGCCAGAGCGTGTTCGCTCGCCGGGGCATGGTTGCCGCCTCGCAACCCCTGGCGGCCGAGGCCGGGATCGAGATCATGCGCCAGGGCGGCAATGCCATCGACGCCGCGATTGCCACGGCCGCGGCCCTGACCGTGGTCGAACCCACCGGTTGCGGCCTGGGGGGCGATGCCTTTGCCCTGGTCTGGACCCAGGGCCAGTTGCATGGCTTGAACGCCAACGGCCACGCCCCGGCGGCCCTGAGCATCGAGGCGGTGCAAGCCGCCGGCCATCAGCAGATGCCGCTCTACGGTTGGGAACCGGTCACCGTCCCCGGTTGCCCTTCGGCCTGGGCCGAGCTGTCGCGGCGCTTTGGCAAATTGCCGTTTGCCGACCTGCTGCAACCGGCCATCAGCCTGGCGCGGGACGGCTTCCCGCTGTCGCCGGTGGTCGCCCATCAATGGCAGATCGCTCTGGATGAATTCAGCCCCCACCGCAGCGCGTTGCTGGAACCCTGGTTTGACACCTTCCTGATCGACGGCCGCGCGCCCAGGGTCGGCGAACTGTTCAGCAACCCGGCCCAGGCCCGGACCCTGGAGGAACTGGCGGCCAGCGCTTGCGAAAGCCTGTATCGCGGGCCGCTGGCCCAGCGCCTGGATGCCCACTCCCGCGCCACCGGCGGCTACCTGCGGGCCACTGACCTGGCGGACTACCGGGCGCAGTGGGTCGAGCCGATCCACATCAATTACCGTGGGGTCGACGTCTGGGAAATCCCCCCCAGCGGCCAGGGCCTGGTGGCGCTGATGGCGCTGAAGATCCTTGAAGGCTTCGACTTCGATCACCGCGACAGCCAACAGACCTGGCATCGCCAGCTGGAGGCGATGAAGCTCGCCTACAGTGACGGCCTGCACTACATCACCGATCCGCAGCATATGCGCGTGGCCGTGGCCGACCTGCTGAGCGATGCCTACAGCGTCCGGCGCCGCGAGCAGATCGGCGAACAGGCGCAGCCCCCCAAGCCTGGCGACCCCCATGCCAGCGGCACGGTGTACCTGGCCACGGCTGACGCCGAGGGCAATATGGTGTCGTTTATCCAGAGCAACTATCACGGCTTCGGCTCCGGCGTGGTGCTGCCCGACAGTGGCATCGCCTTGCAGAATCGCGGCCAGGAATTCAGCCTCGACCCGAGCCACGCCAATTGCCTGGCCCCGGGCAAAAAGACCTTCCACACCATCATTCCCGGCTTTCTCAGCCAGGGCGGCGAGGCCCTCGGGCCGTTTGGGGTCATGGGCGGCTACATGCAGCCCCAGGGCCATGTGCAAATGGTCATGAACCTGGTGGATTTCGGCCTCAACCCGCAAGCCGCGCTGGATGCCCCGCGCTGGCAATGGCTGGGGGAGATGAAAGTCGGCATCGAGCAGGGCGCCTCCCGCGACCTGGCCAACGCCCTGGCCCGCCGCGGGCACCAGGTGGAAATCGCCAGCGACCTGACCGACTACGGCCGCGGTCAGATCATCCTGCGCGACCCGGACAGCGGCGTGCTCTGTGGCGGCACCGAACCGCGTGCGGATTCCCATATTGCGGTGTGGTAATGGGCCCTGGGATTCGTTTTTCCAGGTGGACCTCCGGCGTGTGAAAGGGACCGCGTCTGAACGCGGCCCAAACCTGCGGCAGCGGCTACAGAATTCGTCATGACTCGGTGGCATCTACCGCGCGGCAATCGCCTGGGCCAGTTGGTCGTCGCTCATGTGCGGCGCGGGGTAGTGGTTGTGGTAGTCGCGCACGGCGCGTTCAAATTGTGCGCCGCGAATCGCGCCGTTCGAGGCGACGAAGCTGGTGGCGTCGTCTTTGGCGAAGCTGAGGAATGTTCGCGGCTCGGTGGTGAAGGCGCTGGCGAGCAAGGTGCCGCCGATGCTGTACAGGGTGGAGCTGTCGGAGGGGGAACCTCGGCCTTCCATGGCCCAGGCCGGCAGGGCAGCGAGGATTAGGGTGGCGGCGAGGGTGAAGCGTTGGCGAAAATCCATGTCGGTTCGGCATCCTGGTGGCAAGAGGCGCGTTGAAACTCGCCGCTTGCCAGCCTAAACCTGCGCAAGGGCAGGCGCCATGCCAAGCGCAACAAAAAACCGGCCAAGCGCATGCCTGTCAGAATCAGCGCCCGCCAAAGCGCGCCAGCGCCGCCTCGATAAAGTGCCGCACCTTGGCGGTCTTCTGCCGATGGGCCGTGTACAGCAGATGCATCTGCCGGCTCGGCGCGCTGAAGTCGCTCAGCAGGCGCACCAGATCGCCCCGTTGCAGCGCCGGCGCCAAAAAATCCTCCGGCCCCAGCACCACGCCAAAGCCGTCCAGCGCGGCGCTCATCAGTGCCCTGCTCTCGTTGACGTGCAAGCGGCTGCTGACTTGGACCCGGTGCACGTTGGTGCCTTGGTTGAAGGTCCATTCGCTGTCGGCCGGGCGCGACCAGTAGGCGTACCCCAGGCATTCATGCTGCTCAAGGTCGCTCGGCACCTGGGGCGTGCCGCGCTCGGCCAGGTAGCGCGGCGCGGCGCAGGCCACCAGTCGATAAGGCGCCAACGGCCGCGCCGTGAGGCTGGAGTTGGCCAGGGGCCCGATGCGAAACGCCACCTCGAAGCCTTCCTCCACCAGATCGACGAAGCGATCGGTCAGGTGCAGATCGATCTCCACCTCCGGGTGCAGGCGCAAGAAGTCGGTGACCAGGGGCATCAGGCTGTAGGAGCCAAAGGTCACCGGTGCGCTGATTTTCAGCTTGCCGCGAGGGGTGTCGTTCATGATCTGCGCCAGGGAATCGGCGGCCTGGGCTTCGCTGACAATGTGTTTGCAGCGCTCGTAATAGGCACTGCCCAGCTCAGTCAGGCTCTGGCGTCGAGTGGTGCGGTTGAGCAGCCGCGCGCCCAGCCGCTGCTCGAGCGCGGCCACATGCTTGGCCACCATTTGCGCCGACATTCCCAGGCGCTCGGCTGCGCGGGCATAGGACCCGGTGTCGGCCGCCATCACAAAGGCGCCCATGCTGGTCAGGCGATCCATTCAATACTCCTGGTAATGAGTCTAAGTAAGGGGTGACGATTTATCTGCTTATGGTAGCCAATCATCATAGGGCCTTCTTACCCCAACAGCGGAGAACAACATGCGTATTGGCATTATCGGAGCAGGTTTTATCGGGCGCGCCGTGGCGCAACTGGCGCTCAAGACCGGGCATTCAGTGATGCTCAGCAATTCCCGGGGGCCGCACACCATGAGCAGCGTGCTCAGCGGGATCAGCGGCTGCGAGGTGGGCACGGCCGAGGAGGCGGCGCGGTTTGGCGAGGTGGTGCTGGTGGCGATTCCCTTCGAGCATTACGCCAGCATTGACCCCGAATGGCTGGCGGGGAAAACCCTGTGGGACGCCAACAACTACTATCCGGATCGCGACGGCCATATCGCCGTCCTGGATCGCTTTGAAACCACCACCAGCCGCCTGCTCGCCGAGCACTTTGCACAATCGAGGGTGGTCAAGGTGTTCAACGCCATTCTCGCCCAGGACCTTTTGCAGGACGGCCGACCCCAGGCCGCGCTCGACCGCCGCGCGCTGCCGATCGCGACGGACGACGCCCAGGCCAGGGCCCAGGTGATCGAGTTTCTGGACCAGGTCGGTTTCGACGCCGTCGATGGCGGTGGCCTGGATCAGAGTTGGCGCTTCGAGCGGGCCAAGCCGGCGTACTGCGTGCCGCTGGACCAGCCGGGGCTGAGCGCTGCCCTGGCGGCGGCCGAGCGTGAGGTCGAGTTGCCGCTGGGGTCTTGGCGGCGCTGAGGGAGCCTGGGCAATCGACAGCGATAGCGAACAGGGAGGAGGGCGGTCCGGTAAAGGCGACGAAAGAAGGTGTGCCCGCGAGCGATATTAAATAGAATGAGTCTCATTTGATTTAACGTGCCACGCCGGGTGCCCTTGCCATGAATGATGCCGTACTGCCAACGGAGCACACCCTCGACAACCTGTACCGTGACCACCGCAGCTGGCTTGAAAGCTGGCTGCGGCGGCGCCTGGGCAACGCCTGGGATGCCGCCGACCTGAGCCAGGACACGTTCTTGCGCGTGCTTGGCAGCGCCCAGCCCCTGACCCAGTTGCAGGAGCCACGGGCCTATCTGCTGACCGTGGGCAAACGCCTGCTGATCAACTTCCACCAGCGGCGCAGCCTCGAGCAGGCCTACCTCAACGCCCTGGCAACCCTGCCCGATACCTGCGTGCCCTCGCCTGAACAGCGCTGGATTCTCCTGGAAACCCTGCAAGCCCTGGATGAACTGCTCGACGGTCTGCCGAGCGGGGTGCGCCGCGCGTTTCTCTGGAGCCAGCTGGAAGGCCTGGGTTACCGCGAGATTGCCGAGCGCCTGCGGGTGAGCGAACGCACGGTCAAGCGCTACATGGCCCACGCCTACGAACACTGCCTGCTGGTGGACCTGTGAACCCGGCACCCGCCAGCGACCCGCGGCAGGTCGCCCGTGCCGCCGCCCAGTGGCTGGCGTTGCTGGAGTCGGGCACCGCCAGCGAGGGCGACCAGCAGGGTCTGCAACAATGGCGCGAGCGCTGCGCCAGTCACGAACAGGCCTGGCAGAAAGCCCAGATGCTGCGCCAACGCTTCGCCGAATTGCCCTCGGCCCTGGCCCTGGCCAGCCTCGACCGCCCGCAAGCGGGACGCCGTGCGCTGCTCAAGCGCGGCCTGGGTGTGGCGGTGCTGGTGCCAACGGCCTGGTTGCTGAGCCGGCAATTGCCCCTGGAGGTCTGGCGCGCCGATCTGCACACCGCCACCGGCGAGCGCAAACAGGTGCCCCTGGCCGACGGCAGTTCCCTGCAACTCAATACCGCCACGGCGGTGGATGTGGACCTGGCCGCGCGCCGCCTGACCCTGGTCCAGGGCGAGATGGCGCTCAAGGTGCCGGGCAGCGCGGCCCTGACCCTGCACACCCACTTCGGCCGGGTGCGGGTCAGCCAGAGCGAAGTCTGCGTGCGCCAGGACAGCCTCGGCTGTCGGGTTTCGGTTGTCAGTGGCACGGTGCAGGTGCAGCCCCTGCAGGGTCCGGCCCTGACCTTGCGCGCCGGGCAGCAGGTCCGTCTGCAGGCGTCCGGGGCCGGGCTGCCGCAGGCCTTCGACAGCGCGATGCCGGGCTGGCGCGAAGGGGTGTTGATGGCCCAGGACCAGCCCCTGGGCGATTTCCTGCGGGAGTTGAGTCGCTACCGCAGTGGCGTGTTGCGCTGGGAACCGGAGTTGGAAGCGCTGCGGGTCACCGGCAGTTTTCGGGTCGAGGACACCGACCGGGTATTGGCCCTGCTGGCCGCCAGCCTGCCGCTGGAGGTGCAGTCGCGGACCCGTTTCTGGGTCACGCTGCTGCCGCGTAAAAAAGTTGCTTGAGGGCTGTCCCCTTTTTTCGAGGTGCCTGTCATTGCAGGTAAGTGAACGAAAAAGAGAGCCTCTTCAATGCCCCTCGTAATGCCTAGTTCTGTGCGTCCCTTGCTGCGCCTGAGTCTGTTGCTGAGCCTGAGTGCCAGCCCGTTGCTGGTCCCCGTGAGCTGGGCCGAGGATGCCGGCCGCCGCAGCTACCAGGTGCCGGCCGGCAGCCTGGGCGCGGCCCTGACCCGCTTTGCCGGGCTGGCCGGGGTCGACCTGTCGGTGGATCCGGGCCTGGTCAGTGGGCGCAACAGCGCCGGGCTTTCCGGTGAGTTCGCGGTGGAGGAGGGCTTTGCCCGGTTGCTGCAGGGGTCGGGTTTGCAACTGCAAGCCGTGGGCGAGCAGGCCTACACCCTGGCGCCGGCTCCCGAGGCGGGTAGCCTGGAGCTGCCCAGTACCTCGATTCTCGGCGCCAGCATACCTAGCAGCGGTGAGCCCTATGCCGGTGGCCAGGTGGATCGCAAGGGCGGCCAGGGCCTGCTCGGCGACCGCGACTTTATGGACACCCCGTTCAACCTCACGTCCTACACCGCCGAGGCCCTGAAAAACCAGCAGGCGCGGACCCTGGGCGACGCCGTGGCCAGCGACCCGTCGGTGCGCACCACCAACCCGGCCAGTGGGCGTTTCGAGCAGTTTTCGGTGCGCGGCTTCAGCCTGTTCAACAGTGATGTGTCCTACGGCGGCCTGTACGGGATCCTGCCCACCTACGCCATCGACATGGAAATGGTCGGCCGCCTGGATGTGCTCAAGGGGCCGGGCATGCTGCTCAGCGGTATTCCGCCCCGGGGCAGCGTGGGCGGCGGCATCAACATCGAGCCCAAACGCGCCCAGGACACCCCCCTGACCGAATTCACCGCCAACTACGCCTCTGCCGGGCAGACCGGCGGCGCCGTGGACATCGGTCGCCGCTTTGGCGAGGGCGACCGTTTTGGCCTGCGCTTCAATGGCGTGCGCCAGTCCGGCGACACCGAGTGGGACCACCAGCAGATCAAGCGCGAGACCGGGGTCATCGGCCTCGACCTGCGTGATGAGCGGCTGCGCCTGTCCCTGGACCTGGGGCACCAGGAACGCCACGCCGATGCGCCGATCGAGCGGGTCGAAGTGGCGGCTGCGGCGAAAATGCCCAAGGCCGAAGACATCAAGCGCAACATCGCCCAGTCCTGGACCTACGCCCATTCCAAGGACAGCTTCGGCGCGGTGCGCGGCGAGTATGACCTCAGCGACTCGCTGATGGTGTACGCCGCCTTTGGCGCACGCAAAGGCAACTACGACTTCCTGCGGCACGCGGTGCAGGTGACCAACAGCAATGGTGATTTCACCGTCACCCCGCGCACCTTTCGCCGTGATGAAGACGTCAAGACCGCCACCATCGGCCTGCGCAGCGGGTTCAACACCGGAGCGGTCGGGCACACGGTGAACCTGAGCCTGAACCGCTTCAATATGGATTTCGACAACGCCGGCGAGCGTTACCTGCGCGGTGTCAGCAACCTCTACCGCCCAGTGGAACTGCCGCTGCCGGGGCGCCCGAACCGCATCGACACCAGCACCCACACCGAAAACCGTTTCACCAGCCTGGCCCTGGCCGACACCCTGAGTTTTGCCGAGGACCAGGTGCTGCTGACCCTGGGCGCGCGTTTGCAGCGGGTTCAGGTCACCTCCTGGAGCAACGGCGTGCGCGACGAGCCGGTGAATGACGAAAAAGCCCTGTCCCCGGCCCTGGGTCTGGTGGTCAAGGTCACCGATCACCTGTCGCTGTACAGCAACTACATGGAGGGCCTGAGCCAGGGCGAAACCGCTCCGACCACCGCCACCAATGCCAACGAAGTGTTCGCGCCGTATCGCAGCAAACAGGTGGAAGTCGGCGCCAAGTACGACCTGGGCAGCTTCGGCATGAGTGCCAGCCTGTTTCGCATCCAGCAGCCGTCTTATGTCTACGACGAGAACAACAACTTCAAGCCCGATGGCCAGTTGCGCAACCAGGGCCTGGAGCTGAATGTATTCGGCGAACCCCATGAAGGTGTGCGCCTGTTGGGCGGGCTGATGCTGCTCGACAGCGTGCAGACCGAAACCGGCAAGGGCCTGTATGACGGCAATCGTGGCACCGGCTCGCCGGTGGTCAACGCCAACCTCGGCGCCGAATGGGATATCGACAGCCTGCGCGGCTTGACCCTGACTGCCCGCGCGATCCACACCAGCTCGCAGTACCTGGACCCGGCCAACCAGCAGAAAATCGATGGCTGGGAGCGCTATGACCTGGGTGCGCGCTATGCCTTCGAACTGGGTGAAAGCCCGATTACCCTGCGCGCCACTGTTGAGAACGTGCTGGATAAAACCTACTGGGCCTCGGCTGCCACTTCGTCCGACAGTGCGGCGGGGCTGACGTTGTCGACGCCGCGCACCTGGTTGGTGTCGGCCACTGTGGGGTTCTAGGGCGGGCAGGTTGAGTAGGGCGTGCAGCCTCGGGGGCTGTGTGCCTGGTTCGTTGGCTGGTCAGGTTTTTGTGGGGGTTATTCGGTCTTTGTTGAGGGCGATGAAATCCACGTGCTGCAGGGGGGAGAAATCCTTCAGGGCGTCCTGTAGGTGCAGGTGCTCCAGGCCGTGGGTGGTCATTTGTTCCGATGCGTGGATCAGGAACTGGCCCAGTTCTCTCAGGGTTTGTGGGGTGGCGAGTAGGGAGATTTCGTCCAGCTGGAGGCTGGTGGTGGTTCCGATTGGGGTGCCATGGACGGTGAATTCGGTGAGCATTGTTATCCTTCATTGGTCCGCGGGGGGTGGCAGTTATACCTGAGGAAACACCACCTGTGGCGAGGGAGCTTGCTCCCGCTGGGCCGCGTAGTGGCCCCAAGACCTGACGCCTCGGGTTTATGGGTGTGCATATCCATTGCTGCGGGTGTGGCGGGTATGGGTTCCGCTCTTACAGCGGGTCACTTTGGAACAGCCCCAAAGTAACCAAAGGGCTCTTGCCCCACCACTGGGTGCCTCGCCTAGGCTCGGCATGCCCTCGCTCCGGCAGTGAGCCGTGGGCCGCCGCGATGGGCCATCCCTGGCCCAGCGCGGCTAACCCGGCGTCCTGCCGGGTTGCCCACGGCTCACTGCCTGCGCTCGGCCATCGTGGTTAACGGGGCGCTGCAGATCAACATCAAGAGCAAGATGGCGGCCTTCCGGCCGGCCTGGTGCCGGGCTCTGTAGCCGCTGCCGAGTCTGGGAGGCGGCACTGGCGCCGTGGAGTGTCAGGTGTATTTATATCGATGCTGATGGTCAGCGTCCGCTGCCGAGCCTGCGGCAGCGGCTACAGGATGCGCATCCTGTAGCCGCCATCGGGGGAGGGTTCAATGTGCCGGTTTGAGCTGGGCAGTGGCGTTGGCGCGGGTGATGACGGTGAGGATCGACAGGGCGGCGATGACCAGGCCGGGGGAGGTTGCCAGGAGGACGCCGGTGGTGCCGGCGCCGGCGGCGAGGATCTGGCCGGCGGCCAGGGGGCCGGCGACTGAGCCCAGGCGGCCGATGGCCACGGCCGCGCCGACGCCGGTGGCGCGCACGGAGGTGGGGTAGGAGGGCGGGGCCAGGGCGTAGAGCACCAGTTGCGCGGCCATCACAAACAGCCCGGCGGCAAACCCGGCAATCGCCATCGGCACGATGCCCACCGACAGCCCCACTCCGGCCAGCGCCGCCAGCAACCCGGCGTATACAAACAGCACCACCTTGAGCCCGTTGCAGCGGTCCAGCAGCAGGCCGCCAAGCAGCGAGCCGAGGGCGCCGCCGATGTTGAACAGCATCTGCACCAGGCCCGCCTGGGGTTTGCTGAAGCCTTGTTCGAGCAGCAGCGACGGCAGCCAGTTGAGCAGCATGTACATCACGGTCAGGGTGAAGAAGTAACTCAGCCACAAGGCCAGGGTGGTGCGCGCGCGACCTTCGCCGAACAGCGCCTGGGCTGTGGAGGCTCGGCTGTTGCCGGCGCTGGCGGTCTGTTGGCGGAAGGCATTGGATTCCGGCAGCAACCAGGCCATCAGCGGCACCACCAGCAGCGGCACCAGGCCGCCGATGATGAAGGTGGTCTGCCAATGTTCACTGGAGAACATCGCCACCACCGCTGCCAGCGCACCGCCCAGGGGCACGCCGCAGTACATGACGCTGATGGCCGTGCCCCGGCGGCGTTCGCTTACCGCTTCGGCGCACAGGGCGATCAGGTTGGGCAGCGCCGCGCCCAGGCCGAGGCCGGTCATGAAGCGCACCAGCAGCAGGCTTGAATAGCTCTCGACGTACGCCGTGCACAGCGAGAATAGGCCGAACAGCAGCACGGCGCCGACCAGGATTTTCTTGCGTCCGATACGGTCGGCGACCCAACCGCCGAAGAACGCACCGGGCAGCAGGCCGATGATCCCGGCACTGAACACCCAGCCCATCATCTTCGGGTCCAGGGCAAAGCTCTGGCGCAATCCGGCGGCGGCGGTGCCGGCCGCCTGCAGATCGAACCCCTCGATCAGCGCAACGATAAAGCACAAAGCGATGGTCAGCGTCGAACGACGCGATGGACTGTCCATGGGCAAACCTCATTGTTGTTTTTGTTGTGGTGGCAAGCCAGGCGTCGGCACTGAATGCATCGGCGTTGCTGGCTGGCGATTAAGATAACAAAGATAACTAAAAAATGAATAGCGTCATGATGTCAGGCAAAAAATACAAATAAACTCATATGAATCAAATGATTAACCTATCAATCCAGATGCAACTAAAAAATAGATAATATTATTAATGTTCGATTATCGGTCATTGACGATTGACGAGAGCCCCCGGCTGTTTCCATTCTCTGTCCGCGACGTTGGCTGCAAGGCCCTCGCTCAACACCTAAAACAACAACAAAAAATGGACATTGAACATGCCAAAACTCCCCACCGACGCCGTTGCGGCTGCGTCAGCTTCCCGTGTGTCCAGTCTCCATCCGGGCCTGGCCCTGGCCTTGCTGGGTGCGAGCCTGTTGCCCGGCCACCTCTGGGCCGCGGGTTTTGTCGAAGACAGCCACGGCACCTTGACCCTGCGCAATTACTACCTGGATCGCGACTACAAGGACGACGGCGCGAAGACCGCCGCGCGGGAATGGGCCCAGGGTTTCATCATGAACATGGAGTCGGGATTCACCGAAGGCACCGTCGGCTTTGGTCTGGATGTGCGCGGGCTGCTGGGGGTCAAGCTCGATTCCTCGCCGGACCGCAGCGGCACCGAACTGCTGCCGGTGTCGGCCAGCGACAAGCGCGCCGCGGATGACTACTCGCGGCTGGCGCCCACCGCCAAACTGCGGTTTGCCCAGACCACGGTGAAGACCGGCGATGTCTCGATCTTCCTGCCGTTCGCCTTTGCCAGCCCGTCGCGCCTGCTGCCGCAGACCTTTCGCGGCACCACCCTGAGCTCCAAGGACATCGACGGCCTGACCCTCAACACCGGCTACATCGACCGCATCAACAAGCGCGACTCCACCGACTACCAGGCCATGACCATTGCCTCGCCCAACCGGCGTTTCAATGCCACTGCCACCACCTCGCACCTGGCGTACCTGGGGGGCGATTACCAGGTCAACCCGGACTTGAGCCTGCGCGCCTATCACGCTGAAGTGGCCGACCTCTACCAGCAGGACACCCTGGCCCTGCTGCACAATCTGCCCCTGGGCAATGGCGTGCTGACCAGCGACCTGCGCAGTTTTTTCAGCCGTGAAGACGGCAGTGCCAAGGCCGGCGAGGTCGACAACCGCAACCTCTCGGCGTTGTTCGGTTACAAGTTCGGTGGGCACCGCGTGAGCCTGGGCTACATGCATTCCACCGGCGATACGGCCACGCCCTACATCTCCGGCACCGAGTTGATGGGCATGAGCGAGCTGACCATGAGTTCGGACTTTCTCAACGCCAAGGAGCGTACCTGGCAAGCCATCTACGACTATGACTTCGCGGCGTCCGGCTTGCCCGGGCTCAAGAGTCGGCTGCGTTACGTGCGCGGCGACAACATCGAGCTCGCGGCCTTCAATGCCGAGGAGCGCAAGGAGCGCGAGTTCCAGATGGAGCTGGGGTACGTGGTACAGAGCGGCCCGCTGAAAAACGTCGGGCTGATGGCGCGCAAGTCGATCTACCGCAATGATTTCCCGGCGGGTGCGGCGTTCCGCGATGAAAACCAGACCCGCTTCCTGGTGCTCTACACCTTGCCGATCTGGTAAGCCCTCAAGCGAGCTGCAGCAATGTGCCGGCCGTGTGCCGGCACCTTGCGTTCAGTCCTGATACACCTTCTTCAGCAGGCGCAGCAGCTCTTCGCGTTCCTCGCCGCTCAGGGCCGAGGTGGAGTCGAGGTCGCTTTGCGCGGCGATCTGCTTGAGCTCCTTGAGCAGGGTTTCGCCGGTCTTGCTCAGGAAGATCCCGTAGGAGCGCTTGTCCGGTTTGCAGCGCACCCGCACCGCCAGCGCGCGGCTTTCCAGCTTATTGAGCAACGGCACCACTTGCGGCGGTTCGATGGCCAGGGCGCGAGCCAGGTCCGCCTGCATCAGCCCCGGGTTCTGGTCGATGATCGCCAGGGCCGAGAATTGCGCCGGGCGCAGATCATGGGCCGAAAGCCGGCCGATCAGGTTCTGGAACAACTTGAGCTGGGCGCGGCGCATGGCGTAGCCAATCAGTTCGTCCAGTGCCGAATCCAGCGGCGCCTGAACCTCGGCGTTGGCGGGTGGGGCCTCGCGCAGGTCGGCGAGGGGAGAGGGCTTGGCCATGGCAAAAACATCCTGGGCGGTTAACAAGGCTATCTAGTTTGCCGGGGTTGGCGGCTGATAGCTACGGTTGCCTGGATGAGCAGTCTCTGCAGAAGGTTTTTATCTAGGGGAGAGAAAATTGGTTAATTCAATTAATAGTTAATTGACATAACTATATTTGCGGTTTAATTTCGAATCATCTTCAAGCCCAGAACAAGAGAGCATCGCCATGAGCAATTACGAAGGTCGCTGGACAACGGTCAAGGTCGAAATCGAAGAAGGCATCGCCTGGGTCATTCTCAATCGCCCGGAAAAACGCAACGCCATGAGCCCGACCCTGAACCGGGAAATGATCGACGTGCTGGAAACCCTGGAGCAGGATCCGGCCGCCGGCGTGCTGGTACTGACCGGTGCCGGCGAAGCCTGGACCGCGGGCATGGACCTCAAGGAATACTTTCGCGAAGTGGATGCCGGCCCGGAAATCCTCCAGGAAAAAATCCGCCGTGAAGCCTCCCAATGGCAGTGGAAACTGCTGCGCATGTACGCCAAGCCGACCATCGCCATGGTCAACGGCTGGTGCTTCGGTGGCGGCTTCAGC
Source organism: Pseudomonas sp. MF09150 (assembly GCF_059862355.1). Classification (NCBI taxonomy): domain Bacteria; kingdom Pseudomonadati; phylum Pseudomonadota; class Gammaproteobacteria; order Pseudomonadales; family Pseudomonadaceae; genus Pseudomonas; species Pseudomonas sp. MF09150. Next base: position 47,826 of record NZ_JCBCUS010000008.1, on the reverse strand, counting down.
CCGCTGGTGGCCTGCGATCTGGCGATCTGCGCCGACGAAGCGACCTTCGGCCTCTCGGAAATCAACTGGGGCATCCCGCCGGGCAACCTGGTGAGCAAGGCCATGGCCGACACCGTGGGCCATCGCCAGTCGCTGTACTACATCATGACCGGCAAGACCTTTGGCGGGCAGAAAGCCGCCGAGATGGGCCTGGTCAACGAAAGCGTGCCCCTGGCCCAATTGCGCGAAGTCACGATCGAACTGGCGCGCAACCTGCTGGAGAAAAACCCGGTGGTGCTGCGCGCAGCCAAGCATGGCTTCAAGCGTTGCCGCGAGCTGACCTGGGAGCAGAACGAAGATTACCTGTACGCCAAGCTCGACCAGTCGCGGCTGCTGGACACCGAAGGTGGGCGCGAGCAGGGCATGAAGCAGTTCCTCGACGACAAGAGCATCAAGCCCGGCCTGCAGGCGTACAAACGCTGAGCCCGGCAGGCGAATAGCGGGCGCATCCCGCTGTTCGCTGCGCCGCCCTGGCGCTACTGTTACACCGCTGCGCTGCATTCCCGACAAAGACAAAAAGAGGAATCACCATGCTGGACGTGCCCCTGCTGATTGGTGGCCAGTCGCGCCCCGCCGGCGACGGTCGAACCTTCGAACGCCGCAACCCGGTGACCGGCGCTGTGGTTTCGCGCGTGGCCGCCGCGACCCTGGAAGATGCCGATGCCGCCGTGGCGGCGGCCCAGGCTGCATTCCCCACCTGGGCGGCCCTGGCCCCCAATGAGCGACGCAGCCGCCTGCTCAAGGCCGCCGAGCAATTGCAGGCGCGCAGTGGCGAATTCATTGCCGCCGCCGGCGAGACCGGGGCCATGGCCAACTGGTACGGCTTCAACGTGCGCCTGGCGGCCAACATGCTGCGTGAAGCGGCGTCGATGACCACCCAGATCAATGGCGAAGTCATCCCCTCGGATGTCCCCGGCAGTTTCGCCATGGCCCTGCGCCAACCCTGCGGCGTGGTGCTGGGCATCGCGCCATGGAACGCCCCGGTGATTCTCGCCACCCGGGCCATCGCCATGCCTCTGGCCTGCGGCAACACCGTGGTGCTCAAGGCTTCCGAACTGAGCCCGGCGGTGCACCGCCTGATCGGCCAGGTGCTGCAGGATGCCGGTCTGGGCGATGGCGTGGTCAACGTCATCAGCAATGCCCCGGCGGATGCCGCAGCCATTGTCGAGCGCCTGATCGCCAACCCGGCGGTGCGGCGGGTCAACTTCACTGGCTCGACCCATGTCGGGCGGATTGTCGGCGAGCTTTCGGCGCGCCACCTCAAGCCGGCCCTGCTGGAACTGGGAGGCAAGGCGCCGCTGCTGGTGCTGGATGACGCCGACCTGGACGCGGCCGTCGAAGCCGCCGCCTTTGGCGCCTACTTCAATCAGGGGCAGATCTGCATGTCCACCGAGCGCCTGATCGTCGATGCCAAGGTCGCCGATGCCTTTGTCGCCAAGCTGGCGGCCAAGGTCGGGACCCTGCGTGCCGGCGACCCGGCGGCCGAAGATTCGGTGCTCGGCTCCCTGGTGGATGCCAGTTCCGGCACACGGATCAAGGCCCTGATCGACGATGCCCTGGGCAAGGGCGCGCGGCTGGTGGTCGGCGGGCAACTGGACGGCAGCATCCTGCAGCCGACCCTGCTCGACGGCGTCACCGAGCAGATGCGCCTGTACCGCGAGGAGTCCTTCGGCCCAGTGGCGGTGTTGCTGCGCGGCAGCGGTGATCAAGAGCTGTTGCGCCTGGCCAACGATTCCGAGTTCGGCCTGTCGGCGGCGATTTTCAGCCGCGATACCGGGCGCGCCCTGGCCCTGGCGCAGCGGGTTGAGTCGGGCATCTGCCATATCAACGGCCCCACCGTGCACGACGAAGCGCAAATGCCGTTTGGCGGCGTCAAGTCCAGCGGCTACGGCAGCTTTGGCGGCAAGGCCTCGATCGAGCACTTCACCCAATTGCGCTGGGTCACCTTGCAGAACGGCCCACGGCACTACCCGATCTGATCCGTCGCCACGGGCCGCGGCGCGATTGCGCCCGCCGCCCGTGTGCAGGCCAGGCATAACAATAACAAGGCCGCAGCCACCGGCTGCCATGCTTGCCAGCTGTCGCCCTGCGTGCGCGGCGCAGGCGTGCCTTGATGGAGGACATGTACGTGAGTTCCGAATTCAGAGCGCCATCCCCACCCGCGGCCAACCCGCCGCGTTACCGCCAGGTGTCCATTGGCCGGCCGGCGGTTGCGGTCAGTGAAGAGCAGGGCGTGCTGCATATGCGCTCCCTGGAACCCCTGGCCCCGTTGCCGGATCGGTTGCTCGATCGCCTGGTGCACTGGGCCCGGGTACGCCCCGAGCAGACCTTTATTGCCGCGCGCGAGGCGGGCGGCGACTGGCGCCGGGTCAGCTATGCGCAGATGCTCGACAGTGTGCGGGCCATCGCCCAGGGCCTGCTGAGTTACGGGCTGTCGGCCGACAAGCCGCTGGCGCTGCTCTCGGGCAATGACATCGAACACCTGCAACTGGCCCTGGGCGCGATGTACGCCGGGATTCCCTATTGCCCGGTGTCGCCGGCCTATTCGCTGCTGTCCCAGGACTTTGCCAAACTGCGTCACGTCTGCGACCTGTTGCAGCCGGGGCTGGTGTTTGTCAGCGATGCCGGCGCTTACCAGCGCGCCATCGACGCCGTGCTGCCGCCCGAAACACCGCTGATCAGCGTGCGTGGCCAGGTGCCGGGGCGGCGTCAGGCGAGCTTTGCCAGCCTGCTTGCAGAGCCCGGTGGCGCCGAGGCCGATGCGGCCTTTGCCGCCACCGGCCCGGACAGGATCGCCAAGTTTCTCTTCACCTCGGGCTCGACCAAATTGCCCAAGGCGGTGATCACCACGCAACGCATGCTCTGCGCCAACCAGCAGATGCTGTTGCAAACCTTCCCGGTGTTCGGTGAAGAGCCGCCGGTGCTGGTGGACTGGCTGCCGTGGAACCACACCTTCGGTGGCAGCCATAACGTCGGCATCGTGCTCTACAACGGCGGCAGTTTTTACCTGGACGACGGCAAGCCCACGGCCCAGGGCTTCGCCGAAACCTTGCGCAACCTCAAGGAAGTCTCGCCCACCGCCTACCTGACCGTGCCCAAGGGCTGGGAAGAACTGGTCAATGCCCTGGAACAGGATGGGGAGTTGCGTGAGTGTTTTTTCAAGCGCATGAGCCTGTTCTTCTTCGCCGCCGCCGGGCTCTCGCAAAGTGTCTGGGACCGCCTCGACCGGGTCGCCGAGCAGCACTGCGGCGAACGCATCCGGATGATGGCCGGGCTGGGCATGACCGAGGCTTCGCCGTCCTGCACCTTTACCACCGGGCCCTTGTCCATGGCCGGCTACATCGGCCTGCCGGCGCCGGGGTGCGAAGTGCGCCTGGTGCCGGTGGACGGCAAGCTCGAAGGGCGTTTTCGCGGACCGCACATCATGCCCGGCTACTGGCGCGCAGCGCAGCAGACCGCCGAGGTGTTCGACGCCCAGGGCTACTACTGCTCGGGGGATGCGCTCAAGCTCGCCGACGCCCATGACCCGCAACTGGGGCTGATGTTCGACGGGCGCATCGCCGAGGATTTCAAGTTGTCGTCCGGGGTGTTTGTCAGCGTCGGCCCACTGCGCAACCGCGCGGTGCTCGAAGGCTCGCCCTATGTCCAGGACCTGGTGGTGGCAGCGCCGGACCGCGAATGCCTGGGGGCTTTGGTGTTCCCACGGCTGTATGAATGCCGCCGGCTGGCCGGGCTGGCCGCCGATGCCAGCGACGCCCAGGTGCTGGCCAGCGCGCCGGTGCGTCAGTGGTTCGGCGACTGGTTGCAGCGCCTGAACCGTGAGGCCAGCGGCAATGCCAGCCGCCTGGAGTGGATCGCTCTGCAGGTGGAGCCGGCGTCCATCGACCGTGGGGAAATCACCGACAAGGGTTCGATCAATCAGCGCGCGGTGTTGCAGTGGCGCGCCGAGCAGGTCGAGGCCCTGTATCGCGGCCTGGAGCCGTCGATTCTGCGCGCCGGGCCCAAGCCATGAGTGGCAACGGGCAGTACGCCGGGTTTGCCGATGTGGCGATCTACGACGCGCTGCGCACGCCCTGGGTCGACCTCGGTGGCGACCTGGCCGAGGTCTCGCCGATCGACCTGGGGATCAAGGTCGGGCGCGAGGTTCTGGCTCGCGCCGGCATCGATCCGCGGGCGGTGGACAGCGTGCTGGCCGGGTCCATGGCCCAGGCCAGTTTCGACGCCTACCTGCTGCCCCGGCATATCGGCCTCTACAGCGGCGTCGGGCAGGCGGTGCCGGCCCTCGGCGTGCAGCGCATCTGTGCCACTGGTTTCGAGCTGCTGCGCCAGGCGGCCGAGCAGCTGCGGGACGAGGTGCAACTGGCGTTGTGCGTGGCCAGTGAATCGATGTCGCGCAACCCGATTGCCGCCTACACCCATCGCGGCGGTTTCCGCCTGGGGGCGGCGGTGCAGTTCAAGGACTTTTTATGGGAAGCGCTGTACGACCCGGCGCCGGGACTGGACATGATTGCCACCGCCGACAACCTGGCGCGGCGCTATGGCCTGACCCGTGAAACCGTGGATGCCTACGCCTGCGCCAGCCACCAGCGGGCCCTGGCGGCCCAGCAGGCGGGCTGGTTCGAGCCGGAAATCGTCGCCGTGCGCAACCAGACCTTTGAGCTCGACGGCTATCAGCCGCGCAGCATTCGGCTGCCGCGGGGTGTCGACTCGGTCAGTCAGGACAGCCATCCGCGCCCCAGCGAACAGGCGGCCCTGGCCCGGCTGCGGGCCATCCACGAGGGTGGGGTGCAGACCGCCGGCAACAGTTGCGCAGTGGTCGATGGCGCGGCAGCGGCCCTGGTCGGGCGGGCGTCGGCGTGCAGCACTACGCCCCTGGCGCTGTTGCTGGCCAGTGCGGTGGTCGGGGTGGCGCCGGAGTTCATGGGCATCGGCCCGGCCCCGGCGATTCACCTGCTACTCCAGCGCAGCGGCCTGAGCCTCGAGCAGATCGGCCGCATTGAAATCAACGAGGCCCAGGCGGCCCAGGTGCTGGCCGTGGCCCGGGAGCTGGAGCTGGACGGCGAGCGCCTCAATGTCCAGGGCGGCTCCCTGGCCCTGGGCCATCCCCTGGCCGCCAGCGGCCTGCGCCTGGTGCTGACCCTGGCCCGGCAACTGCGCGAGCACAACCTGCGCTACGGGATCGCCGCCGCCTGCGTCGGGGGCGGCCAGGGCATGGCGCTGCTGATCGAAAACCCGACCTGGCGCGCCTGAGGCCGACCGGCCCGCCGACCCTGGCGGGCCACTCTTTTTCTACCCGATGAGGTGTCCCCATGTGGAGCTACCAGGCGCCCCTGCGCGATATGCAATTTGTCCTTGAACACTGGCTGGAGGCGCCCGAGGCGTGGCGCCACAGCCCGGCGTTCGAAGCGCTGGACCTGCCCCTGGCGGTGCAGGTGCTGGAACAGGCCGCGCGTTTCAGTCAGGGCGTGCTGGCCCCGCTGAACGCCAGCGGCGATCGCCAGGGCTGCCAGTGGGCGGACGGGCAGGTCAGCACCCCGGACGGTTTTGCCGAGGCCTATCGGGCCTATGTCGAGGGGGGCTGGCCGGCCCTGGCCTGCGCCGAAGCCCTGGGTGGCCAGGGCCTGCCGCAGCTGCTGGACGCCGCGCTGCAAGAGATGCTCTACGCCAGCAACCATGCCTGGGCCATGTACACCGGCATCGCCCACGGCGCCTACCTGTGTCTCAAGACCCACGGCGAGACCTGGCTGCAGGAGCGTTACCTGCCGGGGATCATCAGCGGCGAGAGCCTGCCCACCATGTGCCTGACCGAGCCCCAGGCCGGCAGTGATGTCGGCCTGTTGCGCTGTCGTGCCGAACCCCAGGCCGACGGCAGTTATCGCCTGAGTGGCAGCAAGTTGTTTATCTCCGGCGGCGAGCACGACCTCACCGACAACATCCTGCACCTGGTGCTGGCCCGGCTGCCGGGCGCACCCGAGGGCAGCCGGGGCATATCGCTGTTCCTGGTGCCCAAATACCTGGAACAGGGCGAGCGCAGCAGCGAGGGCAGAGGCGAGGGCAACGGCGTGTGCTGCGACGGTATCGAACACAAGATGGGGATCAAGGGCAGCGCCACCTGTTCCCTGGTGTTCGAGGCGGCTCAAGGGTGGCTGGTGGGGGAGGCTAATCGCGGCCTGGCGGCGATGTTCGTGATGATGAATTCGGCGCGGCTGCACGTGGGCCTGCAAGGCCTGGGGCATGTCGAAGCGGCCTGGCAGAACGCTCGCGACTACGCCGGCGAACGCCAGCAGATGCGGGCGCCGCTGCGGCCCGCCGGCGTTGCCGCCCAGGCCGCCGACCCGATCCGCTATCACCCGGCCATGCGCCGCGTCCTGCTGGAATTGCGCGCCACCAGCGAAGGCCTGCGCGCCATCGGTTACTGGGCCGCGCACCTGCTGGACCAGGCCGAGCAGCACCCCGATCCCCTGGCCCGGCAGCAGGCCGAACAGCTGGCGCAACTGCTGACGCCGATCATCAAGGCCTACTTCACCGAGCAGGGCTTTCGCCAGGCCAGTAACGCCTTGCAGGTCTTCGGCGGCTACGGCTATGTCACCGAGTTCGCCATCGAGCAGACCCTGCGCGACAGCCGCATCGCCATGATCTACGAAGGTAGCAACGAGATTCAGGCCAACGACCTGCTGCTGCGCAAGGTGCTGGGGGATCGGGGGCAGGCGTTCGGCCTGTTGCTGGCGCAACTGCATGCCGAAGCCGGGCAGGGTGCCACTGTGGCCGAGTGCGCTGGCTTTGCCGGGCAGTTGGCCAGCTTGGGTCAGGCGCTTGAAGGGTTGGTGGACGAGGTGTGTGAATGGGCGTTGGAGGATGTCGAATATCCGTATCGCGCAGCTGGGGATTTTCTTCAGCTGTGCGGCTTGAGTTTGTTGGCATTGGCCTGGGCTCGGGCAGCGCGGGTCTCGCGGGGTTTGCCTGAAAGCGATCCGTTGCGCGTGGCTAAGCTGGAGACGGCTGGGTTCTTTTTCAGCTACCTCTTGCCCCAGGCGGAGCAGCGGATAACGGCTGTGCGTGGGGCGCGGGCGGCGTTGGCGTTTATCTGAGGCTATTGGATCCATTGGGCGCCACTTTTACTGTGGTGAGGGAGCTTGCTCCCGCTGGGTCGCGTAGCGGCCCTAAAACCTGCCGCCTCGGATTCTTGGGGGGACATATCCGTTGTTGCGGGGGTAGTGGATATAGGTTCCGCCCTTACGGCGGGTCACTTTCGAAAAGCGCGAAAGTAACCAAAGCGCTCTTGCCCAACCACTCGGTGCCTCGCTTAGGCTCGGCATGCCCTCACTCCGGCATTGATCCGTGGGTCGCCGCGATGGGCCATCCTTGGCCCAGCGCGGCTAACCCGGCGTCCTGCCGGGTTGCCCACGGCTCACTGCCTGCGCTCGGCCAGCGTGGTTTAACGGGGCGCCCAGATCAAAATCAAGAGCGAGGCGGCCCTCCGGCCGGCCTGGTTTCCTGGAGCCGCTGCCGTGGTGCGTAACCCTGTGGTGAGGGAGCTTGCTCCCGCTCGGCCGCGCAGCGGCCGCAAAACCTGGGTCCGCGATCTATCTGTAGGAATGAGGTTTTGGCCATTGGGGCGGCTACGCCACCCAGCGCGAGCAAGCTCGCTCGCCACAAAAGCGCTCGGCATATCGAGATTCATCGCCAGGCATAAACCCCCTGTGGCGAGGGAGCTTGCTCCCGCTCGGCCGCGCAGCGGCCGCAAATCCAGAGCCCGCGATCGATCGGTAGAAATGAAGTTGCAGCCATTGGGGCGGCTACGCCACCCAGCGGGAGCAAGCTCCCTAGCCACAAAAGCCCGCGACATATCGGGATTCATCGCCAGGCATAGACCCCCTGTGGTGAGGGAGCTTGCTCCCGCTCGGCCGCGTAGCGGCCGCAAAACCTGAGTCCGCGATCTATCTGTAGGAATGAGGTTTTGGCCATTGGGGCGGCTGCGCCACCCAGCGGGAGCAAGCTCCCTAGCCACAAACGCCCGCGGCATATCGGGATTCATCGCCAGGCATAGACCCCCTGGCCACTGGGGGCTCAGCAGCCATGGCCGATAATCGCCCGTTAATGCAGGTGCGCTCGTAAATCCATAACTGATTGATTTATATATAAATTAAGTTTTTTTGTGGCTGATTCAAGTGCCTGTGACCGGCCTTTCCATTCAACCCAACTCTTGTTAATGGATCCATTAACGGTTTTATTAGCGGCCTGGCGATGGCAGGAGCCCTCCTGACCGTCCGCGATAAAAACTACAAAAAGGGTTTCGTCATGAATGGCTTATCAATGGCGCGCAACGGCCTGGGTTGCGTGCGCCTGTTGTCTGTGTGCAAACGTCTGCCTGTTATTTCGCCTCGGGTCGCGGCCGGTCTGGAGGTGCGTCCATGAGCCTCGATCTGAAACAGCGGGTCGATAACGGCCCCATGAGCCGCTTCCAATGCCTGGCCATCGGCATCTGCATTGTGCTGAACATGATCGACGGCTTCGATGTGCTGGTGATGGCCTTTACCGCGGCCTCGGTCTCGGCCGAGTGGGGGCTCAATGGCGCGCAAATCGGCTTTCTGCTGAGTGCCGGGCTGTTTGGCATGGCCGCCGGTTCGTTGTTTATCGCGCCCTGGGCCGACCGCTTTGGGCGGCGCCCGCTGATTCTGTTCTGCCTGGCGCTGTCGGGGCTGGGCATGCTGCTTTCGGCCTTGAGCCAGACCCCGTTGCAACTGGCACTGCTGCGCGGCCTCACGGGGCTCGGCATCGGCGGCATCCTGGCCAGCAGCAACGTGATTGCCAGTGAGTACTCAAGCAAGCGCTGGCGCGGGTTGTCGGTGAGCCTGCAGTCCACCGGTTACGCCCTGGGCGCGACCCTGGGCGGGCTGCTGGCGGTGTGGTTGCTGACCCATTTCGGCTGGCGTTCGGTGTTCCTGTTTGGCGGCGCGGTGACCTGGCTGATGATCCCGCTGGTGCTGCTGTGGCTGCCCGAATCCCTGGACTTCCTGCTGGCGCGGCGCCCGGCCAATGCCCTGGCACGCATCAACCGTCTGGCCCAGCGCCTGGACCAGGCGCCGCTGACCCAACTGCCGGCGCCGGTGCTCAAGGAGGCCGGGGCCCGCAGCGGTTTCGGCCAGTTGCTGGCCCCGGCCATGCGCCGCACCACCTTGCTGATCTGGCTGCTGTTTTTCCTGGTGATGTTCGGTTTCTACTTCGTCATGAGCTGGACCCCGAAACTGCTGGTGGCTGCCGGGCTCTCGGCGCAACAGGGGATCACTGGCGGGGTGCTGCTCAGCGTCGGCGGGATCTTCGGTGCGGCGCTGATCGGCGGCCTGGCCTCGCGCTGGCCCCTGACCCGGGTGCTGTCGCTGTTTATGCTGATCACCGCCGGGTTGCTGGTGCTGTTTGTCGGCAGCGGCTCGTCGATCGCCGCGGCCCTGGGCCTGGGGTTGTTGATCGGGCTGTTTTCCAATGGCTGCGTAGCCGGGCTCTACGCGCTGTCGCCGGTGGTGTATGACGCCTCGGTGCGCGCCACGGGGGTGGGTTGGGGCATCGGCATTGGGCGCATTGGCGCGATCCTGTCGCCGACCGTGGCCGGCTTCCTGCTCGATGGCGGCTGGCAGCCGCTGCACCTGTACGGGGTGTTCGCCAGCGTGTTTGTTCTGGCTGCCGGGTGCCTGTTGCTGCTCAAGCCCGGGGCGCAACCCAGCCCCGCGCCAGTCGCTGCCTAGGCCTGGCCGCTGATGATCGCCTCGGCGATGGTCGCGCAGAACCAGCGCAGGGCGGCCGAGCTGTCGCTGTTGGTGTGCCAGTGCAGCGAGACATCGAACTCGGCCACCTGGAACGGCAATTCAAGCATCTGCAGGCCGCCCTCGTGAATGAACAGGCGGGCGATCTGCGCCGGAAGCACGGCCAGCAGGTCGGTGCCGGGGATGATCTTGGGCAGCACTGAAAAGTGCGGCACATGCAGGCTGATCCGGCGCTCCACGTTCATGTTTTTCAGCACGTCTTCAACACTGCCGTGACCGGTGGTGCGGGTCACGGTGACGTGCCGTTCGCCAAGGAACTGCTCCAGGCTCAAGTGCCGGCCGATGCGCGGGTGGCTGGCGCTGAGCAGGCAGGCGTAGCGTTCGTGCATCAGCACCTGGCTGCGGGTGCCGGGCACCGGGTGGCGGCAGATGGCGGCGTCGATCTTGCCGCTGGCCAGCCACTCGCCGACCTGGTCCACCTGCAATGGCAGCACCTCGACTTCGGCCAGGGGCGCGTCCCGGTTCAGGCGCGCCAGGATCAAGGGCAGAAAGCCCATTTCGCCGAGGTCGGAGAGGGCGATGCGAAAGCGCCGTTCGGTGCTGGCCGGGTCGAACTGGCGGGTGCTTTGCACCGCGCTTTCGATGCGGGTCAGGCAGTCCCGCAGATTGGGGTACAGCTGTTCGGCGACAAAGGTCGGCTGGATGCCGTCGCGGGTGCGGCTGAACAGTTTGTCGTCGAGCAGTTCGCGCAGGCGGGCCAGGCCGTAGCTGACCGAGGGTTGGGTGACGAACAGGCGCTCGGCGGCCAGGGTCACGCTGCGGGCTTCGTAGAGGGTGACGAAGGTGCGGATCAGGTTCAGGTCGATGTGGCTCATGGTGCCTCGGACTGTCGATCTGGATATAGACCGTTCTTATTTTAGATAGAGATAGTATCGATTTGATCAATTGCGTGGCGGCTGCAAGAGTAACTCAAAATCTAAAAACCAGCGGCAAGGGTCCCTATGAAAACCGTTCACTCTGCGTCCTACGACATTCTTCGCGAGCAAGGCCTGACCACCATTTTCGGCAATCCCGGTTCCAATGAACTGCCGTTCCTCAAGGGCTTCCCCGAGGACTTTCGCTACATCCTCGGCCTGCACGAAGGCGCGGTGGTGGGCATGGCCGACGGCTTTGCCCTGGCCACCGGCCAGCCCACCTTCGTCAACCTGCATGCCGCCGCCGGCACCGGCAACGGCATGGGCGCGCTGACCAACGCCTGGTACTCCCACAGCCCGCTGGTGATCACTGCCGGCCAGCAGGTGCGCTCGATGATTGGCGTCGAGGCGATGCTGGCCAATGTCGATGCCGCGCAGTTGCCCAAACCCCTGGTCAAGTGGAGCCACGAACCGGCCTCGGCCCAGGACGTGCCGCGCACCCTGAGCCAGGCGATCCACATGGCCAGCCTGGCGCCACGGGGGCCGGTGTATGTGTCGATTCCCTATGACGATTGGGCCTGTGAAGCCCCGGCCGGGGTCGAGCACCTGGCGCGCCGCCAGGTGCTCAGCGCCGGCCTGCCGTCGCCGGCGCAGTTGCAGCAACTGGGCGAGCGGCTGTCGACGGCGCGCAACCCGGTGCTGGTGCTGGGGCCGGATGTCGATGGCAGCCGCAGCAACGGTCTGGCGGTGCAGCTCGCGGAAAAGCTGCGGATGCCGGCCTGGGTTGCGCCCTCGGCTTCCCGTTGTCCGTTCCCGACCCGCCACCCCTGTTTCCGTGGGGTGTTGCCGGCAGCGATCGCCGGCATCAGCCGCAGCCTGGCTGAGCATGATCTGATCCTGGTGGTGGGGGCCCCGGTGTTCCGTTATCACCAGTTCGCTCCCGGCGCCTACCTGCCGGCCGGCGCCGAGCTGGTGCACATCACCTGCGACCCCGGCGAAGCAGCACGGGCGCCCATGGGCGACGCCCTGGTGGCGGACATCGCCCTGACCCTCGAAGCCCTGGTGGGCGTGGTTCGCCAGAGCGAGCGGCCGCTGCCCGAGGCCTTGCCGCGGCCGGCGACGATCGTCGAGGAGGGCGGCCTGCTGCGCCCGGAAACCGTGTTCGACCTGATCGATCAACTGGCGCCCAAGGACACGATCTACGTCAAGGAGTCCACCTCCACCGTCGGTGCCTTCTGGCAGCGGGTCGAGATGCGCGAGCCCGGCAGTTACTTCTTCCCGGCCGCCGGTGGCCTGGGCTTCGGCCTGCCGGCCGCGGTCGGCGTGCAACTGGCGACGCCCGAGCGGCGGGTGGTGGCGATCATCGGCGACGGCTCGGCCAACTACGGCATCACCGCGTTGTGGACCGCCGCGCAATACGGGATTCCGGTGGTGTTCATCATCCTCAAGAACGGCACCTACGGCGCCTTGCGCTGGTTCGCCGACGTGCTGGGGGTCAGCGACGCCCCGGGGCTGGATGTACCGGGCCTGGATTTCTGCGCCATCGGCCGGGGCTACGGCGTGCATTCGCTGCAGGCCAACACCGCCGGGGAGTTTGCCGCAGCCTTCAGCGAAGCCCTGGCGGGCCAGCGCCCGGTGTTGATCGAGGTGCCGACGCTGACCATCGAACCCTGAGGCAAGACCCCGCGCCGGGCTCGTTCCCGGCGTTGCCAGCCGCGCTCGGCGCGGCACTACAACAACAATAAAAAAGAGGTGGTTATGAACAAGACTGAGGTCATTGACGTGACGACGAGCGTGCCGCGGTCGCCGCGTGCCGGTTCGGGCAATGCCGATATCGGGTCCCTGCTCGATGAGGGCCCCTTTACCCGGATGCAAAAGCTGGTGGTGCTGCTGGCGGCGCTGTCCATCGTGCTGGATGGTTTCGACGGTCAACTGATCGGGTTCGCGATCCCGATGATGATCAAGGAGTGGGGCGTTACCCGCGAGGCCTTTGCCCCGGTGGTGGCGGCCGGGCTGATCGGCATGGGCATCGGCAGCGCCTGCGCCGGTCTGTTCGCTGACCGTTTCGGGCGGCGCATGGCGGTGATCATGAGTGTGTTCGTGTTCGGCGCCGCGACCTGCGCCATCGGCCTGGCGCCGGATGCGCTGACGGTGGCGATCCTGCGTTTTGTCGCCGGCCTGGGGATCGGTGGCGCGCTGCCCAGCGCGACCACCGTGACCGCTGAATTCACCCCGGCACGCCGGCGCACGCTGGCGGTGACCGCGACCATTGTCTGCGTGCCCCTGGGCGGGATGCTGGCGGGGTTTTTCGCCTCCCATGTGTTGCCGGTCTATGGCTGGCGCACGCTGTTTTTCGTCGGTGGCAGCTTGCCCATCGTGCTTGGGTTTGTGCTGCTGGCGGCGCTGCCGGAGTCGCCACGCTTCCTGGCGCGGCGGCCACAGCGCTGGGGCGAGTTGAACACCCTGCTGGGACGCATGGGGCGGCCGATGGCCGAGGGCGTGCGCTACACCGATGCCCTGGAGCAGGCCAGCGAAAAACGCGACGGCTTCCGCGCCTTGTTTGCCCTCGGTTACGGGCGGGACACGGTGTTGGTCTGGGTGGCGTTCTTCATGTGCCTGACCGCGGTCTACAGCGCCTTCAGTTGGTTGCCGACCATGCTGATGGCCGAAGGCTTGCCGACCTCGGTCGCCGGTTCGGGCCTGACCGCCTACAACCTGGGCGGGGTGATCGGGGCCCTGGTGTGTGCCGTGGCGATGACCCGCTGGGGCTCGTTCTGGCCGCTGGTGATTTGCTGCGCGGGCGGCGCGGTCAGTGCCTTCGCCATGCAGTGGGTGGACATCAATCAGAACACCAGCCTGCTGATCTTCGGCTTCGGTGTGCATGGCCTGTTCGTGAACGCCGTGCAGTCGACCCTGTATGCGCTGTGCGCCTTTATCTATCCCACCAACGTGCGTGCCACCGGCACCGCATCGGCCCTGGCCTTTGGGCGCATGGGGGCGATCCTCAGTGCGTTTGCCGGCGCCACCATCATCACCCAGGGCGGCGCCGGGGGTTACCTGACGCTGCTGGGCTCGGTGATGGTGATGGCGCTGATCGCCCTGTTGCTGGTGCGCCGGCATATTCCCCGGCGAGTGCCGGGCCGGCCATGACCACTCATTCTGAAACGGAGGTTCGATGAATATTTCCATTCTCGGGGCGGGGGCCATGGGCTCCCTGTTCGGCGGCCTGCTGGCGCGGAGCGGGCAGCAGGTCACCCTGCTGGACATCAACGACGCGCACCTGCACGCCATACGCCGCGAGGGTTTGCGCCTGGAGACCGACAACGGCGACCAGCGCGTCAGCGGCCTGGTCGCCTGCCGCCCGGAGCAGGCGCCGGGCCAGCCCGATCTGTTGCTGGTGTTCACCAAGAGCCAGCACACCGACAGCGCGCTGCGCGGCATCGCCGGGCATATCGGCGCCCAGACCCGGGTGCTGACCGTGCAGAACGGCCTGGGCAACGCCGAAGCCCTGTGCCGCCACGTCGCCCCGGAGCAGGTGCTGATCGGCATGACCAATTGGCCGGCGGACATGGTCGGCCCGGGCCACGTGCGCTCCCATGGCCAGGGCATGGTCCGGGTGTGGTCGGCGGATGGCGTCGAACGCCCGGCCAATGCCGAGGTGGCGGCGGTGCTCGAGGGTGCGGGCTTGAACTGCGCGCCGGACCCCGAGGTGTGGACCTCGATCTGGGAGAAGGTCGCCTTCAATGCGGCCTTGAACAGCCTCTGCGCAGTGACCGGCTGCACCGTGGGCCAGTTGGATGGTGCCTCTGAAGGTGTCGAACTGGCGCGCGCGATCGTGCTGGAGGTGCTGGCGGTCGCGCAGTCGGCGGGGGTCGCGACTGATACCCAGCGCTGCCTGGAGAGCGTGGCCTATGCCATCGCCCATCACCGCACGCACCAACCGTCGATGTTGCAGGACGTGCTGGCCGGGCGCTCGACCGAGATCGGCGCGATCAATGGCGAGGTGCTGGCCCGGGCCCGTCAGGCCGGCGTCGCCGTGCCCCATACCGCCACCCTGCTGGGGCTGGTGCGGCTGATCGAGGCGCGAGCCTCGGGCGCCGTGCACGAATGACCGCCGCAGCGAATTTACCCATTCTGTTTCCAGGAGACGTGACATGAGCAATTCCCCAGCCGTTTACGCTGATCTGCACCTGCAACCCATTGCCGCCCAATGGCGCGCTGGCGCCGGGGGTAAAACCCTGGCGGTGAGCAACCCGTACGACGCTTCGCTGTTGCTGGAGATTCCCCAGGCCAACCGCGCCGACCTCGACGCCGCCTACCGCAAGGCTGCCGAAGTCCAGCCGCAGTGGGCAGCGCTCGGGCCGTCGGCACGGGCGGCGGTGCTGCATCAGGTGGTGGCGGTGTTCGACCGGCGCCGCGAGGAAATCATCGACTGGATCATTCGCGAGTCCGGCAGCACCCGGCTCAAGGCCCAGTTGGAATGGGGCGCGGCGCGGGCGATTGCCCTGGAGTCGGCGTCGTTTCCGGCGCGGGTCCACGGGCGCATCGTCGAGTCCGATGTGCCGGGCAAGGAAAGCCGGGTCTACCGCAGCGCCCTGGGGGTGGTGGGGGTCATCAGCCCGTGGAACTTCCCGCTGCACCTGACCCAGCGCTCCATCGCCCCGGCCCTGGCCCTGGGCAACGCGGTGGTGGTCAAGCCGGCCAGCGACACCCCGGTGTGCGGCGGCCTGTTGCTGGCACGGATATTCGAAGAGGCCGGATTGCCGGCCGGGGTGCTGAGCGTGGTGGTGGGGGCCGGCAGCGAGATTGGCGATGCCTTTGTCGAGCACCCGGTGCCGTCGCTGATCACCTTTACCGGGTCGACCCCGGTGGGGCGCGGTATCGGCCGCATCGCCAGCGGCGGCGAGCACCTCAAGCACGTGGCCCTGGAGCTGGGCGGCAACAGCCCGTTCGTGGTCCTGGCCGACGCTGACCTGGAGCACGCGGTGAATGCAGCGGTGTTTGGCAAGTTCCTGCACCAGGGGCAGATCTGCATGGCGGTCAACCGCATCATCATCGACGACAGCCTGTACCCGGCGTTTGCCGAGCGTTTCGTGGAGCGGGTCAAGGGGCTCAAGGTCGGTGATCCGAATCTGCAGGACACGGTGATCGGCCCGGTGATCAACCCCCGTCAGTTGCAGGGCCTGCAGGAGAAAATCCGCCTGGCCCGGGCCGAGGGTGCCGAGCCGCTGTACGAGGGCGGCGGCCAGGGCAACCTGCTGGCGCCCCATGTGTATGGCGAGGTCACGCAGGACATGGACCTGGCGCGCAACGAAATCTTCGGCCCGCTGGTGGGGCTGCTGCGCGCGCGGGATGAAGCCCATGCCCTGGAGTTGGCCAATGCCAGTGAGTTCGGGCTGTCCAGCGCGGTGTTCAGCGCCAGCCTGGAGCGTGCGGTGGGCTTTGCCCGGCAGATCCGCGCGGGCATGACCCATATCAACGACATCCCGGTGAACGATGAGGCCAACGCGCCCTTCGGCGGGGAAAAGAACTCGGGCCTGGGGCGCTTCAACGGCGACTGGGCCATCGACGAGTTCACCCGCGATCACTGGATCAGCGTGCAACACCAGCCGCGTCAGTATCCCTTTTGATGCGTTAGCCCACTGATTCAAGCCCGGTCCAGCCGGGCCTTTTTGCAGCCCTGTCGGGCGGGCCTTCGCCGGCCTGCCGGGGAGCGGCTGCGCCCATGAAAAACGGAGAACAATAAGAATGAGCACCCCATTGACCTTCACCCGTTCGCTGTTGGCGGCGGCCATGACCTCGGGCCTGTGCCTGCCGGTACTGGCAGCCGAAGACGGTGGTTTTTTCGAAGACGCCAAGACTGAACTGCTGCTGCGCAATTACTACTTCAACCGTGATTTTCGTGACTCGGGTGCACCCAAGAGCCAGGTCGAGGAGTGGGCCCAGGGTTTCATTCTCAAGTTCAGTTCCGGCTACACCCCGGGCACCGTGGGGTTTGGCCTGGACGCCATCGGCATGTTCGGCGTCAAGCTCGACAGCAGCCGCGCGGTCAGCGGTTCCGAGCTGTTGCCGGTGCATGATGATGGCAAGGCGGCGGACAACTTCGGGCGCGCCGGGGTGGCGGCGAAGATGCGCATCTCGGCCACGGAGTTGAAGGTCGGCGAATTGCTGCCGGACATCCCGCTGCTGCGCTACGACGACGGCCGCCTGCTGCCGCAGACCTTTCGCGGGGCCATGCTCGACTCGCGGGAGATCAGCGGCCTGGGCTTGCAGGCCGGGCAATACAAGGCGGTCAGCCTGCGCAACTCGTCGGACATGCAGGACCTCTCGGCCTGGGCCGCACCGGGGGTGACCTCGGATGCCTTCAACTATGTCGGCGCCGAGTATCGCTTCAATCAGCAGCGCACCCTGATCGGCGCCTGGCATTCACAGCTGGAAGACATCTACCAGCAAAGCTATTTCAACCTCGTGCACAAGCAGCCGGTGGGGGAGTGGGTGCTGGGGGCGAACCTGGGGTATTTCATCGACAAGGACGACGGCCGCGCGCGCATCGGCGAGGTGCAGAGCCGGACCGCCTATGCCTTGTTCTCGGCCAATACCGGTGGCCACACCCTGTACCTGGGCCTGCAGAAAGTCAGTGGCGACAGCCCGTGGATGTCGGTCTATGGCAGCAGTGGCCGGACCCTGGGCAACGATATGTTCAACGGCAACTTCAGCAACGCCGACGAGCGCTCGTGGCAGGCGCGCTACGACTACAACTTCGCCGCCGTGGGCGTGCCCGGGTTGCTGGCGATGGTGCGTTATGGCCATGGCGAGAATGCCACGACCAAGGTCGGCAGCAACGGCAAGGAATGGGAGCGCGACACCGAAGTCGGCTACACCTTCCAGAGCGGCAGCCTGAAAAGCCTCAGCCTGCGCCTGAACAACGCCACCAACCGCCGCAGCTTCAACAGCGATTTCGACCAGACTCGATTGATCGTCAGCTACCCGTTGTCCTTCTAACTCTGTAGCCGCTGCCGCTGCCGCTGCCGAAGGCTCGGGCCTGGCGGCAGCGGCTGCAGGACGCCGGGTGATCGCTTGCTGCCGCCGGCGCGAGGCTTGCGCTACTATGGCGGCCCGTCTTTTGTGGAAGTGCCTGGATGAGTAAGCCCGGTCAAATGGTGCTGGTTGCGCTGCGCAAGATGATCGCCTCGGGCGAGTTGGCGGCGGGTGAGCGGTTGATGGAGATTCCCACCGCCGAGCTGTTCGGCGTATCACGGATGCCGGTGCGCATGGCGTTTCGCACCCTGGAGCAGGAAGGCCTGCTGGTGCGTTTTGGCGGGCGTGGGTTCCAGGTGCGTTCGGTGAGTGCCGACGACATCGCCGGCGCGGTCGAGGTGCGTGGTGTGCTGGAAGGTTTGGCCGCGCGCCAGACTGCCGAGCGCGGCCTGTCTGAGTCTGCGCGGGCGACCTTGGAGTTGTGCCTGGCCCAGGGCGATCAGCTGTTCGACAAAGGCTATGTCACCGAAGACGACCTGGAGGCCTATCACGACCTCAACATGCGCTTTCACCAGGTGATCGTCGAAGGCAGCCACAACCCGGCCATCGCCGATGCCCTGGCGCGCAACGACCATCTGCCGTTCGCTTCGGTGACCGCCCTGGCGGTGGATCGCAATGACCTGGGCCGCGAATACCGGCGCTTCAATTACGCCCACATGCAGCACCATTCGGTGTTCGATGCCCTGGTCAATCGCCAGGGTGCGCGGGCCGAGGCGATCATGCGCGAGCACGCCAACGCTACCTTGCGCTACGCCGAGGTGTTCGGCGCGGCCACCAGCGACGAGCGGATGAAAGTCATTCTGCGGACGCAGTGACGCTCAGATATCCAGCACTAGCAGCGGGGTTTTCGAGCGTGAGCAGCACGGGGTGAACTGGTCGTTGAGGGCCTGTTCCTCCTCGGTCAGAAACAGATCGCGGTGCTCCGGCACACCTTCCAGCACTCGGGTCAGGCAGGTGCCGCAAATGCCCTGTTCGCAGGACATGGCAATCTCCACCCCATGCGCTTGCAGCACCTGCACCACGCTGCGATCGGCCGGTATTTCATAGACCTGGCCGGTGCTGCCGAGCTTCACCGAAAAACCTCCATCGTTGCTGCTGTCCACGGGCGCCGCGGCAAAGTATTCGCGGTGCAGGCACTCTTCGCGCCAACCCTGGGCGCGGGCGCTGTCCAGCACGTATTGCATGAAACCGCCGGGGCCGCAGACGTACAGATGCACATGCTCCGCCGGCCCGGCCAGGACCTTGGCGGCGTCGAGCGCAGTCTGCGGTTGCTCATCGAAATGCAGGAATACCCGCTCGGCAAACGGCGAATCCTTGAGGCGCTGGACGAATGCCGCGCGCTCGCTGGCGCGGGCGCAGTAATGCAGCTCGAAGTCGGCGCCGCTGTGGGCCAGGCGTTCGGCCATGCACAGGATCGGGGTGATGCCGATGCCCCCGGCGAACAGCAGGCTGCGCCTGGCTTCATGGACCAGGGGGAACAGGTTGCGCGGTTCGCTGATGCGCAACCGGCTGCCGACCTGGACCTGGGCATGCAGGCTGGCCGAGCCGCCCCGTGAGGCCGGGTCCTTGAGCACGCCGATCAGGTAGCGATGGCGTTCTTCAGGGTGGTTGCACAGCGAGTACTGGCGCACCAGGCCATCGGGCAGGTGCACGTCGATATGGGCGCCGGCGCTGAAGGCGGGCAGGGGGCTGTTGTCGACACTGGCCAGCTCGTAGCTGCAGATGTCGAGGGCTTCGTTGTTGCGGGATACCACCAGCACGTCAATCATGTTCGGTCCTTGGAGTGTTGCCGCCAGGCAGGGGGCTCACTTCTGTTTATTCGTCACTGCGGCGCTGCAGGCAGGGGTGCGCGGGCGCGGCGGGCAAGGCTGCGCCCCAGGGCTTACTGGGCGCTGGCGATCAGCTGCGGTTCGGCGCTGCGTTCCTGGGCGATCAGGCGCTCCAGGACTCGGCGCGACTGCACGCCGCCGGCATCGATATTGAGCTTGAGCAGGTTGCGCGTCGGGTGCGCGAGCAGGTTCTGCTGCTGGCGTTCGAGCATCTCCAGGTCTTCGCTGAAGATCTTGCCCTGGCCTTCGCGGATGCTCGCGGTCAGCTCCTGGTCCTGGGGGTTGAAGTTGCGTGCCATGCCCCAGAAGTACCAGATCGAGGTGTCGGACTCGGGGGTGATGAAGTCGACGACGATGCTCGATGCCTTGTATTGCGGATCGGCGTGGTAGCCGCCCTTGCCGGCATGGGCCACGCCGACTTCGATCAGCACGTGGCTGGGCGGGGTGAAGCGGCAGATCTGCCAGCGGTCCACCGGCACGTCGTCGGCCAGGTTGTTGCCCCGCAGCGCCATGCGCCAGAACGGCGGGGCCATGATGTTTTCCATGTGCCGCGCCGTCACCACTTCATCGCCTTCGACCGTGGTCACCGGCGGCGCTTCGTCGATTTCCTTCTGGCCGATGCTGGAGGCGTGGACGTAGGTTTCGTGGGTCAGGTCCATCAGGTTGTCGATCATCAGGCGGTAGTCGCAACCGATATGAAACAGGCCGCCGCCGTAGGCCCAGTCGTCGCTGACCGCCCATTCCAGGTGGTGGATCAGCGCCGGGTCGGCCTGGGCCTGGTCACCGGGCCAGACCCAGATAAAACCGTAACGCTCGACCGCAGCAAAGGTCTTGTTGCACGGAAAGCCGCGTACCCGCTGCCCGGGCATGGCCACCGTCTTGCCGTCGCAGCCCATCACCAGACCGTGGTAGCCGCACACCAGGTTGCCGTTTTCGACATACCCCAGCGACAGTGGCGCGCCGCGATGGGGGCAGAAATCTTCGATCGCGCTGATCTGTCCTTCCAGACCGCGATAAAAAACCATTTTTTCACCGCAAATCTGTCGGCCCAGGGGCTTGTCGGTGATTTCATCGGCGGTGCAGGCAACATACCAGGTGTTTTTGGGGTGCATGGGAGGTCTCCAGGCTACGGCTTGTTTTTATTTAATGGATCCATTAAAGATCGGCGGCCAGTGTCTGGTCAATCACTGTGCCGGCTGTGCATGGGTTTAATTGGGCGATTATCGGACGTTTGGCTGTTGTTAATGGATCCACTGAGGTGTGCTTCTGACCGCTGCTAAAATGGGTGTTCCCCACCCTCAGGCGCTTTTCGAATTTGTCCGAATCGACTGTAAAGGGCCGCCGGTTCAGGATTTGCCGCCGTGGTCAGGGCCTGGCGGGCACTTGCCATTGGCCGTGACAACGAACAGCATCGCGAAAGCGCCGGTGTATCGTGGTTCGGGCCAGCTCGGTCTGCTGCCCAATAGTGGGTCGCGCCTGCATGAACTCGGCCGCGCGGAATGGATTTGCAGGAAAAGGAGCAGGGCAATGGTGTCTCAAGTTCACGTCGATGACGCTAGTTCGGTCAGCCACAACGCTTTGTTGGGCGCCCTGGATCGGGCCATGGCGATCGCCGAATTTTCCGCCGAAGGTATTTTGCTCAACGCCAACCCCAACTACCTGCTGCTGTTGGGCTACAGCCGCGACAACGCACTGGGGCTGCATCACCGGTCCTTTTGCAAGGGGCTGTATGCCGACTCCGAGGCGTACCGCCTGTTTTGGGCAGGGCTGTTGGCCAGCCAGACGTTTTCCGGGATCTGCGAGCGCCGTCGCGGTGACGGCAGCACCTGCTGGCTGGAGGCGACCTACACGGCGATTCTCGATAAAGCCGGCAATGTGGAGCGGGTGGTCAAGGTCGCCACCGATATCAGCCTGCGCCACCAACGGGAAAGCGAACTGGCCGAGCACAACCGGCGCCTGTCCCTGGTGGCCGGGGCCACTGACTCCGGGGTGCTGATTGTCGGCGCGGACTGGCGGATCCAGTACGTCAACAGCGGCTTCAGCCGCATGTTCGGCTGGCAGCAGGAGGACCTGGCCGAGCGCTCGCCCATCGAATTGCTGGCGGCCAACGCCAACGCCCACTACATCGACTATGTGCGCCTCGAGCTGCTGGCTGGCCGCTCGGTGCGGCGCGAGGAAATCGTCGTCGGCAAATCCGGCCAGCGCTACTGGATCAATGTGGTGGCCAACCCGGTATTGGGGGAGGACGGGCGTCTGGTCAGCGTGGTCTCGGTGCTGACCGATATCACCCAGTCGAAGATGTATGAAGTGCTGCAGCACAACGCCCTGGAAGCCATGGCCAGCGAACAGCCGTTGGCCCAGGTACTGGAGCTGATCTGCCGCGAGGTGGAGCGCATCGCACCGGAAGTGGCGGCCTCGATCCTGGAAGTCGACGAACATGGCTGCCTGCAATCGTTGGCCGCGCCGAGCCTGCCGGCGGCCTACAGCGCGGCGCTGTGCGGCGTGCCGATCGGTCCCAGCGTGGGCTCCTGCGGCACTGCGGCGTTTCGCAACGACGCGGTGCTGGTCACCGATATCGCCAACGACCCGCTGTGGGCCGACTACAAGCACCTGGCCCTGGAGCTGGGGTATGTCGGCTGCTGGTCGACACCGATCCGTTCCAGCCAGGGGCGGGTGATCGGCACCTTCGCCTTTTACTTTCGCGAGGCTCTGGTGCCGGACCTGTTTCACCAGCAGATCGTCAATTCCTGCGTGCACCTGTGTGCCCTGGCCTTGCAGCGGGAACACGCGCGGGCACGGATTCGCCAGCTGGCGTTCTACGATGCCCTGACCGGCCTGCCCAACCGCAGCCTGCTGCAAGCCCGGGCCGACCAGGCGATCAGTGCGGCGCGGCGCGACAGCTCGCAGTTGGCGGTGCTGTTCGTCGATCTGGACCGCTTCAAGAAGGTCAACGATTCCCTGGGCCACCCGGCGGGAGATGAGCTGTTGCGGATCGTCGCCGGGCGCCTGGAGCGCGAGTCCCGGGAGTCGGACATCGTCGGCCGGCTGTCGGGGGATGAGTTCGTATTGATCCTGCCCGATTGCGATTCGACCCAGGTCGCGGCCCAGGCCGAGCAGCTGCTGCTGGCCCTGGGCGCGCCGTGCCTGGTGGACGGGGTGTCCGTGGCCTGCTCGGCGAGTATCGGCATCAGTGTGTTCCCCGGCGATGGCCGCGACATGGAGACCCTGCTGCGCCGCGCCGACATGGCCATGTACCAGGCCAAGTCGGGCGGCCGTGGCCAGTTGAGTTTCTTCAGCCATGAACTGAACCTGCTGGCCCAGGAGCGCCTGGCCCTGGAGACAGCCCTGCGCGAGGCCCTGCAGAACAACGGCTTGCGCCTGCATTACCAGCCGCAGATCGACCTCGCCAGCGGCCAGCTGTGTGGGGTCGAGGCCCTGGCCCGCTGGACCCACCCGCAGCTGGGGGAGATTTCCCCGGCGCGCTTTATTCCCCTGGCCGAGGAGTGCGGGCTGATTGCCGACCTCGGGCGCTGGGTACTGGCCCAGGCCTGTCGCCAGTTGAGTGACTGGCGGCGGCGGGCGCTGGCAATCCCCTCGGTGTCGATCAACCTGTCACCCACCAGTTTCCACAATCTGGACCTGCCGCGAATGATTGCTGACACCCTGGATCACCACGGACTGGTGCCCAGGGACCTGACCCTGGAGATCACCGAAGGCGTGCTGCTCGACACCAACCCCAGCACCCTGAAGACCATCGACGAAGTGCATGCCCAGGGCGTGCGCCTGTCGATGGACGACTTCGGCACCGGCTATTCGAGCCTGAGCTACCTGCGCCGGTTGCCCCTGAGCGAGCTCAAGCTCGATCGCAGTTTTGTCTCCGACCTTGAAGATGACAGCGCGGCCCGGGCCTTGAGTGCGGCAATCATGGGCATCGGCAAGAGCCTGAACCTGACGGTGGTGGCCGAAGGCGTGGAGACCGCTGGCCAGTGCCTGGTGCTCAAGGACCAGGGCTACTCGGTGGCCCAGGGTTACCTGTTTGCCCGGCCATTGGCGCCGGAGTCGCTGGAGGCCTGGCTGAGCGCGGCCATGGCCTGAGGGGCCCGGCGACTGGTTCAAAGGCGCAGGGCCAGGGCGCCGATAACGATCAGCGCCAGCAGGATCAGGATCGCCCCGCACACGCGTTCCAGCCACGGCAGCACCTGGGAAAAACGCCGCAGCACGCGTTGATTGCCGATGGCCAGGGCCACCAGCAAGTCCCACAACAGCACGGCGGCGAACATCCACAGGCCGTAGAACAGCTTCCAGCCGGGCGAGGTGTCGGCACTGACCAGGGACGCCAGGCTCACGTAGAACAGGGCGTTCTTCGGGTTCAGCAGGCCTGACAGCAGGCCCATGCCCAGGCCGCGCCACCACTGGCCACGGTCACGGGTTGCCGGCGCACCCTCGGCGGCGACCGGGCCCAGGGCGCTGCTGCCGGCGTGCCGAATAAACATCCCGCCCATGTACAGCAGGTAGCCACAGCCGGCCAGTTGCAAGGTGATAAACACCGCGCTGTCGGCATGCAGCGCCGAGACCCCGGCAAATGCCGCAAGAATGAACACACCATTGGCCAGGGCGATACCCAGGCAGGCACCGGTGGCGGACTTCCAGCCAGCGGCCATGGACAGGCGCGCGACCAGGAAAAAATCCGGGCCGGGGGACAGCAACGCCAGGAAATGCGCGGCGGCGACCATCAGAAACTGCTGCAACATGGGCAAACTTCCAGGGACAGGGGGCGCCAGTGTGCGCAGCGGCCCCGAGCCCTGTATTGAAGAAAATTGCGCGCGGCTCAGCTGCGATACAGCCCCGGGGTCACCCCGACGTGGGCCTTGAACACGCGCTGGAAATGCGCCTGGTCGGCAAACCCCAGGCGGTAGGCAATCGACGCCATGCCCTGGCCTTCGCGCAGCCAGTGGCGCGCCTGGTTGATGCAGCGGTTGAGCTGATAGGCGTGGGGCGTCAGCCCGGTACTGGCACGAAAGGCCCGGATCAACTGGTAGCGGCTCATCCCGGCCATGGCTGCCAGTTCGGCCAGGGGCAGCAGGCTGTGGTTGTCGTGCTGCAAGAAGGCCATGAGCCGCTTCAGCTCGCCGCTGGCCAGCGCAGGGTTGGCGGCGATGTCGATCCGTTGCGCGGCGCCATCGTGATCGCCGATGAACTCAATCAGCGCGGCGTCTTTTTCAGCGCTGCCCGCAGCGGAAAACAACAGCCGATTGAGTTGGCAAAAGCGCTGGTAGAGTGCCGGGTCGTGGCTGATCAGCACCGGTTCGGGGGCGCTGTCCCCGGCGTGGGTTTCGGCCCTGAGGGCTGCCAGCCACTGCGCATCCAGGTGCAGCATCTGATAGCTCCAGGCGGTCTCCGGCAGCGGGTTGCAAGCGTGCACGCAGCCGGCGGGGACAAACACCAGGCTGGCGCTGCGGATCAGCGTTGGGCCATCTGCCGCCCCGGTGAAGAGGCTGGCCCCCTGATCCACCGCGCCTATGGAGTAGGTCGGATGGCTGTGGGGCTTGTAGTTGGCGCGGCTGTGGCAGGCACGGCGGCTCTCGACATGGGGCAGCGCCGGGTCGCGCCAGAACTGGGCGATGGCGGTCTCGGGCGCGGCCCTGGGCGTAGCGGGGAGGTGAGCCGGTTGAGCCATGCGCGGAGGGGGTCCTGAAGTGTTGGAGCGGTGGGGCATGCTCTCATATTTTTGGCCTCGTACCAGGGGGCCTTGCGCCGCCTGGGTTGGCGCTATCGCACGAAACGCTGGGTTGTTATTCTGTTTTGGTCATTTTTGCCGTGGCCTTCGTGTCGCGCTCCCTGAACCCTGAGGCGTTTCCTGCATGTCCGATTCGGCGTTTGCCTCCTCTTATGAATGCGCGGCGATGCCGGTCACCGGCGTTGCGGTGGACTATCCCAATGGCCATGTGATCCCGGCCCACCGCCATGACCGGGCGCAGCTGCTGTATGCGATCGAAGGCGTGCTGGTGATCGAGACCCAGGCCGGGCGCTGGGTGGTGCCGCCCAGCCGTGGGGTGTGGCTGATGGCCGGGGTCGATCACACCGTGCGCATGCGCGGCGCGGCCCGCATGCGCAGCCTGTTTATCAACCTCGATGCGATTGCGGGCCTGCCCCAGGGCGATTGTGTGATCGAGGTTTCGCCGCTGCTGCGCGAGCTGATCCTGGCCGCCACTGCGGTGCAGGAGCACTACCAGAGTGACAGCCGCGAAGGGCGGATCATGCGCTTGATACTCGATGAGCTGCGCTGGTTGCCGGTGCTGCCGTTCAACCTGCCCTGGCCTCAGGAGCCGCGCATGCTGCGGGTCTGCCAGACCCTGGCCGCCGACCCCGCCGACAACAGCACCGCCGAACACTGGGCCGACCGCCTGGCGATGAGCGGCAAGACCTTTCACCGCCAGTTCCAGCGCGCCACCGGCATCACTTTCGGCCGCTGGCGGCAGCAGGCGCGGCTGCTGCTGTCCCTGGAATGCCTGGCCCAGGGCATGCCGATCGTGCAAGTGGCGCTGCAGCACGGTTACGACAGCCAGAGCGCCTTCGCGGCGGCCTTCAAGCGCCAGTTCGGGGTGCCGCCGTCGCTGTTCTACCGTTGACCGTCACGACCGGCGCAGCACCAGCCCGGCCAGCACACAGGCCAGCATCGCCAGCCCGGCCAGGTAAAACGCATCGCTGTAGGCCATCAGCATCGCGTCGCGGTGCACCAGGCGCTCCATCAGCGCCAGGGCTTGCTGGCGCAAGGGGCCGGCGGCAGCGCCGTGCAGGGCGCTGGCGTAGTCCATCGGCACATGGCTGAGCATGCGCACCATGTCCACCAGCCGTTCCTGGGTCGCCTGGGCAAAGGGCGACACCGCCTCGCCGATGCGCTGGGCGTGAAGTTTTTCGCGCTCGACCACAATCTGGCTCGACAGCGCGATGCCAATCGCACCGCCGACGTTGCGCACCATCGAGAACAGGCCTGAGGCCGAACCCACCTGGTCTTTTTCCAGGCCCTGGATCGCCATCACCCCCAAGGCCACCACCACCAGCGACTGGCCGATGCCACGCACCACCAGCGAAGGCACGATCACGTTGGCCGCGGCATCCGGGTTGAGGTGGATGTTCATCAGGCAGCCCAGGCCGGTGATGGCAAAGCCGAGGATGATGATGGTGCGGGCGCTGGTCCAGCGCATCAGGCGCGGGGTGGCGAATGACATGGCGAACTGGATCAGGCCGTAGGGGATCATCATCAGGCCGATCTGCCGCGCGTTGTAGCCGTGGATCTCGGCGAAGTAATTGGGCACCAGGAACACCACGCCGAACACCACCGCGCCGAAGGTGAATTGCATCAGGCTGGCCAGGCCGAAGTTGTAGCGGCCCAGCAGGCGCAGGTTGATCAGCGGGTGCTCGCGGCGCAGTTCGATGCAGACAAACGCCAGCAGCCCGATCACCGCCAGCGCCGCGCAGTTGGCGATGAAGGTCGAGGCGAACCAGTCGTTGCGACTGCCTTCCTCGAGCATGATCTGCAACGCCGAGAGTCCCACGGCCATGGTCGCGATACCGAACCAGTCGCCCTGGCGCAGCTTGTGCAGCATCACCGGCTGCGGCCGCACCGACCAGCCGATCGCCGCCAGCAGCAACAGCCCGGGCGGCACTTGCAGGTAGAAGATCCAGCGCCAGGAGTAGGCGTCGGTCAGCCAGCCCCCCAGGGACGGCCCGGCGGCCTGGGCGACATTGTTGGCCACGGCGAACAGGGCCATGCCCATGGGGTGCCGCGCGGCCGGCAGCTCGGTGACGATGAGCTGGAACGACAGCGGAATCAGCACCCCGCCAAAGGCGCCCTGCAGGGTGCGGGCGATGATCATGGTCTGGATGTTCGGCGCCAGGGAGCAGGCAATCGAGAACAGCACGAAGCCCGCGGTGCCGACCATCATCACCCGGCGCATGGAGAACACCGACACCAGCCAGCCGGTCATGGGGATGATGATGATTTCGGCCACCAGGTAGGCGGTGGTGATCCACGAGCCTTCCTCGAAGGTGGCGCCGAGGGAGCCGCGCACATCCGGCAGCGAGGCGTTGGTGACGTGCACATTCATCCCGGCCATGAAGCAGCCGACCACGCTGCCCAGAACCGCGACCCAGGTGCGCAGGGAAATGGCCGGCGCGGCCTCGCCAGTCTGCTGTCCAGGGTTACTCATGGTGGGTGTCCACGCTGACGATCACCGACATGCCGGGGCGCAGTTCAGCCGCGCGCGGCTGCCCCGGTTCCAGGCGGATGCGCACAGGCATGCGCTGCACGATCTTGGTGAAGTTGCCGGTGGCATTGTCCGGTGGCAGCAGGGCGAACTGGGCGCCGGACGCCGGGGCGAAACTGTCGACCCGGCCCTTGAGTTCCAGGCCGCCCAGCGCGTCCACTTCGATGTGAGCCGGTTGCCCGGGGCGCATGGCGTCGACTTGGGTTTCCTTATAGTTGGCCACCACATAGGCCGCCTCGGGCACCACGGCCAGCAGCGGCGCCCCAGCCTCGACGTATTGACCGATGCGCAGGCTGCGCTGGCCGGCGGTGCCGTCGATCGGGCTGCGGATTTGCGTGTGTTGCAGGTCGATCCGGGCCAGTGCCAGCCGCGCCCGGGCCTGGGCCACCGCCGCTTGCGCCTTGTCGTGGCGAGCCTGGGCGAACTGCTGCTCGGTGTCGATGATCGCCACTTGTGCACGGCGCGCAGCCAAGGCAGCGCGGGCTGACGCCAGGGCGGCATCGGCCTTGCGGGTATCGGCCTGGGCACGCTCCAGCTGCTGGGCGCTGCTGACTTCCTGGGCCGCCAAGTGTCGCTGCCGGCGGTCTTCCTGGTTGGCCTGGCGCGACTCGGCTTCGGCGGCGCGGGCGCGGCCTTCGACTTCGGCAATCAGGCTTTGCTGCTGGCGCTGGCGTGCCGCCAGGTTGGCGATGCGCGCCTGTTGCGCGCGGGTTTCGGCCAGCGCTTCGTCGACGGCCGCCTGGGCCTGATCGACATGGACCTGGTAATCCGGGTCTTCGATGCTGGCCAGCAGGTCGCCGGCTTTGAGTGCCTGGTTGTCCTGCACCCGGACCTCGGCCAGGTAGCCGGAAATCCGCGGGGCGACCGTGACAATGTCGGCCCGCAGGTAAGCATCGTCGGTCTCAATCTGGAAGCGTCCGTTGCGCCACCAGTGCACGCAGCAGGCGACCAGCAGCAGGCCGGCCAGCACCGATGTGGCGTAAATCAGCACGCGGCGCCGGGTCATGGCGCGCGCGGGGGCCGCAGTCGAAGCGGGAGCGGGGGTATCGGTCATTGCGGGTACTCGCTTTCAGGCAAGGTGGAAGAGTGGCGGGCGAGCCGCGTGGCACGGGCGATCGGCGGCGCTTCACGCCAGCCGCCGCCCATGGCCTTGAACAGCAGCAACTGCGCGTCCATGACCTGGGCATCGGCGCCGGCCAGTTCGGCCTGGCGTTGCACGTCACGGCGCTGGGCCTTGAGGTATTTCTGGGCGGTGCTGGCGCCGGCGGCGCGGTCCAGGGCTGCCAGGCGCAGGCGTTCGGCGCTGTACTGCGCGGCCTGGCGCCAGGCCTGTTGCTGGCGCAGCGCGGCGTCGTAGTCGACCAGGGCCTGCTGCAACTCCTTGAGGGCCGCCAGCAGCGTGCCGTCGAAGCGTGCCAGGGCGGCGTTTTCCATGGCGCTGGCTTGGGCGATGCGGGCTCGGGCGCTGCTCAGGTTGGGAAAACTCCACGACAGCAGTGGCCCCAGGCTCCACACGGTGGCCCCGCTGTCGCCGTAACCGTCGGGGTGATGGGCGGAGTTGAGCGCGTTGGCCCCCAGGGAAACCCGTGGGTAGAGGTCGGCCCTGGCCACGCCGATCCGCGCGGTGGCGGCGCCGAATTGGCGCTCGGCCTGGCGCACGTCGGGGCGCTGGCGCAGCACCGCCAGGCCATCCAGGCTTGGCATCGAGGCGGCCAGGGTCGGTGCGGCCTGACAGGCCAGCGCCTGGGAAGGCGCCGCGCCAGGCGGGCGGCCCATCAGCAACGCCAGTTCGCCCAGCGCGCGCTGCCGGCCGGCCTCCAGCGCCGGTACGCGGGCTTGCAACTGGCCGACCCGCTCCTGGGCCCGTGCCACTTCCAGCGCGCTGCCTGCACCGGCGCTGTGCAGGCTCGACGCCAGGGCCTGGCTGCGTTCGGCCAGGCTCAGGGCGTGCCGGGCGATGCTGGCGCGCCGGGCGTAGTTGCAGGCATCGAGCCAGGCGCCGGTGGTCTGTGCGGCCACCAGCACCCGCAGCCCGTCGGCGGCGGCCTGGGCGGATTCGGCGTCGGCCTGGGCCGCGCGGCTCAAGGATTGCAAACGGCCGAAAAGGTCGAGTTCCCAGGCCACCGCCAGACCCAGGTGATAGCGGCTGCCGGTGCGAATGTGCGAGCTTTGGTTGAGTGCCGCTTCCAGTTGATCGTCCGCCGAGCTGCCATAACCGGCATCGGCGCTGAAGGCGGTTTGCGGTTGGCCCTGGGCGTCGGCCTCCTGCAGCAATGCGCGGGCTTGCAGCAGGTTCGCCGCCGCTACTTGCAAGTCCCGGTTGTGAATCAGCGCCTGCTCCACGGCGGCGTTCAGCGCCGGGTCGCGATACAGGGTCCACCACTGGTCCGGGAGTGGGCTGTTGACGCTGGCGGCGGCAGGGGGGGCAGGGCTGGCTGTGGGCTCGCTCCAGCTGGCGCAGCCATTGAGCGTCGCAAAAAACAAGGCCAGCAGCGACCGTCGATAGAGATCCATGGGGCGCACTCTTGTAAGGGGTGCGGCCACTCTAGAGAGCCGGTCAATCGACCGTCTAACGTGAACTTCCAATCATTTATCTTGAAATGGACATTCTGAGGTCAAGGCCGAGGCGCGTGCCAACGCAAAGGTGTAGGGCTGATGGGGGTTGCAACTCAGGAGTTGATAATTATTCTTATTGCTGATTATGATATGTTATTACATATTTTTAAGCCCCCTCAGGAGCATCACCATGAAAGTGCTTTCATCCCTCAAAGAAGCCAAGAATCGTCACCGCGACTGCCAGATCGTCAAGCGTCGCGGGCGGATCTATGTGATCTGCAAATCCAACCCGCGCTTCAAGGCGCGCCAGGGCGGGGCGAAAAACAAGAACAAAGGCTGAGCCGCGATCGGCCCCAGGCATTCGTCCTGGGTCAACGCTCCCTGCTCAATGCCTCACAGGCTGCTTTCTCGGGGCGCTGGCTTGTCGTATGTTTGCGGGCTGTTTCCGACATGGAGGTTTCCCGTGAGCAAATACCAGCCCCTTGGCGATTATTTCAACGCCCTGCGCACCGACTCGGTGACCCTGACCTTCACCGAGATCGAAAACATGCTGGGTTTCGAATTGCCGGACTACACCGAGACCCATACCGCCTGGATCAATGACCCTCAGCGGCCCCAGGCCAAGCAATGGCTGGACGCAGGCTTTCTTAAAGATCGAGTGGATTTTACCCGCCGCGAGGTGTCGTTTTTCCGGGCCCAGCCCCGGATACCGAGCCCAGAGCAAGCCGAGCAGGCAGCGGCCGCCGAGGACATCCGTGACCAGGCCCTGGCTGATGAGCAGCAGCGTCAGATCGAACAGGACCCCCGTCTTAGCGCCACCGAGAAACAGCGCCTGATCCGCTCCCGCATCGGCCAGGACCTGTTTCGCCAGCGAGCGCTCCAGATCGAGCCGCGCTGCCGGCTGACCGGGGTGAGCGCGAAAAACTTCCTTATCGCCAGCCATATCAAACCCTGGAAAGACTGCAATAACACCGAGCGTCTCGACGGCAATAACGGGCTGATGCTCGCCCCCCACGTCGACCGGCTATTTGACCGGGGCTGGATTTCGTTCGAAGACAGCGGCGAGTTGCGGGTGTCGGCCCAGGCCGCTGAAGTGCTGGGCGCCTGGCACTTGCATGGCGACCTCACGCCCACGCCGTTCAATCCGCAGCAGGCGGTTTACCTGGCCTACCACCGGCGCGAGGTATTCAAGCCCTGAGGACGTCCAGTCGTAAAAAAGCCCTGGCACTGCAGGGCTTTTTTGTGGGCGCGCCGGTGGCCTCAACCGCCTTTGGCACTGACGATGCTCGCCACCTGGCGTGGCTGGCAGTTGAGGTAGGCCGAGGACTTGAGCCAACGCTGGTCGGGGTACCAGGAAAACATGAACTGGCCGTCCTTGAGCTTGTCGATAACCTGGCGCGCCACTTGCGGGCGCACCGCCGGGCAACCCTGGCTACGGCCGATGCGGCCCTGGCGCTGGCTCCAGAGCGGGTTCACGTAGTCGGCGGCATGAATCACGATGTCGCGATCACGGGCCCGGTCGTTGAACCCCGGTTCCAGGCCGTCCATGCGCAGCGAATAACCGTGGCTGCCTTCATAGCTTTCCTGGGTGCGGAACAGGCCCAGGCTGGACTGATAGCTGCCCAGGCGATTGGAAAACTGCGTGGCGAAATTTTCCCCGGACTTCTGCCCATGGGCCACCAGGTCGCGCAGCACCAGAGTCTTTTTACGCAGGTCGAAGATCCACAGGCGGCGTGCCGTGGACGGTTGCGAGTAGTCGATGACGGCCAGGTGCCGGGCTTGGCGGGCACCGCTGTTGACCGCGCACTGCATGGCGCTCAGGGCGCTTTTGAGGGCCTGTGGATTGAGTTCCGGGGCGGCGTGGGCGAGGCTGTTGAACATCATCGGGCTTGGGGTGCCGACGGCGAACGCGGGGCTGCAGATGGCCCCCAGGGTTGTCGCTGCCAGGCCCAGGCGGCGCAGAAAAATCAGCATGGGAAGCGGTCTGTATAGCGGTCGGTAAAAAGAGTCCCTACCATTGCGTTGGCTCCTGACATTCTGTGGTTCCCCCGCCAGCGCTTGCTACGCTTGGCCTGCTGGTTCGCGGCAACGGTTGCCGAGGTTGATCCGTCCTATGACGGCCATGGATTTGGAGTAAAGCAGTTGTTCAAAAAAACCGCATGTTACTTGAGCCTTTGCCTGCTCGCTGCGCCATTGGTCGCGACCGCCGACGAACCGATAGTCGATCCCACCAGCCCTGTGCAGTCGGCATTCACCCAGTTATCCCTCGCGTGCCCGGCCCTGGCTGTGCAGATGGACGGGCCGACCCGAAGCCTGTTGCAGGCGTTTTACCAGCAACACAATGACCTTGAAATCTGGTCCGCCGACGGACGCGTGGCGGCCTTGCAGGCACAATTGCAGCAGTTGGCCGATGACGGCCTCGACCCGGCCAGCTACCCGTTGCCGACCGATGCGGCGACCCCCGGCGCGTGGTGTGCCGAACTCGATACCAGCCGGCAATATCTCAAGGCCCTGCAGGACCTGCACTACGGCCGTTTGTCGCAGGCGCGTTTCGAGCCGCTGTGGCACGCCAGCCAGGCGCCCGCCGAGCGTGAGGCCGAGCTCCTGGCGCTGGCTGCTCCGGGGCTTGCGGACCTTGCCAGCGCATTCCAGCAGGCGCGCCCGGGCATCGAGCTTTATCAGCGCCTGCGCCAGCTGTATGCCGAGCAGCGCCAACTGCCGCTGCCCCAGTGGCAGCCCCTGGCCAGCGGGCCGTTGTTGCGCCCGGACATGCAGGACGCGCGGGTTCCCGCGTTGGCCCAGCGGCTGTTCAGCGAGGGCTACCTGAGCAGCCCCCTGGCCACGGACGATAACGCCTATGGGCCGGAGCTGGTAAACGCTGTCAAGAGTTTCCAGCTCAACCATTCGCTGCAGGCCGACGGGGTGGTCGGGCAGGGCACCTTGAATGAGCTGAACATCAGCCCGGCCGTGCGCCGTGGGCAATTGCGGGTCAACCTCGAGCGGTTTCGCTGGTTGGCCCAGGACCTGGAGCCCACCAGCCTGCTGGTGAACGTCGCCGCGGCGCAGTTGAGCGTGTACCAGGATGGCGTGCCGGTATGGCAGACCCGGACCCAGGTCGGACGGGCCGAGCGCCAGACACCGCTGCTCAAGTCCCGGGTTACGCGCCTGACCCTGAACCCGACCTGGACCGTTCCGCCGACCATTTTGCGTGAAGACAAGCTGCCGCAGATCCGTCGTGACCAGACCTTCCTCAGCCGGCAGAACCTGCAAGTGCTGGACAGCGAAGGGCACCCCCTGGCCGCGGACCAGATCGACTGGGACAACCCGGGCAATATCCTCTTGCGCCAGGACGCCGGCCCGCGCAATCCGCTGGGGAAAATGGCGGTGCGCTTTCCCAACCCGTTTTCGGTGTACTTGCACGACACCCCGAGCCAGGCACTGTTCAGCAAAGGGCCGCGGGCCTTCAGCTCGGGCTGTGTGCGGGTCGAGCAGGTCATGCAGTTGCGTGATTGGCTGCTGAGCCCGGCCGAACGGGCGCGTACCGATGAGTTGCTGGCGACCGGCCTGACTCATGAGTTCCGCCTGGCCAAGCCGGTGCCGATCCTGCTCACCTATTGGACGGCGCAGGCCGACAGCTATGGCCAACTGCTGTATGCCCCGGATATCTACGGGCGGGATGCGGCGCTGCTGGCGGCCCTGGGCGGTAAACCCTGAAGGCTCAACTTGCGGAGCGGGGTTGATAACGGGTGTAATGTTGTTTTGGCATCACCCAGTCAATTCATCGCTTCGCAAGGAAACGGACATGAAATTATTTGCACCGACGCTTCTCCTTTTGGTCTGCGCGTCGGCCAGTGCCGCAACAGGGGATTGGCAATCGGGTTGGGGTCAGGGCAAAACAGAGTTTTTCGCGGGGGATGAAAGCACCAGTTACTTGAACTTTGCCTGTGACGCCGACGATGAAATGAGCCCGGTCAGCGGCTCGGCAACCATCGCCGGCCAATCGTTCTACTCCCACAACGACAAGGGTGGTTTCGACGTGATCGTCGACGGCGTCGAGTACAGCAACCCGTTCTACGTTGAGTGCAATGCGTGCTCGGGGTACTTCCCGGAGTTCTGGGCGGCCATGCGCAAGGCGAAAAAGATCGAGCTCAAGGCCGGCGCCCTGACCAGCTCGGTGCCGACCAAAGGCCTGAGCAAACTGCTCAAACCCTACAACTCGAAAGAAAACCCATGTGGCACCGGAGCCTGGTAACTCCCCCCGAAGCTGATCAGCCCCGCCTAAGTGCGGGGCTTTTTATTGCCCGGCGTCGCACTCGACATCGCCCGCGCCCATATGCTCGAAACCCGTCAGCGTGATCGAGGTCGAGCCCGGTGAACCATCACCCGGGAGCGATGCGGGCGACGACTCGATGTGCGCGGTCATGATGTTTTCCGGCAGGCCGCCTTCGGGTGGTGCGGAGCCTTCGGTATCGGGCAAGCCAAAGGCCTGGCGCACCTGGGCGGCGTCGAGTGTGCCCTTGAGGGTCAAGGTCAGTTGCTGCAACTCCCCGTGTTCCCAGGTCAGCTCGACGTCCGTCGCCAGCGGGTGGACTCTGCTGGCCAGGCGCGCGGGAAACGCCGGACCTTCGTCGTAGCGATCAGTGTCGTGGCACGGGTCGGTCGGCGCCTGATAATGGCTCAAGGCGCAATTGAAGCGCGGGTCGCGGTGGCCCAGGGTCTTCTCCAGGTAACAGCCCAATTCGCCGGAACTCATGCGTGGCCAGGCCAGCACATTGAGGTTCGGTGCCTGCAACTCGGCTCCCGGAGCCTGGCCGGCAAAGGCCAGTAGCAAGCCGAGAAGCATGAGGCGGGGGGGGCGGTTGTGCATTTTTCGGGTACCTGGACGAGGGGCTGGGCGGTGGCCAAAAGCAGGCGAGACGATACGCGAGTCCTGAGGGCTCGGTCAGCTCCCCCGAAGACAAAATACGCATCCGCTCTTATCGAGGGCGTCGGCGTGGCTGCGCCGCCCGCGCCATGACCTTGCCCCAGACCAGCGCCGCGAACAGCGAAAGCCCCGCCGCGGCCCACAGTGCCGCCGACAGGCCGGTCGTAAAGGATGGAAGAGCCGTCACCAGCGAACCGAAGATCGCGACACCCAGGGCTGCCCCGGTTTGCCGCGCAGTGTTCAAGGTCGCGGCTGCCACGCCGGCCGCCTGGGGCGCCACGGCCTCCATGGCAGGCGCGGTGGCCGCCGGCGAAATGAAGCCCGAGGCCAGGCCGATGGCGATCATCGAGAGCAGGTTCAGCAGGCTTCCCCCCTGCATCAACCCCAGCGCCCCCATGGCATACAGCACAAACGCCGCGCACATCGGCCAGCGCGTACCGCAGGCCCGAACGACGCGGTGCGAGAGCAGGCTGGCCAGCGCGACCATTGCGGTCAATGGCACAAAGGCCAGCCCGGCGTGCAGCGGCGAATAGCCCCGGATTTGCTGGAAGTCGAGGCTGGTGACAAAGAACAGGCCGTAAAACACCAGGGCCGACAGCGCGGACACCAGGGTCGAGCCGGCGAATATCGGTTGCCGAAACAGCGCCAGGGGCAGCATGGCATGGGGCGAACGGGCCTCGATCCAGACAAAGGCCAGGCCGGCCACGAGGGCAATGGCCGCGCCCGAGAGTATCAGGGGCGACGTCCAGCCCGGCGCCTGGCCTTCGATCAACACCCCGATCAGCGCGGCCAGGGCGACGCTGGCAGCGAGCTGGCCCGGCCAGTCGAAGCGCACGTCCTGCGGCGCCTGCGGATCGGCCAGCAGGCGCCAGGCCAGTACCACGCCACATATGCCCAGGGGCAGGTTGACGAAGAAAATACTGCGCCACCCCAGCCACTGGGTCAGCGCCCCGCCAATCAGCGGTCCGGCCGCCATCGCAATACCGCCGCAACTGGCCCATAGGCCGATGGCGCGCGCCCGTTGTTGTGGGTCGGGGCAGGCTTGATGAATCAACTTCAGGGAGCAAGGCACCAGCAGCGCCGCGCCAAGGCCTTGGGCGACACGCGCCGCGATCAGCATCCCCGGGCTTGCGGCAACCCCGCAGGCCAGCGAGGCGCAAGTGAATAGCAGCAGCCCGACCAGGTACAGCTTGCGCGCGCCCCAGCGATCACCCAGGGCGCCACCCGTCAGCAGGGCGCTGGCGAATGCCAGGGTGTAGGCACTGATGACCCACTGCAAGCCGCTGACCGTCACGTCGAGCCCGAGCGCCATGCGTTGCAGGGCGACGTTGACCACCGAGGTGTCGAGCATGATCAGCGCGTAGCTGAGGCTGGTGGCCAGCAACACCTGGCGCTGCTGGGCAGGCACGGGGATGGCGGTCTGTATTGCGGACGCAGGCGTATGGCGCGCGCGGTGCAGGAGCGGGGTATCAGTCGGGGCAACCATGGGCAGGATCCGGTACGGGGGGCGGCTTGCAGTCTAAGTACCCAGGGCTGCCGGACGTTTCGTCACGCATCGAAGTGTCCGGGCAGGGTTCGGGCTACCATGGCCACCCCTGGAGACCGACCATGCCTGTGAACCCGACCCTTGCTTCCACTGCCTTCCTGATGGCCGACCCGGCCCGTGCGGCCATGCTGATGGCGTTGGTGGGTGGTCAGGCACTCCCGGCTGGCGAGTTGGCCTATGTGGCGGGCATCACCGCGCAGACTGCCAGCAGCCACCTGGCCAAGCTGCTGGGCGGAGGTTTGCTGGCGGTCGAGACCCAGGGGCGGCATCGCCTGTTTCGCCTGGCCAGTCCCGAAGTGGCCATCGCCCTGGAAAGCCTGGCGGCGATCACCCCGGTCCGCGACATCCGTTCGCTCGCCCCGG
The DNA here is from genome assembly GCF_059862355.1 of Pseudomonas sp. MF09150. Lineage (NCBI taxonomy): Bacteria > Pseudomonadati > Pseudomonadota > Gammaproteobacteria > Pseudomonadales > Pseudomonadaceae > Pseudomonas > Pseudomonas sp. MF09150. The sequence continues at coordinate 10,592 of NZ_JCBCUS010000008.1, read as the reverse complement.
GGCGCCACGCCCGAGACCTGGGTTTTGCCCGCTGTTGCTACGATCACCTGGCGGGGCAGTTGGGCGTCGCCATGACCCAGGCGCTGCAGGCGCGAGGGGTCATCGAACCTGGGCCAGACCAGCAGTTCCTGATCACCGTTTCAGGCCAGGCCTGGTTGGCCGAATTGGGGCTGGACGTCACGCAGGTCAAAGCCAGCCGCCGTGGCCTGGCTCTGCAATGCCTGGATTGGACCGAGCGCGAACACCACCTGGCCGGGCCGCTGGGGGTGCAGTTGCTGAACCTGCTGTGCGCCAGGGGCTGGCTGCGCCGGGTGAAAGCCTCCCGGGCGATCCAGGTCACGCCCGAGGGCTGGGTCGGGTTGCAGGAGCAGTTCGGAGTCGATCAACAATCCCTTGAGACTCCGCGGCTGCCTGCGGATTGAACCTGCTCCGGCTGGGTTTATTCGCTGAATTGGAAGTCGAGCCAGCGATCCAGTTCGTTGAGGGTGTGGTGAGGCCTGTCAGGGATTCTCTCGAGTTTTGCGGCGATTATGTCTCGGTTTGAATCGGACAGCTCATAGCCGCGGGTTCTAAGGAAGTAATCGATGTAGTCCTCTATTTCCAGTGCCTCGGTGGATGAAACGAACACCTTGAAGAGCGCGCCCTGGTATTGCTTGCCATCGTCACGATTCCCGCCCAACACATCACCTCTAGGTTCTTGAAAGGGAAGTCGATTCCCTGTTTTAAGTATAGATCTGCTGCGAATCCGCCAAGGGGCCGGGCCGGTAAAAGTGGACGCTGGATCCGCCATTTCATAGGGGGCAAAGCTGTACCTGGAAATGGCTTAAGATCAGCGACCGCTGGAATGACTCCTCTCGATCAAAACAGGACGCGACTTCTATGGATAAGGCCTTTTCTCAACTCGGCGAACGTTTGCACAACCGCCGGTTTTCGGTGGCGGACAACACCCAGGGGCTCTCCGGGGCCGGCACGGTGTTTCATTACCTGGTCGAGGGCAACGCCATTTCGAGCACTTACCAGGGCGGCCGGATCCACCTGGGGCATCAGGTCGGACGCGTGACCGGCCCGGATACCCTTGAGCTTCTCTTTCATTGCCTGACGACGGAAGGCGAGATTCTGGCCGGCTGGTCCCGGGGGACGGTCGGCGTTGATCAGGCCGGGCGCACCACGCTGGCCTTCACCTGGGGTTGGTTGTCGGGCGCGACGGGAGGAGGGGAGTCCAGCTACGTGGAGCTGCTTCCCTAGCGGCTGAAAAACGCCTGAGCACTCAGGCGTCAGCAACAAGGGGGTACCCGGGGAGTAGTACATTTGTGCTATTGGGGCAACTGGCCAGCCTGCTTAGACTTCCGGCCAGTCTCAAAGGTCGAGACTATCCCCTTCAAGGATCTGTAAATGAAAAAGTGCATCACCCTTGCTGTGCTCGTTTCTGCCTCACTGTTGTTGCACGGCTGCGCCGCCCTGGACTACAACTCCGGAACGCAGGTGTCGTCGCAGCAACTTGCCCAGTTCCAGAAAGGCAAGACTACTCAGCAGCAAGTGACTGCCGCCATTGGCCATCCACCGAAGAAGTCTGAAGTGGGTGGCAAGGAAATCTGGACTTATCCCTACACCAAAATCGCAGCCCTTCCGTTTGCCCCCAACGTCAACGAGAGCACCATTTTCGAATGGTCGTCCAAAGGCGTGCTGCTGGACGTCTACAAGGGCGGTGGCACGCCAGGTCAGTCGGGCAACGCGCTGTTGGATGCAGCCGGGATGTAATAGCTTGCGCCACAACAAAAAGCCCAGCTTATCGCTGGGCTTTTTGCATCCAGGGCCGGTGCCTGTGACTTCCGAGATTACCCTCGGGCGTTGCGCCAGGCTTTGCCATCAGCAAAGCCTGGCGCGACTCGAGGCCCCGCCAGTCCTGCTTACTTCTTCTTGGCCTGGGCCTCTGCGGCAAGGCACTCAAGGGCAAACTGCTCGGTGTACGTCATCTGAATGGCACTGGTCTCGCCCTTGACGGTCCTTTCGCCATCCAGGATGTAGCGAATGCGCTTGTCGGTCACGCCAATACGTTTCGCGATCCATGAAGGGGTCTGGCCGATGCGCGAAATCAGCTTGTCGGCATAGTCGGTGGAAGGGTTATAGCGCTCTGCGTTGGGTGTCATGTGACGTCCGGATAAAGGTGGGTCTGTGATGCGTTGGTGGATACGGGACACGGTGCGCCATTTTCCGGGTGATGTCGCGGTTTGAATGGAATGACGCCGTCGTCCGCCGTGCCTTCGCCGAACCGCGGCGGGAGATTGTTTTTCAGGTCAGGAGCGTAGTATTGGCACCCGATTGAACAGGAGAACCGCTCTTGCGTCTGATTACCAATGTGGAAAAAGACTCGCAGTCGCACCTGTGTGAGTTGAAGAAGCTGTTGTCCGCGTCTGAGCAAATCGTCATTTGCTCAGGCTGGATGAAGGCCTGTGGTTTGTCTCCATTGTTGAAGCACATGAGGGAGGCTATAGGCCGAGGGGGACATATAACGGTGTACACCAATCGTGAGCACACCGAGCGAGCCTGCATCAAGAGTCTGGCCAGTTTGACCGGACTGAAACACGTCAATGTGCCGCGACCCACCTATCTTCATACAAAACTTTATTACGGTCGAAGCGGCGACTCGTATCGCGCAATTCTCGGTTCGGCCAACATCACCTCGGGTGGCTTATGGAAAAACGAAGAGCTTTCTTATTGCGTGAGCGGAAAGGTTACTGATGATGCCCATAGGCAACTGGCGGCGTATCTCCAGGGCTTGACCGCATTGGGGTCAACAGCGTGACGACGCCAATAGCTGCATATCGATAACGGCTTGGCACGAGCCTGCCCCCCAAAGTGATGGCTGTGACCAATGAAAGATTTGGTTTTATGATGACCGCCTTTTGATCAGGATGATGACCACCGCCATGGCCAAGCGTAAACGCAAGACACTGCCGAAGGATTTCGATCAGTTGCTGGAGCAGGGCTCGCTTGCCGAGTTGGTTGCCGTGTTCGAAGGGTGCGAGCTTGAAGCCACCGGCGGCTATAGCAAGAACACCGCGCTGGGCTTTTACAACTGTCCTGACGCGCTGGCCCGCTGGCTGGTGGAGCAGGGCGCAGCTATTGATGCCCGTGACACTTACCAACGTACGCCCCTGCACCATCGCAGTACGAGTTGGATCGGTGGCGTCGATCTGCTGCTGGACTTGGGGGCCGATATCGAGGCCCGGGATTACCAGGGCGACACGCCGTTGCATGCCGCGGCCAAGAGCCACAAGGCCGAGGCCATTGCTGCCCTGATCCGCCGTGGCGCCAATGTCGAGGCCAGGAACCGGCAGGGGCACAGCGTGCTGCATATCGCCCTGGTCACTGCGCGCAACGCCGATATCGAGGCCACCGCGAAAATCGCCGAGATCCTGTTGGCGGCAGGCCTGCAACGCGATGACAGCATGCTTGCCGAGGTGGAGCGCATCGGCCGTGAATTCGAGTTTCACCGGGCCTTCTTCAACCCGGACTACCTCGAGGCAACGCAAGCCGGCCTGGCCAGTCTCTATCGCCTGTTCGACGTTACTCCGGTCGCCTCGCGCAAGGTGCATGACGGGCAGTCTGCCATCGTGGTAACGGCCACTGGCTGGTTTGAACAGCATCAGCAATTGTGGGCGCTGCTGATTCCATCCTTCGGCGCGGCGGCGACAGTGCAGGGCGAGGTGATCCGCATCAGCGGCCGTATTTCCCAAGAGATTCACCACAACGGCTCGGCCAACTGGGATACGGATTTCAAGGCGATGTTGACGGCCCTGGTGGGACACCTGGGCAGTGCCGTGGCGTTGCCTGCTGCCGAAATCGATGAGGCTCGGGCGCTGGCTGCCGCTCTGCGCGGAGGGGACGATGACGCTGGGCAGACCGATCGTCTCTGTGAGTTGGCCGTGCACTGGGTGATTGCCAATCCCCAGCCATTGGCGTTGGCGGCGCCTGCCTACACCAGGTAAGGGGGCTCGAGCGGGAGTCGGGTCTCGGCGGCGATTCTAGAACGACGTCGCGATGGCAAGAGCCAGTTGCCGGTCAGACATCAGGGGCGGCGGGAAGGACGAGCGATAGTAGCGAGAGGCTTGTTCAAACTGCGCCCCACGGATTTCTCCGTCCGAACCAATGAACGCGAGGGCGTCACTCTTTGCCGGCTTGAACAGCTCCGGAATGTACGAGGTGGCCGCTGTGGTGCCTGCGACCACCACGAACGGAATCACCGTGGTGATCATCAGAGCAGCCTGGAACGGGTTATTGTTTTCCGCCGACAGGGCTTGAGTGCTGATAGACGCCAGCAGCGCGACTGCCAAAGGTTTCCATAAGTCCATTCCTCGATGCTTCCGTGTCGTCTGGTTGGGGGCGCCACGATAGCAGAGTAGGGCGCTGGCCAGAAACACGGAGCCCGGCACATGGCCGGGCTGGTTGATCGGTGGGGCGCTTGAGCCATTTCACGCGGTCCCGCCCGATGGGGTCAGCCAAAAAGAGCGCGTTGCCATTGTTGTTCACCGATGATGGCGATAGGGCTGCCAGCCTCTCTCAACTCGACCGCTTTCATGATCTTTGTTCCATAGCTGCTATGGCGCCATTGATCATTGCCAATGCTGCCAACGACCAGATAATGAATTTTCTGGCTCACCGCGCCGCCGATGATGCCGCCACGCTCCTGCACCCGTAGCTGGCAGTCTTTTCGCGGCCCGTAGGCCATGATTCCAGTGAACACGAACACTCTTCCATCCCAGGCAAGATCGGGTTCGGGACGATTGAAGGGAAGGTCGTTGGGGGCGCTGAAGGTTTGATCACTGGCCTTCGGCTTTTCGGTACTCAGGCCGGAAAAGCTCTGCAGCAGCCCGATAAGCTCAAGGGATTCCTCGGCATCCAGCACGCCGTCCAGGAGCATGTTGGAGAGCCGTGAATACAGCAGGTTGATCACCGGGTCATCGAGGTGGACGAGGTTGGTTTCAAGCCAGTCCCTGAGGAACAACCCTTCAGCGGTTGAGACCACGCCGTCAGCGGCAAGACCTGCTGCCAGGCCGACGAGGGCGTCAGCTGAGCGCCTGTCTATCCGTGAACCATGGAAGTATTTGCTACGTTCGAATTCGTTGTGAATGTCGGTCATGTGAACTCCTTTTCTGAATATCATGTCGTTGCGACGAAAATCCCTGTAGGGCCAAAACAGAAGCCTATCCTGCCTGGGCCGGTGGTGGTCCAGGCGATTGACGCTTTTGCGAGTCGACCCGATTGCACCGTTCAACGCCGGCGGGTGATCACCGGCTATCTGGTCATTGGGCGAGCTGGGGTTTGAGCCGCTGCAGTGACCAGCGCACCCTCTCTTCCGTACGAGGCGGGCCATCGGGCCATAGAGTGCTCCTTTGTAGCTCCATGTCCAATGTTTCTCCCTCAAAGCACCCACTGCATGTGCGTTTTTTCAGATGACGCCAAACGCTCCAGTGAAGGCTTGGAAACAAACGCCACCACGCCAACGAAGGACTGATCGTTGAGCACCTTTTTCAGGGCGCTCGTAGGTCAAGAATGCCTGCTGAGGCTGCGGCATAAGGCGCTGTATCAAACAAACCCAGGGCACGTCGCGAAGCGATCATTCATCGTCCCCGTAGTAGTTGACGCCAATGCGGATGATGTCCCGCCCCTGGTCCTTGCGATGGTGGTTGGTGTCGCGCAGGGAGTAAATGCAGCCACAGTATTCCTGCTGATAAAAACGTTTGCGCTTGCTGATCTCGATCATCCGCGCCGAGCCGCCCCCCTTGCGCCAGTTGTAGTCCCAATAGGTGACACCTGGATACTTTTGCGCGCTGCGGATGCCGCTGTCGGTGATTTGCTTCATGTCTTTCCAGCGCGAGATACCGAGGGAGCTGGAAATCACACTGAAGCCGTTTTCATAGGCGTAGAGCGCGGTGCGTTCGAAGCGCATATCGAAGCACATGGTGCAGCGCACGCCGCGCTCGGGTTCATGCTCCATGCCTTTGGCGCGTTCAAACCAATTGTCTTTATCGTAATCGGCATCGATAAACGGCACCTTGTGCTCTTCGGCAAAGCGGATGTTCTCATCCTTGCGCAATAGGTATTCACGCTCAGGGTGAATGTTCGGGTTATAGAAGAAGATGCTGTAGTCGATACCCGAGGCAGTGATCGCTTCCATCACTTCTCCCGAACAGGGCGCGCAGCAGGAGTGCAGCAGCAACTTGTCCGCGCCGTCGGGAAGGCTCAGTTGAGGCCTTTTGATGTCTGTCATGACCGTGTGTCCTGGGTATAAAGTGCTCCGGTAGCCTGTCGGCCAGGAGGGCAGGTCAGCGCTCAAACCGCGCGGTGTGCGGCGATGTTGCAATAGTGTCCTTTGAAATACAGCAATGGCTGCGTAGCAGCAGCTTCCTGCAGGTTCAACGCCTTCACTTCACCAATCACGATCAGGTGATCACCTGCGGCGTGTTCGGCGTGAATTTCGCAATCAAGCCAGTGCAGGCTGCCGACAATGATCGGATTGCCCAGCGGCGATTCCTGCCATTCGACTCCATGCCACTTGTCCGTGCCGCGCCGAGCGAACTGGTTGGAAATCCTGACCTGCTCACCCGACAGGATGTTGACGACGAATCGACCTGCCTGGCGGATTTTGGGATAGCTGGCCGAACTCGACATGACGCTGAATGACACCAGCGGCGGGCTCATCGACACGCTATAGAACGACTGGCAAGTGAAGCCAATCGGCTCTCCATCAAGGTGTGAGGTAATCACCGTGATACCGGATGCGTAGTGCCCGAGCGCTTCGCGAAAGCTCAATGGCTCGATAGGGGGGGCAGGAACTGACATGGAAGATCCTAAATATTGGGTGCAACTCGAAAGTGCCAAGGAAGGCCTGAAGCAGCTCGGTAGTTCTTCAATACCGCATCAATCCCCCCTGTACACCCCCTTGCGACTTTGGCTCAGTACGGGTTCGAGAGTTCTCTGCGAACAATTTCTGCGCCTGCACTTAACGCACTCAGCTTGCCCCGTGCAACTCGGCGAGATAAGGGAGCCATGCCACAGTTGGTGCAAGGATAGAGCTTGTCGGCATCTACAAACTGAAGCGCTTTACGTAGGGTATTGGCTACTTCTTCGGGTGTTTCAATGGTGTTGGATGCCACATCAATGGCCCCGACCATCACTTTTTTACCCCGAATGAGTTCAATGAGATCCATCGGCACATGAGAGTTGTGACATTCCAGTGAAACTATATCGATACTGGATTTTTGCAGCTTGGGAAAGGCCTCTTCATATTGTCGCCACTCTGACCCCAGAGTCTTTTTCCAATCAGTATTGGCTTTGATGCCATAGCCGTAGCAAATATGAACAGCCGTCTCACATTTAAGGCCTTCAATTGCCCTTTCCAGGGTGGCCACCCCCCAGTCGTTCACCTCATCAAAGAACACGTTAAAGGCGGGCTCATCAAATTGGATAATATCAACACCGGCAGCCTCTAATTCCCTGGCTTCCTGATTGAGGATTTTGGCAAACTCCCAAGCCAGTTTTTCGCGACTTTTATAATGGTTGTCATAAAGCGTATCGATCATCGTCATGGGGCCTGGCAGCGCCCATTTAATGGGTTGCGTGGTCTGCTGCCGCAGGAACTTGGCATCTTCAACAAAAACGGGCTTTTGTCGAGTCACCGCACCTACGACCGTCGGTACGCTGGCATCATAGCGATCACGAATTCTAACGGTCTCGCGTTTCTCAAAGTCTACGCCGCTGAGGTGTTCAATAAACGTAGTTACAAAGTGTTGGCGGGTTTGTTCGCCATCACTGACAATATCAATGCCGGCTTGTTGTTGTTCTTGCAATGCCAAACGCAAGGCATCCTGTTTGCCCTCGATCAATTCCTCATTTTGCAATTTCCAGGGTGACCAGAGTGTCTCAGGTTGTGCAAGCCAAGAGGGTTTGGGCAAACTGCCGGCAGTGGAGGTGGGCAATAGCTTTTTCATGATAAATGACCTTGTGATTTTAATGAGTCAAAGCGCGTAATTGGCAGACCACTGCTCTAGAACGGTCTGGTAGGGTTTGATGAAGTTTTCCTCAACAAACTTGCCCTGCTCAATAGCCAGGCGGTTACGTTCTTCTCGATCATAAACAATCAGCGTTAATGAATAATCCTGGTGTTTCAAGCTGGGCTGATAGGATTTTCCGGCCGCTGAATTCGCATTGTAAATCTCAGGGCGGTAAATCTTTTGGAAGGTGTCCATCGTGCTGATGGTGCTGATTAGCTCAAGATTGGTGTAATCACTAAGCAAGTCGCCTGAAAAATAAAAGGCCAAAGGCGCGACACTGTTTGCAGGCATGAAGTAGCGAACCTTCAAGCCCATTTTCTTGAAGTAGTCATCAGTCAAGGAGTATTCATCTTGCTGGTATTCAATACCCAATACAGGATGCTGGTTTTCAGTCCGGTGATAGGTCTTGCTGCTCGAAACGCTCAGGCATATGACAGGCGGTTTATTGAAGTGGTCTTTGTAGGTGTTTGAGTTTACGAAGCTCTTGAATAGCTTTGCATGCAGATCTCCAAAATTATCCGGAGTGCTGAATCCTGGCTGATCCTTGTTGTGTCCCAACAACAGCACGCTAAAGTCATAATCTCGCACATAAGAGGAGAAGTTATTGCCTACGATGCCCTCAAAGCGTTCATTGGTCTTTCGGTCAACGATGTTTGTTTTCAATATTTCAATCAGGGGGATGGCGTTGCCACTGCTTTCAACATCGATATCCATCTCGACGGAAATGATTTCAAGCTCGACAGTATAACGATCGCCTTTGGGATTATCCCAATGCGCCAAGGCGTTGAAGCGGTTGTCAATCATCCTCAGGGTGTTGCGTAAATTCTCTTGGCGGCTCTTTCCTCTGGCCAAGTTGGCAAAGTTGGTAGTGATGCGTGTATTTTCGGAGGGGTGATAATTCTCGTCGAAATAAATGCTTTTAATGGTAAATGTAAATTCTGTGCTCATTATAATCTTACGCCTTAATTTCTGAGGTAAAGCATTGGTTTTTATGGCTTTATACTCAGTGATATTTGTATTGTCTGTAATTAGGACGTATTTTATGCTGAGCCAATGCTTGAGTGAAAATGAATTGATTTCACTAAATCGTTAGCCATATTCATGATGTGTTGTACAGCCAGTCGTAAAAGACCCTGTCACGCAGATGGGGAGTGGCACGGCAGTGGCCGAGTTGAGCGGGATCTTTGTTTGAGCGCACGAACACCGGGCTTGTCCGTGCGCTAGCTCAAGGAGAAAAGCTCGGGAGATAAGAGTCGTTGACCCAACGTCAACAAACTGGAAGTGTTGCAGTTATTGGAGCTTGGCATGTCCGTGTCAAAGCTGGGCAAAGACTTCTGACGTCCCGCCAGACCATTATTGGGATTAGCGGGAAAGCCAAGGATGAAATTTATCAGATATCCCTTCAGCACCTATAAAAGATACTAAAAGCTTGGGGGAACATAAGGAATATTTTGGCATTTACCGTGAAATATTTCCCCATTCTGAATTTTGAAAAGCACTATTTTTCTGGCTTTATTGACCGTCGCTTCAAGTGTGCAGTCGGAACTATGACCGACATTCTCGTAATACTCGGTATAGGTCAAACCGTTCGCTCCCGGTGTCAAGGAAGTGCCGGCCGCTTCAGTGGTCGACCACTGAGATGATTTGTACCACGTCATTACGACAAGTGTGCCTGCGTCAGGACTTTGCGTTGCCTTCATCGTATCGGGCCTGCCAAAAAAATTCAGCGCCTCTTGGGCATCGCGACCTTCCCAACGATTTTGAGCAATGACGGAACAGCCACTGCTGATCATTATGCTTGATATTGCCAGTATTAAAGAAAGCGGTTTAACCCATTTATTTGTCATGGTTTTTAACTTATCTGGACTTTGCGGGTGGGGGGTTGTCTAGCATCTGCTCCAACTCTTCCAATGGGCTCTTTGGCGGTGCTTGTAACTCGGTGATCATCCCAAGCATTTTCATCTGATCGAACTTGCCCAAAGACAGCATGCCGTTGAAGACTCGATCCTGGGGGTTACACACAAAGGCAAATGTATATAAAAGCGCCTTGTCATCCAACGTATGCCATTCATTGGAAACCTTCAAATCCCGGCGTGCGTTACTCGTTCTCTCTATTGATGTTCCTTTAAGAAAGCGCGCTCTGTGCTTGGAGCACTGGACTTCAACTGAATAGACATCCGCCAATGGCTTGGCTGGGTCGGCGAAAACCTGGTTAACGTCTACTGACTGAAACCCATCCGCCGCTTGACTTCGTGGCGTCATGGAAGTGAGATCGGCGACAAACACTATGTTGTTTTTGCCCGTGCCTGTGCTAAAGACACTCCACCAGTCACCAATGGGATTCGCTTTGTCAGCTATCGCTGAAGTGGAGGCTGTGAGCAGCAATGTGAGTGTTATGACGCCTTTATTCAATGGGCGGTTGCAGGAGCTGAGTGCAACACGGTTATTGAATTGAAGCAGGAGCCTCATGTTGCAAGCCCATCAGCTGAGTGAATACCTCGATCGGACACAGCCAGTTAAATCGCTTGCGTGGTCGGA
>NZ_JCBCUS010000007.1:0-465762 GCF_059862355.1 Pseudomonas sp. MF09150 | reverse complement strand
TGGAAAGGCGTGTTCGCTCGGTCATGAGACGATTGCAATTACGCCCTCAAAGAATCCGTTCTTATTTCCGGCATCCACGTATCGCCTACGCAGCATGATTTGGTGTATTTGATTGCCGGGTTAATACCAGCGCTTCGGCTTTGTCTACTGCAAAGCCTCGGCGTCGGACCACGGCGGCATGGCCTGGCACGAAATGGCGCTTGAGCTGTAGGCCTTAGAAGTTCAGGGTCATCCTGCGCTCGTAGCCGATGCGGCCCTTGTAGGCCTCGCCGCTGTCGACCCAGCCCTGTTTCAGGTAGAGCTTGAGCGCGGCCTGATTATCGGCATCCACCGACAGCATCAAGCCCTTGAGTTCCGGCCAGGCCAGGCGCGCCGCCTCGGGCAGTGCTTGCAGGCAGGCCTGGCCGTAACCCCGACCCTGGACCCGATGGTCGACTTGCAGGGCATGCAGGGTGGCGGTGCCAGCACTGGCCCAGTGCGGCAGGAATGGCCCGTGCTTGAGCAGCAGAAACGCCACCGGCCGTTCATCGGCGAGCAGAGCGAAGCCCTTGATGCCCGGCTCCGGCGCCTTGAGCAGGGTATGCAGGGCGGTGTAGATGTCGCCGGAAAAAGCCTTTTGTTCCGGGTGTACTTCAAGTCCGTCGAGTTGCTCGCGCTGGGTGGCGTCGAGCTGTTCGTAAGGCACCAGTCGGGTAGTCAAGGCACTGTCCATGTTGTTTTTGGAGGGGCGTCGATTTTAGCGATTTGCGGTGCGTGCGCATTTTTTTCTTGGGCATGTCGATTGGCGGGGCGCGCAGACGACTAAGGGTGTCTTCACTCAATGGCAAGGAGTACCCCCATGAGCATGCACCCCAGTGAAACCCAGATCCGCAGCCTGATCGACGCCTGGCGCCAGGCGGTGATGGCCAAGGATATCGAGCGCATCGTCAGTTACTACGCCGATGACATCACCGCCTTCGACGCGGTGGGCGCCCTGCAATTCAAGGGCAAGCAGGCCTACCGCGATCATTGGCAGGCGTGCATGGAGTTCTGCCCCGGGCCGGGGATTTTCGATTTCGAGCAATTGCAGATCGTGGCCGCCGACGACATCGCCTTCGCCCACTGGCTGGCCCATTGCGGCGGTACTGATGAGCAGGGGCAGACCAAGGCCTGCTGGATGCGGGTCAGTGCCGGTTACCAGCGTATCGACGGACAGTGGCGGGTGCGGCATGAGCACTGGTCGGCACCGTTCGACATGCAAAGCGGCAGCACCCAGTTCGACCTGCAACCCTGATCGTCGGGTTTTTCGGCAAAGCGCCCAACAGCGGCCATAGTTGATCAGCCCGATCATGGAGAGCCCCCATGAAATACCTATGCCTGGTCTACAGCGACGAACAGTTGCTGCACAGCTTGCCCGACAGCCCGGCGGACGCCGAATGCATGGCTTACGCCGAAGCGGTGCAGGGCAGTGGCCGCATGCTCGCCGCCGAGGCGCTGGCGTCGGTGCAGAGCGCAACCACGGTGCGCATGCGCGCCGGCAAGCTGTCGATCACCGATGGCCCATTCGCTGAAACCAAGGAGCAACTGGCCGGTTTCTACCTGATCGAGGCCCGGGACCTGAACGAAGCCCTCCAGGTCGCCGGGCATATTCCGGCGGCGCGGGTCGGCAGCGTCGAGGTGCGCCCGGTACGTCAATTGAATCCCTGATAACAACCATAAACAGGAGTTTGACCATGACTCATGCGCAAGCAGGCCACGCGCCTGCCCAGTACCAACTGTCCATCAGCCGCCTGATCGATGCGCCTCGGCGCAAGGTGTTTCGTGCCTGGACCGAGCCAGCCCTGCTCGCTCAATGGTGGGGCCCCCATGGCATGACCACGCCCGAATGCGAGATGGACCTGTGGGTCGGTGGCCAGTTTCGCACCCTGATGCGCGCGCCGGACGGCCAGGAATATCCGACCATGGGGGTGTTCTTGGAGATCGTCGCGCCGCGCCGGCTGGTGTTTACCGACGCCTTTGTCCCGGGCTGGATCCCCTCGGCCAAGCCCTTCATGACCGCCGAAGTGACCTTCGACGAAGTCGATGGCAAGACCCTCTACAGCGCGCGCGCCATGCACTGGAGCGAAGCCGATCAAAAGGCCCATGAGGCAATGGGTTTTCATGAAGGCTGGGGTCAGAGCCTGGATCGATTGGTCACCCTGGTCACCCAAGGCATGCCGGACTGATGCCCAGGCACGCGGGGCAGGCCGTCCCGGCACTGGTCGAGACGGTCTACCGCGAGCAGTCGCGGCGCATCCTGGCGACCCTGATACGCCTGCTGGGGGATTTCGACCTGGCTGAAGAGGCCATGCACGAGGCGTTTTTTGTCGCGGTCGAACGTTGGCAGCGCGATGGCGTGCCGGATAACCCCCGGGCCTGGCTGGTTTCGGTTGGGCGCTTCAAGGCGATTGACGGCCTGCGCCGGCGCGCGCGGTTTGCTGCGTCCCAGGCGGCGCTGGCCAGGCAGTTGGAACAGTTGGAGCAGACCGAGTGGAGCGAGGACGATGTGGAAGATGATCGCCTGCGGCTGATCTTCACCTGCTGCCACCCGGCCCTGGCGGCGGATGCGCAAGTGCCGTTGACCCTGCGCGAGATCTGCGACCTGAGTACCGAACAGATTGCCCGGGCCTTTCTCACGGCCCCGGCGACCATTGCCCAGCGCATTGTGCGGGCCAAGGCCAAGATCCGTGAGGCGAAAATTCCTTATCAGGTGCCGTCCCTGGGTGAGCTGCCGGAGCGCCTGGACAGCGTGCTGCGGGTGATTTATCTGGTATTCAACGAGGGTTATTCGGCGTCCGTCGGCACTGAGCTGACCCGTGACGAGCTGACCCGCGAGGCCATTCGCCTGGGGCGGCTGTTGCTGGAGCTGCTGCCGGAACCGGAAGTCATGGGCCTGCTGGCGCTGATGCTGCTGCATGAGTCGCGACGCCCGGCGCGGGTTTCCGTGACTGGCGAGCTGGTGCTGCTGGATGAGCAGGATCGGCGGCTGTGGAGCGCCGAACTGATCGTCGAAGGCTGCGCCCTGGTCGAGCGGACGCTGGGCACCCGGCGCTTCGGGGCTTACTGCCTGCAGGCGGCGATTGCAGCCGTGCATGCCGAGGCGCCGACGGCGGGCCAGACCGACTGGGTGCAGATTGTCGGCCTGTATGACGTGCTGTTGCGAGCGCTGCCATCGCCGGTGATCGAACTCAACCGCGCCGTGGCCCTCGCTCAGCGCGACGGTCCGCAGGCGGGGTTGGAGCAGGTCGAGGCGCTGCTGGCCCGTGGCGAATTGCAGGATTACCACCTGGTGCACTCGGCCCGGGCCGAATTCTGCCGCCAGCTGGGCCGCGACGAACAGGCCCGCGAAGCGTACCTGCGGGCCCTGCAACTGACCCGCCAAGAGCCCGAACGCCGCTTCCTCGAACGCCGCCTCGCTGCCCTCCCGCCGTCCCTGTAGCCGAGCCTGGCGGCAGCGGCTACAGGCTGGTTCCCTTACTCAAGCATCTGCCCCAGCAGCCAACTGCCTGCCGGGCCGGGCGGATGCAGGCGTGACCAGAGAGCATCCACTGCCACCTGGCGCGGCCAGCCGCGGGCGTCGAGTTCATGCAGGCTGCCCGCGCCGAAGCGCTCTACCAGCCAGCGTGGCAAGGGCGCCCAGCCGAAACCGCCCTGGGCCATTTCCAGCAGCATCAGGTAGCTGGGGGCCGACCAGACACGGCCCCGGGCACGGCTTTCGTAAGGGTTGATCACCGTCGCCAGGCGCAGTTCGCGATGCTGTTGCAAGGTCTCCTTGTCGACCTTGGCGAGGCTCGCCAGGGGATGTTGTGGCGACACAAACAGAGCGATTTCGGTGCGTTCATCGACGGTGGCCCAATCCAGGTCCGTGGGGTAGCTGGGCTGCATTTCGGCGAAGGCGATCTGTGCCCGCCCGCGTTGCACCAGTTCCACCAGGTCCTCGCATTCGGCGATCAGGCATTCCAGTTCAAGGTCCGGATAGCGTTGTTCGAACGCCTGCAGGGAAGCCTCGAAGCGGTCCGATTGATAGGTGTCGGACAGCGCCACCGTCAGCTTGGCCTCGACGCCCCGGGACAACTGGCTGGCGGCCATTTCCAGGCGACTGGTGGCCGCCAGGATCTCTTCGGCGCGCTGCAGCAGTACATGCCCGGCGGGAGTCAGCCCGGGCTTGCGACTGCTGCGGTCGAACAACTGCACATCCAGGTCGATCTCCAGGCTGGCGACAGCGGCGCTGATGGTCGACTGGCTCTTGCCCAGCTTGCGCGCGGCAGCCGAAAACGAGCCCTGGGTGGCCGCCTGGACAAACGCCAGCAGCACTTCATGTGAAGCCATGAACTATCGCCTTGATCGATGGTTATTGGTTATGAAGTATCGGTATCTGATTGGATCATGGCAACCACATTCACCCCTGGAGCCGAACCATGAGCCCCCAGAAATCCCTGAAAGAACGCGTTGCCCAGGCCGTTGGCTTCGAAGTGCTGGCGATGCTGATCTGTACACCGTTACTGGCCTGGTTGATGGACAAGCCCCTGGTGAACATGGGCGCGGTTACCCTGGGCATTGCCCTGATTGCCCTGGCCTGGAACGTGGTGTTCAACAGCGTGTTCGATCGCCTGCTCAAGCGCCTGGCGTTGAGCCACAGCCCCTGGACCCGGGTCTTGCACGCCCTGTTGTTCGAAGGCGGGCTGGTGGCGGTCAGTGTGCCGCTGATTGCCTGGTGGTTGCAGGTCAGCCTGTGGCAGGCCTTGCTGCTGGATATCGGCGTGCTGCTGTTTTTCCTGCCGTACACCTACCTGTATCACTGGCTGTACGACCTGGCGCGGGAGCGCCTGATGCGCCTGCGAATGGCGAACTAATGTCACGGGCCTGGGTCATAGAGTCCGCTGCCGAGAGTCGATGGCCAAGCGGCGCGGCGCCTCAGTCAGCGTCAACAGAAGCGGCGTTGCTTTAAACAGCAACCCGCGCTTGAGTTGGCTATGCTGCATTGCAGCCTGCAACAGCCCGATGCAGAGCCCTGATAGCGACCTTCAGGGTGACGCTCGAAGCGCACTCGGTCTTGGGGCTGCAGGCCTGGAGCCTGGAACCGGCCAGGGTGATGATTGATAGAAACGATGTGCCGGTTCATGTAACCGAATCTGCTGTTCCCTCGACTAGCTGAAGGCCATGACCCTTTCTCCATCCTGGATCATCTGCGAGCACTGCGATTCGCTGTATCAATCAGTGCCGCTTGGCAAAGGCCAGACGGCCCAGTGTTCACGCTGCGGCGCAGTGCTCGCCAGGGCCAGCCGCTGGAGCGTGCAACAGCTGTTTGCGCTGTCGATTACCGCTGCCGTGCTGTTTGTGTTCGCCAACGCCTTTCCAGTGATCAAGATCAGCCTCGAAGGCCTGAGCAACGAAGCCACCCTCTGGCAATCGGTCGAGGCCCTGGCCTATGGGCGGATCAGTCTGATTGCCGCTGTCACCGGATTGACCATCATCCTTGCCCCCTGCCTGCAGATCGTTCTGCTGTGCTGGTTGCTGGGCTTTGCCAATGTCGGCCGCGCCGCGCCGGGCTTCAAGATGTGCATGCGCACCCTGGAACACCTGCGGCCCTGGAGCATGCTCGAGGTGTGCCTGCTGGGCATCCTGGTGGCCATCGTCAAGCTGGCGGGCATGCTCGATGTGCACCCGGGCCTTGGGCTGTGGGCGCTGTCGATGTTGACGGTGCTGATTATCCTGATTTCCGGCAAAGACATCCGCCGGCTCTGGCACGACCTGGAGGGCCGCTATTGATGAGCGCGCCACCCTATGCCCGCGACCTGCAATTGATGCTCTGCCATACCTGCGGCCAGGTCTGCGCGCAAGACGTCCATCACTGTCCACGCTGCGATGGCGCCGTGCACAGGCGCAAGCCCAACAGCCTGACGCGCACCTGGGCGTTCCTGCTGGCGAGTCTGATTTTCTATATCCCGGCCAACCTGTTGCCGGTCATGTACACCAGCATGTTCGGCAGCGGCAGTGAAAACACCATTCTCAGCGGCGTCTACGAGTTCTGGAGCCACGGCTCCTGGGACATCGCGCTGCTGATCTTTATCGCCAGCGTGGTCGTGCCCTGCATCAAGTTCTTTGCCCTGGCGACCCTCCTGATCAGTTGCCAGCGGCGCAGCCATTGGGCGATGCGCGAGCGCGCCCGGCTCTATCGGTTTATCGAAGTGATCGGTTACTGGTCGATGCTCGACGTAATCGTGGTCGCGCTGGTGGCCGCGCTGGTGCAGTTCCGCGCCCTGAGCTCGATCGAGCCGCGCATGGGCATTCTGTTTTTTGGTTTGGTTGTGGTGCTGACGATGTTGGCGGCCATGAGTTTCGATCCCCGGCTCATCTGGGATGTAGAGGTGGAAGATGTCTGATGATCCAGGTTTCAAGCAATCGCCTGCCCCAGGCACTCCGGCGGTCAGGACACGGCGCTTCAACGTATCCCTGGTCTGGCTGGTGCCGATTGTCGCTGCCCTGGTCGGGGTGTCGATGATGATCAACAACTCCCTGTCGGCCGGGCCGCAGATTTCCATCAGCTTCCTGACCGCAGAAGGCCTGGAAGCCAACAAGACCCAGGTCAAATACAAGAATGTGGTGATCGGCAAGGTCACCGCCATTGCCCTGAGCGATGACCGCAGCAAGGTCAACGCCACCGTCGAACTGGATCAGTCGGCCCAGCCGTTCACCGCCGATGATTCGATGTTCTGGGTGGTGCGACCCCGTATCGGCGCCAACGGTATCTCCGGGGTCGACACCTTGCTTTCCGGGGCTTTCATCGGCGCCGACGCCGGGCAATCAGGCAAGACCAGCAAACAGTTCGTCGGCCTGGAAACCCCGCCGGCGGTGACCTACGGCCAGCAGGGCAAGCGCTTCACCCTGCGCACCGATGACCTGGGTTCGCTGGACATCGGCTCGCCGGTCTATTACCGGCGGATCCAGGTCGGGCAGGTGATTTCCTATCAACTGGCCAGCGATGGCAAAGGGGTGGATGTGCGGGTGTTCGTCAACTCGCCCAATGACCAGTACGTCACCACCGATTCGCGCTTCTGGAACGCCAGCGGCGTGGACGTGACCCTGGGGGCCAACGGGCTCAAGGTCAACACCGAGTCCCTGTCGTCGATCCTGGCGGGCGGCATTGCCTTTGTCGAACCCAAGTACAGCCCGAACCCGGTGCCTGCCGCCGAAAACGCCACCTACACCCTGTTCGACGACCAGGACACTGCGCTGGCCCCGCCCGATGGCGAGCCGCGCTACATGCGCATGCGTTTTGACCAGCCGTTGCGCGGGCTGGCGATCAATGCACCGGTGGAGTTCCTGGGGGTGAACATCGGCAAAGTGGTGTCGATGAACCTGGATTTCGACGAGCAGAAAAAGGACTTCTGGACCGTGGTCGGCGTGGTGATCTATCCCAATCGCCTAGGCAAGGTTCAGGAAAAGCTGCTCAAGGAATGGGGCGGGGAGGACGAAGCGCGCTCAGCAGAGTTGATCGCCGGCTTCGTCAAGCGCGGCCTGCGGGCCCAGGCGCGCAGCGGCAACCTGCTGACCGGGCAATTGCTGATTTCCCTGGACTTCATGCCCAACGCCAAGCCGGTCGCGTTCGATCAGAACGCCAAGCCGCTGGAGATTCCGACCGTGCCGGGCAGCCTCGACAAGCTGCAGGAGCAAGTGCAGCAAGTGGTCGAGAAAATCAGCAAATTGCCGCTCGATGCCATCGCCAACAACCTCAATTCCAGCCTCGGGGAAATGAACAAGACCCTGAAGCAGGTCAACGGCGAGGTGCTGCCGCAGATGCGCGATACCCTAGTGCAGACCCGGAAAACCCTGGCCACCGCCAACGACAGCTTTTCCGAGGACTCGCCAGAGCGCCTGCGCCTGGGCCAGGCGATGGATGAAGTGCAACGCACTGCGCGTTCGGTACGGGTGTTGACCGACTTCCTCAGCCGCCATCCCGAGTCGTTGATTCGCGGTCGCCTCAAGGACAATCAGCCGGATGCCTACAAATCTACGTCATCCTCTGTTCGTGAACCCGAGCCGGAAGCCCAGCCATGAAAACCCCCATCCTGTTGTTGAGTGCGGTAGTGGGCTTGGCGGCCTGCAGTTCGGCGCCGACCCGTTATTACACGCTGATGTCGCCCGTGGCCGAAGGGGCCGCCGCCGGCGTTGCGGCGCCGGGGTTTCAATTCGAGATGGCGACGGTGCGCATTCCGGCCCAGGTCGACCAGCCACAGTTGGTGGTGCGCCAGGATGGCGGGACCTTGGCGATTCTGGAAACCCAGCGCTGGAGTGCGCCGCTGGTGGATGAGTTTCATGACGCCCTGGCCAGCCAGCTGGAGGTGAGGTTGGGGACACGCAACCTCGAAGGGTTGCCCAAGCAGGCCGGGCGCCCGGTGCTGTCGTTGCAGACGGATGTGCGGCGCTTTGATTCGTTGCCGGGGCGCTATGCCTTGATCGATGTGGTATGGAGCCTGCGCCTGCGCGGCGAGGGCGCACAGGCTCGGAGCCTGACCTGCAGCAGCCAGATCCGCCAGCCGGCCAGTGTCGAACTTGAGGTGTTGGTATTGGCGCACCAGCAGGCCATCGGGCAACTGGCGCAGAGCATTGCCAGTACCGCTCGGCGCTGGGCGCAAGTGCCATCCACCCCTTGCCCCTGAGCTGATCAGCGCCGAGCCGACAACTGCTGCGGTGCCAGAAACGCATCGTGGAAATAATCACGCAATGCCTGCATCGCCGGGGTGAAGTCCCGCTCGCGGTGCCAGGCCAGGCCCACGCTCATGGGCGTGACCGGGTCGGTGACGGTCAGGGTCTCGATGCGCTTGCCCTCCAGTGACCAGGGGCGATGCACCAGATCGGACAGAATCGCCACCCCGCTGCCGTTGGCCACCATGCTGCGCACCGCCTCCACCGAACTGGTGCGCACCCGCACCTTGGGTTGCTGCCGGGCGTGTTCCCAGTAGCGCATGGCACTTTGTTCAGCCTCATCCACCGTGAGCAGGATGTAGGGCTCGCGGGCCACGTCGGCCAGGCTGACCGCCGCCCGCTCGCACAGCGGGTGGTGGCTGGGCAGCCACAGGCGCCGTTCGGAGTTGAACAGAATCTCCGAGACGATAGCCGGGTGGGTAAGGTTGGCGGTCAGCACCACCGCCATGTCGAAGCGGCCTTCCAGCAGACCTTGTTCGATGGCCTGGCGCTCCTGCTCGTGGACCTCGATGGTCACGTCCGGGTGCCAGTGTTCCAGGCGTTGCAGGTGATGGGGCAGGAAATAGCCGATCACCGTGTAGCTTGCCGCCAGGCGCAGCACGCCGCTGGCGCGGTAGTCCGGCAGTGGGCTGTTCAAGGCGTCGTCGACGCTGCGCAGAATCACGTAGGCGCGGTTGAGAAAATGCCGCCCGGCATCGGTCAGGTTCATGCCCTGGGCCGAGCGCACGAACAGCTGCACCGCGAGCATGGCTTCCAGTTCCTTGATCGCTGTGGTCACCGCCGACTGGGAAATATTCAGGTGAATCGCCGCCTGGGAAATCTGTCCGATCTCGGCAGTGGCCACAAAGTAGCGCACCTGACGCAACGTCAAAGACATCAACAACTCCTCAAACCACCCACATTGATCCAATAAACGCCCGTAGCCGCTGCCGAGCCGTGCGAGGCTGCGCTGTCCCGAACAGGCACCGATAAACCCAACGCTCTGCATCGCCCACCGGGGCCAGCGCAGCCTGCGGCAGCGGCTACAGTATTATCTGTTTTTCAGAAGATACCCTATCTGATAATAGATCTTCCCAAGGGGTCGGCCCGCAGCCTAATTTTGCCTGCAACCAGTCACGACAGGCGGAGCAACGGTGATGCAGGCAGTGGATTTCAATTCGGACATGGGTGAAAGCTTCGGCCCCTGGACCATCGGCGATGGCGTCGACACCGAGCTGATGGGGTTTATCAGTTCAGCCAATATCGCCACCGGCTTTCACGCCGGCGACCCCGGCACCATGCGCCGCACGGTCGAGACCGCCAAGCGCCTGGGGGTGGCCATTGGTGCTCACCCGGGGTTCCGCGACCTGGTGGGTTTTGGCCGCCGGCACATCCATGCCCCGGCCCAGGAACTGGTCGACGACATGCTCTACCAACTCGGCGCCCTGCGGGAAATTGCCCGGGCCCAAGGCGTACCGCTGCAACACATCAAGCCCCACGGCGCGCTGTACATGCACCTGGCCCGGGATGAACAGGCCGCGCGGCTGCTGGTGGAAAACCTGCAACGCCTGGAGCCGCAGTTGCTGTTGTACTGCATGCCCGATTCGGTGATCTGGCGCGTGGCCCGCGAGCTGGGGCAACCGGTGATCCGTGAGTTTTACGCCGATCGCGACTACGACCTCAGCGGCTCCATCGTCTTCACCCGCCAAGTGCGCGCGCTGGATCCTGGCGAAGTCGCGGCCAAGGTCTTGCGCGCCTGCCAGAGCGGCCTGGTGCGCACGGTCGAAGGTCAAGACCTGCCCATCGCCTTCGATTCCATCTGCCTGCACAGCGACACCCCCGGCGCCCTGGCCTTGGTCCAGGCCACTCGCCAGGCGCTGGACCAGGCCGGTATTGAGGTGCGCGCGCCGCGCTGATGCCCTGAAACACCGAGTGCGCAGACCTCGGGTTTTGCTCAATGCGTTGAATTTTTTTGCCTGCCTTTCTACAAGTATTCCAAGAGGAACAGACATGGCCGAATACAGTGTTACCACCCAGGCCGTACCGGTCCCGGGCCAACCTGCGGTGATTGAGTGCCGGGCAGGTGAGGCATGAGCACAGCGATTCGCTACAGCTTTGGTGCCGATGAGCACCTGTTCGCCGAGGTCAGCGACAGCATGTCCCTGGAGGCGTTTTTCAAGGGCATGGCCGTGACCCGCGCCGTGGAGCGCCTGGCCCTGGATGGGGTGCTGGACATATGCCTGGCCAATGCTTCGTTCCAGATCCGTTTCGACCCCGACCGCATCGCGCCCCAGGCGCTGCTGGAAGCGGTGCGCGGCGCCGAGGCCGGTGCCGTGGCCGAACGCAGCTTGCACACCCGGATCATCGAGATTCCGGTGCTGTACAACGATCCCTGGACCCACGAAACCCTGATGCGTTTTCGTGACCGCCATCAGGACCCGAGCGCCACGGACCTTGAGTACGCCGCGCGGATCAACGGCCTGGCCGACGTCGAGGCGTTTATCGCGGCCCACAGTGGCGCGCCCTGGTTTGTGTCGATGGTCGGCTTTGTCGCCGGCTTGCCGTTCATGTTCCAGATGGTCGAGCGCGAGCGCCAGTTGCAGGTGCCCAAATACCTGCGGCCACGCACCGATACGCCGAAGCTGACCCTGGGCCACGGCGGCTGTTTCGGCTGCATCTACTCGGTGCGCGGGGCGGGCGGTTATCAGATGTTTGGCGTGACCCCGGCACCGATCTACGACCCCGAGCAAACCTTGGCGTATCTGAAGGAGCACATGGTGTTCTTCCGCCCCGGCGACATCGTCCAGTTCAAAGCCATGGACCGCGAGGCCTACGACCTGGCGGTGGCCGAGGTGGAGGCCGGCCGTTTCGACCTGCGTATCCGGCCGGTGGAGTTTTCACTGGATGCCTTTCTCGCCGACCCGGTCGGCTATCCGAAGTCGTTACAGGAGGCGTTGGCATGATCAAGGTCATCAAACCGGGCCTGGCCACATCGGTGCAGGATCTGGGGCGCGAAGGCTATTACCACCTGGGTATTCCGCCGTCCGGGGCCCTGGATCAATACGCCTTGAGCGCGGCCAACCAACTGGTCGGCAACCCGCCGGGTGCGGCGGCGCTGGAGTGCACGCTGGTCGGGCCGGAGCTGGAGTTTTGCCGCGATGCCCTGGTGGCGGTCTGCGGCGCGCACATGACGCCCAAGCTCGATGGGGTGGACATGCACCTGGACACGGCCTTTGCGGTCAAGGCCGGGCAAGTGTTGCGCTTCGACTTTCCCAAGGCCGGCGCCCGCGCTTACCTGGCGGTCGCCGGCGGCATCGATGTGCCGCTGGTATTGGGCAGTCGTTCCACTTACACCCTCGGCGCCCTGGGCGGTTTCCAGGGGCGGCGGTTGGCCGTCGGCGATGAGTTGCCAGTGGGTGTGGACAGCGGCAAGAGCCGGGTCGGTGCAAGTTTGCCCATGGCTTTACGTCAGTCCCTGGGTGGCGAGGTCACGCTGCGGGTGGTGCCCGGCCTGTATTACGAGCGCTTGAGCGAGGCGGCCAAGGTCAGCTTTTTTGCCGAGCCCTGGACCGTGGGCTCCGAAGCTGACCGTATCGGCTATCGCTTCAAGGGCGGCAGTGCCTTGGGCTTTCAGCCGCGGGAGCAGCCGTTTGGTGCCGGCTCCGATCCGTCGAACATCGTCGACAGCTGTTACCCGATCGGTTCGATCCAGGTGCCTGCGGGGCTCGAGCCGATCGTGTTGCATCGGGACGCGGTGTCCGGTGGCGGCTACGCCATGATCGGCACCGTGATCAGCGCCGACCTCGACCTGATCGGCCAGATGCAACCCAACCAGAAGGCCCGTTTCGTCGCGGTGACCCTCGAACAGGCGCTGGAGGCCCGGCGCTCCTACAAGAAAAAACTGGCTTGCCTGCGCAAGCTGTTTCCCTCCTGAACACCACGGCGGCTACACCCGTAGCCGCTGCCGCAGACTCGGGCCGCGTTCGTACGCTGTCCGTCGGATGCACCATTTCCCTCCCTGATACCCCGACCCACCTCAACCCACGTCCAAGCGCAGCCCAAGCCTGACAACTACACGTCCGCTCAAAACAGTTGGGTAAACAACCAATACAAACTGCCCGACAACAGGATCGCCGCCGGCAGGGTCAGGACCCAGGCCATCAGCAGGTTGCGGATGGTGCGCATCTGCAGCCCGCCGCCGTTGGCGACCATGGTCCCGGCCACGCCCGATGACAGGACATGGGTGGTCGATACCGGCAGACCGAACATGTCGGCGGCGCCGATGGTCAGCATGGCCACGGTTTCCGCCGAGGCGCCCTGGGCGTAGGTCAGGTGGGTCTTGCCGATCTTTTCACCGACCGTCACCACGATACGTTTCCAGCCGACCATGGTCCCAAGGCCAAGGGCGATGGCCACGGCGATCTTGACCCACAGCGGAATGAAGCGTGTGGCGTTGTCGATCTGTTGCTTGAACAGCTGCAGCTTGTCCTGGGTGTCGGCGTCAAAGTGGCCGACCTTGTTCTTGTCCATCAGGCGAATGGTTTCGCTGGTCAGGTACATGTCGTTGCGCACGTTGCCCATGGCCTCGGCCGGCACTTTGGACAGCGAGCCATAGCCCTTCACTTCGTTGCCGATATGGCCGGCCAGCGCCGCCAGCGCCGGGATCAGCTCAGGCGTGGCCTGCTTGTTGCGCACGTAATCGGAAAGGATCGGCCGCGGATCGGCGGGCGCCGCCTGGGGCGAACCTTTGCTCAGAGCCTGCTGGGTGACTTCGGCCACCGCGGCGAATTGCAGGGCCTGGTCGGCCGGCATGGTGCGGTTCAGCGCGTAGGCCATGGGCAGGGTGCCGACCAGAATCAGCATGATCAGGCCCATGCCTTTCTGGCCGTCGTTGGAGCCGTGGGCGAAGGACACGCCGGTGCAGGTGAGGATCAGCATGCCGCGAATCCACCACGGCGGCGGGGTGTTGCCTTTGGGCGCCTTGTACAGCGCGCGGTTCTTCACGAACAGGCGCAGGGCCAACAGCAGCAGGGCGGCGAACGCGAAGCCGATCAGCGGCGAAAACAGCAGGGCGTACCCGACTTTGGTGGCCTGGCCCCAGTCCACGCCGCTGGTGCCGTCGCGGCCATGCATCAGGGCATTGGCCACGCCGACACCGATGATCGAGCCGATCAGGGTGTGGGACGACGACGCCGGCAACCCCAGCCACCAGGTGCCGAGGTTCCACAGGATGGCGGCAATCAGCAGGGCGAAGATCATGGCGAAACCGGCCGATGAGCCGACTTGCAGAATCAGCTCCACCGGCAGCAGGGCAATGATGCCGAAGGCCACGGCGCCGCTGGACAGCAGCACCCCGAGGAAATTGAAAAAACCCGACCAGACCACGGCGAAATGCGGCGGCAGCGAGTGGGTGTAGATCACCGTCGCCACGGCGTTGGCGGTGTCATGGAAACCGTTGACGAATTCGAAGCCCAGGGCGATCAGCAGCGCCACGCCGAGCAGCAGGAACGGGGTCCAGGTGGTCACGGTGGTGCCCAGTTCGTGCATGTCGTGCATCAGGCTGTAGGCGGTGAACAGCAAGCCCATGGCCAGTACCGCGAAAAACATCACCAGGGTGAAGGGGCTGGCCTTTTTATCCAGCTGGGGCTTGGTTTCGCGGGCGGAAGAGGGGGCGGCGGCAGTCAGGGAAGGGGTGGCCATTGCCGGACAATCCTGTGGAGGGGAGGAGTGGGCTCCATGATCGTTGCCAAATGTTACAGAGAGACTGCGTCAGGTCAGTGTTTGTGCGATTGGGGAGGGCCGCTGATCTGAATGGGCCTTTCTGCATACCGTTTCAGGCGCCGTGGGCGTGGGGGGGTATGGGGTGTCACGCAGGGCCAGCGCAGCCTCGCGGGCTCGGCAGCGGCTACGGGGCTTGTGGCTCCGGCCGGGGCAGGTGCTGTGGTGGTCAGGGGGTGATGAGGGGCATCGGGGGCCAGCGGGCGTTGGCTCAGTAGTCCTGGCGTTTGCGAAAGGCCCAGCGGCCGGCGAACAGGGTGAAGGTGGCGACCAGGGCCACCAGGATCCAGAAGCCTTCGGGATCTGCGGAAAACGGAATGCCGCCCACGTTCATGCCGAAAAAGCCGGCGATGATGTTGATCGGCAGCGCGAGCACGGTGACCACGGTCAGGGTGAACAGGGTGCGGTTGGTCTGTTCGTTGAGGTTGGCGGCGATTTCTTCCTGCAACAGTTTGATCCGCTCCCCCAGGGCCGTGAGGTCGTTGATGATCAGCGCGAACTCCTCGGTGGATTTGCGCAGCTCCTTGACGTCCTCCTTCTGCAGCCATTGCGGCGGCCGGTTGAGCAGCCGCAGCAGCGAGCCCGGCTCCAGTGCCAGCAGGCGTTGCAGGCGCACCAGCACCCGGCGCATGGCCCCGAGTTCGGCGCGGTTGGTGGAGACCCGGGCCGCCAGCAGTTGGTCTTCGATCTGGTCCACGCTCTGGCTGGTCTTGCGCACGATCTGGGTCAGTACCTCGCCCTGGTCGCGCAACAGGTGCACCAGCAGTTCCAGGGGCGAGCGAAAGCGCTCGCCGGCCTTGACCGAGGAGCGCAGTTTGTCCACCGAGTGCAGGGGTTGCAGGCGGGCGCTGACAATCAGGCGGCTGCGGGCGCAGACCCACAGGGTCGATATATCCGATGAGACCATGCTGCTGAAGTTGAACACCACGTCGTTGACCACCGCCAGCAGTGCTGAGTCCACATGCTCGATGCGGGTGGAGCGCGAGCCTTCATGCAGCGCTTCGAAAAACTCTTCAGGCAATTCCAGGTGAGCCTTCATCCAGCGCTCGCAGGCCGCGTGGGCCAGGTTCAGGTGCAGCCAGAGAAACTCTTCACCGTCCCCCGCTTGTTTCAGGCATTCCAGGGCCTTGGCCGAGTCCAACTCGCGGCCGGCTTGCCCCGGGAGAAAACTGAAGCCGTACAACAGGCCGAACAGATCGGAATCGCGATGGCTTTGGTCGATGCTGTGGTTCATGGAGTCTCGCTGGAGGGAAGCCATGCAGGCAGTGTGAAAACTACTGCGTTTGGCAATACTGCGTTAAAAACAGGCTCGGAATGCTCATTTACAGCCAGTAAACTCCGCTTCCTCGCCTGTTTTTGCCTTGTCTTGCCTTCACTCGCTACGTTTTCACACAGCCTGCACCTGTAGGCGTTTTACAGGTTCACTTGGGCTTTATCATCGCAAGGCTTTTTGATGTTTTTGTGACAGTTTCAGGTGCAGAATGCGCGCCCTGCTACCGGTGGTCGGAGGCGCTCAAGAAAGCCTGCTGCGCGCCGATCACGCTCACAGCAGTCGAGCATCGGCCCGTCGTCGATTGCCCTGACAGGGATGTCTGTGTGCCACCCACGTCCATTTCGGATGTGTTCCATCCCTGCCATGAGATCTCATTTGATGTTCTTGCAAAAATCCCTGCGCGCGCAAACGCTCGCCTTGTTGAGCGGCAGCCTGTTTGCGATGTTGTTGATCGCCCTGGCGTGTTTCAACTTCCTGTCCAATGGTGTGCAAAGTTATCGCAATCTGATCGAGGGGCCGCTGCGCACTTCGCAGCTGGTCGACGAGGCCAACCTGCAGTTCAAGAGCCAGGTCCAGGAATGGAAGAACGTCCTGCTGCGCGGCAAACAGCCTGAAGAGCGCAGCAAATACTGGAAATTGTTCGAAGACCGCCAGAGCGATGTCCAGGGCATTCTGGGCCAGTTGGCGATGGCCCCAGGTGTCGACGCGCAGTTGAAGAGCCAGATCGAACGCCTGCGTGAAGAGCATCGCCAGCTCGGTGCGGCCTATCAGAAAGGGCGCGATGCCTATGTGGCGGCGGGTGCCGATCCGGCGGCCGGTGATGTGGCGGTCAAGGGGCTGGATCGCGCTACCAGCGAGCAGATGAGTGAGTTGGTCGGCCAGTTGCGCAAGCAGGGTGACCAGCAGTCGCTGCTGATCAGTGCCGCGGCTGAACGCACGATCTGGATCGGGATTCTGGTAATGCTGGCGTCAGGCCTGATGATCGGCCTGTTCAGCCTGTGGCTGGTCAACCGCAACCTGGTGCAGCCGATCCGCACCCTGATCGAGTATGTCGCGCAACTGAGCCAGGGGCGTTTTGCCGAACGTGTCGCCAGTGACCGCCAGGACGAGCTGGGCCGCTTGGCCATGGCCGCCAACACCCTGCGTGATTTCCTCGCCGACACCTTCAGCCGCCTGCAACGCAGCACCTCCGACCTGGACAGCGCCAGCGGCGAGTTGAGCTCCATTGCCGGGTTGATGGCTCAGGGCACCAATGAGCAGTTCAACCGCACCGACCAGGTGGCCACGGCCATGAACGAGATGTCTGCCACGGCCCAGGAAGTGGCGCGCCACGCCGCCGATGCGGCGCGCGCGGCCGACGATGCCGATCACTCGGCGCAACAGGGCGAACAGGTGATGCAGGGCACCATCCACACCATCACCCTGATGCGCGGCGAAATCGCCAACACCGCGAAGGTTATTCGCCAGTTGGAAACCGACAGCGGGCGCATCGGTAAAGTGCTGGAGGTGATCCGCGGGATTGCCGAACAGACCAACCTGCTGGCGCTGAATGCGGCCATCGAGGCGGCTCGCGCCGGTGAGGCCGGGCGTGGTTTTGCGGTGGTGGCGGACGAAGTGCGCAGCCTGGCGCAGCGCACGGCGGCCTCGATCATCGAGATCAACCAGATTATCCAGACCGTGCAGACCGGCGCGGTGGACGCCGCCCAGGCCATTGAAAGCGGCCAGTCACGCAGCGAGCAGAGCGTCGAGCAAGTGACCCAGGCCGGGGCGATGCTGGAGCGGATCACCGTGGCCGTGGAGGCGATCCGTGACATGAACCGCCAGATCGCCACGGCCGCGGAAGAGCAAACCTCGGTGGCCGAGGACATTTCGCGCAACCTGACCGAGATCACCAGCATCGCCAGTACCAATCTGGACAACGTGCAGCGCACCGAAGCGGCAAGCCGCAACCTGCATGGCTTGTCGGGGCAGTTGAACGAGGTCACCGCGCGCCTGGGCAACTGACCGCCGCGCCTTGTGTATCGGCCTGCTTACCAGGTCGGTACACAGTCACTCTCAAGTTGGCCGGGCTGGCGTCGATGGTAGGGCAAACCCCAACTCACGAGGCCCATGCCCATGGTCAGTATCAGCTCCGTTTCCATTACCCAACCCCAGGTCACCACCCGCAAGCTGGCGACCAGTGCCAGCGATGAGGCCAGCAGCTCCGAGACCGGGGTTGCCTCGGCCAGTGCTGCCTCCGGCGACAGCAGCAAGGCGGCCGGTGCGTCGGGGGCTGCGGTGTCCGGCGGCAGTTCCAGCAGCAGCGACGAGTCGGATGCGGTCAAGGCGCTGCGTAAGCAGATTGCGCAATTGCAGAAAGAGTTGCAGGAGCAGCAACAGCAGCTGCAGGCCGCCCAGGCCAGTCAGGACAGCAAGGATGCCAAGGCCGCCGCGGTGGCTGCCGCGCAATCGCAGATCGCCTCCACCAGCGGCTCGCTGCAGACCGCCACCGCCGCACTGCTGCAAGCCTTGCAGGATTCGAGCAGCAGTTCGTCCGGCTCGCTGGTCGACACCACGGCCTGAGATCAGGCCCGGGTTTCAGGCCCGAGTTTCAGGCGCCAGGGGCAGGCTGAAGGTGAAGAGCGTGCCGTGCTCGGCGCTTGAGGCCAGGTCCATGCGCCCGCCGTGGGAGCGGGCGATCTGGTCGGCGATGTACAACCCCAGGCCCAGTCCGGCTTGCGGCGTGTCGCTGGCCGGGCGCGAGTACGGCTGGAACAGGTAGGGCAGGATCGCCGGGGGAATCTGCCCCGGGTTCTGCACCGCCAGCATAAACACGCCCTCACGCACTTCGGCCCTGACCTGCACCGGGCCTTCGGGCGCGCCGTGGGTGATGGCATTGGCCACCAGGTTGGAGAGCAGTTGCGCGACCCGGTCGCGGTCGCAGTGGATGCCCTGCAAATCGCCGATCACACACTGGATGGGGCGCTCCGGGTGCACGCTCTGCACTTCCGCCACCACGTGATGCAGGGTTTGCTCCAGATCCTGGCTGGACGCGATGTTCAGTGTGATGCCGGGCCCCAGGCGTCCCCGGGCGAAGTCCAGCACGTCTTCGACCAACTGTGCGGCGCGCCGTCCACAGTTGAGAATGTGCTGCACGATCGGGTCGGTGGCCGGGTTCGGGTGTTTGCGCAGCAGGCGTTCGGCACCGACATTGATCGCGAACAGCGGGTTGCGCAGGTCATGGCCCAGCACGGCAATGAATTGCTCGCGCAGCTCGGCGGTCTGGCGCTCCTGCTGCAGCGCGGCTTCGGTCTGTTGCTGGCTTTCTTCGGCCTCGATCTGCAGCGACAGCAGGCGCGCGAACGACTCCATGGTGCTCTGGATGGCGCTGGCCTTGAGTGCCGCCGGGCTCGGGTCGAGGGCGCAGATGGTGCCGAAGAAGCTGCCGTCGGTGCGAAACACCGGGACCGAGATATAGCTTTCGAAGCGGTACAGGCGTGGGGTGTGGTGATTATGGTAGTGCGGGTCTTCGCTGGCCTTGTCGATCACGACCGAGACGTGGGCCGAGCGGATTTCGTGGCACAGGGTGGTGACCAGGTCCAGTTCGCCGCCGACCTTGAGGCCGAACTCCAGGTCATCCAGGACTGCGCAGGCGTGCCACGAGGTATCGGTGACCCGGGCCACCGCGGCAAAGCGCAAGCCGGTCATTTCACGAATCACCTGCAACATCGCCGGCACTGCGCTGATCCGGCCGATGGTGGCGATGTCGGCTGCTGTCTGCCCCATTTCATTCTCTGCACAAAAGGCGCGACACCTTATGCGCCGCCGAACCTGGGTGTGATTCTAGCGAGCTGACGCGGGTGGGTGGCAATTTCCTTGGGCCCCCGGCGGATTTGTTTCTGGCGCCGGTTTGCCAGCGGCGCGCCACAAAAAAGCCGCGCGTCCCTGAGGGCGCGCGGCCTTTATGTCGGTTGCCTTATTGGTCTTGCTTGTTGCTCAGGACCTTGCCGCTCTTGGCGTCCAGGTCGATTTCCCATTTCACGCCTTTGGCATCGCGCAGTTCCACCTGGTACACGTAGCCGGCTGCGGCGGAGTGTTCCAGTTCGGTGTCGGTGATATTGGCGGCGGTGGTGCCGGGGTGTTGGGCCAGGGCGGTCTGGTTGAGTTTTTCCAGGTCCATGATGGTGCCAGCCTTGAGCAGCCCCGGAATCAGGTCAGGGCGAACGTCAGCCTGGGCCAGGCCAGCGGTCAGGGTCAGGGCGGTAGCGGCGAACAGGGCAGTCAACGTTTTCATCTGTGTATTCCTTGAAGTGAACTGTTTAAGTGGCCTCAGGTTAGCCGCTCGAACTTAATTCACCCTTAATTTGGCGCAACCTTTGCGCCGTTTGTTCAATTCCGTGACGGCGCCGGCTTGCATGCTGCGGGCTCGATCACGGGAGAACCTTATGAAAGGCTTGATGGGCAGTATCTATGCACCGTTGTTCTGGTTTGGCTTTATCGGGGCCGGGGTGTGGCTGGTGGGAGAGGGCGGGGTTGCACCGGGTTGGCTGGCGCTGTTGTTTGTCGGTGCGCTGGGGGGGTCGTTCATAGCCGAGTGGTGGCTGCCTTATGAGCCCTGCTGGAACCGCCCGCGTCAGGACCGCCTGCGCGATGTGCTGCATGCGTTGGTCAATGAAAGCCTGAACGCCCTGGGCCTGCTGCTGGTGCCGGGGCTGGTGGCGCTGCTCGGCCATGACGGCCTGTGGCCTCAGGCCTGGCCGTTGTGGGCCCAGGTGCTGCTGGCCATTGTGGTGGCCGATTGCGGAATCACCCTGGCCCATTACGCCAGCCATCGCCTGCCGCTGCTCTGGCGCCTGCATGCGGTGCATCACAGCGTGCAGCGCTTGTATGGCTTCAATGGCTTGATGAAGCACCCGTTGCACCAGTTGGTAGAAGCAACGGCCGGGCTGTTGCCGTTGCTGGTGCTGGGCCTGCCGTTGCAGGTGGCGCAGTTGCTGGCTTTTGCCATCGCCATCCAGCTGTTGTTGCAGCACTCCAATGTCGACATGCGCCTGGGGCCATTGCGCTGGGTGTTCGCCTGGGCACCGATGCACCGCCTGCACCATATGAAGTACGGCCGCGCCGGGGATGTGAATTTCGGTTTGTTCTTCAACCTGTGGGACTGGCTGCTGGGCACGGCGTTTTATAGCCATGAATACCCGATTCGCGACGGCGACCTGGGCATCGGCAGCCGCCCGGATTTTCCGGTGGATTACTGGCCGCAGTTGCTCGACTCCTTCCAGGCGCCGACCCTGAGTCGCGAGCCGCAGGTGCCGCCGCCGTTGCGCCGTTGAGTCATTCCAGCAGGCGCAGCTCAATGCCTTGCAGGGCCTGGCGTGCGGTCACGCCGAACAGCGCCTTGAGGGTCCGCGAGAAGTGCGCCGAGTCGGCAAAACCGGCGCCATGGGCGGCGTCGGTCACCGACTTGCCAGCCAGTACCAGAGCCATGGCCAGGCGCAGCCGGCGCCACAGCACCAGGCGCCGTACCGGCAACCCGACCTGGCTGGCAAACAGCCGCTCCAGCTGACTCAGGGAAAGATGGGCATGGGCCGCCAGGGACGCCGCCGGCACCTTGCCGACCAGGGCCGCGTCAAGCGCCGCCAGCGCCCGTTCGATGCGCGGATCCTGGATCGCCTGGCGCGGGCACTGGCGCAAGGCCTGGTCCAGTCCGGGCAGCGACAGTTCGGCATTGCGCACGGCGTCTTGCAGCGCCTGGGCATCGATCAGCAAGGGTTCGGCATAGACCGTGAACACCACGCCCGGTGCCTCGATGATCGCGTGGCTGCGCATCGCCGGAACAAACAGCTGGCGCCCGGTGTGCAGGGCGTCGTCAAGGCTGATGGTGAGTGGCTGTTCCACGGCCAGGAGCAACTGATGAGCGTAATGGGCGTGGGGCGTGGTACGCCCCAGCTCACCGTGGATCAAGCCATAGTCGCGGCCGAGCCACAGTTGTCCGGTCCACTCGGCTGCCGGCAGCCGCCGCCCGCTGCCCATGCTCAGTAACCGTTGGCTTCGAGCAGTTGCGCGACGCTGGCGCCCGCCGGGCGCTTGACGTACTTGAGCAACTCGCTCGTGCGGTTGGTGAAGATGCCATCGACGCCGGCATCCAGCACCTGCTTGAAGTCCACCGGTTCATCGACGGTGTAGGCGTGCACCAGCAGGCCCTGGTCATGGGTGTACTGGTTCATCCAGGGCTGTACCAGGTCGGAGTAACTCTGGTCGCCCAGGTCACTGAGCTGGGTCGAGGGGCCGGTGCCGATGGCGCCCTGGGCCTTGGCGTAGTCGACCCAGCGCTTGAATTCAGCCTCGTCCTTGGGGTGCTGTTTGGCGTAGAAGGCAGCCTTGGTTTTTTCGCCGCTCTCGGCAAAGGTCTGCCGGGATTGCGCTTCGATGCTGCCGGCACCGACCCACAGCAACAGGATCTTCGGCACCCGTGGCATCTCTTTTTGCAGCAGCTCCAGGCTGTGTTTATCGAAGGTCTGCAACACCACCTTGCCTTTGCCCTGGCCGACCGCCAGTTCGCTTTTGGCCAGTTTCGAACCGGCCGGGCTCAGCCAGCCGCGGTCCTGGAGTTTTTCCCGGAGGTCGCGTTCGATGCCGGGAAACTGCCTGGGCTCCTTGGTCTCGATGTACAGCCCGGGTTTGTGTTGCGGATTGCCCTGGGCGATGTCGATGATTTCATCCAGGGTCAGGATCTTCAGCCCGACGTAGGCGGGGCGCGCTCGGTCCGGGTAGGCCTGGTTGAACCAGCTGCCGGCATCCAGGGTTTTCAGTTCGGCCATGGTGAACTGGTTGGCCGGGCTGTCCTTGCGTTCGGGGAATTTGCTGGCGACGTCGGTGGTGCGTTGCAGGTTGTTGTCATGCAGGGCAAACAGCACGCCGTCCTGGCTGCGCTGCAGGTCCATCTCCAGGTAGTCGGCGCCCAGGTCGCGGGCCAGCCGGTAAGACGCCGCCGTGGACTCCGGCGCATCGAACGAAGCCCCCCGGTGGGCGATCACCGCCGGGTAAGGAATGCCATTGCTGGCGGCCAGTGCGGCGGGCTCCCGCTCGCTGGCAGCCTGGGTCTGGCCGAAGCCAAGCAGCAGGCTCAATAACAGGGCGCTGTGGGTGAAGGTGACCGGCATGCTCGAAATCCTTTCGTGAGGGCATTGGCAGAGGCCTCTCTTTTAACAACTGCGGCGCGCCAGTGCTATCGCGGCAGCGACATAAAAGCGCCCCCTGCGACTAATGCCAGTCAGTTAAGGACGATCGCTGTACTCGCCACAGGTTATTTTGTGCTCGCTCTATCGCTTAACTGATCGGCATTACCCCCCTGCGACTTTTTTCCCACACGTTTGTGCAGCGCTTTGCAGTACTCTTGGGCCCTGCAGTTTCCCCGTCAGAGGGAAACCTTGAACATTCTTTTTCTTGCCCGGCGTGTAAACCATCGACCACGAGTCCTGCGGGACCCTCAGTGAGGTTTACCATGCGCATCACTTCCGAGCTTATCTGTCAGGCTGCCGACCAGCTCAAGGGATTTGTCGGCTTCAATCGCAAGACCGGCCGCTACATCGTGCGTTTCAGCGAAGACTCCTTCGGCATGGACGTTGCGGACGACGCCATCATCCCCACCTGTGAATTCGTCTGGGCCCTGGGCAGCGGCCCGGCCATGACCCTCAGCCGCGAGCTGATCCAGCTGCTGCTGGACCAGAACATCGATGACCGGATCAACATCACCGAACCCCTGCGGGTGTACATGCGCCGCGACGACATGCCGGAGATTTCAGCGGTGCGCAGCCTGGTCAAGCACGCCCACGGCTGAGCCGGACCTGCCTCAGCGTTCGAACCCATAAGCGCGCTCGACCTTGCACACCCGGGTGTCGAACGACGCGTACCAGTCGCGGCGCCCGCGCTCGCGGGTGGCGCTGTGTTCGGCATGTTGTTTCCAGGCCAGGATCGCCGCCTCGCTGGCCCAGTACGACACGGTGATGCCAAAGCCATCCTCGCCGCGGGCCGATTCCACGCCGAGAAACCCGGGCTGCTGTTGCGCCAATTCGAGCATGCGTGTGGCAGCGGTCTCGTAGTCGGCGTCGAACTCGCGGCGCTGGGAGCTGAAAATCACCGCGTAGTAGGGCGGGGCGGGTGTTTGTCCGATCATTGGCGCGGCCCCCGGCAGGCGTTGAGCAGTGCACTGACCAGAGGCGCAACGCTGCCGGCCAGGGCGGCGCGTTCCGGCTGGAACAGGGTGCCGATAAAGAACGGATGGCCTGCAAGCTCCACCGCCCGCAGATCGCCCGCCGCGTCATGGCCCACCGCATGCAGGTCCTGGCTCAGCAGCAGGGGGGCCAATTGCGGATTGAGTCCGTAGCGGCAGTGATACCCCTCCTCGATCTTCAGGGTTGAGTAGACCTGGGCGATCTGGCTGCCTTCCTGCAAATAAACGGTGCCGCGGACCTCGACCAGGGCACAGCTCAACGGCGAGAGCACGGCGCGCTCGGCCTGTGGCGCAATCTCGCCGTGCTCGGCATCGCTCCAGCCCAGGGCATGACGTGCGTACTCCAGCAAGGCATGTTGAAAGCCGGCACAGGTGCCGAGGAAGGGGCGTTGTTGTTCGCGGGCAAAGCGAATCGCCCGCATCGCACCCTCGTAGCTGCGATAGGGGCTGCCCGGTACGCACCAGAAACCATCGAAACGCTCCAGCGGCGTGCCTGCATCTATCTGTTCAGTGGCCAGCCACTGCGCCTCGACCTTCAGGTCAAGGCTGGCGGCGGACAGTTCCAGGGCCTTGGGGATGGCTTGGTGGGCGGTAATCTGCGGGTCGTAGTCGCCGATCAGGGCAATGCGGACGGGGGGCTGGGGCGTGGTGACGGGCATGCTCGAACTCCGGTGGGGCCAAGGCTTGTTGATTGCTGGACGCCACTATAGATTGGCGTCCACGCAATCGATATTGGCGTTTACCCAAGTGTTCAATGCAGCCACGCACTATCAACTGGACTACCCCGATCTCGCCCTGATCCTTGCCCTGGTCCGGGGTGGCTCGCTGGCCCGCGCCTCGGCGCTGCTCAAGGTCGATGTGTCGACCGTGTTTCGCGCCGTACGCCGCTTGGAGGCGGCCCTGGGTCAGCAGCTGTTCGACAAGAGCCGCGCCGGCTATCTGCCCACCAGCCTGGCCCAGGCCCTGGCGCAGCAAGCCGAGCGCGCCGAGCAGGCACTGGAAGCGGCGCGGGTCGGTGTCGAGCAGGGCGGTGAAGTCATCAGCGGCACGGTACGCCTGACCTGTACCGACTCGGTATTGCAGGGGTTGCTACTACCGGCCCTGGCGCGCTTCATGCCGGCCTACCCGGCGCTCGCGGTCGAGCTGTGCACCTCCAATGATTTCGCCAACCTCAGCCGTCGCGATGCCGACATCGCCTTGCGCCTGACCCGCACGCCGCCCGAGCACCTGGTGGGGCGGCGACTGGGGGCGGTGTCTTATCGGGTCTGCGCCAGCGACGCCTATCTGAAAACGCTGGCAAGTGTGGATCTGGAGCGGCTGACCTGGATCGCTCCGGACGATTTTCTCCCTGATCACCCGACGGTGGCCTGGCGCCGGCAACAGTGGCCCGGGGTGCGGCCTGCCTATCGCTGCAACAGCATGTTGTCGGTCAGCGAACTGGCTCGTGCCGGGCTGGGGGTTGCGGTGTTGCCGGACTTCCTGTTGGGCGAGGGCTCCGGTTTGCAGCCCTTGAGCGAGGCCTTGAGCGGCTGCGATACCGCCTTGTGGCTGCTGACCCGGCCGGATTGCCGCGCATTGCGCTCGGTGGTGACCTTGTTTGATGAGCTGGCGCGGGGCGTGCGCCTGCCTTGACGCCTCAGGCCTGTGGCGGTTCCTTGCGCACAAAGTGCTGGTGCATTTCCGTGGTCAGGCTTTCGATGCGTTCGGTCAACTGCTTGGTCATCTGCGTCAACTGAGTGTTCTGCTCCAGTAGCTCAAGCAACTGTGCGGTGTTTTGCGCGGCCTGGGCCTGGCGGTCGGCGTTGGCCACCGCGATGGCCTCGCGGTGCTGGGCATCGGCGTCGGCCTGGGCCTTATCGCGTGCCGCCTGGCGGGTTTGCGCCAGCAGGATCAGCGGCGCGGCATAGGCAGACTGCAGGCTGAACGCGAGGTTAAGCAGGATAAACGGGTAGACGTCGAAGGTGGTCACGCCGGCCAGGTTGAGGCCGATCCACACCAGTACGATCAGGGTCTGGGCCCCGAGAAAGGTCGGGGTGCCGAAAAAACGCGCAAAGGCCTCGGCCTTCAGGGCAAAGGTATCGTTGCCGAAGGTACTGGTGAGATGAGCGTGAGGACGGTGAAAGCGCAGGTGGTCGAGGGGGGCGGCAGGGCTGGCGGCTTCAGGTTTTTTCGGGCTCATGGGGTTCTCTGCAATGCACTGGGACGTTGGGCGACTATAGCCCTGTCAGGCATTGCCCGATGCCTTGGATGGCATCGGGCCGGAGCGAATTAGAGCGCCTTGCGCTCGCTGGCGAACATGCTCACCGCTTGCACTGCTTCGCTGGTGCCATCACGAATCTGCAGGATCACCGTGCCTGCCTGGTCGGCCAGGCCGACGCCCTTGGAGGCTCGGTCCCGGGTGCCTTGCATGCTTTTGATGGCTTGCTGGGTCTCGTTCTGGATCACGTCGATCATCGCGGAAATTTCCGCGGTCGAGCCACTGGTGCGGGCGGCCAATTGCCGGACCTCATCAGCCACCACGGCAAATCCTCGGCCTTGTTCCCCGGCGCGTGCCGCTTCGATGGCCGCGTTGAGCGCCAGCAGGTTGGTCTGGTCGGCAATCGCGCGGATGGTGTTGACGATGGCGGTGATCTGCTCGGAGCGCTCGCCGAGTTGGGCGATCAGGCTGGACGAGCCCTCGATGTTCTCGGCGATATGGCGCATTTCACTGGCGGCCTGCTGGATCACCTCGGTGCCTTGTTCGGCGACTTTCCGGGTGGCGACCGAGATGTGGTAGGCCTGGGTGGCACTTTGCGCGTCCCGTTCGTGCTGCTGCACCATGGAAGTGACGTCGGAGGCGAATTTCACCACTTTGCACAGGCGCCCGCTGGCGTCATACACCGGGTTGTAGTTGGCCTCCAGCCACAGGGTCTGTCCGCGCTTGTCGACACGTTCGAACTGACCGCTGAACAACTCGCCCAGATTGAGCCGGCGCCAGAAGTCCTGGTAGGCGCTGCTGTTGACCAGTTCTGCCGGGCAGAAAATCCGGTGGTGCTTGCCCTTGAGCTCGGCCAGGTTGTAGCCGAGGCGATTGAGGAAGTTCTGGTTGGCGCTGAGGATGTTGCCCGAGAGATCGAATTCGATCACCGCCATCGCCCGGTCGATGGCGTCCAGTTTGCCCTTGGCGTCGGTTTCCTGCTGGATCCTGGTCGTCACGTCGAGGGCGTATTTGACCACCTTCACCACTGTGCCCGAAGCGTCGCGGATCGGGTTGTAGCTGGCCTCCAGCCAGACCGAACGGCCTTTGCTGTCGAGACGTTCGAAGGTCCCGGACTCGAACTGGCCATTTTTCAGGCGGCTCCAGAGCTCGCGGTACTGATTGCTGCGGGTAAATGCCTCGGTACAGAACAGGCGATGGGGCTGGCCGATCACCTGTTGCTCGCGGTAGCCCATGGTCTGGAGAAAGTTGTCATTGGCGCGCAGCACATTGCCGTCAATGTCAAATTCCACCACCGCCATCGAGCGCTCGATGGCGTCGAGCATGCTGGCTTGTTGGGCGACGGTTTGCTGCAGGTTCTGGATGGTCTGGTTATGGCGTTTGAATAGCATGGTCGCGGGTGCTCAGTGGGAAAAACGGGGAAGTCGGTCCCTGTTCAAGTTCGCCTGCATACCGAAGCCTCGGGTGCCTCGGCATTGTCTGCTGATATCAGCGTTCCATGACTGACATAAAGCAAGGATGGATGTGATGCACGGCCGCGGTTTTTCCTCGGGTTTTCGCCATTTGTATAAGACGACGCACCTGCCAGGCAATTTAGGAGCACCAGGTGACAGTACGCGATCCATGGCGGCGACAGTTTGGGGTCTACGCGATGACATCATTATGCTGGCTAGCGCCAGGAGAAATCCAAATAAACTTGTACAAATAAATGCAAAACAGCCTTTTTGTACAAGTTTTTTGACGGGCGGCAGGGCTCAGGCCAGTTTGGCCACGGGGTAATCCTGGGTGGGTTCGGCGCTGGCGATTTTGTTGCGGCCGGTGTTTTTGGCTCGGTACAGCGCCTTGTCGGCCTCGTTGAGCCAGGTGGCGGCATCGTCGAACCGGGGATGGAACGCTGCCAGGCCAATGCTCAGGCTGACCCGCAATTGCGGCACTTCGCTGTGGCGGTAGTTGCTGAACACCTCACGCAGCCGTTCCATCACTTCAGCGGCCTGATGCAGTGAGCGGCTCGGCAGAATCACGCAGAACTCATCGCCGCCGTAGCGCCCGGCCAGATCGTTCTCTCTCAGATTGCGCCGCAGATCACTGCTCAACTGGCGCAGCACGGCGTCGCCGACGATGTGGCCATAACTGTCATTGATGCTCTTGAAGTGATCGACATCAATCAGGGCAATCGTTGCCTGAGCCTGCTGTTGTCGACATTTGTGGAACTTGATGTGCAGCAGGTCTTTCCAGGAGCCGTGATTGAGCAGGCCGGTAAGGCTGTCGATCCGGCTCAGGGCGCTCAAGGCGCGCTTGTGCTCGGACAACTTGATTGCCAATCGGTAGCACACCATGCCCACGGCCAGGGGGTAGAGGGTCAGCATCGGCAGGCAGGCGTAGATTTGCGCAGTACTGGCGTGGTTGACGAACCCCGGGCCGAACAGCATCCAGGAAATCAGTACTCCACCCAGTTGGGCCAGCGCACCGCGGATTAGCAGGCGCTTGCCGCCCGCTGCAACATTGTTCATCGCCATCATCGCGAGAATGGTCACCGTCGGTAGAGGGTTGAACTGCATGGTGGCGGCCCAGAAGCCGCCCAGTACCGAGTCGTACAGCAGATTGCGGCGCTCGGCCTGGTAGGGAAAGCTCGAACGGGTCGACAGCTGGTAGGCGATGTGCGGCCAGACGAAGCCATTGAAGATCAGCAGCACCCAGACCCAGTTGGGCATCGGCAGTGGGTAGAGCGCGGCGTATACGCTAAGGCAGCCGATCCCCAGGCCGACAATTCTTGGCATATAGATTCTTTTGGCAAATGACAGCCCTTTGCCGCGTTGGTTTTCCATTTTTCCCTGCACCGAATTGCTCTGAATCACTCGAGTGTTTATCCGATCGAACCGTTTATCGGATAAGCGCGGTGAATATTGTCATTTATTCCACGCAGAATAATCAGTGTCCTTCGAAGCCATTTCATTGCGGAACCCCCCTATCTGGGCGGTGTTCAAGCAGCGGGGCGGCGAATCCGTGGGGCTATATGGCAGAAGGTGCCGCTCGGGCTCAGAGCTGGTAGCACGCCAGGAACATATCCAATGCCGACTCGATGACCGCTACCTGCTCCGTGGGCGGCAGGGCAGGCTGGCCTTGGGAGACTTGAGGCCAGAAAGCAAAGGCCTTGAGCAACCCGTGGATCTGGTGGGCGGCGAACTCCGGGGCCAGGGGTTTGAGTCGGCCATCATCGAGCGCCGCACGGATCCACTTGGTCAGTCCTTCCTCACGCTCCCCCAGGCGCGCGACCATGTTTTGCGCACGCTCGGGGGAGTGGATGGTGGCGGCTATCGCCACGCGCGCCAGATCGAGGAAGTTGTCGTCGGCGAGCATGTGCATCTTGGCCTGCAGCAGCTCCTGGAGTTGCTCGCGCAGAGGCCGATCCTGGCGGTAGACGGTGTCTGATTCGGCGCAGATGCTGGTCCACAGCTTATGCAGGATTTCGGCAAACAACTCTTCCTTGCTCGGGAAGTGGTTGTACACCGTGCGCTTGGAAACACCGGCCGTCGCGGCGATCTTGTCCATGCTGGTGATTTCGAAACCGCTGGCGCGGAATTCGCTGATCGCCGCCTGGATGATGGCTTCGCGTTTTCGGTCGGTGAGGCGCGTTGGAGCTGTCATAAGTGAGGTTCAAGGCTGATGGGGGAAATTGCACCGGGCAGTTTACTTCTTCTGCGTGTTGTTGCAATCTAGAAACTACACTGTGCAGTGTAGTTGTTGTCTGGAGAAAGCGCAGAACAATGATTGTCGGCTGACGCGTGCGTGCATTGGCCATTTCATCCCGCAGAGCATCATCGGAACCACGCCGCGTTCCTTGGAGTCACTTGGTCATGGCCACTCTTTCTTCCCGCGCCAACGGCGCTAATCGCCTTGAAACCTCGCGCCAGGAACAAGGCGCCTATCGCAATCACGCTCCGGTACAGCGTGAAGGCTTGCGCAAGACGTTGCGGATTTTCTGGAACATGCTTTTTCATAAACCGCGTAATACCCGTCCGGCCGGAGCTATCCCGGTACAACCATTGAGCCGCGAGCAGTTGCTGGCTGCGCCCAATCACAGTGTGTTTCGCCTGGGCCATTCGACCGTTCTGTTAAAACTGCGTGACAAGTTCTGGATCACCGATCCGGTATTTGCCGAGCGCGCATCGCCGGTGCAATGGGCCGGGCCGAAACGTTTTCATCAGCCGCCCATCAGCCTTGAAGAGTTGCCGGCGCTCGAGGCGGTGATTCTGTCCCATGACCATTACGATCATCTGGATCATCAGACCGTACTCAAGCTGGCGGATAAAACTCGCTGCTTCCTGACGCCACTGGGAGTGGGCGACACCCTGATCAAATGGGGAGTGCCCGCCGACAAGGTGCGCCAGCTGGATTGGTGGCAGGGCACCGAAGTGGCCGGCATCCGCTTTGTCGCTACGCCTTCGCAGCACTTTTCCGGACGCGGGCTGTTCGACGGCAACAGCACGCTATGGGCTTCGTGGGTGATGCTCGACGGCGCCACACGGATCTTTTTCAGTGGCGATACCGGTTACTTCGATGGTTTCAAGCGCATCGGCCAGCAGTACGGCCCCTTTGACTTGACCCTGATGGAAACCGGCGCCTACAACGTCGACTGGCCCCATGTGCACATGCAACCGGAGCAGACGTTGCAAGCCCATATCGACCTCAAGGGCCGTTGGCTGCTGCCCATTCATAACGGCACGTTCGATTTGTCGATGCACGCCTGGTATGAGCCTTTCGACCGCATCCTGGAGTTGGCCTGGGAGCGCAGCATCGCCATCACCACGCCGCAAATGGGCCAGGTCTTCAACCTGGAGCAGCCCCAGCGCGGTACGCCCTGGTGGCTGGACGTGGAAAGTACCGCGGCCCCGGTGCCCCTCAACAGCCTGTAACGCCCGTCAATCAGCACTTGCCGCAGGGGCATGCGGCAAGTGCTGTCGCATGTTGCCGCGGGCCCGCTGAATGCGTGGCTGGATCACTCAATCATGGCGTAGTCAGACCGTTCCTTGGGGTTGGGGGTGGCGCCGCGGATATTCATGCCACGGCCGGGCGAGAAACCGGGGAAGAACACCAGGCCCTCGGCCTCGAGGCAAAACGCCAGGGCCAGGCGGGTTACGTCGCGCAATTCGAAGCCGGCTTCGAAGCGCTGGATAGCCTGTACCGAGACGCCGGATGCTTGAGCCAATTGCTCCATGTCCCAGTCCAGCAAGTCGCGGGCCTGGGTGCAGTGTTCCGGGGTGAATTGATAGAGCGCGATACGTTCCAGGGTGATTTTCATCGCGAGGGAAGCCATGGTTTTCTCCGGGAGGATGACAGGTGGTTCGCTAAAGTACTGTTTATTTGTACAGTTGTTTGGCGCCCGAATCAAACTCATTTTCAGCCTGGGGCCCGGCGGTTCGTGACAAGGCTTTTCCCGGGGCTCTAAAGCGGGTGGTTCAGATAGGTCGAGGGGGCTTGCCCCAGTACGCGGCGGAACATGGTCGAGAATGCCGCCGGGCTGTCGTAGCCGAAATCCATCGCGATCCGCGTCACCGGCTCCCCGGCGGCCAGGCGTGCCAGGGCCAGGACCACGCAGGCGCGCTGTCGCCATTGGCCGAAGTTCATGTCGGTCTGTTGGCGAAACAGGCGATTGAAGGTCCGCAGGCTGATGTGCAATTGCTCGGCCCAGCGTTCCGGCGACTGATGGGCATTGGGGCGCTGCAGGAACGAGCGGCACAACTCCAGCAGGCGAGCGTCGGCCGGCAGGGGGATATGCAGCGGCAGGCGGGTAGTGCGCGCCAGCTCATGCAGCAGCAGGCTGACCAGTACCCCATCACGGCCGTCTTGCTGGTACTCCAGTGGCATCTCGACCGCCTCCAGCAGCAGTTGGCGCATCAAGGGCGAGACACTGATCACCTGGCACTCGCTGCCCAGCAACGGTGCGCGTGCCGGTTCGATGTACAGGCTGCGGGTGCTCACCCCGAGCATCAGCACCTCATGTTCGACCTGCGGCGCGATCCACACCGCGCGCTGCGGCGGCACCACCCAGTTGCCGTGGCGGGTGCTGACCTGCATCACCCCGGTGGCGCCATACAGCAATTGGGCACGGCGATGACTGTGGCGCGCCAGCAGATAGCCGTCGGGGTAGTCGGTGCCGATCGCCACCACCGGGCGCGGCGTGTGATCCAGTTGGTTGATCGAAATATTGCGCATCCAGGCACCGTCCGGCAGTTGGCGTAAACGCGAATAGTATTGGCTGGCTTACGCAAGCAAGCCAAGGGTCTGCGCTCTATCGTTCGCGTTCTTTCTGTTGATGGACGGTGTTCGATGCTTTATTTACTCCTCGCACTCTTTGGCTGCCTGAGCGGCGTCACCGCGGTTCTGTTCGGGTTTGGCGGCGGCTTTGTGGTGGTGCCCTTGCTCTATCGCCTGCTGCTGGCCAGTCATGGCAGCGACAGCGCGATCAGCCAGTCGGCGATGCAGGTGGCGGTGGCCACATCGACCTGCGTAATGATCGTCAACGCGCTGCTCGCCACCTTCAAACACCGGCGCGCCGGCAACCTGCTCCGCGAGTATGTGTGGCCCCTGGGTGGCTATATCGGGCTTGGCGCGGTGTTCGGTGCGCTGGCCGCGAGCTGGGTGGATGGCGAGGTGATTCGCTACGCCTTTATCGCCTACCTGGGTTTGACCATCGCCGACTGCGTGCTGCGTCGCGGCTTTCTACAACCCTCAGCCAACGCCACGCCGCGCCTCCTGGGGCCGGCGCGGACGGCCGGCAGCGGCCTGGGGATCGGTGTCATTGCAACCTTTCTCGGCGTGGGCGGCAGCGTCATGACCGTGCCCCTGTTGCGCCGTTGCGGGCTGAGCATGACCCAGGCCACCTCCATGGCCAACCCGCTGAGTGTGCCGGTGGCCCTAGCCGGCACCCTGACTTACCTGGTGCTGGCCGGGTTCAGCGATTTCGACCTGGGCCCCTGGTTTATCGGCTATGTCGACCTGCTGGCCTTCACGGTGCTGACCCTTGGCTCGTTGCTGGGTATTCGCCTGGCGTCGCCGTGGATCGGGCGGATTGCCGATCGCCTGCATGCGCGGGTGTATATCGGCCTCTTGCTGCTGGTGCTGTTGAGCATGTGCTGGCATTGAATTCGCCTTCCCGACGCTTGAATCTTTAACGCGCCAGCAGTCGATTCTGCCGGCCAACCTCGCCATACTTCAGCGCCGTTATCAGGCAGGCAGGTCTCGTTCCTGTCACCCCCTGTTCAAGGAAGGCTGAATGTACAAAGGACGCTTCGGTTGGCGCGCACTCTGGGTCGCCATGGCGCTGCTGGCATTGTTGGTGGTGATTGGGTTGTGGCCATCTCGGCAGGCGCGGCCGGTGGACGGGTTGTATACCGGGACCCTGGACAGCACCCCGATTGTGCTGCAACTGGACCTGAGGAACCCGGCCAAGGTCAGTGGTCGTTACTTTGCAAAAAACGCCCCGCATGATCAGCGCTTTGCCGGCACGCTCGAAGCCGACCAGTTGCTGCTCGAGGAGCACGCCGAGGATCGCTATACGCCCTCTGCCCGGATGCGCCTTAAAAAAATCCCCGATGGTCGCTGGCAGGGCCGGTGGATAAGCGCTGAAGGGCGGCAGACCTTGCTGACCCTCGATCCCGCTCGGGTTGACCCGCCACAG
Organism: Pseudomonas sp. MF09150; assembly: GCF_059862355.1. NCBI lineage: Bacteria > Pseudomonadati > Pseudomonadota > Gammaproteobacteria > Pseudomonadales > Pseudomonadaceae > Pseudomonas > Pseudomonas sp. MF09150. Next base: position 431,921 of record NZ_JCBCUS010000007.1, on the reverse strand, counting down.
GCCGAGGCACAGCCGGTGTTCACCGAGACCTACCAGGCATCGCCCTACGATTTTCTGCGTTTGCAATGGCTGCAGCTAACGGCCGGTGAGCCGGTGGAGTACATGGGTTACAGCCTGCAATGGTGGACCGAGCCGACCTCGAAAATAAAAATGTTCGAAGTGCTTTCAGGCTATACGCCCGAGGAGCGCGAGCGGATCAACCAGCACCTGCGCCAGCGCCTGTGGTCTGAAGTGGCGGCGCATTTCACCTGCCTGGCCAAGGTCGGCGCTGATGACAGTTATCACCAGGCCAGTACTTCGGTCACGTTGCTGACCCCGGAGATCGTCAGCGCCAGCTTTTACATAGCCCGGCGTTGTGGCGACGAAACCCCCGACGAGGGCGAGCAGCCGGTCAACCTCGACGCCCATAGCGCTCAGCCGCTGTTTCTGGAAGACGTGTTGTGGGTGGGCCAGGGCCCGGCGATGAATGTGGGTGACCGGCGGCGCCAAGCTGACGGGCACTTGCCTGAAACGCAGGCCAAGGCCTTCGACGATTACCGTAGCCAGGTGTTTGCGCCCTGGCTGGTGGCACAGTTGCAGAGCCTGTATCCGCAACCCATGCTGGCCCCGGAAGAGGCCGATCGAGTCTGTGATTTCAATAACCCCAGCCACTGGCGGAACCCGGCCTGGTACTTCACGCCCCAGGGCCTATACCTGTCGCCGGTCTACCCGGAAAAACTGCAATGGTGTGGTGGTGTGGTCTGGTCGGTGCTGCCGTACCCGGTGTTGCAGCAGTATCCGGGCAAGGCCGGGCTGAAGCTGCCGGAGCCAAGCCTGTATGCCCGGCCCTGATCCCATCGAACCGTGGCCTGCGGCCTCTTTATTCAAGGATCATCCAATGTTCAAGGGACTGTTGCGCCAGCTGTCACTGGCCGCCGTGTTGTGTTTTGGGCTGTGCAGTTCGCTGTGGGCGGACGAAGGCCCCCGGGTCTACCGCGGCACCCTGGGCAAGATGCCGATTGTCCTGATGCTTGATAGCTCCAATGACAACGAGGTGAATGGCCGTTACTTCTACCAGAAGTACCACCTGGACCTGGTGCTCAATGGTCACCGCGACGGGCAACTCATCAGCCTGGTCGAAGGCGATGACTGGGGCGGGGATGGCAAGGCGTTGCCACACCTGCGCTTGCGCGAGACTGCCAGCGGCTTGCGGGGGCAGTGGCAAAGCCCCGAGGGCAAGCAACTCGAGGTCGAGTTGAGCCTGGCCCAACTGCCGCCTCTGCCCAGTGATGCGCTGCCGTACCTGGCCATGCTCTACACCGGTGCGCCTTATGAATACCTGCGGCTGCAGGGCCTGACCCTGCAACCGGGCAAGAAACAGGTGTTCATGGGCTACACCCTGCAGTGGTGGCGCGAACCGCAGTCCAACGTCAGCCTGTTCGAAGTGGTCGAAGGTTACCCAACTGAGCAGCGCACACGGATGAATCAGCAACTGATGACGCGCCTGTGGCGCGACGTGGAGCAATACCACGAGTGCCGGCTCAATGGCGGCGAGGCAGCGGTTTATGAGCAGCAAGCTCGCCCCAAACTGCTGAGCCCGGCGTTGCTCAGTGTCAGTATTTCCAGGAGCTGGGATTGCGGCGGGCCGCACCCGGACGAAATCGAGGCCGGCTTCAATCTGCAGGTGGACACCGCCCGGGAACTGACCCTGGAGGACCTGTTGTGGCTCGGCGAGGGCCGGGCATTTCGCTACGTGCGAGATGAGAATGGCTGGGGCGAGGAGGAGTCCGATGTCGACTCCAGCGGTTTTGCCGAGTATCGCCGGCAGCGTCTTGCCCCCTGGCTGATCAGCCAGCTCCAGGCCCTTCACCCCCAGGGCCTGACCCCTCCAGCCAGCGATCAGGAGGGTTGCGACTACAGCAATGTGCAGCGCTGGGTGTACGTCAATTGGTACCTGGGAGTAGAGGGATTGCATGTGCTTCCGGCTTTTTCCCACAGCGAGGGCGAGTGCCGGGCTCCGGTGTGGAGCGTATTGCCCTACAGCCTTGTCAGGCAGCATCCCGGTCGCCTGGCGTTGCCATTACCCTGAATCGCTTATTTCATCTGCCGGGCGCCTGCTCGTTTTTCAAGGACCGTTCAATGTTCAAAGGACTGCTGCTGCGGACCTGCCGCTTCACGCTCTACTCGATGTTGCTGACGGCCCCGGTCTGGGCCAGCGAGGGCAAGCAGGTATTCACCGGCACCCTCGGCCAGGCACCGATTGTCGTCGAGCTGTTCGAGGACATGGCGGGGGATGTTCAGGGGCGCTACTTCTACCGCAAGTACCACAAGGACCTGCGCCTTGAAGGCAAGCGCGAGGGCGACGCCTTGGTGCTGGAGGAAAGTCGCTGGGGCAGCAGCAGCGCCCACCCCGGTTTGCGCCTGGAACCTTCGGCCAAGGGCTGGCAAGGCGAATGGAAAGGCGCCGATGGCAAGAGCCTCAAGATCGAATTAAGCCCGGCGCGGATCCCGCCACTGCCGGCCGAACCGATTCCGTACCTGGCCTTGATGCACGACATGGCGCCCTATGATTACCTGCGTTTGCTGGAGCTCAAGCTCAAGCCCGGTAAAAAGCAGAACTTCATGGGCTACAGCCTGCAATGGTGGAGCGAGCCCGAATCCGGCGCGACCCTGTTTGAAGTGGTTGCCGGTTACCCGCAGCCGGCGCTCAAGGCCATCAACCTGCAGCTGTCGAGCAGCTTGTGGCAGGCGGTGGTGGCCTATCACGGCTGTCTGCTGGCCGGCGGTGACGAGGGTTCTTTCGAGCAGACGGCCAAGCCGATGCTGCTGACGTCCTCGGTGATCAGCGTCAGTGTCAGCCATGAGTTCATGTGTGGCGGCGCCAGCCCCAATCAGGATCAGTTTCCGATCAACCTGGATGCCAGCACGGGCCGACCCCTGACCCTGGAGGACGTGATGTGGATCGCCGAGGGCGAGCCGATTCACTACGAGGAATTCATGCCAGGGCGCGACCATTACCCGGCCGAAATCACTGACGCCTACTACGACTATCGCAACACCCTCTTCGGTCGCTGGCTGGTGGGTTACTTCCAGGAGCTGTACCCGCGACAGATGAAAGGCGCCGGCGAGCAGGGCGGCTGCGACTACGACAATGAGCAGCGCTGGAAATTTGCCAACTGGTACTTCACCGCCAAGGGCCTGTATTTCAACCCTGACTTCGTCCAGGCGGCCTCGGCCTGCCGTTGGCCGAGCTGGAGTTACCTGCCGTACTCCATCGTCAAAAAGACCCCGGGCGGGGTCCCGTTGCACCTGCCTGACTAAGAGCCTGTGGCTGACTGCGCCTTGAGCCCCGGCGCTTCACGAATGATGAAGTGCTCAAGGCTCTCGATATTGGCGCTGAACACCTCGAACGTCTGATCGGGGCTCTTTTTGCTCGGCACCTGCTTCAGCTCCGGCGTCACCCCGTAAAAGAAGCAATACAACTCCCGCTTGCTGTCGATGGCGTGCTTGATCTCCTCGAGGAAAGCGTTGCGCTTGCGGTAGTTGTCGATCAGTTTCTTGCTCAGGTAAACATTGACCGAATAGGGCTTTTTCTTGGCGTCGGGGTCTTTCTTGAGCCAGACCTTTTGCTCGAAATCGATGCGAAAGCTCAGGTTGTAGTCCTTGATCTCCTTGATCCTGCCCCAGTAGATCAAGCCCCTGTTGTCTTGCAGGTACTCGATCTTCTTGAAAAACGTGGCATAGGACGCGCTGTGCTCGCCGATCTTCAGCGGCATGCGCTTGAGCAACTCCTTGTCGTCGATATTCGACACAAAGCATTCCACCGGATGGGCGAAGACGCTGGTTTTATCCGGCGCAGTGTCTCGAGCGGTGTAGGGCGTATCGCTGCGGGAGGCGGGCGCGGGAATGTCCTGAGGGGCGTGGACTGCGTCGGTCCTGGCGGCAGGCTTGCGCTGGTATTCGCGGCGGGCCAGCAACAGCTCGGACGGGAAGTGCTCTTCACGCGCGTCCTCGTTCTCGCTGCTGTCCAGTTCGCCAGCCAGCGTCCTGCTGCCATAAGGGCAGCCCTCTATATGCAGGGTGCCCGGCAGGTTCTTGAAGTGCGGGGTGCGGATGTAATTGATGTTCTTTGCGTTGAAGGTACCCAAGCCGTTGCCGGCCTCGAACGCACTGCGGCAGGCATCGTTGGGGCACTGGAACTGCTCTTTCGCCGAGTCGAAGGCCAGAGTCTCGTCGAAATTCAGATCGCGCACGTCATAGATCGACAACTTGTCGTCGAGGCTGATGCAGTAGGCGAGGTCGAATTTCATGGGGCCGGATCCTTGAGCGAAGAGGGCCTTTTATAGCGGTAGCACCGGTTGGCTGCACGCATTCTTTGCATGCCGTGCCCGATCAACCGGATCGGCTGCCTTGCTGGCGAACAAGCAGGGCGAGTAGGCTCTGTCCACCCCGGATCATCACGCATCCGCCGTTGTACCCACCTTTACAAGGACGTTGCTTATGACGCGCTGCCCACGCTGGTTGCTCTATGTGATGCTCGGCTTTACTTCCCTGACCGCGCATGCGGCTCAAGCCGACGATGCACTGCCTTTCACCGTCGAGGCTGCCGAGGGCTATGAGCAGGAGATGGCGCTGATCAAAAAGGCCGACGAAGGCGATGTCGCCGCAGCCTTTAACCTGGGTTACACCTATTACACCCAACAGAATTATCCCGGTGCCATACGCTGGTACGGCAGGGCTGCGGAGCTGGGCAACGACCGCGCGGCCTTCGAGATCGCGATCATTTACCGCGACGGCCTGCTCGGCGAGCCCGACCAGAAGAAAATGATCAAGTACCTGACGCTTGCGACCAAACACGGCCTGGACCTGGCGCTCATGGAACTCGCCGCCAGCCATTTGCAGGGAACCGGCGTCAAGCAGGACGTGAAAACCGCCATGTACTTCTACGAACAGGCAGCCCAAAAAGGCAATGCCGAAGCCCAGTTCGCCTTAAGCAAGCTGTATTGGAGCGCTGACCGAGGCGTCGAGGACGCCTTCGCCTCGGCCGATGGGCAACTCGATGAATGGGACGCGCGTTACAGCAGCGACGATCGCAAAGCCGGGTATTGGCTGTGCCAGTCCGCCCAACAAAACTATGCCCCCGCGCAGTACGCGCTGAGCTACGCCTACGGCTTTGGGCAAGGGGATATCCCCCTGGATCAGAAACAGCGAAAACTCTGGCTGCACAAAGCCGCTGTCAATGGCTCGGAACAGGCACAACAGGAGATCGCCAACACCAGCGTCGCCTGGTACACCGCCGCCGAGCGCTGGGCCAAGGAGTTGTTCGAGACCACGCCTGAGCCGACATGCCCGAATGATGCTGGGGTGTTGAAGGGCTGAGGTGCTTAAGGCTTCGGGCTGTAATCGCCCAGCGACCGACCCGACCGCCCATAAAAAAGCCCTGACCAGGTCAGGGCTTTTTGGTGTTTACCGATTCAAATGATGATCGGAAAACTCAGGCGAGCTTGTGGAATCAATCCCAGCTCAACGCCCCACCGGTCTGATACTCGATAACCCGAGTCTCGAAGAAGTTTTTCTCTTTCTTCAAGTCCATGATTTCGCTCATCCATGGGAACGGGTTGGTGGTGCCTGGGTATTCTTCTTTGAGGCCGATCTGCGACAGGCGACGGTTGGCGATGAACTTGAGGTAGTCCTCCATCATCGCTGCGTTCATGCCCAGTACGCCGCGCGGCATGGTGTCGCGAGCGTATTCGATTTCCAGCTGGGTGCCTTGCAGGATCATTTGCGAGGCTTCTTCCTTCATCTCGGCGTCCCACAGGTGCGGGTTTTCGATTTTGATCTGGTTGATCACGTCGATGCCGAAGTTCAGGTGCATGGATTCGTCGCGCAGGATGTACTGGAACTGCTCGGCGACGCCGGTCATTTTGTTGCGACGGCCCATGGACAGGATCTGGGTGAAGCCGCAGTAGAAGAAGATGCCTTCCAGAACGCAGTAGTAGGCGATCAGGTTGCGCAGCAGCTCTTTGTCGGTGTCGACGGTGCCGGTTTCGAACTTCGGATCGGAGATCGAACGGGTGTACTTGAGGCCCCAGGCGGCTTTTTTAGCGACCGATGGGATCTCGTGGTACATGTTGAAGATTTCGCCTTCGTCCATGGCCAGCGATTCGATGCAGTACTGGTAGGCGTGGGTGTGGATCGCCTCTTCGAACGCCTGGCGCAGGATGTACTGGCGGCATTCCGGGTTGGTGATCAGGCGGTACACCGCCAGGACCAGGTTGTTGGCAACCAGGGAGTCGGCGGTGGAGAAGAAGCCCAGGTTGCGCATCACGATGCGGCGTTCGTCGTCGGTCAGGCCTTCCGGGTCTTTCCAGAGGGCGATGTCGGCGGTCATGTTGACTTCTTGCGGCATCCAGTGGTTTGCGCAGCCATCCAGGTACTTCTGCCAGGCCCAGTCATATTTGAATGGCACCAGCTGGTTGAGGTCGGCGCGGCAGTTGATCATGCGCTTTTCGTCGACGGCCACACGGGCAGAAGCCCCTTCGAGCTCGGCCAGGCCTTCGGCGACGTCGAGCTTGTCGAGGGCGGCCTTGGCGCGAATGATCGCGGCGGAGTCGTTGGCGGTTACTGCGCGAGCTTCGAGAGCAGCGGCACCGCCGGCGCTGTCGAGGCGGTCCATGTTGGCTTCAGAAGCGTGGCCGGCGTTGGCGCCTTTAGCGGCAACTTCGCCTTCTTCTTTGTCGAATTCGTCCCAGCTCAGCATGACGTGTCGTCTCCTGCATGAGGGCCAGATGCCCGTGTGAAAACAAAAGGGTTGGCTTTTCACACGGCCTCACTTGGCCGCATTTGATCTATAGAAAGTCGTTTGTTGCAGCAGCTGAACGCAGGCAATAACGGAATATGTGTACGGAGGTCTGGAACGGCCGTCGGGTGGAGCTGAGGTTGTCGGCTCGTGCGCGGGTCCAGCCGGTGACTGCAATCCGGTAAGGGAATGTTGCGGCCCCGTTTTGAGGACGCATTATAGGGATTTTTTCAGGCCTGTGGGGCGACCAAGTAGCGCAGGTTGGCTCACAAAGGGAAGGCACTGAGGGCGAAGCGAGGGTTTACAGGGCTTTGGCCGTGGAAGGGGGGCTGAAGATTTTTTTTTGACGGTGAAAATAGAGGCCGAAAAAGGCCGGAAAATTGGGTTTTTTACTAGATGTAGTGGTTTGAGGTGGTTTTGGTCGGCTTCAAACACTACTAAGCCCGACCGGAGTCGGGCTGTGAAGTCGCCTGCCGGGATCAGCCAAGGTTGGCCGAACCGGTGCGATCGTAGCCGTCAGCGGCGAAGGTGGCGGAGCCAGTACGGTCGTAGCCATCTTCGGCAACAGTGGCCGAGCCGGTGCGGTCATAACCGTCCTCGGCAAAGGTGGCGGAGCCGGTGCGGTCATAACCGTCTTCGGCAAAGGTGGCCGAACCAGTGCGGTCATAACCGTCCTCAACAAAGGTGGCGGAACCTGTGCGGTCATAACCATCGGCGGCAATGGCCGAGCCGGTACGGTCATAGCCGTCAGCGGCAAATGTGTTGGCGGCCAGTACAGAGAGGGTCAGGGCGAGGATCAGTTTGGTTTTCATGTCGGTAGCTCCGGGTGTTGTTCGTTTTGTGCGGTGGGTGTGAAGCTCATACTAATCGGATTAAATTGATTAAAAAGCGCAAAAAATGCCGTTTAATAATCGATTATATCGATTTGTTTGTGATGGCTTCTCCACGCATGGCCGGCCAGGGCTGCAAGGCGCTAAACGAAATTTCAGGGAATCGGTCGAGTGCGAGTGCCGTGTTCGCGTCTCGATTAGGCGATGCTCTGCAACAGTCCCGTGAGCCGGTGTGTGGCGGGCATCTTTGCCGCAAGAGTGATTTCTTGCGGCCGGCAGTTATAAAGTCTTTTGAAACTAACTTGGCTCTCAGCCGTTAGAGCAGCCGCTGCCCATGACGCGATATTGCAGAATATGTCTTTGGCCGTTGGAGTCTTCGTACTCCATTCGCGCCGGTACAACTTCACACACACTGGGAACTTCGCTCATGGAGATAACTTTGGCGATGTCCAGGTCGGATGAGTAAGAGTATTCCTCTACCGGTGTTTGCTGGCTGGCAACATCAGTCGGGATCTCGTCAGCCATCGCAGTGACGCAAAGACTGCTGAGGGCCAGAACTAATAAAGCTTTCATTTCAAATTTACCTTTCTAAGGTCGTGTGGGGTCACGCAACCTTTTTGGGGTTGCGTGTGGAACTTGAGTAAGTGTTTTGGATTAACTGCCTTCGTGGGGGCTGCAACTTGGTTAATCACTTTGCCTTGTTGGCGAGATCGATTTTAGGCGTCTGGGCGGCCGGCATATAGCCGTGCTTTTGATAAACACTATTGACGGATTTTGTAACAATCCCCGGATTTTCGGGCCGTTGGCCCACATTCGGGGTCTTTTCAATATCACCCGGAATTGGCTACAGCCTGCGTGCTAGAGCGGCTGATGAGGTAAATAGGACGTTTTGTAGGGGCTTGTTACTACCATCGTCGAATGGTTCTATAGGCCCGCCCCGGCTAAAACAGGGGCATACAACAACAACTATGTCACCGAGGTAAGAAAGATGAGTGCGGCTTCTCTGTATCCCGTTCGTCCCGAGGTTGCGGCCAATACGCTGACTGACGAGGCGACCTACAAGGCCATGTACCAGCAGTCGGTCGTCAACCCCGACGGCTTCTGGCGCGAGCAGGCCAAGCGCCTCGACTGGATCAAGCCTTTCACCACGGTGAAGCAGACCTCCTTCGACGATCACCATGTCGACATCAAGTGGTTTGCCGACGGCACCCTCAACGTTTCCTACAACTGCCTGGACCGGCACCTGGCTGAGCGCGGCGATCAGATCGCGATCATCTGGGAGGGCGATGACCCTGCCGAAAGCCGCAACATCACCTATCGCGAGCTGCACGAAGAAGTCTGCAAATTCGCCAACGCCCTGCGTGGCCAGGACGTACACCGCGGCGACGTGGTGACTATCTATATGCCGATGATCCCCGAAGCCGTGGTCGCGATGTTGGCCTGTACCCGCATCGGCGCCATCCACTCGGTGGTATTCGGCGGCTTCTCGCCTGAAGCCCTGGCCGGTCGCATCATCGACTGCCGCTCGAAAGTGGTGATCACCGCCGACGAAGGCATTCGCGCCGGCAAGAAGATCCCGCTCAAGGCCAATGTCGACGACGCCCTGACCAACCCGGAAACCAGCAGCATCCAGAAGGTCATCGTGTGCAAGCGCACCGGTGGCAGCATTAAGTGGAACCAGCATCGCGACATCTGGTACGAAGACCTGATGAAGGTTGCCGGCACCGTCTGCGCACCCAAGGAAATGGGCGCTGAAGAAGCCCTGTTCATCCTTTATACCTCCGGCTCCACCGGCAAGCCCAAGGGCGTGCAGCACACCACCGGCGGCTACCTGTTGTATGCGGCCCTGACTCACGAGCGCGTATTCGACTACCGGCCGGGGGAAATCTACTGGTGCACCGCCGACGTCGGCTGGGTCACCGGCCACACTTATATTGTCTACGGCCCGCTGGCCAATGGCGCGACCACCCTGTTGTTCGAAGGTGTGCCGAACTACCCGGACATCACTCGGGTGGCGAAGATCGTCGACAAGCACAAGGTCAACATCCTCTACACCGCGCCGACTGCGATCCGCGCCATGATGGCCTCCGGCACCGCCGCCTGTGAGGGCGCCGATGGCAGCAGCCTGCGTCTGCTGGGTTCGGTGGGCGAGCCGATCAACCCGGAAGCCTGGGACTGGTACTACAAGAACGTCGGTCAATCCCGTTGCCCGATCGTCGATACCTGGTGGCAGACCGAAACCGGCGCGACCCTGATGAGCCCGTTGCCGGGCGCCCATGCGCTGAAGCCGGGTTCTGCCGCGCGGCCGTTCTTTGGTGTGGTGCCGGCCCTGGTCGACAACCTGGGCAACATCATCGAGGGCGCTGCCGAAGGCAACCTGGTGATTCTCGATTCGTGGCCAGGCCAGGCGCGCACGCTCTATGGCGACCACGACCGGTTCGTCGATACTTACTTCAAGACCTTCCGTGGCATGTACTTCACTGGTGACGGTGCACGTCGTGACGAGGATGGTTACTGGTGGATCACCGGGCGTGTGGACGACGTACTCAACGTTTCCGGGCACCGCATGGGCACCGCCGAGATCGAGAGCGCCATGGTCGCCCACCCTAAAGTCGCGGAAGCGGCGGTGGTCGGGGTGCCACACGACATCAAGGGTCAGGGCATTTATGTCTACGTCACCCTCAATGGTGGCGAAGAGCCGAGCGAAGCGCTGCGCCTTGAGCTGAAGAACTGGGTGCGCAAGGAGATCGGTCCGATTGCCTCGCCGGACGTGATTCAGTGGGCGCCAGGCCTGCCGAAGACCCGCTCCGGGAAGATCATGCGGCGTATCCTGCGCAAAATCGCAACTGCCGAGTACGACGGCCTGGGGGATATCTCGACCCTGGCTGACCCGGGAGTGGTGCAGCATCTGATCGAAACCCACAAGACGATGAACGTCGCGTAACACGCGCTGCCTGTCATCGAGCCCCGCCCGGCCTTGCGCCTGGCGGGGCTTTTTTTGCTTGGCGTCGGTGCTTGTAAAGACGTCGACTGGCCCTGAGGGGCTGAGGTGCCGGGTCCGGCCAGCGCAGCCTGGCGGCAGCGGCTATGGGGCGGTTGCGGGCATTGGGGCAGCGGCTACAGAGATGATAAATATCGGTTTTGTCCATCGGACGTATCTGAATGTTACCGGGATCGCCCAAGGTGTAACCCCGCGCCCAATAGCGGGGCAATGGGAAACGCCAGGCCCCATTTTCGGGCTGGTTTTATCCAGGTAAAAAATAAGTCATTACGCTGAGCTTGCCGGAATAGAAGGCTTTGCCAATAATAGGCCCGCAATTTGCAGCATGTATCGGTTCCATTTCTTTTGCTCTTGCATAAACCTGAAGAGCTGTCAATGCGCCTGACCGGCTTTCTCGATGCTTGTGTAATTTGTTGTCGCATTGAAGAAATATCGGCTTCCGGCCTGTCGTTAGAATGCCGATCACTCGCTCGTCGTCGCCTGTGCTGGATTTTCGCCGGGCTGCCCAGGACGCTGCGCCGCTAATCAGGTTCCACCCATTCGCATATTGGGCTGTCGCTCACTCTGCCGTTTTCGCCCTTTACCGATGGAGTCCTAAGATGAAGAAACTCGTGCTTCTTGGCGCCCTGGCACTGTCCGTGCTCTCCCTGCCGACATTCGCTGATGAAAAGCCCCTGAAAATTGGTATTGAAGCGGCTTACCCTCCGTTTGCCTCCAAGGCGCCGGACGGCAGCATCGTCGGTTTCGACTACGACATCGGCAACGCCCTCTGTGAAGAGATGAAGGTCAAGTGTGTATGGGTCGAGCAAGAGTTCGACGGCCTGATCCCGGCCCTCAAGGTTCGCAAGATCGACGCCATCCTGTCGTCGATGTCGATCACTGATGATCGCAAGAAGTCCGTGGACTTCACCGGCAAGTACTACAACACCCCGGCACGTCTGGTCATGAAGGCTGGCACTCAGATCAGCGATGGCCTGACCGAGCTCAAAGGCAAGAACATTGGCGTGCAACGTGGTTCGATCCACGAACGCTTTGCCCGTGAAGTGCTGGCGCCACTGGGTGCCGAGATCAAGCCTTACGGTTCGCAGAACGAAATCTACCTGGATGTGGCCGCCGGTCGTCTCGATGGCACCGTGGCCGACGCCACCCTGTTGAACGACGGTTTCCTGAAAACCGATTCCGGCAAGGGCTTCGCCTTCGTGGGTCCGGCCTTCACCGACGTCAAATACTTCGGCGACGGCGTAGGGATTGCAGTGCGCAAGGGTGATGCGCTCAAAGACAAGATCACCACTGCCATCGCCGCCATTCGTGCGAGCGGCAAGTACAAGCAAATCCAGGACAAGTACTTCGACTTCGATATTTACGGCCAGTAATACGTCGAAGCAGTCAGTCCGAGATGGCGCAAGCAGCAGAATCTCTGAAGTTTGCGCCATTTTTTCATCCCAATTTTCGAGGACCTGAATCATGTTGAAAGGCTACGGGGCTGTCATCCTCGATGGCGCTTGGCTGACGCTTCAGCTCGCCTTGTCGTCCATGGCCCTGGCCATTGTTCTGGGTCTGATCGGGGTCGCGCTGCGCCTGTCACCGGTGCGCTGGCTGGCCTGGCTGGGCGATCTGTATTCGACGGTGATCCGTGGGATTCCCGACTTGGTGCTGATCCTGCTGATTTTCTACGGCGGCCAGGACCTGCTCAACCGCGTCGCACCGCTGCTGGGTTTTGACGACTACATCGACCTCAACCCGCTGGCAGCCGGTATTGGCACCCTGGGTTTCATCTTCGGTGCCTATCTGTCGGAAACCTTCCGCGGCGCCTTTATGGCCATCCCCAAGGGGCAGGCTGAAGCCGGCATGGCCTACGGCATGAGCAGTTTTCAGGTGTTCTTCCGGGTACTGGTGCCGCAGATGATTCGCCTGGCGATTCCCGGCTTCACCAATAACTGGCTGGTCCTGACCAAGGCCACTGCGCTGATTTCGGTGGTGGGCCTGCAAGACATGATGTTCAAGGCCAAGCAGGCGGCAGACGCCACTCGCGAGCCTTTCACCTTCTTCCTTGCAGTGGCGGCGATGTACCTGGTGATCACCAGCGTCTCGTTGCTGGCACTGCGTTACCTTGAGAAGCGCTACTCGGTAGGCGTAAGGGCGGCTGATCTATGATCTTCGACTACAACGTCATTTGGGAGGCGATGCCGCTGTACCTGGGCGGCCTGCTGACCACCTTGAAACTCCTGGCCCTGTCGCTGTTTTTCGGCCTGCTGGCGGCCTTGCCCCTGGGGCTGATGCGGGTCTCCAAGCAGCCGGTCATCAACATGACCGCCTGGCTCTACACCTACGTGATCCGCGGCACGCCGATGCTGGTGCAGCTGTTTCTGATCTACTACGGCCTGGCGCAGTTCGAGGCAGTGCGTGAGAGTTTTCTCTGGCCGTGGCTGTCGAGTGCGACCTTCTGTGCCTGCCTGGCCTTTGCCGTGAACACCAGCGCCTACACCGCTGAAATCATCGCCGGCAGCCTGCGGGCCACGCCCAATGGCGAGATTGAAGCCGCCAAGGCCATGGGCATGTCGCGCTACAAGATGTATCGCCGCATCCTGCTGCCGTCGGCCCTGCGCCGGGCGCTGCCGCAGTACAGCAACGAAGTGATCATGATGCTGCAGACCACCAGTCTGGCCTCCATCGTGACCCTGATCGACATCACCGGCGCCGCCCGGACCGTCAACGCCCAGTACTACCTGCCGTTCGAAGCCTACATCACCGCTGGCGTGTTCTACCTGTGCCTGACCTTCATCCTGGTGCGCCTGTTCAAGTTGGCCGAGCGCCGCTGGCTGGGCTACCTGGCGCCGCGGAAGCACTGATATGGAACGCATCGATCATTCATTGCCCTGGAGCCATTTGGGCTGCGAGCGCCAGGTCTCGGTGTTTCGCTTTGGCCATGGCGAGCGCAAGGCCTATATCCAGGCCAGCCTGCACGCCGATGAGTTGCCCGGCATGCGCACCGCCTGGGAGCTGAAAAAACGCCTGACCGAGCTGGAAGCCCAGGGTGCGCTCAATGGCGTGATCGAGCTGGTGCCGGTGGCCAATCCGATCGGCCTCGGGCAGTTGCTGCAAGGCAATCACCAGGGGCGTTTCGAGGCCGGCAGCGGCAAGAACTTCAACCGTGATTTCGTTGAGCTGAGTGCGCCGGTTGCGGCGTTGCTGGAAGGGCGCCTGGGGGATGATCCCCACGCCAATATCCGCCTGATTCGCCAGGCCATGAGCGACGCCCTGGCGGCCTTGCCGGCCCCGACCAGTCAGCTGCAAGGCTTGCAACGGGTGTTGCTGAGCCATGCCTGCGGTGCCGACGTGGTCCTCGACCTGCATTGCGATGCCGAGGCAGTGCTGCACATGTACGCTTTGCCGCAGCACTGGCCGCAGTGGCGTTCCCTGGCTGCGCACTTGAATGTACGGGTCGGCCTGCTGGCCGAGGAGTCGGGCGGCAACTCGTTTGACGAGGCCTGTTCGCTGCCCTGGCTGCAACTTTCCCGGTTGTTTCCCGAAGCGCAGATTCCATTGGCGTGCCTGGCGACCACCGTCGAGCTGGGTGGACAGGCCGACACCGGCCGCCCGCAAGCCGAGGCTCATGCCGAAGGGATCCTGGCGTTTCTGGCCGAGCAGGGTTTGATCGCTGGCGAGTGGCCCAAGGCCGCCCAGGAAGCCTGCGAAGCCATGCCCTTTGAAGGCACCGAGCTATTGTTTGCGCCCCATGCGGGCGTGGTGAGCTTTCTGCGCCCGGTTGGCAGCTGGGTGGAGAAGGGCGAGCCTATCTTTGAAGTGATTGACCCCTTATCCGATCGGGTCAGCATCCTGTGTGCTGGCACCAGCGGCGTGTTGTTTGCCGTGGAACGGCTACGTTATGCCCAATCCGGTTTCTGGCTGGCCAAGGTGGCGGGGCGCGAAGCGCTGCGGCACGGGCGCTTGCTCAACGACTGACTGACAGCTTTTTGTGAGAACCGACAGCATGTACAAACTTGAAGTCCAAGACCTGCATAAACGCTATGGCAGTCACGAAGTGCTCAAGGGCGTGTCCCTGAAAGCCGCCGCCGGCGATGTCATCAGCATCATCGGCTCCAGTGGCTCCGGCAAAAGTACCTTTTTGCGCTGTATCAACCTGCTTGAGCAGCCCCATGCGGGCAAGATCCTGCTGAACAACGAAGAGCTCAAGCTGGTGGCGAATAAGGACGGCGCGCTCAAGGCTGCCGACCCGAAACAACTGCAGCGCATGCGCTCGCGGCTGTCGATGGTGTTTCAGCATTTCAACCTGTGGTCGCACATGACCGCGTTGGAAAACATCATGGAAGCGCCGGTCCATGTACTCGGCATGTCCAAGGCCGAGGCGCGGGAAAAGGCCGAGCTGTACCTGGCCAAGGTCGGCGTGGCGCACCGCAAGGACGCCTACCCGGGCCATATGTCCGGTGGTGAGCAGCAGCGGGTGGCGATTGCCCGGGCCCTGGCCATGGAGCCGGAAGTCATGCTGTTTGACGAACCGACCTCGGCGCTCGATCCGGAATTGGTGGGCGATGTGCTGAAAGTCATGCAGGCCCTGGCCCAGGAAGGTCGGACCATGGTCGTGGTCACCCACGAAATGGGCTTTGCTCGCGAAGTGTCGAACCAGTTGGTGTTCCTGCACCAAGGGGTGGTGGAAGAGAGCGGCAACCCGCGTGAAGTGCTGGTCAATCCGCAGTCCGAGCGGTTGCAGCAGTTCCTGTCGGGCAGCTTGAAGTAACAGCTGATTTAGCGCTGCCGTTGTGCACCTTTTTAGGGCATGCTGCGCCTCGCGCAGACTGGTCTATGTTGGTGCTGCCGCCCTCGGTTTTTTAACACTGTTTTCGTTTCGGATCGCACGCCATGACTGCCCATCGAATTGGTTTCCTGATTTGGCCCAGCACTAAAGCCTTGACGCTGGCGCTGGCTGAGGAGGCCTTGCGTGTTGCTCAGCGCGTGCATCCGGATGTTGTCTACGAGCTTTCGTTCCTGCAGGCCGAGGCTCCGGCTGAAGGCGCCTGGCAACTGCCGGGTGAGCCTTGGGCGGGCAAGCTTGAAGGCTGCCAAAAGCTGTTTTTGCTGGCCGATGAGCCGCCGGCCTCCATAGCGCCGGCCCTGAGCAGCGCGCTCAAGCAACTGGTGCGAGCCGGTTGTGTGATCGGTGGCTTGTCGGCCGGGGTCTACCCGCTGGCGCAGTTGGGTTTGCTCGATGGTTATAGGGCGGCGGTGCACTGGCGTTGGCAGGATGATTTCGCCGAGCGTTTCCCCAAGGTGATTGCCACCAGTCATCTGTTTGACTGGGATCGCGATCGCCTGACCGCCTGTGGTGGTATGTCGGTGCTGGATCTGCTGCTGGCGGTGCTGGCCCGTGATCACGGCGCCGAGCTGGCGGGTGCGGTGTCGGAAGAGTTGGTGGTGGAGCGGATTCGCGAAGGCGGCGAGCGCCAGCGTATTCCGTTGCAAAACCGCCTGGGCTCCAGCCATCCGAAGCTGACCCAGGCTGTGCTGCTGATGGAAGCCAACATCGAAGAGCCGCTGACCACCGATGAAATTGCCCAGCACGTTTGCGTGTCGCGTCGGCAGTTGGAGCGGATCTTCAAGCAGTACCTCAATCGTGTGCCCAGCCAGTATTACCTGGAGCTGCGCCTGAACAAGGCGCGCCAGATGTTGATGCAGACCAGCAAGTCGATCATTCAGATCGGCCTGTCCTGCGGCTTCTCCTCGGGGCCGCATTTCTCCAGCGCCTACCGCAACTTCTTCGGCGCCACCCCTCGCGAAGATCGCAATCAGCGGCGCAGCAGCAGCCCGTTCGAGTTGTCATCGGTGCCGTCCGAGCGCGGTTGATCCGATCCGGCGGGTTTGGTTGCCCTGGCGTTCAACGCATTTCAGCAAAGATTGCCCGGCGTCTGCTTCAGCCAGCGCAGCCTACGGCAGCGGCTACAACTCAAACATGTGCCGCTGCCGCCAGGCTGCGCTGGCTCTGAAACCCGGCGCATTTCTCCACGGATTACACGACGCCTGCCCTGCCCAGCGCCCAAGTGTGGCTCAAGCCTATGGCAGCGACGACAGATCATTGGCCGACGCAATTGCGGGCAGGGCTGCCGCTAAGGGCTGTCGGCAGTTTAAACTGCGCCTTTGCGACGCTATTTGTCGCATTGCCGTAAACCCGTCTAAATCCGGGTTTGGCGCTATAAGAAGTTGTCGCTTGGCGGCAAGGCCGGGCTGAAAACTGTCCTTACAATCCCCCCATCGCTCGCCAGTTTCAGGCAGGCGTTCCTCTTCAGGAGACTCCGATGTCCGTTGAGCAAGCTCCGGTGCAACGCGCCGATTTCGACCAGGTCATGGTTCCCAACTATGCGCCTGCGGCTTTCATTCCAGTGCGTGGCGCCGGGTCCCGAGTCTGGGATCAGTCAGGTCGAGAGCTGATCGACTTCGCCGGCGGCATCGCGGTCAACGTCCTGGGTCACGCCCATCCGGCGCTGGTCGGTGCGCTGACCGAACAAGCCAACAAGCTGTGGCACGTGTCCAACGTCTTCACCAACGAGCCGGCCCTGCGCCTGGCGCACAAGTTGATCGACGCCACGTTCGCCGAGCGCGTGTTCTTCTGCAACTCCGGCGCCGAAGCCAACGAGGCCGCTTTCAAGCTGGCCCGTCGCGTAGCCTTCGATCGTTTCGGCACTGAGAAGTACGAAATCATCGCCGCGCTCAACAGCTTCCACGGCCGTACCCTGTTCACCGTCAACGTCGGTGGCCAGTCGAAGTACTCCGACGGTTTCGGTCCTAAAATCACCGGCATCACCCACGTTCCTTATAACGACCTGGCAGCGTTGAAAGCCGCCGTTTCGGACAAGACCTGCGCCGTGGTGCTGGAGCCGATCCAGGGCGAGGGTGGTGTACTGCCGGCCGAGCTGGCTTACCTGCAAGGTGCCCGCGAACTGTGCAACGAGCACAACGCGCTGCTGGTGTTCGATGAAGTGCAAACCGGTATGGGCCGCAGCGGCAAGCTGTTCGCCTACCAGCACTACGGTGTGACGCCGGACATCCTGACCAGCGCCAAGAGCCTGGGCGGTGGTTTCCCGATCGCCGCCATGCTGACCACTGAAGCGCTGGCCAAGCACCTGGTGGTCGGTACTCACGGCACCACCTACGGCGGCAACCCGCTGGCGTGTGCTGTCGCGGAAGCGGTGATCGACGTGATCAACACTCCTGAAGTGCTGAGCGGTGTCAACGCCAAGCATGACAAGTTCAAGACCCGCCTGGAGCAGATCGGCGAGAAATACGGCCTGTTCACTCAGGTGCGCGGCCTGGGCCTGCTGCTCGGTTGCGTGCTGAGCGATGCCTGGAAAGGCAAAGCCAAAGACATCTTCAACGCCGCTGAAAAAGAAGGCCTGATGATTCTGCAAGCCGGCCCGGACGTGGTGCGTTTCGCCCCGAGCCTGGTGGTTGAAGACGCTGATATCGACGCCGGCCTGGACCGCTTCGAACGCGCCGTCGCCACGTTGACCCAAGCCTGATTCAGGCCGCAGTACTCCTCGGCGTTTATCCTCGCGGATAGGCGTCGAGCCACATTTCTGTGCCGGGCTATCCCGGCATTTTTTTCCCTGAGTCGGCCTGTTTGCCGACCTGTTTCGAGTAAGGAGTGACACCATGCTGGTGATGCGCCCCGCGCAAATGGCTGATCTGGGCGAGGTACAGCGTCTGGCTGCGGACAGCCCGATTGGTGTCACTTCCTTGCCGGATGATGTCGAACGCCTGAGCGACAAGATTGCTGCCTCCGAAGCCTCGTTCGCTGCCGAAGTCAGCTTCAACGGTGAAGAGAGCTACTTCTTTGTCCTTGAAGACACCGACAGCGGCAAGCTGGTGGGCTGCTCGGCCATCGTCGCCTCGGCCGGCTACTCCGAGCCGTTCTACAGCTTTCGCAATGAAACCTTCGTTCACGCCTCTCGCGAGCTGAAGATTCACAACAAGATTCACGTCCTGTCCCAGTGCCATGACCTGACCGGCAACAGCCTGTTGACCAGCTTCTACGTGGTGCCGGAATTGGTGGGTTCGTCGTGGTCGGAGCTCAACTCCCGCGGCCGCCTGCTGTTTGTGGCCAGCCACCCGGAGCGCTTTGCCGATTCAGTGGTGACCGAGATCGTCGGCTACAGCGACGAGCATGGCGACTCGCCATTTTGGGACGCCATCGGACGTAACTTCTTCGACCTCAACTACGCTGCCGCCGAGCGCCTGTGCGGGCTGAAAAGCCGCACCTTCCTCGCCGAACTGATGCCGCACTACCCGATCTACGTGCCGCTGCTGCCGGACGCCGCCCAAGAGGCGATGGGCCAGGTGCACCCGCGGGCGCAGATCACGTTCGACATCCTGATGCGCGAAGGCTTCGAGACCGATCATTACATCGACATCTTCGACGGCGGCCCGACCCTGCACGGACGGGTTTCGGGAATTCGCTCGATCGCCCAGAGCCGCGTGGTGCCGGTGAAAATCGGCGAGGTGAGCAAGGGCGGCGGACGCCAGTATCTGGTGGCCAACGCCCAGTTGCAGGATTACCGCGCGGTGTTGCTGGAGCTCGACTATGCCCCAGGCAAACCGGTGACCCTGGACTTGCAAGCGGCCGAAGCACTGGGTGTCGGCGAAGGTGCCAGCGTGCGCCTGGTAGCGGTTTGACGCCTGCTTTTGCCCAGAGAAAATTGCCCAGAAGGCAGCGAGTTTCACGGGTGGCGTTAGCGGCCCGTTTGAGGAGATAGCATGATCGTTCGTCCCGTACGCAGCAGCGATTTACCCGCGCTGATCGACCTGGCGCGCAGTACCGGCACCGGCCTGACCACTTTGCCGGCCAACGAAGAGCGCCTGACCCACCGCGTCGGCTGGGCCGAGAAAACCTTTCGCGGCGAGGCCGAGCGCGGCGATGCCGACTACCTGTTCGTGCTCGAAGACGACAACGGCCGGGTGGTGGGCATCTCTGCGATCGCCGGTGCGGTCGGCCTGCGTGAGCCCTGGTACAACTTCCGGGTCGGCCTGACGGTCAGCGCCTCCCAGGAGCTCAATATCTACCGCGAGATTCCGACGCTGTTCCTGGCCAACGACCTGACCGGCAACTCCGAGCTGTGCTCGCTGTTCCTGCACGCCGATTACCGCACCGGCCTCAACGGCCGCATGCTGGCCAAGGCGCGGATGCTGTTTATCGCCGAGTTCCCGCAACTGTTCGGCAACAAGATCATTGCCGAAATGCGCGGCATGTCCGACCCCGCCGGGCGCTCGCCATTCTGGGAAAGCCTGGGCCGGCACTTCTTCAAGATGGAATTCAGCCAGGCCGACTACCTGACCGGGGTGGGCAACAAGGCGTTTATCGCCGAACTGATGCCCAAGTTCCCGCTCTACACCTGCTTCCTGTCCGAAGACGCGCGCAGCGTGATCGGCAAGGTGCACACCGACACCGAGCCGGCCCTGGCCATGCTCAAGAGTGAAGGCTTCAGCTATCAGGGCTACGTCGACATCTTCGACGCCGGTCCGGCGGTGGAATGCGAAACCAGCAAGATCCGCGCGGTGCGCGACAGCCAGGCGCTGGTGCTGGCGATCGGCACTCCAGGCGATGACGCCACGCCGTTCCTGATCCACAACCGCAAGCGCGAGGATTGCCGCATCACGGCCGCTCCGGCGCGCTTTGCCGCCGGCACCCTGGTGGTCGATCCCCTGACCGCCAAACGCCTGCAACTCAACGCCGGCGACCAGGTCCGCGCGGTTCCGTTGTCTGCTTCCCGGGAGTCCAAGTAATGAATGCGCAATACATCGCTGGTGAGTGGCTGGCAGGGCAGGGCGAAGCCTTTCAATCCCTGAACCCGGTAACGCAGCAGGTGCTGTGGACCGGCAACGGCGCCACCGCCGAACAGGTTGAATCCGCTGTCCAGGCCGCGCGCCAGGCATTTCCGGCCTGGGCCAAGCGCTCACTGGACGAGCGTATCGCAGTACTGGAAGCCTTTGCCGCCAGCCTGAAGAACCACGCCGACGATCTGGCCCGCTGCATTGGCGAGGAGACCGGCAAGCCGCTGTGGGAGTCGGCCACCGAAGTCACCAGCATGGTCAACAAGATTGCCATCTCGGTGCAGAGCTACCGTGAGCGTACCGGCGAGAAGAGCGGCCCCCTGGGCGACGCCACCGCCGTGCTGCGCCACAAGCCACACGGCGTGGTGGCGGTGTTCGGGCCTTACAACTTCCCGGGCCACTTGCCCAATGGCCATATCGTTCCGGCCTTGCTGGCGGGCAACAGCGTGCTGTTCAAACCCAGCGAGCTGACGCCCAAAGTCGCCGAGCTGACGGTCAAGTGCTGGATCGAAGCCGGCTTGCCGGCCGGTGTGTTGAACCTGCTGCAGGGCGCGCGGGAAACCGGCATCGCCCTGGCTGCCAACCCGGGTATCGACGGGCTGTTCTTCACCGGCTCCAGCCGTACCGGCAATCACCTGCACCAGCAGTTCGCCGGGCGCCCGGACAAGATCCTGGCGCTGGAGATGGGCGGCAACAACCCGCTGGTGGTGGATCAGGTCGCGGACCTGGACGCGGCGGTGTACACCATCATCCAGTCTGCATTCATTTCCGCAGGCCAGCGCTGCACCTGCGCCCGCCGCCTGCTGGTGCCGCAGGGTGCCTGGGGCGACCAGTTGCTGGAACGCCTGGTGGCCGTCAGCGCGACCATCGAGGTCGGTGCATTCGACCAGCAGCCTGCGCCGTTCATGGGCTCGGTGATTTCCCTGGGGGCTGCCCGCGCCTTGCTCGACGCCCAGGAACAACTGCTGGCCAATGGCGCGGTGGCGCTGCTGGCCATGACTCAGCCCCAGGCCCAGGCCGCACTGCTGACCCCGGGCATTCTCGACGTGACGGCCGTGGCCGAGCGACCGGACGAGGAGCTGTTCGGGCCGTTGCTGCAAGTGATTCGCTACGCGGATTTTGCCGGCGCGATTGCTGAAGCCAACAACACCCAATACGGCCTGGCTGCGGGCCTGCTCTCGGATTCCGAGGCGCGCTACCAGCAGTTCTGGCTGGAAAGCCGGGCCGGCATCGTCAACTGGAACAAACAGCTGACCGGCGCCGCCAGCAGCGCACCTTTCGGTGGCGTGGGCGCATCGGGCAACCATCGGGCCAGCGCCTACTACGCGGCAGATTACTGCGCGTACCCGGTGGCCTCGCTGGAAACCCCGAGCCTGGTGCTGCCGAGCGCATTGACCCCGGGTGTGCGCTTGTCCTGAATGTGTGGGAGCTGTTGTGGCTGGGGAGCACGCTCTCTGGCCACAGGTTGATCCGCTTTTAACGCCTATAAAAATATCGATGTTCGTGGAGCCTCGCTGATGAAATCCTATGAAGTCAATTTTGACGGTCTAGTGGGGCCGACCCATAACTACGGTGGTCTTTCCTACGGCAACGTCGCCTCCCAGAGCAACAGCCAGCAGTCTTCCAACCCCAAGGAAGCCGCGCTGCAAGGCCTGGCGAAAATGAAAGCGCTGATGGAAATGGGCTTTCAGCAAGGCGTGCTGGCCCCGCAGGAGCGGCCGGATGTAGCGGCCCTGCGCAGCCTGGGTTTTGCCGGCAGCGACGCGCAAGTGATTCAGCAGGCCGCCAAGCAGGCCATGCCGCTGCTGGTTGCCAGTTGCTCGGCGTCGAGCATGTGGGTGGCCAACGCCGCCACCGTCAGCCCGAGCGCCGACACTGCCGATGGCCGCGTGCATTTCACCGCCGCCAACCTCAACTGCAAATACCACCGCAGCATCGAGCACCCGACCACCAGCCGCGTGCTGGGGGCAATGTTCGCCGACCAGAAGCACTTCGCACACCACGCGGCGTTGCCGGCAGTGGCGCAGTTTGGCGACGAAGGCGCGGCCAACCACACGCGCTTCTGCCGTGAGTACGGCCAGGCCGGGGTCGAGTTTTTTGTGTTCGGGCGCAGCGCCTTCGACACCCGCTACCCGGCACCGCAGAAATACCCGGCACGCCAGACTCTGGAAGCCTCGCAAGCCGTGGCTCGCCTGCACGGCCTGAGCGACGATGGCGTGGTCTACGCCCAGCAGAATCCGTCGGTGATCGACCAGGGTGTGTTCCACAACGACGTGATCGCGGTCGGGAACGGCGAGCTGCTGTTCCACCACGAAGATGCCTTCCTCGACACTGACACCATGCTCGCCGAGCTGCAGGGCAAGCTGGCCAAGTTCGGCGGCAACTTCCAGTCGATCTGCGTGCCGCGCTCCCAGGTCACGGTGGAGGACGCGGTGCGCTCCTACCTGTTCAACAGCCAGCTGCTGTCCCGTGCCGATGGCACGATGCTGCTGATCGTGCCCGAGGAATGCCGCGCCAACGAACGCGTCTGGCAGTACCTGCAAGGCCTGATGTCTTCGGCCGGGATGATTCGTGAAGTGAAGGTCTTCGACCTCAAGCAAAGCATGCAGAACGGCGGCGGCCCGGCGTGCCTGCGACTGCGGGTCGCGCTCAACGAAACTGAGCTGGCGGCGGTCAATCCAGGGGTTATCATGACCGCGCCGTTGTACGACACCTTGACCCAATGGGTCGGCAAGCACTACCGCGACCGCCTGGCCGAAAGCGATCTGGCGGATCCGCAATTGCTGCTTGAGTGCCGGACGGCACTGGATGAACTGACGCAAATCCTTAAACTGGGCGCGGTTTATCCATTCCAGATCAATTGAAAGCCCGCGCCCGTCTCTGTTGAGTCGGGCGCGCCGCTTTATCTCCAGATGAGAGCGTAATAAATGAGCGATACCCTGCAGCTGATCCTTGAAGACACCGACGGCACTCAACTGGAAACCTCCTGCACCCGTGTTGCGGTGATGTGGCAAGGCAAAGAGTTGTGGATCCAGCAGGACGGCCGTGGCCAATTGCTGATCGGCGTGGACGTTGAAGAAGGTGATGCCGAATACGCCAACCTGCTGCTGCGCCCGCTGGCTACCAACCTGGTCAGCCTGCAACTGGAAATGGAACCGGCCGACGCCGGTGACGAAGACGATCACGTGCACGGCCCGGATTGCGGCCACGCTCACTAAGGAACTCGTTCTATGCTCGCCCTCGGCAAACTGCTTGAACTGACCCTCGCCGGTCGCGAACCGGCGGAGAAGACTCAACTGACTGTCGAAGGCGTGCGGATGCGCTGGTTGAGCGAGGGCGCGCTGGAAGTGCGGCCGCCCGAAGCTCGCGACAATGGCATGGATCTGCTGCTGTCGGCCGGCATCCACGGTAACGAGACCGCGCCGATCGAGTTGCTCGATCGGTTGCTGCATGACATCGCCCGGGGTGACCTCAAGCCTCGCGCACGTATTCTGTTCCTGTTCGGCAACCCCGAGGCCATGCGCCGCGGCGAGCGTTATATCGAGCAGGACGTCAATCGGCTGTTCAACGGCCGTCATGAACAAAGCAGCGGCAACGAAGCCCTGCGTGCCTGCGAACTGGAGCGGCTGGCGGCGAGCTTTTTCAGCCTGCCCGAGCGCAGTCGCCTGCACTACGACCTGCACACCGCGATTCGCGGCTCGAAAATCGAGCAGTTCGCCCTCTATCCGTGGAAGGAAGGCCGCCAGCACTCGCGCGCCGAACTGGCCCGCTTGCGTGCCGCTGGCATGCAAGCGGTGCTGCTGCAGAACAAGCCGTCGATCGTGTTCAGCTCCTACACCTACGACAAGCTGGGTGCCGAGTCCTTCACACTGGAGCTGGGCAAGGCCCGGCCTTTCGGCCAGAACCAGGGCGTCAACGTCGAGCGCCTGGAAACCCGCCTCAAGCAGATCATTGAAGGTCGCGAGCCGCCGTTGGCCGAGCAGAGCCTGGACGGTTTGCAGCTGTTCAGCGTGGCCCGGGAAATCATCAAGCACAGCGACGCTTTCCACCTGCACCTGCCGGCGGACATCGAGAATTTTTCGGAACTGGAAGTGGGTTATCTGCTGGCCGAGGACATCGCCCAGACCCGTTGGGTGGTCGAAGAACCCGGTGCCCGGATCATCTTCCCCAACCCTAAGGTCAAGAACGGCTTGCGCGCCGGGATTCTGATCGTTCCCACTACAGACGCCGAGCTGGCCTGACCCTGTAGCTACTGCAGGCTCGGGGCGCGTTTGGGGTCTGCTTGCGTCATCTCGGTTTCAGCGACGGCCAGCGCAGCCTGCCGCAGGCTGCGCTGTCCTTAACTGACACCGTGGGGTGTCAGGACTATCTCTCTGCGGTGTTTCAGACCGCTACTGCACGTTGCTCATGACGGCGCAGGGCGCGGGTCTTGTGCAGGGTATCGGCGCAAGTCTTCGCCGCTTCCTGGCCTTTGTGCACGAAGTGGTCGAAGAAGAACTTCTGGTGCTCTTCGCCGGCATGGAAGTGATGCGGGGTCAGCACCACGGAGAATACCGGCACTTCGGTTTCCAGCTGCACTTGCATCAGGCCGCTGATCACCGACTGGGCGACGAACTCGTGACGGTAGATCCCGCCATCCACCACCAGGCCTGCGGCGACGATCCCGGCATAACGCCCGGATTTGGCCAGCAGCTTGGCGTGCAGGGGGATTTCAAAGGCGCCGCCGACTTCAAAGAAGTCGATGTCGCTTTCCTGGTAACCCTGGGCCAGCATTTCGGCGACGAAACCCTTACGGCTCTGATCGACGATTTCCTTGTGCCAGCAGGCCTGGATAAACGCGACGCGCTCGTTCGAGTGGCTTTTGCTTTTGCTATCGATTGCGGTGGGTTGCATGTTCTGACTCCTGTTTGTGTGAAAAACAGGGCGTTATGAATCGAATGGGATTTAAGGGTACGTGTCAGGCAGACCTGTGATTACTCACACGGCTGCTCCGGTTCGGCCCTTTGGCGCCAATCCCGTTCTCTCTTCATCCGGACTATGACCGTCGGCCCCGGGATCACACCGGGTCTGCTGACCTTGCCGCCACTCACCGTAAAAGCCGTGAGTGTCGCCAAGCGCTCGCGGGCTATGCGCATTGCGCGCAATTACCGCCGGTGGGGAGTTACACCCCGCCCTGAGAACGTTTGCCGCCGGATTATTCGGCGGCGGTGAGTTTTTAACACATATTTTTTGCTGCTGCATCGCTGCTTTTGGATGATAGGCATCGATTTTTTGCAGGGTTAGGCGGGTTTTTCGGCTGCGGCCCTTGATTAATCGTGGTGTCGACCGTAGAAAAACAGCTCGCCGCATACTTTACTGCCGGCATCGACTTACCCGTCCTATTGATGAGGCCCGCCCCATGAGTGTTATCGATCTTCGCAGCGACACGGTCACCCAGCCCAGCGCAGGCATGCTCGAGGCGATGGCCGGTGCCAGGACCGGGGATGATGTGTACGGCGAGGATCCGACGGTCAACCAGCTTGAGGCCGATCTGGCGCAGCGCCTGGGTTTTGCCGCCGCGCTGTTCGTACCCAGCGGCACCATGAGCAACCTGCTGGGGCTGATGGCCCATTGCGAGCGTGGCGACGAATACATCGTCGGCCAGCAGGCCCACACCTACAAATATGAAGGGGGCGGTGCGGCGGTGCTCGGCTCGATCCAGCCACAGCCCCTGGAATTCCAGGACGACGGCTCGCTGGACCTGGCCCAGGTGGCAGCCGCGATCAAGCCCGACGACTTCCACTTTGCCCGCAGCCGCCTGCTGGCCCTGGAAAACACCATGCAGGGCAAGGTGCTACCCCTGGCCTATCTGGCCCAGGCGCGGGCTTTCACTCGTGAACACGGCCTGGCCCTGCACCTGGACGGCGCCCGCGTGTACAACGCGGCGGTCAAACTGGGGGTCGATGCACGGGAGATCACTCGGCACTTCGACTCGGTGTCGGTGTGCCTGTCCAAAGGTCTGGGCGCACCGGTGGGTTCGGTGCTGTGCGGCTCGGAGCAACTGATTGCCAAGGCGCGCCGCCTGCGCAAGATGGTCGGAGGCGGCATGCGCCAGGCGGGGATTCTCGCGGCGGCCGGCCTCTATGCCCTGGAGCACCAGGTGCAGCGCCTGGCCGACGACCATGCCAACGCCCGCCTGCTGGCCGACGGCCTGCGCGAGGCCGGCTATAGCGTCGAGCCGGTGCAGACCAACATGGTGTACGCCCAGGTCGGTGACCGTGCCGAAGCCCTCAAGGCCTTTGCCGGCGAGCGCGGGATCAGGCTGGGCGCGGCGTCACGCTTGCGCATGGTCACGCATCTGGATGTCAGCCGGGCGCAAATCGAGCAAGTCGTCGATGCTTTTGCCGAGTTTTCCCGCAACTGACAGTGTTAGCCGTCCAATTGACTGTTTGTATCGTACAAACACGCTGTACCTGCTGATTAACGCCGATATAATGCGGCCCTTTGCCGTCGCTTCGTCTGTTGACGTTTCGCACAGGCCTTTGGCCGCAGCCTCCGTGGAAGAACCTAATGAAAAGCGCAGAAATCCGTGAAGCCTTCCTTCGCTTCTTCGAAGAGCAAGGCCACACCCGTGTAGCCTCCAGCTCTTTGATTCCGGGCAACGACCCAACCCTGCTGTTCACCAACGCGGGGATGAACCAGTTCAAGGACTGCTTTCTGGGCCAGGAAAAACGAGCCTACACTCGCGCCACCAGCAGCCAGAAGTGCGTGCGTGCCGGTGGCAAGAACAGCGACCTGGAAAACGTCGGTTATACCGCTCGTCACCACACTTTCTTCGAAATGCTGGGTAACTTCAGCTTCGGTGACTATTTCAAGCACGACGCGATTACTTATGCCTGGACCTTTCTGACCGGTGTCCTGAAGCTGCCGAAGGAAAAACTCTGGGTCACGGTCTACGCCTCGGACGACGAAGCGTATGACATCTGGACCCAGCAAATCGGTGTGCCAGCCGAGCGCATGATTCGCATCGGCGACAACAAAGGCGCGCCTTACGCGTCCGATAACTTCTGGACCATGGGCGATACCGGCCCGTGTGGCCCATGCACCGAGATTTTCTACGATCACGGCGACCACATCTGGGGCGGCCCACCCGGCTCGCCGGAAGAAGACGGCGACCGTTACATCGAGATCTGGAACAACGTGTTCATGCAGTTCAACCGCACCGCCGATGGCGTGTTGCATCCGTTGCCAGCCCCTTCGGTCGACACCGGCATGGGCCTGGAGCGGATCAGTGCGGTGATGCAGCACGTCAATTCCAACTATGACATCGACCTGTTCAAGAACCTGCTGAGCGCATCGGCCGAGGCCATCGGCTGCGAAAATGGCGATCAGTCGTCGCTGAAAGTCGTGTCCGACCACATCCGTTCGTGCGGCTTCCTGATTGCCGACGGCGTGCTGCCGTCCAACGAAGGTCGCGGCTACGTGCTGCGCCGGATCATTCGTCGCGCCTGCCGTCACGGCAACAAGCTGGGTGCAACCGGCAGCTTCTTCTACAAGATTGTCGCGGCACTGGTTGCCGAGATGGGCGAAGCCTTCCCTGAATTGAAGAAGCAGCAGAGCAACATCGAGCGCGTACTCAAGGCCGAGGAAGAGCAGTTCTCCAAGACCCTGGAGCACGGCCTGAAGATTCTCGAGCAGGATCTGCTGGAACTCAAAGGCACCGTGGTGCCGGGCGACGTGGTGTTCAAGCTGTATGACACCTACGGTTTCCCGATGGACCTGACCGCCGACATCGCCCGTGAGCGCAGCCTGACGGTTGACGAAGAGGGCTTTGAGCGCGAGATGGAAGCCCAGCGCGTACGTGCGCGTTCGGCCAGCTCGTTCGGCCTGGACTACAACACCCTGGTCAAGGTTGACGTGGCCACTGCGTTCACCGGCTACACCGCCACCAGCGGCGCGGCCAAGGTGGTTGCTCTCTATAAAGACGGCCAATCGGTCGACGTCCTGAGCGAAGGAGAAGAGGCGGTGGTGGTCCTGGACCAGACCCCGTTCTACGCCGAGTCGGGCGGCCAGGTCGGCGACTGCGGTTACCTGCAGGCTGGTGCGGCGCGTTTCGACGTGCGCGATACCACCAAGACCGGCGGTGCCTTCCTGCATCACGGCGTGCTGGCGTCGGGCAGCCTGACGGTCGGTGCTCCGGTGCAAGCCCAGGTCGATGCCCAGGTGCGTCACGCCACGGCCCTGAATCACTCCGCGACACACTTGCTGCATGCTGCGCTGCGCCAGGTGCTGGGCGAGCACGTGCAACAGAAAGGCTCGTTGGTCGATAGCCAGCGTCTGCGTTTCGACTTCAGCCACTTCGAGGCGATCAAACCCGAGCAGCTCAAGGCACTGGAGGACATCGTCAACACCGAGATTCGCAAGAACTCCGCGGTGGAAATCGAAGAAACCGACATCGAAACCGCCAAGAAAAAAGGCGCCATGGCCCTGTTTGGCGAGAAGTATGGCGACAACGTGCGCGTGCTGAGCATGGGCGGCGATTTCTCCGTCGAATTGTGCGGCGGTATTCACGCCAATCGTACCGGCGACATCGGCCTGCTCAAGATCATCAGCGAAGGTGGCGTGGCCTCTGGCGTGCGCCGTATCGAAGCGGTCACCGGCGCTGCGGCGCTGGCGTACCTGAACGCTGCGGAAGAACAACTCAAGGAAGCGGCCAACCTGGTCAAGGGCAGCCGCGACAATCTGATCGACAAGCTGTCGGCCGTGCTGGAGCGCAATCGCCTGCTGGAGAAACAACTCGAGCAGCTGCAAGCCAAGGCTGCCAGCGCCGCTGGCGACGATCTGTCGGCCAGCGCAGTGGACGTCAAGGGTGTGAAAGTACTGGCGGCGCGCCTGGACGGCCAGGACGGCAAGGCGCTGTTGGCGCTGGTCGATCAATTGAAAAACAAACTCGGTCGCGCAGTGATCCTGCTCGGCAGTGTCCATGAGGAAAAGGTCGTTCTGGTTGCGGGCGTAACCAAGGACCTGACTGGCCAACTCAAAGCCGGTGATTTAATGAAACAGGCCGCTGCGGCAGTGGGCGGGAAGGGCGGTGGTCGTCCGGACATGGCGCAAGGCGGTGGCGTTGACGCCGCAGCGCTGGATGGCGCGCTGGCCCTGACCGTACCCTTTGTCGAACAGGGTATTTAAGGCTCTGAGCCGGGCCCGCCGTCTAGTGGCGGGCCTTTTGCGCTTTGCAGTTTGATTGATTAATAGGCGCCCCTTTACGGGCTGAGGCGGCTTAGAAATGGCTTTGATCGTACAGAAATTTGGAGGCACCTCGGTCGGCTCTGTCGAAAGAATCGAGCAGGTCGCCGACAAGGTTAAGAAATTCCGCGAAGCCGGCGATGACCTGGTAGTTGTGCTGTCTGCGATGAGCGGCGAAACCAACCGCCTGATCGATCTGGCCAAGCAAATCAGTGGCGATGGCCAGCCGGTTCCACGTGAGCTGGATGTGATCGTTTCCACGGGTGAGCAGGTGACAATCGCCTTGCTGGCCATGGCGCTGATCAAGCGCGGCGTGCCGGCGGTCTCGTACACCGGTAACCAGGTACGGATCCTGACCGACAGCGCGCACAATAAAGCGCGCATCCTGCAGATTGACGACCAGAAGATTCGCGGCGACCTGAAGGCCGGCCGTGTGGTTGTGGTGGCAGGCTTCCAGGGCGTTGACGAGCACGGCAACATCACCACCCTGGGACGTGGCGGTTCCGACACTACCGGCGTGGCACTGGCAGCGGCCTTGAAGGCCGATGAATGCCAGATCTACACCGATGTCGATGGCGTCTACACCACCGATCCACGGGTAGTGCCGGTGGCGCAGCGACTGGACAAGATTACCTTTGAAGAGATGCTGGAAATGGCCAGCCTCGGTTCCAAGGTGTTGCAGATCCGTGCGGTTGAATTCGCCGGCAAGTACAACGTTCCGCTGCGCGTACTGCACAGCTTCAAGGAGGGTCCGGGCACCCTCATTACTATTGATGAAGAGGAATCCATGGAACAGCCGATCATTTCCGGCATCGCTTTCAATCGCGATGAAGCCAAGCTGACCATCCGTGGCGTGCCAGACACCCCCGGCGTGGCCTTCAAGATTCTCGGTCCGATCAGCGGCGCGAACATTGAAGTCGACATGATCGTGCAGAACGTCGCGCACGATAACACCACCGACTTCACCTTCACCGTGCACCGCAACGACTACCTGGCGGCGCAGACCGTGCTGGAAAACACCGCTCGCGAGATCGGTGCCCGCGAAGTGGTCGGCGACACCAAGATTGCCAAGGTGTCGATCGTCGGCGTCGGCATGCGCTCTCACGCAGGTGTGGCGAGCCGGATGTTCGAATCGCTGGCTAAAGAAAGCATCAACATCCAGATGATCTCGACTTCGGAAATCAAGGTGTCCGTAGTGATCGAAGAGAAGTACCTGGAACTGGCTGTGCGCGCTCTGCACACGGCTTTCGAACTGGACGCACCGGCCCGCCAGGGCGAGTGATGCGTTGCCCAAGGGGCGCGGCCTTGCCGCGCCCCTTGTCTTTTTTGGCCGGCGTGAGTGAAAACTGTTCTTTTGCTGGCGCTGGTCAATACTTAGGCGTGTAGGAATGCAGCCGTCCTGGTTGTAGGCCAACACCCTTTTTTTTGCAGACTGTTGTCCCTGAAATGAAATGCGTGAGGAGAAAGGTATGCTGATTCTGACTCGTCGGTGCGCAGAAAGCCTGATTATTGGTGATGGCGAAATCACTGTGACCGTGCTCGGCGTCAAAGGAAATCAAGTGCGTATTGGTGTCAACGCCCCGAAAGAGGTGGCTGTGCATCGTGAGGAAATTTACCTGCGGATCAAGAAAGAGAAGGACGAAGAACCAAGCCATTAATTTTTATCGTTTTTTATGTTTGCAAACGGGGATAAAGCTGGTTAATATACGCCCCGTGTTGCGGAGAGCTGGCCGAGTGGCCGAAGGCGCTCCCCTGCTAAGGGAGTACACCTCAAAAGGGTGTCGGGGGTTCGAATCCCCCGTTCTCCGCCATTATTTGCTTAGTACGTTGCAATCTGGATTTTTCGGTAAGTTGTTGAAATTACTAGAAAAAATCGCTTTACATAGAGATTGAACGGCCTATAATGCGCGGCAACAAATGCACTCGTAGCTCAGCTGGATAGAGTACTCGGCTACGAACCGAGCGGTCACAGGTTCGAATCCTGTCGAGTGCACCATTTAAGAGTTGTTTGCAGTGATGCAAGTAACTTTGCTCCAACCAGTTGTGATCTGGTCTAAAAACACAATCTGCACTCGTAGCTCAGCTGGATAGAGTACTCGGCTACGAACCGAGCGGTCACAGGTTCGAATCCTGTCGAGTGCACCAAACACCAAAAAGCCCGCATCTTGATGCGGGCTTTTTGCTTTCTGCGATTTATCTTTTTTCTTTCCTTCTCTTCTTCGGGCCTGACTTGAACGCTGCGGGTGTTCTGGCGTCTGAGTTGGCGTGTGGCCTGTATTTCTGCCCCTTGTTTGCTGCTGTCGGCGACTTTTTTCGCCGGTGGTGTGTTTTCTTTTTCCGGGCAGTCGTCGCAGCTTCATAGATTCGGGCAGCGCTTAGCTTTGTCTCGCAAGCGCTTGTTCTGACCATGATTTTTAACGTTTAAAGCCGCCAGGCGGTGTATGATTGCGCCCGTCAGCCCCGCCGGGGCTTGTGGAATACCTCCATGGACTTACCCAGTAGTAACTCAGTACCTCGCTTTTCCAATCATGAATTGACTGATTGATCCTTCCGGCGTGCCCCGCTGCTGGGAGTGGAGTTCGCCTATGACCGAAGTTGAAGTAAAGAAAACACAAGACAGCTTGCAGGACCGCCTCGCTCAAGTTGTTGAGCTGTTGCACCGCCAGCGAGTCGTCGAAGACCTGACTCATCGCCAGGAAGGTCATCACCAGGATCGGGTTGAAAACCTGGTTCACCGGCAGAACCTCGTCGAGTTGCAACGCAAGCTCGATGATCTGCACTCCGCCGACGTTGCCTACATCCTTGAAGCCTTGCCGCTGGAAGAGCGTCTGACCGTCTGGCAACTGGTCAAGGCCGAGCGCGACGGCGACATTCTTCTCGAAGTATCCGACTCCGTACGTGAAACCCTGATCGCCGACATGGACGATCATGAGCTCCTGGCTGCTGCCAAGGAGATGGACGCCGACGAACTTGCTGACCTGGCCCCCGAGCTGCCGCGAGACGTCGTCCATGAGCTGATGGAAGCCCTTGATGGCCAGCAGCGTGAGCGCGTTCGCTCCGCGCTGTCCTATGACGAGGAGCAGGTCGGCGCGCTGATGGACTTCGAGATGGTGACGATCCGCGAAGACGTCAGCCTGGAAGTGGTCTTGCGTTATCTGCGTCGTCTCAAGGAGTTGCCGGGGCACACCGATAAATTGTTCGTGGTCGATAACGGCGGGGTGCTCAAGGGCGTGCTGCCGATCAAGCGGCTGCTGGTCAATGATCCGGACAAACAGGTTGCTGAAGTGATGGCCAGCGATCCGGTGAGCTTTCACCCGGATGAGGACGCCTACGACGCGGCCCAGGCCTTTGAGCGTTACGACTTGATTTCGGCCCCGGTGGTCGACAAGAACGGCAAGCTGATCGGCCGTTTGACCATCGATGAAATGGTCGACTTGATTCGTGAGGAGAGCGAGACCGAAGTCCTGAACATGGCCGGTCTGCGGGAAGAGGAAGATATCTTCGCCTCGGTGTGGAAATCCCTGCGCAACCGTTGGGCGTGGCTGGCGGTCAACCTGATCACAGCCTTTGTCGCATCGCGGGTGATCGGGCTGTTTGAGGGGTCGATCGAAAAGCTGGTGGCGCTAGCGGCTCTGATGCCGATCGTGGCCGGTATCGGTGGTAACTCGGGCAACCAGACTATCACCATGATCGTGCGCGCCATGGCGCTCGACCAGGTCAGTACCGGTAATACCGCACGTTTGATGCGCAAGGAACTGGCCGTCGGCCTGATCAACGGTCTGGTCTGGGGTGGCGTTATCGGGGTTGTGGCATACCTGCTTTACGGCAGTTGGTCGCTGGGGGTGGTGATGACTGCCGCGATGACCCTTAACCTGTTGCTCGCTGCGCTGATGGGGGTACTGATCCCCATGACTCTGGCGCGCCTGGGTCGCGATCCGGCGATGGGTGCGAGCGTCATGATCACCGCAATGACCGACAGTGGTGGTTTCTTTATTTTCCTCGGGCTGGCAACCATCTTCCTGCTCTGAGTCCTGCGCACCTCCCGGTTCTGGCCGGGCGGTGCGTTTTCGTTGCGCCTCCCTTTTTCTTCTATCTCTCCGGCCGAGCGCTTCGTTGCGTCGGCAGCCAAATTTTGTGCAAAAAAAAGCCAGCGCGAGGCTGGCCTAGTGCTTACGGGATGAATCAGGAAGCGTCTGCAGCCATTTCGGCGTCGTGGGCAATCAGCGAAACAAGAGCGTTCTGCTGGCGGTGGGAGAGTTGACGGAAACGTTGAAGCAGTTCGCGTTCATGTAAAGACAGCTCGGGGCTGTCCAGACGCATGCTCAACTCTTCACCCAAAGCGCCTTCCTGAATAAGACTCTGTTCCAGGCGCGCGATGATTTCGGAGTTCATGCTGCGGTGATGATTGCGAGCCACCTCGGCAATGCGTTCACGCATCCCGTCGGGTAGACGTACGACGAACTTGTCAGCCGTACGGCTGGAATAAATTGCCTGTTTCAATGGGCGCATATATTTAACCGGTTAGTTCAGGGGAGCGGTTCTCGGAATTGGCCGCAGGATGTCTTTAGGACAAGCCTTAAAGCCAAATGTTCAACCTGAATTGTTTAAGAGGCCCGAATCATGCCTCAAAATTGCCAGATCATTGGCGCCAATTCTGTGACAAATATTGAACCGGATAAAGGCGTTATGCCAGCACCAATTATCAGAAATGCGGACTGGTTTGAAAAGATCGCTCTGGCCCGGTCACTCCATCTATCCTGCCGCTCGTCAGAAGCTGTTTAAGCCTTCTTAAACGTGCATGCTAGGGGTATCGGTTGCTGCTGCCCCTACCTTGTACAGGATAGTGGCAAATGGCCGATTTACTAGCGATATATGGCAGAGTGATATTGAATGCCGGGCAAACTGATTTACCTGTTGGGGCCGTCGGGCGCAGGCAAGGACAGCCTGATCGCTGCAGCCCGCGAGGCGTTGCATGAAATCGGCTGTGAGGTCGCGCAGCGTGTCATTACCCGTTCGGCTGAGTCGGTGGGAGAGCAAGCCCTTGAGGTTTCTGCGCAGGAGTTTGAAAAGGCGGTGCAGCGCGGGGAGTTTGCCTTGTGCTGGCGGGCCAATGGCCTTGGCTATGGTATTCCTGTGCAGATCGACGCGTGGCTGGCCGCTGGTCGACATGTATTGGTCAATGGTTCCAGGGGGCATCTGCAGCAGGCGCGTGAGCGGTACCCAGAGCTGATTCCGATTTTATTGACGGTCACCAACGAAGTGCTGCGCCGCCGCTTGATTCGCCGCGGGCGTGAGAGCGGGGAGGAGATCGAGCGCCGGATGCAGCGCAACGCTGTGTTTGCCGATGAGGGCTGGGGCGACGATCAGAACATCGTGCATCTGGACAACTCGGGCGAATTGTCCGTGACCGTCATGCATTTGTTGCGGTTGCTGCAGCAGCAGGGGATCAGCGCAGTACAGGATCAAACTTGATCCTGCGCCCTATAACCAGGGCCAGCACAAATAAACCGCCGAAGGTGCCACAGGCAATCAGCGGCAGGCTGCTGAAGCTGCTCTCAGGCAGTAATAGGCTTAGCGCGCCGCTGAGGATGGCCAGGATAAGAAGGCTCTTGGCAAACGTGGACATAAAGTGCTCCTGGAGTAACGGGCTTAAAATACCCAGCTCTGGGTACGTGGCCCAACGGGCGCGGCGGCTTTTTGCTCGGTTGCAACCTGAGTGGCAATAGCTGTCTGCGCCTGGCTGTTCATCACGGCCAGTTGTGGTGTTTGCTGCTGGATGTAGTGAGCGCTGGAGTAGGCGACAGGTTCAGCGTTGTTATCGGGTTGAAAGTGAAACGCCAGCAACACGGCAATGGCGATCGCATTCAAAAGGAAAAGGGCGCTGTTCATGTGCGTTGTCTCCGCGGTTCTTTATAGAGGTTATAAAGCAGTGCGCGTGCCAACCGCATTATCTTAAAAAATACTTTAAAATCAATTACTTATAATGTTTTCGCAAGGTCGGTTAATTGCATTTTGCAATGATGGCCTTTTGCGGTAATGCAAATTGCACGACGCCTGCCAGCGGCCTGGGCTCCAGGGCCTAGATCATGCAAAAAGCCCTACGGATTGCATGACAAAGTCAGGCTTGGCCGTTAACATGCACGCCGTTCCCCGCACCGCCCACTTTCGGGCGGTCGACGATATGTCTCAGTAGCTCAATTGGATAGAGCATCCCCCTCCTAAGGGGAAGGCTGGCAGTTCGAACCTGCCCTGGGACACCATATAATTCAAGGCCTCCAGCGACTCCATGCTTTTTCGCTTTTACCTCATGGGTGCAGAGCGGGTGCATAAGGAATATTCGAGGTTGTAAAAAGCCCCACACAGGATCAGCTGTTGGGGTTTTTTTATGTCGATTGCTAGATGCTCACCAGGTCGCTCAGTTTGAAGCTAAGACTGTCCTAATTACGGGGTCGCTTTGCTTAATGCTGAGGCGCCTGGTCGTGAAAAATGCAGGGGCTGAGTAGAGGCTATTGCTCAGATTTCACGTAGTGACGCGCTCTCTCTCCCTACACTCAAACCGGAACGACTCCGGTATTCGCCGTTGTAGCTTTTCTCCCTGCGAAGCAGGCCCACCATCGCGAAGCGATGTGTAGTGGGTTACACATTGCCGCCTTCAGTTTGTTCAAACTGGGGGTTGCAATGGGTGATGCTCCAAGCGCTTAACTGACTGATAAGGCAGTTAAAGGCGACGGAGAAGCGCTATGGCTTACGCAATTATCAGGGCGAAGAAACTCAAGAGCATGGGGGCGGTGTCGAGGTCGGCACAGCACACGTTCAGGATGCAGCCCACCCCGAATGCAGATCCCGCACTCATCGGACGAAACCGAACGGTGGGGGCCAAAGGATCGGATCAGATACTCGCTGCCCTGGTGCGCACTCTGCCGACGAAAAGGCGCAAGGATGCGGTGCTCGTGATTGAGTACCTGGTCACCGCGTCCCCTGAAGCTTTCAAGCGTCACGGCGGGCGTTTGGATGATATGGGGGACGGTTATTTTGCCGATGCGTTGAAGTGGCTGAAGACGCGCCACGGTGCAGAGAATGTCCTCAGCGCGACCGTTCACCTGGATGAATCAACGCCGCATATGGTCGTTTACGTTGTGCCGATGACGGCAGACATGCGGCTGTCGTGCCGTGACTTCCTCGGCGGGCCTGAGAAACTCAGAGCGATGCAAACCAGTTTCCATGCCGAGGTTGGGGCGCTGCGTCGCCTGGAGCGCGGCGTGGAGGGTTCCAAGGCGAAACATGAGGCGGTGTCGGCGTTCTACTCGACCATGGCAGCAGCAGGCGAAGCGCCGGTGCTGAAACCTCGCGACTATGTGGCGGCGGCTATCGGGGTGAAGACTGAAGCCTGGCAGCGAGCCGAAGCTGTGGCCAGCGCCAATGCCCAGGGCGCAGCTCGTCACGCGCGTTCAAAACAGGCAGTGCTGTCGCGTGCGAGGGTCGTGAAAAAAGCAGCGGCCCAGGTGGAAGATCGCCAGCAAGAAATAGAACGGCGGGAGCAACAGCTGCGCAACAGAGAAGTGGATCTGGATCGGCGCTCCAGGGCCATTGATGGCCTGGTGAACCAGGTCAGTGAGGCGGAGCTGGCAGCGGTTGTGCTCGCTGCTGAAAAGTCCGCCCTGGAGCATCGTCTAAAAATGCTTGAAGGGAGTCAGGCCAATGACAAAGCCCAGGCGCGAAAGGCTCGCCACAATCAGGAACTCACGCTTGGCTGAGCGCACTGCCTAACCTCTAACGCAGAAAACGACAAACCCCGCACTGGGCGGGGTCGGTCGTTTGCAGGCTGGCTGACGTTGCCCCGAGAGAATTCAACAACGCCAGGCAGCGTGAGGCGAGTATATCTGGTCACATAAGACCTATAGCGAAAAAAACGGCAGCGAAAATAAAACTTCCTGAAAAAGCACTTATCCCCCTCCCGCCGACGGGCTTCGTGTGTGTTTTTTTTGCAAACACAGATGTAGTGCAAACCATCCTCCAGCCCAGGCGGGCCGTGGGGCTTCCCAGGCAATCGCCCTTTTCATTTTGTGCAAAGTTTTGCAAAGAAATGCAAAACCATTGCACAGGCAATGCTCCATTCCTGACGGTGTTTCAAGTCACCAAACCCAATGGCAATAGGGGGGCGGCGGAGTTTTCTCAAAGTGAACGGCTTGTTTTTTTTGGTTGCATTCGTGATGCGATGGGAGCGAATTGAAAGCGTGCAGGCTATATGGAACAGGGCTTTCAGCCCAGTTTGCGGGGTTTTGTCGATTGCATGTCTCTTCGTGCGAGCGCCTGCGGTGGTGCAATCGAAAACACAGCTTTCGCCCATTTGAGGGAGGGTCTGAAAACAGCTTTTTTGAGAGTCGCCGGAACTGGCAGGCCTTACGGGTGAGGCGGCAAAGTGAAGGGGAAGTTAGGCCGTTTACACGGCCTTAACTGGGCACCACTCAGCAGGATTTTCCTGCCAGGCAATGATTGCTGACTCACGCCATCCGACACGCCCTGGTGAGATGCGGACAGGTCTGGGGAACTGTCCGCTTTTCATCACTCGCCAGAGGGTGGTTCGAGAAAGGGAGGTGACATCGAGCACGTCCCTTTCCCGCATGAAACGATCCAGCTTGCTCACGTTGGGCTCCTACGATCTGAGCCTATGCGAGACTCCTAAACTGACTGGTCGTTGAATCTCAGGACGCGGCGATTGTGCGCTTAAGTTTCAGAAGGGCAGCAGTGTTATCTACGGCTGCTTCTTTCGGTACAGCAGGCGGCATCGCTGCCAGTGTTGGAGCCTGTGTTTCTTTCTCGGCCCCATCAAATAACTGTTCAAGTTTTTTCCCGAGAGCAATCCAGGTGAGTTCTTGAATTTTCATTTGTCGTTCGTGCTGGCTGTTACAGCGAGAGAGCACCACATCATGCTCGGCAAGACTTTTTAGCATTACGGCGTGGGATAATGTGAACAGCTCCAACAGAATTTCGAGAGTGCCACCCTGCTTTAGCGCCTGCTCTAACAGATCCTGTTGAAATAGTTTGTTGATCGAACCTGGAACGCCCACCAACTTTAAGCGCGCCTCGGCTACCTGAATAATTAAGCTGTTTGGAATACCGGCTCGCGCTTCGGCGGTGAACCGCAATTCCTGAGCGTCCTTCCTGAGCTGAGCACTGCGTTCAATTTCGTCATTGATTTTGCTCTGCTCGATGGTGCCTGACTTGCCCTGGGCATTCCAAGAGGCGTCCGTGCGGTTGGCCTGACCTTCAAGTTCGGCGGCTTTCTGCGTGAGTCGTTGGTTTTCTTGCATTACCTCGGTGTATCGATTTTGCAGAGCGATGTAAGCGTCTCTGTTGACCTCGAAGTTAGCCAGGCTCTGCTGTAGTTCGGGGCTCAATTTTTCTCGGTCAATGGTGGCGAGTTGCATTACGTTAATCCTTACTCAGTTAGATTATGTTGTTTGCGCCCTGGTGCGAGGCTTATCACACCAGTTCTACGTTCTCAGCCATGGCGAGTTTCCCAAACTGCTCAACTACATAGCCTTCGTTCCGGCTGTTGTAATCTTCGACGCGGTTACGCTTCGAATTTTCCAGCATGATTACGCGCCAGCTGGATTCTTGGAAGTAGATCGACAGATTGTCCCAGCTGGTGACCAGTACGGCGTTCACCGGGAAGTACGGCACGCTGAAACTCGGTACGCCGCCATAGGTGCTCACGACCTGCGCACTTTCTATACGCTCTTTCTCGGTGGGTGTGCCCGCCTGCTTGGCATATAACACGGCCTTGGCGTGAGCCAGCAGGTCAGATCCGATGATCGCGATCAGGTCGCCGGCTTCGCGTAAGTTTTCGTCAATCGCTCGCGTTACGTCATATACGAGGGCGTCCAGGTTGGCATAGTCGCCGCCTTCACCCAGGCGAATCTTGCCAGCCTCCAGACCCTGACTGAGCACCTGGCCTGGCACCTTCTCACGGGCCTGTTGCAGCCAGCCTTTGTTGACATCTTCGAGCATGGGGAAGGCTTCAATGTCGGTCTGTGCGGCGGCATGAGTGCCACGAAACCCAACCATCATGCGATCTAAGGCGATTTGCTTTTGCACCGCGTCGGAATAGCGCTTGTGGAAGTCCGGAAACTTGGCCCAGGCATCAAGTTTAGCGAATGGCAGACTAACATCCGATTCGGTAGGCGACAGTTCGTAAGTATTGTTTTCCAAGTTGGAAAAGTCTTTAACTTCGCGGTCTTTAGTTTTGATGTCAGTTCGGCTGGTTACAGGGCCGGTTACCCCGAACATGACTTTTTCGCCTTTGATCTCACTAACTGGAACAATGTTGATGCGTTCTAGAAAGTCGGATTTTGCCGTAATCTTTTCATTGAGTGATTGGGCTGCACTGGGTTCGACAGCAAAAGAACGAGCCCCTTCGGGCGCTTTGTAAACCTTGGCGTATGCCTGCTTTAAGATTGAGAACTTTGCGTTGCCGTTATTGTTGCTCATAGGGGGTTCCTGTTCGCAGGGTTGAAGTGCGGATCGGTTATTTGACTTGTTGGGTGTGGTGGCGAAGTTGCATGTAATGTGCCTTGCCTACGTGTTAATATTAACATAGTGCAGTATCTTTTTATGTGTTTAGGGTCTTGTTCAATGCGAATTTACTGTAGAGATTGTGGCAATAAAGCGCTCATCACTAGAGTCGAAGAGGAAACAGCGCAGTATGCAAAGCTTTATTGCATATGCCTTGAGCCTACTTGCGGGCATGGGTTCATTTCGGAGCTTCGCTTTTCGCACACACTTAAACCATCCAAGATTCTGCCAGCAGATGAAAAGATACTTGATCGAATACTAAAACTTACTGG
This sequence comes from Pseudomonas sp. MF09150, assembly GCF_059862355.1. Classification (NCBI taxonomy): domain Bacteria; kingdom Pseudomonadati; phylum Pseudomonadota; class Gammaproteobacteria; order Pseudomonadales; family Pseudomonadaceae; genus Pseudomonas; species Pseudomonas sp. MF09150. The sequence goes on along the minus strand of NZ_JCBCUS010000007.1, from coordinate 391,403 downwards.
CGAGCAGCAAAAACAACTACTCGAACAGTTGGACATGTTGACATGACAGGATCCATATCAGGGGTTTTGACCTTTCAGGATCTTCAGCGCATTACGGGATACCAAAGGCGCTCGGATGTTGAGCGTTCATTGATCGAGCAGGGGGTGCACATATTCCGTGGTCGCTGCGGCCCCTGGACAACGCTTGATCTAATCAATCGAGCGGGCGGTTTGGATATGCAGCCAGCGAACGACAAATACGCACCTGACATCCTGTGACTAGCTCAGGCAGAGCAAAAGCTGCTCGCCAAGAGGGGGGGGCAGTGACGGTGGGGTGCCTGATTGTTCTTCGTCACGGCTTCCAATATCAGTGATCTAGATCAAATGCATTTAGAGTTGTCAATAAAAATCACGCCCCCCCCCTGTTACCGCGTCTGATTTCGAAAACAGAAGGGGTACACGGGATTAAGGGGAAGCCCTTATAAACCGTGGCTTACAGAGGACTTGTTCATTCCCTGCCTTTTTTTCAAGGGAATTTCCGTGAGGGGAATGCCCTTATTAAACAGAGATGTATTCCCTTATCCCTTTTCTCTATTCTATTAAGGGAATGCTGTAGGCCTCGTATTTACTGGCTCTTTCCCTCATTCCCTTAATTCCCTTGAAAATACACTGCTGCCGACAGTCGCCAGCCCCTAAGCAGCCTGACAACTGCGCGCGCCTTCGCTCCGTGATTTCAAGGGATGCGGGTCACTACGACAAAGGGAATAGGTTCACTACGACAATTGAGAGCGTCCGCCTAGCGTGCAAACTTGCCTCATCGGCCTGCGCCTTCCTGGTCGAGTTTTGCGGGATCAATCACATAAAAACGCGACTTTCCTCCTCCTGGCATGAAGTAGCTTTTGTTGGCGCGCTTCTGGCCTTTCTCATTGTCCACTTTGGCGAGCGCGTCCACGTTCTGGAGCGCACGAATAATCCTATCTAGACTGAAACCGATAGCGGCCTCTGCCAGACCTGGCTTATTGAACAAGTACAGGCGCATACCGTCATCGACTTCGTAATAACCGGCTCGGTTATGCACAGTGGTGGTGCCAGAGTGACGGAACTCGGAAAAACGACTGTCGCCGTGCAAGTCAATAAAGTTAGCGACGCCACGCAGTATCTGCCGATCCTCGGCGCTACCGTCTCCCATTGTTGAAAGCCATTCGTTAAACAGGAGTCGGCAAGCATTGACGGCGGTACCTTTGGGCCAGTTCAGCAGATTACGGCGGATAGCCGACTCACCGGCCAGAGCCATAATCGCGAAACGATCAGCTACACGGCCAGCCTGTGAACCTTCGGTGGCAAAGGCCTCCCGAATCTGTCGGAACGCGCTATGCAGATCCTCGGGTTGTTGAATCAGAGACTCCACAAATGCTGGGCCTAAATGGCCGTAATTCTGAGAAACAGCATCGTTAAGCGTTCGGTGAAACTCTTGCCCACTCATTCCGTGCACATCATCGAAGGCGCGGTGTGTACGAGTACCGGCATTGACGTCCACCATGCGCAGTTCGGCCCCGGCGTGGGCGCCACTACCACCGATGGCTGCATGGTCTGACAATGAGCGCTCGCCGCTGGAAAGCGCCAGTACACGCCAGGTCAACTTGGCGCGGCCCTCTCGCTCCCTGGTCATGGTGCCCTTGCCCATCCCGTTGGCGATGGCATACGCCATTTCCTGAACTCGCTTGGGGTCGGCCCGTTTAATTTCGTCCAGGATCAATACGGTGTCGTTGCGCGAGGCAGCCTCAATCTCGACCCCGCCTTTCGATACGTCCCATGACGCCGCGAAGCTCCCTGGATTACCCCACGCAGACGCGGCCAAGAGCTGAGCTAGCGATTTGCCACTCGACGAATCACCTACCAGGTGCACGCCGCCCCCATTCACCCCCACCTTGGCGAGCAGAGGCCCTGCCAAGGCGCAACAGACCGACAGGATCAACACAGGGTTGCCCAGGCAGCGGGTAGCAATCTCGGTTTGCCAGCCAGTGATAGACCCCTTGCTGGTGAAGATATTGGCGGCCCTGCCAGAGTCCTGGAAACGCACGTTATCTCCGCCAATGACGCGAGACGGCAGAACGAATGCACCTGACTCATGCCAGCCTGGTTTGGTGGTGGTCGCGATCACCAATTCGGGCGATTGATGGCTCGCCAAGTAGGGCACGATCTGGCGGCGCTGGTGGTGCTCGATGACTAGGCCTCGGCCCAGCAAAACCTTCATGACTTCATCACCCTTACCGGCCAGCGACTCCATGGGCATGACCCACTCGATCCGCTTTCCCCGGTGGCTGAATGACAGCAGCCGCCCAATGGTGCCGTCTTCCGAGTTAACCGTTTCAGCTTCGACGATTAACGGTGCGCAGATCCAGTTATCTACGGGGATAGCCTTTTCATCCGGGCCGCTTTGCTTCAAGCCGTGGTACCAGGTGCCAGGCTTGTATGTCCTGCCTTCGATTGTGCGAGCGTTCTCGTAGACGGCATAGCGTGGTCGTTCCAGCTTTTCGTTTGTAGGCGCTTTGGGCTCGCCCACCAGGCTCAAGGCCGGGGGCTGTTCGTAAGTGCTCATACCTTGCGGCTCTCTTTGGATTGACCTGCAAGCCAGAGGTGCAGGTCGTTGAAATCGGATAGGTGGGCCGGGGCGTCATCGGGCCACTCGGGGAAAACCACACGAGCATCGGCTGCGCGGGCTGCCTGATTGGCAGCACGCTTTCCCGGGTTGCCTCCGGTGTCTCGGTCGTCATCACCGGCAATCACCAGATCCAGCGTTGCGCCGTAGCGCTCGCGCATTGCCAGGGCCACCGGTTTGAGGTTGCCCGCGTTCATTGCGCAGACCACCGGGCTCCCGGTGTTTTGGTGCAGAGTTGCGCCAGTCGCCCAGCCTTCGCACACATACAGGCGGCAGCCTTCTGATAGCTTGCCCAGGGGCGAATAGCAGCCCTGGACACGGCCATCCTTCAAAAAGCGTTTGCCGCCGTCCGGGGTGATTATTTGCAGATTGACCAAGCGCCCTTCATCGCAGAGCGGAACCAATAGACGGCCCTGGCCCGACTGGCGCAACAGGTACGGATGTACGCGTTTCGCCAGCAGGTAGGTGTGCAGCGGATAGGCAGGCTTCGCCATTTTCCAGAGCTGCGAAGCATGACGGGCAGCATCACGTTTTTTATCCTCCTGGCGCTGCTGCTCACGCAGACGCCAAGATTCGCGCTCCTGGTCGACCTGTCGGCGGCGTTCATGGAACAGCTGAGCATCGGCAGTCGTGAGATTGAACAGGCCCAGGCGCAGGCGCTCATCAATTTCCTTTGCTGCGTCCATCTGCCCACATCCGCGCAGATATGCCAGTAGCGACACCAGGTCACCACCGTGCACGCTGTCGTCGGCAAAATCATTCCACCGGCCAGAGTCGAGCGAAACGCCGAAGGAACCGGCCTGCCGATCCCCACGGGCAATGTTTGCAGCCACCCACTCGCGGCCTTTGCGCGATCCACTCGGAAACCATTCAGGCAGCAGAGTTTCCGCTGCGCTCAGGGCTTGCTGAGCTGTGTGACGAATCAGATCAACGGGGCTTGGCTTCATCATGATTTCCTTCCTACCCGCCTGGCTTCATGGCGGATCAAATAGAGATCTGCGGCGTGAGCATCCCCGCGCACCGTATGCCCATGACGAACAGAGGCGGGGAGCGTTGGTGCTTTTGGCCAGAGCCACCAGGTGGCGAGGCTGATTTGATGTCGAGCCCCCAGCCGCTTGGCCGTCGCCCGCGCAGGCTCAGGAGGGGAGCGGCGCCTGGCGGGTCTTTTGGTGGTCATAACGAACCCCCTTGCGCCAGGTCAACGCGCACAAATACGTGCTTGTCGTTGAGCGTGTAAGGGGTGTTCGGCTCCAGGCCGTTTTCACCGATGTAGCCGGTCACAGTGCGAGAGCGCTTCGACCGGTTATGCCTGTACTTGAGACGGATTTCTCCTTGTTCACCGGCGCAAACAGTGCCCCCGACTCCGGCGCTGGCCGTGCCGCTATCCCCGACAACGGCTGTGCCATAGTCTCCGGCAGTAGCTGTTCCCAGAACTCCTGCGGATGCCCTGCCACAGCTCAATACGTAGGCCACGCCACAATCTCCAGCATCGGCCCGGCCCCAATCTCCAGCACTGGCTGTTCCGAAAATTCCAGCGCAAGCGGTGCCCCTGTCCCCTACTATGGCTGTTCCACTTTCCCCGGCCATGGCGTTGCCGCTGTCTCCGGCAATTGCAGTGCCGTAGTCGCCTGTCTGGACGCTTTGTAGGTCACCGCCTAGGCAGTATGAGCGAACAGGTTTTACATACCCGTCCTGAGTGCTTTGTTCGTCCTGGTGCGGGGCTACAACGGCTTTTTTCAGACAGGCCGATCCCGTCAGCGCATCACTGCGCTTTAGAAAAATATTCATCTCAGTCGTCCCTTAAAAATGGGAGGAAGGTCACAGGGCTGATACGCCTGTTACCCCTTCGCTACAGCTCACATCAGCGATGGTCGGCGTCTCCGGTCATCAGTCAGCCTGCTTCAATCGCGGCGGCGGCAGCGCTTCAGCGGCGGACTTGATCACCTGCCAAATATCCTCACCTACTCGCTCCAGGAACGAGGCGATCATTTCAGGGGTGTAGGTGGATGAACCCCGCACCTCACCGAACAAAATGCTCAGCAGGTTGATGGATTCTTGGGCGCGGCGCAGATTGTAAAACTCGTCTTCGGTCATGCTGTAGGGACGGTTCATTGCGTACCCCCGGCGTTCGGGGCGCGCACGTTGTTCTGGTGCGCAGCGAAGCGCTGATTCAGGCCTTCGGTTTTCTCATTGATCGTTGAACGGTATCCATAGGCCAGATACTGAGTGAGTTCTGCCAGACGTTCGCCGTGATGGTCGTGACCTTCGACAGTCGCCTTTCGGGTTGCCCAGGCCAACGTATCGAACCAGTCCATGTAAGTGGAAGCGGTTTCCAGCTCATCAATGGCTTCGACGGCGATAGCGGTGATGATTGTTGACTTGTTCATTGGACACCACCTTGAGTTTCCAGGGTGCGAACAATGTCCATGTGCGCGTTGTAGCGTTTGAGGCGAACTGATAGTGATGAATTTTCGCTGAGGGCCCTCAGGGCTATGCGGCGGTGAGCCATCAGGCGAATTGCGGACGGAATGAGGATCGTCATGAGAAGTAAGCATGACTTTAGAATGCTGGCTGGCTGTTCTAATGCCGAGGGCTGTGGCGTAAATAACAGCAAGTTAACGCCAGAGCTGGCATGGCTTGTTGGTAGCAGAGTAACATTGGGCAATTGCATGGTTTTCATCCAAGAGTTCTGTGTGATACGTCGGGTCGGTGCTGGTAACACTGACCTGGCATTTTTTATTTTCGGCCTCTGTTCTGCTGGCCATGTGACTCGAATCCTTTCCTGACGGACTCCCATTGCGGCTTTCGCGCTCAACGGGATCCACCCTTAGCTGTCCGCTCAATCCAAGCCTTGAGTTCCTTCATCAGGATCAAGCGTCGCCGCCCGAGCTTGAATGCTTTGAGGTCACCTGAAGCCATAACCTCGTAGATGCCTGATCGGGAGTAGCCGGTCAGACGTGCGGCTTCTTCGACGCTTACAGACAGCGATGGGGTGATTTCTGCGTTGCTCATACCTTTCTCCTTGAGTACCCCGGTGGACTGTACGATACTGAACCGGACGTAAGCATATTATTTGTAAGTAACATTTGATGCAAGCAGATTTTGTTACTTACACATTGGAGTGAGAATGGCAAACCGTTCAAAAAAGGTCGTGATTTCGGCAAGGATCCCCCCTCGACTCAAGGCTGCTCTTGATCTTGCGTCGATTTTGGAGGGGCAGCCGATAGTGAAGCTGCTGGAAGCTTTGCTAGAAGAGGGGCTTAATGAAATTGACGCACCTAACCCGTTTAGGGGGGGGCAGTTGGATGGCAGTAAGCTCAATTTTATGACTGTGTTTGATGCTATTTGGACAGAGGATGAAGTGCTTTTCAGGCTTAGGACATGGGCAGCTGGGCCTGAGTTTTCAAGTGTAAAAATTTGGCGCCGGATAACGAGCCTAATTCAGTCAGATTATTTTAAAGGTGACGTTGATCTTTTCGGCGATTTGAACGGCTACACCCAAACATGGGGTGGTGTTCCTGAAAGGTATCTAATTAATCTGGATTTGATTAAGGAGGAATGGATGCTGATTGACGAATATTTATCATTCCTTGATAAAAATACGAATCTGTCCCCATCGTATGAGTCTTTCAAAAAAATGCTGCAAAGTGAAAGCGTTAAATGAGCTCAACTGCTGCTGCTTTTGTGCCTGGAGCGAGATGCGCGTAACGCAGTGTCATTTTTATATCCGAATGACCTAGCAGATCACGTACTGTATTTAGCGGCACGCCGGCCATCACCAGGCGTGATGCGAAGTCATGGCGCATATCATGCCAGCGAAACCCCTCGATTTTGGCCCGTTCTAACAGCCTGAGCCAGGCGCTTTTAACGTCCTCTAATCGGCCTCCTTCCTGGCTCGGGAATACATAACGAGATTTGCCAGCCTGTTTTTTCCATTGCTCCAGAACGCTCACGGTTTCCTTGTTCATGGGGATGTGCCGGGTATCGCTCGTTTTGGTTGTATCGCCAGCGGCAGTGATTGTGTTTGTGTTGAAGTTCACGGCAGACCATTTCAGATCGAATAGCTCACCGCGCCTCATGCCAGTGTTCAGTGATACCAGCACCATTGGTTTCAGGTGATCGGTGAAAGGCAGTTGCAGCAAACTTTGCATCTGTTGCCTGCCACGAACCGCACGCCACTGATTCGCACTCTCACGCTCAGCTCGCATTTCATCCTGACGAGTGTCCATGGCGTCGCGAAGGCGTTTGGCCTCGTCGGTGTCCAGGTAGCGAACTAGGCCCAATGAGTCGACCTTGAGCTGTTTCAGCTTGGCCAGTGGATGCGTACTGAGGTACTCCCACTCAACAGCACGGCTGAACACGCCGCTGATTGAGCCCATTTTTCGGTTAACCGTCGACGGCTTATTGCCAGCCTGCATCCAAGCAGTACGGATTTGCTCCAGGTCACGGCCAGATATCGCGTCGATGCGCTGAGGCATGATCGCGTCAAAGTTGTTGTCCAGGGTGTGCAGGGTCTTTTCGTGGCCCTTATGGTGAGCCTTAAACCAGGGCATGTAAGTGTCGTCGATAAAGTCGCGCAAAGAGGGAAGGGTGGCCCCCTTGCGACCTTGAGTTATGGCTAAGGGCTCTCCTAGCTTGCGTGCCTCTGCAAGGTACTGTGTTGCCTCTTGCCGGGCCTGGTCAAGCGTCAGGATGCCCACGCGCCCAAGGGTCTTTTTACGTGCCCGTGCCCAAGTCACCACGTAAGACTTGGCGCCTGCGGCTGTTACGCGAACAAACAGTCCCGTGACGGTAGTATCGTGGATCTCGTATTCACGACCTGTTACCTGCATGGATGCCAGCAGTTTGGCGGTCAGCTTTTCTTTCACTTGAACCTCATGGGTGCAATATGGGTGCAAGAATGACTATACGGAACCGTTTTGTCGGACACAACCGGACTGAAAAGCCCAGTGGTGGCGGGGATAGTCCATTGGTTGCTGAGCGTCGTATAGCCCTCCTAAGGGGAAGGTTGCAGGTTCGAACCCCGCCTGGGACACCATATTGAAAGCCCACCAGTCATTTTCCTGTGCAGCCATAGGGCAACAGGATGACAGCGGGCTAAAAAAGCCCCACCGGGCATTGCCCGGGCGGGGCTTTTTCATGAAGGGCTATAGCAGTTTGCGCTGACTCATGAGACCGCAAGTGCCAACCTTCAATCGGAAGTCTTGGCATAAGATCTGCGGTTAAGTCCCTCAGCACTGGTTGTGAACAACAAGAACTGTCTTTTATAAGTACTTGTGACGATATAAAAGAGTTACTCATGAAACTGCTGCATGGCGGCCCTCACCAGCAATGCGTAATCCGGGTTGGTCTCGTTCATTTGCATAAAAGCTTCTTCTTCAATGGCCCGCATTAACGTCGAGAACTGCACTCTGGGTAATCCTTTTTTCCAGCTATAGAGATGGCGCAAAGACAAGGGGGAGTTATACAGGTCATTAAATACTGCACACAGCCCGTCAGGCACGTCGCGCATGATGCTCTTTATGTAGCAATCCCAATCGGACGAGGCTTGTTCCCACGCAGCATCGACTTCATCCCAGTCTTGATAGGTTTCCGCGTCCAGAGGCAAGCCCAGGCTCTGGGCCTGGATGGCCGCTTCAAGCAGTGCGTCGCAGATTTCAACCTGGAAGTCGTTGGTGTTCAGCCAGTACAGTTGTGAACAGATGTCCTTTATAAGCCTGAGCGGATGGAGGCGTTTGGTTGAAATCTGCTCGTTGCTGATTGAGTCGAGTTCGCTGAATTTACCGAGTATGGAGTGGCCATTATTGAGTGCCGACAGTCGTTGAAGTAAGGCGTTTTTTGTCTTGTTTATTCTTTCTTGTGAAAAGTCCGAGTCATAGTAGTAGTCCGAGTTGTCGCCCATTAGCGTCAGGGTTTGTTCTCGGGTGATTCTCTTTATCTCTACCAAGTCCGCGGTGGATCGTTCGGCGAACAGTTTCTCGCCAAAGCAGTCGGTGCTTGCAATAAATAGAATGTGATCGAAGTTCATTTAAAGATTTGTCGATGTCTTTGAGTGTGCCCGCTCATGTCTATCAGCGGGAGATCGATAGGCTCAGTAGTCGGTGGCGGGCCGGTTGACGGCTTTGTGCCCTAATAACGCACACCAAGTGGTGAGCGGGGTTACTAGCGCAACCACCACCAAGCTGGCTGGAGTCAAAACCAGTGGGCCGAAGCCGGTTGGAGCCAGCAGTGCGCTGAGCAGGCGTTTGCAGCAGGCGGGCTCCAGGGCTCCGCCGAGCAATGTCAGCAACAGGGTCAGGGGCAGGCTGATTATCAGGGTCAGTGCGTAGCCGATAAGTACTCGGTGGGCCGACCTCCAGGCAAGCGCGTGGCGGTTGGCGAATAAAAAGGTCTGCAATACCCACCCCAGCAGCAGCGCCGGGGCAGACAGGTAGGACAGGAATACCAGGTATTCGGAAAGGGGTATGGATTGCTCGGCTGACATCGGGGCGTCTTAATCGTGGGGTGGATAGGGTTCGCCGTCATCGCCCTGGACTTAGGCGTCGAGGCGCTGGGCGATGTCGATCAGCTTGGTGATGGCCTGGTCTGAGGGGCTCTTTGTGTAGGCTTCCCCGCGTTCCAGGTCAAACCAGAGGGGGAAGCGCTCTGCGCCGATCAGGACGATAAAGTCATTTTCGCTGTTGTCTGGATCTCGCTGCACTTGAGCGTCCGCAGCCACGTAGGCCGTCCACTCCGCAGCGCTGATGGCGGGGCCCGTCTCATCGGCCCAGAAAGCCTTGCGGGTAATGTGCAGGTCGTAGCCGGCAAGGGCGTTGCTGCCTGCCAGCGCCAACAGGATAAAAATCAGGGCGCGCATCATGGGTCCTTCCCGAGCAATGGGACGACTATTTACCAGCAGCCTGGCCCGATGGCGAGCATCTTTGTGCAACCGCCGGCTTCGGCCGATGGGGGCACGTTTGTACCTTGCAGATTTGGCTCTAAAAAATGCGTATTGCCTGCCGCCTCCCTATAAGGGAACGGCGCTCCTGGCCGATAACTCGTTGGACAGTGGTTTTCTCGGGCTGCGCCGGCGCCTGCAAGTGCTCTGTGCATGTGCGGGCAATCACAGATAAACCGTAAAAGCGGTTGATGGCTTATCGCTACCCGTTATTATCTGCGCGCCGAAATGGGCCGGGCTTGTCCTTGCAGTGGCCAATGGGTTCATCTTCTTAATTGCCTGGAATCTTCGATGCTGGCGTACCACCAAAAAAGCTTTTTGATCGTCGATGATTTCTCCGATTTCCGCAGTTCGGTGCGTTCGATGTTGCGTGAGCTGGGCGTCAAGGACGTGGACACAGCGGACACCGGCGAGCAGGCCCTGCGTATGTGTGCGCAGAAGCGCTACGATTTCATCCTGCAGGACTACCACCTGGGTGACGGCAAGAAGAACGGCCAGCAAGTGCTCGAAGACTTGATGACCGACAAGCTGATCAGCCACGAAAGCGTGTTCCTGATGGTGACTGCCGAGAGCAGCCAGGCCATGGTTCTCAGTGCCCTGGAGCACGAGCCCGATGCGTACCTGACCAAGCCGTTCAACCGTTCCGGCCTGGCCCAGCGTCTGGAACGCCTGCAGCAGCGCAAGAATCTGCTGAAGCCGATCCTGGAGGCCCTGGATCGCGGCAAGCCGGTGGAAGTGCTCAATGCCTGCATTGCCCTGTGCAAGCAGGACCCGCGTTATTCGCCGCTGTGCCTGCGTTATCGGGCCGATGCGTTGCGCGATATGAATCAGAACGAAGCGCTGGAGCGTTTGTACAACACGATTCTGGCGGACCGTCCGCTGCCTTGGGCCTATGTCGGCCTGGGCCGCTTGCTGTTCAAGCGTGGCCAGGTGGGGCAGGCCAAGGATGTCTACGAGAAGGCCCTGAAGCAGTTTCCGATGATGCCTGCGCTCTATGACGGCCTGGCCGACGTGCTGGTGGTCGAAGGCGATGCCAAGCGCGCGCAGCATGTGCTGGAAGAGGCGGTGCGCCTGTCGCCGCTGGCGGTGCGTCGCCAGGCGTTGCTGGGCAAGCTGGCGATGGGCAACGAAGACTTTGAGACCGCCTCCAAGGCCTATCGCCAGGCGGTGTCCCAAGGTGCGCAGTCGCGGTTCAAGGACCCGGAGAGCAACCTCGGCCTGGCCCACGCGCTGATCAGCAAGGGCAGCGAAAAAGGCCTGGATACCCGGACCCGACTGGAAATCAACACTACCCTGAGTGCGGTGGCCAAGGAAAACCCCACCGACCCGGGCTTGCAGATTCGCGCACGGCTGATGAAGGCCACCAGCCTGTTGCTCAACGATGCGGAAACCGCGGAAAAACTCACCGAGCAAGCCATGCTGCGGCTGGATGGCATGGAGCAGTTCATGAGTCCGGAGGCCGCGCTGCTGGTGGCCAAGCAGTTGCAGATGCTCGGCCAGGCGAGCGCCGGCGCATCGATGCTGAAAAACTGCGCGGAGATCTACGGTGATGATCCGAAGGTGATGCAGGGCATTGCCAAGCTCACCGACGACCCGACGATTCTCAACACCTCCAACGCTGCGGCCGATCTCAATCGCCAAGGTGTGCGCAGCTATAAGGCCGGCACCCTGGGCGAGGCGCGCGAGCTGTTCCGCCGGGCGCTGGCGATGCAGCCGAAGAACATCAGTATCGCGCTGAACATGGCGCAGTCGTTGTTGCACGGCGCCGATGCCAGCGCCGATCCGGCATTGCTCGAAGAGTGCCGGGCGAGCTTGAAGATGGTGGGCTTGATGCCCGACAGCGACCCGCGCTATCCCCGTTACCAGAAGCTGCGAAGCAAGGCGTTTGGCGAATGAACGAGAGTGAACAGGGGCTGGATTTTTCCACGGTGATCGCCTCCACCGTACACGACATGAAAAACTCCCTGACCTTGCTGATGCAGGCCCAGGCCCAGTGGCTGGCACGCCTGCCCGAGCCTGAGCGCAACAGCTCGGAGCAGGGTGTGATCGATTTCGAGTTCGCCCACCTCAACGGCATGCTGGTGCAGCTGCTCGGGCTGTACAAACTCGGCGCCAACCAGTTGCCATTGCGGCCCGACTACCACGAGCTGGATGACTTTATCGAAGCCCAGTTGGCCAGCCATCAGGACGTGTTCAAGAGCCGTGGCATTGCCGCGAGCTATGACGTTGATCCGTTGAGTCCGCTGGGCTTTTTCGACCGCGAGCTGATCGCCTCGGTGCTGGCCAACAGCATCAACAATGCCATCCGCTACGCACGTCATGCGCTGCTGATCAGCGTGCATGACGAAGCCGGGCAGACGGTGCTGACCATCAATGATGACGGCGACGGTTACCCGCCGCAGATGATCGAGCGCCAGGACGATTACGTGCAGGGCATCAACCACAGCAGCGGCAGCACCGGCCTGGGCCTGTACTTCGCCGGCAGGATTGCCGAGTTGCATCAGCGCAACGGCATCCGTGGTCGTACCCGGATCAGCAACGGCGGACCTTTGGGCGGCGGTGTGTTCAGTCTTTATCTGCCTTGATGGACGGCCGGCAGCGGGTGCCGTGGGTGAGGTGTGCCGAGCTTTGTGGTTTTTTGCTCACGGCTGCTTGATATTCCGAACAGCCGAAGCCTATTTTGTACGGGTCGCCGTTCTCGGCTCGTACAACAACAAGGATTGAGTCATGACAACCGATGGCCATCGTTCACTCGCACAGCGATTGACGGGCATTGATGAGATTGAATGTGTCACTCCGGACCTCAATGGAGTGCCCCGCGGCAAGGTAATGACCGCAGAAGGTTTTCTCGAAGGGCGGCGGTTGCAGATGGCACGGGGCGTGCTGCTGCAATGCATCATGGGCGGATACCCGCCCGCGCGCTTTTACGGCAGCGACGACGGCGACCTGGCGCTCGTGGCCGATCCGCAACAGATCCATCGCCTGCCCTGGAGCCAGCAGCCACGTGCCCTGGCGATCTGCGATGCGGATGAATTGACGGGCGAAAGCTCGCGTCTGTCCACTCGCGGCCAGCTCAAGGCGGTGATCGCCCGGTATGCGGCCCATGGCCTGGCGCCGGTGGTGGCCACCGAACTTGAGTTTTTTGTGTTTGCGCCCAACACCGATCCGACTCAGCCATTCCAGCCGCCCGTAGGCCTGGACGGGCGTCGCGAGGACGGGCATTCGGCGTTCAGTGTCAGTTCCAACAATGGCCTGCGTCCGTTTTTCAGTGAGGTGTATGCGTGCATGGCGGCGCTGGGCCTGCCCCGCGATACCTTCATGCATGAAATGGGCGTCAGCCAGTTCGAGATCAACCTGCTGCACGGCGATCCCCTGCTGCTGGCCGACCAGACGTTCCTGTTCAAACACCTGCTCAAGGAAGTGGCGCTCAAGCATGGCCTGACCGTGGTGTGCATGGCCAAGCCATTGGCCCATACCCCGGGCAGCTCGATGCATATTCACCAGAGCATCGTCGAGATCGGCAGTGGGCGGAACGTGTTCAGCGACGACGCGGGGCAGCCAACGGCGACCTTCCGTCACTTTATCGGCGGACAGCAGGCCGGCATGGCGGATTTCACCGCGTTGTTCGCGCCCAACGTCAATTCTTATCAGCGCCTGTGCCATCCTTACGCATCGCCGAACAATGCGTGCTGGTCCCATGACAACCGCGCCGCAGGCTTGCGTATTCCGGCCAGTTCGCCGGTGGCGCGCCGGGTGGAAAACCGCCTGCCGGGGGCGGATGCCAACCCTTATCTGGCCATCGCCGCCAGCCTGGCAGCCGGCCTGCACGGCATCGAAAACGAACTGGAACCGCAAGCCGCGATCCAGGGTGAATTCGAAGTGCCGGACAGTTTGTCACTGCCTTGTACCTTGCATGCGGCCCTTGAACGTCTGAAACGTAGTCCATTGGCCAAGGAACTGTTCGGCAAAGAGTTCATCGAAGGCTACATCGCTTCGAAGACCATGGAGTTGACCAGCTTCTTTGATGAAATTACTCCCTGGGAACGGCGTGTTTTAGCGGCCCAGGCCTAACTGAACCGTCGCCGTCGGGCTGTCGTGAAGACGGCCCGACACTCAATTCAAGGAGCCGCTCGGAACGCCGATGCGCCAAATCTGGAAATCCTTTCGAGCGCTTTATTTCGCCTCGCTGATGATGCTTATCGGCTCGGGCTTGCTCAGCACTTATCTGGCATTGCGCCTGGCCGCCGACCATGTCGATGGCTTATGGGTCGGTGCCTTGATGGCGGCCAACTACTTCGGCCTGGTCCTGGGCGGCAAGATCGGCCATCGGCTGATTGCCCGGGTCGGGCACATCCGCGCCTACGCCACCTGTGCCGGTATCGTCGGGGCTGCCGTTCTCGGCCATGGCCTGGTGGACTGGCTGCCGGCCTGGCTGGTGCTGCGGGTGATCGTCGGCCTGGGCATGATGTGCCAGTACATGGTCATCGAGAGCTGGCTGAACGAGCAGGCCGAGGCCAAGCAGCGTGGACTGGTGTTCAGCGGCTATATGATCGCTTCGTACCTGGGGCTGGTCCTGGGGCAACTGATTCTGGTCATGCACCCGGCCCTTGGCCTGGAACTGCTGATGCTGGTAGCCCTGTGCTTCGCTCTGTGCCTGGTACCGGTGGCCATGACCCGTCGCATTCACCCGGCGCCACTGCACCCGGCGCCGATGGAGCCACGCTTCTTTATCAAACGCGTGCCGCAATCTCTGAGTACGGTGCTGGGGGCGGGGCTGATTGTTGGCTCGTTCTACGGCCTGGCGCCGCTGTACGCCTCTCAGCAGGGGTTGAGCACCGAGCAGGTTGGTCTGTTCATGGGCTGCTGCATTTTTGCCGGCCTGCTGGTGCAGTGGCCGTTGGGCTGGCTCTCGGATCGTTATGACCGGGCGATGCTGATTCGCTGCTTTGCGATGTTTCTGGCGGTGGCGGCGCTGCCCCTGGCGATCTTTCCGAGTGTGCCGCTGGAGGTGCTGTTTGCCTTGGGTTTCCTGTGTTCGCTGGTGCAGTTCTGCCTGTATCCGTTGGCGGTGGCTTTTTCCAATGACCATGTCGAAGGCGATCGCCGTGTGTCGCTGACCGCCATGCTGCTGGTGACCTACGGTGTGGGCGCGAGCATCGGGCCGTTGGTGGCGGGCGTGCTGATGAAGCTGTTCGGCAGCCAGATGCTCTACGCGTTCTTCAGTTTCTTCGCGTTGGTCCTGGTGTGGCGGATCCGGCCGAAGGCGGTGACCAATCTGCATCAGGTCGATGATGCCCCGCTGCAGCACGTGGCGATGCCGGACAGCATGTCCAGCTCACCACTGGTGGCGGCTCTTGACCCACGGGTGGATGAGCAAGTGGTGCAGGATCAGATGCAGAACCCCGTCGAGCCGGTGGCCGACGAGCCAGCGGCTGATGAGTCGCCGGCAACCGAGGCTGAGAATGAGGTCAAGCCCGAGGATGAGGGGCCGCATCATCTCAGTGGCGCCAGGCCTTAGGGTCTGGCGGTTGCCGGAAGGCGGCGCAAAAAAAACGGGCAGTCACCGCAAGGGGCTGCCCGTTTTCATGTCTGGCGTTGGCTTACATGTCGTCTTTATCGAAGCGCCGTGCTTCGCGTTGCAGCTGATAGACGAAACGCTCGACCTGGCGCTGTACCAGGCCGCTCATATTATGAAAGCGGACCCCGGCGAAGGTGATATCGATGCGCTCTTCATAGTGCAGATACCGCAGCTCGACGGGAGCAGTCATGCTGCCGAAGGGCAGGGCGGCGATAAAACGTTCGTAGACTTGGCCCAGTTGCAGACGCTCGGAGATATCGCCTTCAAAGCGCAGTTTGCAACCGGTGGCCGAGATATCCAGCAGCTTGCCGCGGATGGACTCCTTGAGCTTTTCGCCGTCGAGTTCGACGTTGACCAGTTGCGAAAGCTTGAGCGCTGCGCGGAAGGCGCTGCGGCGCTGGTGATAGACCACTTCGTCCGGCAGGGTGCCACGGTAGCAGCGACCGTTGTTGGACTCATCAAGGGTCGGGGTGCTGGTGCTTTCCCAGGCGATACGCACGCCTTCATGGAAGCCTTCGACGCGAAATGGCTCGCCGGCCAGCATGAAACGTTCACCGTCGCGGGGAATCATTTCATCGAGGGCAATCATGTTGCTGTCGCGATCGACTTCGACCAGATAGCTCTGAAAGCGCTGGCTGCGCTCATGGAAGGTGATGATCAGCGGGTCATGGCTCTCTTGTAGCATCCGCAGGTTCGAAGCTATCTCCAGAGGAGTGGTGAGAACCTTAGGGGGCTGCGGAGCATCTTCCGCGCTTGGGGCATTGAACACGGTTCATCAGTCTCCAGACAAAATACGACTACACGCAAGAGCCAGCATTTTGCCAGCATGTTTCGCAGCTTGATAGGGCGCGCACATTTTCCGGGGTCAAGCCTGACTGAGCGGGCGCGGCTTCGCAAGCAGGGAGGTCGATCCGCGGGCGTCATACAGTGCGGGGCTTTCGCCGCCGTTGAGGATTTTCAGCTGGTTCGCGGTGGTGGCCTGCTGAACCTGGATCGAGCGACCGTTGAGTTCATTGGTCGCCTGACACTCGGCGAGCAGCTCGGTCAGCACATCGCTTTGCTCAAGCAATTGCGGGCCGATCGAGGAATGTTCGGCGAGTTGCTCAAGGCCGGCGCGACTGGCGGGTAGGTTCAGGCTGGCAAGAATCTCGCTGCGCTTGCGGCCATGCTGTTCGAGCAGAATGATCAGCGCATGTTTCTGCGCCAGAATATCCTCCAGTAGCGGCATGTCGCGGCCGTACAGAGCGAGGGATTCGGTCTTCAGCAGTTCCAGCAATTGTTGAGCTGGAGCAAAATCTTCAGTGATCAGTTGCAGTAAATTAGAGTCGTGCATGGCTGGCCTTGGGTTTTAAGCGTCCAAAAGCCTGGCGCAGGCCTTTGGCTAGCGCTGGGCTTCGAAATTGAGCAGTTTGCTGGCTACACGGTTGCTGTCGACTTTATAGCTGCCATCGGCAATCGCTGCTTTCAACTCGGCCACGCGGGCTTTGTCGACGGCAGGCTGATCGCGCAGCTTGTCAGTGACCTTTTGCAAACGCTGAGCCTCATTGCTGAGGTGTACCGATTCCCCGCTTTTGGTGGTACTGGCTTGTTCAGCCGGGGTAGCCAGCGGCGCAGACTTGTCGGTGTCGCCGATGTCTTTGTTGGCGCTGGTACGCGTACTGCCGGTAAGTGAGGGGGAGCTGTTTAAACGGCTGAAATCGATGACCATGATAAAAAAACCTCTGGGTATTTGGACGCTTGCCATGTTTTCGGCCATACCCTGGAAAACTTTAGGCGCTATTGTCGATTAACCAACGCCCATGGCTGCGGCCCGCATGGACCACAGTTTAGGGAAGGGCGGGCTTGTGCGCCAGTTCCTACATTGCGACTTCTACTTGGCCGGGAGCGGTAATCCGGGCCTTGATCACACGTTTCGAGTTCAGGTTCTTGACCCTTATCTGCTCGTTCATGCCGCCGTTGGACAGTGCTTCGCCGGGCATTCGCACGTTCAGGGTGCCGCTGCGGGCAGATATCACTACTTGATCGCCCTTGCGCACCACCTCGGCCTGCTCCAGGTGCAGTTGGGTAATGACTTGATCGGCGACCATTGGTCGGACAAGTTTCTGCCCAATGGCATCGTCGACCGAGGTCAGGTAACCCTGGTTGATCTGGCTGATGTCACGTTCACGCAAAGTGACCTCCTCCGGCGCAATGATACCGGCGCGCTTGAGGGGGCGGGTCGTGGTCACCACTTCGCGAAACAGTTTGACCTGGGCCGGCACGAACACGGTCCAGGGCGAGGCGCCGTCGCAGCGAACCTTGACCGTGACACGGCCAATGGGCTGCGCCGGGCTTTCAAGGGTGGCTGTCAATTCCTTGTCGCAATTGGGCATGCGCATGCGCGGATCGAGTTGGGCAACCGTGATTTCATAGCGTCCGGCGGTTTGACTGGTGGCCAGATAGTCTTCTACGGTGAATTCAAGAAACCCTTGAGTGACGCCGATAAGTAGATCAGGCAGGGTGACCGAGTCAGCAAGGGCAGGGCCGCCAGGGTTGAAAATAGACAAAACTGACAGCGCGCAAAGTAATTTGCGGCAGTTTGATGTCAGGCGTCGGAAAAGTGTCGTTTTGGCGTTCATAACAGTTAAAAAGCAAGCCCCGTGCCGTTTAGCGATGAGCGTGCGTCGGAACTTAAAGCTTTGGGGAGTCTGGGCATGGCGGGTGTAATGGATGCGGTTAACCAGCGCACGCAACTGGTTGGGCAGAATCGCCTGGAGCTGCTGCTGTTCCGTCTGGACGGCCAGCAGCTTTACGGGATCAACGTGTTCAAGGTTCGGGAAGTGTTGCAGTGCCCGAAACTGACCTTGATGCCTAAATCCAGTCCTGTCGTGTGCGGTGTCGCAAGTATTCGCGGGGCGACCATCCCGATCCTGGATCTGGCGATGGCCACCGGTTCGGGTGGTTTGAAAGACCTGAGCAACCCGTTTGTGATCATCACTGAGTACAACACCAAGACCCAGGGGTTTCTGGTGCGGTCGGTGGAACGTATCGTCAACATGAACTGGGAGGAGATCCATCCGCCACCCAAGGGCACCGGTCGCGATCACTACCTGACGGCCGTGACCCGGGTTGACAATCAGTTGGTCGAAATCATCGATGTCGAGAAGGTGCTGGCGGAAGTGGCGCCGACCTCGGAAGTGATTTCAGTCGGTGTGGTGGACGTCGAAACCCAGCACAAGGCGATATCCCTGCGGGTACTGACCGTCGACGATTCGTCGGTGGCACGCAAGCAGGTGACACGCTGCCTGCAGACGGTTGGCGTGGAAGTGGTCGCGCTGAACGACGGCCGCCAGGCCCTGGATTACCTGCGCAAGCTGGTGGACGAGGGCAAGAAGCCGGAAGAAGAATTTCTGATGATGATTTCCGACATCGAGATGCCGGAGATGGACGGTTACACCCTCACGGCCGAGATACGCAACGATCCGCGCATGCAAAAACTGCATATCATCCTGCATACTTCGTTGTCAGGTGTATTCAATCAGGCGATGGTGAAGAAGGTCGGTGCCGATGACTTTCTTGCCAAATTCCGTCCTGATGACCTGGCATCCCGGGTAGTCGACCGGATCAAAGCAGCAGACAACAGCTAGGGGCATCGGCTCTTGGCGGTCATACGATTTAAGAGGCGGCATCATTGTCTACGGGTAATTTGGATTTCGAACAGTTCCGGGTCTTCCTGGAAAAAGCCTGTGGGATCTTGCTGGGTGAGAACAAGCAATATCTGGTATCGAGCCGTCTCAACAAACTGATGGAACAGCAGGGCATCAAATCCCTGGGTGAGCTGGTGCAGCGTATTCAGACCCAGCCGCGCAGCGGTTTGCGCGAGCAGGTGGTGGATGCCATGACCACTAACGAAACCTTATGGTTTCGCGATACCTATCCCTTTGAGGTCCTGAAGAACAAGGTCCTTCCCGAAGCGATCAAGGCCAGTCCGAACCAGCGCTTGCGCATCTGGTCGGCCGCCTGCTCGTCGGGCCAGGAACCCTACTCGTTGTCGATGTCGATCGACGAGTTCGAACGGACCAACATGGGTCACCTGAAAATGGGTGTGCAGATCGTTGCCACCGATTTGTCCGGCACCATGCTCAACAACTGCAAGACCGGCGAATACGACAGCCTGGCGATTGGCCGCGGCCTGTCTGCCGAGCGCCTGCAACGCTACTTCGACCCGAAAGGGCCGGGGCGCTGGGCGATCAAGGCGCCGATCAAGAGTCGGGTGGAGTTCCGCTCGTTCAATCTGCTGGACAGCTACGCGAGCCTCGGCAAGTTCGACATCGTGTTCTGCCGCAACGTGTTGATCTACTTCTCCGCTGAGGTGAAGAAGGACATCCTGATGCGCATTCACAGCACCTTGAAGCCGGGCGGTTACCTGTTTCTTGGCGCATCCGAGGCGCTCAACGGCCTGCCTGATCATTTCCAGATGGTTCAGTGCAGCCCGGGGATCATCTACCAGGCGAAGTAGGCCGGGTGGAGAGCGAGTCGATAAAAGGAGGCCCTTGTGCCTCCTTTTTTGTGCCTGGTCGTTGCCGGGGCGCGGCGTAAAAGCGGCAGTGAGGTTGCCGCTTTGCTGGCGCATCGCGGAAATCCATTGCCGCTTTTCTGGCATTGCCGCCTTGCCGCTACCGGCGAAGCCTTGATTTACGGGGCTTTTGCACTTGGCACGGGGCTTGCTATATCCAGATTACGAAAAATCAGGTCACCCAAAGGTTTCCCGACATGAGCATCAGCTTCGATAAAGCGCTCGGTATCCATGAACAGGCTCTGGGCTTTCGCGCCAAGCGCGCCGAAGTTCTGGCCAACAACATCGCGAACGCCGACACCCCGAACTACAAGGCTCGGGATCTGGATTTCTCCGCCGTGCTCGCCGAGCAGAACGAGAAGACCAAGAACGGCACCTTTGCCTTGAACATGACCAACAGCCGTCATATCGAAGCTGAAGGCATGGGTAACGGCGACGAGTCGCTGCTGTACCGCACGCCGATGCAGCCTTCCATCGACCAGAACACCGTGGACGCCCAACTGGAACAGTCGAACTACGCCGAGAACTCGGTCAACTTCCAGGCCAGCTTCACGCTGCTCAACAGCAAATTCAAAGGGCTGATTTCGGCCCTGCGCGGAGAGTAATCCATGTCCCTCGCCAGTGTTTTCAATATCGCCGGTAGCGGCATGAGTGCTCAGACCACTCGCTTGAACACCGTCGCCAGTAACATCGCCAACGCCGAGACCGTGTCGTCGAGCATCGACCAGACCTACCGTGCCCGCCACCCGGTGTTCGCCACCATGTTCCAGGGTGCGCAGAGCGGTGGCAGCCAGTCGCTGTTCCAGAACCAGGACTCCACTGGCCAGGGCGTGCAGGTGCTGGGTGTGGTCGAAGACCAGAGCAACCTCGAAGCGCGTTACGAGCCTAACCATCCGTCCGCTGACGCCAAGGGTTATGTCTACTACCCCAACGTCAACGTGGTTGAAGAAATGGCCGACATGATTTCCGCGAGCCGTTCGTTTCAGACCAACGCCGAAATGATGAACACCGCCAAGACCATGATGCAGAAGGTCCTGACCCTGGGTCAGTGATAAGGGGCC
The DNA here is from genome assembly GCF_059862355.1 of Pseudomonas sp. MF09150. NCBI lineage: Bacteria > Pseudomonadati > Pseudomonadota > Gammaproteobacteria > Pseudomonadales > Pseudomonadaceae > Pseudomonas > Pseudomonas sp. MF09150. The sequence continues at coordinate 370,634 of NZ_JCBCUS010000007.1, read as the reverse complement.
TCTCCAATGAGCATTAACGACACCACCAGCACCACCAGCAGCTTGAGTCTGAATCAGATTCTCGCGAACTCGTCGAAAAAGACCGCGACCTCAAGCGCCGACGGCATTACCTCGGCCACCAACAGCGCCACCGGTAAAAAAGCCCTGGGCAAGGATGCGTTCCTGCAACTGCTGGTGACCCAGCTGAAAAACCAGAACCCTCTGGACCCGCAGGACAACAGCGAGTTCGTGGCGCAACTGGCGCAGTTCAGCAGCCTGGAAGGCATCACCACGCTCAATGACTCGGTCACCGCGATTTCCGGCAACTACAAGTCGAGCCAGGCCCTGCAGGCCTCGTCCCTGGTCGGTCGCTCGGTGATCGTGCAGTCCGGCACTACCCAGGTCGACACCACCAAGAGCATGACCGGTTCGATCACTGTGCCGAGCAGCGTCGCGGGCGTGACCGTGACCATCACCGACAAAGACGGCAAAGTGGTGAAAACCATCGATCTGGGCAGCCAGGTTGCGGGCACCTCGAGCTTCACCTGGGACGGCACCAAGACCGACGGCACCAAGGCCGACCCGGGCAACTACACCTTCAAAGCCAGCACCACGATCGATAACACCGCGGTCGCCCTGGTCACCTACCTGCCTGCGACGGTCAATAGCGTCACCATCAGCCAGACTGGCGGTGAATTGATGTTGAACCTCGCCGGACTGAGCAGCCCGATCGCTCTGTCCAAAGTCAAAACCATTGGTATATAGAGCCGACTAACCCGGCACAAGGAGTGGAATATGTCTTTCAATATCGGCCTTAGCGGTCTCTATGCAGCCAACAAGCAGCTGGACGTTACCGGCAACAACATCGCCAACGTCGCAACCACCGGTTTCAAATCGTCGCGCGCGGAATTCGCCGACGTCTACTCGGCCACCAAGCTGGGCAGCGGCAGCAAAGTGATTGGCAACGGCGTGCGCCTGGCCAACGTTTCCCAGCAGTTCAACCAGGGTGACGTGAACAACACCGGCAACGTGCTGGACATGGGGATCCAGGGCCAGGGCTTCTTTGTCCTGAGCAACAACGGTTCGTTGACTTACACCCGTGCCGGTACCTTCAAGACCGACAAGGAAGGCTACGTCACCAACTCCGACGGCACCGCTCGCCTGCAGGGTTACGGTGTGGATGCCAATGGCAAGATCATCAACGGTGTGTTGACCGACCTGCGGATCGACACCTCGAACCTGGCGCCGAAGGCTACCACCTCGGTGTCCTCGACCATCAACCTGAACTCGACGTCCGACCCTATCGACGACACGGTAATTGGTAATCGGTTTGACCCGACGCTGTCGTCGACCTTCACCAAGCAGTTCAGCACGCCCATTTTTGATACTCAGGGCAACGAACACCGCATGGACCAGTACATGGTCAAGACGGGTGCCAACACCTGGAAGACCTACACCCTGATCGACGGTCGCAACATGGATGGCAGCCTGCCGACCAAGAACCTTTCCGCCACCGACCCAGTCGCCTCGACCATTACGTTCGATACTTCTGGCAAGTTGGTGCAGGTCAGTACTCCAAACCCGCCAGGGGCCCCAACCATCAGCAACGACCTGAAGTTGACTGGCTGGATCCCGGGTACCGTGACCAATGGCGTGTGGAAAGCCAACGGCGCCAGCTCCGGCGGCACCGTGTCGGTCTCTGTGGCCAATACCACCCAGTTCAACGCCGATACCGCCCGCTCGATCCCGGCCCAGGACGGCTACGCCACTGGCCAGATCACCAACCTGACCATCGACGGCAGCGGTGTGTTGCTGGCCAACTTCAGCAACAACCAGACCAAGCCGATCGGTCAGATTTCCCTGGCCAGCTTCACCAACGAGCAGGGCCTGCAGCCGGTAGGCGGCACCAGCTGGAAAGAAACCTTCGCGTCGGGCATCCCGGGCTACGATGCGCCACAGACCGGTACCCTGGGTTCTGTGGTGTCCAACTCCCTGGAAGAGTCCAACGTCAACCTGACCAACGAACTGGTCGAGCTGATCAAGGCGCAGAGCAACTACCAGGCGAACGCCAAGACCATCTCCACCCAGAGCACCATCATGCAGACCATCATCCAGATGACCTGATGCTGGCGGGCTGATCATTCAGCCCGACTCGCCACGAAAAGCCCTGCCGGGTCATGCCGGCAGGGCTTTTCTGTTTTGGGGCTGGGCAGGGCGCAGTGGCGAGCTGTGGTGCGACAGACAATTGTCATATTCAGCGACTACATTGCTGGCACTCGCCAACAGGGAACGTGCCCGAATGAATGTGTTTCTTGATCTCCTGCCGATGCTGTTCTGCGGCATGACCTTCGCCTGGGTGTGCCTGGGATAGCGCGGGTTCGGGCCGCTGTAGCCGCTGCCGCCAGGCTCGGGCCGCGTTCGGACGCTGGCCCTTGTTAGACGGCGTAGTTTTCCCTGATGTAATCAGTGCAGCCTCGCCAAGCTCGGCAGCGGCTACAGGCTGGGTCAGGGTTGGAACTCTACGTTCAAGGTGTGGCTGGCGCTGCGGCCCTGGTCATCGGTGACTCGCAGTTGATAGCTGGCGGACCTTTGTGGTCGCCAGGTGAGGCTGACCTGGGGTGGGCCCTGGCCGATCAGGGTCTGGTCGGCGAACCAGTACAGCCGGCGTGCGTCACTGGCGGCATTGGCGCTCAGCTGGATGTTTTCTTCCGGCCGCGACAGGCGCAGGTTGTAGGTCACCTGGGTCAGCGGCGAGCGTATTTGTGGCGCCTCGCTCTGATCGGCATTGCGCTCGGGCTGGCAGGCCTTGAGCACATTGGGCACTGCGCGCCTTGGCAACCCCGCGGCGCGGTATAGCCGGCGCACATCGCTGGGCCAGAATTCGAAGACCTCCTCGCGGGTGTACTGCGGGTCAAACGGCGGGCAGGCGGCCTTGCCGGTGCGGGTGTCGATCAGCACCGGGCGATGCAGGTTAGACACCCGGATCGGTGATACGCCGGGGATGTACCAGGTCTTGCGGGTTTGCGGGCACCAGCGGTTGGGCAGTTCGCCCGAGGCGCTGCACACCTGGATCCGCGTCAGCCCGGGCGGCGGTTTGTCGGCGCGCTCGGCGACCGTGGGCAGGGCCAGCGGCAGGGCGTCGGCGATCCTGAAAAACAGCGGCCCCGCGGTCTTGGCCCCAATGAACTGCGGGTTGGGCCGGCCGTCGAAATTGCCGACCCACACCACCAGCACATAAGGCCCTACCAGTCCGGCGCTCCAGGCGTCATGAAACCCCCAGGAGGTGCCGGTCTTCCACGCAGTGCGCCAATGCCGGCCGCGGCTGTCGGCCGGCAGCCCATCCGGACGCGGGTTGTGGCGCAGCATGTCGCGCACCATAAAGCTCGCTTGCGGGCTGAGCAGTTGCTCGCCGCTGCCGGTCGGCTGCTGGCTCAGGTAGCGCAGCGGTCGCAGGTGGCCGTCACCGGCCAGCATCAGGTACAGCCGGGCCAGTTCCTCCATGCTCATCTCGCCGCCGCCCAGGGCCAGGGCCAGGCCGTAATGCCCTGGCGCGCGTAGCCCCTTGACGCCGGAGCGTTGCAGCAGGTCGTAGAGGGTCGGGGTTTTCAGCTGGCTGGCGAGCCATACCGCCGGAATGTTGCGACTGCGGATCAACGCCTCCTGCGCGTTCAGCGGGCCGATGAAACTGCCATCGAAGTTCTCCGGCTGGAAGTAACCGAAGTTGCTCGGCATGTCCCTGAGGATGCTCATGGGGTGGATCAGCCCCTGGTCGATCGCCAGCCCATAGAGAAACGGCTTGAGGGTCGAGCCCGGCGAGCGTCGCGCCAGCACGCCGTTGACCTGGCCCTGGATCGGCAGCGAGAAATAGTCGGCTGAACCGACCAGGGCCTTGACGCTCTGGTCGCGGGTATCGAGCAGGATGGCGGCCGCATTGTCCACGCCGAGGTCGTGTTTTTCGCCGATATAACCCTGGATCAGGCGTTCCAGCAGGCGTTGCAGAGGCAGGTTGAGGGTACTTTTCAGCTCGCTGCCGGCGTGGGCGGCCAGCAGTTGTTCGCTCAGGTGCGGCGCAAGAAACGGTAATTGCTGGCGGTTGCGGGCTTCCAGGGGCAATTCCAGCAGGCTTTGATTGCGTGGGTCATCCGGATAGGCCTCGCGCCAGGCAGCCATCAGGCGCAGCCGGGCCTGTTGCAGGTCGGCGGTGAAAGCCGCGCGGCGGTTGGGTTGTTGCGGAATCACCGCCAGGGCCAGGGCTTGCGACAGCGAGAGCTGGGCTGCCGGCCTGGCGAAGTAGACACGGCTGGCCGCTTCGGCGCCTTCGATATTGCCGCCCATGGGCGCCAGGTTCAGGTAGGCCTCGAGGATGTCGTGCTTGCTGTAGCGTGCCTCCAGCCACAGGGCCAGCACCATCTGTTGCAGCTTGCCGGGAACCTGTCGGGTGTTGAGGTCATACAGCCTGCGCGCCAGCTGCATGCTCAGGGTCGAGCCGCCCTGGCGCAGCCCGCCGCTGTAGGTGGCCAGCGCAGCGCGCAACAGCGCCGGCGGGTTGACCCCGGGGTGGTAGTAGAAATTGCGGTCCTCCTTGAGCAGCAGGGCCTGCACCAGTGACGGCGAGATGCGCTCCAGAGGCAACCACAGACGGTATTGACCATCGCTGGCCAGGGTCATGCGCAGCAGTGTGCCATCCTCGGCCAGCACCACTCGCGACGAAGGCGCCGCCTGTTGCAGCGGCGCATGGGGCCACAGCCGCAGCAGCCCCAAGCCGATTGCCCCCAGCAGCAGGCCCTTGAACAGCGGTTTCAAGCGCTGTCCAAGGGGCCTGCGTTGGGACTGGGGCTCAAGGTTTGACGATTTCAAGCTGGCCTACCTTGCCACGTCCTTGCAGGGTGGTCTGGTAGAGCCCTTCGGCATACGCCGGCGGCGTGTTGAAGGTCCCGGCGTTGGTCGCGCGCACGCGGTAGACAAAGGTCGCGGCGTCGCGCAGCACGGTGCCGTAGAACACCACACGGTCATCGCGCACATCAATGTACTCCGGCTGCCAGTTGCTCAACTCGCTCTCACCGACCGGCGCTTGCCAGGATTCCTCGTCGTCATCGCCGGACGATTGCTCCTGGTCTTCATCCTCCTCGTCGCGCTGCTTGGGCTGCGGCGGCAGGCGATAGACCGGCTCGACGCCACCTGGCAACAGGTCGACCACGGCCACTTGCTGCACCTGGTCATGTTCGGTGGCTCGCAGGCGCAGGCGCACCAGGAACTCATCGCCCACGCTGACCTGGGTCACCGGCTGGCCCTTGAGGTCGAGGTAGTCATGGATCACTTCCAGGCCATTGCTCAGGGGCTGGGTGTTGGCGCCGCGATCGAAACCGGCTTCGCTGAGCATGTAGAACGCGGCAGGACCGGAGGACTTCTCCAGGAGCAGCTTTTCAGTGGCCGCCGGCACCGCACTGCGCGGTGGCTGGCCGACCATGTTCAGCAATTGCTGGGACTTGTCGTTGAGCCAGGCGCTGGCCTTGAGGTGCATGCCGCTCTCGGCGCGCTGCCCGTAGTTGTCCAGCGCCCGCAACAGCAGGGCGGCCGACAGTGAGTTGTAGCGCTGCTCGTTGAGACGCTTGCCGAGTTTATCCAGCAACTCGAGCGGCACATCGTCCACCAGGTCGGGAAAGTGTTTGCTCAGCAGGTGCAGGTGTTCGGCATCGTGCACCAGAGGGTCGTAATACAAACCGTCGCTATCCCAGCGGTCGTTCAGGGTGCGCCAGGGAAGCTTGCGGAACAGCCGATCGGCCAGGCGATCCTGTTTCAGGAGCTTATAGCTGGCCGCCAGGTAGGCCGCGCCCAGGTCGTTCTGCCAGGTATCGCGGTGATAGGTTTCGTAACGCTCGCGGATATCGCTCAGGGCACCGCTGACCAGGATCCCCTGGCGGCTCAGCAGGTAGCTGGCGTAGGCGCGGTTGCGCAATTCCTGCAGGCCTTCGCTCGGACCGTTGGCGATCTCGGTCAGGTAGGCATTGGCCCGCTCCAGCAGGTCGCCGGGCACGGCCAGGCCGCGTTCGCGGGCTTCGATCAGGAAGTCGGTGGCGTACAGGCTGGCATAGGGCGTGACCTGTGGGTTGGCCGCCCACAAGCCGAAGCCGCCGGCCTGGTTCTGCCGTTGGCGCAGTACCCGCAGCAGGCCGTCGAAGCCCTGTGTGGATGGCACGCTCGCTTGCGCATCGCGCCAGATCAGAGCCGGCATGGCTTTGGACACCAGTTGCTCAGTGCAGGCGTAGGCGTAGTCGTCCAGGTAGTGTTTCAGGCCGTCGGCCCATACCAGTGGCGACGCGGCAACACCCACCTGGACATTGCGCAACTCGCTGAACAGATTGCGGGTCGGCAGCAGTTCCTGGCTGGCGCCTTCAAAGCGGCCGAGGGTCAGGGCCACCCGGTGTTCGCTCAAGGGGCGGACCGAGGTGGTTTCCGCGACCTGGATCCGTTTGCCGTCGGGCAAGACCGCGATAAAGCGCAGGTCGGCGGAACCGAGGTTTTCCAGGACCTTGATCCGGAACTGCGCCACGCCTTCCTTGCGCGGTTGCAGTTGCAGCGTGCTCCCGGGTTCGCCTTCGACCTGCAGTCCGGCGCTGGTTTGCAGCTCGAACTTCACGGCGGTATCGACTTCCAGGTTGCTGAAGACCCCAGCGCTGACCGTGAAAATATCCCCAGGGGCGACAAAGGCCGGCACGTTCGGCGTGATCACCAGCGGGCCGCGCACTTCGCTCGCGCTCTCACTGACGCCGACGCTGTTGGCGTCCACCGCCACGGCAAACAGGTGCAGCTTGCCGTTGAAGTTGTCCGGCAGCTGGTAGTGCAGCACGCTTTCACCGGCCGGCAGGTCCACCACCCCCGACCACCAGGCCACAGGCGGCTGGTGCTTGCGCTTGAACGGGTTGAGGTGCGACGCCAGGGCACCCTCGGTGTCGCCACCCGGGGCTGCGCCACTGAGCAGGCGGCTGAACTCCGGCAGAATCAGGTCGAGGATCTGGCTGGTGCCGACTTCCAGGGCGCGTTTCTGGAAGAAGAAGCCTAGCGGGTCGGGTGCCTTGTAGCGCGCAACCTGCAGGATGCCTTCATCGACCGCATAGATCACCGCGCGGGTCGGCCGGTCGTTGCTGACCTTGATATCCAGCACTTGCCCCGGTTCGATCTGCGCCGGCCCTTCGACTTTCAGCGGCATGCGGCGCGCATCGAGGTTGATACTGAAGGGCACCACACCATAGGACAGCGGGCTCATGTAGACCTCGGACGAGCCGATGTCACGCACGAACTGCACGTTGACGTAGGCGTTGCCCTCCAGGCCCTTGGGCACCCGGATGTGCTGCACGCTGTTGGTGCTGTCGGCCTTGAACCACTGCTGGCTGTAGACCTTGTCGCGCTCGATGGTGATCAGCCCGGCGCCGGTGTAGGGCGCGCGAATGCTGATGGCGATCTCGTCGCCGCTGGCGTAGCTGCGTTTGTCGAGCCGCAGTTGCAGTTCGGCGTTGCGTTCCAGGGAACGCGAAGTGTTGCCTTTGCCAGCGACGCTGTAGTCGATCTGGTTGAGCAGGTTGCCGTTGGCATCCTTGAGTTGCAGGGTGAAGTCGCCCGGCGTCTGGGTGTCCAGCACCTGGGTCGCGCCCTGCTCGGTGAGCGTCAGCGGCGAGGCGGGTTGAGCCGTGTCCTTGAGGCGTGACTCGTACTTGTAGGTGCCATTGGCCTGCTTGACCAGCACCGACACGTAGCGGTGCTCGATCACCTGGCTGACCAGGCCTTCGACCGCACGCGGGCTCAGGTCCGGCCCGACAGCCAGCCATTGCACCTGGCGCGCCGTACCCTTGGTCACGTAGGACAGCGAGTCCTGGCTCTTCACCCCGATCAGGTAGGGCGCCGAAGACACCAGCAACGAACTTTGCGCCGCCACATTGCGCCCACCCTCGGCCTCATACACCTGGGTCAGGACCTGCAGGCGGTAGGTGCTGTTGGCAAAACGCTTGAGGTCCAGGTCGAGCACGGCCTGGCCATTGTCGTCGGCGGTGGTTTCCGCCAGGTCTTCGCTGCTGGCTTCAGTCAGCGAGTCGTTGAGGCGGAAGCGGTACTCGGGGTAACGCTCGAACCCCGCCAGTGCCGGGTTCAGCGACAAGTTGGCGGTGATCCGCCGCCCTGCGGCCGGCGCGCCGAACAGGTGCAGCGCAGTGACCTTGGCCTCGACCTGATCCGGCGCGATCCAACCGGCGACCGGGGTGTCGTGCAGGCTCAGGCTGACCTTCAGGCGGTCCGGCTCGAAGTCGCGGACCTTGAAATTGACACTGCCCAGGTGGGTACGCAGTTGTTTGTCGCCAATCAGTTGCAGGGTCGCGGTGTAATCGCCGGCCGGCGCCACGTCGCTGCTGGCAAAGTCGTAGCTTTCAAAACCGCTGGAGGACAGCTTCAGGGGCTCGCGCACCACCGTCAGGCCCCGTGGGTCGGTGATCAGCAGTTCGACCGGCAGGCCCTGCAAGGCACCTTTCCAGTCGCCGCTGCGCACGATCATGCCCAGGTGTGCGGTCTCGCCCGGGCGGTACAAGCCCCGGTCGCTGAACAGGTAGGCGCTCAGGCGGTTGCTGGTGCCGTCTTCCTGCAGGCCGCCGACGTCGAAGCGCGACAGGTCCAACTGTTGCGACTGGCGGGCGATCGGCAGGAATGACTGATCGTTGCCGCGGGTCACCACATACATCAGCGGGGTTTTCTCGCGTCGCAGCTCGTCGAGCTTGGCGAAGTGCGCGTGACCCTGGGCGTCGGTCTTGCCGCTGCTGACCGGCAAACCGTTGCGTCCGATGATCTCGACCTGGGCCTCGGCCACCGGCAGGCCGCTGCCGATGGATTGCACGTACAGGTCATGGCTGCCGTCGCTGGAGCGCTTGGCAATGATGCCAAGGTCCGTGACCACGATAAAACGCAGGTCATTGGTCGCGCTTTGCGAGTAACCGTCGAAGGTGCGCTGGCTCGGTTGGTCCTGGGCGCTGAGCTTGAGCACGAAGATCCCGCGGCGACCGCCGTTGGCGCTGAGATAGCTGCCAAGGTCGACGTTGTCGTATTGGGTCTTGGACGGATCGCTGGCGGACAGCGGGATGTCCAGGGACTGGCGCTCGACCATGCGGTCGAAATAGTCATTGGCAAAGTTGGGGCGGGCAAAGCTGCCGCTGCTCTGGTCGACCAGGTGTTGCAGCTGGTTGGGCAGGACGCGGGCGATCTCTACGTGGGCGCCGGGCACGCCACGGGCCATGAAACCTACGCGTTTTTCACCGGTGAGGCTGAGCAGGGCACCGTCGGACACAAAACGCAGGGTGCGCGGGTAGGCCGGCATGCTCAGCAATGAGGTTGTAGGGTTTTTCGCCAGGTAGCCGCCAATCGCCTCGATCCGCGCCGGGATTTGCACATAGAGGGTGCGCCCCGCGGGTGCCTTGAACTTGAAGGCGTGCTCGGTATTGAGCGGCTCGACACTGGGTACATGGCTGAGCTTGATCGGTTGCGAGCGGGCCAGCAGGGCTTCGTCGATGTCCTTGGCGTACCAGGGGGCGAGGTCGTCCTGGTTTTTTTCCGGCAGCAGCCAGGCCTGGACCTTGCCGGCAATCGCCTCGTCGGCCACGGCGCTGGAGCTGGTGAACATCAGCACCGGCTCGGGTTCGCCGCGATCATTGTCGGCGAAGTTGATTTCGCTGTTGCTGAAGGTCAGCCGATAGCGACCGGGCACCGTCACCAGGCGGGTTTGCGAGGAAGGGGTGGCGTTGCCGCCCAGTTGAGACTTGACCCCTTCGCCGAGGGTCAGACTGATCTGGTTGGTTTCCAGTGGCGTGGCCAACGCCGCAGAGCGGATATAGGCCTGCAGCTTGAAGGTGTCGAAGCTGATCTCGGGCTGATTCGCGGCTTTTGGGTCGCGGTATTGCAGGCCGGTGCCGAGGGAGAACTTGATTCGTTTGCGCACGCTCTCTTCATCCACGGGGTGGGTGAACCTGAAGGTGGCGACCTGCTGTTTCAGGCTGGCGTCGACCAGGTCCTGATACAGCTCGTTCTGAACCAGGGTGGCGCTGAATGCGGGGGTGGAAAATGTGTTGCTGTACTGACTCAACAGCACGCCATCGGCCAGCAGCTTTTTCTTGGCCAGCTCGACGCTGTATTTGGCGTCGATCGGCCAGTCCTGGTCCGGGGTGAATTGCAGGGTGCGGTCCTCGACCCAGCGCCAGCTGCCGGCGACTGCCGGGCTCAGGGTGATGCCTTCGGTCACGGGTTGATTGATGGCTTCAAGGGGCGCCACCGATTCATTGAAGCGGATACGCAGGGTGTCGATCAGCAGCGGCTGCCGGGTGTAGTCGGTCAGGCTGGGGCCCTGCACGCTGTAATGCACGGTGTGCGGTTGCGGCAGGTTGGAGTACCAGTGCCAGCCATACAGGCCGCCGGCACTCAGCACGGCGAGGGTCGCGATGCCGGCAGCAAATTGCCGTGGGTAGGCCTGGACCTTGCGCCCGATGGCGGTCAGGCCTCGTCCCAGTGCAGGGATCAGTTTGCGCAGCCAATAGGGCGGGCGCCATTGGCCAAGAAGGCTTTGCGCCAGCCACAGGGTCAGCCCGAACAACAGGCGTGCCACGGTTGATAAAACGCCGAAAAGGCGGCGCGCTGCGTCCCTGCACCTGGCAAACATTGCAAAAAATCCCTGAAGTTGAATGGCGCGCCATCTTACACCTGAACACCCGCCACAAACCGTGGTTTAAGCGGTTGTCACCGGTAAATTGCAAGCAAAAGAAAACCCCCGATAAACCAGAGGTCTATCGGGGGTTCGGTTCAAGCGCCTGGCGGCGCTCAAAGGTTCAGCTTACTGGCAGGCTTCGCAATCCGGCTCGTCGATGGCGCAAGCCTTCGGCACTGGAGCGGGACCTGCTGGAGCGGCCAGGACCGAGTCATCACCGTGGTTGCCGCTGGAAACAGCGTTCAACTTGCTGGTGCTGATGGTGGACTTCTCGGTGCTGGTCGCGGCCAGGGCACGGAGGTAGTAAGTGGTTTTCAGGCCACGGTACCAAGCCATGCGGTAGGTCACGTCGAGCTTCTTGCCCGAAGCGCCGGCGATGTACAGGTTCAGGGACTGAGCCTGGTCGATCCACTTCTGACGACGGCTGGCGGCGTCAACGATCCACTTGGTGTCCACTTCGAAGGCCGTCGCGTAGAGCTCTTTGAGTTCTTGCGGGATGCGCTCGATCTGCTGCACCGAACCGTCGTAGTACTTCAGGTCGTTGATCATGACCGAGTCCCACAGGCCGCGGGCTTTCAGGTCGCGAACCAGGTACGGGTTGATCACGGTGAATTCGCCCGACAGGTTCGATTTCACATACAGGTTCTGGTAGGTCGGTTCGATCGACTGCGATACGCCGGTGATGTTGGCGATGGTGGCGGTCGGTGCGATGGCCATGATGTTGGAGTTGCGAATGCCTTTCTGCACACGGGCGCGAACCGGTGCCCAGTCCAGGGATTCGTTGAGGTCGACATCGATGTACTTCTGGCCACGTTGCTCGATCAGGATCTGTTGCGAATCCAGCGGCAGGATGCCCTTGGACCACAGCGAACCCTGGAACGTCTCGTAGGCGCCACGCTCGTCGGCCAGGTCGCAGGAAGCCTGGATCGCGTAGTAGCTGACCGCTTCCATGGACTTGTCGGCGAACTCGACCGCAGCATCCGAACCGTAAGGAATGTGCTGCAGGTACAGCGCGTCCTGGAAGCCCATGATGCCCAGGCCCACTGGACGGTGCTTGAAGTTGGAGTTCTGCGCCTGTGGCACCGAGTAGTAGTTGATGTCGATCACGTTATCGAGCATGCGTACGGCGGTGTTCACGGTGCGTGCCAGCTTGGCGGTGTCCAGCTTGCCGTTGGTGATGTGGTTCGGCAGGTTGATCGAGCCCAGGTTGCAAACGGCGATCTCGTCCTTGTTGGTGTTCAAGGTGATCTCGGTGCACAGGTTCGAGCTGTGGACCACGCCCACGTGCTGCTGCGGGCTGCGCAGGTTGCACGGGTCCTTGAAGGTCAGCCATGGGTGGCCGGTTTCAAACAACATGGACAGCATTTTGCGCCACAGGTCTTTGGCCTGGATGGTCTTGAACAGCTTGATCTTGCCTGGGTACTGGGACAGGGCTTCGTAGTACTCGTAACGCTCTTCGAAGGCCTTGCCGGTCAGGTCGTGCAGGTCCGGCACTTCGGACGGCGAGAACAGGGTCCACGGGCCATCATCGAAGACGCGCTTCATGAACAGGTCAGGGATCCAGTTGGCGGTGTTCATGTCGTGGGTACGACGACGGTCATCACCGGTGTTCTTGCGCAGCTCGATGAACTCTTCGATGTCCATGTGCCAGGTTTCCAGGTAGGCACAGACAGCGCCTTTGCGCTTGCCACCCTGGTTTACGGCAACGGCGGTGTCGTTCACTACTTTGAGGAACGGAACCACGCCTTGGGATTTGCCGTTGGTGCCCTTGATGTACGAACCCAGTGCGCGCACCGGAGTCCAGTCGTTGCCCAGGCCACCGGCGAATTTAGACAGCATGGCGTTGTCGTGGATCGCGTGGTAGATGCCCGACAGGTCGTCCGGCACGGTGGTCAGGTAGCAGCTCGACAGCTGTGGACGCAGGGTGCCGGCGTTGAACAGGGTCGGGGTCGAAGCCATGTAGTCGAAGGACGACAACAGGTTGTAGAACTCGATGGCGCGGTCTTCGCGTTGTTTCTCTTCGATCGCCAGGCCCATGGCCACGCGCATGAAGAAGATCTGCGGCAGTTCGAAACGCACGCCATCCTTGTGGATGAAGTAACGGTCGTACAGGGTTTGCAGGCCCAGGTAGGTGAACTGCTGGTCGCGCTCGTGGTTGATGGCCTTGCCGAGTTTTTCCAGGTCGAACTCGGCCAGGACCGGGTTCAGCAATTCAAATTGAATGCCCTTGGCGATGTAGGAAGGCAGTGCCTTGGCATACAGGTCGACCATCTCGTGGTGAGTGGCGCTTTCGGCTACTTCGAGGAAGCTCAGGCCTTCGGCACGCAGGGTGTCCATCAGCAGGCGAGCGGTCACGAAGGAGTAGTTCGGCTCACGCTCGACCAGGGTACGGGCGGTCATCACCAGGGCGGTGTTGACGTCCTTGAGGGCCACGCCGTCGTAGAGGTTCTTCAGGGTTTCGCGCTGGATCAGGTCGCCGTCGACTTCTTCCAGGCCTTCGCAGGCTTCGCTGACGATGGTGTTCAGGCGGCCCATGTCGAGCGGCGCCATGCTGCCATCGGCACGGGTGATGCGGATCGATGGGTGAGCCTGCACCGGCTCTTCGCTGGTGGAACGCACGGCGCGCTCTTTGGCGCGCGAGTCGCGGTAGATCACATAGTCGCGGGCCACTTTCTGCTCGCCGGCACGCATCAGGGCCAGTTCGACCTGGTCCTGGATTTCTTCGATGTGGATGGTGCCGCCCGATGGCATGCGGCGCTTGAAGGTCGCGGTGACCTGTTCGGTCAGGCGGGCCACGGTGTCGTGGATTCGCGACGAAGCGGCAGCATTGCCGCCTTCAACTGCAAGAAACGCTTTGGTGATAGCGACGGTGATTTTGTCATCGGTGTAAGGAACGACAGTGCCGTTACGCTTGATCACGCGCAGTTGGCCGGGCGCGGTGGCGGACAGATCCAGATTTGAATCAGCGGCCTGCGGCGCGGTGCCCTGCGGGTTCTCGCGAGTTGTGTCGGTTTGCATGGGTGTCTCCACGTTCTCTATGTTTGTTTGGGCACCATCACGGTGCCCACCGTTCCGTCCTGAAGCACTACAACCGGCATGGGCCGGGCATAACCACTTCGGGACAGTTCAGGAAGGGGGCTGTTGGCGCCGCTTCCATGCCGAAGTCTTGGGTCCCGAGCTTTTGGCTCAAGCACCTGTTCCTGATGGATGACAGTCTGTGACTGCAACACCCGTACCGTTTTCCCCTGTGGCAGGTTGGAAAACAGTAGCCATCCGCACGCGCGGTCTTGGTCTTCTAAAAAAGCGATTGGTTCACCAAACTTGGGCAAGAAAAGGGCTTGAGTTTCTTGTCTGATTTGTGTTTGGTTTTTTGCGCAAAACCCTAGATGTAGGGTTTTTTTTGCGCCGGGCTACAAGATAATGCGTTTTTGGGGGTGAATGCAATGTACAGCCTGTGGATAAGGGTGTGCGTAAATTGTGTATGAAAGCCGCAAACCTCATGCAGGCCGCAGTAGGCCTGGATCAAACCGTTTGTCACTGTTTTTTACCGCCGGAAACTGTCCTGGGCGGATTTTTGCGGGCGCGAACCCTATCACAAAAAAGGCCGCTGTCCGAACCGATTTGCCTCCTTGTGTTCACCTGCCTGGCCATTGCTACAATCGGCCGCGCTTTAAGCAGTCTTATCCACCTCAAACATTACAAAAAGACGGGTGGATCCTTCCTGAATATGTTCTTGGCAAGAAGAGGTCACCCGTGGAGCAAGAAGCCTGGCAGGTATTGATTGTTGAGGACGACCAGCGTCTGGCCGAGTTGACCCGTGAGTACCTGGAGAGCAATGGCCTGCAGGTGGCCATAGAAGGCAACGGTGCGCTGGCGGCGGCGCGGATCATCAATGAGCAGCCGGATCTGGTGATTCTCGACCTGATGCTGCCCGGCGAAGACGGCTTGAGCATCTGCCGCAAGGTGCGCCACCGCTATGACGGGCCGATCCTGATGCTCACCGCGCGTTCCGACGATATGGACCAGGTCATGGGCCTGGACCTGGGCGCCGACGATTATGTCTGCAAACCCGTGCGCCCGCGGCTGCTGCTGGCGCGGATCCAGGCCCTGCTGCGGCGCAGCGAGGCGCCGGAAGCGGCGGTCCCGGAGAAGCAGCGACGCCTGCAGTTCGGCCCGCTGGTGGTCGACAGTGCGCTGCGCGAAGCCTGGCTGAACGAGGCGGGGATCGAATTGACCAGTGCCGAGTTCGACCTGCTCTGGCTATTGGTGGCCAACGCCGGGCGCATTCTGTCCCGCGAAGAAATCTTCACCGCCCTGCGTGGCATCGGCTACGACGGCCAGGACCGCTCGATCGATGTGCGCATCTCGCGCATTCGCCCCAAGATCGGCGACGACCCGGAGCACCCGCGCCTGATCAAGACCATCCGCAGCAAGGGCTACCTGTTTGTCCCTGAAGCCGCCGCCGATATGCCGCTGTGAACTCGATCTTCCTGCGGATCTACGGCGGCATGTGCGCCGCCCTGATCCTGGTGGCGCTGCTTGGCGTGCTGGCCCTGCACCTGCTTAATAATGTGCGCAGCGAGCAGTATCGCGAGCGCCTGGCCCATGGCACGTTTTCGCTGATGGCCGACAACTTGCAGCCGATGAGCGAGATCGAGCGTCGGCGCGTCCTGGCGTTGTGGGAGCGTCTCCTGGGGATTCCCCTGGCCTTGCAGACATTCGCCCAGACCAGCCTCGACAGCGGCCAGCGCAGCCGCGTGCTGCGGGGCCAGGCCCTGGTGGAGCAGACCGGGCCACACGCGGCGCGGGTCTACCGGTTGGTCAGCGACAAGGAACAACTGCTGCTGACCGGCGAGGTGCAGCAGATCAGCGAGCAATTGGCGCGCGCGACTATCTACCTGCTGGCCGACGAACTGGTGCGCTACCCGGTCGCTGAGCAACCGCAACGCCTGGCGGACTTGAAGGAAGCCAAGGGTTTTGGTTTCGATATGCACCTGGTGATCCTTGAACAGGCTGACATGGACGAAGACCAGCGCCGCCGCGTCGCCGAGGGCGATACCGTGATGGCGTTGGGCAAGGGGGGCGATTCGATCCGGGTGTTTGCCGGCATGGTTGGCACGCCCTGGGTCCTGGAAATCGGCCCGCTGTATCAGATGAACCCCTATCCGCCCGAATGGCTGGTGCTGATCGCCGTACTGGGGCTGAGCCTGATTGGCTTGATCGTCTATCTCCTGGTGCGTCAGCTGGAGCGGCGCCTGCGCGGGCTGGAGTCAGCGGCGACGCGCATCGCCAAGGGCAGCCTGGAAACCCGGGTTCCCGCCCGCGGTGCCGACTCGATCGGGCGCCTGGCTGCCGCGTTCAACGGCATGGCCGAGCACTTGCAACGTCTGCTGGCGATCCAGCGTGAGCTGGTGCGGGCGGTGTCCCACGAGTTGCGCACGCCGGTGGCACGCCTGCGCTTTGGCTTGGAAATGATCGGTTCTGCCACCACCCCTGTGGCACGGGAAAAGTACATGGAGGGCATGGACAGCGATATCCAGGACCTGGACCGCCTGGTGGATGAGATGCTCACGTATGCGCGCCTGGAGCAGGGTTCGCCGGCGCTGAACTTCCAGCGCATCGACCTTGATGCCCTGGTCAGCCAGGTGATCAGCGAACTGGCGCCGCTGCGGGCCGAGGTCAAGGTCCAGCGCGGGTTGTGCCTGTCGGCCGCCAATTGTGATGACGCCTGGGTCGAGGCCGAGCCGCGCTACCTGCATCGGGCCTTGCAGAACCTGGTGAGCAACGCCATGCGCCACGCTGAATCCCAGGTGACCATCAGCTATCAGGTCGGGCAGGTGCGGTGTCGGGTGGACGTTGAAGACGATGGCCCCGGGGTTCCGGAAAGCGCCTGGGAGCGGATTTTTACCCCCTTTCTGCGGCTGGACGACAGTCGTACCCGGGCCTCCGGTGGGCATGGCTTGGGCCTGTCGATTGTGCGGCGGATCATTCACTGGCACGACGGCCGCGCGCTGATCGGGCGCAGCAAGAGCCTGGGCGGCGCCTGTTTCAGCCTGAGCTGGCCACGCCATCAAGAAGAGAAGCCCTGAAGCTGCAGACCTCAGGCCCGGGGTTCGGGGCTTGTGGGCGTCTCAACCGGGAATGCTGACCAGGCTCAGCAACTGCCCATCCTGCAGCGCAAACTGCGCGTCCAGTTGCGTGCCGTTGCGCCACTCGCTGGACAGGTCTTGCAACAGACGCAGGCGCACCTGGCCGGCCTCGGTCCACTCCAGCACTTCGGCATGTTCGAAATAGAAGCGCTGCTGGACGATCGGGTACAGCGCCTTGAACAGGCTTTCCTTCACTGAAAAGGTCAGGGTCACCCACAGCGCCAGATGCTCGCTGGGGCCGGCGGCCATGCGCTGCAATTCCGGCGCGGTAAGGATCTCGCCCGCCAGGCGCCGTGCACGCTCGGCATCCAGCAGGTTCTCCAGGTCCATGCCCAGGCCGCGCCAGTGCTCCTTGCGCGCCACGATGGCCGCTGCCCGGCCGGTGCTGTGGGTGATCGAGCCGCAGATGTGGGCTGGCCATACCGGTGCCCGGTCGTCCCCGATGGGCGGGGTGCAGTCCAGACCTTCCAGGCGTTGCAGGGCGGCGCGGGCACACAGGCGCCCGGCAAGGAACTCGGCCTGGCGCTTGGCGACCGAGCGCTGAATGCTCGCCGGCGGCTCGATGGCGCAGCGCTGGAAGTCGTCCGCCGCCAGTTGCGCGGGATTGAAGTGGGTGCTGAGCAGGACGCTATTGGCCAGCGCCTGGGGCAGCGGCCAGTGGGCGTCGAGTGGGGTGCAGCAGGCGGGCAGTGCGGGGAGAGAATTCATGCCCGGCATTTTGCCGGGTTGCGCGGTTGCGGGGTAGCCCCGGGGGTTGAGGGC
The DNA here is from genome assembly GCF_059862355.1 of Pseudomonas sp. MF09150. Taxonomy (NCBI): domain Bacteria; kingdom Pseudomonadati; phylum Pseudomonadota; class Gammaproteobacteria; order Pseudomonadales; family Pseudomonadaceae; genus Pseudomonas; species Pseudomonas sp. MF09150. The sequence goes on along the minus strand of NZ_JCBCUS010000007.1, from coordinate 353,015 downwards.
TCCTTTGTAAGCTGCGGCGCCCGTGTGGCGTCTGATGACTCATTGCCGCTGTTTTGCGAAAAATAGCTGAAAAAACAGCAGGGTGGATTCGGTTCAGGCCAGGTTCAGAGTGTGTTCAGGGGGAGTTCAGGGGGCGGTGGTTAACCTAGCTCCGTACCCAAAAAGCACATAGCGAATGAGGAAATTCCCTAATGACTTCTATCAAAAAGATGATCCTGGCCTTCACTGTTCTCGGCGCCAGCGCCGCTGCCCAAGCCGCTGACAGCAACTTCGCCGGTCTGAGCTACGGCCTCACCAGCGACAAGGTCAGCAAGTCCAGCCTGCTCAACAACAACCTCGGCCACCCGGACTCCGATGGTGTGATTGCCAAGGACAGCACCTTCGGTGTGCGCTTCGGCCAGTTGAATGACCAGGCCCGCTACTACGCCACTTATGAATATGTTTCGGGCTCGCACAATGGCATTAAACTGCGTCAGCAAAATCTGCTGGGCAGCTACGATATGTTCCTGCCAGTGACCAGCAGCACCAAATTGTTCGGTGGTGCCACCGCCGGCCTGGTCAAAATGACCCAGGAATCGCCAGGCTTCAGCCGTGACAGCGACATCGGTTATGCGGTCGGCGTACAGGCCGGTGTGCTGCAGCAAGTTTCGCAGAACACCTCGGTTGAGCTGGGTTATCGTTACCTGCGCAGCAACGCCAGCACCGAAATGAGCGAGCGCGGCGGCAGCAAGCAGGGTTCGCTGAGCCTGGACAGCAGCGCCCAGACCTACCTGTCGGCCAACTACGCGTTCTGACACGTACCTTGGTTTTGACTGACGCCGGATCTGGCCCAAAGGCAGATCCGGCGTTGCCGTATGAGTAATCAGGGGGCCTGAACGCCCTTTGGAGTTGTGGAAATTTTGCCTGGGAGAGCTTTATGAAACTGCTGGTCGTTGAGGATGAGGCGCTGCTGCGCCATCACCTGCAAACCCGGCTCACGGACAGTGGTCATGTGGTCGAATCCGTGGCCAACGCCGAAGAGGCGCTGTATCAGAGCGAGCAGTTCAATCACGATCTGGCGGTGATCGACCTGGGGCTGCCGGGCATGGGTGGCCTGGACCTGATTCGCCAGTTACGCGCCCGTGGCAAGACGTTCCCGATCCTGATCCTGACCGCTCGCGGCAACTGGCAGGACAAGGTCGAAGGGCTGGCAGCCGGCGCAGACGACTACGTGGTCAAGCCCTTCCAGTTCGAAGAGCTGGATGCGCGCCTGAACGCATTGCTGCGCCGTTCCAGTGGCTTTACCCAGTCGACCATCATCGCCGGGCCGCTGCTGCTCGACCTCAATCGCAAACAGGCATCCCTGGATGAGCAGCCGCTGGCGCTGACCGCCTATGAATACCGGATTCTCGAATACCTGATGCGTCATCACCAGCAGGTGGTGGCCAAGGATCGGTTGATGGAGCAGTTGTACCCGGACGACGACGAGCGCGATCCAAACGTGATCGAAGTGCTGGTTGGGCGCTTGCGGCGCAAGCTGGAGGCGCCGTCGGGCTTCAAGCCGATCGAGACCGTGCGTGGCCTGGGCTACTTGTTCAATGAGCGCTGCCGATGATTCGATCGCTGCGCTTGCGCCTGATGCTGGCTGCCACCACCCTGGCGGTGCTGTTCATGCTGGCATTGCTGCCGGCCATGCAAGGCGCGTTCAGCCTGGCGCTGCAGGACTCCATCGAGCAGCGCCTGGCCTCCGACGTGACCACCTTGATCTCGGCGGCGCGGGTCGAAGGCAATCACCTGCAGATGCCGATGCAATTGCCGGATGAGCGTTTCAACCTCACCGACAGCCGTTTGCTCGGCTACATCTATGATCGCGAAGGGCACCTGGTGTGGCGCTCGAAAGCGACCCAGGAAGAGAGCATCAACTACAAGCCGCGCTATGACGGGCGTGGCAACGAATTCGCCAGAATCCGTGAAGCCGATGGCCAGGAGTTCTTCGTCTACGACGTCGAGGTCAAGCTGCTGGGCGGTAAAAGTGCGGCTTTCAGTATCGTCGCCTTGCAGCCGGTGCGTGAGTACCAGCTGACCCTGGAAGGCGTGCGGGAAAACCTCTACCTGGGTTTCGGCGCGGCGTTGCTGGTGTTGCTGGCATTGCTCTGGCTCGGCCTGACCTGGGGCCTGCAGGCCTTGCGCCGCTTGAGCCAGGAGCTGGACCAGATCGAAAGCGGCACCCGCGAAAGCCTCAGCGAAGAACACCCGCGCGAGCTGCTGCGGCTCACCGGCTCGTTGAACCGTCTGCTGCACAGCGAGCGCGAGCAGCGCAGCCGATACCGCGACTCGCTGGATGACCTGGCCCACAGCCTGAAAACCCCGCTGGCGGTACTGCAGGGGGTCAGTGAAGACATGGCCCAGCGTCCCCAGGACCGCGACCAGGCCTGGGTCCTGCAAAGCCAGATCGAGCGCATGAGCCAGCAGATCAGCTATCAGCTACAGCGCGCCAGCCTGCGTAAAAGCGGCCTGGTGCGGCACCAGGTCAGGTTGCGTCCGGTGCTTAAGAGCCTGTGCGACACCCTGGACAAGGTGTACCGCGACAAGCAGGTACGGGTCTCTTTTGACCTGCCGGAGCAGTGTTATGTGCCGATCGAGCACGGTGCCCTGCTGGAAATGCTCGGCAACCTGCTGGAGAACGCCTACCGCCTGTGCCTGAGCCAGGTGCGCATCAGCGTGCGCGAAACCCTCGACGGGGCCGAACTCTGTGTCGAGGATGATGGCCCCGGCGTACCACCGGACCAGCGTGCGCGGATTTTGCAACGTGGCGAACGCCTGGACCGCCAGCATCCGGGGCAGGGGATTGGCCTGGCGGTGGTCAAGGACATCATCGACAGCTACGGCGCGCAGCTGACGCTGGGGGATTCCTCCCTGGGGGGCGCGGCATTCCGGATTCACTTCCCGATTATTTGAAGTCGTGGGCTCAATGCTCCTGGGCGCGGTAGGCGCCCGGGGTCAGGCCGGTCCACTTCTTGAAGGCCCGATGAAAGGCCGAGGGCTCGGAAAACCCCAGCTGCTCGGCGATCTGTTGCAACGACAGGTCGGCCCGCCCCAGGTGATAGATGGCGATATCGCGCCGCAACTGATCCTTCAACTCCTGAAAACTCGACCCTTCTTCACGCAGGTGCCGGCGCAGGGTCTGTGGGCTGATGTGCAGTTGCCGGGCCACGCTTTCCAGGTCTGGCCAGTGCTCGCTGTCGCGACTGAGCAGGCGGCGTAGCTGGCTGCTCAGGCTGTCGCCAGGGTCCGGCCGCGACAGCAGGTCGGCCGGCGAGCGTTCAAGAAAATGTTTGAGGGTCCGTTCGTCCTGCAGCAATGGCAGGTCCAGGTAGCGGCTGTGGAACAGCAGGCTGCTGTGCTCGGCGCCAAACACCAGGGGGCAGGGGAACAACAGGTCGTATTCGGCACCGTGCCCGGGCCGGGGGTAGCTGAAGGTCGCCTGCTCCAGGCGAATCCGTTGGCCGACCAGCCAACTGCCGAGGCGATGCCAGATCACCAGCAGGCTTTCGCTGAGGAAGTGATCCGGGTCCCGCAGTTGACTGTCGTCCAGGCTCAGGCGGGTCATCTCGCCTTCACGACTGAGGCTCAGGCGCGGGGCCTGCGGGAATAGGCTATAAAATAATAAGCCGCGATTGAGCGCCTTCCCCAGGGTCCGGCAATGAATCAGCGCGTGGCACATCATGGCGAAGGTGCCGCGCTTGCTCGGTTCGGGCGCGAACCCCAGGTATTCATCATCCAGCGCTTGCCAGAGCAATTGCAGCAAGCCGCTGAACTGCTCGGGGGCGATGCGTGCCCTGGGCTCGTTGAGCAGTTCGGCGCTGATGCCCACCTGTTGCAGCAGCGCCGAGCAGTCATGGCCCCGCCGACGCGCGCCGCCAAGAGCGGCACGGGCGAAATGACTGGCGATGGTGCGTTCGCGCATGCGGGCTGATCCGTCCATTGAGTGGCGGATGGTAGTCAGCGGGCGCAGGTCGGACAAGGCGGATATCCGCCAAATTGTAGGACGAGCGAGGGGCAATGGGCGGAAATCCGCCATGTCGAGCCCCGGCCAAGAGTCCGAGTGTTGGGTTGTGACCCTGATGTCTAAAGGCCTCCAGGGCATTTTCAGCAAGGTGGCACGGGCTTTGCGATAAGGCCGATAGAGATGCCTGCGCGCAGCTCGACAAAACAAATCCCTCCAGTGCAGGAGGGTTCGCACTTTAGGCGTCGTGTGCATCGATGGATGATGTTCACCGGGGCTTTTGAGGAACTTTGCAATGACGACTCGTCAGCCACTGTACAAATCCCTGTATTTCCAGGTGATCGTTGCCATCGCTATCGGCATCCTGCTCGGTCATTTCTACCCGCAGACCGGCGTCGCCTTGAAGCCGCTGGGTGACGGGTTCATCAAACTGATCAAAATGGTCATCGCCCCGATCATCTTCTGCACCGTTGTCAGCGGTATCGCCGGCATGCAGAGCATGAAATCGGTCGGCAAGACCGGCGGCTACGCGCTGCTGTACTTCGAAATCGTCTCCACCATCGCGCTGCTGATCGGCCTGGTCGTGGTCAACGTCGTTCAGCCGGGCGCCGGCATGCACATCGACGTCGCTACCCTCGACGCTTCGAAAGTCGCTGCCTACGTGACGGCCGGTGCTGACCAGAGCATCGTCGGCTTCCTGCTCAACGTGATCCCCAACACCATCGTCGGCGCTTTCGCCAACGGCGACATCCTGCAAGTGCTGATGTTCTCGGTGATCTTCGGTTTCGCCCTGCATCGCCTGGGTGCCTACGGCAAGCCGGTGCTGGACTTCATCGATCGCTTCGCCCACGTGATGTTCAACATCATCAACATGATCATGAAGCTCGCGCCAATCGGTGCCCTGGGCGCCATGGCCTTCACCATCGGTGCCTACGGTGTCGGCTCGCTGGTGCAGTTGGGTCAACTGATGATCTGCTTCTACATCACCTGCGTGCTGTTCGTGGTGGTGGTACTGGGCGCCATCTGCCGCGCTCACGGTTTCAGCGTGCTGAAACTGATCCGCTACATCCGTGAAGAGCTGCTGATCGTACTGGGTACTTCCTCGTCCGAATCGGCTCTGCCGCGCATGCTGATCAAAATGGAACGCCTGGGTGCCAAGAAGTCGGTAGTCGGCCTGGTGATCCCGACCGGTTATTCCTTCAACCTCGACGGCACGTCGATCTACCTGACCATGGCGGCCGTGTTTATCGCCCAGGCGACCGACACCCACATGGACATCACGCACCAGATCACTCTGCTGCTGGTGCTGCTGCTGTCCTCCAAAGGCGCTGCGGGCGTGACCGGTAGTGGCTTCATCGTGTTGGCGGCCACCCTGTCGGCGGTTGGTCACCTGCCGGTGGCCGGTCTGGCACTGATCCTGGGTATCGACCGCTTCATGTCCGAAGCCCGTGCCCTGACCAACCTGGTGGGTAACGCCGTGGCCACCCTGGTGGTTGCCAAGTGGGTCAAGGAACTGGACGAAGACAAGCTGCAGGTCGAGCTGGCTTCCGGTGGTCGTGGTATCTCCGACACCCGTGAAGAAGATGACCTGGGCGTGGCCGAAGGCCCGGCGCCAAGCATCCTCAAATAAAGCTGTGTGTTAATGAAAAACCCGCTGCGGCGGGTTTTTTATTGCCCGCATTTCGAGCGCAAGCGTCAGCCCGCCTGAGCGTTGCGGTAATTGCCGGGTGGGCATCGGCTGCCTACTCTGTGGGCAGTCGATCTTGAGTCAGGAGGGTTCATGCACGGTCCGTTGGCGACACTCAAAGTTCTGGATTTCTCCACCCTGCTGCCGGGGCCCTTCGCTTCGTTGCTGCTGGCGGACATGGGCGCCGACGTAGTGCGCATCGAGTCACCGACCCGCATGGACCTGCTGCGGGTGCTGCCACCCCATGATCATGGGGTCTCCGCCAGCCACGCCTACCTCAACCGCAACAAGCGCAGCCTGGCCCTGGACCTCAAGCAGCCGGAGGCGCTGGAAGTGGTCAGGCAACTGGTGCTGGATTACGACATCGTCCTCGAACAGTTTCGCCCGGGGGTGATGGAGCGCCTGGGGCTGGGGTATGAGGCGTTGAAGGCACTCAACCCGAAGTTGATCTACGTCTCGATTACCGGCTACGGCCAGACCGGCCCCTACCGGGAGCGTGCCGGGCACGATATCAATTACCTGGCCCTGGCCGGGCTGGCCAGCTACACCGGGCGCCAGGACAGCGGGCCATTGCCGCTGGGGATTCAGGCGGCGGATATTGCCGGTGGTTCGCTGCACGGCGTGATCGGTCTGTTGGCGGCGGTGATCGCCCGTCAGCACAGCGGCGTCGGGCAACACCTGGATGTGAGCATGACCGACTGCGCCTTCAGCCTGAATGCCATGGCCGGCGCCGGTTATCTGGCATGTGGCGTCGAGCCGCAGCGCGAGGATCAGATGCTCAATGGCGGCAGCTTTTACGACTACTACCGCAGCCGTGACGGTCGCTGGTTGTCGGTGGGCAGCCTGGAGCCCGGATTTATGCAGGCCCTGTGCGACGCCCTGGGCCGGCCGGAATTGGCAGCTCAGGGCCTGTCGCCCAGGCCTGAGCAGCAGCAAGCCTTGAAACAGGCGCTGCAGATCGAGTTCGAGAAGCGCGACTTTGCCGAGCTCTGCGAGTTGTTTGCCGCCCTGGATGCCTGTGTCGAACCGGTCCTCAGCCTTGCGGAAGCGCTGGAGCACCCGCAGTTGCAGGCGCGGCAACTGGTCAGCCAGGTGCCCCGTGGCGACGGCAGCGCGCAGGCGCAGATGGCCTGTCCGCTGAAGTTTTCCCAGGGCTTGCCCGAGCCGCGGCATATCGGTGCTGCGGTCGGCGCGCATTCCGAGCAGGTGCTCCGGGAGTTGGGCTACAGCCCTGAGCGTATTGACCAGCTACGCCGGGCCAAGGTGACTCTGTAGCGCAGCCGGGCCTCATTCCACCCGCATTTCACCGCTAAACACCAGGGTGTGCCGGCAGCGTCGGCACAGGTAGCGCCGGCCCTGGCCGACCAGGCTGTGACGTTGGGCGGAAAACGGGAAGTCGCTGTCGGCACAGGGGCAGCGGTAGATATAGCGGGTCACGCGACGCCGCTGGATCTCATAGGTGTGGCAGCGGTTGGGCGGCAGTTCGTACACGCCGCGCATGATCAATTGCCATTCTTCGCCATGGGGCTGAATGCGTTCGCCGAACAATTGATGGGCGATCAGGTGCGCGACCTCATGAGCCACGGTCTGCTTGAGGAAGTCTTCGGTGTTTTCCCGGTACAGCTGCGGGTTGAAGCGCAGCAGGTTCTCGTGCAGGTGCGCTACGCCGGCCTTCTGGCCACGCAACTTGAGGCTGACCACGGGACGTTTGAAAGGTCGTTTGAAAAAGGATTCAGCGAGTTGGAAACAGTCTTCGACGCGGGTATTGAGTTGCTCGGGCATGCTTAACGGCTCTCCAGAGGTGTCGAGTATGCCGCAAAGCCCGGGGTTTCCGAATCGTCCAGGCGCCGAATGGTCATGCCGGCCCACCAATTAAAAGGCCGCCTTGCGGCGGCCTGTGTTGGCAGATCTGGTTTTAGGAGATGAATGGCGTCTGTTACTGCCTCAGTTGGTGTAGACCGGGCCGACACCCAGGCCCCAGACGATCACGGTAAACGCCATGATCGCCACCAGCACGACCAGCCCAACGGCCAGTACCGAGCTGGAAAACAGAAAACCCTCGTCCGATGGAATGTTCATGAAGGTCGGCAGCCCCACATACAGCAGGTACACCGTGTAGCAGATAGCCGCCGTGCCGATGATCATGCCCAGCCACATATGCGGGTACAGCGCCGCCAGGCCGCCGACGAACAAGGGCGTCGCGGTGTAGGTGGCAAAGGCGATGCAGCGGGCCAGGCTTGGGTTGGCGTCGTAGGTGCGGGCCATCCAGTGCACGAAGGCGCCCATGACGGCCACGCCGCCGAGCATGGCCAGGTAGGACATGATGGTCATCCACAGTGCGCTTTCCACGGTGAGCATCACCGGGGCTCGACTGCCGATGACCCAACCGACCTGGGTGGTGCCGATAAACGCGGAAACGGCCGGTATGGCCGCGAGAATCAGGGTGTGGGTGAGGTACATGTGGCTGATGCTTTCTTCCTGGTCGCCACGGATTTCTCGCCATTCTTGATCAGGGTGGGTGAAGAGGCCCACGACGTGATGGATCATATTCAGTCACTCCTTTGTTATTGCCATCGCCCCCCAGCGGAGCGCCTACGGGCCAATAGGCCAAGTAAGTGAAGGTCTGTATGTGTGTGCGACCTTATGTCGCAGTATAGGAAGGACTTGCTGGCGTGGCTGCGGGGGGTTAGAGCAAATCGCGCTGTAAAGGGAATGCGTAATCGCCGAAGAGTCTTGGCCGTTGCAGCTCTTCGCCCAGCGCGGATTTTTTGCGTAAAATACCCGGCTTTTCGTCACACACCTCGCGGATTCCAGCGCCATGGGCACTCTTACGGTCAACCAGAACAAACTGCAGAAACGCCTGCGTCGCCAGGCGGGCGAAGCGGTCGCCGACTTCAACATGATCGAAGACGGTGACAAGGTCATGGTCTGCCTGTCCGGCGGCAAGGACAGCTACACCATGCTCGATGTGCTGCTGCACTTGCAGAAGGTGGCGCCGATCAAGTTCGACATCGTTGCGGTGAACATGGACCAGAAGCAGCCGGGCTTTCCCGAGGATGTGCTGCCGGCCTACCTCAAGACCCTGGGCGTGGAGTACCACATCGTCGAGAAAGACACCTATTCGGTGGTCAAGGAGCTGATCCCGGAAGGCAAGACCACCTGCTCGCTGTGCTCGCGCCTGCGTCGCGGCACGCTGTACACCTTTGCCGATGAAATCGGCGCGACCAAGATGGCCCTCGGTCATCACCGCGACGACATCATCGAGACTTTCTTCCTCAATATGTTTTTCAACGGCTCGCTCAAGGCCATGCCGCCCAAGTTGCGGGCCGATGACGGGCGCAATGTGGTGATCCGGCCCCTGGCCTACTGCAACGAGAAGGACATCCAGGCCTACTCCGACCTCAAGCAATTTCCGATCATCCCCTGCAACCTCTGCGGCTCCCAGGAGAACCTGCAGCGCCAGGTGGTCAAGGACATGCTTCAGGAGTGGGAGCGCAAGACCCCGGGCCGCAGCGAAAGCATCTTCCGCAGCTTGCAGAATGTGCAGCTGTCGCAGTTGGCCGACCGCAACCTGTTCGACTTCACCAGCCTGCGCATCGATGAAACCGCCGCCTCGCGTTTCGTCAATGTGCTGAACCTCTGAACCCCAGCCGTCAAGGCCAGGTTCGGGGCGCGGCGTCAGGGATGTACGCCAGGCTGCCGAAATCCCGGGCATTGAACAGGCGTTCACCGTTGTCCGGCAGCGTGCGCAGCACCTGGTGATCGGCCTGCAGGTAGCCCAGGGGCAGGGGTTCGCCATTGTGGTACTGGGCCAGGATCAGGGTGCGTTGCGGGTCCCAGTGCTGGCCGCTGGTTTTCTCCAGCCAGGCCATGAACCCTGCGCTATCGCCGTCGCGGGGGAAATCCTGGGTGTCCTGTAGGTAGTAGAACGGCGCGCCGTGATTCTGCAGGTACAGCGGCAGTTTGTTATCGACCTCCACCATCACCACTCGCCATTGGGCCCAGGGTGCCTGTTTGTCGGCCTCGGCCCGCACCGCCTGGGCGAACTGCATGACCCCGCCACCGCCATTGGTCCAGGGATAGAGCACCCCCAACACCAGCAGCATGACCACGGCAGCCACCGCGAAGCCTTTGCTCCAGCCACGCCCGCCGACCTGTCCGGCGGCTCGGCGCTGGGCAAGGCGTCGGCTCAGCCACCAGGCCGCGAGTAACTGGGCAAAGGGCACCAGCGGCAATACGTAGTAGCTGCGGCGGCTGCCGCTGGCGGTAAAAAACAGCATCAGCAGGCCCAGGCCCCACACCAGCCAGCGCGCATTGGGCTCGATCTGCCGCCAGTGGCGCAGGGCGACCCATAGACCGAGGATCCAGCACGGCGCCCAGGGCAGGGTGTAGACCGGCAGGTAGATCAGGTAGGTGTAGAGCGGGCCGACATGGTCGAACGGGTCGAAAAAACGCACCAGGTTTTCCCGCAGCACCAGGCTCAGGCCGCTGTCGCCCACGCTCGGCTGGCCATACAGATGCGAGAGCAGGAACGGCAACATATAGACCAGCCCGGCGAGCAGCAGGGCCAGGCACAGCCGCAGATTGAGGTGACGCTTCCAGCGCCCGGCGCTCATCAGGTGTGGCAGCAGCACCAGCCCGGGCAAGATGAAACCGATCAGGCCCTTGCACAGCGAAGTGGCCGCCAGTATCAGGAAAAACCCGCAATAGCGACTCAGGCGGGTGTCGTCCGGCCCCCGCCAGTACCACCAGACCGCCGCCAGCACCCCGAACAGGGTCAGAATGTCGGCCGTCGCCACCCGGGCCCAGAAGGCAAAGTAGAAGGTGGTCGCCAGCATCCAGCCGGCAATCAGCCCGGTGCCCTGGCGAAACAAGCGCTCGCCAAGCGAATGGATCAGCCACACGCTCAGCCACGCCGCGATCACCGACGGCAGGCGCAGCGACCAGTTATCCAGCCCGCCGAACAGCCCGCTGCTGGCGGTAATCAACCAGTAGGAAGGCAGCGGCTTGTCGTAATAGGGCATGCCCTTGAGGTACGGGTCGAAGTAATCGCCGCTTTGCAGCATTTGCAGGGCAATGTTCGCCCAGCGGGTTTCCGGCCCCCACAGCTCGCGGCTGCCCAGGCCGAGCAGCAGGATCAAAGCGCTCACACCCAGCAGTAGCGCCAGGGCCTTGTGCTGATTAAGGCTGCGTTGCATGGGGATCGCTCCGTGGTTGGACCCGCGCCAGTTGCAGTGGCTCACAGGCGAATGCCGTCCGGCCGGTTATGGCAAGCAGGGGATTGTGCTCAGGTGAGACGAGTGATCAGGCGGTCAGCGCCGTTGGGCAGGCGCTGACCGTGGGACGACCGGGCTTATGGCGGGCTCTGGGGGAAGATCAGGATCACCAGGTTGCCTTGCTCGTAGCGTTTGCCGCCCAGGGGCAGGCGCTCGACTTCCTGGATCTCCTGCACGTCGTTGACCCGCATGACCACGCCTACCGAGCCTCGCTTCAGGGCTTGGCTCATCCAGGGCTGGATCTGATCCAGATCGATCTTGCGCGGGCTCGAATCCGGGTAGTCGAGGCCGTACCGGAGCTCACCGGCGGTGTTGTACAGCGCCACGTCCGGACGTTGCAGGCGCCAGGCCAGGGCCGACGCCGCCCCCAGGTCATTACTCAGCAGGGTGCTGGTCTGGCGCAGTTGCTCCAGGTGCTGGTTGATGAACTGGTCCGGCATCTTGTTGTGCACCACGCTGGCGGGCATGCCGGGCGGCAGCAGGGCCACCAGCAGCAAGGTCCCCAGGGCCGGCGCAGCCCACAGCGCCAAGGGGCGCGAGGCGGCCAGCAGGTTGGCGATGATCCAGCCCATCAGCATGATGAACACCAGCGACAGGGCGAGCATTTCGTCATGGCCGTACAGCGGCTTGCTGACCTGGATGTAGATCAGCCCCACCAGGGCGCCGACACCGATCACCAGGTTGAGCAAGGCATTGATACGCAGCGCCCGGCCTCGGGCCTGATTGAGCCGATCAATCAGGGTCGACCCCATCAGCAGGGCCAGTGGCAGCAGGCAAGGCATGATGTAGGTCGGCAGCTTGCCGCGGCTCAGGCTGAAAAAGGCCAGGGGCAACAGCAGCCACAGCAAAAGAAAGCCAATGCCGGCCTGGCGCTTGTCTTTCCATGCCTGGAGCAGGGTGCTCGGCAGCAACGCTGCCCAGGGCAGGCTGGAGACCACCAGCAGCGGCAGGTAGAACCACCAGGGGCGGGTGTGCTGCGCGTCCTCGGCGGCGAAGCGGCGAATATGTTCATGCCAGAAGAAGAACCGCCAGAAGTCCGGTTCGTGGGCGTGGATGCTCAGCACCCATGGCAGGCAGACCAGGGCCGCCACCAGCACCGCCAGCGGACCGAAGCGCAGCAGCTCGGTGAAGCGCCGCTGCCAGACCATGTACGGCACGGCGATCAGCACCGGCAGCAGCCAGGCCAGAAAGCCCTTGGTCAGAAACCCCATGCCACAGGCAAACCCCAGCGCCGCCCAGGCCGACAGGCGTTCGCGCAGGGTCTGGCCCTGGAGGGCAAACCACAGCGCCACCAGGCTCAGGTTGACCCACAGGGTGAACTGCGGGTCGAGGTTGGAGTAGCCGGCCTGCCCGGCAATCAGGCCGAAGCTCATGTACAGCAGCGCCGCCGCGAAACTCTTGCGCGGGTCATTCCACAAGCGCCGGGCAAGCAGATAGGCCAGCAGGATGCTCAGCCCGGTACTCAGCGCCGAAGCGATGCGCACCCCGAACAGGTTGTCGCCGAACACGGCCTGGCCAATGGCGATAAACCAATAGCCGGCAATGGGTTTTTCAAAGTAGCGGATGCCCATGAAATGCGGGGCGATCCAGTCACCCTTGAGCAGCATTTCCTGGCTGATCTGGGCATAACGGGTTTCGTCCGGAATCCACAGGCCATGGGTGGTCAATGGCAACAGGTAAAACACGGCGAAGGCTAAAAACAGCAGCGGTAGCGCCCAACGTCTGGTCATGCCCCGCACTCCTGTCGCTGGAGGTGGGGTGATGCCCGTTCCTTGGGCCTGGGGCGTAAAGTCATGCGCATGTCTGTCCTCGGTGTCGGGGGGCAGGTGGTGGATCTGAGGTGCATTGGCTAATAAAGTACACGCCGCGAAAAAAGCAACTAAATACCAGTGGCTTCAAACAAAGCTGTCGATTGGCTGAATAACACTTCGAATGTTTAAAAAGTTCTGCAAGTTACTGCTGGACGTTGTTGAGTGTCGGCGGCCAGTGTTCACTGTTCATTATTCCCAGTACTTTCAACTGTCCATCGGGCTCCACTGCAAGAAACAACGAACTGCTGTACTCGCTGGCCAGGGCGTGTTCGTAACCCAGTTGTTTTTCCAGGTCGCTGATACAGCCGCTGTGAGTGATCAGTATCAGGTTGTGCCGCGGCTGTTTATGCGCCAGCACATCGCTTTTCAATGTAGGGCCGCAACTGGACAGCCATGGCTGGGCCTGCGCGGGCTTGCCGAACATGTACTGCGAGGTCTGCAAGGTGCGGGTCAGGGGGCTGCTCAGGATCTCTGCATTGGCCATGCCCAGCGCGCGGTAAGCGTGGCCCAGCGCAATGGCGGTCGATTGGCCGATCAGGGTGATACCGTCCTCCGGGCCCAGGCAGGGGTGGCTGGAGCGATCGCAGCGCTCGGCATGCCTGACCAGGACGATGACGTTTCCGGCCTGCCAATGCAGGTACAGATGGCTATTGCTCATCTGCCTGGGGTCGCCGAGGTTGACCGGAGTCCGGGGCCACACCACAAACCCGGTGACCAGTATCACCAGTAATACGCAGAGGCTGCCCAGCAATGACCGCTTAACCCGGGAGTTCATCTTGGGCTTCTCTGGAATAGGGGCAGTGGCTCGAGTAGGTCACGCTGTTCGCCTGGTATGGAAGTTGTCGAAAGTTCACGGTTGCGCCGAGCAGTAGTTATGACTTAGTTGGCGGTTTCACCCAGGCGCGGTGTCTGTAAAGCAATCTAAGGCGCTGCAGGTGGGGGATTGGTGAAAGCAATGTGAAAAAATCGAATGCCGATTGCCGGTGGTAAAACCCTCAGAGAGTTGGCGCATCGGCGATGGCCGTTCAGGGCATCGGCGGGCTGGTTTTTTATTGTGTGCAGCGGCGGGCCATGACGTGCCGGCCGGCAGTCCATTGCGAAAGCCCGGCAAAAGTAACGTATTAAAAAGTCGCCATGGCGTTTTAATGCGATCAGTTCAGCTGACTGTCAGCTAGGCCGGCAGCGGGGGGGACGCAGGGGGAGCAGATAGGCGCGGCCCTCGACAAAGGGCCACGCCTGGTGCGGTCGTCAACGAGTGGGGATTGCCCCCTGTCAGTGGTTGACGGTGAAGGCCAGCATGGCCGAAAGCTGGCACAGCGGACGCCCGCTTTGCTCCTGCCACTGGTTGAACACGTCCTGCACCAGGGCCTGATCGCGTTTGCTGCTGGGCACCTTGTCGACGATCTTCTGCGCGTTCAACGCGGCCACCACATCCCAGGTCGGGATAAAGGTGTCCTTGCCCACCATCCGCAGGAACCGCGGTGCCGAAAGGCCACCCATCTGGTTGCCGTGCTTGGCCAGGTACTGCCACAAGCCGACGATGTCGCTGCTCGGCCAGTCGGCAATGAAGTTGCCGAAGCTGCCGTGTTCATGGGCCACATCAAGAATCATCTGCGCATTGCGCGGCACACTCTTGAGCTTGCCGAGGTGGCGGATGATCCGCGCATCCTGCATCAGGCGCTCCAGGTGCTCGGCCCCCATCAGCACCACTTTTTCCGGGTCGAAGGCGAAAAATACCTGTTCGAAGGCCGGCCACTTGGCATCCACCAGGCTGTGTTTGAGCCCGGCGCGAAATACCCGCAAAGCCAGCGTCGACAGGTAGCGATCGGCGCTCAGCGAACGCAGGTAGGCGTCGGAGGCCGGGGTGGGCAGGTGGTCTTCCAGGGCTTTGGCCGAACCGAAGCGGTTAAGACAATATTCGTTCAGCCATTTGTAATCGTGCATGCCTTCTCCATATCGGTTCGAGGGGGCTGGGGCGTTGTACGCGGGCGATGGGACTTGAGGCAGCTCGATGGCCTCCAAGGTTCAATCCTTTGCGGGAGGCCGTGCTGCGAGCTTGAATCAGGCGGGGCTGGCAGTGCCTTCGCCCGCCAGTTTGCGGTTGAGCTGAAAACGCCAGCGCACATACAGCAGGGCCGAGCAGAACAGCGCCAGGCTGGCGAGCATTTCCAGCACGCCGAACAGCTGGCGGTTGGGATCGTAGGCCGCCAGGGCACCCTTGATGAAGTACAGGTTCACCACAAAGCACATCCACGAGTGCCCGCGGGCACTGCCACTGAGCATGCCCGGGGCCATCAAGAGCAGTGGCACCAGTTCGATCAGCAGGATCACCCAGGGGCGCGCGCCGTGCAGGTCGGCCACCAGCAGGTAATAACCGCACAGCAGGCCGACCAGGCCGAGAAAGCACAGCAGGCTGAGGACGCGCGCCAGGCGCACCCGTGGTTCCAGCCATTCGACGGCGGGCAGGATTTTCGGCTTTTTAGCCACGGTTGCTCTCCAGTTGCCGGGCGGTTTTCGCCAGGCGCAGGCCCAGGGCCCGGCACAGGGTGACTTCGTGCTCGTTCAGCGGGCTCTTGCCGTCGGCCCCGGCGTGATGGCTGGCGCCATAAGGCGTGCCGCCGCCACGGGTGTCCAGCAGCGCCGATTCGCTGTAGGGCAGGCCGGTGATCAGCATGCCGTGGTGCAACAGCGGCAGCATCATCGACAACAGGGTGGTTTCCTGGCCGCCGTGCAGGCTGGCGGTGGAGGTGAAGACCCCGGCAGGTTTGCCCACCAGAGCACCGGTCAGCCACAGGTTGCTGGTGCCGTCGAGGAAGTACTTGAGCGGCGCCGCCATGTTGCCGAAACGGGTCGGGCTGCCCAGGGCCAGGCCGGCGCAGTTTTTCAGGTCATCGAGGCTGGCATACAGCGCGCCATCTTCGGGAATGCTCGGCGCCACGGCTTCGCATTCGCTGGAGATCGCCGGCACGGTACGCAGGCGGGCTTCGAGGCCGCCCTGTTCGATGCCCCGGGCAATCTGCCGGGCCATCTCGGTGGTCGAGCCGTTGCGGCTGTAATACAGCACCAGGACGTAGGAGTCGCTCACGGCAGGATCTCCAGCACTTTTTCCGGCGGTCGGCCGATGATGGCTTTGTCGCCGGCTTCGAGAATCGGCCGTTCCATCAGTTTCGGGTGTGCGGCGATGGCATCGATCAACTGCGCCTCGGTGAGGCTGCTGTCCGCCAGGTTGAGGCTCTTGTACTCGTCTTCACCGGTGCGCAGCAGTTGGCGTGCGCCGATGCCGAGCTTGCCCAGCAGGCGTTGCAATTGCGGGGCGTCGAGTGGGGTTTCCAGGTAGCGCACCACGGTTGGAGCCAGGCCACGGGCCTCCAGCAGTTCCAGCGCACCGCGGGATTTCGAGCAGCGCGGGTTGTGATAAAGCGTCAGATCGGTCATGTGCGGGTCGCATCTTGCCTTAGGTGGCGGCTATTCTACCTGCGCCGCGGGCTGTCCTGAACCTTGAGAGGCGATGGGTCGCAGGCAACAGCGGTTTCAGATGATTTTTCAGACAAGGATCAAGGCATGGCAAGGCGACTGGCAGCGGCATTGGCACTCTTCACCACGGTGTTGCTCGGCGGCTGCGGCAACGACTACGGCGTTGACCAATATGGCCAGAAAGTGGCGGGTGAGCGCATTGATAAACAATGGCTGGTGCTCAATTACTGGGCTGAGTGGTGTGGGCCGTGCCGCACCGAGATTCCCGAACTGAATGCGCTGGCCGAGCAGCTCAAGGGGCAGCCGGTGAGTGTACTGGGGGTCAATTTCGATAATGTGCAGGGCGATGAACTGAAAGCCGCCAGCGACAAGCTGGGGATCAAGTTCACCGTGCTGGCCCAGGACCCGGCGCCGATCTTCGACCTGCCGCGCAGCGAAGCGCTGCCGGTGACCTACCTGATCGACGACAAGGGCAAGGTGCGCGAACAACTGATGGGCGAGCAGACCGCAGCGGGTGTTATCGCCAAGCTGCAAGCCCTGCGCGGTCAGTAACCCGTAGCCCGATAACGTCTGCAGGGCATCTGTAGCCGCTGCAGAAGGCTGCGCTGGCCGGAATGGGCGCCGTGAAACACCAGGGGATTTACGCGGCGTTCTTGCGGGCCAGCGCAGCCCTGGCGGCAGCGGCTACAGGTCAGCCTTCTTCCAGCCACAAGCGCAGCGGTTTGCCTTCAGACGGCCAGAAGCGCACTTGCTCGATCGGCGACACATCCCAACGCTCTACGGTTTCCAGCGCTTGCAGGAAGCGCCGCTCCTGCTCCATCAACGCCGGCGCGCAGAGTTTGCGGGTGTTGCCGACCTTGCCGAAGCTGAGCTTGTCGCCGTCCAGGGTATAAGGCGCGAACCAGTGGTTGCAGCCGCCGTTGCCGTAGGCGCGACCGTCTTCACCCAGGGTGATGGTCAGGTGGCTGTTGTCGATCAACGGCCGCTCACCAATCCATTCCAGGACGTAGCTGCGGTCGTGCTGGAGTTTCAGCGGCTCGGCGGCGCAACCCAGCAACCCTGCGGCCACTGCGGCGCTCAGTGCCAGGCGTTTCATTGCGCGGCCTGCTGGCATTTCGGGCAGCGATGCTTTTCACCTTCGCTGACCCAGCCCAGTTCGGCGATGCGCGCACTGGCGGCCGGTTTCTCGGCCTTGTTGCCGAGCTTGGCGTCGACCGCGAACTCAAAGCTCAATTCGCTGGCGCAGCTGTCGCAATTGACTTGCCACTGATGAATGGCCAATTCGCCGAACACCGGGCCTCGGGCGACGGCGACCCATTGACCGAGGGGGTTGATCAGGTGGCGCACGGTTTCCACGGTCAGGCGCATGGACAAGTCCTTGCTGCCCTTGAGCGTGACGATCAACACGTCATCGTTGCGAATCGAGCCACCGTTGCCAGTGACCTGATACCGCCCCGGCACCAGGGCGCGGCACTCGATCAGGGTGTGTTGCGGGTTCATCAGGGTGTAGCGGAAATCGTGTTCGACCATGGGTCCTCCAAGTAGGCGGCTATGCTAGCACGCGACTTTGCAGCGAGCCGACCTTCACGCCACCGTCGGTCCGTCGATTCAGTTCTGTACCAGGTTCTGCGGGGTGCCGGCGGCCCAGGCGGCGATGTTGTGCAGGGTGGTGGCGGCAATCGCGCCCAATGCCTCGCGGGTCAGAAACGCCTGGTGGGCGGTGATGATCACGTTGGGAAAGGTCAGCAGCCGTGCCAGCACATCATCCTGCAGCGGCAGGTCGGAACGGTCCTCGAAAAACAGCTGGGCCTCCTCTTCATAGACATCCAGCCCCAGGTAGCCCAACTGGCCGTTTTTCAGGGCGTCGATCAGCGCCGGGGTATCCACCAGGCCACCACGGCCGGTGTTGATCAGCATGGCGCCGGGTTGCATGTGCGCCAGGCTGCGGCTGTTGATCAGGTACTTGCTGTCGGCCGTGAGCGGGCAGTGCAGGCTGATGATCTGCGATTCGGCCAGCAACTGCGGCAGCTCCATATAGCGGGCGCCGAGGGCTTCGACCTGCGGGTTGGGGTAGGGATCATAGGCCAGCAGTTGGCACCCGAACCCGGCCATGATCCTGGCGAACGTCGCGCCGATCTGCCCGGTGCCGACCACGCCGACAGTCTTGCCCACCAGGTCGAACCCGGTCAGGCCGTGCAGGCTGAAGTCGCCCTCGCGGGTGCGGTTGTAGGCGCGGTGCAGGCGCCGGTTCAGGGCCAGGATCAGCGCCACCGCGTGTTCGGCCACGGCATGGGGCGAGTAGGCCGGTACCCGCACCACCGCCAGCCCCAGGCGCTTGGCTGCCACCAGGTCGACGTGGTTGTAACCGGCCGAGCGCAGGGCGATCAGGCGTGTGCCGCCAGCCGCCAGTTGTTCCAGCACCGGTGCGCTCAGGTCATCGTTGATAAAGGGACAGACCACTTCATGCTGTTCGGCCAGGGCCACGGTATCCAGACTTAGCCTGGCGGGCTGGAATTGCAGCTCGATGCCCGGTGGCAGGTCGGCGCCCAGGAAGCTGTCGCGATCGTAGGTCTGGCTGCTGAAGAGAATCGTGCGCATGGAGTGATCCTGATTAAAGGGGTGGCACAGCATGGCGGCTCGGGGCGAGCCGGGCATTGCCTTGGGTCAGGTGTTGAAACGCGCCTCGCTGGCCAGACGGGTTATCGCCCGATCCAGTTCGTCGAGTGCGGCGAAGGCCTTGACATCTTCCTGCTTGAGCAAGGTTTCGCTGCGTTGGCAGGTGGCGCGCAATTGCGGCACGCCGCAGTAACGGGTGGCGCCGTGCAGGCGGTGGACCCGCTCGATCAGCGCGTTGCGGTCATTGGCTTCGCGCGCGGCACGGATCGCTTCGCGGTCGGCCTCCAGGGATGCGAGCAGCATGGCCAGCATGTCGGCTGCCAGATCAGCTTTGCCAGCGGCCAGGCGCAGGCCTTCATCGTGGTCCAGCACCTGCAGTTCGATGCTCTTGCCATGAAACTCGCTGGAGCGTTCGGGACCCTGGTTACGCAGGGCCAGGCCGGTCCACTTCAACACCACCTGGGCCAATTGGCGTTCGCTGATGGGTTTGGTCAGGTAATCATCCATGCCGCTTTGCAGCAGCGCGCGTTTTTCGTTGGCCATGGCGTGGGCGGTGAGGGCGACGATGGGCAGCGGCGAACCATGACGCTCGCTTTCCCACAGGCGGATCGCCTCGGTGCTTTGTCGCCCGTCCATGCCGGGCATCTGCACGTCCATCATCACCAGGTCGAACGATTCGTTCTGGATCGCCTTGAGCGCGGCATAACCACTTTCGACCGCCAGCACCTTGGCACCCATGTCTTCGAGCAGGGTCTGCACCAGCAGCAGGTTGGCCGGGTTGTCATCGACACACAGCACCCGCGGTGCGCGACTCGACAAGGGTTCGCCGGGCTCGTTGCGCACCTGGCGCGGGTTGACCAGGTCGGACAGGGCGCGGCGCAGTTTGCGGGTACAGGCCGGCTTGGCCTGCAACTGGCTGTGGGGATTGGGCACCGATAGCTGGAACAGCGTCTGCTCGGTGGTCGGGCACAGCACCAGGACCTTGCAGCCGAGGTGCTCCAGGTCCCAGATATATTGGTTGAGCCGCTCGGGCGGCATGTCGTTGCTGGTGATGCCCAGCACCGCGAGGTCGATCGCCTGATCGGTCTGGTGCACTCCGGTAATGCCGTTGGTCAGGGCTTCCAGGGTGTTGAACGGGGTCACCTCCAGGCCGCAGTCTTCCAGTTGGTGCTGCAACGCCTGGCGCGCCAGTTCGTGATTTTCCACGATCGCCACCCGGCGCCCGAGCAAAGGCGGGCCCGGCAGGTCCTCGGCGTCGTCGCGGGTCTTGGGCAGGCTGAGGCTGATCCAGAACTCCGAGCCTTCGCCCGGCGTGCTGTCGACCCCGATCTCGCCGCCCATCTGCTCGATCAGGCGCTTGGAAATCACCAGCCCCAGGCCAGTGCCGCCGGGTTGCCGCGACAGCGAGTTGTCGGCCTGGCTGAAGGCCTGGAACAACGCCCGCACGTCCTGGTTCGACAAACCAATGCCGGTGTCCTGGATGCTGATCCGCAACTGCACGCTGTCTTCGTGTTCCTCTTCAAGCATGGCGCGGGCGACGATGGTGCCTTCGCGGGTGAACTTGATCGCGTTGCTCACCAGGTTGGTGAGGATCTGCTTGAGCCGCAGCGGGTCGCCGAGCAGCGCCAGTGGGGTATCGCGATAGACCAGGCTGACCAGCTCCAGCTGTTTGGCGTGGGCCGCCGGGGCGAGGATGGTCAGGGTGTCTTGCAGCAAGTCCCGCAGGTTGAATGGAATGCTGTCGAGCACCAGCTTGCCGGCCTCGATTTTCGAGAAATCGAGAATTTCGTTGATGATGCCCAGCAGGCTGTCGGCGGACTTTTCGATGGTCCCCAGGTAATCCAGCTGACGTGGGGTCAGCTCGCTTTTCTGCAGCAAATGGGTGAAGCCGAGAATGCCGTTGAGCGGGGTACGGATCTCGTGACTCATGTTGGCCAGGAACTCGGACTTGATCCGGCTGGCCTCCAGGGCCTCCTTGCGGGCCAGGTCCAGCTCGATGTTCTGGATCTCGATGGTTTCCAGGTTCTGGCGCACGTCTTCGGTGGCCTGGTCGATGCTGTGCTGCAATTCTTCCTGGGCGTTCTGCAGGGTGCCGGCCATGCGGTTGATGCCCGAGGCCAGTTCGTCCAGTTCCTGGCTGCCCAGTGGTGGTAGGCGGGTTTCCAGGTTGCCGTCCTTGAGCTGGGCCACGGCCTGCTTGATCTGGCTCAGCGGGGTGTTGATGGTGCGGCTCATGCGCAGGGCCAGCAACGTGGTGCCGGCCAGGCCTGCGGCGATCAACAGCAGGCTGGCGAACAGGCTGCGGTAACCGCGCAGCAGCATGCCGCTGTGGGACAGCTCCAGTTCGACCCAGCCCAGCAGGCGGTCGGCTTCATCGGGTATCAGGTCGCCGGCCAGGTTGCGGTGGCGCCCGAAGACGGGCAGCAGGTAGCGGGTCGCATCGTTGCCGGTGCGTTGCAGCATATGGTTGCTGTTACCGATCGGCGGCTGGTTGAGCATGCTCGGGCCGGCGTGGGCCAGGAGGGTACGATCCGGGGCGAGAAACGACACTGCGCGTACATCCGACTGCTCCAGGGACTGGGTGGCGATGCGCTCCAGCAGGTCGTTGTCCTTGTGTCCCATGGCCGGGGCCACCAGGGGTGCCAATTGCTCGGCGATCATTTCGCCACGTTGCAGAAGTTGGGTTTGCAGGTCCGCTTGCTGCATCCAGGTGAAATACCCACCCAGCACCAGGGCCATCAGGCTCGTCGGTAACAAGGTCAGCAGCAGTACGCGACCTTTGATTCCCAGTTTCTTAAGCACCTGACTCTCCTGCCAACCTGTTGTTTTGAATGAACGACGCGCACTTCCGTGAGGCGCCACTCGCGCAGTGTAGCGATTTGCGAGTCAGCGATCTTGGCAAATTGCGCAGGGCCCGAAACAACCGTTGGGCGTTTATCGGGCCCGAATCCAGGCATTGGTTGCTCGTGGTCGGGCAATCTTGAATAATTGCATGATTGAGAATTACTTGCAGAAGCTAATGACTCCCGTATCTGTTGGCCATCCGCGCATCCTGGCGATTGAAGATGATCTTGTGCTCGGCGCTTATGTGCACGAGCAATTGGGCCGTTCCGGTTTCGAGGTGACCTGGTGCCAGAATGGCTGGGAAGGTCTGGAGATGGCGCGCGAGCGTTCATTTGACGTGGTGTTGATGGATATTCTGCTGCCCGGCATGGACGGCTTGTCGGTGCTGACCCATCTGCGCCAGAGCCACTCGACACCCGTGGTGCTGATGTCGGCCCTGGGCGCCGAGGCCGATCGCATCAGTGGCTTTCGCCTGGGGGCTGACGACTACCTGCCCAAGCCGTTCAGCATGGCCGAGTTGCGGGTGCGCATCGAAGCCATCCTGCGACGCGTGGCCCTCGACCGGCGTCCGGTGGCTATTCCTTTGCACCGCGACAGTCACAGCCTGCGTTTCGACGATGAACTGTGCGATGTGTATTTTGGCCAGCAATGGGCCGGGTTTACCCGCAGCGAGTACCGGCTGCTGGAGACCTTGAACCGCAGCGCCGATGAAGTTCTCAGCAAAGCCTTCCTTTATCAGCATGTCCTGCAGCGCGGCTATGCCCCCCATGACCGCAGCCTGGACATGCATGTCAGCCAGATCCGCCGCAAGCTCAAGGCCATCAGCTACGCCGAGCGCGAGGTGCGCACGGTCTGGGGCAAGGGCTATGTACTGAGTGCCGTCGATGAGGTGGTCTGACGTGCCGGGTCGGCACTCACTGTTCTGGAAATTGGCGTTGTTGTTGGTTGCCTTCTGCCTGCTGATGATCTGGCTCAGTTGGTCCTGGGGCCGCTACATGGAACAGAAGAACCTGTTCCTCTCCCATGAGGCGCGCAGCACCTTGCTAGAGTACGCCGCCCAGGCCGAACAGGCCTGGGCCCAGGGGCAGAACGAAGGGGTCGATGCCTGGCTGCAGGACATGGGCACGCGTGAATCGACCTGGATCGGGGTCATAGGCGAGGACTTGCAGTCACTGAGCAGCAAGCCCCTGAGCACCCGGGAAAACCAGCGCCTGACCTTTCTGCGCGGCCTTGATTGGCCGGTGAGCCTGCACACCCGTGGCTTGCCCTGGTTGCGGATTCCCTTTCCTGGCGACACGGATGCCGGCAGCCTGGTGATCGAGTTGCCGCAGCGTTTCATGCCCGGGCAGTACCGGTTGCTGTGGCGGGTGCTGACCAATGGCGTGATCCCCGGTTTGTTCACCCTGTTGCTGTGCGTCGGTCTGTACCGGTTGCTGGTGGTGCCCCTGAACCAGTTGCGGGAACAGGCCAACGCCTGGAGCGCCGATCAATTGAATGCACGTGTCTCCAGCCAGACCACCAGCCGCCAGGATGAATTGGGCGAACTGGGCCGGGCCTTCGATCAAATGTCCGAGCGCCTGCAAGGCACCGTGTCCCTCCAGCAACAACTGCTGCGCGACCTTTCCCATGAACTGCGCACGCCGCTGAGTCGCCTGCGCGTGGCGTGCGACAGCGAACACAGCCTGGCCGCTCTGCGCGAACGTTTGTCTCGGGAAGTCGACGGCATGCAGCGCTTGGTGGAAGACAGCCTGCAACTGGCCTGGCTCGACACCGAGCGCGCGCCCCTGGCGGCGGAGGAAATCCAGGTGCAGGCGCTGTGGGAAATGCTCACGGAAAATGCCTGCTTTGAAAGTGGCTGGTCGGCGCAGCAGTTGCAATGCGAGCTGACGGCGGCGTGCTGGGTGCGCGGTAACCTCAATACCCTGGCCCAGGCCCTGGAAAATGTCCTGCGCAATGCCATCCGCCATTCGCCGTTCGGTGCGGTGGTCAGCCTTGATGGCTGCCGCGAGGGGGAGTACTGGCACTTGTGGCTGGAAGATCAGGGAGGTGGGGTGGACGAAGCGGACCTGGAGCGGATTTTCGCGCCCTTTACCCGCCTCGACGGTTCGCGGCCTGGCAACGGTGGCTTCGGCCTGGGCCTGAGCATCGCGCGCAATGCGGTGCAGCGCCAGGGCGGCCAGATCTGGGCGGAAAACACCGAGCGCGGCTTGCGCCTGCACATGCGCCTGCTAGCTGCCAGCGTATAAGCCCTAAGGTCGCGATGGGTCTGAGTGGGGCTTATGCCTTTAAGCCATAAGCCCCGCACTTTGCGTGATATGGCCCGCGCACGTTTGCCGGTATGATAGGCGCCCCCGCAGTCTGGATTGCGAATACGTCATGACCTTGCAGTACCCAACCATCGCCGATTGCGTCGGCAACACCCCGCTGGTGCGCCTGCAGCGCCTGCCCGGAGCCACCAGCAACACCCTGCTGCTCAAGCTTGAGGGTAATAACCCGGCCGGCTCGGTCAAGGACCGGCCGGCGCTGTCGATGATCACTCGCGCCGAGTTGCGCGGGCAGATCCATTCGGGCGACACCCTGATCGAGGCGACCTCCGGCAACACCGGGATTGCCCTGGCCATGGCAGCGGCGATCAAGGGTTACAAAATGATCCTGATCATGCCCGACAACTCCAGTGCCGAGCGCAAGGCCGCGATGACAGCCTACGGTGCCGAGTTGATCCTGGTCAGCCAGGAAGAGGGCATGGAAGGCGCGCGCGATCTCGCTGAGCGGATGCAGGCCGAAGGCCGTGGCAAGGTGCTCGACCAGTTCGCCAACGGCGACAACCCCGAGGCGCATTACACCGGCACCGGCCCGGAAATCTGGCGTCAGACCGAGGGCGGGATCACCCACTTCATCAGCTCCATGGGGACCACCGGTACCATCATGGGCACCTCGCGCTACCTGAAAGAACAGAACCCCAATGTGCAGATCATCGGCCTGCAGCCGATGGAAGGCTCGGCCATCCCCGGCATTCGCCGCTGGCCCGAGGAATACCTGCCTAAGATCTACCAGGCCAGCCGCGTCGACCGCATCGTCGACATGGCCCAGAGCGAAGCCGAAGACGTAACCCGGCGCCTGGCCCGTGAAGAGGGCATTTTCTGTGGCGTCTCTTCAGGCGGTGCGGTGGCGGCGATGCTGCGCCTGTCCCGGGAAGTGGAAAACGCGGTGATGGTCGCGATCATTTGTGACCGTGGCGATCGTTACCTGTCGACCGGCATCTTCGATGCGCCCAACTGATGGCCAAGCACGAGAGAGGCCTGCGCTTCCAGCCCACGGGCGGTAGCCGGGCCCCACAGATACCGACCGGTAAAAAGCAGCGCCTGAGCATCGAGCGCCTGGCCAATGACGGCCGGGGGATTGCCTTTCTCGACGGACGCACCTGGTTTGTCACCGGGGCGCTGGCGGGGGAGGAGGTCGAGGCGCGGGTACTGGGTGCCCACGGCAAGGTCGTAGAAGCGCGCACCGAGCGTGTGTTCCAGGCCAGCGAGCTGCGTCGGCCGATGCCGTGCGCCCATGCCGGCCGCTGCGGCGGTTGCAGTGTCCAGCATCTGCCCCACGACGAACAACTGGCCCTGAAACAGCGCATGCTCGCCGAACAATTGTCGCGGGTTGCCAGCGTGCAGCCCGATGAATGGGCGGCGCCGCTGAGCGGTCCCGAGTTTGGCTATCGGCGTCGCGCGCGGATCGCCGTGCGCTGGGATGCCAAGGCGAAAAAGCTTGAAGTGGGTTTCCGCGCCGCCGGCAGCCAGGACATCGTTGCCATCAGCGAGTGCCCAGTGCTGGTACAGCCCTTGCAGCCGATCATGAGCCGCTTGCCGGCCATGTTGCAGCGCTTGAGCAAGCCTCAGGCCCTGGGGCACGTGGAGCTGTTCAGCGGCTCGGCGATTGCCGTGCTGCTGCGGCACATGGCGCCGTTGTCCGAGGCTGACCTGAGCATTCTCAAGGAATTCTGCACCTTCCATGACGCCCAGTTGTGGCTGCATGGCGAAGGCGATCCACAGCCCCTGGAGCCGAACCAGGTCCTGGGCTTTCGCCTGGAATCCTGGAATTTGCATCTGGCGTATCGACCAGGGGACTTCGTCCAGGTCAATGCCGGCGTCAACGAGGCGATGGTGGCCCAGGCTCTGGAGTGGCTGGCACCGAAGGCTGATGAGCGGGTCCTGGACCTGTTCTGCGGCCTGGGCAATTTTGCCTTGCCCCTGGCGCAGCAGGTTCGCCAGGTGGTGGCGGTTGAAGGCGTGGCGAGCATGGTGGCTCGCGCGGCTGAAAACGCAGCCAGCAACAATTTGCATAACACGCAGTTTTTTCAGGCCGATTTATCGCAGCCTCTGGGTGCTGTCGAGTGGGCGGAAGAGGGCTTTTCTGCGGTACTCTTGGACCCACCCCGTGACGGTGCTTTCGAGGTGGTCCGCAAGCTTGCGAGCCTCGGCGCCCAACGGTTGGTCTATGTGTCATGCAACCCTGCAACTTTGGCGCGTGACACGGTCGAATTGGTCAAACAGGGCTATCGGTTAAAACGTGCCGGGATCCTCGATATGTTTCCTCAGACGGCGCATGTCGAAGCCATGGCGTTATTTGAAGCGAGCTAGGATGGCTCGTCTAATCCGACTGGCCGCCAGGCACCGCTCGCTGGCCCTGCGAGCAGGCCCTGGCACCTAAGGTCAGCGATTTGACGCATTGAATGTGCGTCGTAGGGAAGGTAAAGCAAGATGGTACAGGTGAGAGCGCACCAGCCGATCAACACCGACGGCAGTATCAATCTCGAGGCATGGCTCGATCATGCGGTCAGCGTCGATCTGGCACTTGACCGTGAAGCCTTGAAAGAAGCCTGCGAGTACGCTCGCGAGGCCGAGCAACAACACAATGCGGCGAAGAACCTGTGGGCCGAAGGCACCTCGAGTTTTCGCACCGGCCTTGAGATCGCCGAGATCCTCGCCGACCTCAAGCTGGACCAGGATTCGCTGGTGGCGGCGATACTTTATCGTGGCGTCCGCGAAGGCCAGATCCAGTTGCCTGCGGTCAGCCAGCGCTTCGGCACGGTCGTGGCCAAGCTGATTGACGGCGTGCTGCGCATGGCGGCGATCAGCGCCAGCCTGAGCCCGCGCCAGTCCCTGGTGCTGGGCACCCAGGCGCAGGTCGAGAACCTGCGCAAGATGCTGGTGGCCATGGTCGACGACGTGCGCGTGGCCCTGATCAAGCTGGCCGAACGCACCTGCGCGATTCGTGCGGTAAAAACCGCCGACGATGAAAAACGCAACCGGGTTGCCCGCGAAGTCTTCGATATCTACGCCCCCCTGGCTCACCGACTCGGTATTGGCCATATCAAGTGGGAGCTCGAAGACCTGTCGTTCCGTTACCTGGAGCCCGAGCAATACAAGCAGATCGCGACCCTGCTCCACGAGCGGCGCCTGGATCGCGAGCGGTTTATCTCTGATGTGATGAATCAGTTGCAGATTGAGTTGCAGGCCACCGGCGTCGATGCCGACATCAGCGGCCGGGCCAAGCACATCTATTCGATCTGGCGGAAAATGCAGCGCAAGGGTCTGGAGTTCAGCCAGATCTACGACGTGCGTGCGGTGCGGGTGCTGGTCCCGGAAATGCGCGACTGCTACACCGCGCTGGGGATCGTCCACACCCTGTGGCGGCACATTCCCAAAGAGTTCGACGACTACATCGCCAACCCCAAGGAAAACGGCTACCGCTCCCTGCACACCGCAGTGATCGGGCCCGAGGGCAAGGTGCTGGAAGTGCAGATCCGCACCCACTCGATGCATGAGGAGGCGGAACTGGGCGTCTGCGCCCACTGGCGCTACAAGGGCACTGACGTCAAATCCGGCTCGAACCATTACGAAGAGAAGATTTCCTGGCTGCGCCAGGTGCTCGAATGGCATGAAGAACTGGGTGATATCGGCGGCCTGGCCGAGCAGCTGCGGGTCGATATCGAGCCGGACCGGGTGTACATCTTCACCCCGGACGGTCACGCCATCGACCTGCCCAAAGGCGCGACGCCACTGGACTTCGCCTACCGGGTGCACACCGAAATCGGCCATAACTGCCGCGGTGCGAAGATCAACGGGCGTATCGTTCCGCTCAACTACAGCCTGCAGACCGGCGAGCAGGTGGAGATCATCACCAGCAAGCACGGTACGCCGAGCCGCGACTGGCTGAACCCGAACCTGGGCTACGTGACCACGTCCCGGGCGCGGGCGAAGATCGTGCACTGGTTCAAGTTGCAGGCTCGCGATCAGAACGTCGCCGCCGGCAAGACCTTGCTCGAGCGTGAGCTCAATCGCCTCGACCTGCCCCAGGTGGATTTCGACAAGCTGGCCGAAAAGGCCAACATGAAAATCGCCGAGGACATGTTTGCTGCTCTCGGGGCTGGCGACCTGCGCCTGGCGCAACTGGTCAACCTGGCCCAGCAGCTGGTGGAGCCGGAGCGCGGCAACGAGCAACTGGAGCTGATTCCACGCAAGGCCACTGGCTACAAGCCGGGCAAGCGCGGCGATATCCAGATCCAGGGCGTGGGCAACCTGATGACCCAGATGGCCGGCTGCTGCCAGCCGCTGCCCGGGGATGCGATCGTCGGTTACATCACCCAGGGCCGGGGGGTGAGCATTCACCGCCAGGATTGCGCCTCGGTGCTGCAACTGTCCGGGCGCGAGCCGGAGCGGATCATCCAGGTCAGCTGGGGCCCGGTACCGGTGTTGACCTACCCGGTCGACATCATCATCCGCGCCTACGACCGCTCCGGTTTGCTGCGCGATGTTTCCCAGGTGCTGCTCAACGAGCGGATCAACGTGCTGGCGGTCAACACCCGCTCGAACAAAGAGGACAACACGGCGTTGATGTCCCTGACCATCGAGATCCCGGGGTTGGACGCGCTGGGGCGGTTGCTGGGGCGGATTTCCCAGTTGCCGAACATCATCGAAACCCGCCGCAACCGGACCCCATGACCTGTCGTCGCCGCCGGTTTCGACCGGCGGCGGCCATGGCCTGTGTGAAATGGATGAATTGATGTACAGCCTTGAAGATTTGTTGCACCTGATGGCCCGGCTGCGTGACCCGCAATACGGTTGCCCCTGGGATATCAAGCAGACCTACGCCAGCATCGTCCCGCATACCCTCGAAGAAGCCTATGAAGTGGCCGACGCCATCGAGCGCGGCGACTTCGATCACTTGCAGGGTGAATTGGGCGACCTGTTGTTCCAGGTGGTGTATTACAGCCAGCTGGCGCGGGAGGAGGGTCGTTTTGAATTCGACGGGGTGGTCGACAGCATCACCCGCAAGTTGATCCGGCGTCATCCCCACGTATTCCCTACCGGTGACCTGTACGCACCGCTGGACACGCCACGGCTCGATGAAGAGCAGGTCAAACGCCGCTGGGAAGAGATCAAGGCCCAGGAGCGCGCCGAGCAGTCGGCGACCCCGTTGCAGTTGTCCCTGCTCGATGATGTACCGGCAGTCCTGCCGGCGTTGTCGCGCTCCGCCAAGTTGCAAAAACGCGCAGCCCAGGTTGGGTTCGATTGGCCGGACGCGCTGCCGGTGGTGGACAAGGTCCGTGAAGAGCTCGATGAGGTGCTCGAAGCCATGGTCGACAACGACCCGGCGGCGATCACCGATGAAATCGGCGACCTGCTATTTGCCGCGGTCAACCTGGCCCGGCATCTGAAGGTCGACCCCGAAACCGCCTTGCGCGGGGCCAATGCCAAGTTCGAGCGACGCTTCCGATTTATCGAGCAGGCATTGCGCGAGACCCACCGTCCCATGGAAGATTGCACCCTCGAAGAGTTGGACGCCTTGTGGGGCGAAGCCAAACGTCAGGAAAAGAATTTGCCCAGCTGTGGCTGAGGCTGTTGCCTAAGTGAGTAAGCACCATGAGCCTTTCCCTTCGCGACCAGTTGCTCAAAGCAGGGCTGGTCAACCAAAAGCAGGCCAAACAGGTCGGCAAAGACAAGCAGAAGCAGCAACGCCTGGCCCATAAAGGCCAGATTGAACTGGACGATTCGCAGCAACGTGCGGCTCAGGAAGCGATGGCCGAAAAGGTCAAGCGTGACCAGGAGCTGAACCGTCAGCAGCAGGAGAAGGCCGAGCAGAAGGCCCGTGCGGCTCAGGTCAAGCAGTTGATCGAGGTGTCACGCCTGCCCAAGCTGACCACCGAGGACTACTACAACTTCGTCGACGACAAGAAGGTCAAGCGCTTGTCGGTGAACGCGCTGATGCGCAACAAGTTGAGCAGTGGTTCGTTGGCCATCGTGCACCACGGCGGCGGCTACGAGGTGATCCCTCGTGAGGCGGCGCTGAAGATCCAGGAACGCGATCCGCAGCGCATCGTCCAGCTCAATACGCCGACCGAGGCGCCGGATGAGGATGATCCGTACGCCGCCTACCAGATCCCTGACGATCTGATGTGGTAAGGCCGCAGTAAACGACAAGCCCCGCTCATGGCGGGGTTTGTCGTTTTTCAAGTCGGTCAGGAGGCCTGAGTCGTTCGGCCCTGCTCTTGCTTTTCAAGTTCAGCTTTATAGCTGTGGGCGTCGGTTTCGGAATGAAACATCCCCACCAGCATGTCTTGTTGATGCACGTCCCAGATCCGTATACCTGCGGCTACGCCTTCATGGGACATATGTGAATCGTCGCGTTCAGTTACTTTTACAGTCATCTGCTAGCTCCAATCTCTGTTGATCTGCAGCAAGGCGTGTGCAGGCCTTCGTTATATATTTTGTTAGCTTGCTAAGTAAACGCTCTTGAGCTGCAACAGATATTTGCAGAATCGGCAAAAGTCCTGCAGGCCGCGGAAACCGTGACATTTCGCCGCAGGCCGCTGAGTTTTATGACAAAAGTTTCATCTTCGCCGGCTTGCGGGTTAGGCCTGTCGAAGGCAGATCTTCGGAAAGGCAGGCGAAAAAAAGCCCCGCATGAGCGAGGCTTTTTATCGGGTGAAGCCGGATCAGCTGCCTTTGACAGCCTTGCCGTTGACGGTGCCGTTGAGGAGCATGATGTTGTACTCCTTGCCGTCGGTTTCAACCTGTTGCAAGCGGACCAGCAGGTAGTCCCAGTCCTTGGCGAACCACATCACCGTGGTGCGCTTGCTTTGCGTCGGATCACGCACGCGCTCGACCTTGATCGCTTCGATCTGGCCGGCCTTGGTATCGACCTTCTCGGCACCCAGGACACGGAAGTCATAGGTGTCGACTTCGCCACCGTCGACGACCTGGTAGCTCATGCTCTTCTTGCCGGCGGCTACATCGTGCTGCAGGGCCAGTTGATAGGTGGACTTGTCGACCATGCCGCGATTGAGCGACAGCTTCACCGGATCGCCACGGTCGGTGCCGGTGACCATCTTGGCGGTCCAGTCGAAGTCCAGGTCAGCTTTTTTGGCTTTGCCCAGGCCGCCACGTTCGAAGTGGTAGGACTGAGGCAGCAAGGTGTCCTTGTCCAGAGTCAGGGTGCTTTCTTCGGTGAGACTGGCAATCATCATGGAGGCCTTGAAGCTCAGCTTCCAGGCGCCATTGCTGGTTTTTTCAAGGCTGCGTTCAGCGGTACCGCTCATTGGAAGCTGTTTCCAGTCGGCGGTATAGCTGGCGGAGAAAGGTTGAAGGTCAGCCGCCTGCACAACGGGCAGGGCGAGCAGAGCGCAAGCGAAGAGCAGGGCACGACGCATAAAATCTCCTAGGTTCGAATCAAATAGCCGCTGGCGGCAAGTAGCTGACCATCCAGTAAAGCACCCTGTTCGCCGAGCGTCAGCCGACCTTCGGCAAACCAGCGCACGGCCAGCGGGTAGATCTGGTGTTCCTGGGCATGTACTCGCTGCGCCAGGCTGTGCGGCGAGTCGTCCAACTCTACCGGGATCACTGCCTGTACGACCAGAGGTCCGCCATCGAGTTCCTCGGTGACAAAGTGCACGCTGCAGCCGTGCTCAGTGTCTGCGGCCTCCAGCGCGCGCTGGTGAGTATGTAACCCTTTGTATTTGGGTAGCAGCGAGGGATGGATATTGAGCAGGCGGCCCTGGTAGTGGCGCACGAAGTCCGCGCTGAGAATGCGCATGAAGCCGGCCAGTACCACCAGTTTGGGGTGGAAGGCGTCGATCAGTTCGATCAGCGCGGCATCGAAGGCTTCGCGGCCTTCGAAGGCCTTGTGATCCAGGGCGCGGGTCGCGATCCCCGCATCCTTGGCGCGTTGCAGGCCGTAGGCGTCGGCGCGGTTGGAGATCACCGCAGCGATGCGCACCGGGCTGTCGCCGGTGCGCGTGCTGTCGATCAGGGCCTGCAAGTTACTGCCGGTGCCGGAGAGCAGCACCACGACATCACAGGTTGCAGGCATCAGTGCGCCTTAAGGTTCTTCAGTTCAACCTGAGCCGCGCCTTCAGGGGCGGTGGCGATCTGGCCGATGACCCAAGGCTGCTCGCCGGCTTCACGCAGTACGTTCAGCGCGGTTTCAACGTGCTCTTGAGCCACGCAGATGACCATGCCCACGCCGCAGTTCAGCACGCGGTGCATTTCGGTTTCATTGACGTTGCCTTTCTCTTGCAGCCAGTCGAATACCGCAGGACGCTGCCAGCTGGCCACGTCGACAATCGCCTGGGCGCCTTTTGGCAGGACGCGCGGAATGTTGTCCAGCAGGCCGCCGCCAGTGATGTGGGCCATGGCCTTGACTGCGCCGGTGTCCTTGATCAGCTTGAGCAGCGGTTTGACGTAGATGCGGGTCGGAGCCATCAGCAGGTCGGTCAGCGGTTTGCCGTCGAGCTGGATGTTTTCGATGTCGGCACCCGACACTTCGATGATCTTGCGGATCAGCGAGTAGCCGTTGGAGTGCGGGCCGGACGATGGCAGGGCCAGCAGGGCGTCGCCGGCAGCGACTTTCGAGCCGTCGATGATTTCGGATTTTTCCACGACGCCGACGCAGAAGCCGGCCAGGTCATAGTCTTCGCCTTCGTACATGCCAGGCATTTCAGCGGTTTCGCCGCCGACCAGGGAGCAGCCGGACAGTTCGCAGCCAGCGCCGATACCGGTGACCACTTGGGTGGCGGTTTCAACGTTGAGCTTGCCGGTGGCGTAGTAGTCGAGGAAAAACAGCGGCTCGGCGCCACAGACCACCAGGTCGTTGACGCACATGGCTACCAGGTCGATGCCGATGCTGTCGTGCTTGTTCAGGTTCAGCGCCAGGCGCAATTTGGTGCCCACGCCGTCGGTGCCGGAGACCAGCACAGGCTGTTTGTAGCCGGCCGGGATTTCGCAGAGGGCGCCGAAACCGCCCAGGCCGCCCATGACTTCCGGGCGCGCAGTGCGCTTGGCGACGCTCTTGATGCGTTCGACCAATGCTTCACCGGCGTCGATGTCTACACCGGCGTCCTTGTAGCTCAGGGAGGGTTGCTTGCTCATGATCCAGGCCTTTAGGGGGGATTCAGGGGTATCGACCGAGTCCAGTGAGACCGCCAAGACACTGCGAGCGGGTTTGCCGTCGGAGTATTTCAGGGTGCCCAGCTATAGCCGGTCTGCGAAGGCGCGCGATTTTATCAGGCTTGAGAGGCAGCGGCCATCCTCGGGCCGACGGGCAGGGGTATATCGCGTTAAAAAAACCATTACGGCGCATGTTGGTGGCCGTGTACATGGCTGTATAAGGTATAGCCTCTAAGCGGCTATCGTTATGGCAGTACGAAAACTTACCCGGGACCTGTGAATGTTTTGCCGGAGTCAGTGGTCACAGCCTTGCGCGATCTGCTTCACAGGTTCTGTTTCAACCGTTTTTTGTCGTCGGGAATCTTCCATGCGTCTGTGTAAATTTCTTTTTGTGGGCTGTTTGTCGTTGGTCAGCCTGGCGAGTCATGCCGAAACCCTCAATGGCCTTTATCAAGTTCGCGAACCGGTCAGCAGCCAAACTCCGGAAGAGCGTGAGCAGGCCACCCAGCGTGCGCTGGAGACCCTGGTATTGCGCTTGACCGGTGACGCCAAGGCGGCCCAGGGCCCCGGGCTGGCGGCGGTGCGCAAGGACCCGCAGCAGATCATCAGCCAATACGGTTATGACGCCGGGCCGCCGGAGAGCCTGCAGGTCGATTTCGACCCGGTGAGCACTGATCGCGCGCTGCGCCAGGCGGGTTTGTCGTTGTGGGGCACTAATCGCCCCTCCATCCTTGGCTGGTGGTTGAGCGACTCGGTCGAGGGCTCGAGCCTGGTGGGGGATGGCCAGGCCAGCGCCTTGCCGCTGCGGCGCGCGGCGCAGCATCGCGGTTTGCCACTGCGTCTGCCGCTGGGCGACCTGGAAGAGCAACTGGTGGCCACTGCTCCGAACCTGGAGGGGGTGGACCCGGCGCCGTTACGCGCGGCATCCGAACGTTATGGGGCCGATGCCTTGCTGGCCGTGCATGCCCGGGAAGAGGGCGGTCAGTGGCAGGCCAAATGGCGCCTGTGGCTCGGGGATCAAAAAGAGCAGGGCAGCGTCCAGGGGGCCGATACCGCGGCGCTGGCCGATGCCGTGTTGCTGGCGGTCAGCCAGCGTCTGGCGCCGCGTTTTGTCAGCAAGCCGGGAACGGCCAGCGAACAGTTGCTCGAAGTGCAGGGCATGAACCTGGAACGCTACGCGGCGCTGGAGCATTTGTTGGAGCCTTTTGGTGCGCAGTTGCAGAGCGTCGAGGGTGATCGCGTGGTGTACCGGGTCAATGGCAGCCCGGAGCAGGTGCGGGCGCAGTTGTCCCTGGCCAAGCTGGCGGAGGTAGCGCCTGGCGAGGCCCCGGCCCCGGCTCAGCCGGCGGTCGAAGGCGCTGTGGCGTCACCGACTCCGCAGTTGCGCTTTCGTTGGTAAGCAGTTCTTTCCTTATATAGAAGATGGAGTGGTTCATGGCCGATTCGCGTCGTTGGGTCTGGTTGGGCGGGTTGGCCCTGTTGTGTGCGTTTGTGTACCTGTTGCATCCGATCCTGACGCCGTTCCTGGTGGCCCTGCTGCTGGCGTATCTGTTCGACCCGCTGGTGGATCGCCTGGAAAAACATGGCCTTTCGCGCACCTGGGGCGTGGTGGCGGTGTTCGCGCTGTTTACGCTGATCGTCATGGCGCTGTTGCTGATCCTGGTGCCGATGCTGGCCAAGCAACTGTTCCGCCTGTACGAGCTGGCGCCGCAGATGCTCGATTGGTTGCAGCACACGGCCATGCCGTGGGTGCAGTCCAAGCTCGGGCTGGCCGATGGCTTCTGGAAGTTCGACAAGGTCAAGGCCGCGATCAGCGAGCATATGGGGCAGACCACCGACATTGTCAGCGTGGTACTGAGCCAGGCGACTGCGTCGAGCCTGGCGCTGATCGGCTGGCTGGCCAACCTGGTCCTGATCCCGGTTGTCAGCTTCTATCTGTTGCGTGACTGGGACCTGATGATGGCCAAGATCCGCAGCCTGCTGCCCCGCGATCGCGAAGAGCGCGTGGTGGCCCTGGCCGGCGAGTGCCATGAGGTGCTGGGGGCGTTTGTCCGCGGACAGTTGTTGGTGATGCTGGCGCTGGGGGTGATCTACGCTGCCGGCCTGATGCTGGTAGGGCTGGAGCTGGGGCTGTTGATCGGCCTGATCGCCGGCCTGGCGGCCATCGTGCCTTATATGGGGTTCGTCATCGGTATTGGTGCGGCGTTGATTGCCGGGTTGTTCCAGTTCGGCGGCGACCTGTATCCCATGATCGGCATCGTCGCGGTGTTTATGGTCGGCCAGGCGCTTGAGGGCATGGTCCTGACGCCGCTGCTGGTGGGTGATCGCATTGGCCTGCATCCGGTGGCGGTAATCTTCGCGATCCTGGCGGGCGGCGAACTGTTCGGCTTTACCGGGGTGCTGCTGGCCTTACCGGTGGCGGCGGTGATCATGGTGCTGGTGCGCCATATGCACGACTTGTACAAGGACTCTGACATCTACAGTGGTGTCGAAGACCCGGATTTGTAGCCGCTCATGGGACAGCGCCAGAGCGGCCCCGGCAGGATCGGGGTCGCCCTGGCGCTTGTTCTGGCTGTCACATTTGCCGTCAAAGCCGCGCCCCTGATTCCCTCCGGTTAACGCAAACCTTTGATTTTGCTTGTGGTCTGCTGCATTGTGCGGCCGGCGTCACGGGTATAAACTTTGCAAACTTTACACAGAGGCCACTAACGGTTCATTTCGAACTGTTCAGTCAGCATGAAACCGATTCAGCTGCCCCTAGGTGTGCGTCTGCGTGATGACGCCACCTTCATCAATTACTACCCAGGCGCCAATGCCGCTGCACTCGGCTATGTCGAGCGGCTTTGCGAAGCCGACGCCGGCTGGACCGAAAGTCTGATCTACCTGTGGGGCAAGGATGGGGTAGGGCGTACCCATCTGCTGCAGGCGGCCTGCCTGCGTTTCGAGCAAATGGGTGAGCCGGCGGTCTACCTGCCATTGGCGGAGCTGCTCGATCGCGGTATCGAAATCCTCGACAACCTTGAGCAATACGAACTGGTGTGCCTGGATGACCTGCAGGCGGTTGCAGGCAAGGCGGATTGGGAAGAGGCGCTGTTCCACCTGTTCAATCGCTTGCGTGACAGTGGTCGGCGGTTGCTGATCGCCGCCTCGACCTCGCCTCGGGAGTTGCCGGTCAAGCTGGCGGACTTGAAGTCGCGCCTGACCCTGGCGCTGATTTTTCAGATGCGGCCCTTGTCCGATGAGGACAAATTGCGTGCCTTGCAGTTGCGCGCTTCCCGTCGCGGACTGCACCTGACCGACGAAGTCGGGCATTTTATTTTGACCCGCGGCACCCGCAGCATGAGCGCGTTGTTCGAGCTGCTTGAGCGTCTCGATCAGGCCTCTTTGCAGGCCCAGCGCAAGCTCACAATCCCCTTCCTCAAAGAAACCCTGGGCTGGTAAAACTGCGGCCTGCAGCGGGTTTTGGCATATTCCAGGCGCCAAAAAAATCGCTTCCTGAAACGCTTCAGGACGCGCGCAGCTTTTAAATTGGGCTTAAGGCCTTAGATGTAAAGGAGAAACCCATAAGTCACATTTGGATCGATTGAATTTGCAAATGAGGACGATAGAGGGCATAGTCTCGGCTTCTTTACAACTTCAGCCACGGTCGTGCCCATGCTAAATCGCTTCGCACCCCTCGTGCCTCTCGCACTCGTCACCCTGTTGTTTGGTTGCGCCGCTCACTCTCCAGTGACCCAGCAGCAACAAGTGCAGCAGGTTCAACACTCTGTTAAGGCTCAGTCTTCCGTTGTTTACCAGGAAGAGCTGGCCACCGAAAAAGAACTGGCCGAGTTCGCTGATAGCAAGCCTTATCAGCTGCCTGTTCTGGCCGATAGCATCCTTGAACGCGGCATGTCCCTGATCGGTACCCGTTACCGTTTCGGCGGCACCTCTGAAGCCGGTTTCGATTGCAGCGGTTTTATCGGTTATCTGTTTCGTGAAGAGGCCGGCATGAACCTGCCCCGCTCCACCCGCGAAATGATCAACGTGAATGCCCCTCTGGTCGCTCGCAACAACCTCAAGCCTGGTGATCTGCTGTTCTTCAGCACCAATGGTCGTGGCCGTGTCAGCCATGCCGGGATCTACCTGGGCGATGACCAGTTCATCCACTCCAGCAGCCGCCGCAGCGGTGGTGTTCGAGTCGATAGCCTGGGCGATCGCTACTGGAGCAAAACCTTTATCGAAGCCAAGCGTGCACTCGCCATGGCGCCGACCACGGTCACTGCTCGCAAGTAAGCGTACTTTTTGTAAGGCGAACTTAAAGTCTTACTTGAAGTTTGGCGCGTAGCCGCTAGAATCCTGATCTATTGTTGATGACTAACCGCGTAAGCCTTGCTTACGCGGTTTTGTTTTCAGCCTCACGGCAGAGAAAGCCGCATCCGGATCAGGGTTGTTCTGCTTATGTCGACGTCGGCCCGCCTCACCCTCATTGTTCTCGCAGCGCTGCTCAGCGCCTGCGCCAGCCGTACTCCACCGCCTGCGCCGGTAGTACGCGCCCCTGTCTTCAATACCACTCAGACCTTTTCCCCTGCTGCCGAAGATGTGCTGTTTCGTGCCTTGGGCCTGGTGGGTACGCCGTATCGCTGGGGTGGCAATACCCCGGATGCCGGTTTCGATTGCAGTGGCCTGATCGGCTACGTCTATCGCGACGCCGCGGGCATTTCCCTGCCGCGCTCGACCCGCGAGATGATCGGCATGCGCGCCCCGGATATCAGCAAGGATTCGCTGCAAACCGGTGACCTGATCTTTTTCGCCACCAATGGCGGTTCCCAGGTCAGTCATGCCGGGATCTATGTCGGTGAGGGGCGTTTCGTCCATGCCCCGGCCACCGGCGGTACGGTCAAGCTGGACAGCCTGTCCAAGGCCTATTGGCAAAAGGCCTACCTCAGCGCCAAGCGCGTCCTGCAACCCGGGCAGTTGGCCCACAACCCTTAGTTTCCCGCCTGCGTCGAGGTGTTGATGACTGCCCGTAGCCTCAATCTCGACGACGCCCTCTACCACTATCTGCTGGACGTCTCCTTGCGCGAGACGCCCCTGCTGCGCCGTTTGCGCGAAGAAACCCAAGCCCTGCCCATGGCGCGCTGGCAGGTGGCGCCAGAGCAGGGTCAGTTCCTGGCGTTATTGGTGCGCCTCATGGGCGCACGCCGTCTGCTGGAGGTTGGCACCTTCACTGGCTATAGCGCGTTATGCATGGCGGCGGCGCTGCCGGATGATGGGTCACTGATCTGTTGCGATATCCCGGGTGATTACAACGCCACCGCGATCCGCTACTGGCAGGAAGCCGGCTTGGCGGGACGCATCGAGCTGCGGCTGGCGCCGGCCCTGGAAACCCTCGTGCAACTCCAAGGGGCGGGGCATCAGGGCAGTTTTGATCTGATCTTTATCGATGCCGACAAGGCCAATTATCCGGCTTACCTGGAAAGTGCGCTGAGCCTGCTGCGAGTGGGCGGGCTGGCGGTATTTGATAACACCTTGTGGAGCGGCAGGGTGCTGCAGGTCGAGGCAGACAGCGCCGACACCCGGGCCATCCAGGCGCTCAATCGCGCCTTGAAGGATGACCCGCGTGTCGATCTGTCGCTGTTACCCCTGGGGGACGGTCTGACCTTGTGCCGCAAGCGCTGAGGTTATTGCGCCTTGGCGGGTGATACGCGCCAGATCTTGTTGCCGACATCGTCGGCCACCAGCAGGCTGCCCTGCTGATCGATCACTACGCCGACCGGGCGGCCCATGGCTTTTTCGTCGTCGCTGAGAAAGCCCGTGAGTACATCCACCGGTTGTCCCTGAGGCCTGCCGTCGCTGAAAGGGACGAAAATCACTTTGTAGCCACTGTGGGGCTTGCGGTTCCATGAGCCGTGCTGGCCGATAAACGCGCCCTGG
Organism: Pseudomonas sp. MF09150; assembly: GCF_059862355.1. Classification (NCBI taxonomy): domain Bacteria; kingdom Pseudomonadati; phylum Pseudomonadota; class Gammaproteobacteria; order Pseudomonadales; family Pseudomonadaceae; genus Pseudomonas; species Pseudomonas sp. MF09150. Next base: position 313,968 of record NZ_JCBCUS010000007.1, on the reverse strand, counting down.
GTGAAGGCCGGCAACTTGCTGCCTTCGGCAAAGGTCAGGCCCAGTGAGGCGGTGTGCGGCCCGACTGCATAATCCGGCGCGATGGCTTTGGCCACCAGGTCGAGATTCTGTGGCGAGACCCGCACGTCCACGTGCTGCCCGTAGTAGCTGAATGGCCAGCCGTAGAAGGCGCCGTCCTTGACAGAGGTGATGTAGTCCGGCACCAGGTCGCTGCCGATTTCATCGCGCTCATTGACCGCGGTCCAGAGTTTTCCGCTGTGTGGTTCCCAGGCCAGGCCGTTTGGGTTGCGCAGGCCCGAGGCGAAGATCCGGTGGTTGCCCGTAGCGCGATCCACCTCCCATATCGCTGCCCGTCCCTGCTCCTGGTCCAGGCCGTTTTCGCCGACGTTGCTGTTGGAGCCGACCGTGACGTAAAGCTTGCTGCCGTCCTTGCTGGCAATCACGTTCTTGGTCCAGTGGTGGTTGAGGGTGCCGCCCGGCAGGTCGACGACTTTGGTCGGCGGCGCGCTGATGGAGGTTTCACCGTCTTTATAGGGGAAGCGCAGCAACTGATCGGTATCGGCCACATATAGATCGTTGCCGACCAGGGTCATGCCGAACGGCGAGTTCAGGTTCTCGAGGAATACGGTGCGGGTTTCCGCCACCCCGTCGTGGTCCTGATCGCGCAGCAAGGTGATGCGGTTGGCGCTCGGCACGCCGGCACCGGCCCGACCCATGACCTTCTCCATGACCCAGCCACGGATGCCTTTACTGTCATCGGGCTTGGGCGGGGCGTTGGTCTCGGCCACCAGCACGTCGCCATTGGGCAGCACATAGAGCCAGCGTGGATGATCGAGCTTTTCGGCGAAGGCCGCGACCTGGGTGCCTGGCGCGGCGATGGGCGTAGCGCCCTCGGGCCAGCCGATGGCCGGCGCGATATTCACCGTAGGGATCAGGGTTTTATTTGGCTCCGGCAATTGCGGTGACGGGCCGGTGCCGTCCGACACTTGCAGGGTGGAGGTTTCGCCGCAGGCTGCAAGGCCCGCGGCGACGGCGATCAGAAGAGCGAATTGGGGCTTGATGAGCATGCCGATGTCCCTGTGAATGCACTGGAGTCGTTGTATTCATAGAGGAGCATAGCCAGCCGATGGTTCAACCTGATCAGCGGGCCTCTTTGAACAGCACGGCGACCCCGGGGTGGTAGTTGCCGCTGTCGTTGTGCAACTTGCGGTAGGCGTAGGGGAAGTACCAGGCAACGGCGCAGGTGTGTTCCTTCTGCAAGTCGTCGAGCATGTCCTGGAGTTCTTCCGGTGTGGCGCTGTGCTGGGCCTTGAGCGGGGCGATAAACAGACAGCCCAGCCGCAGCTCATTGGGGTAGGCGATGCTTCTGGCATCACTGCTGGCGTCCTGCAGGGCCTGGGTCAGTTGCAGGTTGTTGACCCGTGGCCAGCGCTGGCTGACCTGGAGGAAGGCGCGTTCCTCCCGGGTGGCCACGTATAGGTCGGCGCGGCCATTGCGATTGCCTTCTTCGAGCTGCTTTTTGCTCGGGCTGTGCTGCAAGGTGACCATTTCTGCCATCCAGGCGGCGGCCGACAGCAGGCCGAGGTTGGCCTGCTCATCAAACCAGTACGGGCATTCGTTGTCGCCGCGTACCTCGTTGTAGCGGTCAATGCAATCAAACCAGCGCTCCAGCATCGGGCGCAGAAACTCCAGTTTCGGATTGCTGATGATCATGCCTTGCATTGAACTCACCCTTGTTTTTGTCAGATAGATTTGGGTAGCCGAATTGTGGCTATTTGATATCACTGCTTGCAGTGTGGCACAAGATTGGCGTCATTTTATTGATCTGGTGCAGTTCTTCGCGCTCACGCAGGGCCGGCTTTAATTGACGCTCCACCCCCAACCCTCTAACCTTCGCGACTTGTTTCAGGTGCTCTGTGGCCATGGGTCGACAGGGTGAAACAGGGAAGCCGGTGAGTGCGTGTTCCGAACAGGAACGGGCGACGATTCCGGCGCTGCCCCCGCAACGGTAAGTGAGTCAAGACTGCGTTTGGTGCCACTGTGTCGAACCGACATGGGAAGGCGCGCGGTTCGGCATTAGTGCTGCTCACAAGCCCGGAGACCGGCCTGATCCATCCAACGGCATCACGGTGGGCGATGCCAGGCTTGCGCCGTCTATTTCTATTCCTGCCCCCCGTTATCCAGCCCCAACGGAGAGCTGCCCCATGACCCAATCCCCCGATCGTGACGAGCGCCATCTGGCGCGCATGTTGCGCAAAAAAGCCGTGATCGATGAACGCATCGCCAACTCGCCGAACGAGTGCGGGCTGCTGCTGGTGTTGACCGGCAATGGCAAAGGCAAGAGCAGCTCGGCCTTTGGCATGCTCGCTCGCTCCATGGGCCACGGCATGCAATGCGGCGTGGTGCAATTCATCAAGGGTCGCAACAGCACCGGGGAAGAATTGTTTTTCCGGCGCTTCCCGGAACAGGTGCGTTTTCATGTGATGGGCGAGGGCTTCACCTGGGAGACCCAGGATCGCCAGCGCGATATCGCCGCCGCCGAGGCTGCCTGGGAAGTGTCCCGTCAGTTACTGCGCGACCCGGCCATCGGCCTGGTGGTGCTCGATGAGCTGAATATCGCCCTCAAGCACGGTTACCTCGACCTGGACCAGGTGCTCAGCGACCTGCAGGCCCGTCCACCCATGCAGCACGTGGTGGTCACCGGTCGCGGCGCCAAGCCGGAAATGATCGAACTGGCGGACACCGTCACCGAAATGGGCGTGGTCAAACATGCGTTCCAGGCCGGGATCAAGGCGCAGAAAGGGGTGGAACTGTGAGTGCCCGAGCATGAGTGATGCTCGTCATTGCCCGGCGGTATTGATCGCCGCCCCGGCTTCCGGCCAGGGCAAGACCACCGTGACCGCCGCCCTGGCGCGCTTGCACCGCAACCAGGGGCGCAAGGTCAGGGTGTTCAAGTGCGGCCCGGACTTTCTCGACCCGATGATCCTCGAACGTGCCAGCGGCGCGCCGGTGTATCAGCTGGATATGTGGATGGTCGGCGAGCAAGAGAGCCGGCGCCTGTTGTGGGAGGCCGCCGCCGAGGCGGATCTGATTCTGATCGAAGGGGTCATGGGCCTGTTCGACGGCACGCCGTCCAGCGCCGACCTGGCGCGGCATTTCGGCGTGCCGGTGCTGGCGGTGATCGACGGCACGGCCATGGCCCAGACCTTCGGCGCCCTGGCTCTGGGGCTGGCACGCTACCAGCCGGACTTGCCATTCGCCGGCGTGCTGGCCAATCGGGTCGGCACCCTGCGCCACGCCCAGTTGCTCGAAGGCAGCCTGACCGAAGGCTTGCGCTGGTATGGCGCCTTGTCTCGGGAGACCGGCATCGAACTGCCGAGCCGCCACCTGGGGCTGGTGCAGGCCAGCGAACTCAACGACCTCGACCTGCGCCTGGACGCGGCGGCGCAGGCCCTGGCCGGCAGTTGCGAAGTGGCGCTGCCACCAGCGGTCACCTTCGCCGCCCCCGAGGTAGTGAGCGCCGAGCCGTTGCTGGCCGGGGTGCGCATCGCCGTGGCCCGGGACGAGGCCTTTGCCTTCACCTATGGCGCGAGCCTGGACCTGCTGCGGGCCATGGGCGCCGAGTTGTCGTTCTTTTCGCCGATTCACGACCGCGAGCTGCCACCTGCCGACAGCCTGTACCTGCCCGGTGGCTACCCGGAACTGCATCACCAGGCCCTGGCCGAAAACAGTGCGATGCTCGCAGCGATCCGCGCCCACCACGGCGCCGGCAAACCCTTGCTCGCCGAATGTGGCGGCATGCTCTACCTGCTGGATTCCCTGACCGATGTCGAGGGGCACAGTGCCCGTCTGCTGGGGCTGCTGCCCGGTGATGCGGTGATGCAAAAGCGCCTGGCGGCCCTGGCCCTGCAAGATGTGCAGTTGCCGGAAGGAACCTTGCGCGGCCACACCTACCACCATTCGCTGACCAGTACCGAACTGACGCCGATTGCCCGTGGCGTGAGCCCCAATGGCGGGCGCGGTGCCGAAGCGGTGTATCGCGATGGGCGGATGACCGCCTCGTATGTGCACTTCTATTTCCCGTCCAACCCGGTGGCGGTGGCGGCGCTGTTCGCCCCGGAGCCGTCGCTGGCGACTGTCGGCAAGCCGGCACCAGCGGTAGCTGAACCTTCATGACCGACAATGCTTTTTCGGCTGCCGAACGGGCCGCGGTCTATCGGGCCATTGCCGAGCGGCGTGATATGCGCCACTTCGCCGGTGGCAGCGTCGAGCCGGTGCTGTTGCAGCGTCTGCTCGAGGCCGCGCACCAGGCGCCCAGTGTCGGCTTGATGCAGCCGTGGCGTTTTATCCGCATCAGCAACCCTGAGCTGCGCGGCAAGATCCAGCAGTTGGTGGAAGAAGAGCGGGTGCGCACGGCCGAGGCCCTGGGCGAGCGCTCCGATGAGTTCATGAAACTCAAGGTCGAAGGCATCAACGATTGTGCCGAGGTGCTGGTGGCGGCCTTGATGGATGGGCGTGAGCGGCACATCTTCGGCCGCCGTACGCTGCCGGAAATGGACATGGCCTCGCTGTCCTGCGCGATCCAGAACCTGTGGCTGGCGGCGCGGGCCGAGGGCCTGGGCATGGGCTGGGTGTCGCTGTTCGAACCCCAGGCCCTGGCTGATTTGCTGGGATTGCCGCCAGGGGCCAAACCGCTGGCGGTGCTGTGTCTGGGGCCGGTCACCGAGTTTTACCCGGCGCCGATGCTGGCGCTGGAAGGCTGGGCGCAACCGCGTCCGCTGAGTGAATTGCTGTATGAAAATTTCTGGGGAGTGAGTCAATGAGTGTGGCGTTGCTGAGTGTCGCCGGGGTTGCGCTGGATGCGCTGCTGGGCGAGCCCAAGCGCTGGCATCCGCTGGTGGCGTTCGGCCGTTTTGCCGATCGCATCGAGCAACGTTTCAATTCTGCCGGACGCGGCTGGCGCAGCCATGGGGTGACGGCCTGGGTACTGGCGGTGCTGCCGCTGACCCTGTTGGCCACGGCGCTCTCATGGCTGCCTTATATCGGCTGGCTGGTGGAGATTCTGGCGTTGTATTGCGCCCTGGGCCTGCGCAGCCTGGGTGAGCATGTCGAGCCGGTGGCTCAGGCGCTGCGCAGCGATAACCTGGAGCAGGCGCGGCAGCGGGTCGGCTACCTGGTCAGTCGTGAGACCAGCGAGCTGGACGCCACCGCCGTCGCTCGCGCCGCCACCGAATCGGTGCTGGAGAACGGCAGCGATGCGGTGTTCGCGGCGTTGTTCTGGTTTGCCGTGGCAGGCGCGCCGGGGGTGGTGCTCTATCGCCTGAGCAACACCCTGGACGCGATGTGGGGCTATCGTAATGAACGCTTCGAACGCTTCGGTTGGGCGGCGGCAAAAATCGACGATGTGCTCAATTACATTCCGGCGCGGCTGGTGGCTCTGACCTACGCGCTGCTGGGCAAGACCCGCCTGGCGCTCAAGTGCTGGCGGCGCCAGGGTCCGACCTGGGACAGCCCGAACGCCGGCCCGGTCATGGCGGCAGGCGCCGGAGCCCTGGGGGTGGAACTGGGCGGCGCGGCGATCTATCACGGTGAGCTGCACCAGCGCCCGCTGTTGGGTGAGGGCGTGCCGGCGGATGCCGCGTCCATCGATCGCGGCTGGCAATTGGTGCAGCGCGGGGTGTGGTTATGGCTATTGATCCTGTGTGTGGGGGCTGAGTTTTATGCTTGAGCACGGCGGACGGCTGCGCAAGGCCGCGGCGCAATACGGCATCGCGGAGAACGCCTGGCTGGACCTGTCCAGTGGCCTGGCCCCCTGGCCATTTCCGATTCCGGAGATCCCCGAGCGCGCCTGGGCACGCCTGCCGGAAACCGATGACGGCCTGGAGCGCGCGGCGTGTGACTACTACGGCGCCTGCGAGGTATTGCCGGTCGCCGGGTCGCAGGCGGCGATCCAGTTGCTGCCGCGTTTGCGCCGCGCCGGCAAGGTCGGGGTGTTGTCGCCCTGTTACGCCGAACACGCCGAGGCCTGGCGCCGCAGTGGCTATATCGTGCGCGAGGTGCTGGAGCAGGAGGTCGACTTCTTCCTCGACAGCCTCGATGTGCTGGTGGTGGTCAACCCGAACAACCCCACCGGCCTGAGCCTGACTCCGGAGCGCCTGCTCGACTGGCATGGGCGCCTGGCCCAGCGCGGTGGCTGGTTGGTGGTGGATGAAGCCTTCATGGACACCACCCCGCAACTGAGCCTGGCGTCCCACGCGCATCAGGTGGGGCTGATTGTGCTGCGTTCGTTTGGCAAGTTCTTCGGCCTGGCCGGTGTGCGCCTGGGTTTTGTCCTGGCTGAACGCAAGCTGCTCAAACTGCTGGCCGAGCAGGTGGGCCCGTGGGCAGTGAGCGGCCCGACCCGGGTGGTGGGCCAGGCCTGCCTGCAGGATGCCCCGGGGCATGCCCGCCAGCGTTTGCGCTGCGACGCGGCCAGCCTGCGCCTGGCGGCCATTCTTGAGCACCACGGCCTCAAGCCGCAGGGCGGCTGCGCGCTGTTTCAATGGTTGATCGTGGCCGATGCCGAGAACCTCTACGAGTTCATGGCGCGGCGCGGCATCCTCCTGCGGCTGTTCGTGCACAACAGCAGCCTGCGTTTTGGCCTGCCGGCCGATGAAGCCGACTGGTCGCGCCTGGAGCAAGCGCTGCAGGCCTATTCCAAGGACACCCCATGACCACCCTGATGGTGCAAGGCACCACATCGGATGCCGGTAAAAGTACCCTGGTCACCGCCCTGTGCCGCTGGCTGATCCGCCAGGGTGTCAGCGTGGTGCCGTTCAAGCCGCAGAACATGGCGCTCAACAGCGCGGTCACCGCCGATGGCGGCGAAATCGGTCGGGCCCAGGCGGTCCAGGCCCAGGCTGCCAACCTCGAACCGCACACTGACATGAACCCGGTGCTGCTCAAGCCCAACAGCGATACAGGGGCCCAGGTCATCATTCATGGGCGTGCCGTCACCAGCATGAATGCGGTGGCCTATCACGATTACAAGGCCATCGCCATGCAGGCGGTGCTGGCGTCCCACCAACGGCTGAGCGCGGCTTATCCGGTGGTGATGGTGGAGGGCGCCGGGTCGCCGGCGGAGATCAATCTGCGGGCCGGCGACATCGCCAATATGGGGTTTGCCGAAGCGGTGGACTGTCCGGTGCTGTTGATTGCCGACATCAACCGCGGCGGGGTCTTCGCCCATCTGGTGGGCACTCTGGAGCTGCTGTCGGCCACTGAGCAGGCACGGGTCAAAGGTTTCATCATCAATCGTTTTCGCGGCGATATCGCCTTGCTGCAACCGGGCCTGGACTGGCTCGAGGCGCGCACCGGCAAACCGGTGGTCGGGGTCCTGCCGTATGTGATGGACCTGCACCTGGAGGCCGAGGACGGCATCGACCAGCGCCAGGCCGTCAAGGCCGAACACGTATTGAAGGTGGTGGTGCCGGTGTTGCCGCGGATCAGCAATCACACCGATTTCGATCCCCTGCGCCTGCACCCCCAGGTCGATCTGCAGTTCGTCGGGCCGGGCCAGGCGATTCCGGCGGCCGACCTGATCATCCTCCCCGGCTCGAAAAGCGTGCGCAGCGACCTGGCCTACCTGCGGGCCAATGGTTGGGAGGAGGCCATCGCCCGGCACCTGCGTTACGGCGGCAAGCTGCTGGGCATTTGCGGTGGCTTGCAGATGCTCGGCGAGCAGGTCCATGACCCGCTGGGGCTCGAAGGACCGCCGGGTTCAAGCCCGGGCCTGGGTTTGCTGGCGTTCGCTACCGAGCTTGAGGCGCACAAGCAACTGCGCAATGTGCGTGGTCGTCTGACCCTGGAGAACGCCGCCGTCAGTGGCTATGAAATCCATGCCGGAGTCACCACCGGGCCGGCCCTGGAGCGGGCGGCGGTGCTGCTGGACGACGGCCGCAGCGATGGCGCCTGCAGCGCCGATGGGCAGATTCTCGGCAGCTACCTGCACGGCCTGTTCGAGGCCCCGGCGGCTTGTACGGCGCTGTTGCGCTGGGCGGGCCTGGCGGATGTGCAGGAAGTCGATTACCACGCCCTGCGTGAGCGCGATATCGAGCGCCTGGCCGACCTGGTGGAGCAACACCTGGACACCGCCTACCTGCGTGAACTCTGTGGGCTTTAACTGGCGATCCGGTTCGCCCTTCAACCTCTAAGGTGTCCAAGCATGCTGCAACTGATACTCGGCGGTGCCCGTTCCGGGAAAAGTCGCCTGGCTGAGAAGCTCGCTGCCGACAGCGCCCTGGCCGTGACTTATATCGCCACCAGCCAGCCGCTGGATGGCGAGATGAACCAGCGCATCCTGCATCACCGCGAGCGACGTCCGGCGCACTGGGCATTGATCGAAGAACCCCTGGCCCTGGCCCGGGTGTTGCGGGAAAACGCCGCGCCCGAGCGTTGCCTGTTGGTGGATTGCCTGACCCTGTGGCTGACCAACCTGCTGATGCTCGATGACGCCGAACGCCTGGCGGCCGAGCGCGAAGCGCTGTTGCAGTGCCTGGAGGCATTGCCTGGGCAGATTATTTTTGTCAGCAACGAGACCGGTATGGGTGTCGTGCCGCTGGGCGAATTGACTCGCCGCTATGTCGATGAAGCCGGTTGGTTGCATCAAGCCCTGGCCGAGCGTTGTCAGCGAGTGATCCTGACGGTCGCCGGCCTGCCCCTGACTTTGAAAGGAACTGCGTTATGAATGACTCCTGGTGGCTGCAACCGTGCAAAGCGCTGGACGCCCAGGCCCTGGAACAGGCGCAAGCCCGTCAGCAGCAGTTGACCAAGCCGGCCGGGTCTCTGGGTCGCCTGGAGCTGGCAGCGGTGCAACTGGCCGGGCTGCAAGGGCGGGTCAAGCCCGAGCTGAGCCAGCTGTGGATCGCCATTTTTGCTGGTGATCACGGGGTGGTGGCCGAAGGTGTTTCGGCTTATCCGCAGGCCGTCACCGGGCAGATGTTGCTCAACTTTGTCAGCGGCGGCGCGGCGATCAGCGTGCTGGCGCGGCAACTGGGTGCGCAGCTGGAAGTGGTCGATCTGGGCACCATCAACCCGGGCCTGGATCTGCCAGGCGTGCGCCACCTCAACCTCGGCCCCGGCACCCATAACTTTGTGAATGGCCCCGCCATGACCCGGGCCCAGGGTGAGCAAGCCTTGCAGGCCGGTCGCGATAGTGCGCGACGGGCCCTGGCCGCAGGCAGCCAGTTGTTTATCGGTGGCGAAATGGGCATCGGCAACACCACCTCGGCCAGTGCCATTGCCTGTGCGCTGCTGGAGATTCCGGTGGCGGATCTCGCCGGGCCCGGCACCGGGCTCGATGCGGCGGGTGTCAGCCACAAGGCGCAGGTGATCGAGCGCGCCTTGCAGCTCCACGGCGCCCAGCGTGAAGACGTTCTGCAGACCCTGTTCAACCTGGGCGGGTTTGAAGTGGCGGCCCTGGTCGGGGCCTACTTGGCGTGCGCCCAGGAAGGGATCGCGGTCCTGGTGGATGGTTTTATCTGCACTGTGGCCGCCCTGGTGGCGGTACGCCTCAACCCGGGTTGCCGGCCGTGGCTATTGTTCGGTCATCGCGGTGCTGAGCCGGGTCATCGGCATGTCCTCGACATCCTTGGCGCCGAGCCGCTGCTTGAACTTGGCCTGCGCCTGGGTGAAGGCAGTGGTGCCGCGCTGGCGGTGCCGCTGTTGCGCCTGGCCTGCGACCTGCACGGGCAGATGGCGACCTTTGCCGAAGCCGCCGTGGCGGATCGTCCGGCATGACCTTGCACCTTGACCTGCTGCGCCATGGCGAAACCGAACTCGGTGGCGGCTTGCGCGGCAGCCTGGATGATGCCCTGACTGCCAAGGGCTGGCAGCAGATGCGCCTGGCGGTCGAGGCCCAGGGGCCCTGGGATCGGCTGGTCAGTTCGCCGTTGCAGCGCTGCGCGCGCTTTGCCGAGGAGCTGGGGGCTCGCCTGGGGTTGCCGGTGACCCTGGAGAAAGACTTGCAGGAGCTGCATTTCGGCGCCTGGGAAGGTCAGAGTGCCGCCGCGCTGATGGAGACCGACGCCGAGGCCCTGGGGCGGTTCTGGGCTGACCCTTACAGCTTCACGCCGCCTGCGGGCGAGCCGGTGCTGGCATTTTCCGAGCGTGTATTGGCGGCTGTCGAGCGTCTGCACGGGGCGTACGCCGGGCAGCGTGTGTTGTTGATCAGCCATGGTGGAGTGATGCGCCTGTTGCTGGCCCGGGCACGGGGTTTGCCCCGCGAGCAGTTGCTGAATGTCGAGGTGGCTCACGGCGCCTTGTTTGCGTTGCGGGTCGAGGCGGATCGGCGCCTGAGCGAGGGTTGCTGAATATGCTGCCGTTCTGGATCGCCTTGCAGTTTCTCAGCAGCTTGCCGATTCGCCTGCCCGGCATGCCGCAACCCCAGGAACTGGGACGTTCGCTGCTGTTCTATCCCCTGGTGGGGGGGCTGTTTGGCGTTGTGTTGTGGGGGCTCAACGGGCTGCTCGACGGTACGCCGTTGCTGCTGCATGGGGCCTTGCTGCTCAGTGCCTGGGTGCTGCTCAGCGGCGGCCTGCACCTGGACGGATTGGCGGACAGCGCCGATGCCTGGCTCGGCGGTTTTGGTGATCGTGAACGGACGCTGACCATCATGAAGGACCCGCGCAGCGGGCCGATCGCGGTGGTGACCCTGGTGTTGGTGCTGTTGCTCAAGTTCGTCGCGCTGGTGGCGTTGATCGAGCAGCATCACGGTGTGGCTCTGTTGCTGGCGCCGCTGATCGGACGTGCTTCGCTGCTGGGACTGTTCCTGTGCACGCCTTATGTGCGTCCCGGGGGGCTGGGGCAGGCGCTGGCCGATCATCTGCCACGGCGTGCCGGGCGTCAGGTGCTGGCGGTGGTGGCGCTGGGGTGCGTGCTGCTTGCCGGTTACCTCGGCGTGTTCACACTGCTGTTGTCGGCCGTGGTGTTCTTCTGGCTGCGCCAACTGATGCTGCGCCGTCTGGGCGGCACTACGGGCGACACCGCGGGGGCCTTGCTGGAATTGTTGGAAGTGGCGGTGCTGGTGGGCCTGGCGTTGTTCTGAGCCGGGCCTTGAATGCAAAATTCTTGCTTTACATGAATCGCGGGTATATACACGCACCATGCTTCCTTCTCAATGTTTGTGCACCAACCTGCGTCGTGCCGCCCGTGGCGTCAGCAGGTACTACGACGGCGCCCTCGACGGCTTCGGGATCAACGTTGCCCAGTATTCCTTGCTGTGCAATCTGCAACGCCTGGATCAGCCGAGTATTTCCAGCCTGGCCGAAGCCATGGGCCTGGATCGCAGCACCCTGGGGCGCAATTTGCGGGTTCTGGAAGGCGAGGGCCTGGTGACGCTGGTGGAGGGTGAAGATCAGCGCAATCGCCTGGTGTTGCTGACCGAAGCCGGCTGTGAGCGCCTGGTGGCGGCGCTGCCGGCCTGGGAAGCCGCGCAGCAGCGTTTGATCGATCGCCTGGGTGCAGAGAAGCGCGAAACCTTGTTGGCCTTGCTCAACGAATTGGCTTGAACGCCATTCGTTCGCTTATAAGCGGGTAGATACCCGCAATTTGGAGAATAAAAATGTCATCGATGTGGCGTACCAGCGGTTGGGTGCTTCTGGGCAGTGCGTTGATTCTGGCGCTGTCCCTCGGGGTGCGTCACGGCTTTGGCCTGTTCTTGCCGCCCATGAGCGCGCAGTTTGGCTGGGGGCGTGAGGTGTTTGCCTTTGCCATCGCCTTGCAGAACCTGATCTGGGGTCTGGCGCAACCCTTTACCGGCGCCTTGGCTGACCGCTTTGGCGCGGCCAAGGTGGTGCTGATCGGCGGCGTGCTCTATGCGATCGGCCTGGTGTTCATGGGGCTCTCGGATTCGCCGTTGTCGCTGTCCCTGAGCGCCGGCCTGCTGATCGGCATCGGCCTGTCGGGGACCTCGTTTTCGGTGATTCTCGGCGTCGTCGGCCGTGCCTTGCCAGCGGAAAAACGCAGCATGGGCATGGGCGTCGCCAGTGCCGCCGGTTCGTTCGGCCAATTCGCCATGTTGCCGGGCACCCTGGGGCTGATCGGCTGGCTGGGCTGGTCCTCGGCCCTGCTGGTACTGGGCCTGCTGGTGGCGCTGATCGTGCCGCTGGTGAGCATGCTCAAGGACAAGCCATTGCCGGTGCTCGGTCATGAGCAGAGCCTGGGCCAGGCGCTGCGCGAGGCGTGCGGGCATTCCGGGTTCTGGCTGCTGGCCTTCGGCTTTTTCGTCTGTGGCTTTCAGGTGGTGTTTATCGGCGTGCACTTGCCGGCCTACCTGGTGGATCAGCACCTGCCGGCCACGGTGGGCACCACGGTGCTGGCGCTGATCGGGCTGTTCAATATCTTCGGTACCTATACCGCCGGCTGGCTCGGCGGGCGGATGTCCAAGCCGCGCTTGCTGACCGGCCTCTATCTGCTGCGGGCGGTGGTCATCGGGTTGTTCCTGTGGCTGCCGGTGACCCAGACCAGCGCCTACCTGTTCGGCATGGCGATGGGCTTTCTCTGGCTGTCGACCGTGCCCTTGACCAACGGCACGGTGGCGACCTTGTTCGGCGTGCGCAACTTGTCCATGCTCGGCGGCATTGTGTTTCTCTTCCACCAGTTGGGTTCGTTCCTGGGTGGCTGGCTGGGAGGCGTGGTGTATGACCGAACCGGGAGTTATGACTTGATCTGGCAGGTGGCGATTCTCTTGAGTCTGTTGGCGGCCGCTCTCAATTGGCCAGTGCGGGAGCGCCCGGTGGCGCGCCTGCAAGCCCAGGCAGGCGCGGTGTGAGACGTATAGGCTGGCTTGGCTTGGGCCTGGTGCTCGGAACTGGTCTGGTGCTGCTGGCCTGGTGGGGCTGGCAGCGCGGTGGGCTGGCGCTGATGGAGTTGGGCATGGGCGCTTGCTAGGGGCGACGGCAGACGAGTAACGTCGCAGTCTGACGATTTGATCAAGGACGCAGAATATGTTGATGCGCTGGCTTGCGGTTCCAGCTCTATTCGTTGCCCTGGGGAGTTCGGCCTGGGCCGCAGACTGCCCATCCCTGTTGCAAGGCTCGTTGCCCAAGCTCCACGCCAAGGAGTCCATCGACCTGTGCCAGCGCTTTGCTGGCAAGCCGTTGATCGTGGTCAACACCGCGAGCTTCTGCGGTTTTGCCCCGCAGTTCAAAGGTCTGGAAGCCTTGTATCAGCGCTATAAGGAGCAAGGGTTGGAGGTGCTGGGCGTGCCCTCCAATGACTTCAAACAGGAGGCCAAGGACGGCGCGGAAACCGCCAAGGTCTGTTACGTCAACTACGGCGTGACCTTCACCATGAGCGAGCCGCAGAAAGTCCAGGGCCCGGACGCCGTGCACCTTTTCAAGGTCCTGGCCGAACAGAGCAGCGCGCCGAAATGGAATTTCTACAAGTACGTGGTCGACCGCCAGGGGCGGGTGATTGCCAACTTTTCCAGCTTGACCAAGCCTGACAGCCCGGAGTTGATCGAGGCGGTGGAAAAAGCCCTGGCTTCCCAACCCTGAGTTCAATGCACTGAATAAAAAAGCCCCGGATCCTGTTGGATGCGGGGCTTTTTCGTTTCTCAGCGCGGGAGTTGGCCCGGCGATGATGCTTAGAAGCGGTAGGTAGCACCTACACCGAAACCGTGGGCGCTGTTTTCGTATTCGGCGTTGTAGCTACGTGCCAATGGCGAAGCGGTCGGGCTGGTGTTGCTGCGGTTGATGTTGACCTTTTCTTCCTTGAGGTAGGAGTAGGCCACATCGATGGTCAGGTCTTCAGTTGGCGACCAGCCAGCACCGAGGCTGAAAATCGTCCGGTCGCCGGTAGGAATGCGTGGCGAGCGATCGGTGTTGTTGGTTGGCGACTGGTCAAAGGTCAGACCGGTACGCAGGACCCATTGCTTGTTCAACTGGTACGAAGTACCGATCGCATAGGCCCAGGTGTCATGCCAGTTCTGGTCTTCCTTGATGGTGGTGAAGGCGCCTGGGGCTGCGCCGCCGCCAGCAGCTACGGTTACACCTTCGTTATCCACGGTGATGTCTTTCAGGCGGCTCCAGCGAGTCCAGGTGGTACCTGCGTACAGGGTCCAGGCGTCGTTGAGCTCCTGGGTCACGGACAGGTCGAGGGATTCCGGCGTCTGGATTTTCAGCGACGCGTCGTAGCGTGCGCCCTTCATGATCAGCGGGTTTGTGCCTGCGCCTGGAGAGACCGTAGTGTGGCCTTCAAGCTTGTAATCAACCTTGGAGTGGTAGGTCAGGCCGACACGGGTGGTGTCAGTGGCTTGAACCAGAACGCCAATGTTGTACCCGTAGCCGATATCGTCGCCTTTGATCTGCACTTGGCCATCGGTCGCGGTGAACGGCGTGTTAAGCGTGGATTCCAGCACACCGGAAATGCGGTTGATGGTTGGACCGAAACCGATCGAAACCTTGTCGTTGAAGGCGTAGCTGACGGTTGGCTGGAAGGTCACCACCTTGACTTCACTTTTGCTGCCGAAGTTACGGCCCTGGAAGGAGCTTTCGTAGTCGGTGATCAGACCGAAAGGAGCGTATACGCCCAGACCGAAGGCCCACTGGTCATCGATTGGCTTGACATAGAAACCCATTGGTACGGCGGTGAAAGGCACCATGTCGCCTTTGTTGGTCCCGCTGCGGCTACCGCTGGTGTCCTTGATGTCGGTCGAGGCATCAATCGCGGCCATCCCGCCGGTGACTTGCTGGCGCTTGAGGCGCGACATGCCGGCAGGGTTACCAAATACAGTGCTTGCATCATCGGCAGAAGAAGAGCGACCTGCGAAACCAGTACCCATCCCGCTGATGCTCTGTTCGTTGAGGGCAAAGCCACTCGCGAAAAGTTGGCTGGATGCCATGGCAACGGCGAGGCTGATGGTTGTTTTGAGCATTACTTTTTTCATTATTAGAACTCCTGGTGATCACCGGGGCGAAAATTACCAACATTTTCGTCCTAGCGCTATAGGCTGTATGCCTTGATTTAGAGCGGTTTTGTAGGACAATCCGACCAAAAATGGCGTTTCTTCGCCGATCGTGCAAAAAGCGCGATCAGCAGGGGAGGAGGTTCAGCGGGGAGACATGGGTTTTCCAGGCGCAGGTGAAATCCCGCAACCGTCCTTGGGGTTGGAAAGTCTGTCTCCAGAGGCGAGCCATGCCGAGCAGGTCGTCGGCAGCCGGCAGTGCGGTTTGTTGTTCTTCGATCAGCAGCCAGGCTATGGCCGTGGCATAGCGCAGATTTACCGTGAGTTCCAGGTGAGGGCTGCTCAGGAAAGCATGCTGGCTGGCCAGGCCCCGGACCCGGCTGGCGAGTTCGGGGTCGAGGGCCAGGTACAGGTCCCAGAGTGCCGCGTGGCGGCGTTCGGCAATGCAGTAGAGGCCATGGCCGCGGCGGTCGTGCAGGGCTGAGCCCAGGTCCGATTGGCTGGCGGCGATGCCCAGCAACAACGATTCTGCGCATGGACTGTGGCGACCCAGATACTGCAGGGTGGGACGAATCACATACAGACGCAGTTCCCTGGCCGCAATCCCCATAACACCCTCGACACTCCGGTTTGTTATTGGTCGGCGATGCCTGACATCGGGCTTGGCAGCAGTGGATCGGGTCAGGTTCGCCGGAAGCGGATCATGCCGCTTGAGTTGAAGTGTAGTGTTATATGTTTGATGTAAAGGACTGTTTTTAAAATATTTTCGGCTTCCCGTTATAACCGTTATATCTATTCGTACTTTATTCGGCCGGGGATAAACAGAAACAACAGGCAATAAAAAGCCCCGCGTTCAGGCGAGGCTTTTGGGGTTGCGACGTTCTGGCGTTTCAGGCAACCAGTGCCTGACGGGTACGCTCGATCACTGCCTGCAGCGGTTCTGCGCTGGAGTATTGATCGGGGTACAGGCGTTCGCTGTGACGAGCGATGCCGTGTTCGTTGACCAGGGTGAAGCTGAAGCAGCCTTTGCGAGCGGCCATGATCAGGCAGTTCATTGGTGCAAAGGCGTTGGTTAGGGTGCGAATGGCATCCTGAGTCTGGATTTGAGTAGACATAGTTATTAGGTGTTCCTACAAATGACACGGTTAAGAACCGTGCAACGTTAAAACGTTCCAGTAACGTCGACCACCATTGGTCGAACGACGAACCCGACTGGAACAAAGCAGCCAGTTGCAAGCGCTTTTGATATGAATGCGCTAAGGCTGGCAGGTAGGTACTTAGGAGGGCAGGCAACACAACAAGGGCAAAGGTTCTGGGCCCGGGGTGAAGATCCTGATCAATTTGCAGGTTGGTTCGGTCAGAGTAAATGTGCTTCGCGACACCCTTTGCTTTCGATTCAAAGGCCGTGTCGTCGTAAGTTTTACCTGGAAACCATCGAGGTGGTCGATCCCATGTTGTCGGTGGCAGCTGCGCTTGAGGGCAGTGTTACCGGGGGACTTGTTCGACCAGAATTGACTTTCAGCTTGGTACTAACGCCGCGGATAGTATCGTGTTGAATGCGAGGATGCAAGTGTGTTAGGAAAAAATATCTATCATGGCCAGCAATGGGGCTCAGGCCAGGGGATGCAGGGCCGTCACCCAGGTGCCGGTGCGTCGTAGCCACTTTTCTCCACAGGTGCGCCCGGGTCTGGTGCGGCGATATAACCCCGAACAAGGTACTTGTGCACATTAGTTGCGCGGCATGTCACCGCGCTGTCACTTGGGTCGTTGGGCCGGCCATTGCCTGTGATGAAAATTTAAGTCAATGAAAAACATCGGTTTTTTTTACTGGTGAAAAAATCGTCAGTTTGAGCGTGAGCCCCGTCCCATGGGGCTTTCGGCGAGTTGTGGAGGGGTTGTCCACTGACTTATCCACAGCTTCTGTGGATTGTCCCAAGCGCTTGCTCTAGCACGGGCATGCAGGCTTTTTTAAGCTTTACCCCTGCGAAAAAAGGAGTAGAGTGGCGCGCCTTCTGATCTGCCCCACAGTGTTTTATGAAGTTTCGCTCAGTATCACCTGCTGTTACCGCCGCACCTGCGAGTGTTACCGCCCCCAAGCGCTTTTCCATGCGCGTGGCCATGTGGCTGCTCGACAGCCCACGCCTGGGCGACAACCCCAACGTCAAGCATTTCGCCGGACGCCTGCTCAAGCAGCCGGCCCGTGAAGGGGTCGTGGCTGCGCAAAGCCGCCTGGGCCAATTGATGTGCCGCGAGTGCGGCAATGCCCGAGATCGTCGGATCGGCCAGGACCTGCTGCGCCAGGCGGCGCGCGCGGGTGATCGGCGTGCACAGCGCGAGCTGGGTCAGATCGACGACTGAGCTGTCCAAGGACCTGCGCCTTGGTTAACCTTCAGGCTTTATTTCAAGGGCGGGAGCCGCTATGGCGATGGACTTGACCAGCCTGTTGCTCGGCCTGGCAGCGGCGGCGGTACCGCTGCTGGCGCTGGCCTGGCAACTGCAACGACGTGCCAGCAGCCGTCAGACTGAACTGTCGTTGCTCGAAGAGCGCCTGGCCACTGCGCAACTGGCCCAGGAGGGCCTGGCGGCGCAACTGGATGCCTGTCGCGACGAAATCAGTGACCTGAGCCAGGCCAACGGCGCCAAGCAGGCCGATCTGGCGGCGGTGCGCCGTGAGGTCGAGCTGCTGCAGATCGAGCGCGACAATGCCCGCGACGCGGCCCACGCCTGGAACCTCGAACGTGCCGGCAAAGAAGCCGAACTGCGCCGGCTGGATGCCCAGGCTGCCTCGCTGCATGCCGAACTGCGGGAACAACAGGAAAGCCATCAACAGCGCCTGAGCGATTTGCAGGGCTCGCGAGATGAACTGCGGGCGCAATTTGCCGAGCTGGCCGGAAAAATCTTCGATGAGCGCGAGCAGCGCTTTGCCGAGAACAGCCAGCAGCGCCTCGGGCAATTGCTCGACCCATTGAAGGAACGCATCCAGTCGTTCGAGAAGCGGGTCGAGGAAAGTTACCAGGCCGAGGCCCGCGAGCGTTTCTCCCTGGCCAAGGAGCTGGAGCGCCTGCAGCAGTTGAACCTGCGCCTGAGCGACGAGGCGACCAACCTGACCCGCGCCCTCAAGGGCCAGAAAACCCAGGGCAACTGGGGCGAGCTGATTCTGGAGCGAGTGCTGGAGCACGCCGGGCTGGAGAAGGGCCGCGAGTATCAGACCCAGGTCAGCCTCAAGGGCCCGGACGGCGAGCGCTTCCAGCCCGATGTGCTGATCATGTTGCCGGGCGACAAGCAGGTGGTGGTGGATTCCAAGGTCAGCCTGACCGCCTATCAGCAGTACGTCGCCGCCGATGATGAGGTGATTGGCCAGGCGGCGCTCAAGCAGCACGTACTGTCCTTGCGCAATCACGTCAAAGGCTTGGCCGGCAAGGATTACAAGCGCCTTGAAGGGCTGCACAGCCTGGATTTCGTGCTGCTGTTCGTGCCGATCGAAGCGGCTTTTTCCGCAGCCTTGCAGGCCGAGCCGAACCTGTTCCAGGAAGCCTTTGACCGCAATATCGTGATTGTCAGCCCGACCACTCTGCTGGCCACCCTACGGGTAATCGACAGCCTGTGGAAACAGGAGCGGCAAAGCCAGAACGCCCGGGAAATTGCCGAGCGGGCCGGGTGGCTGTACGACAAGTTCGTGCTGTTTATTCAGGACCTGGATGAAGTCGGCAATCGACTGCAGCAACTGGACAAGGCCTACAGTGCGGCGCGAAACAAACTTACAGAAGGGCGCGGCAACCTCGTCAGCCGCAGCGAACAACTCAAGCTGCTCGGCGCCCGTGCCAGCAAGAGCCTGCCGGCAGACCTGCTGGAGCGGGCGATGACCGACGCCAATGGCGAGTTGCTCGAACTGCCCGAGTAACCGCACACGCCTCGTCCCGGGCCGGGTCTGGCCCCAAGACGGTCTGGCTCAGAGCGGCAGGTGGCGGCTGAGCAGGGCCCTCAAGGCGGCCGGCTTCACCGGTTTGGCCAGGTAGTCGAGGCCCGCGGCATGCACCTCGGCCACCATTTCCGGGCGGCCGTCCGCGCTGATCACCACCCCGGGTACCGGCTCGCCAAGCTGGGTGCGCAGCCACGCCATGAGTTCGGTTCCGGTTTCGCCGTCGTCCAGGTGATAGTCGACCAGGGCCAGTTGCGGGCGAATGCCATCGCTGAGCAGCGCGGCGCATTCTTCGCGGTTGCGCGCGGTCCACACCTGACAGCCCCAGCGGCTGAGCAGGCTGTTCATGCCAATCAGGATGCTGTCTTCGTTGTCGATGCACAGCACCTGGGCGCCGCTGGGCAGCGTGCCGTTGAGCTCGGCGGTCTTGCCGGGTGCAGCGGCAGGAGTACGCGCCAGGGGCACGCTGACGCTGAACACGCTGCCCTGGCCCGGCCAGGATCTGACTTGCAGGCCATGGTTGAGCACCCGGCACAGGCCATCGGCGATCGCCAGCCCCAGCCCCAGGCCTTTTTCGGCGCGGGTCTGGTGGCTGTCGAGGCGTTTGAACTCTTCGAAAATCACTTGCTGCTTGTCCTGTGGAATCCCCGGGCCGCGGTCCCAGACTTCCAGGCACAGTTGATCGCCGCGACGGCGCACGCCCAGTAGCACCGGGCCCTTGGCATAGCGGAAAGCGTTGGTCAGGAAGTTCTGCAGGATGCGCCGCAAGAGCTTGATATCGCTGTCGACCCGCAGGCGGCTGCCGCGCAGGCGGAATTTCAGGCCTTGTTCCTGAGCCAGGGCCTTGAATTCGGCGCCGAGGGTGTCGAACAGTTCGTTGAGTACGAACGGCTTGCGGTCGGGATTGATCTTGCCGTTTTCCAGGCGCGAGATGTCCAGCAGGTCACTGATCAGGTCTTCGGCGGAGCGCAGCGAGCTGTCCAGGTGTTGCACCAGTTGCTGGGCTTCGGTGGACAGGCCGTCGTCCTGGTGAGACAGAGCGGCGGAGAACAGGCGAGCGGCGTTCAGCGGCTGCATCAGGTCGTGACTGACGGCCGCCAGGAAGCGTGTCTTGGATTGGTTGGCCGACTCGGCGGTGCCTTTGGCTTCCGTCAGCGCGGCGTTGAGTTGCGACAGTTCGTGGGTGCGTTCGGCAACCCGCTGCTCCAGGCCTTCGTTGGCCTCGGTCAGCGCCTGCTCGGCTTCGCGGAACGGGGTGATGTCGGTGAAGCTCATGACGAAACCGCCACCGGGCATCGGGTTGCCGATCAGCTCGATGACCCTGCCATTGGGGAACAGCCGTTCGGACGTGTGGGCGCGGCCCTGGCGCATCCAGTGCAGGCGCCGCGCCACGTGGACCTCGGCCTCGCCCGCGCCGCACAAGCCGCGCTCGGCGTTGTAGCGAATGATGTCGGCGATCGGCCGGCCGACGCTGATCAACCCTTCCGGGTAGTTGAACAGCTCCAGATAGCGTCGGTTCCAGGCCACCAGTTTCAGCGACTGGTCGACCACGCTGATGCCCTGGGTGATGTTCTCGATGGCGCCCTGCAGCAGCGCGCGGTTGAACTGCAAGACCTCAGAGGCTTCATCGGCGATGCGCACCACGTCTTCAAGCTGCATCTCCCGGCCCTCGATGGCGGCCTTGACCACCGCGCGAGTCGAGGAGGCGCCGAGCACACCCGCCAGCAGGCGCTCGGTGTGGGCGATCCATTCGCCATCGGCATTCTGGTTGGGGTTGAACCCTTTGCCCTGGCGGTAGGCGAAGCGGATAAAGCTCTGGCGCGCGCGTTCTTCACCGACAAAACGTGCCGCGAGTTTCAGCAGGTCATCGATCTGCACCGAGAGCATCGAACGTGAACTGGGGCGGCCGCTGATTTCCTGGCCAATAAAGCGTCCGGCCTGCCAGTGCTCGGAAACCCGGGTGCGCGACAGCACCGAGACCCAGGCAAACAGAGTGAAGTTGCCCGCCAGCGACAGCACCACGCCCTGGGTCAGCGGGGTGATCGGCAGCCCCAGCGGGTTGCTGTGCAGCCAGGCCAGGCCTGGAAAGCTGCTCAGGGACCAGCCCAGGCTGTGGGCCGCAATCGGCAGGATCAGGGTGTAGAACCACAGGAAAGTACCGGCGGCCAGGCCGGCGAACACGCCACGGCGGTTGGCCTGTTTCCAGTACAGCGCGCCGAGCATGGCCGGCGCCAGTTGGGTCACGGCGGCAAAGGCGATCTGGCCGATGGTCGCCAGGCTCGCGGTGGAGCCCAGCAGGCGATAGCTGACGTAGGCCAACAGCAAAATCACGACGATGCTGACCCGGCGCACCGAGAGCATCCAATGGCGAAACACTTCGAACGGCCGCTCGGCGTTTTTGCGCCGCAGCAGCCAGGGCAGCAGCATGTCGTTGGAGACCATGGTCGACAGCGCGACGCTGGCCACGATCACCATGCCGGTGGCCGCCGAAGCGCCACCGATAAACGCCAGCAGGGCCAGGGCAGGGTGGGCCTGGGCCAGGGGCAGGCTGATCACGAAGGAGTCGGGCAGCACCGAGCTGGGCAGGAGCATCTGCCCGGCGAGGGCAATCGGCACTACAAACAGCGCGGCCAGGGCCAGGTAGGCCGGGAACACCCACTTGGCCAGGCGCAGGTCCTGGGGTTCGATGTTCTCCACCACGGTGACGTGGAACTGCCGGGGCAGGCAGATGATGGCCATCATCGCGACACCGGTCTGGACCACCATCGACGGCCAATTGATGGTTTCTTTCCAGTATTGCTCCAGGCGCGGGGCGAGCATGGCCTGGTTGAACAGGTCGTCGAAGCCGTCATAGAGGCCGAACGTGACGAAGGCACCGACGGCGAGGAAGGCAAATAGCTTGACCAGGGATTCGAAGGCAATCGCCAGCACCATGCCCCGGTGGTGCTCGGTGGCATCGAGGTTGCGGGTGCCGAAGACAATGGTGAACAAGGCCAGGATCAGCGACACGATCAGCGCTGTGTCTTGCGCGCGGGTGCCCATGGCATCGGCCCCGGCGCCGATCAGCAGGTTGACCCCGAGCACGATGCCCTTGAGCTGCAAGGCGATGTAAGGCAGGACGCCGACCAGGCAGATCAGCGCCACCACCACCGCCAGGGACTGGGATTTGCCATAACGTGCGGCAATGAAGTCGGCGATTGAGGTGATGTTTTCCTGCTTGCTGATCAGCACCATCTTTTGCAGGACCCAGGGCGCCAGCACCAGGAGCAGGATCGGCCCCAGGTAGATCGGCAGGAATGACCAGAGCTGTTCCGCCGCCTGGCCCACGGCGCCGAAGAAGGTCCAGCTCGTGCAGTACACCGCCAGGGACAGGCTGTACACCCAGGCACGCACCCGCGGCGGCAACGGCGCGCTGCGGCGGTCGCCGTAGAAGGCGATGGCGAACATGATGGCCATATAGGCCAGGGCGACGGCGGCGATCAGCCCGCTGGACAGCGACATGGGAACTCCGGACAAAAAGGCATCCGGGCACTCCAGCCCGGCCCGACAGTCTCGCACGATGTCCGGGGTTAGTCAGTGTCGACCATGGTATTGGCGTGGCCTGGTGTCGCAGGGCTTGCAAGCCGTTTTCGGCATGGGCTGGCAGGCTGGGGAGGTGGCGTTTAGTGGCGCTTCTAGCGGGCGTCGAGCTTATTGCCCAAGCGCCAGTTCGATCAGTTCATGCAGCTCTGGAACCGTCAGCGGCGTGGCTGAAAACAGGATGCGGAATACGGTCGGCGCCACCACCAGGTTAAGCAGGCGGTCGACGCTGGGCGGCGTGTCGGCAGACGGGTAGCGAGCGAGGATGATCCGCAACTGGCCGCCGAGGATGGTCACGCAATAGCCGGGAGTGGCGCTGCACTGCACGTCACGCATCATGTTGCGCCCGGGCTCCGAGCTCATTTCATCCAGGTACTGTTCGGCCCAGGCGCGCAGGTCGCCGCGCAGGCTGCCGGTGTTGGCGGGCTCGCTGTCTGGCTGCATGCGCGCCAGGGCGACATCCGCCAGCAGCGCCGACAAATCGCCCCAGCGCCGGTAAATGGTCGACGGCGTGACCCCGGCGCGTACAGCGATCTGCGGCACGGTCAGGGTCGCGCGCTCCTGTTGTTCCAGGAGTTCGCGGACTGCCGAGTGGATGGATTCCTGAACCCGGGCGCTGCGGCCGCCTGGGCGTAAACCTTCTTTAATAGCCATGGGCGGCACCTTAACACAAAGAATTTGCTTTAAGCTCGAGCCAGTAGCACACTGCGCAAAAGCAAAATATTAGCTTTAGCGGAGCGTGCCCATGTCCAGCCTTGCCGACACCCCGGTGTCAAACCGTCCCAGCCTGGTGTTTTTGGCTATCACCTTGCTCAGTTTCCTAGCTGCCTCCAGCGCGCCGACCCCGCTGTATCACCTGTACCAGGAGGCCATGGGGTTTTCCCCCGCCACCCTGACCCTGATTTTCGGCGTCTATGCCCTGAGCCTGCTGGCCGCCTTGCTGACGGTGGGTTCGTTATCGGATTACCTGGGGCGCAAGCCGGTGATCTTTATTGCCTTGCTCCTGGACATTCTGGCGATGCTGCTGTTTATCAATGGCCACAGCGTGGCGTGGCTGGTGGCTGCGCGGGTGATGCAGGGCTTTGCCACCGGCATGGCCACCAGCGTGCTGGGCGCGGCCCTGCTCGATACGGATCGCCAGCAGGGGCCGTTGGTCAATAGCGTGGCGCCCTTGCTGGGCATGGCCTGCGGCGCCATGGGCACGGGGTTGCTGGTGGAGTTCGCGCCGCTGCCGCTGCAGTTGGCCTACTGGATTCTGTTGCTGTTGTTCGTGGCGCAGGCGTTGTACGTCTGGCGCTTGCCGGAAAGTGTCAGCCCCCAGCCAGGCGCCTGGGCCTCGCTGCGTCCGACTCTGCATGTGCCGCCCCAGGCGCGACGGGCTTTGTGGCTGGCGCTGCCGGTGGATATAGCGGTCTGGGCCATGGGCGGTTTTTACCTGTCATTGGCGCCTTCCCTGGTGCGGGCGGCCACCGGGTCCACTTCGAACCTGATCGGAGGCGGCCTGGTTGCTGTCTTGACCCTGAGCGGTGCGCTGATGATTTTCACCCTGCGCAATCGCCCGGCCGACAAGGTGTTGCGCCTGGGCGCCGGGCTGCTGGCCGCCGGGGTCATGTTGATTCTGTGTGCGGTGCACAGCGCCAGCCTGGCGCTGTTTTTCTTCGGCACCCTGGTGGCCGGCAGCGGCTTTGGCGCCGGCTTTCTCGGGGCGCTGCGCAGTGTGGTGCCCCTGGCCTTGCCCCATGAGCGGGCGGGGTTGATGTCGGCGTTTTATGTCCTGAGTTACCTGGCGTTCTGCCTGCCGTCGCTGTTGGCCGGCAACCTGACCCGGACCTTCGGCCTGATCGCCACCACCGACGGCTATGGCGCGGTCTTGATCGTGCTGGCCGTCGGTGCCTTGTTGGCCCTGGTGCGTCAAGGTTCGGCCAACGCCTGCACCGCTAATGGCCGGTGATAAAACAGCCGCCGATTTCCTGTCGCCTTGGGTTAGCCTTGCGTTCCTGAAGCGCCAGGGCGCATGGACCCCGTTATGGAGCAGCACGCCGTGACCAAGATTACTCGCAGCAAATCCTTCACCGGTGATCGCGCCTGGGCGGCGCTGGATATCGCCTCCATGAACGGCATCACCACCCGCCTGCACTGGACCGACCAGCCCTATAAATGGCACATCAACGATGGCCAGGAAGTGTTTGTGGTGCTCGATGGCTGCGTGCAGATGCGTTACCGGGAGGCGGGCGTTGAAAAGGCGGTGCAGTTGGAGGTGGGCGATATCTTTTATGCGGATGTCGGTACCGAGCATGTGGCCCATCCACAAGGCGTGGCGCGAATCCTGGTGATCGAAAGCGAAGGCAGCGTCTGATCTATATCTGCAAAGTAGATAACAGATAGAGAAATTACCCGTTATATAGATATTCGATTCGCTTCTATCATGGGCTCCACCTCATCAGAGGACAGGAGGCACGCCATGCAATGCTCTAAAACTCCCGCCAGCCAGCGCCGTCCGCTGAGCCAGTTGCAGCACCCACGGGAAGCCATTCGGCAATTCACCCCCAACTGGTTCGCCGCCACCATGGGCACCGGTGTCCTGGCGTTGGCCCTGGCCCAGTTGCCGCTGCAAGTCCCGGGTTTGCACCTGCTGGCCGAAGGCTTGTGGTGGTTCACCATTTTTCTGTTTCTGTTATTCAGCGCGGCCTATGCCGCGCGCTGGATTCTGTTTTTCGATGAAGCGCGGCGGATCTTCGGCCATTCCACGGTCTCGATGTTTTTCGGCACCATTCCCATGGGGCTGGCGACCATCATCAATGGCTTCCTGCTATTTGGCGTACCGCGCTGGGGCCAGGGCGTGGTGTCGCTGGCCGAGGTCTTGTGGTGGCTGGATGTGGCCTTGTCGCTGGCCTGCGGGGTGTTGATCCCCTACATGATGTTCACCCGCCAGGAGCACAGCATCGACCAGATGACTGCCGTCTGGCTGCTGCCGGTGGTGGCTGCGGAAGTAGCGGCGGCCAGTGGCGGCCTGCTTGCACCCCATCTGCTGGAGGCGCACTCGCAGTGGGTAGTGCTGGTGACCAGTTACGTGCTGTGGGCGTTTTCGTTGCCCGTGGCCTTCAGCATCCTGACCATCCTCATGCTGCGCATGGCCTTGCACAAATTGCCTCACGAGAGCATGGCCGCCTCGAGCTGGCTGGCCCTCGGACCGATCGGCACCGGGGCCCTGGGCATGTTGCTGCTGGGGAGCGACGCGCCAGCGATCTTCGCCGCCAATGGCTTGCCAGGCATCGGCGAAATCGCAGCCGGGCTGGGGCTGGTCGCCGGGGTCACGCTGTGGGGCTTCGGCTTGTGGTGGATGTTGATGGCGGTCTTGATCACTCGGCGCTACCTGCGTGCCGGCATCCCGTTCAACCTCGGGTGGTGGGGCTTTACCTTTCCTTTGGGGGTGTACGCGCTGGCCACCCTGAAATTGGCGAGCACCTTGAACCTGAGCTTCTTCAGTATCTTTGGCAGCGTGCTGGTGCTGGCACTGGCGATCATGTGGCTGATCGTGGCCAAGCGCACCGTGCAAGGCGCCTATAAAGGCGAGCTGTTTGTTTCGCCCTGCATCGCAGGATTAGCGAAATAATTGCTCAGGATTAGGTAAGGTTGTGGCCTGGATCAAAGATCGACATTCCAATAACCAGCATCCACGCCACTCAGGGACATGGAAGATGAGTCACCCTTCGCAGTTCACCTTGCTCCGCAAGCGGCGCTTCTTGCCGTTTTTCATCACGCAGTCCCTTGGTGCATTCAACGACAACATCTTCAAGCAGTCGCTGATTCTTGCCATTCTCTACAAGCTGACCATCGAGGGCGATCGCTCGGTCTGGGTCAACCTGTGTGCCTTGTTGTTCATTCTGCCGTTCTTCCTGTTTTCGGCGCTGGCCGGGCAGTTTGGCGAAAAGTTCGCCAAGGACTCGCTGATCCGTCTGATCAAACTGGGTGAAATCGCGATCATGGTGGTCGGCGCCGTGGGCTTTGCCTTCGATCATCTGTCGCTGATGCTGGTGGCGCTGTTCGCCATGGGCACTCACTCGGCGCTGTTCGGTCCGGTGAAGTATTCGATCCTGCCCCAGGCCCTGCGTGAAGAAGAGCTGGTGGGGGGCAACGGCCTGGTGGAAATGGGCACCTTCCTGGCGATCCTGGCCGGGACCATCGGCGCCGGGATCATGATGTCCTCGGCGCACTACGCACCCATCGTCTCCACGGCCATGATCGGGGTCGCGGTCCTGGGGTATCTGGCCAGTCGCAGCATTCCACGGGCCGCTGCGTCCAGCCCGGAAATGCGCCTGAACTGGAATATCTTCAGCCAGTCCTGGGCCACCCTGCGCCTAGGCCTGGGGCAGACGCCGGCAGTGTCGCGCTCGATTGTCGGCAACTCCTGGTTCTGGTTTGTCGGGGCGATCTACCTGACGCAGATTCCGGCCTACGCCAAGGAGTGGATGCACGGCGATGAGACCGTGGTCACGCTGATCCTGACCGTGTTCTCGGTGGGTATCGCGCTCGGTTCCATGCTGTGCGAGAAGCTGTCCGGGCGCAAAGTCGAGATCGGCCTGGTGCCTTTCGGCTCCCTGGGCTTGACGATTTTCGGCCTGTTGCTGTGGTGGCATTCGGGGGGCATTCCACTGAGCGCCAACCCTGAAGGGCATAGCTGGCTGGCGGTGCTCGGGTTTGGCCAGAGCTGGTGGGTGTTGCTCGATATCCTCGGGCTCGGTGTGTTCGGTGGCTTCTATATCGTGCCGCTGTACGCCTTGATCCAGTCGCGCACGCCGGAGAAGGAACGGGCGCGGGTGATTGCCGCCAACAATATTCTCAATGCCTTGTTCATGGTGGTCTCGGCGCTGGTCTCCATCGTATTGCTGAGTGTGGCCAAGCTGTCGATCCCGCATTTGTTCCTGGTGGTGTCGCTGCTGAACATTCTGGTCAACGGCTACATCTTCAAGATCGTGCCCGAGTTCAGCATGCGCTTCATGATCTGGCTGCTGAGCCACTCGATGTACCGCGTCGAACATCGCAACCTGGACTTGATCCCCGACGAGGGCGCCGCCCTGCTGGTGTGCAACCACGTCTCGTTCGTCGATGCCTTGTTGATCGGCGGTGCGGTGCGTCGGCCGATTCGCTTTGTGATGTATTACAAAATCTACAACCTGCCGGTGCTGAACTTTATCTTCCGCACGGCCGGGACCATTCCCATCGCCGGGCGTCACGAAGACCTGCAGATTTACGAAAAGGCCTTCAAAAGGATTGCCCAGTACCTGAAGGACGGTGAGTTGGTGTGCATCTTCCCGGAAGGCAAACTGACCGCCGATGGCGAGCTCAATGAGTTCAAGGGTGGCTTGACGCGGATTCTGCAGGAGACTCCGGTGCCCGTGATTCCGTTGGCGCTGCAAGGATTATGGGGCAGCTTCTTCAGCCGCGATCCGGGCAAGGGGCTGTTTCGCCGGCTCTGGTCGCACGTGACCCTGGTGGCCGGTCCGCCGGTGGCCGTGGAGGCCGCCGAGCCGGCCCACTTGCAGACGCTGGTGGGGCAGTTGCGCGGCAGCGTGCGCTAGTTTCAGCCAGGCAAAAAAACGCCCGCATGATTGCGGGCGTTTTTATTGGCATCGGATTTCTTGCCGTCAGCTGGCGCTGACCTTCAGACCGACCAGCCCGGCGATGATCAGGCCGACACTCAGCAGTCGGACCAGGGCCATGGATTCACCAAACAGAATGATCCCGGCGATCACCGTGCCGACTGCGCCGACCCCGGTCCAGATCGCATAGGCGGTGCCCAGGGGCAACTCCTTCATGGCCAGGCCCAGCAGGCCCAGGCTGATGGCCATGGCGATCACGGTCAGGGCGGTGGGCAGCGGGCGGCTGAAGCCGTCGGTGTATTTCAGGCCGACGGCCCAGCCAACTTCAAACAGGCCGGCAAAAAACAGAATGATCCAGGGCATGAACACCTCCATCGATTGATGGGGCCGTCCCCAGATTGATAACTCGATCGAGCCGCGAGGTCGTCCCCGCGATGCGCAGTATAGTGCCCACTAATAAACCCTCGATCAAGCCCGCGCTTACTCGGCTGTGGGTTGCGCGGCCTGCTTGCGGTCTTCCTTTTCACTCATGCGGCGGAAATAGGTCGAGAGCAGCGCTCCGGAAATATTGTGCCAGACACTGAACAGCGCACTGGGCACTGCCGCCAGGGGTGAAAAGTGCGCGCTGGCAAGCGCCGCGCCCAGGCCGGAGTTCTGCATGCCGACTTCCAGTGCCAGGGATTTACGCTGGGCCAGCGGCAGTTTGAACAGCTTGCCGGTGAAGTAGCCCAGCAGGTAGCCGAAGCTGTTGTGCAGCATGACCACGGCCATGATCAGCAGGCCCGATTCGGCGATCTTCGCCTGACTGGCGGCGACCACGGCGGTCACGATGATCACGATGCTGACCACTGATACCAGGGGCAATACCTCCACCGCGTGCCGCACCCGATCACCCAGCAGGCGCTGGGCCGCCACGCCCAGCACGATTGGCAGCAACACCACCTGCAGGATCGACCAGAACAGCTCCATGAACGAAACCGGCAGCCAGGCTGAAGCCAGCAGCCAGATCAGCGCCGGGGTCAGCACCGGGGCGAGGAGGGTGGTGACGGCGGCGATGGCCACGGACAACGCCAGGTCGCCCCGTGCCAGCCAGGTCATTACGTTGGATGAGGTGCCGCTCGGGCAGCAGCCCACCAGGATCACCCCGACCGCGATTTCCGCGGGCAGATGGAACACCTGGCACAGCAGCCAGGCCACCCCCGGCATGATCACGAAATGCGCGACCACCCCCAGCGCCACCCGCCATGGATGGCGCGCGACCTCAGCGAAGTCATCGAGCTTCAGGGTCAAGCCCATGCCGAACATCACCAGGCCCAGCAGCGGCACGATGGCGCCCTTGAGGCCGATGAACCAGCCGGGTTGCAGGAACGCCACCACGGCGAAAATCAGCACCCAGTAAGCGAAGGTATTGCCGACAAAACGACTCAATGCAGCCAGTGCACGCATGGCCTGTTCCTTATTATGTGAAAACGCCACCCGGGCGGTGGCGTCTATAAACAGTGGCTGGCTTGGCTGCGGCGTTGCGGCTGCGGCCAGGCCGGGTCCCGCAAGGGTCAGATGCCTTGTGGTATTTCTTCGCCACCCAATGCTTCGACCAGTGCCGGCAGGAATTCGCCGAAGGTCAGCATCATCAGGGTGAAGCTGGCGTCCAGCTGGCCGAGGGCTTCTTCGCCGCCGTCCTGTTCTGCCTGGTCTTGCAGCAGGTCTTCGAACTTCAGGCGCTTGACGGTCATTTTGTCGTCGAGCATGAAGGACAGCTTGTCCTGCCAGGCCAGGGATAGCTGGGTGACCACTTTGCCAGTGCTCAGGTGCAGCTGGATCTCTTCGCTGGTCAAGTCCTGGCGTTTGCAGCGCACGATGCCGCCATCTTCATGGGTGTCGCGCAGCTCGCACTCGTCGAGCACGAAGAAGTCGGCCGCGGTTTCCTGGGTCTTGACCCAGTCGGTCATGATCGCGGTCGGTGCAGTCTTGACGGTCAGCGGACGTACCGGCAGGGTGCCGAGTACTTCGCGCAGGGTGGAGAGCAGGTCTTCAGCGCGTTTCGGGCTGGCCGAGTTGACCAGGATCAGGCCCTGTTTCGGCGCGATGGCGGCAAAGGTCGAGGAACGACGAATAAAGGCGCGGGGCAGGAAGGCCTGGATGATTTCATCCTTGATCTGGTCGCGCTCCTTTTTATAGACCTTGCGCATTTGTTCGGCTTCGATCTCTTCGACCTTTTCCTTCAGGGCGTCGCGTACGACGCTGCCAGGCAGGATGCGTTCTTCCTTGCGCGCGGCAACCAGCAGGAAATCCTGGCTGACGTGGACCAGGGGCGCATCTTCGCCTTTGCCGAACGGCGCGACGAAACCGTAGGTGGTCAACTCCTGGCTTGCACATGGACGCGCCAGTTTGGTGGCCAGTGCGGTTTCCAGCGCCTCAGCATCAAAGGGCAGATCTTGGGTCAGGCGATAGATAAGCAGGTTTTTGAACCACATGGGGTGAATCTCTCCTTTATACAAAGGAGGGCATTATTCTCTTCGCGGCTGCTCAGGCCAACCCTTCGCTAAGCCTTTGGAAGGCATGAAAAAATTATTATAAAAAGTGCTTGCCAGAGTTCGGGTCGCTCCGTAGAATGCGCGCCACACCGAAAGTGAAGGGTGATTAGCTCAGCTGGGAGAGCATCTGCCTTACAAGCAGAGGGTCGGCGGTTCGATCCCGTCATCACCCACCATTCGCTTCAAGTGTTACGCGCAGCGGTAGTTCAGTCGGTTAGAATACCGGCCTGTCACGCCGGGGGTCGCGGGTTCGAGTCCCGTCCGCTGCGCCATATTCGGTTACCTGGAACGCTGAACGCCAGGTCACCACGGAAAGCCCGCTAACGCGGGTTTTTTTGTGCCTGTATTTTGCGGGTGCCCGTTGTCTTGCAATTATTTCTGCTTTTTTTAATAAATTGTTTATTTAAATCAGCACGTTATGAATTTTTGTGAGAGAATGCGCCCCGCAACGAAGGTAAAGGGTGATTAGCTCAGCTGGGAGAGCATCTGCCTTACAAGCAGAGGGTCGGCGGTTCGATCCCGTCATCACCCACCACTTACTTTCAACGCTACGCGCAGCGGTAGTTCAGTCGGTTAGAATACCGGCCTGTCACGCCGGGGGTCGCGGGTTCGAGTCCCGTCCGCTGCGCCATTATTCAGTTTCCAAGCCCCTTGAACGCTTGGAAGCACCAAAGAAAGCGACCTTAGGGTCGCTTTTTTTGTGCCCGGATTTTGCCCTGCTCAACCTACTGCGTGAGATGACGACTCGTCGGTGCGCGGCTTGCTCACCGAGCGGCTGGCCAGCAGGCCAACCTCGAACAGCATCCACATCGGCACCGCCAGCATGGTTTGCGAAAACACGTCTGGCGGGGTCAGCAGCATGCCGACCACAAAGCAGCCGACGATCACGTACGGCCGACTTTTTTGCAGGGTCTGCACGTCGGTGATGCCGGCCCAGATCACCAGGAAGGTCGCCACCGGAATTTCAAAGGCCAGGCCGAACGCCAGCAGCAGCGCGAGAATGAAATCCAGGTACAGCGCGATGTCGGTCATCATTGCCACGCCGTCCGGCGTGACGCTGGTAAAGAAGCCGAACATCATCGGGAACACCAGGAAAAACGCAAACGCCATGCCGCCGTAAAACAGCAGCACGCTGACGGCCAGCAACCACGCGGCAATCCGCCGTTCCTGGCGATACACCGCCGGTGCGATCAACCCCCAAACCTGATGCAGCAGCAGCGGCATGCTGATGAACAGGGCAATCATCATCGTCAGCTTGAGCGGTGCCAGGAACGGTGAGGTCACGCCGGTGGCGATCATGCTGGCGCCGGCGGGCAGGAATTCGCGCAGCGGCTGCGAGACGAAGCTGTACAGGGTCTGGGCGAAGGGAAACAAGGCGCAGAACACCAGGGTGATGGCCAGGGCGCAACGCAGCAGGCGCGAGCGCAATTGAGTCAGGTGCCCGGTCACCGACAGGCGTCGAGCAGGCAAGGGCAAGTCGTTCATGGGGTGGGGTGTCCTGATGGGGTGCCGCTCTCGGGTTGCGGCGCCCCCGGGGGCGGGGCCTCCAGGCGGATGCCGTCGCGCAGTTGCTGTTCCAGTTGCCGCAGAGGCGCCTGGTCGAGGCCCTGGAGCAGGTGCTCGTTATCCAGCTCCTGGGTCACCTGGGCCTTGAGCGTATTCATCGCGCGTTTGGCCCGGCCCAGCCACAAGCCGGCGTTGCGCGCGGCAACCGGCAAGCGTTCCGGGCCCAGCACCAAGAGAGCCACCAGGCCGACCAGCAACAGTTCGCTGAAGCCGATATCGAACATCAGTGTTTGCTGTCTGCGGATCGATTGTGCGCGGCGTCCAC
Source organism: Pseudomonas sp. MF09150 (assembly GCF_059862355.1). Lineage (NCBI taxonomy): Bacteria > Pseudomonadati > Pseudomonadota > Gammaproteobacteria > Pseudomonadales > Pseudomonadaceae > Pseudomonas > Pseudomonas sp. MF09150. The sequence continues at coordinate 281,561 of NZ_JCBCUS010000007.1, read as the reverse complement.
CTCAAGCCCGGTTTTTGCCGGGTCCTGCTGGGCACCGGGCTCGTTGCCCATCGATGAGCGGAACCCCTTGATCGCCTCGCCCACATCGCTGCCCAGCCCTTTCAAGCGTTTGGTGCCGAACAGCATCATCACGATCAGCAGCACGATGACCAGTTGCCAAATCCCTATACCACCCATATCGACGCTCCAAGCCATTGATTTGAAATATAAAGGCGCAGTTTGCCGAGGCTTTGTGACGCTGCGGTGACGTTTTCGGGGGATTTGTGTGAGCCTGCCACCTGGCTGAAACATCCACTGTGTTGACTGTCGCCTGTTGTTCAACAAAGGCGGCGTGGCGATGTTCGGAAAACGGCAGCAAGGGGCAGCGTTGTTGATGGTCCTGGTGGCCCTGGCAATGCTGGCGGGGGGCATGGCGTGGATGGTCGAGCAGGGGCGGCAGGAGGTCGACAGCGTGCGGCTGATCCAGCAACGGGTGCAGGCGCGGGCTATCGAGCGGGCGGCGCTGGCCTTCACCGAGCAGGCGCTGCAGGACCCGTTATGGCGCGCCAGCCCGCTGTTCTGGCAGGCCCTGCGCGGGCAGCCCCTGAGCTATGACTTCAAGGGCGGCAAGGCGAGCATTCGAATTCGCGACCTGCACAGCTGTTTCAACGTCAATGCATTGATTGGCCCCGAGGCCGAGCGTGCGCAACGCCAGCTGGTGCAGTTGCTGGGCGCCGACATGGCCGCCGAACGCCTGGCGCAGACCCTGGCCGACTGGCTCGACGCCGACCAGCAGACGCGCCTGCAGGGTGCGGAAAGCAACGAATACCTGCGCCAGTTGCCGCCGCGCCTGGCGGCCAATCAGTTGATGGGCGATATCAGCGAGTTGAACCTGCTGCTGGCCGCCGATGCCGGTCGGGCCCTGCGCTACCCGCAATTGTGCGCCCTGGCCGAAACTTCGGGCTGGCGCCTGAACGCCAATGCCTTGAGCCTGGATATGCTGCCGCTGCTGGATGCGCTGTATGAGGGCGAGGTGTCGCGCTCGCTGCTGACTCGCCTGGTCAGTGCACGCCCTGCCGGGGGCTATCGCGATGCCGGCGATCTGCGCCAGGCCCTGGGAGCGCTGGATGACCCGACGTTCGAGCGGATCAGTGAAGGCTTGCAGCTCAATGGCGATCACTTTCTGCTGCAACTGGAGATCGATCTGGACGGCCAGCTGTTTCGCAGCCAATACCGGGTCGAAGCCCAGGGCGTGGTCAAGTGGCATGCCAGGGTGCCGGCCCAGGGCATGCTGCTGCGCTCGCGCGAACCGCTGCCTTTATAGGGCAGACGGCAAAAGCCCCGAACCAGTCGGGGCTTTTGTGGTGGCGGGGCGGTTGTCAGATCGCCAGTTCACCCCCATCGCTGCGCTGGATCACCACCGTGGATGCGCGTGGGCGCACAGTGCCGACCGTGACATCGGTGGCCACATCGGTGGACGGCCAGTTGCCCGGGTGCTGGATATTGACGAACACGGTTTTGTTGTCGGGAGTGAAGGTCACGCCGGTCACTTCGCAGCCGTTGGGCCCGACGAAGAAGCGCCGCAGGTCGACCTGGTTCTGGGCGTTGACCGGCACCTGTTTGCCCTGGGCATCGACCAGGTTGGTGGGGATCACCACCAGCATCTGATCGTTGGTGTAGCTGGTGAGGGTGGATTCGCCGTTGTCGGTCTGGATCCACATCACCCCACGGCTGTCGAAGCTCATGCCGTCCGGGCTGGCGAACTGGTTGAGTACGGTCAGGCCAGAGCGGTTGATATCCGGGGTGCCGGCGGCGTTGGCGCCGAAGACAAAGATGTCCCAGGTGAAGGCGATCTGATTGTCGGCGTCGTGCCAGCGAATGATGTGCCCGTGCTTGTTGTTGACGCGCGGGTTGGCGGCGTTGGCCACGGTGCGGCTGGTGTTGTTGGTGAGCGTCAGGTAGACGTCGCCATTGAGCGGGTTGACCGAGGTCCATTCCGGGCGGTCCATGGGCGTGGCGCCCACGGCGTCGGCGGCGCCCCGAGTGTTGAGGATGATCCCCGGCAGGTCGGTGAATTTCGCCCCCAGGGTGCTGCCGTCGGTGGTGGCGCTGGCCACGTCGAGCAGCAGCCAGTCGCCGCTGCCATCGGCGTTGAAGCGCGCCACGTACAGCTTGCCGCTGTCCATGTACTTGGTGCCGGTGGCCAGGCGATCGCTGGGGTTGGCGTCGGTCGGGTCCCACAGGGCGGTGGAAACGAACTTGTACAGGTACTCGTTCTGCGAGTCGTCGCCGCTGTAGAACACCACCGGTTTGCCGGCGGTGGTCAGGCCCGGCCAGCAGCCTTCATGGCGGAACCGGCCGAGGGCGGTGCGTTTCACCGCGCGGGTGGCGGAGTTGTAGGGGTCGATCTCGACGATATAGCCATAGGTGCTGGCTTCGTTGCGGTAGTCGTCGGTGGCGGTGGCGCCAGTGGGGGTTACGTTGAAACGGCTGAACTCTTCGGCCACTTCGCTCGGGTCGCCGGCGGCGGTTTCCCAGCGATAGTTGCCGTTGGTGGTGCCGACGCCGATCCGCACCTGGTCTGCCGGTCGCGCGCCGCTTTTATTGATGAAGATCCCTGGCCAGTTTTCCTCGCAGGTGAGGTAGGTGCCCCACGGCGTGTAGCCGTTGCCGCAGTTGTTGTTGGTGCCGCGGGTCTGGGTGCCGGTGGGCGAGAACTTGGTCTTGACGTGGTCGGTGCCTTTCATCGGGCCTGACAGGTCCATCACCGTGGCGGTGGTGAAGCGGCGGTTCAGCGGGTCGTTTTCAATCACCTGCCAGCGGCCGCTGATCTTGGTCACGCGCATCACGCCGGCGCCGTGGGCGTTGATTTCCTTGCGCACTTCCTCGACCGGGCGAATGCCGCCGATCAGGGTGGCGCCGGCCGGGTGCAGGGCGGCTTGGTCGATGTATTCGTGGTTGATGGCGATCAGGCCGTCGGTGGAGCTGCCATTGATCGGGAAGAACCGCATGCCGTCGTGGTGCATGCCCACCGAGTTGGCCTGGTCGGTCGAGGTGTTGCTGCCGTCGCTCTTCCAGGCGGCGGCGGTGCTGTTCAACGGCGTGCCCCAGGGCGCCAGGACATGGGCGGTGTAGCCGGCGGCCACGGTGCAGGCGTCGATCAGGGAGCCGGGGATCGAGTTGAAGCCCAGTTTCAGTGCTGGCTTGGTGGTCGGTGGCGGCGTGCTGTCGTTGTCTGAGCCGCTGTCGCTGTCAAAGCAGCCGGTCAGGCCGGTGCCGGCAATCATGGCGATCGCGGCGCCGAGCCCGCCACGTACCACGCTGCGACGGCTGAGGTAGGTAGTGAGTACCGATTCCATCGGCTCGTTGAGGCTCAGATTGCGATTCTGGTTGTCGCCAGTCTCTCGACTCATTTCATCAGGTCCTTTGTAGATCACGGTTGGTTTGAAAGGAACCGGGACTGTAAGAGCCGAGTGTGATGATTCTTTGGCGGTTTTGTTAAAAACGGATTTAACCTGCTTTCTTTTATTTCCTTTTGTTACAAGGCCGCAGATTTCAGCCCTGTTAAAAAACTGACATTAAACCGTCATTAATTGCCCGCCACTATGCCGCCCCTGTGAAGAGTTAGCCTCAGGGTGAGAGAACAATGGCTTCAATGGTGCGGCGCGATGTATTGGGATGGATGACGCTCGGGGCCTGTGCGCCCTGGCTCGCCGGCTGCTCCAGCCTGGGGGCTGCGGCGGGGCCGAGCGACAGCCAGCCGGTGGATCTGTTGTATGTCGCCGATACCCTCGACGCCCGCCAGCCGGGTCGCCCGGTGGTGCCCGCCACTCGCCTGGGGCCGGCGACACGTATCGGCCAGGCACCCTGGATCACCGGGGCCAATGCCCGTTCTGCCCAAGCCGGCGGCAGCCCGCTCGATGGCCTGCTTGATGCGGCCTTGAGCGATGGCGTAGAAACCGGCGGCTACGCGGTGCTCGGTGCGCTGCTGCAACGCTTGCGTGAGGAGTCCGGCCACGGCAACAGCCTGACCCTGGAAAACGGCCAGTGCTGGAACGGCAGTGGCCTGGCCTACCTGACCCGAGGGGTCTCCGGAGTCCAGGGCAGCGCCTTGCTTGGCAGCGAAGTGCGAGTCAGCAGCGATGAACGTGTGCTCTGGCCGGACCAATGCCAGGGGCTGTACCACCAGTTCGGCCATCCGGTACTGGGCGCCGGGCTGGCCAGCGACAGCGCGCAACGCCTGGCCACCCCCGGCATGAGTGTGTTCCGCCGTGGCGGCGTGCGCATCGCCGTGGTCGGGATCACCGATCCCTATGCCCGGGATCAGAAAGCTTCCCTCAAGCAATGGCTGCACAGCCTGCAGCCGGTGCTGACTCAGGCCCGGGCCGAAGCCGACCTGGTGGTGGCCCTGGCCGATGTCGGCACTGGTCCGGGGTTCTGGCTGGCCGAGCGCCTGAGCCAGGTCGATCTGGTGCTCTGTGCCCGGGGTCAGGACCTGTGGCCGCAACCGGTGGAAATCCTGCAAGGCTCCGGCAAACGGGTCCCGGTGCTGCTGGGCGGGGCCCGGGCCAGCGGCGCGTTTCGTATCCGGTGCCAGGCCCAGGCCGGGCAGTGGCGGTTTGAAGCGCGCTTCTACCCGGCCTTCAACAATGCCCTGGACGCTGGCGGACAAGCCCATGCCCAACGCCTGCGCCAAAGCCTGCAACAACAGCGGGCGGCCCACGCCGGCTGGCTCGATCAACCCTTGGCCCGGGCCCCGGAAAACCTCTGGCGCCGCGATGTGCGCGGCGGCAGTTGGGACCGCCTGTTGCACCAGGCACTGGCGAGCCAGCCCGACAGCGCGGTGCTGCTGCCGGGGTTGCGCTACGACAGCCCCCTGGCGCGGGGCCAGATGATTACCCGCGAACACCTGATCAGCCTGAGTGGCAGCTACCCGGCGCCGGTGGTCGACGTGCCGGCGCAGCAGGTACGGCAGGTGCTGGAGAACGCGGCCGAGCAACTGTTTGGCGAGCCGTTGCTGCTGGATAACAGCCAGGATCTGCCGCGCTGGCTTGGCCAGCCCTGGCAGGTCACCTACAGCCCCAGCGGCAAGCGGGTCAGCGAGTTTGCCGAACCGCTCGGCCAATGCCGGACCTTCGGCCTGGGCTTTGACGCCGAGGCCGGGCAACCGCTGTGGCAACACCTGGAAGGCTGGTTGCGCGAGCGGCCGGCGGATTGGCAACTGGCGCCGCTGCAACTGCCGCACGTGCGTTACGTGCAGGGTCACCCCGGGTGGCACCCACGGAGCCTGATCAGTTGAGCCGTGCCGGCGGCCTGTTCAACCTGGTGCTGGTGACCCTGCTGGCCTGGCTGGCGGCGCGCTGCGTGCTGCAACTCTGGCACGGCGCCGCGCAACCGCCGCCGCAGTATCCGCAACCGGCTCCGGTGGCCGACCTGCTCCAGCGGCATTGGGCACCGCGCCAGGCGCCAGGCAGCGACTTGCCGCTGACCACGCTCAAGGTCGATTACCTGGGCAGCCTCAAGGCCAGCCAGCTGCGCGCCACGGTGGTGGTGCTGCGTTACCAGCAACAAGAACGGACGTTGACCCTTGGTCAGCGCCTGGCCCCGGGCATCGTCTTGCACGACATCGATGAGCGCGGGCTGATTTTCGACAATCAAGGGCAGCACGAACGCCTGCCGTGGCCGCCCCGGCGGCCGGTGATCGGCCTCACGCGCCAGGAATGAACCGACTATGCACATGATCAATAAATGCCTGGGCCTGACGGCCTTGTGCCTGAGCTTGAGTTTTATTCCGGCCGGCGCCGAAGAAGAGGAGGCCTTGTATGAGGTCAACTTCATCGACACCGAGCTGACCGACTTTATCGACAGCGTGTCGCGCATCACCAGCACCACCTTCATCATCGACCCCCGGGTCAAGGGCAAGGTCACGGTGCGTAGCATCGAGATGCTCGGCAGCGAAGAGATCTACGACATCTTTCTCGCCCAACTGCGGGCCCAGGGGTTTGCCGCGGTCGACCTGCCCAATGGCAGCGTGAAGATCGTGCCCGACCAGGCGGCGCGCCTGGAGCCGGTGCCGGTGGAGTCCTCGCGCCAGGACCCGCAAGTCAATGACGGCATGGCGACCCGGGTGTTCAGCGTGCGCAACGCCGCCAGCGAGCAGATGCTGAACATCCTCAAGCCGCTGATCGACCCCCGGGTCGGGGTGATTACCCCCTATCCCTCGGCCAACCTGTTGGTGATCACCGACTGGCGCAGCAACCTGGACCGCATCGACAGCCTGCTGTTGCAGCTCGACCAGGTCAGCCAGGAACCCCTGGAGGTGTTGCCCCTGGTCAACGCCAGCGCCAACGACACCGCGCAGTTGATGACCCGCCTGCTGGCCCGGGAACAGGGCGCCGACAGCGCGCAAGTGATTGCCGACCCACGCAGCAACGCCTTGCTGGTGCGCGGCAGTGCCGATAGCCGGCAGCGGGTGCGGACCCTGCTCAAGCAGCTGGACCAACCCCAGAGCGCGCTGCGCAGTTCCAACACCGTAGTGATGTACCTGCGCCACGCCAATGCGGCCGAGGTGGTCAAGGTGCTGCGCGGCCTGACCCAGGACACGGCGGCCGGCGCGCCACCGGCCGAAGGCGAGCAGAAGCAGGTGGCGGTCAGCACCTCGGGGATCCGCATGGAGTCGGAGGAGGGCACCAACGCCGTGGTGATGGTGGGTCCGGACAGTGAAATCGCCGCCTACCGCACCATCGTCGAACAGCTGGATATCCGCCGCGCCCAGGTGGTGGTCGAAGCGATCATTGCCGAAGTCTCCGACACCCGTGCCCAGGAGTTGGGGGTGCAGTGGCTGTTTATGGGCGACTCCTTCGGCGGCGGTGCGGTCAACTTCACCGGCAGCGGCGCCAGCATCACCAGCCTGGCGGCCGCCGCCTCCAGCAACGACACCGCCGGCCTGGGCAAGCTTCTGGCGAATGTCCCGGGGGTGACTGCCGGGGTCGGCAACCTGAGCGGTGGCGGGCTGAATTTCCTGGCCCTGCTCAATGCGCTGAAAAGCGAAAGCGGCTTCAACCTGCTGTCGACTCCGACCCTGCTCACCCTGGACAACGCCGAGGCGTCGATCCTGGTGGGTCAGGAAGTGCCCTTCGTCACCGGCTCGGTCACGCAAAACAACACCAACCCCTACCAGACCATCGAGCGCAAGGAAGTGGGGATCAAGCTGCGGATCAAACCGCAGATCAATATCGACAACACCGTGCGCCTGGACATCGTTCAGGAAGTGTCTTCGATTGCCGACAGTGCCGGCGCCAGCGATGTCATCACCAACAAGCGCGAGATCAAGACCAAGGTCATGGTCGAGGACAACGGCCTGGTGGTGCTCGGCGGGCTGATCGGCGACGAAGCCAAATCCGGCGACCAGCGCGTGCCCTGGCTCGGCGATATTCCGGGCTTGGGCCGGCTGTTCCGCTCCACTTCCAGCCAGCGCACCAAGCAGAACCTGATGGTGTTTATCCGCCCGCGAATCATGCGTGACGGTGAGACCCTGGCCCAACTCAGCAGCGAAAAATACCGCAACCTCAAGGTCAACACCTCCCTGGCCTTGCCGGCGCTTTCGCAGAGCAATGCCTTGCTGCAGTTGTTCCCCGCCAGCCGCGAGCGCCTGGATGCTGGCACATGGTAAGCAGCCTGTTGCCCTATCGGCTGGCACGCCAGGCCGGCCTGGCGCGGGTGCCGGGCCAGGATGGCTGGAGCCTTTTGCTGCGCGAGGATGTCGACACCGATGCCTTGCAGGAAGTGTTGCGGGTTCATGGCCTGCCATTGGCGGTCGAGCACCTGGACCCGGCCCAGTACGAAGTGCGCCTGGGCAGCCTGTACCAGGCCGGGGAGTCGGCCACCGCGGCCTTGATCGAAGGGATCGGCGAGCAGGTTGACCTCGACAGCCTGATCAGCGAGTTGCCGCGGATCGAGGACCTGCTCGAAAGCGACAACGAAGCGCCGGTGATCCGCCTGATCAACGGGTTGTTCGCCGAGGGCCTGCGTTTGCGGGCGTCGGATATCCATATCGAAACCTTCGAGCAGAGCCTGGTGGTGCGGCTGCGGGTCGATGGCCATTTGCGTGAGATCCTGCGCCCGCCCAGGGCCCTGTCGGCGATGCTGGTGTCGCGGATCAAGGTCATGGCACGCCTGGATATCGCCGAAAAGCGCCAGCCCCAGGACGGGCGCATCACCCTGCGCTCGGGCGGTCGCGAGGTGGATATCCGGGTCTCGACCTTGCCCGGCATCCACGGCGAACGGGTGGTGATGCGGGTGCTCGACAAGCAGGCCAACCTGCTGGACCTGAACAACCTGGGCATGCCGGCCGAGGTCGAGCAGGCGCTGCGTGCCTGCCTGTCGCGGCCCAACGGCATTCTGCTCAGCACCGGGCCCACCGGCTCGGGCAAGACCACCACCCTCTATGCCAGCCTCAATGCGCTGAACGACGGTTCGTGCAACATCCTCACCGTCGAAGACCCGGTGGAATACGCGATCACCGGCATCGGCCAGACCGCGATCAACCCCCGGGCCGGCATGACCTTCGCCAGTGGCCTGCGGGCGATTCTGCGCCAGGACCCGGACGTGATCATGCTCGGTGAAATTCGCGACCAGGAGACCGCGCAGATCGCGGTGCAGGCCAGCCTGACCGGGCACCTGGTGCTGTCGACCCTGCACACCAACAGCGCGGTGGGCGCCGTGACCCGCTTGCGCGACATGGGCATCGAACCCTTCCTGATTGCCTCCAGCCTCAAGGGCGTCATGGCCCAGCGCCTGGTGCGGCGCTTGTGCCATTGCGCCACCCCCGTGCCGTTGCAGGCTGCCGAGCGCCAGCTGTGGCCGGAACTGGCGCAGCTGGAGCAGAGCTTTCACCCTCAGGGCTGCGAAGACTGCCAGGGCAGCGGCTACAACGGACGCATCGGGCTCTACGAATTCATCACTTTGGATGCCGGGCTGATCAGCCTGCTGTACGACGGCGCCAGCGAAATGGCCATGCACGACTACCTGGCGGACAAGCGCCAGAGCCTCACGGCCATGGCCACCGAATGCCTGCGCCTGGGCCAGACCAGCCTCGAGCAAGTACTGCGCGCGGTGCGTGACTGATGCCGACTTATCGCTACCAGGCCCTGGACCTGCTCGGGCGCAGCCGCAAAGCCAGCATCCAGGCAGAGAGCGAGCGCCATGCCCGGCAGTTGCTGCGCGAGCAGGGCTTGTTCGCCCGCGACTTGCAGGTGCAGCGCGGGAGCCTGTCGAGCCCGCGCGGGCAACGCTTGAACCATGGGCAACTGTGCGAGCTGACGCGGCAGTTGGCGACCTTGCTCAGTGCCGGCATTCCCCTGGTGGATGCCCTGGCGACCCTGGAGCGCCAGCTTGCGGAGCCGGCGATTCGCAACCTGCTGGTGGCGGTGCGCGGTGCCCTGGGCGAAGGCCTGAGCCTGGCCCAGAGCCTGCGGCGCCAGGGCGGGCAGTTCAACACCCTGTATTGCGCACTGGTCGAGGCCGGCGAGCGCTCCGGCAAATTGGCCCCGGTGCTGGAGCGGCTGGCCGAGCACCTGGAGCAGGTGCAGAAGCAGCGGCACAAGGCCCGCACCGCCCTGGTGTACCCGGCGGTGCTGATCCTGGTGTCGCTGGCGGTGGTGATCGGCCTCATGACTTTTGTGGTGCCCAAACTCACCGAGCAGTTCAGCCATACCGGGCAGAGCCTGCCCCTGATTACCCGAGTGCTGATTGGCGCCAGCGAAGGCCTGGTGCTGCTCGGCCCCTGGTTGTTGGCCCTGGCGTTGGTGCTGGGGCTGGGCGCCCGATTGTTGCTGCGCCAGGCGCCGTGGCGCTTGCGCCGCGACCGCCTGGCATTGCGCCTGCCACGGGTCGGGACGCTGTTGTCGGTGCTGGAAAGCGCTCGGGTCTCGCGCAGCCTGGCGATTTTGCTGGGCAGCGGTGTGCCGTTGCTCGAATCCCTGGAAGTGGCGACCGCCACCGTGGGTAACCGGCAGATTCACCAGGCTCTGGAAACCGTGCGCGAGCAGGTCGAAGGCGGCGTGACCCTGTACCGGGCGCTGAGCGCCAGTGGGTATTTCCCGCCGATGCTGCTGAACATGGTGGCCAGCGGCGAGGCCAGCGGCACCTTGCCCGACATGCTCGAACGGGTTGCCGACAACCAGGAGCGCGGTTTTGCGCGGCAGGTCGACCTGCTGCTGGCGCTGTTCGAACCGCTGATGATTCTGCTGATGGGGGCGGTGGTGTTGTTCATCGTGCTGGCGGTGCTGCTGCCGGTCATGCAGCTCAACCAAGGCCTTACTTTCTGAAAAAGGAGATCCATGCCATGCCTGGCAATCGTGTGTTCAAGCGCCGCGAGCGCGGTTTCACCCTGATGGAAATCATGGTGGTGATTTTTATCATCGGCCTGCTGATCGCGGTGGTCGCCCCCAGCGTCCTGGGCAGCCAGGACAAAGCCATGCGCCAGAAAGTCCTGGCGGACCTGGCGACCCTCGAGCAGGCCCTGGACATGTACCGCCTGGACAACCTGCGCTTCCCCAGCTCCGAGCAGGGGCTGCTGGCCCTGACCAGCAAGCCGAGCGTGGAGCCGTTGCCCCGCAGCTGGCGCGCCGATGGCTATATCCGGCGCCTGCCCCAGGACCCATGGGGCAACGCCTACCGCTACCGCACCCCGGGCCAGCATGGACGGGTGGATGTGTTCTCCCTGGGTGCCGACGGCCAGGAAGGGGGCGAGGGCACCGACGCCGACATTGGTAGCTGGGACCTCTAGGCATGCCGCGCTGCGACGGTTTCTCGCTCCTGGAAATGCTGGTGGTCTTGCTGATCGTCGGGTTGTTCAGCGCCCTCGGCGTGGCTGCGCTGGATGCCGGCCAGGCCCCGATGCGCCAGGCTCTGGCGCAATTGGCCAATGACGCCCGGACCCAAGCCGCCCAGGCCCGGCATGGCGGACAACTGCTGGGCTTGCGCTGGAACGGCCGGCAGCCGGAGTTCGTGCGCTGGCAGGTGGCGCAGGGCCGGGGAGCCTGGCGCGTCGAGGGTGCACGCTCCACGCACTGGCCGGCCCAGTTGCAGCCCGACTGGCCTCGCAGCGCCGAGCCGCAGGTGATTTTCACCCCCTCCGGACTGGCCCGCCCCGTGGCCTTGACCTGGCGCTGGCCCGAGGGCAGCCAGCGCTGGCAATGGCGCGCCGACAACACCCTGGAGATTGCGATCCAGCCATGAAGCGCCAACGAGGTTTTACCTTGCTCGAAGTCACAGTCGCCCTGGGGATCGCCGCACTGATGGCGGTGATGGTCAGCCAGCTGTTGCGCCAGCGCATCGCCACCCACCAAGCGGTGGCGCAACACCGTGTCGGCAGTTTGTGCGCCCGGGAGCTGGAGGCGCGCTTTGGCGTGGAACGCTACTGGCCGCAGATCAATGCGGTGAGTGGCGAACTGCGCCAGGGCCACACCACCTGTCACTGGCAATTGGCGCTGGGCAACACCGGGGTCAACCGCCTGCGGCGCGGGGAGCTGACGCTGTTCGCCGACCCCGAGCAGCGCCAGCCCCTGGGCCGGTTCAGCCTGTTTCTGGTGCGCCCATGAGGGCGGCGCAGCGCGGCCTGACCCTGATCGAGTTGCTGGTGGCGATGGCCTTGACTGCGGTGCTCGGGGTGTTGCTGGCGGCCCTGGTCAATGGCTGGATCAAGGTTCGCGAGCGCCTTGAAGAGCCTGGCAGCGAGCCCCGGGTGCTGGAGTTCTGCCTGGCCCTGGAGCGGCGTTTCGATGCCCTGGTGCTGCGTCAGTTGTATGAACAGCGTCTGCCACTGGGGCTGACCTGGCTGGATTGGCAACCCGGGCTCGGCCACTTGCAGTGGGTAGCACTGGGCGCCTGGCCAGCGGCTGACGCCACATCCCGGGTGCAGCGCCAGCGCCTGGTGTTCGACCCCCGGCAACGGCGCCTGAATCTCCTGACCTCGGCCGACCTTTACGCGGCCGGCATGCCGCGCTGGGAGTTGCGTGAGTCGCTGGAAAACATCGACCGGGCCACCTTCAGTTTTTATCAGGGCACGCGCTGGCTGGCCTTTCCTTCCACCGTTGCCGCTCAGCCCAATCGTGGCGTGCGGATCGAGTTCGAGCACCAAGGAGCGCCTTATGTCTGTACCTTCGCCTTGCCCGACACCCAGCCATGAGTCGCAGCATGTTTGAGCGTCTGCGGGCCAAGCCGCGACAGTGGCTGCTGGTGCGGCCGCCGACCAGCGCCGACGCTGGCTGGCAATGGCTGCACTACGCCGCGCAGCAGCCTCGATCCAGCGGTGACTGGCCGCCGCCGGCCGCCTATCTGGAGCTGCCCGGGGCCTTGATCATTCCAGCGCTCGATTGCAGCCATTTCTGCCTGCCGGCGCCCCCGGGGCTCAAGCGCCATGAGTGGCCGCAATTGTTCGAAGACTATGGGCAACAGCCTGCCGAGCAGTTGCTGGTCAGTTGTCTGTCCCGGGATTGCGGGCACCTCGAGCTGCTGGTGATGCAGCGCCAGCAGGTGCAGCAGTGGCTGGCCGAATGTGCGGCGCTGGGGGTGCAGATCACCCAGGGCTGGGCCGAGCTGCAATTGTTGCCGCAGCCCGAACCCGGGCACGGCGTGTGTTGGCAGCGCGAGCAGTTGCTGTGTCTCAAGCGCGGTGGCCAGGCGCAGCCCGGGCAGTGGCTGGTGTGGCCACAGGTGCTGGGCGCGACTTTGCCGCAGGCCTGGCGTGAGTTGCCCGTGGAGCAGATTGCAGGCACCTGGCCCTCGCGACTGGCAGCGTTGGAGCAGGTGCCCGGGGTGCTGGAGGGCGCGCGTCCGCAGCCTGGCCGCGGGCGTCGCTCTCTGCAATTGACCGAGTTGCAGCGCCGCTTGCTGCTTGCTTGCGCGTTGCTGGCGGTCTGCTGGGGTGCGGTTTATCTGCTGCAGACCTGGCAGCAGCTCGCTGACTGGAAGGCTCAGGTCAAGGCCGTGGCCGGGCCGTCCAGCAGCCCGCTCCAGGCGCGGGGCGCGCTCGCGCGGTTGCAGAATCAGGACACCGACTGGCGGGTGCGTCAGCAGCAGATCGTCACCCTGGAGCAGGCACTGTCGGCCTGGTTGCAACAACAGCCGGGCTGGTCGGTATCGAGCAATCATTTTGACGGCCGGCGCTGGCGCGTGGGCCTCAGTGGCAGCGGGGTGCGGCCCGAGCCAGCTGAGTGGCAGGCGATGGCCCAGGCAGCCGGGGCGCAATGGCGTGCCGAGCCCCAGGGCCCTGGCGCTGACCTGCAGTTGAGCTTTGATCTGGGGGAACAGCCATGAGCGTACGGATGCTTGCGTACCTGGACAGCTTCAAGCAATTGGCCCCGGCCCGGCGTTATGGCGTGCTGGTCGGCTGGGCCCTGGTGCTGCTGTTGCTGCTGGTGCTCTTGACCCGGCCCCTGCTGGCGGCCTGGCAAGAGGCGCGCCAGTGGCAGGCTTTGGCCCAGCAGGCGCGCACCCTGGCGCCGCGCCCGGTGTTTTCCAACGAACACTGGCAGGCCCTGGCCGCCTCGCGGCAGTGGGTCCTGACCCATGTCGAACGCCAGGGCGAACGCTGGCAGTTGCAGGGTGAACTGCCCGGTCCCCAAGCCTTGCAGCAGTTGCTGCGCACGGTGCAGGAACAGGGCGGGCGCCCGATGCAGTGGAGCCTGGAGCGTGGCGCGCAAAGCTACGTCTTCAGCCTGGAGCTGGCCGCCGGGGTTGAGGGGGCATGAGCCGCCACATCGCCTGGGGCGTTCTGGTGTTTGCCTTGACCCTTTTGCTGGAACTGCCGGCAGCCTTTGTCGCCCGCCAGGTGCCTTGGCCAGCGCAATGGCAGCCCGACGGGGTCTCGGGCAGTGTGTGGCAGGGCCGGGCGACCCGGTTCGCAAGCCTGGGGCCGCTGGAGTGGGAGGTCCGACCCTGGGCGCGGGAGGTGCGGTTGAACCTGGGGTTTCAACAACGGTTCTGGGAGGGCTCGGTCCGCGGCTGGCCCTGGAACTGGCAGGTGCAGTTGGCACCGCGTGCGGCCAGCGCGATGCCCGCGACGGCATGGGTGCTGGACGGGCGCTGGCAGGGGCGGCTCCAGGTCAATGGCGCCGGGCGTCGTTGTCGCAGCGCTGAAGGTGAATTACTGGGCAGCGAGCTCGCGCTGCTGAGCCCATGGCAGATCAACCTGGGCAGCACCCGGATCGAACTGCAATGCCGGGATGGGCTGCAACTGTTGGCAGACTTGCAGCTGCCTGGCGAACACGGTTTCAAGGTCGAGGCCGACCTGCAACGCCAGCGCGTGCAGGTGGATGGGCGGGTTGAACCGGACGCCGCCGTCATCCCGCTGCTGGTTCAGGCGCGCTGGCTGCAACCCTCGTCGCAGACCTTCAGCAAGGTCCTGGGTAAACCCTGAGGGCTGCGCGGCGCTGATCACTGCTCGGCGTTGCGGCTGTGGCGGTAGTCGCTGACGGCTTCATACACCGCTTTGCGCAGGCGGTTGATGCCGCCAATCGGGCGATGTTCTTCCAGGCCGAACCAGGGGTTGAAGGACTGGTTGTCGCAGGCCAGGTTCTGCGCCGGGGTATCGAAATCCTGGGGCGCAATCCTGACCCGGGCCACGGTCTCGAACGGGGCATCGCTTTCGCGCCACTCGATGCTGGTGTCTTCCAGCGGCATGTATTTGCTCGGGTCCTGGCGCTGGATCTGCAACACGAAGCAGGCCGCCACCCGGTCGGTGGACAGTTGCTGGGTCAGGGCGCTGCGCAGGAAGTTGGGCAGGTCCTGATTCTGCGCCGGCAGTTCGTAGCTCGGGCAACTCGCCGGATCCGGCGCGACCCGGAATTTGGCGTTGGCGCTGCCGAACTTGTAGGGCGATACCGAGAAGTAGGTGGCCTGGGTCGGGCTGGTAGGCGCGGGCGACAGGGTAGCCAGGGCGATAAACAGATGACGCACCTGCCAACTGCGCGGATTCCAGCCGGGGAAGAACGCCAGGACCTTCTTGCCGTCCGCCTGGGCCGCGACGTTCTGCGCGTATTCCGCCACATCGCTGACGAAGAAGTTGGGATGGTTGAACATCACAAAGTCCTGTTCGGTGCGCAGCGGTTGCTCCTTGAGCAGTTGTGGCCCCGCCACGTCGAGCAGCTTGATCGCCATGCCCCGTGCATCGCGGATGCTGTCGAACTGCGGATAGGCATTGCCGTTGGACAAGCGGATGTTCGCTTGCCAAGTCTTGCCCGGCTCGGCGAAGACCCCTTGGCGCAACTCGGGGGCCAGTTGCTCCAGCACCTGGACCTCGGCCTTGACGCAGCCGTGGGCCTTGGCGTGGGCATCGCGCAGGTAGCGCGTGCCTTCGCGGTGCTGGTCGACGATGCGCACGGCGGTCTGGATGATGCCCTGGGTCATGGCCGCCTCGCCCGGCGGAATCTGCTCCTGGGCCGAGACCGCGCCGCTGTGGTGCCAGGCGAACCAGGCGCTGGACAGGGCCCAGCCGAGCAGCCCCAGGCCCAGCAGCCAGAGCAGAGTCTTGCCCAGCAGGGCACCGACGCGTAGCCAGAGGGTTATCAGCATGGGGCAATCCTTTTAACGAAGTCGATCATCATGGCAGTTGTGGTTCCAGCGGCCCGCCCAGGACCTTCAGGTATTCGAGCAGGGCCCAGCGCTCCTCGGGTTGCAGCAGGCGACCGATCACCCCATTGCCCCGTGCCCCGGCGCGAAACTCGTGGCCGCTGTTGTGGTTGCCGCTGATTTTGGTGTCGAACACAAAGCCATTGGCGAACGCCTCGGTGCGATAGCCCAGGTGGCGCGGGTCGTAGTCGAAGGTGCCTCTATAGAAGGTGGTGGCGCGCTCATCCTGAGGCGACAGCAACTGATAGATACTTGGCACCGAACCGTTATGCAGGAACGGCGGCGTGGCCCACACCCCCGCCAGCGGCCGGGCCTTGTAGGCACGCAGTTCGCGCACGCCGATCGGCAGGCCGAAACCGTCGAGCTGGGGCCGCTCTTCGGGGGTGACCTTGGCATCGCGGTAGGCGCGCTCCTCGACAAAGGCGGTGACGTAGGCCAGGCCCTTGGCTACCGACAGCTGGCTCATGTCCAGCGGCTCGGTGGGCGTCGGGTGCAGTTGCACATTGGACGCGGCCAGTTGCGCGGCGTCCCACTTCAGGGCGCTGAGGTCGTAGCGCTGGTCGGCGATGTTGTTGGCGCTGTTGGGGTCGGTGCCGATCACTGCGACCGGCAGCATCCTCAATTGCTGGACCGGGCGGCCGTTGACCTGGGTCACGGGGGGCACGTGGCAGCCGGCGCAGTTCTCGCTAAACAGCGCGCGACCCTTGGCCGCCAGCGCCAGGTCGATGGCGCCGAACAACTCCTGCGGCCACACCGGTGGCTTGAGGCGTTGCAGGGTTTCTTCGATCAGGTTCAGCTCCCGCACCCGGACGCTTGAGGGGTAGCGTGCTTCGTTCTGCAGCGGCTGGCCGTTGGCGTCGAAGAAATTCAGGGTGGCGCCCACCCCCAGGGCTTCGCCTATGTTGCGCGCCATGGGCTGCTGGGCCGAGCCGTTCCACTGCACCCAGTCGAAGGTCCAGATGTCCCACAGTTGCGGGTAATCCACCGGGGCGTTGGCTACGCGGTAGTTATCGGGAGTGATCGCATCGCCGAAGCTGGCATTGGCGATACGGCCGAAGGCATCGGTGCGTCCCGGTCCCTCTTCGGTCGGATAGAGGCCCCGGTGGGTATCGTTCCAGGCCACGCGCAGGAAGTTGTTCAGCGACAACTTGAAGTCTTTGCGCAACTGTTGGTGCTGGGCCTCGTAATCATCGCCCAGCACGTTGCGCGCGAAGCGCTCGAATTTCCACGGGTTGTAATAGGTGGCCGCCAGGCTGGCCACCAGCGCCTGGCCAAAACTGCCGCCACGCAGGGTCGGCACGCTGGAGGGCAGCACATGCTGGGCCGAACCGCCGTCGATGCGCAGTGCCTGGTTATTGAAACGCAGCTCGCCGGTGTGGCAGGCGGCGCAGGTGATGTCCAGGTACTGCGCCGGGTTGCCCGGGTTCTGGTGGCGGGCAAAACCCACCGGCAGATTGCCCGGGTTGTTCGGCGTGGCTTTCTGCGCCGGGTCCACCAGGAAGCCGAAGCGCGCCAGGTACTCGGGCGCCGCGAAGCGCTGCTCGGAAAACGGCAACTCCAGGGCGCCGAACCACTCATAACGCAGGCCTTTGACCTGGGTGCCCTGGGGGGTGAAGTAGTAGGTCTGGCGGTCGGCAGCACTCCACTGTTCCAGGTAGTGCACCTGTTGCGGCGGCTGATAGGCCGGCAATCTGGGGTTGGCGACGTAGTACAGGACGACGGCTAGGATAATTCCGAGCAGCAGTGCGATCAGGGTCAATACACGGTAGAAAAGGCGCAAGTTAAACATCCTTGTCGAATTTTGTTTCCTTATGCACTAGGGCACCAGGCTGGGCAAGTCGCCATTATCGCGTAATCAGGCCGCCCGCGGGCTTTGGCGGCGGGTGCCGCCCTGGCCTTTGCAGGCTGATTAAATGCGCTTTAAGACGTGAACTAATCCAGGGTTTGTTGCTCTCATGCCGGTAGCCATTGGTTGTGGGCGCCTGATAAGCTCGCGGCTTTATTCGATTGCCCTTTTGGCGCATGAACAAGGAAATAGCATGAAACAGCATCGGTTGGCGGCGGCGGTGGCCCTGGTTAGCCTGGTACTTGCGGGTTGTGACTCGCAGACCAGCGTAGAGCTGAAAACCCCGGCGCAAAAAGCTTCCTACGGTATTGGCCTGAACATGGGCAAAAGTCTTGCCCAGGAAGGCATGGATGATCTGGATTCCAAAGCGGTAGCCCAGGGCATCGAAGATGCCGTCGGCAAGAAAGAACAGAAGCTGAAAGATGACGAGTTGGTCGAAGCCTTCGCTGCCCTGCAAAAACGTGCAGAAGAGCGCATGGCCAAGGTCAGCGAAGAGTCGGCTGCAGCCGGCAAGAAATTCCTCGAAGAGAACGGCAAGAAGTCTGGTGTGACCACCACCGCTTCCGGTCTGCAGTATGAAGTGCTGAAGAAGGCCGACGGCGCTCAGCCCAAGCCGACTGACGTAGTGACTGTTCACTACACCGGCACCCTGACCAACGGCACCGTGTTCGACAGCTCCGTCGAGCGTGGCAGCCCGATCGATCTGCCGGTAAGCGGCGTGATCCCGGGTTGGGTCGAAGGCCTGCAACTGATGCACGTTGGCGAGAAGTACAAGCTGTACATCCCTAGCGACCTGGCTTACGGCGCGCAAAGCCCGAGCCCGGCGATTCCAGCCAACTCGGTGCTGGTATTCGAGCTGGAACTGCTGGGTATCAAAGATCCAGCCAAGCAAGACGCCGCCAAGTAATACGCGTCTGTGTTTGAAACAACGCCCCGCTTGACGGGGCGTTGTCGCATCTGGCGCTTGATGCTGGTAAAAAATGCGAACGGACGCTGCAAGGCGCAGTCTGATCAAGAGGTAAGCAGTGGGTAGCCGCACAAGGCTGCCAAGTCAATGAAATAATGGGTTTTTTTATGTGAGTAAAAAACGCCCGATCTGAGCTCAGCCCTTATGAAACGGGGCTTTCAGCCGTGAAAAATAGCTCTGTTCACAAGGTTATCCACAATTTGTGTGGATAACATTTCAGTGGGAGTGAAGATGAAAGCGCCGTGGAATTTTTCCCGCTTCCTGCCCCTCGCCGGAAGGCTGCTCAGCCGTGGTCGCCTGCCTACCCTGTTGTTCGCTGTGGCGAGCAAAGGCGCCAGTCAGGGCAACCGCCTCGGCAAGCTCAAGGACGACCTGCGACTGCTCCAGGCCTTGTGCCTGGCCTACTGGCGTGGCGAATATCGGGCGATCAGCCCCAAGTCGATGATTTCAATTGTGGCTGGCCTGATGTATTTCCTCAGCCCGCTGGATGCGATTCCCGACTTCATTCCGGTTTTCGGCATGATCGACGACATCGCCGTGCTGGCCTGGGTGATGAAAACCCTGGACGACGAACTCAATGCCTTCCGCGCTTGGCGTAATCGCCAACTGCCGGAGAAGCTCGCCGTGGTTGAACGTTTGCCCGATACCCCGGAGCAATTGCAACTCGAGGCTCCGAAGAAAGACTGAATCCTGCGCAACGGATCCATACAATGATGCTCCCCGCGACCTTGGCGACTGTTAGGATTACACTTCAAGGGAAAAGTCCGACTCGCTAAGTGTCGTTGTCCTACGGGGTAGTAATGGATATTCAGATAATTGCACGCGATGGCGAGCCCGAATATGCGGTTGTGCCATGGGCTCAGTATCAGGCTTTATTGACAGCAGCAGGGATCACCGACCCATCGCCGCGCCCGGACTCCGTCATCCACGCGGCCGCACCAGGCCAGGTTCTTCCTGGCCTGGATCAACTACGCAGTTTGCGCGAAGGGAAGGGCATCGCCATTGAGGCGCTGGCCCGCAAAGTAGGCATCAGCCCGTCTTACCTGGCCCTGATTGAAAGCGGCGAGCGTCTACCCGACGCTGCGATTCGCCGCAGCCTGGCCTGGGAACTGACGGTGCCGGGGTGGAGGGAGCAACCGTGAGTGTAAGGATCAGTCGTCAGCATTGGGATGGGCTGTTGGGTGAACTGGATCAGGCCCGTCGACAGCGTCATCTTCTTACTTATCGTGCGCTCCTTGAGCGTCTGCAGTTACCCAGCCCCGCCATGCAGACCCTGACCGCCGCGCTCGAACACTTGGCGGCTCTGGATGCGCGCGCGGAACAACCGCTGCGCAGTTCGCTGGTCATCAGCCAGGGCGCCAGTCGCCTGCCACGCACCGGTTTTTTTGAGTGTGTCGAGCGTCTCGGGCGTTTTTCCGGGCCGTCCGACGGTGTAGCCGCGGCCTCCTGGCATGCTTCGGAAGTGGTGCGGGTGTTCGAATACGAGTACCCCGAATCAGCGGAGGCCTGACATGTTCTGGCGACTCAAGGCACGTTTCGGCTACTGGCTGGCGCGCCGGTTGTTTCATTGGTCATGGCTGGTGCGGCAACCGCGCAGTTGGCACTGGCTGGAAGGGCAATTTGCGCGCATGGCCAACCTCGGCGATGTCGGTGCCCAGAGCTTCTACGGGCATATCCTGACTTTTCGCGGCCAGGGGCTCGGTGCTCGCGAGGAAGGTGTGCGCCTGTTGCGTCTGGCGGCGTTGGCCGGGGACGGCAAGGCCGCTTATCAGGTCGGGGTGATCAGCCTCGCCGGCACAGCCAGCAAGGCACCTGACCCGGCCGAAGCCGCGCGCTGGTGGATCATGGCGGCCAAGGCCGGGCACCCGTTGGCCGAGCTCAAGCTTGCGCAGCTGAATCCACCGGATCCTGCACTCCCTCAGCGCTGAGTGTGGCCGCCAGGTCCAGGCTGTCGATCACATGGATGCTGTAACCCAGCACATTCTTGGCGTGGTGCTTGGCCTGGGAGGCCAGCTCGGCGAGCTGGCTGGAGTCGAGTTGTCCACAGGCCTCTGGATGCAGATGCACCACCCCGATCGACAATGACAGCAGGGCGAATTCCTGGCGCACGCCCTGGCGGTTGGGCGCGATGAAGCACCCGGCTTCCAGGTGTTCGGCGCGGTAGAAGCGTCGGCACTGGCTGTGGAAATCATCCAGGAGCTGGCTCAAGCGCTTGCGCCAATCCTCGGGGCCCAGCACCAGCAAAAAATCATCGCCGCCGATATGCCCGACAAAGTCGCGACTGGGGTCAACACGATCGTTCAGGCATTGCGCCAGGCACAGCAGCACTTCATCGCCGCGGCCGTAGCCGTAGATATCGTTGAAGGGTTTGAAACTGTCGATATCCACATAACAGATCACCGACTCCCGCCCTTGTTGCAGCAGGCGCGTCAGGCATTGCTGGATCGGCACATTACCCGGCAGCAGGGTCAGCGGATTGGCATAGCGTGCCTGCTGGATTTTCAGCTCGGTGATCAGTTTCAGCACATCGATTACCCGCCCCAGGCCCAGGTAGCCGCCGTTGAGGGTGATGATGAAGTCTTCTTCGATGCGCTGGCGTGCGCGGCTGGTGATCAGCCGGCTGACCTGCTGCAATGATTGACTCAGCTCGACGGCCAAGAAGTCGTCGTTCATCAGCCGGCTGATGGGCTTGCGCGCGAACAGGTCGGTGGCGAAGGGCTTGAGCAGGGCATCGGACAGCGAATGGCGGTGCACGATGCCACAGGGTTGGCCGCGCTCATCCAGCACCGCCAGCGAGTTCAGGTTGGCCTGGGAGCGGAAGGCCTCGAGTACGGTGGCGGTCGGCGTATTACGCGCCACTGCCGGTTGCTCGTTGAGCAGGGCGCTGAGGTCGGGGCTTTCATCGCTCAAGGCTACCGTGCTGCTCTCGTGCTTGGGCAGCATGGCGCGGGCGTCCCGGGGGGGCTGCTCTTGCGGGCGGCAAAGCAGATAGCCCTGAATCAGATCGACGCCCATCTCGGTCAGCACCGCCAATTCTTCCGCCAGTTCGATGCCCTCGGCGATAACCTGGGCCCGGGAGGCCCTGGCGATTTGCAGAATCGAGCCAACGAATTCGCGCTTCAACGCGTCCTGATGAATGCCGTCGATAAAGTGGCGGTCGATTTTCACGTAGTCCGGACGCAGTTCCGACCACAGGCGCAGGCTAGAGTAACCGGCGCCCAAATCGTCCAGGGCAATCGAGAAGCCCATGTCGCGGTAATGGTGCAGTGCGTTTTGCAGCAGGCCGAAATCATCGATTGGCGTCTGCTCTGTCAACTCGATGACCACCTGGCTCGGCGGGATACCGAAGTCCTCCAGCAGTTGCAAGGTACGGCCAGGCTGGTGGGCGGCTTCAAGCAGGGATTCGGGGGAGACATTGAGGAACAGTTTGCCGGGCAGTTGCTGCTCGCTGAACCGTTTGCAGGCACTGTGACGGCAGGCTATTTCCAATTCGCTGAGGCGTCCGGCCTGGCGGGCCACGGCGAACAGCGCTACCGGCGAATGCAGCGGGCTGTTGGAGGGGCCGCGACTCAAGGCTTCATAACCCAGGATTCGACGTTCGGAGAAGCTGATGATGGGCTGGAACAGGCTGTGCAGACCGCTTTGAGCCAGGATTGAACTCAAGGCACTCAGCTGTTCGGTCGTGGTCATGGCAATCTCTGTCGAAAAAAAAAGGACCGGGCGAGCCCTTGATTCAAGAGCAGCGCCCGGTCCTTTATTTCACGACAGAATGATGACTGTTTGATGACGCTCCGAGGAGCGTCAGCATTAAATTGCCATCATTGTCAGTGCTTGGCGACCGAGGTGTTGAGCTTCAGGTAATCGAGCAGGATGCGCCCGGTTTCGCTGAGGTAGGCATCGTCTTCCGGTTTGGTCTTGTCCGGTTCGGCGGCGGCCAGTGCGTCTTCGTCCTCTTTCTTCAGCTCTTTCAGCGGGTCCTCGCCCTTGGCCTTGCGGCGGGCGTTTTCCAGGGCCAGTTGCTTGGCTTCGATGTCGGCATGTTGTGCGCGGCGTTCGACTTCGTTGAGGCTGACGGTCTTCTCGGCCATCAGTTTCTGCGCCAGGGCCAGCTTGTCGCGGATAAAGACGAATTCCGCGTCTTTGGCCGAACGTGCTTCATGTTCCGACTTGAGCTGTGCCAGGTACGGTTTGAACGGGTCTACCGCAGGCTTGATCGAAGGACGAATGGTGTCCCACGGCATGGCTTCGGGCAGGGCGCTCTCGCCGATTTCCTTGGTGTCGATGATCGATGGGAAGTTGACGTCCGGCAGTACGCCCTGATGCTGGGTGCTCTGCCCGGAAACCCGGTAGAACTTGGCCAGGGTCAGCTTCAGCTCGCCATGGTTGAGCGGCTGAATGGTTTGCACCGTGCCTTTGCCGAAGGTCTGGCCGCCGACGATCAATGCGCGGTGGTAGTCCTGCATCGCACCGGCGAAAATCTCCGAGGCCGACGCCGAGAGGCGGTTGACCAGCAGCGCCATCGGGCCTTTGTAGAAGGCACCCGGGTTCTCATCTTCCAGCACATCCACGCGGCCATCAGCGTTGCGCACAAGTACGGTCGGGCCTTTGTCGATAAACAGGCTGGTCAGCTCGGTGGCTTCCTGCAGCGAGCCGCCACCGTTGTTACGCAGGTCGATGACCACGCCGTCGACTTTTTCCTTCTGCAACTCGGTCAGCAGTTTCTTCACATCACGAGTGGTGCTCTTGTAGTCCGGATCGCCGGCACGGAAGGCCTTGAAGTCCAGGTAGAAGGCCGGGATCTCGATCACCCCGAGCTTGTAGTCCTTGCCGTCCTGTTTCAGGTTGAGGACCGACTTCTTCACCGCCTGGTCTTCGAGCTTCACCGCTTCGCGGGTGATCGGCACGATCTTGCTGGTCTGGTCGTTTGGCGCATTGCTGGCCGGGATCACCTCCAGGCGCACCAGGGTGCCTTTCGGGCCACGGATCAGCTTGACCACTTCGTCCAGGCGCCAGCCGACCACGTCGACCATTTCCTTGTCGCCCTGGGCGACACCGATGATCTTGTCTGCCGGTGCCACTTGTTTGGTCTTGTCTGCCGGGCCAGCCGGCACCAGGCGTACGACCTTGACCTGGTCGTTGTCGCTCTGCAACACGGCGCCGATGCCTTCCAGCGACAGGCTCATGTTGATGTCGAAGTTTTCCGCGTTATCTGGCGACAGATAGTTGGTGTGCGGATCGTATGACATGGCGAAGGTGTTGATGTAGGCCTGGAAGATGTCTTCGGCACGGGTCTGGTCCAGGCGCGCCAACTGGTTCTTGTAGCGCTTGGTCAGCAGTTCCTGGATGGCCTTGGGCTCTTTGCCCGCGATCTTCAGGCGCAGGACTTCATCCTTGACGCGTTTGCGCCACAGGTCGTCGAGCTCTGCGGTGGTCTTGAGCCAGGGAGCGTCCTTGCGATCGATCAGCAAGGTTTCCTTGGTGGTGAAATCGAATTTGTCGACGCCCTTGTCCAGCTCTGCCAAGGCGAAATCGAGACGGGTTTTGACCCGGTCCAGGTAGCGCTTGTAGATGGTGAACCCGGCGTTGAGGTCGCCGCTTTTCAGGAAGTCGTCGAACTGGGTTTTCCACTTGTCGAATTCGGCGATATCGCTGGCCAGAAAGTAGCTGCGCGAAGGGTCCAACAGCTTGATATAGCTGTCGTAGATAATTACCGAACGCGCATCATCCAGCGGAGGCTTGCTGTAATGGTGGCGCTTGAGCAGCTCGACGACGCTAAGGCTGGCAATCACCTCTTCGCGATCAGGCTGAAGTTTGTCCCAGCTATTGGCTGCGAACGTATTGGCCGACATCGGCAACAGGCCAATACCAATGAAAAGAGCGAGGGCGGTGCTGGGGAACAAATGCTTCATGCTGATTCGACGCGGGGGCAATTGATAACGCATATTAGGCCGTCTTTGAAGTCGCCGGTTCCATAAGGGCCGGTCGCATAATGCAAAAAGCCCGGCGCTACAGCATCGGGCTCAGTCCAGACTCACTATGGAGGCACTGTGAAAGCATTGCAAGGCGTTGAAGGTCAAGTGGAGTGGGTTGAAGAGCCGAGCCCTGCGTGTGATGTAGGTCAAGTTCGCATCCGGGTGGCCGCTGCCGGCCTGAATCGAGCCGATTTGCTGCAGAAGGCCGGGCTCTATCCACCGCCGCCCGGTGCGAGCCAGGTGCTGGGGCTGGAATGCTCCGGAGTGATCAGTGAGGTGGGGCCGGGGGCCTCGTGGCAGATCGGCGACCGGGTGTGTGCACTGTTGGCTGGCGGCGGCATGGCCGAGGAAGTGGTGGTCGATGCCCGTCATGTATTGCCGGTACCGGAAGGCCTGTCCCTGGCCGAGGCCGCGGCCTTGCCGGAGGTGTACAGCACGGCGTGGTTGAATCTGTTCCAGCTGGCGGCGCTCAAGCCCGGGGAAAAGGTTCTGCTGCACGCCGGTGCCAGTGGCGTCGGTTCGGCGGCGATCCAGCTGTGCAAGGCCTTTGGCAATCCCTGTTGGGTCAGCGTCGGTTCGGCCGAGCGTCTGGCGTACTGTGAGTCCCTGGGCGCACAGGGGGGTGTGGTGCGTACCGATGGCCTTGAAGGCCTGAATGATTTTGCGCCGTTTGATGTGATTCTCGACCCGGTCGGTGCCAACTATGCCGCGCTCAACCTCAAGCTGCTGGCCCGTGACGGGCGTTGGGCACTGATTGGCTTGATGGGGGGGCGCGAGGCGAAATTGGACCTGGCC
This sequence comes from Pseudomonas sp. MF09150, assembly GCF_059862355.1. NCBI lineage: Bacteria > Pseudomonadati > Pseudomonadota > Gammaproteobacteria > Pseudomonadales > Pseudomonadaceae > Pseudomonas > Pseudomonas sp. MF09150. The sequence continues at coordinate 256,369 of NZ_JCBCUS010000007.1, read as the reverse complement.
CAGGTGTTGGCCAAGCGTGTGCAATTGCTCGGTTCGACCCTGCGCAGCCGCGACGAGCAATTCAAGGCAGACTTGTTCAGCGACCTGAGCCAACACGTCTGGCCCCTGTTCGCCGAAGGGCGCCTGAGCCCGCAACTGGCCAGGGCCTACCCGATCAAGGATGCCGAAGCGGCATTTGCCGAACTGGCGACCAATCAGGTCTCGGGCAAGCTGGTGCTGGTGATTGATCCCACCTTGGTTTGACCGTCACTCGTAGCCGCTGCCGTGAGGCTGCCCTGGCGGTGTCGAGCGGTGGGAAATCGCTGTTGAGATGCGGCGTTGTCGAGGGGCAACGCAGCCTTCGGCAGCGGCTACAGAGAGGGTAGCCGCGGCCCTATCAGGCGCTGGGTTACTTCCAGTGATGAATCGGCCAGCCGGCTTTTTCGGCATGTTCGCGCAGCACCGGGTCGGGGTTGACCGCGTGGGGGTGGTCGACCTTGAGCAGCAACGGCAAATCGTTGCGCGAGTCGGAATAGAAGCTTGCGCCCTCGAGGTTTTCCTCTTCTTCATCCAGCCATTGCAGGAGCCGAGTGATCTTGCCCTCGCGGTAGGTCAGGGTACCGACGGTGTTGCCGCTGTAGACCCCGTGGGTGACTTCCAGCTCGATCCCCAGCACTTCATCGATGCCTAGGCGCTCGGCAATCGGCTTGACCAGGTGCGTGCCCGAGGCCGAGATCACCAGGATCCGGTCACCGGCCTGGCGATGGGCGGCGATGGCCTTGCAGGCGTCGCTGTAGATGATCGGTTCGATCACGTCTTCGACCCAGGGTCCTACCAGGTGAGCGACTTCTTCCGGGGTGCGCCCGGCCATGGGTTCCAGGCTGAAACTCATGAACTCTTCCATCGCCAGCTTGCCGTGGCTGTAGGCGTCCATCAGCTCGTGGTTGCGGCGCATGAACGACTCGCTGTCGACCCAGCCCAGGCGCCCCATCTGCTCGCTCCAGAGGGTGGCGCAGTCGCCGTGAATCAGGGTTTCGTCCAGATCAAAAATTGCCAGGGCCATCAGTGCAGGTCTCTCTTCAGAAGCGTTGCTGTCAAAGGCATCAGGCTACCTCACACAGGGCCGAGGGATCGATGGAAAGTGCCAGGCGCTGGCCGTCGGCATGCAAGTCGGCCGCCGAACGGTTGAGCACATCGACCACCAATTCCACGCCCCGGGCTTCCACGCGATAGCGAATCACATTGCCCAGCAGGCTGTGGCTACGCACGAGGGCGTCAGGCTCGCCGCTGTGGCTGAGTTCAATGGCTTCCGGGCGAATCGCGATGCGTCCGCTGATCGTCCGTTGCAGCAAGCGGCTCGCGCTCTCGGCGTCCAGCAGGTTGTAGTTGCCGATAAACCCGGCGGCGAATGCATCCACTGGCGCGGTGTAGAGGGTCTCGGCGTCGCCGCTCTGGACGATCCGCCCCTGGTTCATCAGGAAGATCCGGTCGGACATGGTCAGGGCTTCTTCCTGGTCATGGGTCACGAAAATCGTGGTCAGGCCCAGCTCGCGCTGGATCTGCCGGATCTGCTCGCGCAGGTGCTTGCGGATCCGCGCATCCAGGGCCGACAGCGGCTCATCGAGCAGCAGCAGGCGCGGGCGGGTCACCAGGGAGCGGGCCAGGGCCACGCGCTGACATTGGCCGCCGGACAGCTGATGGGGGTAGCGCCCGGCAAACTCATTGAGCTCGACCAATTGCAGGGCTTCGAGCACGCGCTTGTGGCTGTCGTCGGCGTTGACCTTCTGCATCCGCAGGCCAAAGGCGACGTTCTGTTCCACGGTCATGTTGGGGAACAGCGCGTAGCTCTGGAACACCATGCCGATTCCGCGTTTCTGCGGGCTCAGCGGCACGATGTCCTGGCCTTCGAGAAGGATTTTGCCGGCGTCCACCGGGGTCAACCCGGCGATGCAGCGCAGCAGGGTGGATTTGCCGCAGCCGGAGGGGCCGAGCAGGGTGACGAACTCGCCCTTGGCGATTTCGCAATTGATGTCGCTGAACACCGGCGTGGCGGCGGCGCCTTTTTGCCCGTAACTTTTTTGCAGATGCTGGACGCTGACATAGCTCATTGGCTTTTGTCCTTGTTCAAAGTGTTGGCGGCCCAGGTCAGGACCAGGACAAAGAGGAAGTACGAGATCACCAGCGCACTGGTGAAGTGGCCACTGCTGTTGCGCATGTTGTTGAGGTAGACCTGCAGGGTTTCATAGCGGGTGCCGACCAGGATGTTGGCGAACACAAACTCGCCGAACAGGAACGAGAACGACAGCAGCAACGCCACCATCAAGCCTTTGCGCAGGTTCGGCAGCACCACCAGGATCGCCGCCTGCCAGGTACTGGCGCCCAGCAATTGGGCTGCATCCATGAGGTCGCGCAGGTTGATTGCCTGCAGGTTGTTGGTGATCGCCCGGTACATGAACGGCAAGGCGACGGTGAAGTAGCAGCCGATCAGGATCCACGGCGTGCCGACCATGGCGAAGGGGCCTGAACCGTAAAGCTGCAACAGGCCGACCGACGACACCACCGGCGGCACCGCGAAGGGCAGCAGGATCAGGATATTCATCAGCGCGTCGAGCTTGGGGAAGTGGTAATGCACGACAAACAGCAACGGCAGGATCAGCACCACCGACAGGATCAAGGCGCCGACGCAGACCAGCAGTGACTGGCCGAATGCGCTCAGAAAACGCGGATCGCTCCACAGCTGCACGAACCACTTGAAGGTGAAACCGCTGGGCAGGATGGTCGCCGACCAACTGCTGGCAAGGGAGTAGATCAGGGTCCCGGCGAGGGGCAGCAACAGGATCACGAACAGCAGGTAGACCACTACCCGGTGGTAGAGGTGGGCGGAGCCTTGTTCAGCGCGAGACATGGTAGCTCCTCTTCAGCAGCAACTGATGGACGATGGTCACCAGGGTCATCAGCGCTACCAGCACCACGGCCAGGGCGCTGGCCATGTTCGGGTCCAGGGAAATATCCCCCGACACCATCGCCGCGATGCGGATCGGCAGCACGTTGAAGTTACCAGTGGTCAGGGCAAATACCGTGGCGTAGGCGCCCAGGGCATTGGCCAAGAGGATGACGAACGTGCCGAGCAGGGCCGGGGTCAGCACGGGCAAGCCGATGTGGCGCCAGAACTGCCAGCCATTGGCCCCAAGCAGGGAAGCCGACTCGCGCCAGTCTTCGCGCAGGGCATCGAACGCCGGGTACAGCAGCAGGACGCCGAGGGGAATCTGGAAGTAGGTGTAGAGAATGATCAGCCCGGTCTTGGAGTACAGGTTGAAGTCTTGAATGATCCCCGACTGCTTGAGCATCAGGGTGATGGTGCCGTTGAAGCCCAGCAGGATGATGAACGCGAAGGCCAGTGGCACGCCGGAAAAGTTGCTGGTCATGTTGGCGAAGGCGTTCACGAAGTTGCGCAATCTGGAATCCACGCGACGCAGCGAGTAGCTGCCGAGCACCGCGATGACGATGCCGAACGTGCTGGACCAGAACGCCAGCTCCAGGCTGTACTGGATCGATTGCAGGTAGAACTTGGAGTTGAAGATCTTGCTGAAGTTGGCCAGGCCCCAGCCGAACTCTTCCGATCGCAGGCTGTTGATCATGACCCAGATCAGCGGCGCGATCTGGAACACGATGAAGAACAGGGCGAAAGGCACCAGGCACAGGATCGCCAGCCATTTACCACGGGTGACTGAATTCACTTCAACAGCTCCCGGCATGCAGGTTTGTCGTGGGGGACGCCGAGCAACTCGCAGACCGTGCCGCACAATTGGGTCTGCGTGGGCGCGGCGTCAGGGTTGAAACTGAACGCATCACCGATCACGAACAGCGGCACTTCGCGCTCTTCGGGCAACAGGCCATTGTGCGAGCGGTCATTGTTCATGCCGTGGTCGGCGGTCACCAGCACCTGGTAACCGGCGTCGAGCCAGCCTTGCAGGTAGTCGGCCAGGATGATGTCGGCCGAGCGTGCGCTGTTGCGGTACTGCGCGGTGTCGAGGCCGTGCTTGTGCCCGGCATCGTCGATGTTCATCGGGTGCACCAGCAGGAAGTTCGGCGCGTGGCGCAAGCGCAGGTGCTCGGCGTCGGCGAACAGGTGCGAATCCGGGTAGTGATCATTCCAGTAGAAGTGCCCCTGCTGGATGGGCAGCTCCGGGTTGTCGGTATGCCGATCACGGGCCGCGACAAAGGGCGTCCGGTTATACAGCTCGCTGACCCAGTGATAGGCCGCCGCGGCGGTACTGAGCCCGGCATCCCGGGCGTAATGGAAGATGCTGCGTTGGGTCGATAGTCGCGAGACATTGTTGTGCACGATGCCGCTGTCGATCGGCGGTACCCCGCTGAGGATGCATTCATAGAGCGGGCGAGACAGGGCGGGCAGTTCGCATTCGAGCTGGTACAGCGCTGCGCGCCCTGCACCGCAGTAAGCCTGAAGGTGGCCCATGGCATCTCGGGCGACCTGGTAATTCAGGCCGTCGAGCACCACCAGGATGACGTTGTGCTTCATGGGTTGCAGGACTCCGGATCAGATACAGCGTTGAACCGCCAGGAGCCGGCAACCCGGCCCCTGGGGATTACAGCCTTACTGCATGTTGATGATCACTTCTTCCTGCCACTTCTGCGGCAGGCCTTTGGAGGTCTTTTCCCAGGCATCGGGGTCCTTGATCGGCGTGACGTGTTTGTATTGCTCGTTAGGCAGCAGGTTGGCCTGGACCTCGGCCGGCAGAGTCAGGTGTTCGGCACGGATCGGCCGGGCGTTGCCCCGTGCCAGGTTGGTCTGGCCGGCGTCGCTGAAGATGTATTCGCGTGCCAGTTTGGCGGCGTTCGGGTGCTTGGCGTATTTGTTGATGATGGTGGTGTAGCCGGAGATCACCGAACCGTCCGAAGGGATCAGCACGATGTAGTCGTCCTTGTTGACCATCTTGTTGCGATAGCTCAAGCCGTTGAAGTCCCAGACCACGCCGACTTCGACCTCACCCTTTTCCAAGGTGGCGATGGTCGGGTTGGCCAGGGACAGGCGTCCCTGCTTGGCGATTTCGGCGAACAGCAGCAAGGCCGGCTGGATGTTCTTTTCATCGCCGCCCTTGGCGATGGCGGCGGCCAATACACCGTTGGCGGCTTGCGCGGCGGTGCTGACGTCACCGATGGAAACCTTGTACTTGCCTTTCTCCAGGTCGGCCCAGCTTTTCGGCGCTTCGGACCCGTGCAGCAATTTCTTGTTGATGATGAAGGCAATGGTGCCGGTATAGGCCAGGGCCCAGTTGCCGTCCTTGTCCTTGGCCCAATCCGGGACCTGGGCCCAGGTGCTTGGCTTGTAAGGCTGAACCACGCCCTGCTTGACCGAGATCGGGCCGAAGGCGGCACCGACGTCGCCGATGTCGGCGCTGGCATTGTCTTTTTCGGCCGCGAACTTGGCGATTTCCTGGGCCGAGCTCATGTCGGTATCGATGTGCTTGAGGCCATAGAGTTTGGCCAGGTCGTCCCAGGTGCCTTTCCAGTTGGCCCAGTCATCGGGCATGCCGACGCTGTTGACCGCACCTTCCGCTTTCGCAGCGGCTTCCAGGGTTTTCAAATCGGTATCAGCCGCCATGGCTGCGGTGCACATGGCAATGGTCGAGCCTAACAGTGATGCCAGGAAAAGCTGTTTCATCCGAAGCTCCTTTGGGCGTGTTCAACGCTGCGTTTTTATCGACGTTTGCGGTTGGGTTGGTCTAGGTCAGCAATACCTGAGCCAATTTAGGCGTGCTGGATGACACTTTGATGTCGGCATCAGTCCTGCAAGGTTTTTGATGGCCGCAGGTTGGGCGCCGCGAGATAAGCGTAGACCATGGCTAAACAGCTGAAATGAAAGGACTTGGCGAAGTAATTGCAGGTGTCTGCAACAGCCGTTCGGCGGCTTTGTCATCTGTCAGTCATATGTATTGCCTAGGCTTTGGTCGACTTGCAGAGGCCTTGTTTGCCAGGCTGGCTGCCCTGTAACAGTGCTGGTCTAGTCCAGATAGGTAACGTTGATGCGCATCGATGCAACAAAGGCGGTAACCGCCATTGGCCAGGTCCTGCAGGAACAGATCGACCATGGCCTGCTGGCGGCAGGCAGCAAGCTGCCGGCCGAGCGCAAACTCAGTGAGTTGTTCGGCACCACCCGTATCACGGTGCGTGAGGCGTTGTTGCAGCTGGAAGCCCAGGGCCAGATTTATCGCGAGGAGCGCCGCGGCTGGTTTGTCTCGCCGCCACGGCTGGCTTACAACCTGATGCAGCGCAGCCACTTCCACGCCATGGTCAGTGCCCAGGGACGGGTACCTTCCACCGAGGTCATCTCCGCACGCTTGCAGCCGGCGTCGGCGGCGGTCTGTGCCTGGCTGCAACTGCCGGCGTTATCCAGCGTGATCCAGATCTGCCGGGCGCGACGCATCGATGAGCGGCTGGTGCTGTATGTCGAGCACTACCTGAACCCGCAGTACTTTCCGAAGATCCTCGATCTTGACCTGAACCAGTCGATCACCGAACTCTACGCCCGGCACTACGACCTGCATTACGGGCGGGTGCGCTTCGAGATCGTGCCGACCTCGTTGCAGGTGGAGGCGGCGGCGGCCTTGCGGGTGTCGGTGGGCAGCCCCGGATTGCGCATTGCCCGGGTCAACTACGACCAGCACGAGCGGCTGATCGATTGTGATCTGGAGTTCTGGCGCCATGATGCGATCCATGTCGGGGTCGACGTGGCCTGATACCGGCCACTGGCCAAGTGATCGGCGTGCAGGAGGGAGGGGCTTACTCTTTTTCTGCACCACCGGCGCCGGTGATCACCTGGATACTCATGCGTGGGGTCGCCAGATCCAGGCCTGCGGCGTCGAGGTGGCGCTTGAGCGACAGGTTGAAGGCCCGTGACACTTCCCATTGCTTGATCGGCGCGGTCTTGAAGCGTGCGCGCAGCACCGCGCTGCCGGATTCAAAGCTCTCTACACCCTGGATCTCCAGGGGCGACCAGATATTGCGCCGTTGCAGTGGGTCGGAACGCATCTTCTGGCCGACATCGCGCATCAGCTTGATGGCGTCATCAATCTCCATGTTGTAGGGGATGGCCACGCGGAAAATCGCGTAGCCGAACTCCCGGGAGTAGTTTTTGATGCTCTTGATTTCACTGAACGGGATGGTGTGCACGATGCCGTCGATGTCCCGCAGGCGCACGGTACGGATGGTCAGGCCCTCGACGGTGCCGAGGTGGCCGCCGACGTCGACGTAGTCATCGATAGCCAGGGAATCTTCAATGATGATGAACAGGCCGGTGATCAGGTCGGCCACCAGGGACTGCGCACCGAAACCGATCGCCAGGCCGATCACACCGGCACCGGCCAGCAGCGGCGTGACGTTCATACCCATGTTGGCCAGGGCGACGATGGTGGCAATGATGAAGATGGCCACGAACAGCACGTTGCGGATCAGCGGCATCATGGTCTGCGCGCGGGCATTGGCCAGGCCTTTGCGCGAGCGGGTCAGGGCGTGATGCACGGCGGTGTCGCTGAGGATCCAGATCAGCCAGGCGAAGATCAGCGTGCCGGCGAGGCTGAACAGTTTGACGCTGACTTCGTGGCCCTCGCCTTCGGTGAAGCGGATCAGCGACATGCCCCAGACCCGTAATCCCAACTCGATAAACGCCAGCCAGACCAGCAGGTGGGCGAGGGTGTAGCAGAAGCTTTTCAGGCGTTCGGAATACAGCGCATGGCGCTTGTGTCCGCGCAGGGGCTTGAGCGAGTGGCGTCGCACCAGGCCGTTGATCACCATGCACAGTACCAGCAGCACGGTGCAGATCAGCGATTGACGCAGGGCGGTGCTGGTGTCGCCGGCGGAAACGAAGGTGGCGAACAGCGAGATGCCTACCAGCAGCAGCGCTGGCAAGTACCAGAACGTGCCAATGATTTCGATGGTATCGCTCAGCGCACGGCGGGTCAGGCGCCGCGACAGTGGCTGGTTACGGATCAGGTGGGCGATCGGGCGGCGAAAGCGCAGGATGAACACCGCCGTGGAAAGCGCCGCCATCACATTGGCGAGCGTGGCGGCGGTGTGCGCCAGGTGGCTGCCCAGGCTGGCCACCAGGCGCGGGTCGCTGAGGGCTTCGCCAAAGGCGGCAAAACTGCCGATCAACCACAGCGGGCGGAATGCCTGACGGCGCAGAATGTAGAGCGCGCGGTGACGATGCGGGCCGTCAAGCACCGAAAACGCCACCACGCAGATCGCCGAAAAGAAGGTGCCGACCACCAGCGCATACGCCAGGACCATGGCCAGGTCCTTGCCCAGGGAGGAAGGCAGGGCGTAGCTCATGTACACCGTGATCAACAGCGCGATCAGCCAGGGGCCGAGCTTGCGCAGGGCAAAGCGCAGCATGTCCCAGGTCTTGGGGTGTTGCGGCAGTTCCTCGGTCAGGCCAAAGCGCAGGCGGACCCGGTGGCTGATCCAGATCAGCGCGGCGGCCAGCAGGCTCCAGAGCATCAGGATCATGGCAAAGGCAAAGATGATCGGCAGCCATTCGCTGGCGGGCAGCATCAGCGCCGAGAGTTCGTCCTTGGCCTGGTCGAATTCTGCGGACCAGCGGTTGATCGGGCTGTCGGCACCGGAGAACTGTTTTTCCAGGCTCGCCAGGGTGCCGCCTATCAGGCCGAGCACGCCTTCCTCGCTGATCGGCTGAGCCTTTTTCGTGGTGTCGCGCAGCTTTTTCAGATCGGCCAGCAGCTTCGCCCGTTGCTGGTCGTTTTCCAGTGACTTGATCACTTCATCCAGGGATTGCCCCAGTGGCTGGTCGGCCTGGGCCTGGGTCTTGCTCGAGTTATTGAGCAGCCCCGGCAGGCCGACCGCCTGGGCAGCTGTCAGCGGCAGCAGGGTCAGCAGGCAGACAAGCAAGCAGTAGGGCAGGCGGAACAGACGAGCGAACACTGGGCGGGCAACCTCGGACAATAGCGGATCGACCGAGTGTACGAGGCAGTCCGGGCCAATGCGAGCTTGGCGGGCTGATTTATTCGGCGAGTTTGGCGAGGATCTTGTAGACCACTGTGCCGAGAATCAGCAGCATGCCCACCCACATGGTGAACACCCCGGCGTTTTTGTCGCGGAAGTTGAAGCCGATGGCCAGCAGGATCATCCCGGTCAGGATCGGAATGAGCATGGAGTGAAACGACGACATCGAGATCATGGCGACTGCCTTGTCAGAGAGAGTACTAATAAGTCTAGGTCGCTTTGCTGCGACCCGGATTGATGTGTATCAGAAACAAACCTGTAGCCGCTGCCGCAGGCTGCGCTGGTCCAATAAAACTGACACTTCCACTGCGCCCATTTCGGCCCGCGCAGCCTAGTGCCTCGGCAGCGGCTACAGGATTATGGCAACTCGCGGCTGGCGTAGAATGCGCTCAGCACTTTTACCAGATGCGCCAGGTCGTGGCTGCCGCACAGTTCACGAATCGAGTGCATGGCGAACGTCGGCAAGCCGATGTCCACGGTACGCACGCCCAGGTGGCTGGCGGTAATCGGGCCGATGGTCGAACCACATCCCATGTCGCTGCGCACCACAAAGCTCTGCACCGGCACTTCTTCGGCCATGCACAGGTGGCGGAAGAATCCGGCGGTTTCGCTGTTGGTGGCGTAGCGCTGGTTGCTGTTGACCTTGATCACCGGGCCAGCGTTGAGTTTCGGGCCATGGTTGGCATCGTGCTTGTCGGCATAGTTTGGGTGCACGCCGTGGGCATTGTCCGCAGAGATCAGCAGCGATTTCTGAATGGTGCGTACGAACTCATCACCTTCCGGCAGCAGGCGGCGCAGGGTCTGCTCCAGCATTGGTCCATCGGCACCGCAGGCCGAGCAGGAACCGACTTCTTCGTGGTCGTTGCACACCAGTACGCAGGTTTCATCGGTCTCGGCGGTCAGCAGGGCTTGCAGGCCCGCATAGCAGGACAACAGGTTGTCCAGGCGCGCGCCGGCGATAAAGTCGCCATGCAGGCCGATGATCGCCGCGCTCTGGGTGTCGTAGAAGCTCAGCTCGTAGTCGAGGACCACGTCGGCGTTCAAACCATGCTCGCGGGCCAGCTGATCGGTGAGCACGGCACGGAAATCCACGCGCTCGTCACCGGCAAATTGGGCCAGGATCGGCGGCAATTCAGTTTGGGCGTTGATCGCCCAGCCCTGGTTGGCCTCACGGTTGAGGTGAATGGCCAGGTTGGGAATGATCGCGATCGGCGCCTTGAAGTCGATCAGTTGGCTTTCAACCTTGCCATCACGACGGAAGGTGACGCGCCCGGCCAGCGACAGGTCGCGGTCGAACCACGGCGCCAGCAGCGCGCCGCCATAGACTTCGACACCCAGCTGCCAGAAGCCCTGGCGCTGCAACTCCGGCTGCGGCTTGACCCGCAGGCACGGGCTGTCGGTATGGGCGCCGACCAGGCGAATCCCGCCCTGCAGCGGCGAATGCCGGCCCAGCTTGAACGCGACAATCGAGGAGTCATTGCGAGTGACGTAATAGCGACCATTGGCTTCGGTGGTCCACGGCTCGCGCTCGTCGAGACGTTGAAAACCTGCCGCTTCCAGGCGCTGGACAAGGCTGGCGGTGGCATGGAAAGGGGTAGGGGAGGCCTTGAGGAAATCGATCAGGCCTTGGTTCAACTCTTCGCGCATAAGTAGCTCCAGACAGCAGTGGCGCGAGTTTAACGTATTGGCCCAAGGCATTGCAGGGACAACGCGGCGATTGTTGTCCGCTTGCCCCCGCGGCTCAGCCAACCACCAGTTGGCCGCTGAGATAGACGTCGCGCCGTTGCTTGCGCCCCACGTGCTCGTGTTTGCTGGGCTGGTAGAACGCGTGGAATTTCTCTGATGAGACGTTTTGTTGCTGGCCCACATATTCATCGACCAGGCGATCGTAATCGGCTTCGGTAATCAGTTTGTAGATTTCCCGCCGATAGAAAAAACCCAGTTGGAAGCCCAGGGTTTCGCTGTGGTGTTGGGCAGGCCTGGCAAAGCAGTTTTCGAAGTCGATGACTTTGAGTTCAGCGTCGACAGTAGGCGGCAGCATGATATTGCCGGCCCAGAAATCCATGTGGATGATTTCTTTCTGGGTCAGGGAACCCAGCAGGGCGAAGGCGTCGCGCACGAATTGCTCGACCCTCTCAGGGTGCTTTTGCAGCCACTCCACGCCGTTTATATGGTCTTCCAGCAGGTGGGTGATGATGAAGTATTCGTGGGTCAGCCCCAGGCGACCCTTGGTGTAGCCATAACCCTGCAGTGGAGGCATGTTGACCCCGCGACTCTGGGCTTCCTGAGTGTTGATCAACTCTTCCAGGGGCCAGTCGAAACGCCCATTGCGTTGTGGCTTGCCCAGGGTCACGCGGACTTTCGCCTTGAAACTGTCCAGAGGCTGGACTTTGGCGAACAGTGAAGTATCGGTGGTACTCAGGGGGGCACTGGCACGGGTCTGCTTTTTTTCGTGGCGATGTTTGATGAGTTTTTTGAGCGCTTGAGCGACCTTGCTGGAGGGTTTCTCACGAAGATGCAAGGTGGTGTTCAGAAAGGAAAACGTGAAAGGGTAATCAATGTGAAGATTCATACTGCTGAGCACGCTGGCATCCCGCCTTTATTTCTTCAATTTTGGATCCGAAACTTTTCACATTATTTCACAAAAAATTCACATTTAAGTTACATTTTTTTTGAGTTCTTTCACTACAAGGTGTTTCAAAAAAGCCCCTGGGATGAGGGGCTTTTTTGAGGCGGGCGCTGACTCCGGCAAGCATCAGAACGGCGCCGGGCACTCGAAGCGCAAGCGCTCGCCGCTTTGCGGGTGAGTGAAGCTGAGCATGCTGGCGTGCAGGCACAGGCGTGGCCAGGCGGCCAGGGCTTGTGGGTGCGCATACAGGCCGTCGCCAAGCAGGGGGTGGCCGATGGACAGCATGTGCACGCGCAGCTGGTGCGAGCGCCCGGTGATCGGTGTCAGCTCTACCCGGCACCAGTCGCCACAACGTTCCAGCACGCGCCAGAAGGTCAGGGCGTTCTTGCCAAATTCGTGATCGACCACATGGCGTGGTTTGGTCGGCGGGTCGTAGCGCAGGGGCAGGTCGATGCTGCCGCTGTCCAGTTCCGGCTGGCCCCAGCAGAGTGCGGTGTAGGCTTTTTCCGTTTCGCGGTCATGAAACTGGCGCGAGAGTTCGCGATGGGTGTCGGGGTCGCGAGCCAGCAGGATGATGCCTGAGGTTTCCCAGTCCAGGCGGTGGACGATTCGCGCTTCGGGGTAGCCGTTTTCCTGCAGGCGGGTAATCAGGCAGTCCTTGTTGTCATCGGCCCGGCCGGGCACGGAGAGCAGCAGCGTGGGCTTGTTCACCACCAGTACGGCGGCGTCCTGATGGATGATGCGGATATTCGACAGCGGCATTAAAACAGCCTCGTAACAAACGCCAACGGCGGCTCGGAAGCCTGATGCAGTGCACCAGGTCCCGAGCCGCCGTGGCTCCAGCGGGATCGATCAGCGATCCGGCAGGGTGATATTGAGTTCCAGAATCGAGCAGCTACCCTGGTTTTCCAGGGCGACGTGCACATCATCGGACCCGATATTGACGTACTTGCGGATCACTTCCACCAGTTCCTTCTGCAAGGCCGGCAAGTAATCGGGGGTGCTGCGCTGGCCGCGTTCATGCGCCACGATAATCTGCAGACGCTCTTTCGCTACCGACGCGGTACTTACCTTTTTATTGGCACGAAAGAAGTCAAAAAGATTCATTATCTACCTCCAAACAGGCGCTCGAAGAATCCCTTCTTCTCGACATCAAGGAACCGATGTTCCACGGTTTTGCCCAGCAAACGATCGACGGCATCGCTGTACGCCTGACCGGCGTCGCTCTGGTCGTCGAGAATGACCGGCACGCCCTGGTTGGAGGCCTTGAGCACCGCTTGAGATTCCGGGATGACACCCAGCAGGGTCACGGCGAGGATTTCCTTGACGTCTTCGACGCCAAGCATTTCGCCGTTACTGACGCGCTCGGGGTTGTAGCGGGTCAGCAGCAAATGTTCCTTGATCGGGTCTTCGCCTTTTTCGGCGCGGCGCGATTTGCTGGCCAGCAGGCCCAGCATGCGATCGGAGTCACGTACCGAAGACACTTCAGGGTTGGTCACGACAATCGCTTCGTCGGCGAAGTACATGGCCAGGTGAGCGCCTTTCTCGATACCGGCAGGGGAATCGCAGACCACGAACTCGAAGGTTTCCTTGAGTTCCATCAGGACTTTTTCCACGCCTTCGACGGTCAGCGCGTCTTTGTCGCGGGTCTGGCTGGCGGCCAGTACGTAGAGGTTTTCCAGGCGCTTGTCTTTGATCAGGGCTTGCTGCAGGTTGGCTTCGCCGTTGACCACATTGACGAAGTCGTACACCACGCGGCGTTCGCAGCCCATGATCAGGTCGAGGTTACGCAGGCCGACGTCGAAGTCGACGATGACTGTTTTGTGGCCGCGCAGAGCGAGGCCGGTACCGATAGCGGCGCTGGTGGTGGTCTTACCCACACCACCCTTGCCGGATGTAACCACGAGAATCTTGGCCAAGGTGTTTCACCCCTAAGGAAAAAGGACTTTTAGCCCCTGAAAAACATCTCTTGAAAACTACTTCAGTCGGACAGCCTGGGCTGGAGTTCGGTCAGCAGCAGGATTTACCCTCGGTAAACACCGCCTATTGCCAATTTCCCACTTCGTTTGAGCCGTTTTCGCTACGTTTTAGAGATGCTTGGAAAATGCGGCAGTATCCGTTAAAGACGAGTGATGTTCAACACGTCACCCGACAGGCTGACCTGCACGCCCGCACCCCATAACGGATCACGTCGCAAGTCTTCGGAAACCTTGTACTGGCCAGCGATGGAGACCAGTTCAGCGCTCAACTGCTGACAGAAAATCCTGGCCTTGGTATCACCCTTGACGCCCGCCAGTGCGCGACCGCGCATGGGGCCGTATACATGGATGTTGCCATCGGCGAGAAGTTCCGCACCCGGGCTGACCGAGGACACCACTACCAGATCGCCACCCTGGGCATAGATCTGCTGCCCGCCACGTACTGGCGAAGTGATGATGCGAGTCGGTTTTATGGTCGGTTCCGGCGGTTTTTCCGGTTTTTTGCGCAGCTCGTTTTCCTGCGGGTCGAGCGGCCGTTCGCGGGCGCCGGAGGGCGGCAGCACCGGCAGGTCGACGGCAATGGCCGCGGCAATGTCTTCGATGCGATTGGCGCGGATCGCCAGGGTACGCAGGCCATGCTGGCGACATACGCGCATCAGGCTCGGCAGATCGACTGCGCCTTCGCTGGCCGGCAGTTTGTCCAGGGCCAGCACCAGGGGGGCGTTGCTGAAGAAGTTCGGGGCCTGTGCCACCTTCGCGGCCAATTGGCGATCGAGGCCTTCAAGGTCGTTGCGGGCCAGTTCCAGCACAGTGATGGCGAGCATGCTGCCCTTTAACTGGAACACAGGATCTTGGTCTAGCGATTCGGTTTGGCTCATGGTCGGCATAAAGCGGCTTGTCACTAAAAGTGCCGAGACTTATAACGAGAACGCCCGCGAGCCGCAAGCCGGGTCGAACCGATGTAGAATGCGCGGCCTTGTTGTCTGTCCGGAATCTGTAATGGATCGCCCGCGTTTTCGAGCTGCATTTTTATCCCCGCGTTTCTGGCCGCTGTGGCTGGGCCTGGGCCTGTTGTGGCTGGTGGTCCAGCTGCCTTATCCCTTTATAGTCCGCCTGGGCCGTGTTTTGGGGGCGCTGATGTATAGGGTGGCCGGCGACCGGCGGCGGATTGCCAAGCGCAACCTGGAGCTGTGTTTCCCCGAGAAGTCAGTGGCCGAGCGCAAGCGCTTGCTCAAGGAAAACTTCGCCTCCACCGGTATCGCCTTCTTTGAGATGGCCATGAGCTGGTGGTGGTCCAAGCCGCGCCTGGCACGTCTGGCCCACGTCGAAGGGCTGGAGCATCTGAAGCAGGCGCAGCGCGAGGGCAAGGGCGTGATTCTCATGGCTCTGCACTTCACCACCCTGGAAATCGGCGCCGCTCTGCTCGGCCAGCAGCACACCATCGACGGTATGTACCGCGAGCATAAAAACCCGCTGTTCGACTTTATCCAGCGTCGCGGTCGCGAGCGGCATAACCTGGATTCCCTGGCGGTTGAGCGCGAGGACGTGCGCGGCATGCTCAAGCTGCTGCGTGCGGGCCGGGCGATCTGGTATGCACCCGATCAGGACTACGGCGCCAAGCAGAGCATTTTCGTGCCGTTCTTCGGGATTCAGGCCGCCACTGTGACCGCCACCAGCAAGTTCGCCCGCCTGGGCCGAGCGCTGGTGGTGCCCTTCACCCAGCAACGCCTGGCCGATGGCAGTGGCTACCGGTTGGTGATCCACCCACCGCTCAGCGACTTCCCCGGTGAAACCGAAGAGGCCGACTGCCTGCGCATCAACCAGTGGGTCGAAGCCGCCTTGCGTGAATGCCCGGAGCAATACCTCTGGGCCCACCGGCGTTTCAAGAGCCGGCCGCCGGGTGAGCCCAAGCTCTACGCCAAACGCGGTTGAGTTGATTTCTTTCAGGCCCCCTTGAACGCCATGGACGGAGTGTTGCGATGAGCCCAGTTAAACCGGTCACAGGTCTGATTCTGTCTGGCGGTGGTGCCCGTGCGGCTTATCAAGTGGGGGTGCTGGCGGCGATTGCGGAGTTGCTGCCGGCGGGCGCCGCCAACCCCTTTCCGGTGATCGTCGGCACCTCGGCTGGCGCGATCAATGCGGTCAGCCTGGCCAGCGGTGCCATGGATTTTACTGCGGCCATCCAGCGTCTGACGGCGTTCTGGCAGAACTTTCGCAGCCACCAGGTGATGCGCAGCGACTGGCCCGGCGTGATCAGCCAGGCCAGTCGGTTCGTCGGCCATAGCCTGCTGGGCCTTGGTGCCCAGGTTCCCGTGGCATTGATCAACAGCTCGCCATTGCGCGATTTGCTCAATGATCAGTTGCACCTGTCGGGTATCCAGGAAGCCATTGAGCAAAACCAGTTGCACGCGGTGGCGGTGACGGCATTCGGCTACGAGTCGGGGCAGGCAGTGACCTTCTATCAGGGCGGCGGGGTGATTGATGCCTGGTTGCGCCATCGTCGTGTCGGCGTGCCTACGCGGATCACGGTGGAGCATTTGCTGGCCAGCTCGGCGATTCCGTTGCTGTTTGCGCCGGTCAAGATCGACCAGGAGTTTTTTGGCGACGGCGCCGTACGCCAGTCGGCCCCCATCAGCCCGGCGTTGCACCTGGGCGCACGGCGGGTGCTGGTGGTGGGCGTCAGCGGCAACCCGCGAGGCTCGGATGCTGCCGGGCCGCGCTCCTACACCGGGCAGCAGCCGACCCTGGCGCAGATCGGCGGGCACATGCTCAACAGCACCTTTATTGACAGTCTTGAAAGCGATATCGAACTGTTGCAACGGCTCAATCAGTTCGGCCGCCTGTTACCTCCGGAGTTCGTGGGCAATGGCCTGGGTGTGGCGCCGGTCGAGGTGCTGGTAATTGCCCCGAGCCAGCCGATCGACGAGATCGCCGCCCGTCACCGCCAGGAATTGCCGGCGCCTCTGAGGGTGTTCTTGCGTGGCCCGGGGGCCACCAAGACCAGCGGCGCCGGGGTGCTCAGCTATCTGTTGTTCGAGTCCGGATATTGCAGCGAACTGATCGAGCTGGGACGCAAGGACGCCTTGGCCAAGCGCGAGGAGTTGTCGCGCTTTCTCGGGTTGGCGGCCGCCTCTCCCGCGGGGTTGGCAGGAGAGGCAAACCCAGTCACTGGGGCGGGTAATCCCGGATGAACTGGCGGATCACGCTGGCAAAATTCTCATCGGCGGTAAACCCCAGGCTACGGGCGTAGCGGGCACTGAACTCTCCGGGCCATGAGCCGACAATCCGCTCGATGCTGGCATCCGGACGCAGCTCAATGCGTTGCGCCACCTCGTCGCCCGAGACCTCGCGCAAGGCGCCGATCATCTGCTCCACCGTCTGCGACAGGCCGGGCATGTTGATCACCCGGCCTTCAGTCAGGCGCTGCGCCGCCAGCTCATGGCCATGAATCAGGTTGGCAATGGCCTGGGCTGGCGACATCAGCCACAGTCGGGTCCTCAAAGGCACCGGGCAGACGCTGGCCAGGCCATTGAGCGGTTCGCGGATGATGCCGCTGGCAAAGCTTGACGCTGCCAGGTTCGGCTTGCCCGGGCGCACGACGATGGTCGGCATGCGCAGGCTGCGGCCATCGACGAAGCCGCGGCGACTGTAGTCGGCCAGCAGCAGGTCATTCATGGCTTTCTGGGTGCCGTAGGAACTTTGCGGCGCCCAGACCTGATCGTCGTCGACGACCTGGGGCAGTTGCCCGCCGAACACCGCCACCGAGCTGGTCATGACCCACTTCGGGCAGGTGCCCAATTGCCGCGCCCGCTCCAGCAGGCCCTGGGTGGCGCTGAAGTTGACGCGCATGCCCAGCTCGAAATCGCTTTCGGCCTGGCTCGAAACCACGGCCGCCAAATGGAAAATACTGTCGGTATCGGCGTCGATCAGGTTGGCCAGCACCTGTTCATCGGTGATGTCTCCGCCTTTGACCAGGACCCGAGGGTCCGTGATGCCTTGCACAGGTTCGCGGTCGAACGCGGTGATGCGGGTGATGGGCTGCAACTGGCCGTGGCGGTTGGTGAGCGAGCCGAGTTGCAGCAGGGCTTCGATCAGGCGCCGTCCGAGAAAGCCGGCCGCGCCGGTGACGAGAATATTCATGAGTGACTCCAACTATCAACGATTGACGAGTTTTCCGGGAATTCTGAAGACCAGCAGGGCACCGATGAACAATGCGCTGGCCATGACGTACATGCCGATCGTGGTGCTGTGGGTCAGGTCCTTGAGAAAGCCCATGAGGTAGGGCGAGACAAAGCCCGCGAGGTTGCCCCAGGAGTTGATCAGGGCAATGCCGGCTGCGGCTGCCGTGCCGCCGAGGAAGGCCGTCGGCAAACTCCAGAACAGTGGCAGCGTGCTGAAGGCACCCATGGCGCCCAGGGTCAGGCCGATCATCGACACCGTGAAATTGTCGCTCCAGGTCGCGGAGATCATCAGCCCGACACCGCCCAGCACGGCGGTCAACGCCAGGTGCCAGCGGCGTTCACGCAGACGGTCGGCGCTGCGCGAGATCAGGACCATGGTCAGCGCCGCAGCGGCATAGGGAATCGCGGTGAGCATGCCAACTTCGAATACATCGCTGACGCCCGCCTGGCGAATCAGCGACGGCAGCCAGAAACCCACGGTGTAGAAGCCGGCGATCATGCAGAAGTAGATCGCGGTCAGCAGCCAGATCCGCGGTTGGCGGAATACCTGGCGGACGCTGTGCACCTGATGGCCATCGGTCTCGGCTTCGATCCGGGTTTGCAGCAGAGTTTTCTGTTCGCGGGTCAGCCAGCGGGCATCGGCGATGCGGTCGCTGAGGCAGTAGATCACCAGGCCACCGACCAGGATCGACGGCAGCCCTTCGAGGAAGAACATCCATTGCCAGCCCGCGTAGCCATGCAAGCCGTTGAGGGCGGTCATGATCCAGCCGGACAAGGGCGCGCCGATCAGCCCCGAGAGCGGCACGGCGGTGGCGAACAGGGCGTACATCTTGCCGCGACGGCTGGAGGGGAACCAGTACGAGAGGTAGAGAATCACCCCTGGGTAAAACCCGGCCTCGGCGATGCCCAGCAAAAAGCGCATCACGTAGAACGAGGTCGGCGTGGTGACGAAGGCCATGCATGAGGAAATGATGCCCCAGCTGATCATGATGCGGGCGATCCACAGGCGGGCGCCGACCCGGTGCAGGATCAGGTTGCTGGGAATTTCCACGAGGAAGTAGGCAATGAAGAAGATCCCGGCCCCAAGGCCATAGACCGCTTCGGAGAATTGCAGGTCTTGCGACATCTGCAACTTGGCAAAACCGACGTTGACCCGGTCCAGGTAGGCCACCAGGTAACACAGCAACAGCAGGGGCAGGATGCGCCAGGCAACTTTGCGGTAGGCCACATCCTCGAGGGAGGCAGTGGGTGAGCGGGCAGCAGTTTGCGTCAGTGATTCAGGCATGTCTTTACCCATCCTAGTTTCTTGTTTTGGGTGATTTTGTTTTTATCGGACTCGCTGAGGTGTCTTAGATATCATAATACATCATACGAATTCAATGGTCGGCGACCGGACGCGACGGCTTAACGGAAATCCAGTACCGTTAGCCCATTTGAATACAGAGATACCCATGTCCAAGCCTGATAACTCTTCCCGCGTCGACTCCCTGGCGTCGCTCAAGGACTCGGCCAAGGGCACGCTGGCGGATCAGGTGACGGCCGCGCTCAAGGCGCATATCGCCAGCGGCGAGGCGCTGCCGGGCTCGCGCCTGCCGACTGAACCGGTGTTGTCCGAGCGTTTTGGTGTCAGCCGTACCGTGATTCGCGAGGCGATTTCGCGCCTGAAATCAGCCGGCCTGGTGGAGGTGCGCCAGGGCAGTGGCACGGTGGTCAGCGAGGGGGCCCATATCAAGGCCTTCACCATTGACCTGGATGTGCGCGGCTCGATCGAGGCGGTGCTGCGGGTCACCGAGTTGCGGCGCGGCATCGAAGGCGAGGCGGCAGCGCTGGCGGCGCAGCGGCATACCCAGGAACAGTTGCAGGCCATCCATCAGGCCTTGCTGGCCATCGATGCGGCCGAGCAGGCGGGCCTTGATGGAGTGGAGCAGGACCTGGCCTTTCACTTTTCGATTTCCCAGGCCACGGGCAACCCGCTGTATCCCTCGTTGCATGAATTCATTGCGCAGTTCATCAAGGAGGCGATCCGCATCACGCGCTCCAATGAAGAGCGGCGGCGGGATCTGGCGAGTACGGTGCGTACCGAGCATTTCGCCGTATATGCGGCCATTGCCGCAAGGGATGTGGAAGGCGCGCGGCAGGCGGCTCTGACCCATATCCATAACGCGGTCGAACGCCTGAAAAACGCCGATCCGGCCTTTTGGCAGAGCCCGGGATCGCGCAGTTCCTGAGCACCGGCTCGACGCGGCTTGCCTCAGGCACCGAGGCAAGCCGCACCATCCACGACCTTAGAAGTGGTACTTGACCAGTAGGCTGGCGGTGTCCTGGTTGGTTTCGAAGTTGCGCGAATCCTCGATCCCGTATTTGTTTTTCCAGTAGTCGTACTCGACACCGACGTACAACTGCTTCTCACCCCAGTTCAGCGCCTTGCCCAGGTCGTACTTGATCTGCGGGTTGAAGTGCAGGTTGGCGTGGTAGGTGCCACGGGCGTTCTTGTCGTTGTCCACCACCCAGTCCATGAAGCCGTCGATCAGGATGTTCGAGTCGCCCACTGGAATGGTGTAGGACCACACCGGCGTGATCTGCCAGACGTTGTCGCCCGGGCGGCTGCCTTCGGTGTGGCGCTGGTAGAAGTTGAGCTGGAAGTAGTCGAAGCCGGGGATCGCCAGGTCGAAGCCCGGGCCGATCAGGTATGACTCGTTATCGCCTTCACCAAACTCGTAAGTCAGTGCCAGCAGCACGTCCTTGATCGGGCCGAACTCCAGTTTCTGGTCGAATATCTTGCCGAACGACAGGCGTGGGCTGAACTCACCGTAGTACGTATCCGGGCCGACGTTGCCGTCTTCCTTGCCGTTGTAAAAGATGCGGTCGAGGAAGAAGAAGTTGTCGCCGTATTTCCAGCCATCGGCGTGTTCGAAAGTGACGGTCTGCTGGATTTGTGGATTGACTTCGAAGTTCTTGCCGTACAAGTAAGTCAGGCTGTTGTTTTGCCATTGCAACAGGTCGCCGGCCATGGCCTGGCCCCCGGCCAGCAAGGATCCTGCAAGCATCAGGCGTGTGCACGTATGTTTCATTCGGTTGCTCCCAAAGTTAAGTGGTCCGACGTTTTTTCAAATGGGCGCTCTGGTGTGGCGCCTTTTTAATTGCAGTAAAAGTCATCCATTCGGTCAGCTTTATTGCTGATAGCAAGAGCTGAGCCAATGCGCTTAAAAAGCAAAAAAACTCCCGCTCGGCTGTAGCGAAACAGTCGATTGAGAGTGGATTCGGCTTGAATTCAATGCGCCTTGATACTGTCCAGGGCCTGGGTAAGTTGGCTTTCTGGTCAGGTTTTAGATCCGGGCTTTTTTTTTCACCGGATATGCGCGGTCGCGGAGAATACTGGCTCCCGTGACCTGGCTCAAGTGCCCCGCAACAGCGCACTTGAAACAACTTTGGGGCATGTTTGGCCTGGCTTTGGACTGGGGTCCGCAAAGAGGGGGAGTCCTCACGTGGCCAATGCCGGGCATTTTGCGGCCCAGGCGCTGGCACAGCCCTCCAGGGCTGGTTGATGGCCACCGACGGTTCGGTGCTCGTCAGGCAGCGAGAGTGTGGAGCGCGCATCCTGTGGCCTCTGTTGTTTTTATTGTCAGGGCGTAGGGGGCCGGCGCCAGCCCCCGGGTGTCGACCGGGGTGGGCGTGCGGTGCAGCAGGTGAGTGGGGCGAGGCGCTGCTCGCCCGATTGGCGATCAGTGTGGGTGGGCGTGTCGGGCATTTTCGGCGGCGCGCTCATGGCCGCCGAGGATGTTGAACAACAGGTTTAGCGTCAGGGCGCTCAAGGTCGCCATGGCGATCCCGCTGTGGGTGATCGGACTCATCCATTGCGGCAGGTGGGCGAAGAACTCCGGACGTACCACCGGGATCAGGCCCATGCCGATACTCACCGCCACCAGCAACTGGTTACGGCGATCGGCGATGTCGGCCTCCTGGAGAATCTTGATGCCGGTGGCCGCCACCATGCCGAACATGGCGATGGCCGCACCGCCGAGCACCGCGGCTGGAATCGACGCCACCAGGAATGCCGCCTTGGGCAGCAGGCTGAGGACGATCAGCAAGCCGCCGGCGACGACGGTCACCGAACGGCAGCGCACGCCGGTCATTTGCACCAGGCCGATATTCTGGGCGAACGAGGAGTGGGTGAAGGTGTTGAAGAAACCGGCAAAAAATGACGCGCCGGCATCGCACAGCAAGCCACGGCGCAGCATGCGGGGCGTGACCTCTTGGCCGGTGATCTTGCCCAGGGCCAGAAACATCCCGGTGGATTCGACAAAAATGATCACCACCACCAGGCACATCGAAAGAATCGGTGCGAGGTGGAACTGCGGCATGCCGAAATGCAGCGGCGTGACGATCTGCAGCCAGGGCGCCTCGGCCATGCCGCTGAGATCGACCATGCCGATCAGCCCACACAGCACGTAGCCCAGGCCCATGCCGATCAGCACCGAGATATTGACCCAGAAGCCGCGCATGAACCGGTGAATCAGCAAGATGCTGCCCAGGACCAAGGCGGCGATAGCTAGGTAGATGGGGGAGCCGAACTGAGCGGCGTTGCTGCCGCCCCCGGCCCAGTTCACGGCCACCGGAAACAGCGACAGGCCAATGGAGGTAATGACCGTACCGGTGACCAGGGGTGGGAAAAAGCGCACCACCTTGGACATGAACGGCGCGATGAGCATGCCGAAGAAGCCGGCGGCGATAGTGGCACCGAAGATCCCCTGCATGCCGATACCGGGCATGCCGGCCATGGCCACCATGCTGCCGACGGCGGCGAAGCTGGCGCCCATCATCACCGGCATGCGGATGCCCATGGGGCCGATGCCGAGGGATTGAACAACAGTGGCAATGCCGGCCACCAGCAGGTCGGCATTGATCAGGAAGGCGATTTCTTCACGACTCAGGCCTGCGGCCTGTCCGATGATCAACGGCACCGCAATCGCACCTCCATACATCAGCAATACATGCTGCAAGCCAACCAGGATCAGTTGCAGCAGCGGCAGGCGCTGAATCGCAGGCGCGTCGGGGATGCGCGGTTCGGATAACTCGGACATGCAACACCTCAGGTCTTTTTTATTCTTGTGATTTAGCGGCTGTGTGGTTGCTCACAGCCTTGTGCAACAAAGGCTGCGGTACCGTTTCCGGTAGCGCAGCCTTTCTCGGCATTACTTAGTTGGTCTGCGCCCCCTGGTTGATCCAGGCACCGATCAGGTCACGTTCCTGCTGGGTCATCTGAGTGATGTTGCCCAGGGGCATGATCTGCGTGGTGATGGCCTGGGCCTGGATGCGTGCGGCCTGCTGGCGAATCTGCTCCGGTGTATCGAACATCACCCCGGCTGGCGCGGCACTGAACAGCGGGCTGGTGGGCTTGGCTGAATGGCAGACTGCGCAGCGTTCCTGGATCACGCTGTGCACCTTATCGAACGCGGGCCCGGCGCTGGACGCCTGGGTCGCGGCGGCTGGCGCGGCCGGTGCAGCGGGTTTGGCACCACCGCCCAGGGCGGTTTCCGGTAGGGGCTGGTAGTCGATCTGGCCCGCGGCCTTGGCCACTGGTGCGGCGGCGGGTGCGGTCGCCGGGCCGGTGACGTACGCCAGGCAAATCATGCCCAGGGCTGCCACGGGCAGGGTCCAGGCAAACTTGTGGCTGTTGTGGCGGGTGTTGAAGTAGTGACGTACCAGTACTGCCAATACCGCGATCCCGGCCAGGATCAGCCAGTTGTATGAGCTGCCGTAGGTGCTCGGGAAGTGGTTGCTGATCATGATGAACAGCACCGGCAGGGTGAAGTAGTTGTTGTGGCGCGAGCGCAGCAGGCCCTTGGCCGGCAGTGCCGGGTCGGGGGTGCGGTTTTCCGCGATGGCGGCGACCAGTGCGCGCTGGGCCGGCATGATGATGCGGAACACGTTCCCGACCATGATGGTGCCGATGATGGCGCCGACATGCAGGTACGCACCGCGACCGCTGAATACCTTGCTGAAGCCGTAGGCGGCTGCAATCAGCAGCACAAACAGGATCAGGCCGAGCAGGGCTGGGCGCTTGCCCAGGGCCGAGTCGCAGAGGAAGGAGTAGACGAACCAGCCGATGAACAGCGAGCCGATACCGATGGCCACGCCTTCAGGGCCGCTCAGGCCGCTGCCCGGTGCCAGCAGGTACAACGTGGGGTTGGAGTAGAACACCACGCACAGCAGCGCGATCCCCGACATCCAGGTGAAGTAGGCTTCCCATTTGAACCAGTGCAGGTTGTCCGGCATGGTCGGCGGGGCCAGTTTGTATTTTTCCAGGTGGTAGATACCGCCGCCGTGGATCGCCCACAGGTCGCCGGCCAGTCCATCCTTGGGGTTGACGCGGTTGAGGTTGTTTTCCAACCAGACGAAGTAGAACGATGCGCCGATCCAGGCCACGCCGGTGATCATGTGTACCCAACGCACGCTCAGGTTGAGCCATTCCAACAGATGTGCTTCCACAGTCTTTACCTCTCGCCTGTCACCCTTGGTGTCGGGTGATCAGACCTTCTCTTATTGGTGGGGGGCGAGGATCAAACGCTCATCCTCTTTGAAAAAATGCTCATCGCAGTTATTGCCTGTGCCACTGCGATCAACCACCAGGAAGTCATCCCGCTTTTCGATCGTCAGCACCGGGTGGTGCCAAACGCCGCGATGGTAATTAATGCCCTGCCTGCCATTACTGACAAAGGCGCGGACCAAGCCCGATACAGGTTCATCGCCAAGTGGCGCGACCACGATCAGAAAGGGGTTGCCGAGCAGCGGGATGAAAGCCTGGCTGCCCAGCGGGTGACGCTCCAGCATGCACACGGTCAGCGGCATGTCCTGCGCGTCGGCGCGGAAGATGCTGATGATCGCGTTGTCTTCCGGCGTAGCGGTTTCGACCGTCGCCAGTTTGTGAAAGCGCATGGTCGAACCGTTGTTGATCATGAAGTGGTCGCTGCCGTCGGTTTCAATCACGTCACCGAAGGGGGCGAAGGCTTCTTTGGTCAGGGGTTCGATCATCAGTGTGCGCATGGCTGTCTCTTATCCGGATTCTGTGTTGTTTGTTCTGCTGTTGTGGGGAGGAGGGAGCACGCTCCCTCTTCGCGGGGCACTGCTTATTTAGCGACCTTGCCCAAAATCCGCAGGCGGCTGACGCCACCGTCCGGGAAGATGTTCAGACGGATATGAGTGATTGGGCCCAGGGCCTTGATCTGCTCGGCGAAGGTGTGTTCGGCGTGCATTTCCAACTTCTGGCTCGGCAGCAGTTCGCGCCAGAACAGCGACTGGGTTTCGATCTGGCTGTCGGTGCCGCCTTTGACAAAGGCACCCTGGATCGAGCAGCTGTCCGGGTAGTTGCCCTTGAAGTGCAGGGTATCGACGACGATTTTCTCGACTTCGCCGGCATGGCCGAGGGCGACGATCACCCAGTCGTTGCCAGGGGTACGGCGACGTGCGGTTTCCCAGCCATCGCCCATGTTGATCCCGCGGCCCGGGTTGAGCAGGTTGCTGATACGGCCGAAGTGTTCATCGGAGCATGCCAGGGCGCGGCCACCGTTGAGGGCCGAGGCCAGGTCGACCTGTTCGTTGTCGCCAATCGCCGACCAGTCGCGGAACGGAATGCCGTACACCCGCAGGCGGGCCACGCCACCGTCCGGGTAGATATTGAAGCGCAGGTGGCTGAAGGCCTGGTCGTTGCTGATCTCGTGGTAGTGGTGGCTGTTGCCTTGCAGCTCGACGGCCGACAGCACTTCCACCCACTGGGTGTTTTCATTGGGCTCGCCGGAGGCCAGGAAGCAGGCTTCCAGGGAGGCCGAAGGCGGGAAGTTGCCGGTAAAGAATGAAGTGTCAATGTCCACGCCCTTGATCGAACCTGGCACGCCCAGGCGGATCACTGCGCTGTCGTAGCCTTCGAAGCGCTTGCGGCGCGACTCCCAGCCGTCCATCCACTTGCCGTTGTCATCGAAAACGCCCTCCTTCCATACGGCCGGGGTCGGCTGGAACATCCGGTTGGCATCGGCGAACCAGTCATCGGTCACCGAAATGATCTTGGTGCCCAGGCGGGCATCGGCCAGGTTGACGAACTTCTCGAAAGGTACGGCGTAAGCTTTCATTCTTCTTGTCTGCCTTTAATAAAGTGGCTGGGGATGCTTGCAGAGCCCTGGGAAACCGTTGCGTACGTGGTGATTTCTCGGGCTAAGGTCGCTATAGGGTCAGTAAACGGAACAGGGCGATCTTGTTGATCTCCGCCAGCGCGCATTTGAATTCGGTGTCCACCGAGTTGTGGATGCGCGTTTCGAACGCCGCGAGGATCTGATGCCGGTTGCTGCCTTTTACCGCCATGATGAAGGGAAACTTGAACTTGGCCTTGTAGGCATCGTTCAGCTCGGTGAAGCGAGAAAACTCTTCGGCCGTGCATTGGTGAATACCGGCGCCCGCTTGTTCGTTGGTGCTGGCTTCGGTCAGTTGGCCCTGGACGGCGGCACGGCCGGCCAGGTCCGGGTGAGCGTTGATCAGTGCCAGCTGGCTGGCATGATCGGCGCTCAACAGGATGTCGCTCATGCGCTGGTGCAGGGTTTCGATCTCGTCGATCGAAGCGTCCTGGCCCAGGTCGAAGGCCTTTTCGGCCACCCATGGCGAATGTTCGTAGATGTCGGCGAAGGCTTTGACGAATTCGTCACGGCTCAGGGTCGACGGTTTCAAGGTCTGGAACGCAGTCATTTGGCGGCTCCCTGGAAAGGGTGTACGTCATGCCAGTGACGGGCAATGTCTACGCGGCGGGTGAACCACACCTGGTCATGGCTCTTGGCGTACTCGATAAATCGCTTGAGGGCGGCCAGGCGCGCCGGGCGGCCGATCAGGCGGCAGTGCAAGCCGATAGAGAGCATCTTCGGTGCTTGCGCGCCCTCGGCATACAGGACGTCGAAGGCGTCTTTGAGGTACTCGAAAAAGTCATCGCCCTTGTTGAAACCCTGGACCTGGGTGAAGCGCATGTCGTTGGTATCGAGGGTGTAGGGGATCACCAGGTGCGGCTTGCCGGTAGGATTGTTCGGCTCCCAGTACGGCAGGTCATCGTCGTAGGTGTCGCAGTCATAGAGGAAGCCTCCTTCCTCCATCACCAGGCGCCGGGTATTGGGGCCGGTGCGGCCGGTGTACCAGCCCAGTGGGCGTTCACCGGTGATTTCGGTGAGGATGCGGATCGCTTCGAGCATGTGCTCGCGCTCCTGGGCCTCATCCATGTACTGGTAGTCGATCCAGCGGTAGCCATGGCTGCAGATCTCGTGGCCGGCATCGACCATGGCGTGGATCACATCCGGGTGGCGCTGGGCGGCCATGGCCACGGCGAAGATGGTCAGGGGGATGTCGAATTCCTTGAACAGCTTGAGAATCCGCCACACGCCGGCACGGCTGCCATACTCGTACAGCGACTCCATGCTCATGTTGCGTTCGCCCTGCAGCGGTTGTGCCGAAACCATTTCCGAGAGGAAGGCTTCCGACTCTTTATCGCCGTGCAGGATGTTGCGTTCGCCGCCTTCTTCGTAATTGAGCACGAAGGACAGGGCAATCCGGGCATTACCCGGCCAGTGAGGATGAGGTGGGTTGGAGCCGTAACCGATCAGGTCGCGTGGGTAGTCAGCGCTCACTGCAGTCTTCCTTCTTGTGCGTGATAACGGTGGCGTGGCGTGGCCTGAAAAAGAAAAGCCAGGCTGGCGTCACTGCGATGGAGTGATTGTATACAAAACTGTAATCACATTGTAAGCCTGAATTTTTGCATTTTTCATCGGTTACTGGCGCATTGTGATACTGCAAGAAACCTGCCTGACTGGTCAGCTAATCGACAATAAACCTTCTATTCCCATGGTGTGCCCGCCGGACGGTGGTTAAACGCTTTATGGCTGTCAGGTGACTTAATTTGTGATTTTTATTGTGTACAATTTTTTTGAAAAATGTCTTAATCAGTCGCTCGCCGCATTTTTTCAGGCCCTGAAAGGGTGCGGCCTCCTTATTAACTGACTCCGGGAGGCGCGAGGTCTGGGTGCTTGAAGCGCGCCAGCCACGCACAATCAATGGGACGTTTGACTACACACGTTTTGGATGCCGCACATGGCTGCCCTGGCAGCGCAATCAAGGTTGAACTGTACCGGGTCGAGGGAGCCCAGTTGGAGCTGGTCGCCAGCGCCCTGACCAACAGTGACGGCCGTTGCGATGCACCCTTGCTGCAAGGCGATGACTACCGTTCCGGGGTTTATCAATTGCAATTCCACGCCGGGGACTACTACCGCGCCCGTGGCGTTCAGCTACCTGAGCCGGCGTTCCTCGATGTTGTGGTGCTGCGCTTTGGTATCTCGGCCGAGCAGGACCATTACCACGTGCCACTGCTGATTTCGCCCTACAGCTATTCGACCTATAGAGGAAGCTAGGAGGCTCCCCCAAGAATCCTGCGCAAATAGCTTCTTTGGTCTTTCGCCCGCTCACACTGCGGGCTTTTTTTCGTCTGCTGAAAACCGTTGCCGGCAACCGCCCCCCGCAGGAGGCGGCTCGCCGATGTTGTCCTCAGCGGCTCAGCAGCGATGCCGCACCGGCGCCACTGAACAACCCGGCGCTGATGCGGTTGAACCAGCTCTGGCCCTTGCCGCTGCGCAGATAGCGCGCGGCACCGTGTGCGCCAAGGCCGTAGGCCAGCTTGCACAGCAGGTCGAGCACGGTCCAGGTGGCGATCATGATCAGCAGCTGTGGCAGGAACGGCTGCTCGGCACTGAGAAACTGCGGCAGGAAGGCGGCGAAGAACAGGATGTCCTTGGGATTGCTCGCCCCCAGGACGAATGCGCGCCCAAACAGTGCACGAAAGCGCGGAGTCGGTGCAGCCTCGGGCACATGGGCCCCCCGGGAAGGCTGCCGCGATTGTTGCCAGCTCTGCCAGGCGAGGTAGAACAGGTACAGCGCGCCGACGATTTTCAGGGCGCTGAACAGCTGTTCAGAGGCCAGCAGCAACGCACCCAGGCCCAGCGCCGAAGCGCTCAGCAGGCAGATCGAAGCAAACACCCCGCCGAGAAACGCCGGGTACGAACGGCGCAAGCCGTAGTTCAGGCTGTTGCTGATCATCAGCAAAGACAGGGGCCCCGGAATCAGGATTACCACCAGCGCCGCGCCGCTGAACAGCAGCCAGGTTTCCACACTCATCACTTTCCTCCCAATGCACAAAAGCCCCACCCGACGGGGTGAGGCGGTTAAAACCGGTGTCGCCTACAAGAAAATGAACTTGGCGATAAAGATCGCGCACAGCACGTACAGGCTGACGGAAATTTCCTTGTGCTTGCCGGTCCCGGCCTTCAGCACCACATAGGTGATAAAGCCCAGGGCGATGCCATCGGCCACCGAGAACGTCAGCGGCATCATGATTGCCGTGACGATCGCCGGAATGCTGTCCGTAGCCTCGTCCCAATTGATATGGGCCATGCCGCCCATCATCAGCATCGCCACGTAAATCAATGCGCCGGCGGTGGCATAAGCGGGAATCATGCCGGCCAGCGGTGCAAAGAACATGGCAGCGATAAATAGCACGCCGACGGTGACCGCGGTAAGACCAGTCCGACCACCTGCCGCGACCCCCGCGGCGCTTTCGACGTAGCTGGTTACCGGCGGCACCCCGACCATGGCCCCAAATACGCTGGACGCGCTGTCGGCCTTGAGAGCCCGGGAGAGGTTTTCGATCCGGCCATCGGCGTTGACCAGCCCAGCGCGTTGGGCCACGCCCATCAGGGTGCCGGCGGTGTCGAACATGTGCACAAACAGAAAGGCCAGGACCACGCTGATCATGCTGACGTTGAACACTCCGGCGATGTCCATCGCCATCCAGGTCGGGGCCAGGCTCGGCGGGGTCGAGAGAATGCCGTTGTAGTGCACCAGGTCCAGGCCCCAGCCGGCTGCGGTCACGGCGATGATGCTGATCAGGATCGCGCCGAACACCCGGTGGTAGCTGAGTACGGCGATCATCAGGAAGCAGATTGCTGCCAGCAATGGGCCGGGTTCGCGCAACGAACCGAGCTTGATCAGAGTGGCCGGGCTATCGACGACAATGCCTGCGGTTTTCAGGCCGATCAGCCCAAGGAACAAACCGACCCCGGCGCCCATGGCATAACGCAGGCTTACCGGAATGCTATTGAGCAGCCATTCACGCACCCGGGACAGGGTCAGGATCATGAACAGCACGCCCGAGATAAATACGGCGCCCAGTGCGGTTTCCCAGGTGTAACCCATGGTGCCGACCACGGTGTAGGTGAAAAACGCATTGAGGCCCATGCCCGGCGCCAGGCCCACCGGCCAGTTGGCGTACAACCCCATCAGCAGGCAACCGAGGGCGGCGGCGATGCAGGTCGCGACGAACGCCGCGCCATGGTCGATGCCGGCGTCGGCCATGATGTTGGGGTTGACGAAGATGATGTAGGCCATGGTGATAAAGGTCGTCAGGCCGGCAATCAACTCAGTCTTGACCGTGGTGCCATGCAACTTGAGTTTGAAGATGCGCTCCAGCCAGCCATGGCGCAGCGGCGGCGAGAGGTCGAGCGTAGGGGCTTCGGATTTGCGGCTTTCCACAGCGAGTACTCCTCAAGAGTTTTATTGTTATTTCCAGAACCGGACACGCGAAGGTGGGCAGCGGCTCTTTGAGGCAGGCAAGGCTGGCGGGTTTTGTTGACTGAAAGGTCAGGAACTCGCACGGAGCGAATTATGCGTTTGTATACAAAGAAAGCAAATAATGTTTTCTATATTGTATTCGAAAACTCCGGCGCAAAGGCTATATGCGCCAAAGGGTGACGCAAGGCCGCCAGGCGCGGCCTGTACCGGCAACCGTGCAATCGATTTTTTGGGGCCAGATCTGGCCTGGGGAGGGGATCAGCGGTTTTCGCCCAGCGCCTTGTTCACGGCCAGCCAACCATTCACGGCCGCCTCGCCGGCTTCGGCAAATGCGCGCTGCAGCAGTTTGACCTGCTCGCGGCGCAATGACTGCTCAAAGCGCACGCCGTCTTCGCTCAGTTCGAGCAGGCGTTTGCGCTTGTCGGCTTCGGACGCAACGCTGCTGACCAGGTGCATTTCCATTAATTGGCGCAATGGAATGTTCAGCGCCTGCTTGCTCACGCCCAGGGCGGCGAGCAGTTCTTTCACGCTCAGCCCCGGGTAGCGGGCGATAAAAAACACAATGCGCTGGTGCACCCGGCTCAGGCCTCGGCGTTCGAGCATTTCGTCGGCTTTGGCGGTGAACGCCTGGTAGCCGAAGAAAAACGCTTCCATGGCGTCTTGCTGAGTGGTTTGGTTTTTAAGGTCAAGCATATTGACGTATCTGTCCGGCTCGGCGTAATTTCGGTCAAGCAGTTTGACGTATTTCCTTCAGCCTTCGCTAGCGGTGATCCCCATGGCCTTCTCCGAACGTGTCTCTCGTCTTAAAAGCTCCCTGATCCGTGAAATCCTTGCCGCGGCCCAGCGCCCGGAAGTGATGTCGTTTGCTGGCGGGCTGCCGGCCGAAGTGATGCTGCCGAAGATCGAGTGGGACGACATGCCGCTTTCCATGGGCCAATACGGCATGAGCGAGGGCGAACCGCAGCTGCGTGAAATCCTCGCTGCCGAGGCCCGGGCCCTGGGTGTGCCGTGTGAGGCGAGCCAGGTGCTGGTGGTCAGTGGTTCCCAGCAGACCCTGGATCTGGCAGCCAAGCTGTACATCGACAAGGGCACCGAGATCATGCTCGAAGCGCCGACCTACCTGGCGGCGCTGCAGATCTTCCAGCTGTTTGGCGCTGACTGCATCACCGTGCCCCTGGAGGCCGACGGCCCGGATCTCGGGTTATTGCGTGCGCGCCTGGAACAACACCGGCCGGCGTTTATCTACCTGATCCCGACCTTCCAGAACCCGTCGGCGGTGCGCTACAGCGAAGCCAAGCGCGATGCGGTGGCGGCGTTGCTCGATGAATTCGGTGTGACCCTGATCGAAGACGAACCTTATCGCGAGCTGACCTTTGACGGCGGCAGCGCCACCCCCATCGTCAGTCGTTTGAAAAAGGCCAGCTGGATCTACACCGGCACGGTTTCCAAGACCTTGCTCCCCGGTTTACGTGTGGGTTACCTGATCGCCAGCCCGGACCTGTTCCCGCATCTGCTGCGGCTGAAACAGTCGGCCGACTTGCACACCAACCGTGTTGGCCAGTGGCAGGCGATGCAATGGCTTGGCAGCGAAAAATTCCAGCAGCACCTGCACGAGTTGCGAGCTTTTTACCGGGTGCGCCGCGATGCATTTCAGGCCGCACTGCAGACTCACTTCGCGGACCTGGCGGATTGGCAGGTGCCTCAGGGTGGACTGTTTTTCTGGCTGAGCTTGAAACAGCCCCTGGACACCCGCACCTTGCTCAAGCCGGCGCTGGAACAGGACGTGGCTTTTATGCCTGGCGAGCCGTTCTTTTCCGAGCCGGACCGCAATCCAGGTCATTTGCGGTTGAATTTCAGTCATATCGATCCAGCGCGGCTGGACGAAGGTCTCAAGCGGTTGGCCGCCGTAGTACGTCAAGCACAGGCTGCACAAGCAGCCTAAGGGGAGGGCCATGTACAAGGTTTACGGCGATTATCGTTCAGGCAACTGCTACAAGATCAAGCTGATGCTGCACCTGCTGGGGCTGCCCTATGCCTGGCAGGCGGTGGATATCCTCAATGGCGACACCCAGACCGAGGCCTTTCTGGCCAAGAACCCCAACGGCAAGATTCCGGTGCTGGAACTTGAAGACGGCACCTGCTTGTGGGAGTCCAACGCGATCCTAAACTTCCTGGCCGATGGCAGCCGGTTCTTGCCCAGCGAGCCGAGATTGCGCACCCAGGTCCTGCAATGGCAGTTTTTCGAACAATACAGTCACGAGCCTTACATCGCCGTGGCGCGTTTTATCCAGCTGTACCAGGGCTTGCCGGCAGAGCGGCAGCATGAATACGAAAAACTGCAAAAGCGCGGCTACAAGGCGCTGGACGTGATGGAACAGCAACTGAGCCGCACGCCCTACCTGGTGGGCGAGCAGTTCTCGATTGCCGATATTGCGTTGTATGCCTACACCCACGTGGCCGATGAGGGTGGATTCGACCTGGTTCGCTACCCGGCGATCCAGGCCTGGATCCAGCGGGTACAAAGCCAGCCGGGGTATATCGGGATGTTTGACTGAACCTGCGCGGCCGCCGGACCGGGGCTGAGCAGCCCCGGGGTTGGCGACCTCAAGCCGCCTGGAAGCGTTTGTCGAGGTAGTCGATGATCGCTTTGGATTCATACATCCAGGTGGTCTGGCCGTTTTCTTCGATGCGCAGGCACGGGACTTTGATCTTGCCGCCCTGTTCCAACAGGGTCTGGCGGTCCTGTTCGTTGTTTTTCGCATCACGCAGGGCCACCGGCACGTTCAGGCGGCGCAGGGTGCGGCGGGTTTTCACGCAGAACGGGCAGGCATGGAACTGGTACAGGGTCAGGTCCTTGGCGGCCTGATCGACCTGGGCCTGGGCGGCAGCAGGGCGCTGCTGCTTGCGCGGGCGGGTGATGAAGTCGATGAGGATGATGAGTTGGCCCAGGCCGACTCGGAGCGCTTTGACAATCACAATTACAGCCTCTTGCCCATGAATGAAGGGGCGGCAGCTTACCTGATTTTGCTCAGGCGAAAAAAAACCGGCGATGAACGCCGGTTTTTCTGTGTTCGGTATTACTTGATCAGGCTGAGAAACTCGCTGCGGGTAGCAGCGTTTTCGCGGAACTCACCGAGCATCACCGAGGTGATCATGGACGAGTTCTGTTTCTCGACACCGCGCATCATCATGCACATGTGCTTGGCCTCGATCACCACAGCCACGCCCAGGGCGCCCGTCACTTGCTGGACGGCGTCGGCGATCTGCCGGCTGAGGTTTTCCTGGATCTGCAGGCGGCGGGCATACATATCGACGATGCGCGCGACCTTCGACAGGCCTAGGACCTTGCCACTCGGAATGTAAGCGACGTGGGCCTTGCCGATGAAAGGCAGCAGGTGGTGTTCGCACAGCGAGTAAAGCTCGATGTCCTTGACCAGTACCATTTCGCTGTTGTCGGAGCTGAACAAGGCACCGTTGGTGACTTCTTCCAGCGTTTGTTCATAACCGCGGCAGAGGTACTGCATGGCTTTGGCGGCACGCTTGGGCGTGTCGAGCAGGCCCTCGCGGGAGACGTCCTCGCCCAGTTGGCCGAGGATCGCGGTGTAATTCTGTTCCAGGGACATGAAACTACCTGTGGGATTTTACGCAAAGGGCAAGGGTACGGTGGCGGACACGACGCTGCAAGCATGCAACATCGGCTTTATTCGTCGCGACCTTCCATCATGGTGCGTTTGAGCATGACGTAAACCGCTCCGGCACCGCCATGCCTGGCCTGGCACGAGGTGAAGCCAAGCACTTGCGAATGCTGGCGCAACCAGGTGTTGACGTGGCTTTTGATCATCGGCCGCTTGCCGTCCAGGCGCACCGCCTTGCCGTGGGTTACGCGCACGCAACGGATTTCGAATTTGGTGGCTTCGGCGAGAAAGGCCCACAGGGTTTCCCGGGCTTTTTCCACGGTCATGCCGTGCAGGTCGAGGCTGCCTTCGAACGGGATCTGGCCAACCTTCAGCTTGCGCATCTGGCTTTCCTGAACCCCGTCGCGGGCCCACATCAACTCGTCTTCCGGACCCACGTCGATAACGAACTGGTCGGACAGGCCATCCACAGTCGTGGCGTCGTTGCGCACGGTCGCGGCCTGGCGCAATGTCGCAATCTGCGCCCGGTCGGACTTGGGTTTGCCGGTATCGGCGCGATCATGCTTGATCGGCTTGACGCCGCGGATCTCGCTTTTGAACAGGGAAAAATCGTCGTCTTGCATGTCAGCCTCCGCGAAGGGCGGCTAGTTTACCCAACTCGACGCCAGCGGCGCGACAAAACACGGGCGCGTCGAGTCAGTCATGTTTTTTCATCAGGTGCGGGGCGATGTTCAGCGTTTGCGGTTGGCGCATGCGGCGCCGGCAGCGACGCCAGAGCCAGACACCGGCGTACAGCAACAACAGGCCCACCACCAGAATCACCGCCGAGCCCGCTGGGCTCGCATTCAACTCGCCGAGTGCCGGAGGGCGTCCGAGCAGGCTGGCAGCGCCGGCCATTGCCAGCAGCACACCGAAGGTCGCCAGCAATGCAGAGAATGCCGCGCCCAAGCGCAATCGCCAGTTTCGCGGGCCTTTGGGCCGTAGTCGGCGTGCGTCAAAACCATCGGATATCTTCATTCCGACCTTCCTCAATGGGTATCGGCCCTTCGACCGGGAGATGCGCGGGTTGTTCCTGAGGCTAAGGCAATTGCCGCCAATGACAGGTTATTACGGATGAGCGGCCCACCAGCCGCTCATCTGGGGAGGGGATCAAATCAGATCTTTGGTCTGCGCCAGGGTGGCGAAGTTGTCGGCCATGATTGCCATTTCGGTCTGCTGCACGGTTTCGGCGCTGAGGATACCGCCCTTGTAGGGCAGGTCGCGGGTGGCGCAGGCGTCCTCGACTAACGTGCAGCGAAAGCCCAGGTTCTTGGCCGCGCGCACGGTGGTGCTGACGCTGGAGTGGCTCATGAAGCCGGCGACGATCAGGTCGAGCGAGCCGAGGTCCTGCAGGCGTTTTTCCAGGTCGGTGCCATGGAAGGCGCTGGGCAGCAGCTTGCCGATGATGGTTTCGTCACCTTGGGGCTCTAGACCCGGGATGAACTCGCCCCGTTCGCCTTGCGGGTCGAACAGGCCGCCGACGGTGCCGAGGTGACGCACATGCACCACTGGCCGGCCGGCTGCGCGGGCAGCGGCCACCAGTTGCTGGATGTTGGCGACGGCCGCCGCCATGCCGGACAGCGCCAGCGGGCCGTTCAAATATTCTTTCTGGGCGTCGATGATCACCAGGGTCGCGTGGCTCAGATTGGCCGCTGCATAACCACGACCGCTGAGTTGAAACATCGTCTTTGGAACAGACATTCTGGGGCTCCTGTGAGTGGGGCTTTTGCGTCATTGTCCTCTGGCAGAGCGCTTCTGTGAATCGCTACTAACGTAAGGTGCGCCGTTGTTGGCTTACAGCCGTGTCAAGGGCCGTGTGCAATGGCGTCCGACGACGAAAAACGGCTCCGGTGCCGGGTTTTTTCAAGCGTCGTCGGGGAGCGTTTAGGCTGCTAGAATTGCCAGTCGTTTTTTCAGGAGTCTGCCCGTGATCACTTCCCGCCTGCGCACCTTGCGCGACCACATCCGCTGGGCTGTCAGCCGTTTTCATGGGGAGGATCTTTTTTTCGGCCATGGGACCGACAATGCCTGGGATGAAGCCCGCCAGTTGGTACTGGGAGCCCTACATCTGCCGTGGGAAATCGCCGACAGTTATCTGGATTGCGCGCTGGAGGACGATGAGCTGGTCAACCTGCAACGGCTGCTCAAGCGTCGGATCGAAGAGCGCATCCCCACCGCCTACCTGTTGGGCGAGGCCTGGTTCTGTGGCTTGTCGTTCATTGTCGACGAGCGTGTGCTGATCCCGCGTTCGCCGATTGGCGAGCTGATCGAAAAACGCTTTGCGCCCTGGTTGGGCAGCGAGCCAGCGCGGATTCTCGATCTGTGCACCGGGTCCGGCTGCATCGGTATTGCCTGTGCCTACGAATTCCAGAGTGCCGAAGTGGTACTCGCCGACCTGTCGTTCGAAGCCCTTGAAGTAGCCAATCAGAACATCGAGCGCCATGGCGTCGATGAACGTGTATTCACCGTGCAGGGCGACGGGTTTGACGGGTTGCCGGGGCAGCGGTTCGACTTGATCGTGTCCAACCCGCCCTATGTCGACGCCGAAGATTTTGCCGACATGCCCGATGAGTATCAGCACGAACCGGAGCTGGGCCTGGCCTGTGGTGAAGACGGCTTGAACCTGGTGCGACGCATGCTGGCCGAGGCCGGCGAGCACCTGACCGAGAAGGGCTTGCTGATCGTCGAGGTCGGTAACAGCCAGGTGCATGTCGAGGCGCTGTACCCGGAAGTCGACTTCGCCTGGCTCGACTTCGCGCGTGGCGGCCATGGCGTGTTCATGCTGACTGCCGAGCAGTGCCGAGCGCATCAGGGGCTGTTCGCCTCCCGCGTCTGAGGCATGAAAAAGCCCGCTCGATGGCGGGCTTTTACGTGACAGCACGGATATTCAGCGGTGGGTGGCGATCCAGATCAGCAGCCCGGCCTGGAACACCGCAAAGGCCACCAGGCAACTGATGGTAAAGCGCAGCCCGGTGTCTTCGCGTTTGTACTTGCTGACCTTTTCGTCCTGCTTGCGCAGTTTGCCTTCCAGCTCTTCGAGGTTCTGTTCGGCTTGCTGGAGCATCTGCGCGGCTTCGAGGATTTCCACGAACTGCAGCTTCTCAGTGTTCCACTTGTCCAGCAGCTCACCGACCTGCACCGCCTTCACGCTGCCCTTCAAGTGCTGGGCATCGGCGTAGACCACATCAAAGCCCTGGGTGCGCAGCACGTGGTCGCGGCGCAGGCGCGTGTCTTCGTTCAGCGCATCCTTGTTTGCCAGGTCAAAGCCTTCGATCCGATAGTGCGACCACTTCTTCTGCGCCCAAATCGCCGCCTGGGCCAGTAGGAAGCGGCCGATGCCGCGGTTTGCCGGTTCGATCTGCAAACCGCTTTCCGGCTGGAACGTGACGCTGTGGGTGGCATGGTCGACCCACAAATCCAGATGATTCTGTTCCTTGCGTACCCGTTGCCCGGGCAACGAAATACTCATGCGCAACAAGCTGTGCTCTTTGTTACTGCGCTCGGCATAACCGAACTCCACAAAACGCAAAGGCCGCCCACCGGTGGCGCGATCAGTCTGCAGCGGTGCCAGGCGGAGCATCTTATGGTGCTCGGCATGCACATCCGCCCACGGCCGCTCGACCGCCTCCGGGGCGGGTTTGTCGAGTTCGGTGTCGGTTGAATTCGGGGTTTCAGTCATAACGGCGAGGTCCTGTCCAAGCGCTGCTTGCCGACGGAAAGTAAGCGGCCGGCAAAGGCTTATCGGCCGTTTTTTTCAGGACTGGAGGGCGAAAACGCGTTAACGGATGTGAAGTCCGTCAATAAATCCGAGAATTTTCGTTCCCAGCTCGGCGGCCAGTGGCAGTTGCGGATCCTTGTACGAGGCCAACTGACGCTTGATGTCGTTGGGCACGATGCGCATCACGTGGTTCATGCCCTCGATCAGCGCCAGCTGCGCATCCGGCTTGGCAGCCTTGAGCATTTGCGCATCGCCGACGCCGACCTGGATGTCGTTGCTGCCCTGAATGATCAGTGCCGGCATTTTCAGTCTGGCAAAGGCGGCGGACGGGTCTTCCCGGAACAGGGTGATCAGGTAGGGCTGGACGCTGGGGCGGAAGATCACCTGCAGTTGCGGCGGCACGTCTTCATCCACCCGGCCGGCCTTGAGGCTGTCCAGGAGTTCGTTGGCGCGCAGCATCAGCGCGGGTGGCAGGCGGTAGCTCAACTGCTGGCGCAGTACCTGGTCGACCGGGCGCGCGGTGCCGGACACCGAAATGACCGCCGCCGCATCCAGTTGCGGAGCGGCGAGGGTGGCAATCAGCGCACCTTCACTGTGGCCAAGCACGATCAGCGGGCCCAGGCGCGAGTCGGCCTTGAGCTTCTGGCCCCAGGCCACGGCGTCCGACACGTAGGCGTCGAGGGTCAGGTTGCGTTCGTCCGGGGTCGCGGCCAGGCTGGCGGCGACCCCGCGCTTGTCGTAGCGCACACTGGCGATGTTGTGCTTGGCCAGCACCCAGGCCAGGCGCTTGAGGCTGTCATTGCGCCCGCCGTCCGGGTTGTTGCCGTCGCGATCGGTGGGCCCGGAGCCGGAGATGATCAGCACCACCGGCACCGGCTGCTCGGATTTGGGCAGCAGCAGCGAGCCATAGAGTTCGCCGTGCCCGGTGTCCAGGCTGATCGGGCGTTGCAATACGGCGGCCTGGACCAGGCCGGTGAACAGGGTAAGGCTCAAGAGGAGAACTCGCAGCATCATCACGCCATCATGGATAAGGTGCCGGTTGGACTTCCCGGTACGAATAAGGTTCGAGGATGAACTAGTCCGATAGCCTGCGTATACTGGCGCGCTCAGTAATCCTGATTGAGTTATTTCGGCTGATTTCACGGAGCTCCCCGCATGTCCGGCAATACCTACGGCAAGCTGTTCACTGTCACCACCGCGGGCGAAAGCCATGGTCCGGCGTTGGTCGCCATTGTCGACGGCTGCCCGCCGGGCCTCGAGCTGTCGCTGGACGATCTGCAACGTGACCTGGACCGGCGCAAACCCGGCACCAGCCGCCATACCACCCAGCGTCAGGAGCCCGATGAGGTCGAGATCCTTTCCGGGGTATTCGAAGGCAAGACCACGGGCTGCGCCATCGGTCTGCTGATCCGCAATACCGACCAGAAGTCCAAGGATTACTCGGCGATCAAGGATCTGTTTCGCCCCGCTCACGCTGACTACACCTACCACCATAAATACGGCGTACGCGACTACCGTGGCGGCGGCCGCAGTTCGGCGCGGGAAACCGCCATGCGCGTCGCGGCCGGTGCCATCGCCAAGAAGTTCCTGGCCACCCAGGGTATTGTGGTTCGCGGCTACATGAGCCAGTTGGGCCCGATCGAGATCCCGTTCAAGACCTGGGACTCGGTGGAAGACAACGCCTTTTTCAGCCCCGACCCGGACAAAGTGCCGGAGCTGGAGGCCTATATGGACCAGTTGCGCCGCGACCAGGATTCGGTCGGAGCCAAGATCACGGTAGTCGCCGAAGGCGTGATGCCGGGCCTGGGCGAGCCGATTTTCGATCGCCTGGACGCCGAACTGGCCCACGCGCTGATGAGCATCAATGCGGTCAAGGGCGTGGAGATCGGCGCCGGCTTTGCCAGCGTCGCCCAGCGCGGCACCGAACACCGTGACGAACTGACCCCGGAAGGTTTCCTCAGCAACAACGCCGGCGGCATCCTCGGCGGGATCTCTTCGGGACAGCCGATCATTGCCCACCTAGCACTCAAGCCAACCTCCAGCATCACCACTGCGGGCCGTTCCATCGACGTTGATGGCAACCCGGTGGACGTCATCACCAAGGGCCGTCACGACCCGTGCGTCGGCATTCGCGCCACGCCGATCGCCGAGGCGATGATGGCCATCGTGCTGATGGATCACCTGCTGCGTCATCGCGGGCAGAATGCCGACGTGCGCGTCAGCACGCCGGTGCTGGGCCAGTTGTAATGGCGGTCCTGCCAGTCGCCACGGTCTGAACGCCGTGGCGGCGCTCCCGTACTGGCGGCTCTCCAGCTTCTACCTGTTCTATTTCGCCTTGCTGGGGTCGACCGCGCCGTTTCTTGCGCTGTATTTCGACCACCTGGGGTTTTCCAGCGCGCGCATTGGCGAGTTGGTGGCCATCCCCATGCTGATGCGCTGCGTGGCGCCCAATATCTGGGGCTGGCTGGGGGACTACAGCGGGCGGCGCCTGGCTATCGTGCGTTTTGGCGCGATCTGCACGTTGCTGAGTTTTTCGCTGATTTTCATCAGCAAGACCTACGCCTGGCTGGCGATGGTCATGGCCCTGCACGCCTTCTTCTGGCACGCAGTGCTGCCCCAGTTCGAAGTGATCACCCTGGCCCATCTGCGGGGCCAGCCCGCACGCTACAGCCAGATCCGCCTGTGGGGCTCGATCGGTTTTATCCTGGCGGTGGTCATCATCGGGCGCCTGTTCGAATGGCTGAGCCTGGATATCTACCCGGTGACGCTGGTGGTGATCATGTCCGGAATCGTACTCAGCAGCGCCTGGGTGCCCAATGCCCAGCCTGCGACCCAGGGCAGCAACAGTTCGGCCGGTTCGGGGTTTCTCAAGCAACTGCGGGTGCCGGGCGTCCTGGCGTTTTATCTGTGCGTGGCCTTGATGCAGTTGAGCCATGGCCCGTATAACACCTTCCTCACGTTGCACCTGGAGCGACTCGGTTACAGCCGTGGGTTGATCGGCCTGTTGTGGGCGCTGGGGGTGGTGGCCGAAGTGCTGATGTTCCTGGCCATGAGCCGGATCCTGGCGCGCTTTTCAGTACGCCGGGTGCTGCTGGCGAGTGTGCTGCTGGCGGCCTTGCGCTGGCTGCTGCTGGGAGAGTTTGCCGAGTACCTCGGGGTCTTGTTGCTGGCCCAGGTGCTGCACGCGGCGACATTCGGCAGCTTTCATGCGGCTGCCATTCATTTCGTGCAACGTAGTTTCGGTGCCCGCCAGCAGGGGCAGGGCCAGGCGCTGTATGCCGCCCTGGCCGGTGCCGGCGGGGCCATGGGGGCCTTGTATTCCGGTTACAGCTGGAATGCCCTGGGACCTGTGTTGACCTTTAGTATTGCCAGCGTCGCAGCTTTGGCTGCAGCCGTTATCATTGCCACACGTATGCAAGAGGACAGGCCATGAGCCTTACCCGTGAACAGCTCGCCCAGGAAATCATCGATGCCGGGCGCTTTCTTTATGGCCGCGGCTGGTCGCCGGCCACCAGCAGCAACTATTCGGCCCGCCTGTCGTCGACCGAGGCTTTGCTCACGGTCTCTGGCAAGCACAAGGGGCAGTTGGGGGTGGACGATGTGCTGGCCACCGACCTGGCCGGCAACAGCCTGGAACCGGGGAAGAAGCCGTCGGCGGAAACCCTGCTGCACACCCAGCTCTACAGTTGGCGCCCGCAGATCGGTGCGGTATTGCATACCCATTCGGTGAACGCCACAGTGCTCTCGCGCCTGACCCCGGGGACCGTGATCGAGTTCGAAGACTACGAACTGCAGAAAGCCTTCAGCGGCGTCTCGACCCACGAGTCGCGGGTACGGGTACCGATCTTTGACAATGATCAGGACATTGCGCGCCTGGCAGCCAAGGTCCAGCCCTGGCTGGAGGCCCACCCGGATTGCGTCGGCTACCTGATTCGCGGCCATGGCCTGTACACCTGGGGCGCACGCATGAGTGATGCGCTGCGCCAGATCGAGGCTTTTGAGTTTCTGTTCGAATGCGAGTTGAAGACCCGCGCGATCCTGAACCGTTAAACCGTCAAGGCTTTCTTCGACCGAAGTAGCCATCGCCTGATGAAGTGCCTCGCCTGACCGGTGTGTAAAAGCCGGAAGGCGGGACGAAGACCTAGGAGTTGCCATTATGAGCAGCCTGTCCGTTTACCACGTATCCAGCCCGGACCTGCCAAACAAGGTCCTGACCCATTTCGACGATATCGCTTCGACCCTGGCCGAGCAGGGCGTGCGTTTCGATCGCTGGCAAGCTGCTAGCAAGATCGAGCCGGGTGCCAGCCAGGAAGAAGTGATCGCCGCCTACCAGGTGCAGATCGATCGCCTGATGACCGAGCGCGGCTACATCACCGTCGATGTCATCAGCCTCAACAGCGATCACCCGCAAAAAGCTGAATTGCGCGCCAAGTTCCTCGACGAGCACCGACACGGCGAAGATGAAGTACGGTTTTTCGTCGCCGGGCGTGGGCTGTTTACCCTGCATATCGATGATTATGTGTACGCGGTGCTGTGTGAGAAAAACGACCTGATCTCGGTGCCAGCTGGCACCCCGCACTGGTTTGACATGGGCGAGCACCCGCATTTCGTCGCCATCCGCCTGTTCAATAATGCAGAAGGTTGGGTCGCTCAATTCACCGGCGAAGACATCGCCAGCCGTTTCCCACGCCTGGAGGATTGAGCGGATGCCGATCAAGGCCATTCTGACCGACATTGAAGGCACCACCAGCGCGGTGAGTTTCGTGTTTGATGTGCTGTTTCCCTACGCCGCCACGCATTTGCCCGACTTTGTTCGCCAGCACGCCACCCGCGCAGATGTGGCCGAGCAGTTGCAGGCGGTGCGCCAGGACAGCGGCGAAACGGCGGCGGATGTGGAGCGGGTGATCGAGACTCTGTTGGGCTGGATCGCCGAAGACCGCAAGGCCACGCCGCTCAAGGCATTGCAGGGCATGGTCTGGGAGCAGGGTTATCAGGCCGGCCAGCTCAAAGGGCATGTCTACCCCGACGCGGTCGAAGCGCTGCAGCACTGGCATCAGCAGGGTTATGAGTTGTATGTCTACTCGTCTGGCTCGATCCAGGCGCAGAAACTGATCTTCGGCTGTTCGGATGCCGGGGATCTGTCTGGGCTGTTCAGCGGGTATTTCGACACCACTTCAGGCCCCAAGCGCGAGGAGCAATCCTATCGCCGCATCAGCCAGGCCATGGCTTGCCCGGCGGCGCAGGTGCTGTTCCTGTCGGATATCGTCCAGGAACTGGACGCAGCCAAAGCCGCTGGCATGGCCACCTGTGGCCTGGTGCGCGACGGCGGGGAATTGTTGGGGCATCTCAATGTAACGAGCTTTGCCGATATCGATCCGACCAGCTTCTAAAACGAAGGCCGTGTCAGCGCAAGGCTGGCACGGCCTGAGGTGTGGCGCGAGCTTCACTCAAACGGAGTGATAGGTCGGCAGGGCGAAGCGATTCTGGCTTTGCAGCATGGAAATCTGTGGCAACTCGCTGGCTTGTTCGGCCAGGTCGCGACGAATCGCACTGATCACCCAAGACAACTGGTCACCGGCATGCAACTGCGCGTAGGAGATCGACCGTTTGAACTGTCGGCCTTCGCTATTGCGCAATGTGAGCAGGATGCCGCCGTCAGGACGTGGCTGGGTGGTGACTTCGAAGTTGGAGAACAGCGACGAAAATTTTTCTTGGATCAGGCTCATGTCTATCAGCTCCGTTAGCTCTTGAATGGCAAGCGTGGAGTGATAGGTGCAGCGATTGTGCCAGTATTTGATTTTAATAAAACTCTATTAAAATCAAGATGTTACAAATTATCCGATTTTTCTTTTTCGTGCATATTGCATGAATGGCCATCGTGCATCCTGCATTTTGCGTGGTTCGGGCGGGCTCTGGCGCTCGATCCGGGTACCGCTGTGACCCTGGCACCGTCCTAAAAATTCCATGGCTCAGACTTGCGGTCGGCAATTTTTCCCCAGGGCAGGCGTTGCCAAGGGATACAAAACTTTGCAAAAACCACGTGTACAGTCCGAGAACGGCTGACGTATTTTTCAGCCTGCAACGCTGCCTCACGGCTGTCGTGGCCAAGCGTTGTGCCAGCTGTTTACGGGAGTTGCCGAGTAGTGCCGGTTATCACGACAAGGAAAGTCATGAGCGGCGGATTGCGAGGTCCGCTCGACCGAATAATAAGAAACAGGATGGGATCCATGAACAGCAATCAAAGCGACATGATCACCTGGGGCATGATAATTCGTAAGTTGCCGTCCATTGCCCGGGCGTTGCCTCGGGTGCTCAAGGGCATGAAAGCGGCCAACGTCGAGAAACCTGATCAAGCCTGCGGTCTGGGCTGGACCTTCGAACAGGCAACACAGCGCAATCCCGATGGCGCGGCGCTGCTCTATGGCAACCAGCGGCTGACTTATACACAGGTCAACCAATGGGCCAACCGCATCACTCATTACCTGCAGCAACAGGGCCTGGGCAAGGGCGATGTGGTGGCGATCTTCATTGAGAACCGCCCGGAACTGCTGGTGACGGTGCTGGCGGTGGCCAAGCTGGGTGGCATCTGCGCAATGCTCAATACGGCGCAGACCCAGGGCGTGCTCGCGCACAGCCTGAATCTGGTCAAGCCGGCAGCGATTGTGGTTGGTGGCGAACTGGTCGCGGCCTATTCCGCGGTTCGCCCGCAGTTGGCGATCGACGCGCAGCGGACCTGGTTTGTTGCCGATCAACAGACCTTTG
The DNA here is from genome assembly GCF_059862355.1 of Pseudomonas sp. MF09150. NCBI lineage: Bacteria > Pseudomonadati > Pseudomonadota > Gammaproteobacteria > Pseudomonadales > Pseudomonadaceae > Pseudomonas > Pseudomonas sp. MF09150. The sequence goes on along the minus strand of NZ_JCBCUS010000007.1, from coordinate 211,766 downwards.
TCGATCCGGGCGAGGCGCCCGAGGGCTACATCAATCTGATCAGCGCCAGCGCCGATTCGCCATCGAGCAATCCGCCGAGCACCCAGCAGATCTACCTCGATGACCCGTGCTTCTACATCTATACCTCCGGTACCACAGGCCTGCCCAAGGCCGGGATCTTCAAGCACGGGCGCTGGATGCGCACCTCCGCCAGCTTCGGCACCATCGCCCTGAATATGCAGCCCGAAGACGTGGTCTATTGCACCTTGCCGCTGTACCACGCCACCGGGCTTTGTGTGTGCTGGGGTTCGGCCATTGTCGGCGCCTCGGGGTTTGCGATCCGGCGCAAGTTCAGTGCCAGCCGGTTCTGGGATGACGTACGACAATTCAATGCCACCACCCTGGGCTATGTCGGCGAGCTTTGCCGCTACCTGATCGATCAGCCGCCCAGCGCCCGGGACCGTGACAACCCGGTGTTGAAGATGATCGGCAATGGCCTGCGCCCGGGCGTCTGGGCCGAGTTCAAGCAACGTTTCGGAGTTGGGCATATCTGCGAGCTGTACGCCGCCAGCGACGGCAATATCGGTTTCACCAACGTGCTCAACTTCAACAACACCATTGGGTTTTCCCTGGCGTCCTGGGCCTTGGTGGAGTACGCCCACGACACGGGGGAACCGATCCGCAACAGTGCCGGGTTCATGCAGAAGGTCGCCAAGGGCGGGCAGGGCCTGCTGTTGGCGAAGATCGATGACAAGGCGCCTCTGGACGGCTACACCGAGCCAGAGAAAAACCGCAAGGTCACGCTGTGCGATGTGTTCGAGAAGGGCGATCGCTACTTCAACACCGGCGATCTGCTGCGCGATATCGGTTTTGGCCATGCGCAATTCGTCGACCGTCTGGGCGATACCTATCGCTGGAAGGGCGAAAACGTCTCCACCACCGAGGTCGAGAATATCTTCCTGCAACACCCCCATATCGCCGAGGCCGTGGCCTACGGAGTGCAAGTGCACAACACCAACGGCCGTGCCGGAATGGCGGCGATCACCCCGGCCGAGTCCCTGGCGACCCTGGATTTTCGCGACCTGCTGCAATTTGCCCGGGAGCAGATGCCGGCGTATGCCGTGCCGCTGTTCCTGCGGGTGAAGGTCAAGATGGAAACCACCGGCACCTTCAAATACCAGAAAACCCGGCTCAAGGAAGAAGCCTTCGACCCCGCCAAGACCGGTGACGACCCGATCTATGCCTGGCTGCCAGGCTCGGATACCTATGTGCAGGTAACTGAACAGACGGTGCTGGATATCCAGTCGGGCAAATTCCGTTATTGATTCTGGCTATGGCCGCTCTTGAGAAAAAAGGGGTGACAGGGCCGGGGCGGCTTAAGGAAACTAGCGCCTTTGCAATTTGCCGAATGTGGAGTTTCCGATGACAGACAACAGCCGCCAGATGACCCAGGAAGAAGCTGAGGAGTTTGCCGAGCAGGTGTTCAACGTGGCCCGTCAGGGTGACGCATTGATGCTCGACAGGCTGGTGAGCAACGGCCTGCCGATCAACCTGCGCAACCATAAGGGCGACACTTTGCTGATGCTCGCCAGCTACCACGGCCACCTGGACGCGGTGCAAGTGCTGCTCAAACACAAGGCCGACCCGGAGATTCGCAACGATAACGGGCAGAGCCCGATTGCCGGCGCGGCGTTCAAGGGCGACCTGGCGGTGGTCAAGGCGTTGGTCGAGGGCGGCGCCGAGGTTGAAGGTTCGTCCTTCGACGGCCGTACCGCGCTGATGATGGCCGCGATGTTCAACCGCACCGAGATCGTCGACTACCTGATCAGCCAGGGCGCCGACCCCAAGGGCCGCGACGCGAATGGCGTGAGTGCGCTGGAGGCGGCCAAGACCATGGGCGCCAAGGACACGATCGCGCAGCTTGAGCGCCTGCTGGGCTGACCGCAGGGGAGGGCGAGGGCGCAACACCCTCGCCGCCTCCTGGCCTTTGCGCTATCCTGCGCGCCCGAAAAAATCACTCGCCTTCAGGATGCACCCATGAAAACCGCCCTAATCGAACTCATCGGCAAAATCAGCTCCGGGTGCATGGGCGATGCTGAAATCGAGCAAATCGCCACCGACGCGGCGCAAGCCTACGCCGACCCCGAAGCGTTTCTGACGGCCAATCCGGACATCAACTACGACGATACTTTCCCGATCCCGCTGGGTGAGTGGGTGGTAGTGGGTAGTCTGCCGGACACCGTGCTGTTCCAGGCCGATACCTATGTTGACCTGTTCGCCCAGATCGTCGACTCGTTCGGCCCGGGCGTTACCTTCAACATCAAGCCCAAGCAACTGGCGAAGACCGAGGCGTTGACTGCCCTCAACCGCATTCAGATCCAGATGGCCAGCATGAACCCGGAAAACGGCGGTTATGTGCTGATGAATTTCAGCCAACTGCTGGATGACGAGCTGCAACTGGTGCTGGTGTATGGCAACGACGTGCCGCGCGTCCTGGAGTTGTGCGCCGAGGTAGGGATCGCCGCTGCGCCGTCCCTGGAAGCGCTCAAGGTCGCGATTCACGTTTAAAACCGGCGATCTGCGCAATAAAACGGAACCCTGGCCAGGCGCGGCTATCCTAAGGGTGCAATCCATCACTTGGGAGCAACACCATGGGATCCACCTTCAATGGCCTTATCGGCCTGATTATTCTGGCGCTGGATATCTGGGCGATCATCAACGTTCTGAAAAGTAGCGCAGAAACCGGGATGAAAATCATCTGGGTGCTGCTGATCATCCTGTTGCCGGTGCTGGGCCTGATTATCTGGGCGATCGCCGGGCCGCGAGGCAACGTGCGGATCTGACCCCCAGCGGGTGTAACTACCCCCGAGCCCCGGCAACGGCTGCCGGGTGATCCATGCCGTGGCCCGGGCCGGGCATGAAAGTCGAACCAGAAGGTTCGACCTGTCATGTTCGGCGACGTAGAATGCGCGCCTTTCCTTGGTCGAATGCCCACACGCAGGTGTCGGCATCCGACCATCATGGGCGGGTAACCGTCCGTTGCCACCAGCATTTATCGGGGGACTTACCCATGAGCAGCACCAAGACCAGCGAATACCTGGAAACCCTCTACGAAGGCTACGGCCAGCGTTTTCGCGTGGAAAAAATGCTTCACGAAGTGCGTACCGAACACCAGCACCTGGTGATTTTCGAAAACCCGCGCATGGGCCGGGTCATGGCGTTGGACGGTGTGATCCAGACCACCGAGGCTGACGAATACATCTACCACGAGATGCTGACCCACGTGCCGATCCTCGCCCACGGCACGGCCAAGCGCGTGCTGATCATCGGCGGCGGTGACGGCGGCATGTTGCGTGAAGTGACCAAGCACCGCGGTATCGAACACATCACCATGGTCGAGATCGACGGCACCGTGGTCGAAATGTGCAAGGAGTTTCTGCCCAACCACTCCAAGGGTGCGTTCGATGATCCACGCCTGAACCTGGTGATCGACGACGGCATGCGCTTCGTCGCTACCACCGAAGAGAAGTTCGACGTGATCATCTCCGACTCCACCGACCCGATCGGCCCGGGTGAAGTCCTGTTCTCGGAAAACTTCTACCAGGCCTGCCATCGCTGCCTGAATGAAGGCGGGATCCTGGTGACCCAGAACGGCACGCCGTTCATGCAACTGGGTGAAGTCCAGACCACCGCCGGCCGCCTGCGCAGCCTGTTCCCGGATTGGCACTTCTATCAGGCGGCGATTCCGACCTACATCGGCGGTGCCATGACCTTTGCCTGGGGCGCGACCGACACCGCTTATCGCAAGCTGTCCCGTGACGTCCTGCGCCAGCGTTTTGCCGGCAGCGGTATCGTGACGCGCTACTACAACCCGGAAATTCATATCGGCGCCTTTGCCCTGCCGCAATACGTCTTGCAAGCAGTGAACAAACCGAGCAACGACTGATCATCATATGGAAAGGGCCTCAGGGCCCTTTTTTATGTGACCAAATATGCGTTGCACAAAATTTTCACAAAGTTTCCAAGACAATCCGCCCGCACCGTTTCCTCTGTTTTGTGACGCAATCTCTTGCCCTAGAGCCGTTGCGGGCTTGCTTGGGTGTTTGCCAGTAATCAATGGCAATGCCACGAGTGATCGTGCAACATTTGCGCTCCGCGTATCCCCCCTGCCCCTGGTGGCGAAAAGAGGGCAGAGCGCAGCTGCATTTTTGAAACTTAAACTTCCAATGGGTCCTAAAACGACATGGCAAACCCGGACGCCCTGAGTCAGCAGCGAGCCTCGAATCGCCTGCTGCAACCGACCGTCAAATCCCACCTGGCTTATACGCTGCTGTGCGCGTTGGTCATGATGGTGATGTTCACTTTGCTGCGCGTGGCGCTGCTGGCCTACAACCGCGAGATGATCCTCGACACCCCGGCTTCGACTTTTCTCGAAGCGTTCGCCAACGGTCTGCGTTTTGACCTGCGGCTGGTGGTGTACCTGAGCATTCCGCTGTTGCTGGCACTGTTCAGCGCCAGGGCCATGGCCGCACGCGGCTTCTTCCGCTTCTGGCTGACCCTGGTATCGAGCATCGCGCTGTTCCTCGGCCTGATGGAGATGGACTTTTACCGTGAGTTCCACCAGCGCCTCAACGGCCTGGTCTTCCAGTATGTGAAGGAAGACCCGAAAACCGTGATGAGCATGCTCTGGTATGGCTTCCCGGTGGTGCGTTACCTGCTGGCGTGGGCCGTGGGTACCTGGATCCTGAGCCTGGCGTTCAAGGGCGCCGACCGTGCGACCCGCCCTCGTGGCCCCTTCAGTGGTGGCAGCATCGGCACCCGGCAGATCGCCCCCTGGTACGCCCGGGTCGGTGTGTTCGTGGTTTGCCTGCTGATCTGTGTGGTTGCAGCGCGCGGCACCTTGCGCCAAGGGCCGCCGCTGCGTTGGGGTGACGTTTACACCACCGACTCCAACTTCGCCAACCAGCTCGGCCTGAATGGCACCTTGCAACTGGTGGCGGCAGCCAAGGACCGCATGTCGGAAGACCGCGGCAACATCTGGAAAGCCACCCTGCCTCAGGAAGAGGCAACCAAGATCGTGCGCCAAATGCTGGTGATGCCGGACGAAAAACTGGTGGATGCCAGCACGGCCGCCGTGCGCCGTGACTACACGCCGCCCGCCGAGAAGACCCTGCCGATCAAGAACGTGGTCGTGATCCTGATGGAAAGCATGGCCGGTCACTCGGTCGGTGCATTGGGCGCTCCCGGCAACATCACGCCGTACCTCGACAAGTTGTCCAAGGAAGGGCTGCTGTTCGACAACTTCTTCTCCAATGGCACCCATACCCACCAGGGCATGTTTGCCACCATGGCCTGCTTCCCGAACCTGCCCGGTTTCGAATACCTGATGCAGACCCCGGAAGGCAGCCACAAGTTGTCGGGCCTGCCGCAACTGCTCAGTGCTCGCAAGTACGACGATGTGTACGTCTACAACGGCGACTTCGCCTGGGATAACCAGTCGGGCTTCTTCAGCAACCAGGGCATGACCAACTTTGTCGGGCGCAACGACTTCGTCAACCCGGTGTTCTCCGATCCGACCTGGGGCGTATCCGACCAGGATATGTTCGATCGCGGCCTGGTCGAGCTCAAGGCGCGGGAGAATGGCGCACCGTTCTATGCCCTGCTGCAAACCCTGTCCAACCACACGCCTTACGCGCTGCCGACGCCGTTGCCGGTTGAGCCGGTGACCGATCGCGGCACCCTGAATGAGCATTTGACCGCCATGCGTTACGCCGACTGGGCGTTGGGCCAGTTCTTCGAGAAGGCGCGTAAAGAGCCTTACTTCAAGGAAACCCTGTTCGTGGTGGTGGGTGACCATGGCTTCGGCAACGAGCGCCAGATCACCGAAATGGACCTGGGCCGCTTCAACGTGCCGATGCTGATGATCGCGCCGGGGATCCAGGAAAAGTTCGGTCCGCGCAGCCATATCGTCGGGACCCAGGTCGACATCGTGCCGACCATCATGGGCCGCCTGGGTGGCGAAGTGCGTCACCAGTGCTGGGGCCGTGACCTGCTGAACCTGCCGGAAGGCGACACCGGGTTTGGCGTGATCAAGCCATCGGGTAGCGAGCAGACCACCGCCATTGTGACGGCGGGTGAGATCCTGGTGCTGCCGAAGGAAAAGGAAATGCTGCCCAAGATGTACCAATACCAACTGGGGACTAACCCACGAGCTGAAATCGTTCCGGACGCACCTGATACCGCCGAGATGAAACTCAAGTTGGAAGCCTTCCTGCAAACAGCCACCAAGAGTCTGATTGATAACACGGCCGGTGTTATCGATGGCAAGCCGGACTGATCAGTAAGCGCAATAAAAAAGAGGCCCCGCAAGGGCCTCTTTTTTTTCAGCGATACAATAGTGCTGTGCTTATATTCGACCCAGCAGCAGCAATACCAGCAGCACTACCAGAACCACACCGATGATACCGGACGGGCCGTAACCCCAGCTTCTGGAGTGCGGGAACACCGGAAGACCACCGATCAGAAGAAGTATCAGAATAACGATCAGAATTGTGCCCATGTCGATTTCCTTATTGGAGTTTTCGGTCAAGACGCGGCTGTTTGACGACGAGGTTCAGTTATCAACTAAGCCGAACCGCTTAATAAATCCGACTCTGCACGCGGAGAAAAAATTCCAAGTATTTTTAATGTTTTTTGCACACGGGTTTATTTCTTTTAATGCTGGGGCAATTGCCCCTCGGCGCTGAACTTATTGATTCGCGCCAAGTCCCGACTCGGATTGTGCAAGGCATGGGGGCTAAGTTTGCCTGGGGCATTCAGCATTCTGATGGTACGTGGGAGAGCCAGGCTCCTTCGCTACACTGCGGCTCAACTTCCCCGGAACAACAAGGCAACTCCTATGCAAAATCGCATGATGATTACTGGCGCCGGGTCCGGCCTGGGTCGTGAAATCGCACTGCGCTGGGCTCGTGAAGGTTGGCAGTTGGCGTTGTCCGATGTCAGTGAGCCGGGCTTGCAGGAAACCCTGAAGCTGGTGCGCGAGGCGGGTGGCGATGGCTTCGTGCAGCGCTGCGATGTGCGCGACTACAGCCAATTGACCGCGTTTGCCCAGGCCTGCGAGGTGAAGCTGGGCGGTATCGATGTGATCGTCAACAACGCCGGGGTGGCCTCGGGCGGGTTTTTCAGCGAGCTGTCCCTGGAGGATTGGGACTGGCAGATTGCAATCAACCTGATGGGCGTGGTCAAGGGCTGCAAGGCGTTCCTGCCGTTGCTGGAACAGAGCAAGGGCAAGATCATCAACATCGCCTCCATGGCGGCCCTGATGCAGGGCCCGGCCATGAGCAACTACAACGTGGCCAAGGCCGGTGTGGTGGCGCTGTCGGAAAGCCTACTGATCGAGTTGGCGCAACAGGAGGTCGGGGTGCATGTGGTATGCCCGTCGTTCTTCCAGACCAACCTGCTGGATTCATTCCGTGGCCCGACCCCGGCGATGAAAGCCCAGGTCGGCAAACTGCTTGAAAGCTCGCCCATCAGCGCGGCCGACATTGCCGACTATATCTACCGTCAGGTCGCCGCCGGCGAGTTCATGATCCTGCCCCATGAGCAGGGCCGCATGGCCTGGGCCCTGAAGCAGAAGAACCCGCAGCTGCTGTACGACGAAATGACCCTGATGGCCGACAAGATGCGGGCCAAGGCCCGGCAAAGCGCAAGCTGAACTTGCCCGCTGGCCGGTGCGTCGTTAGGGTTGCCGGCATCTGGCAATCCTGACGAGACCTTGCATGCTCAATTACCTGTGGTTTTTCCTTGCCGCGCTATTTGAAATCGCTGGCTGCTACGCCTTCTGGATGTGGTTGCGCCAGGGCAAGAGTGCCTGGTGGATCATCCCCGCGCTATTGAGCCTGACCTTGTTTGCCCTGTTGTTGACCCGCGTCGAGGCCACTTATGCGGGGCGCGCCTACGCCGCCTATGGCGGGATCTATATCATCGCTTCGATTGGCTGGCTGGGGCTGGTGGAGCGGGTGCGTCCGCTGAGCTCGGACTGGCTCGGGGTGGCACTGTGTGTGATAGGCGCGAGCGTCATCCTGTTCGGCCCACGCTTCTCCAACGGCTGATCGGGCCCAATGCGGGCCCGCAGACTCTTCAGTCGAACAGGGCCTTGGGCACATCGTGCTTGAGCATCAACTGGCACTGTTCGCTCTCCGGATCGAAAACGATCAGCGCCTGACCCTTGCTCAAGGCCTGGCGCACCCGCAGCACGCGGGTTTCCAGTGGCGTGTCATCGCCATTATCGGTGCCGTCGCGGGTCACGAAGTCTTCGATCAGGCGGGTCAGGGTGTCGACTTCAAGTTGGTCGTGGGGAATCAGCATACGGGCCTCCGGCAAACAATCCCGGATGCTACTGCGCCCGGGCCTGCACCGCCAGCCAAAGCGCGTGCAGGCGGGGTGTCAGTCGCCGTTATGATTTTTGCCCGACCAGGCTGTCGACCGACGGCACTCGGGTGTCGCTCTCCATCTGTGCGTCATGCTCCAGTTGATGGCTGAAGCGATCGAGTGAGCCCTGGGCCGGTTGCGCGTCGCTGGCGAATACCGGCGGGCTGAGGATGTAAGCCCCGAGCAAACGACTGAGCGCCGCCAGGCTGTCGATATGAGTGCGTTCGTAGCCGTGGGTCGCGTCGCAACCGAAGGCCAGCAGCGCCGTGCGGATATCGTGACCGGCGGTGACCGCCGAATGGGCGTCGCTGAAGTAGTAGCGGAACAAATCCCGGCGTACCGGCAACTCGTGGTCATGGGCCAGGCGCAGCAGGTGGCGCGACAGGTGGTAGTCATAAGGGCCGCCGGAATCCTGCATGGCGACACTCACCGCGTGTTCGCTGGAGTGCTGGCCGGGCGCGACCGGGGCGATGTCGATGCCGACAAACTCGCTGACATCCCAGGGCAGGGCGGCCGCCGCGCCACTGCCGGTCTCCTCGGTGATGGTGAACAGCGGGTGGCAGTCGATCATCAAGGGTTCGCCACTGTCGACAATGGCCTTGAGCGCGGCCAGCAAGGCGGCGACCCCGGCCTTGTCGTCCAGGTGGCGGGCGCTGATATGCCCGCTTTCGGTGAACTCCGGCAGCGGATCGAAGGCGACGAAATCCCCGACGCCGATGCCCAGGGAGTCGCAGTCGGCGCGGGTGGTGCAATAGGCGTCCAGGCGCAGCTCGATGTGGTCCCAGCTGATGGGCATTTCATCCACTGCCGTGTTGAACGCGTGCCCGGAGGCCATCAACGGCAACACGCTGCCGCGCAGCACCCCGTTATCGGTAAACAGGCTGACCCGGCTGCCTTCGGCAAAGCGGCTGGACCAGCAGCCGACTGGGGCCAGGGTCAGGCGCCCATTGTCTTTGACCGAGCGGACGCTGGCGCCAATGGTGTCCAGGTGGGCCGAGACCGCGCGGTCCGGGCTGTTTTTCTGGCCCTTGAGGGTGGCGCGGATGGTGCCACGGCGGGTCAGTTCAAAGGGAATGCCCAGTTCTTCCAGGCGTTCGGCGACGTAACGCACGATGGTGTCGGTAAAGCCCGTCGGACTGGGGATGGCCAGCATCTCCAGGAGGACTTTCTGCAGGTAGGTGAGGTCGGGTTCGGGGATTTTACGGGTCATGGAAACTCCTGATGAGTAAAGGGCATCGATGGTTTCGATGAGGCCAAGGGCGTGTTGCCTGGTGCAGGTCGAGGGCCTTGATGCCGGCACCACAGCCCGTCGGGCTGCCGATGCCGGCCCAGGGCGAACCTAGGTCGCCGGTTGGCTATGGGGGAACAGCAGATCGACAAAGCGCTCCGCCGTCGGTTGCGGCTCGTGGTTGGCCAGGCCGGCGCGTTCATTGGCTTCGATAAACACGTACTGCGGCTGATCGGCGGCCGGCACCATCAGGTCGAGGCCGACCATCGGGATATCCAGCGCCCGCGCGGCTCGCACCGCAGCGTCGACCAGGGTCGGATGCAATATCGCTGTGACGTCTTCCAGGGTGCCCCCGGTGTGCAGGTTGGCGGTACGTCGCACAAACAGGCGTTCGCCTGCCGGCAGTACGCTGTTGTAGTCATAGCCTGCGGCATGCAGGGTGCGCTGGGTTTCGTGGTCCAGGGGGATCTTGCTTTCGCCGCCGGTAGCGGCCTGGCGTCGGCGGCTCTGGGCTTCGATCAGGGCACCGATTGAATGCTGACCGTCACCGATCACTTCAGCAGGCCGGCGAATCGCGGCCGCCACCACTTCAAAGCCAATCACCAGGATTCGCAGATCCAGGCCTTGGTGAAAGCTTTCCAGCAACACCCGGCCGTCGAACTGCCGGGCATGATCGATAGCCTGCTGCACCTCTTCAATGCTGCGCAGGTCGACCGCCACGCCCTGGCCTTGCTCGCCGTCCAGGGGCTTGACCACGACCCGCTCGTGTTCATCGAGAAACGCCAGGTTGTCGTCGGCGTTACCCGCCAATTGCTGCGCGGGCAGATTCAGCCCGGCGCTGCGCAGCACTTTGTGGGTCAGGCTCTTGTCCTGGCACAGGCTCATGCTGATGGAACTGGTCAGGTCGCTCAGGGACTCGCGGCAGCGCACCCGGCGCCCGCCGTGGCTCAGGGTGAACATCCCGGCCTCGGCGTCGTCGACCTGCACATCGATGCCGCGGCGATGGGCTTCCTCGACAATGATCCGCGCGTAGGGGTTGAACTCGGCTTGGGGCCCAGGGCCCAGGAACAGCGGCTGATTGATGCCGTTCTTGCGCTTGATGGCAAAGGTCGACAGGGTGCGAAAACCGAGCTTGGCATAGAGGTTCTTGGCCTGGCGGTTGTCGTGCAGCACCGACAGGTCGAGGTAGCTCAGACCACGGCTCATGAAGTGCTCGATCAGGTGCCGCACCAGCACTTCGCCGACACCGGGGCGGGTGCACTGCGGGTCTACCGCCAGGCACCAGAGGCTGCTGCCGTTTTCCGGGTCCTGGAACGCCTTGTGATGGTTGAGCCCCATCACGCTGCCGATCACCGCGCCGCTGTCTTCGTCTTCCGCCAGCCAGTACACCGGGCCGCCCGCGTGGCGCGGAGTCAACAGCGCCGGGTCGATGGGCAGCATATTGCGCGCCTGGTACAGCTGGTTGACGGCCTGCCAGTCGGCCTCGTTCTGCGCGCGGCGGATGCGAAACCCGCGAAAGACCCGGGTCGCCTGGCGGTAATCACTAAACCACAGGCGCAAGGTGTCGGACGGGTCGAGAAACAGCTGCGTCGGCTCCAGCCCCAGAATCTGCTGCGGCGCTGCCACATACAGCGCGATATCGCGCTCGCCGGGCTGTTCGTTGAGCAACTCCTGGGCCAGGCTCGCCGGGTCGGGAAAGGTATGGCCGATCAGCAGCCGGCCCCACCCGCAATGCACGGCAATGGGTTCCGGCCCGGGCTCGCTGCCGTCTTCGGCAAAGCGCGCTTGCAGGCGTTCATAAGACGGCGCCTGACCGCGTAACAAGCGTTGGCTGTAAGCCGTGGCGTGGGGTTTCATCGATCAGATTCCTTGTTCGCTGAGCCACAGGTTCAGCGCTGCCAGTTGCCACAGCTTGGAGCCGCGCAATGGCGTCAGTTGGCCTTGCGGGTCGGTCAGCAGGCGGTCGAGCATGGCCGGGTTGAACAGGCCACGATCCTGGCTCGGGTCCAGCAGCAGTTCGCGCACCCAGTTCAGGGTGTCGCCTTGCAGGTGCTTGAGGCCCGGGACCGGGAAATAGCCTTTCTTGCGGTCGATCACTTCGCTGGGGATGACCAGCCGTGCCGCTTCCTTGAGCACTTGCTTGCCGCCGTCCGGCAGCTTGTATTTACCCGGCACCCGCGCCGACAACTCCACCAGGCGGTAGTCGAGGAAGGGCGTGCGCGCTTCCAGGCCCCAGGCCATGGTCATGTTATCCACACGCTTGACCGGGTCGTCGACCAGCATCACCGTGCTGTCCAGGCGCAGGGCCTTGTCCACCGCGGCGTCGGCTCCGGGCTGGGCGAAATGCTCGCGCACAAAGTCACCGGCGGCGTCGTTGGCGGTCAGCCATTTGGGCTGCACGGTGGCGGCGTAGTCGTCATAGCTGCGGTCGAAGAACGCCTCGCGGTAGGCGGCATACGGGTCGCTGGCGCCATCTACCTGCGGGTACCAGTGGTAACCGGCAAACAGTTCATCGGCGCCCTGGCCGCTTTGCACCACCTTGCAGTGCTTGGCCACTTCCCGCGACAGCAGGTAAAAGGCGATGCAGTCGTGGCTGACCATGGGCTCGCTCATGGCACGGAAGGCTGCCGGCAACTGCTCGATGATTTCGCGCTCGTCGATACGCAACTGGTGATGCTCGGTGCCGTAATGCTTGGCGATCAGGTCCGAGTACTGGAACTCGTCGCCACGTTCGCCGCCGGCATCCTGAAAACCGATGGAGAAGGTCGAGAGATTTTCCACCCCGACTTCCCGCAGCAGGCCCACCAGCATGCTCGAATCGACACCGCCCGAAAGCAGCACACCGACATCCACCGCCGCCCGCTGGCGGATCGCCACGGCTTCACGGGTGCTGTCGAGCACACGGTCGCGCCAGTCTTCCAGGGTCAGGTCGAGCTCGTCAGCGCGCGGACCGTAGGGCAGGGTCCACCAGGTTTGCTGCTCGGTGCGGCCATCGGCTTCGATGCGCATCCAGGTCGCGGGCGGTAGTTTCTCGATACCGGCCAGCAGGGTGCGCGGCGCAGGTACCACGGCGTGGAAATTCAGGTAATGGTTCAGCGCCACCGGATCGAGGATCGGGTTGATGTCGCCGCCCTTGAGCAGTGCCGGCAAGGCCGAGGCAAAGCGCAGGCGCTGGCCGGTGCGGGACAGGTACAGCGGCTTGACGCCCAAACGGTCGCGGGCGATGAACAGGCGCTGGGCATCGCGCTCCCAGATGGCAAAGGCAAACATGCCGTTGAGCTTGGGCAGCAGGTCGGCGCCCCAGGCGTGATAGCCCTTGAGTAGCACTTCGGTGTCGCCACCGGAATAAAAGCAGTAACCCAGGCCTTCGAGTTCGGCCCGCAGCTCGGGGAAGTTGTAGATCGCGCCGTTGAACGCCAGGGACAGCCCCAACTGGTTGTCGATCATCGGCTGCGCCGAGCCGTCCGACAGGTCCATGATTTTCAGGCGTCGATGGCCGAGGGCAATGGGCCCCTGGCTATGAAAGCCCCACGCGTCAGGGCCGCGAGGGGCCAGGTGATGGGTAATTCGTTCAACCGCTGCCAGGTCGGCAGGTTGATGATCAAAGCGTAATTCGCCAGCTAGTCCGCACATAAGTCCTTACCGGTTTTTCCGTTGGGGAGAGTCAATCGTTGATCGGCCAGAAGGGCCGGTACTCAGAAACTGACCTGTGTGAAACTCGGGAGTTTTAGACCGATAGGTTATAAGGCGCCCGGCTGTAGTGCGCAGCCAGGTGCTGGAAAAGGCTTGGGGTGCATGCGGGCGGCGTTGCACGGGAGCAACGCCGCCAAGGGGCTCAGGCTTTGCCGCGAATCAGCCGACGCAAGGCAAAACGGTTGGGATGGCAGGCTTCGGCCACGCTGCGGGGCAGGGGCAGCGGCTCGTTTTCCAGCCAGGCGGCCAGCAGTTCGCCAGACAGCGGGGCGGTGATCAGCCCCCGGGAGCCGTGGCCGCTGTTGATATACAGGCCATCCAGCCAGGGGCACCGCAGGTCCGGTACTTGCCGTGCGTCCTTGGCCAGTGCGGCGTAGGTCTGGGCGAAGAGCGTCTGATCAGCCAGCGGCCCGACGATCGGCAGGTAATCCGGGCTGGTGCAACGAAACGCGGCCCGTCCCTGCAGGTTATCCACAGGCAGTTGATCGGCCTGCAGGCGTGCCACCAGGTCGCTGGAGATTTCTTCCAGCATCTGCAGGTTGCCGGCGTGTTCGGCCGCGGTGGGCGTCAGGTCGTCGCTGTTGAAGTCAAAGCTCGCCCCCAGGGTGTGTTCGCCCAGGCGTGGCGGCGCGACATAACCTTCGGCGCAGACCACGGTGGCCAGGCTCTGGCTGAGGGCGGTCTGCGGCAGGCGGGTGATCTGCCCGCGAATACGCTTGAGGGGCAGTTCGGCGCTGGGCGCGAAGCGCTTGATCTCTGCCGCGCCGGCAAGAATCACCACCGGCGCACTGGCCAGCAACTGCTCGCCGTCCCAGGCTTGCCATTGCTGGTCGACCTTGTGCAGGTGCAGCACATCGTGGTGCGCGAGGACCTCGATCAACGGGTTGCGGGCCTGCCACTGGCACAGTGCCGGTGGATGGACCCAACCGCCCTCGGGGAAAAACAGCCCCCCTTGGGCCAGGGCGATACCGGCCCGTGCCTCGGCCTGGGCCTGGTCCAGTCGATGCAACAGGTCGGGGGGAAAGGCCTCGGCCAATTGTTGCTGGCGCTCATCTTCCTTGGCGTTGAACGCCAGTTGCAGCACCCCGCAGCCGTCCCAGTCGACGCCCCGTTGCAGGTGCTCCAGCAGACGCCGGGTGTAACCGAAGCCGCTGAGGATCAGCTGCGACAACGCGGTGCCGTGGGCCGAAAGCTTGAGGTAGAGCACGCCCTGGGGGTTGCCCGAGGCTTCCTGGGCCAGCCCGGCATGGCGCTCCAGCAGGCTGACCCGCCAACCGCGTGCGGCCAGGCTCGCGGCACTGGCGCAACCGGCCAGGCCGGCACCGATCACCAGGGCGTGTTTGTCTGTCGGGGCCTGATCGGGGCGAGCGAACCAGGGCCTGGCAGTGGCGGGTGCCGGAGTCTCGGCGGGCCAGCCGAGAAACTCGCCGCGCAGCACTTCCCATTTGTGGCCGATGCCCGGGGTGCGTTTCATTTTGAAGCCGGCGGCGTTCAGCAGGCGGCGCACCCAGCCGGTGCTGGTAAAGGTGCTGATAGTCGAACCCGGGGCCGCCAGGCGCGCCAGCTCGGCGAACAGCTCCGGGGTCCACATGTCGGGGTTTTTCGCCGGGGCGAAGCCGTCGAGGAACCAGGCATCGATCTGTGCGTCGAGCTGGGGCAACTGCTCCAGGGCATCGCCGATCAGCAGGGTCAGGGTGACGCGGCCCTGGTCCAGGACCAGGCGCTGGAAACCCTGATGCACTGCGACATAGGCCTTGAGCAGTAGCTCGGCGAACGCTGCCAATTCCGGCCACAGGGCCAGGGCGCGTTGCAGGTCGGCAGGGGCCAGCGGGTACTTTTCAACACTGACGAAATGCAGGCGAGCGCTGGGCTCGGCCTGTTGCTCGAAGAGCTGCCAGGCGCAGAGGAAATTCAGCCCGGTGCCGAAGCCGGTCTCGCCAATGACAAATCGGGCACCCGGGGCCAGCGCGGCAAAGCGTTCGCGCAGCCGATTCTGTTCGATAAACACATGGCGGGTTTCATCCAGCCCGGACTCGGTGGAGAAGTACACGTCATCGAACACCCGCGAGTGCGGGCGTCCCTGTTCGTCCCAGTCGAGCTGGGCGTGGGGCAATACGGCGGTCATGTTCGGCTCGATTACGGCAAGGCGGCCATTCTAGCCGATAGCCGTGGCGGCGATTGATCCATGACAAGGCCGTGGTTCGACAGTCGGCCGCCATTGGCGCGGGGGCAAGGCCGGGTGAATGAATCGTCGGGGATTTGTTTCCACAGCCAGGGGGCGATCCGCTAGTCTTGCCCCATCTTGGAAGGGAGCCGCCCATGTTCGAATCTGCCGAAATCGGTCACGCCATCGACAAAGAAGTCTACGACGCCGAAGTCCCCGCCCTGCGGGAAGCCCTGCTGGAAGCACAGTTCGAGTTGCGAGAAAAAGCGGCCTTTCCGGTGATCGTATTGATCAACGGCATCGAAGGCGCCGGCAAGGGCGAGACGGTCAAGCTGCTTAACGAGTGGATGGACCCGCGGCTGATCGAGGTGCGCACCTTCGACCAGCAGACCGACGAAGAACTGGCGCGGCCGCCGGCCTGGCGCTACTGGCGGATGCTGCCGGCCAAGGGCCGCATGGGTGTGTTTTTTGGCAACTGGTACAGCCAGATGCTCCAGGGGCGGGTGCATGGGGAGTTCAAGGATGCGCGCCTGGACCAGGCGATCAACGCCGCCGAACGCCTGGAGAAAATGCTCTGCGACGAGGGCGCGCTGATCTTCAAGTTCTGGTTCCATTTGTCGAAGAAACAGATGAAGGCGCGGCTCAAGTCGCTGCAGGACGATCCGCTGCACAGCTGGCGTATCAGCCCCCTGGACTGGCAGCAGTCGAAGACCTACGACAAGTTCGTCAAATACGGCGAGCGTGTCCTGCGCCGCACCAGCCGCGACTACGCGCCCTGGCACGTGATCGAAGGTGTGGACCCGCACTACCGCAGCCTGACAGTGGGGCGGATTCTGCTCGAGGGCCTGCAGAACGCCCTCAACCGTCCCGCCGCCAAGCCGGCCACGGTGAACGCGGCGCCGTTGCCGGTGAGCGTCGATCAGATCAGCCTGCTCGACAGCCTGGACATGACCCAGCACCTGGAAAAAGACGATTACGAAGAACAACTGATTACCGAGCAGGCGCGCCTCGCCGGTTTGCTGCGTGACAAGCGCATGCGCAAACACGCGCTGGTGGCGGTGTTCGAAGGCAACGATGCGGCGGGCAAGGGGGGCGCCATTCGCCGTCTGGCGGCAGCCCTCGACCCGCGCCAGTACAGCATCGTGCCGATTGCCGCGCCCACCGAAGAGGAGCGGGCGCAGCCTTATCTCTGGCGGTTCTGGCGGCATATTCCGGCGCGGGGCAAATTCACCGTGTTCGACCGCTCGTGGTATGGCCGGGTGTTGGTGGAGCGGGTCGAGGGCTTTTGCAGCCCGGGTGACTGGTTGCGTGCCTATGGCGAGATCAATGACTTCGAAGAGCAGCTCGATGATGCGCGGGTGATCGTGGTCAAGTTCTGGCTGGCGATCGACAAGCAGACCCAGCTAGAGCGCTTCCAGGCCCGCGAGGAAATCCCCTTCAAGCGCTTCAAGATCACCGAGGATGACTGGCGCAACCGCGACAAGTGGGACGCCTATCGCGCGGCCGTTGGCGACATGGTTGATCGCACCAGCACCGAAGTTGCGGCCTGGACCCTGGTCGAAGCCAATGACAAGCGCTGGGCGCGGGTCAAAGTGCTGCGCACCATCAACCGCGCCCTGGAATCGGCGTTTGAAAAGTCCGACAAGCACGATAAGAAGCACGGCAAATAAGGCGATGGTTTTGCATACGCGGGGTGAATGATTGTCGCGGTCGGGGGAGGGCTGGATCTATGCTCGATCCACTCTTAACCGACAACAACAATGAGGTGTGCCATGCGTGAAGTGGTGATCGTCGACAGCGTACGGACTGGCCTGGCCAAATCCTTTCGCGGCAAGTTCAACCAGACCCGTCCGGATGACATGGCGGCTCATTGCGTGAATGCGCTGCTGACCCGCAATGGCATCGACCCGGCCAGCGTCGAGGACTGCATCGTCGGCGCCGGCTCCAACGAAGGCGCCCAGGGCTACAACATCGGGCGCAACGTCGCGGTGCTTTCGCAACTGGGCACCGGCACTGCGGGCATGACCCTCAACCGTTTCTGCTCCTCGGGCCTGCAGGCAATCGCCATCGCCGCGAACCAGATCGCTTCCGGTTGCAGCGAGATCATCGTCGCCGGTGGCGTCGAGTCCATCAGCCTGACCATGAAAAGCGTCAACACCGACAACCTGATCAACCCGCTGCTCAAGGAACAGGTTCCCGGGATCTACTTCCCCATGGGCCAGACCGCCGAGGTTGTCGCCCGGCGCTACAACGTCAGTCGCGAAGAACAGGACCTGTACGCCCTGCAAAGTCAGCAGCGTACGGCCCAGGCCCAGGCGGCCGGCCTGTTTGATGACGAAATCGTGCCGATGGCGGTCAAGTACCGGGTCGAGGACAAGAACACCGGCCAGGTGCAGATTCTCGAGGGCGTGGTGGACCGCGACGACTGCAACCGCCCTGACACCACCCTGGAAAGCCTGGCTGGCCTCAAGCCAGTATTTGCCGAAGACGGCTCGGTGACCGCGGGCAACTCCTCGCAATTGTCCGATGGCGCGTCCATGACTCTGGTCATGAGCCTGGAAAAAGCGCTGGCACTGGGGCTCAAGCCTCGGGCGTTGTTTCGCGGGTTTACGGTAGCCGGTTGCGAGCCCGACGAGATGGGCATCGGCCCGGTGTTCTCGGTGCCCAAGCTGCTCAAGGCCAAGGGTCTGCAAGTGGCCGATATCGACCTGTGGGAGCTCAATGAGGCATTCGCCTCGCAGTGCCTGTACAGCCGCAACCGCCTGGAAATCGACAACCAGAAATACAACGTCAACGGCGGTTCGATCTCCATCGGCCACCC
This sequence comes from Pseudomonas sp. MF09150, assembly GCF_059862355.1. Lineage (NCBI taxonomy): Bacteria > Pseudomonadati > Pseudomonadota > Gammaproteobacteria > Pseudomonadales > Pseudomonadaceae > Pseudomonas > Pseudomonas sp. MF09150. The sequence continues at coordinate 193,451 of NZ_JCBCUS010000007.1, read as the reverse complement.
GTTCGGCATGACCGGCTCGCGACAGGTAGGGCACCTGGTGCGTGAGCTGCAACGGCGCAACCTGCGCTATGGCATCGTCACCATGTGCGTGGGCGGGGGCATGGGTGCGAGTGGGTTGTTCGAGGCCTTGCGTTGAGCAGACAGTCCTCTTTGTGGGGCCTGGCGGCGGGTTGCACCGCTGACGGAGCGACGGCTCTTACATGGGTTGCCTGTGCAAGAGCCGTTTTTATCCACAGCCCGAATCAGCCCTGTTTGCCAGCCTCGAGCATGTTTTCCGGGCGAACCCAGGCGTCGAACTCCTCGTCGGTCAGATAACCCAGTTGCAGCGCCGCTTCGCGCAAGGTCAGGTTCTCGCCGTAGGCCTTCTTGGCGATTTCCGCCGACTTGTCGTAGCCGATATGGGGGTTGAGCGCGGTCACCAGCATCAGGCCGCGTTCAAGGTGCGCCGCCATTTGCACCGGATCAGGTTCCAGGCCCGCCACGCAATGCTGCTGGAAGTTGCTGCAGCCATCGGCCAGCAGGCGAATCGATTGCAGCAGGTTGTGGATGATCACCGGTTTGAACACGTTCAGTTGCAGGTGACCCTGGCTGGCGGCGAAGCCGATGGCCACGTCGTTGCCCATGACCTGGCAGGCCAGCATCGACAGGGCTTCGCACTGGGTCGGGTTGACCTTGCCGGGCATGATCGAACTGCCGGGCTCGTTGGCCGGCAACTTGACCTCGGCAAACCCGGCCCGCGGCCCGGAGCCCAGCAGGCGCAGGTCGTTGGCGATTTTCATCAGGCACACGGCCAGGGTCTTCAGCGCACCGGACAGGCTGGTCAGCGGCTCATGGCCGGCGAGGGCGGCGAATTTGTTGGGTGCGGTGACAAACGGCAGGCCCGACAGCGCGGCCAGCTCGGCGGCAATCGCTTCGCCGAAACCATGGGGTGAATTGAGTCCGGTGCCCACTGCGGTGCCGCCCTGTGCCAATTCGCACACCGCTGGCAGCGTGGCGCGAATCGCCCGTTCGGCGTAATCGAGCTGGGCGATGAATGCCGACAACTCCTGGCCGAAGGTGATGGGCGTGGCGTCCATCAAGTGAGTGCGTCCGGTCTTCACCAGCTTCATGTGCCGCGCCGAAAGTTCGGCCAGGCCGCCGGACAACTCGGCGATCGCTGGCAGCAGGTGATGCTGCACGGCCTGGGCTGCGGCAATGTGCATGGCGGTCGGGAAGCTGTCGTTGGAGCTTTGCGAGCGGTTGACGTGGTCGTTGGGGTGCACCGGGCTTTTGCCGCCGCGTGGGTTGCCGGCCAGTTCGTTGGCGCGTCCGGCGATCACCTCATTGACGTTCATATTGCTCTGGGTGCCGCTGCCGGTCTGCCAGACCACCAGCGGAAACTGCTGGTCGTGATCGCCTGCCAGCACTTCGTCGGCGGCCTGCTCGATCAGGCGTGCGATGTCAGCGGGCAGGTCGCCGTTGCGATCGTTGACCCGGGCCGCGGCCTTCTTGATCAGGGCCAGGGCATGCACCACCGACAGCGGCATGCGCTCGTCGCCGATTGCGAAGTTGATCAGCGAACGCTGTGTCTGAGCGCCCCAGTAGGCTTCATCCGGGACTTCAACCTGGCCAAGGCTGTCGGTTTCGATACGGCTCATCGTGCACACTCCTGTAGGTCTGATTGCGCAGTTTAGGTCGTGATCGGGCAGAGGGGTTCCCTAAAGCTGCTTTTGCGTCGTTTGGTCGAGCAAATCCAGGCGCGGCAAGGGGTGGGGTTGAGTGCATGAGTTTTTTAGGCGCAGAATGGTCGCCCTTGGGGTCTTACCTCGCCTGCTAGAAAAGGAAACTCGATGACTCGTCTTCGTGCCATCTGTACCGCGGTTGTTCTGGTTTGCGCCAGCGGCCAGGTTCTTGCCGATACCGCCAGCCACAATGCCAGTGCCGAAGCCTTCCTGACCCTGGCGCACGCCGACAAGCTGGGTACCCCGGTGTACATGCAAGTGCAGCAAATGTTCGCTCAGCGGTTTGAGCAGACCAAAGCCCCCGAATCGAAAAAAGCCCTGCTGGACACCTACCAGGCCAAGGCCAACGCCGCCCTGGACCAGGCCATCGGCTGGAACAAGCTGAAGCCGGACATGGTCAAGCTCTACACCAGCAATTTCAGCGAATCCGAACTCAAGGACCTGGTGGCGTTCTACCAGTCGCCGCTGGGCAAGAAAGTCCTGGAAAAAATGCCTCAGCTGACCCAGCAATCGGCCCAACTGACCCAAGCCAAGCTGGAAAGCGCGGTGCCTGTGGTCAACAAGCTGCTGGATGACATGACCACTGAACTGACGCCAAAAGCAGCACCGGCGAAGAAGAAGTAAGCGGAGCCAGGAATGACCATGCAACAACGTATCGAATCGGCGCTCGGCGCATTGCAGCCAGAGCATTTGCAGGTGGCGGATGAAAGCCATATGCACAGTCGCGGGCTGCAGACCCATTTCAAGGCCGTGCTGGTTAGTGAGCAGTTTGCCGGGCTCAACAGTGTCAAGCGCCACCAGAAGGTGTACGCCACGCTTGGCGACCTGATGGGCGAGTTCCATGCGTTGGCGCTGCATACCTATACCCCTGAGGAATGGGCGAAGATCGGTGTGGCCCCGGCCTCGCCGACCTGCGCCGGGGGCAGCGGCAAGCATTGAGGGGCCCGCCGCAAGCTTGACGCTTGCCCCTTGGAGCTTGTAGCTGCCTTCCTGCTACAATCCGCAACGCGCCGCTCAGTCGGCGCGTTTTTTTTCGCATCCGGTTCACCCTTTACGAGGGTAGCCACCTGGAGATCACCCATGACACAACCCATTGTCGTGGCGGCACTGTATAAGTTCGTCACCCTTGAAGATTACGTAGCCCTGCGCGAACCCCTGCTGCAGGCGATGCTCGACAACGGCATCAAAGGCACCCTGTTGATCGCCGAAGAAGGCATCAACGGTACGGTTTCCGGTAGCCGCGAAGGCATCGACGGGCTGATGGCCTGGCTCAAGAACGATCCGCGCATGGACGATATCGACCACAAAGAGTCGTACTGCGACGACCAGCCGTTCTACCGCACCAAGGTCAAGCTGAAGAAAGAGATCGTCACCCTGGGTGTCGAGGGCGTGGACCCCAACAAGCAGGTCGGGACCTATGTCGACCCGCAAGACTGGAACGCCCTGATCAGCGATCCGGAAGTACTGCTGATCGATACCCGCAACGACTATGAAGTCTCGATCGGCACCTTCGAAGGCGCCATCGATCCGAAAACCACCAGTTTTCGCGAGTTCCCCGATTACATCAAAGCCCACTTCGACCCGAGCAAACACAAGAAAGTCGCGATGTTCTGCACCGGCGGCATTCGCTGTGAAAAAGCCTCCAGCTACATGCTCAGCGAAGGCTTCGACGAGGTGTTCCACCTCAAGGGCGGAATCCTCAAGTACCTCGAAGAAGTACCGCAGCAAGAGAGCAAATGGCAGGGCGACTGCTTTGTCTTCGATAACCGGGTCACCGTGCGCCACGACCTGAGCGAAGGCGACTACGATCAATGTCATGCCTGCCGCACTCCGGTAAGCGTCGAAGATCGCGCATCCGAGCACTATGTGCCGGGCATCAGTTGCCCGCACTGCTGGAACACCCTGAGCGAGAAGACCCGACGCAGCGCCGCCGATCGGCAGAAGCAGATCGAACTGGCCAAGGCTCGCAACATGCCTCACCCCATTGGTTACAACTACAAGCAATCACCTTCCGAGGCCTGAGCCATGTCTGCCCGCCTGCTCTATGTAATGGATCCGATGTGTTCCTGGTGCTGGGGCTTCGCTCCGGTGGCCGAGGCCCTGGTGGAGCAGGCACATGCAGCAGGCGTCGAGCTGCACCTGGTGGTGGGTGGTTTGCGCACCGGCAGCGGTGCGGCGCTCGAGCCCACGACCCGGCGCTACATTCTTGAGCACTGGCAGGCGGTCACCGAGGCCACCGGCCAGCCGTTCCAGTTCGAAGGTGCGCTGCCGGATGGCTTCGTCTACGACACCGAGCCCGCCTGCCGCGCCATCGTCACCGCCCGCAGCCTGGCGCCCGACTGCGCCTGGAAGCTGCTCGGGCTGATCCAGCGAGCGTTTTACCGTGAGGGGCGCGACGTCACCCACGCCAGTGTGCTGGTGGAGTTGGCCGAGCAGGCGGGTGTGCCGCGAATCGAATTCGCCGAGGCTTTCGACCGTGCCGAACAGCACGCAGCCACCGCAGCGGATTTCACCTGGGTACAGGATCTGGGCATTGCCGGTTTCCCGACCCTGCTGGCCGAGCGCAATGGTCAACTGGCGTTGCTGACCAATGGTTATCAACCGCTGAGCGAGTTGTCGCCACTGCTCGGACGCTGGTTGGAGCGAGCTGCCGGTGGATGAACGGGACGCGACGAGCGAGCAAGGTCAAACGGTCGACCGCCTGAGCTGGGCGGAAATTCGCCGTCTGGCACTGCATCACAAGAAAGCCTTGTGGATTGCCAACGGCGTCGCCGTGCTGGCGACCTTGTGCAGCGTGCCGATCCCTCTGCTGCTGCCGCTGTTGGTGGACGAAGTGCTGCTGGGCCACGGTGACGCCGCGCTGAAATTCATGAACCATGCCTTGCCCACGGCTTGGCAGAGCGCGGCCGGTTATATCGGCCTGATGCTGCTGGCGACGCTGACCCTGCGCTGTGGCGCGCTGGTGTTCAACGTGTTGCAGGCGCGGCTGTTCGCCGGGCTGGCCAAGGACATCGTGTATCGGATTCGCACCCGGCTGATCGAGCGTCTCAAGCGGATCTCCCTGGCTGAATACGAAAGCCTGGGCAGCGGCACCGTGACCACGCACTTGGTCACCGACCTCGACACTGTGGATAAGTTTGTCGGCGAAACCCTCAGTCGCTTCCTGGTGGCGATGCTGACCCTGGTCGGCACGGCCGGGATCCTGATGTGGATGCACTGGCAGCTGGCGCTGTTGATCCTGTTGTTCAACCCGCTGGTGATCTACGCCACGGTGCAACTGGGCAAACGGGTCAAGCACCTGAAGAAGCTGGAGAACGACAGCACCGCGCGTTTCACCCAGGCCCTGACCGAAACCCTGGACTCGATACAGGAAGTGCGGGCCGGCAATCGCCAGGGATTTTTTCTCGGCCGCCTTGGGCTGCGGGCACGGGAGGTTCGCGATTTTGCCGTGGCCTCGCAGTGGAAAAGTGATGCATCCAGCCGCGCCAGCGGCCTGCTGTTCCAGTTCGGCATCGATATATTTCGTGCAGCGGCCATGCTCACCGTGTTGTTTTCCGACCTGTCCATCGGCCAGATGCTGGCGGTATTCAGCTACCTCTGGTTCATGATCGGCCCGGTGGAGCAGTTGCTGAACCTGCAATACGCCTACTACGCCGCCGGTGGTGCCCTTTCACGCATCAACGAGTTGCTGGCGCGTGCCGACGAGCCGCAATACCCGGGGGGTGTGGACCCGTTCCAGGGCCGTGAAACCGTGGGAATCGACGTCCGTGGCCTGTGTTTTGGCTATGGCGACGAACTGGTGCTCAATCAACTGGACCTGTCGATCACCCCTGGCGAAAAGGTCGCCATCGTCGGTGCCAGTGGCGGTGGAAAAAGTACCCTGGTGCAGTTGCTGCTGGGGCTCTATACCCCGCAGGCCGGGACCATCCGCTTCGGCGGTTCGACCCAGCAGGAGATTGGCCTGGAAACCGTGCGGGAAAACGTCGCAGTGGTGTTGCAGCATCCGGCGCTGTTCAACGACAGCATCCGCGCCAACCTGACCATGGGCCGCGAGCGCACAGACGCTGCCTGCTGGCAGGCCCTGGAAATCGCCCAGCTGGAAGCCACGGTGCGCAACCTGCCCCAGGGCCTGGACAGCGTTGTTGGACGTTCAGGGGTGCGTTTGTCCGGCGGCCAACGCCAGCGATTGGCCATTGCGCGCATGGTTCTGGCCGAGCCCAAGGTCGTGATACTCGACGAAGCGACCTCCGCCCTGGACGCCGCTACCGAGTACAGCCTGCACCAGGCATTGACCCGATTCCTGCGCGGGCGCACGACCCTGATCATTGCCCACCGCCTGTCGGCGGTAAAACAGGCGGATCGGGTGCTGGTGTTCGATGGCGGGCAGATTGCCGAAGATGGCGACCATCAGCAGTTAATTGCCGACGGAGGTTTGTACGCCAAGCTTTATGGGCACTTGCAGCAAATTTGACGCTCTTGAGTTTTGCCCGATTTTCTGCGCTTAGTAATTGAATTCCTTGGTGGAAAGCCTGTTTCGAGCGTATCGGCCACAGGCATTCAAGGGCGAGGCGCCGACGCGCGCGCCTCGCTGCACTTCGAACGGACGCAAACTAGCCTAGTCTGTGCTGGTAGGTGCAGGACTCCTCGGGTGTTCATTGGGCAATGCTTATGCAAGGGACCTCATGAAGCAAAAGCGCACTCTCGGAACCCCACGGCTGCTGGGCATTGTCTGGCCATTTATCGCCGTGGTGTTGTTTCAAGCACTGTTGGGTGGCCTGAGCCTCTACGTCCTTTCGGCGGTGCGTGGGTATGTCGCGGGCGAAAGCCTGTGGTCCAAGGGGCAGAAGGATGCGATTTATTACCTCAACCTCTATGCCGACAGCCGCGATGAATCGGCCTTCCTCAAATACCAGAACGCAATTGCCGTGCCCCAGGGCGGTCATGAACTGCGTCTCGCCCTGGACCGCAAGCCGCCGGACCTGGAAGCCGCGCGACTGGGTATCCTCAAGGGCGGTAACCATCCGGACGATGTGTCCAGCCTGATCTGGCTGTACCTCAACTTTCGCCACTTCAGTTACCTGGAAAAGGCCATCGACCTGTGGACCGTCGGCGACAGCTACCTGGTGCAGCTGGATGCGGTGGCGCGGGATATGCACCAGAGCATCAGCCGCAATCAAGTCAGTGATGCCGATATCCTTCGCTGGAAGAGCCAGATTTTCGCCATCAATGATGGGGTGACTCCGGCCGCCAAGGCGTTCAGTGATGCCCTGGGCGAGGGCTCGCGGGTCATCCTGCGTTTGCTGCTGGTGACCAACCTGGCCACCGCGCTGGTGTTGATTGCCCTGGCGTTATTGCGAACTCACAAATTGCTCACCCAGCGCCATGAATTTGCCGATGCCTTGCAGCTGGAAAAGGAGCGGGCGCAAATCACCCTGCAGTCCATCGGCGACGGGGTGATCACCACCGATGTGGAAGGCGCCATCGCCTATATGAACCCTGCAGCCGAAGAGCTGACCCACTGGAAAGCCGAGCAGGCGGTAGGGTTGCCCCTGGCGGCATTGTTCAACCTGCTGGATGAAAATGCCCAAGCCGACGGGTTTACCCTGATCGAACATATTCTCAGTGGCCAGCTCAGTGGCGGCAGCGAGCATTCCAAGCTGATCCAGCGCCTAGACGGCAGCACGGTGTCGGTGACCCTGGTCGGGGCTCCGATCCAGAACGCGGGCAAGGTCAGCGGCACCGTGCTGGTGCTGCACGACATGACCCAGGAGCGTCAGTACATCGCCAATCTGTCCTGGCAGGCGACCCATGATGCGCTGACGGGGCTGGCCAACCGCCGGGAATTCGAGTTCCGCCTGGAGCAGGCATTGCACAACCTGTCGCGCCAGCCAGGGCGCCATGCGTTGATGTTTCTGGATCTGGACCAGTTCAAACTGGTCAACGATACCTGCGGTCACGCGGCCGGGGATGAATTGTTGCGGCACATCTGCGCGCTCCTGCAATCCGGGCTGCGCGAGGGCGATACCCTGGCGCGCCTGGGTGGCGATGAGTTCGGCATTTTATTGGAGAACTGCCCACCTGACGCGGCAGAGAAAATCGCCGAAGGCCTGCGCCAGACCGTGCAGAACCTGCATTTCGTGTGGAAGGGCCGGCCGTTCGTGACCACGGTCAGCATCGGCCTGGTGCATATCGCGCAGACCCCAACCACTCTGGAAACCTCCCTGCGTGCGGCCGACATGGCCTGCTATATGGCCAAGGAAAAGGGCCGCAATCGAGTCCAGGTCTACCACGCCGATGACTCGGAGCTGTCCTTGCGCTTTGGCGAAATGGCCTGGGTCCAGCGCCTGCATATGGCCCTTGAGGAAAATCGCTTCTGCCTTTACTCCCAGGAGATTGCGGCCCTCGGACACCCTGATCGCTCTGGCGGACATATCGAGATTCTGTTGCGCCTGCATGACGAAGCCGGGCGCATGATCCTGCCGGACAGCTTTATTCCTGCAGCCGAGCGCTATGGGCTGATGACGTCCCTGGACCGTTGGGTGGTGCAGAACGTGTTCAAGATCATTGCCCAGTGCATTGAGGAGAAAAGCGAAGGGCCGATGGCCATGTGTGCGATCAATCTGTCGGGCATTACCATCGGTGACGACGACTTTCTCGACTTCCTGCGCGAGCAATTCACCCGCTACGCCATTCCGCCAGCGATGATCTGTTTTGAAATCACCGAAACCAGCGCTATTGCCAACCTGGGCAGCGCGATTCGTTTTATTAATGAACTCAAAGGGTTGGGTTGTCACTTCTCCCTGGATGACTTTTGTGCGGGCATGTCCTCATTCGCTTATCTCAAACATTTGCCTGTAGACTTCTTGAAGATCGATGGAAGTTTCGTAAAGGATATGCTGGACGACCCGATTAACCGCGCCATGGTCGAAGTGATCAATCACATCGGCCATGTCATGGGTAAACGCACCATTGCCGAGTTTGTCGAAACGCCGCAAATCGAGCAGGCGTTGCTTGAAATCGGTGTGGATTTTGCTCAGGGCTACATCATCGAACGCCCGCAATTGTTCACCTGTGACAGTCTGCAGTGTCGACCACCACGCGCGCAGCCGCTGTTGTTCAAGGCGCCCGGCACGTTCCGTTGAAACCTTTGTTGATCAGTATGAATCACACTCAAAAGGAGCCCGACAGTGATTGACACCTTCAACCGAACCGGCCCGCTCATGGAAGCCGCAAGTTACCCCGCCTGGGCTCAGCAACTGATCCAGGATTGCAGCGAGAGCAAGCGCCGTGTAGTCGAACACGAACTGTATCAGCGCATGCGTGACAACAAACTCAGTGCCAAGACCATGCGCCAATACCTTATTGGCGGTTGGCCGGTGGTCGAGCAGTTTGCTTTGTACATGGCGCAAAACCTGACCAAGACCCGCTTTGCCCGCCATCCGGGCGAGGACATGGCGCGACGCTGGCTGATGCGCAATATTCGCGTCGAGCTCAACCATGCCGATTACTGGGTGCACTGGAGTCGAGCCCATGGCATCAGCCTGGAGGATCTGCAGGCGCAACAAGTGCCGCCCGAATTGCACGCCTTGAGCCACTGGTGCTGGCATACCAGTTCCTCTGACTCCCTGATCGTGGCGATTGCTGCCACCAACTATGCGATCGAAGGTGCGACGGGCGAGTGGTCTGCGCTGGTCTGTTCCAATGGCCTATACGCCGCGGCCTTTCCTGAAGAGGACCGCAAGCGCGCCATGAAGTGGTTGAAGATGCATGCCCAGTACGATGACGCCCATCCATGGGAAGCACTGGAAATCATCTGCACCCTGGCCGGCCAGAATCCGAGTAAGGCGTTGCAGGTCGAGTTGCGCCAGGCTGTGTGCAAGAGCTACGACTACATGTACCTGTTCCTGGAGCGCTGTATGCAGCAGGAAAAAGCCCCCGTAAGCCGCGAGCGGTTGGCCCTAGCGGAAGGCTGAGTACAGGATTTGCCTGCGCGGGCAGGTTCGGCGTCAACGGGAGCTGCGGCTTTCCGAGGCGACGAACCTGCCCGCGATTGTTTTCGGGGCAGGTTCAGCCGGCCATTGCCAGGCGGTTACGGCCTTCGCGCTTGGCCACATAGAGTGCGCTGTCGGCACGGCGCAGCAGGCTGTCCGACGACTCGCCAGGCAACAGAGTCGAGCAGCCGAGGCTGACGGTCAGTTCGATCGGCTGGCCGTCGACCCGATAATCGTGGGTCTGAGTCGCATGCCGCAGGCGCTCGCCAATCATCGCGGCAGCGTCGCGCCCGGTGTTGGAAAGCAGGATCAGAAACTCCTCCCCGCCGAAACGGAACACCATGTCGACATTGCGCAGTTGCCCCTTGATGGCTGCTGCAACGGCTTTGAGCACCTCATCGCCCGCGCTGTGGCCATGGTTGTCATTGATTCTCTTGAAGTGGTCAATATCCAGCATGAGCAGCGACAGCGGCTGGGTGTGCCGGCGTGCCATTTCGATTTCGCGCTGCAGGGTCTGGTCCATGGCGATACGGTTGCCGGTATCGGTCAGGGGGTCACGCAGGGCACTGCGGGTCGCTGCGCGATACAGCAGGGCGTTGCGCATGGGGTAGAGCAGGGATGAGAGCAGCGATTCGAGGTTGCCCTGTTCCTGGTCGTTGAAGCGCTGATTGCGTCGGAACACCAGTTCGCCCATGGGCTCGCCTTCATGGCTGAGGCTGTAGCTGACCGAGTGGTGGCCGCGCAGCCCGAACTCCAGGCGCAGGTCGCTGGGGGTGTGTTGATAGACCATGGCATCGAGGGGGACCAGGCGCTGGACTTCACGGAAGAACAGGCCAAGGATCCGCTGTGGTTCGAGGCTGGTTTGCAGCTGCAGGCCCAGTTGCTGGCGTAATTGAGCCAGCCCTACCGGACGTTGCGCCAATGGCGATGGTTGACCAAAGCCCAGGCGTTGCAATTTGGCGCTATCGAAGTCAATTGCGTTGGTCTGGGTTGGTGTTTTCATATGGCGTGAGCCCCTGAGCACGTAATGCAGTCTTACTGGCTGGGTGAGAGCGGCTCTGGGCTGCGCGTCATACTGTTCCATCAGTCCCGTAGGACGAGTTTTCACAGTCTAATCCGCTTTGCCCGTCGTTATAAGCCCCGATTGGGGCGGTGCCTGGCTCGCCAATACACTGCGTGTATGAGCAGGTTTAGAGCGAAAGTCATGCCATTCGGTTCAGATAAATAAAAGTCTTTTGAATTCAATCTGTTGGCAATAATGAGTGGCAAGAGAGGATGCCTGGCGCGGCATTTGTTTGACTGGAGGCGGCAAAAGTCCGCGGAATTTCAAAAAAGGCCGCGACAGCTTTCCGCCGCGACCTGATGTACGGCATGTTTACTGGGCGTCGAAGGCCTGGCCGTTGATCCCGCTGCTGTCCGGCCCCATGAGGTAGAGGTAGACCGGCATGATCTGCTCCGGAGTTGGGTTGTTGCTCGGGTTTTCCCCGGGGTAGGCCTGGGCGCGCATGCTGGTGCGGGTGGCGCCAGGGTTGATGCTGTTGGCGCGGACCGGGGCCACGGTATCCAGTTCGTCGGCCAGGGTCTGCATCAGGCCCTCGGTCGCGAATTTGGAAACGCCGTAGGCGCCCCAGTAGGCACGACCTTTGCGGCCGACGCTGCTCGAAGTGAAGACCACCGAGGCGTCCTTGGATAGCTTGAGCAACGGCAGCAGGGTGCCGGTCAGCATGAACATGGCGTTGACGTTGACTTGCATCACGCGCATGAAGTTCTCGCCCGAGAGCTGCTCTAGTGGCGTGCGCGGGCCGATGATCGACGCGTTGTGCAGCAGGCCGTCGAGGTGGCCGAATTCGGTTTCGATCATGGCCGCCAGTTCGTCGTACTGGTGAGGCAGGGCGGTTTCCAGGTTGAACGGGATCACCGCCGGTTGCGGATGGCCGGCGGCTTCGATTTCGTCGTAGACCTGGGTCAGGTTGGCTTCGGTCTTGCCCAGCAGCAATACGGTGGCACCGTGGGCGGCAAAGGTCTTGGCGGCGGCAGCACCGATGCCACGGCCGGCGCCGGTGACCAGGATGACCCGATCCTTGAGCAGTTCGGGGCGAGCGGAGTAATCAAACATAAAAACCTCAACACAATTCAACGATAGGACCGGCAGCGCTCTTGGCGCTGGGCCGGTCGCACAGCCTGGGCGGTGACAGTGCAACTGCTCGGGCGAGGGGTATTACCCGCGTCGCATCAGCAGCTGCAGAGGGCGTTATCCAGCACGCGGCGCAGTTCCAGCGGGTGATCGACTACCACGTCGGCGCCCCAGTGCCTGGGGTTGTCGTCCGGGTGGATATAGCCGTAGGTCACGGCGGCGGTCTTGGTGCCGGCATCGCGCCCGGATTCGATATCACGCAGGTCATCGCCGACGAACAATACGCTGGCCGGGTCTAGGTCGAGCATCTTGCACGCCAGGATCAGCGGCTCCGGGTCGGGTTTGCTGTTTTTCACGTGGTCCGGGCAAATCAGCAGGGCCGAGCGTTCGGACAGCCCCAGTTGCTGCATGATCGGTTCGGCGAAACGCAGCGGCTTGTTGGTCACCACGCCCCAGATCAGGTTGGCCTTCTCGATATCCGCCAGCAGCTCGGCCATGCCGTCGAACAATTTGCTGTGCACCGCGCAGTGCTGGAGGTAACGCTCCAGGAACTCCAGGCGCAGCTCTTCGAATCCGGGCGATTCAGGGTCCATGGAGAAGGTCACGGCGACCATGGCCCGGGCACCACCGGAGATTTCGTCACGGATGTGCTGGTCGACGATCGGTGCTAGGCCGCGATCGGTGCGCATGCTCTGGCAGACGGCGATGAAGTCCGGCGCGGTGTCGAGCAGGGTGCCGTCCATGTCGAAAAGAACTGCTCTGATACCCATGGGCTTATTCCTCTCGCTGGGTCTGGATCATGTAGTTGACGTCAACGTCCGCCGCCAGCTTGTAGTGCTTGGTCAGGGGGTTGTAGGTCAGGCCGATGATGTCCTTGACGGTCAGGCCGGCCATGCGGCTCCAGGCGCCAAGCTCGGAAGGGCGGATGAATTTCTTGAAGTCATGGGTGCCGCGCGGCAGCAGCTTCATGATGTATTCCGCGCCAATGATGGCGAACAGGTAAGCCTTGGGATTGCGGTTGATGGTGGAGAAAAACACCTGGCCGCCCGGCTTGACCATGCGGAAGCAGGCGCGGATCACCGACGACGGGTCCGGTACGTGTTCGAGCATTTCCAGGCAGGTCACGACGTCGAATTGCTCGGGCATTTCTTCGGCCAGGGCTTCGGCGGTGATTTGCCGGTATTCGACGCTGACACCCGACTCCAGCTGGTGCAACTGCGCCACTGCCAGTGGCGCCTCGCCCATGTCGATACCCATCACGGTAGCGCCACGCTGGGCCATGGCTTCGCTGAGGATGCCGCCGCCGCAACCGACGTCGAGGACTTTCTTGCCCGCGAGGTTGACCCGCTCGTCGATCCAGTTGACCCGCAACGGGTTGATGTCGTGCAGGGGTTTGAACTCGCTTTCACGGTCCCACCAGCGGTGAGCCAGGGCTTCGAATTTGGCGATTTCAGCGTGGTCGACGTTGCTCATGGGTAATCCTCAAATCTAAAAAATTCTGCACTGGGCCTTGAGTTGATCCTCAAGGGGTCTGTCTATTCGGTATGTCCGCTGATGCGCTGGCCCCAGGCGGTGGCCGTGGCGCACAGCTGCTGTTCATCGAGGCGGGTCAGGCGCCGGTCGTCGAGCAACTGCTTGCCGGCGACCCAAAGGTGTTTCACGCAATCGCGGCCGGTGGCATATATAAGCTGCGAAACCGGGTCATAAATCGGCTGCTGGGCCAAACCCGACAGGTCGAACGCCACCAGGTCCGCGGCCTTGCCCAGTTCCAGCGAACCGACTTCAGCCTCCAGGCCCAGGGCGCGAGCGCCGTTCAGGGTCGCCATGCGCAGGGCACGATGGGCGTCCAGTGCGGTGGCGGAGCCTGCAACGGCTTTGGCCAGCAGCGCGGCAGTGCGGGTTTCACCCAGCAGATCCAAGTCATTGTTACTGGCGGCGCCATCGGTGCCGACCGCGACATTCACCCCAGCCTGCCAAAGTCGCTCCACCGGGCAGAAACCGCTGGCCAGCTTGAGGTTCGATTCCGGGCAATGAATAACGTTGCTGTTGGTTTCTACCAGCAAAGCCAGGTCTTCATCGCTGACCTGGGTCATATGAACGGCCTGGAACCGAGGGCCGAGCAAACCGAGGCGGCCAAGGCGGGCCAGGGGCCGCTCGCCGCGCTGTTCGAGGGATTGTTGCACCTCGAATGCGGTTTCATGGACGTGCATATGGATCGAGGCGTCGAGTTCTTCGGCGATAACGCGAATTTTTTCCAGGTTCTCATCGCCCACGGTATAGGGTGCATGAGGGCCGAAGGTGATCTTGATGCGTGGGTGGTGCTTGAGGTCGCCGAACAGCTCGACGCCCTGGCGGATCGCTTCATCGGCGTCGTGGGCGCCGGGAATCGGGAAATCGAGGATTGGAATCGCGATCTGTGCGCGTATGCCGCTGTTGTGCACGCGTTCGCTGGCCACCTTGGGGAAGAAGTACATGTCGGAGAAGCAGGTAATGCCGCCTTTGAGCTGTTCGGCAATCGCCAGGTCGGTGCCGTCGCGCACGAAGGCTTCATCGACCCACTTGGCCTCGGCCGGCCAGATGTGCTTTTCCAGCCAGGTCATGAGCGGTAGATCGTCGGCCAGGCCGCGAAACAGGGTCATGGCCGCATGCCCGTGAGCGTTGATCAGGCCCGGGCTGAGCAGCATGCCTGGCAGTTCCCGCACTTGCGTGGCCTTCAGGCGCAAGGCCTCGGCCCTGGGCCCGATAAAGGCGATGCGCCCGTCGCGGATGCCCAGGCCGTGTTCTTTGAGAACCACGCCAGCAGGTTCGACAGGCACCAACCAGGTCGGCAACAGCAATAAGTCGAGCGCAGCGGCAGGTGTCGGCATCGAAGATCGGTTCCAGAGCTTTTGTAAGGGATGGCGAAGTATACCCGAGCGTCTTCGCCGGGGGATCGCTATAATCGACGGCTTTTGTTCATGAGTGCGGGGTGAAGGATGCGCGATCGACTGTTGGCTGCGGAGAAGGTGAAGGCCATCGATTGGCGGGATGACGCCCTGTATCTGCTCGATCAGCGCATTTTGCCTTTCGAGGAAACCTGGATCGCCTACACCAGCGCCGCGGGCGTTGCCGAGGCAATTCGCTCCATGGTGGTCCGTGGCGCGCCGGCAATCGGCATCAGCGCGGCCTATGGCGTGGTCCTGGCGGCGCGCGCGCGGTTTGCCGCCGGCGGTGACTGGCAGGCGGCAATGGAGGAGGACTTCACCCTGCTTGCCGACTCGCGCCCGACCGCGGTCAACCTGTTCTGGGCGCTCAATCGCATGCGCGATCGCCTGGAGCGGCTCAAGGACCACATCGACCCGCTGGCCGTGCTCGAGGCCGAAGCTCTGGCCATTCATGAAAGCGATCGCGAAGCCAACCTGACCATGGCGCAGTTGGGCGTGGACCTGATCCGCCGGCACCAGGGCAATGCCCAGGCGCTGCTGACCCACTGCAATACCGGTGCCCTGGCCACCGGTGGCTTTGGCACGGCGTTGGGGGTTATCCGCGCGGCATGGCTCGAAGGCATGGTCGAGCGCGTTTACGCCGATGAAACCCGGCCTTGGCTGCAAGGTTCGCGCCTGACGGCCTGGGAGCTGGCCAATGAAGGCATTCCGGTGACCTTGAACGCAGACTCTGCGGCGGCCCATATCATGAAGACCAAGGGTGTGACCTGGGTGATAGTCGGTGCCGACCGCATCACCGCCAACGGTGATGTGGCGAACAAGATCGGCACTTATCAGTTGGCGGTCAATGCCATGCACCATGGCGTGCGATTCATGGTGGTCGCGCCCAGTTCCACCATCGACATGAACCTCGCCAGTGGCGATGAGATCCCGATCGAAGAGCGCGACGGCAAGGAATTGCTGGAAGTGGGCGGCAAGCGCGTCGGTGCCGAGGTGGACGCCTTCAACCCGGTATTCGATGTGACGCCGGCAGACCTGATCGACGCCATCGTCACTGAAAAAGGCATAGTCGAGCGGCCGGATACCGCGAAAATGGCCCAATTGATGTGCCGCAAACGCCTGCATTGAGACACTCGTTTCCCGTGGAGTAGGCCGCTGCTCCCTGGAAACGGCTATTGGTCAAGAAAAAATCCCCGTTTAAGCGCGAAATCCGCCTCTGAGCTTCTCTGGTCCCCTATCAGGCTGTCACCGGTCAACTAACTA
Organism: Pseudomonas sp. MF09150; assembly: GCF_059862355.1. Taxonomy (NCBI): domain Bacteria; kingdom Pseudomonadati; phylum Pseudomonadota; class Gammaproteobacteria; order Pseudomonadales; family Pseudomonadaceae; genus Pseudomonas; species Pseudomonas sp. MF09150. The sequence goes on along the minus strand of NZ_JCBCUS010000007.1, from coordinate 177,418 downwards.
CGCACCATGCGCATCTGGGGGATAGGTGCGTGGCGGCGATTGTGATAACATCCGGCGGTTTCCAAGGTGGCCCAAAGTGGTTGCCTTTACTGCGCAAATCCATGGCATAACTTGTTGATTTGTCGTAAGTCGGTGCAAGGCGCTAGGCCTGCAGCGACGAGCTTCGTTCGTCCCATATGGATGTGACGAGGTTTCACCAGAAAAAGGAATCAGGCTTCTCATGGGCGAACTGGCCAAAGAAATCCTCCCGGTCAATATCGAAGACGAGCTGAAACAGTCCTACCTCGACTATGCGATGAGCGTAATTGTCGGGCGGGCACTGCCTGATGCGCGCGATGGCTTGAAGCCCGTGCATCGGCGTGTGCTGTTCGCGATGAGCGAGCTGGGCAACGACTTCAACAAGCCGTACAAGAAATCTGCCCGTGTTGTCGGTGACGTGATCGGTAAGTATCACCCTCACGGTGATACCGCGGTGTACGACACCATCGTTCGGATGGCGCAGCCATTCTCGCTGCGCTACCTGTTGGTAGACGGTCAGGGCAACTTCGGTTCGGTCGACGGCGATAACGCTGCGGCCATGCGATACACCGAAGTGCGCATGACCAAGCTGGCACATGAGCTGCTGGCCGACCTGCATAAAGAAACCGTGGACTGGGTGCCGAACTACGACGGCACCGAAATGATCCCGGCGGTCATGCCGACCCGTATTCCCAACCTGCTGGTCAACGGTTCCAGCGGCATCGCCGTGGGCATGGCGACTAACATTCCGCCGCACAACCTCGGTGAAGTCATCGACGGTTGCCTGGCGCTGATCGACAACCCTGAGTTGACGGTCGACGAGCTGATGCAATACATCCCGGGCCCGGACTTCCCGACCGCCGCGATCATCAACGGTCGTGCCGGCATCATCGAAGCCTATCGCACCGGTCGTGGCCGCATTTACATGCGCGCCCGCTCGATGATCGAAGATATCGACAAGGTCGGTGGCCGCCAGCAGATCGTCATTACCGAGCTCCCATACCAGTTGAACAAGGCGCGTCTGATCGAGAAGATCGCCGAGCTGGTTAAAGAGAAGAAGCTCGAAGGCATCACCGAGCTGCGCGACGAGTCCGACAAAGACGGGATGCGCGTGGTGATCGAGCTGCGTCGCGGCGAAGTGCCTGAGGTGATCCTCAATAACCTCTACGCCCAGACCCAATTGCAAGCGGTGTTCGGTATCAACATCGTGGCCCTGATCGATGGCCGCCCTCGGATCCTCAACCTCAAGGATCTGCTGGAAGCCTTCGTTCGTCACCGTCGTGAAGTCGTCACCCGCCGTACTGTGTTCGAGCTGCGTAAAGCGCGCGAACGCGGCCACATTCTTGAAGGTCAAGCGGTTGCCCTGTCGAACATCGACCCGGTCATTGCCCTGATCAAGGCCTCGCCAACCCCGTCGGAAGCCAAGGAAGCGCTGATCAGCACTGCCTGGGAGTCCTCCGCGGTGGTGGCAATGGTCGAACGCGCCGGCGCCGATTCCTGCCGTCCAGAGACCCTGGACCCGCAGTACGGCCTGCGCGAAGGCAAGTACTTCCTGTCGCCAGAGCAGGCGCAAGCCATTCTGGAGCTGCGTCTGCACCGCCTGACCGGCCTGGAACACGAAAAACTGCTGGCTGAGTATCAAGAGATCCTCAACCAGATCGGCGAGCTGATCCGCATCCTCAACAGCGCTACGCGCCTGATGGAAGTGATCCGCGAAGAGCTGGAAGTGATCCGTGCCGAATACGGCGATGTGCGCCGCACCGAGATTCTCGATGCCCGTCTCGACCTGACCCTGGGTGACATGATCCCGGAAGAAGAGCGCGTGGTGACCATCTCCCACGGCGGCTATGCCAAGACCCAGCCATTGGCTGCGTACCAGGCCCAGCGTCGTGGCGGGAAAGGCAAATCGGCCACTGGCGTCAAGGATGAGGACTACATTGCTCACCTGCTGGTAGCCAACAGCCACACCACGCTGCTGCTGTTCTCCAGCAAGGGCAAGGTGTACTGGCTCAAGACTTACGAAATCCCTGAAGCATCGCGTGCGGCCCGTGGTCGTCCGCTGGTCAACCTGTTGCCGCTGGATGAGGGTGAGTACATCACCACCATGCTGCCGGTCGAGGAATACACCGAAGGTCACTTCATCTTCATGGCCACCGCTGGCGGCACCGTGAAGAAGACCCCGCTGGAATCCTTCAGTCGTCAACGCAGCGTCGGCCTGATCGCGCTGGAGCTGGACGAAGGCGACGTGCTGATTTCTGCCGCGATCACCGATGGCGAGCGTGAAGTCATGCTGTTCTCCGACGGCGGCAAGGTCACTCGCTTCAAGGAATCCGACGTTCGCGCTATGGGACGTACCGCTCGCGGTGTGCGCGGCATGCGTCTGCCGGAAGGCCAGAAGCTGATTTCCATGCTGATTCCGGAAGAGGGCAGCCAGATCCTGACCGCATCCGCACGTGGTTATGGCAAGCGCACGGCGATCACCGAATTCCCTGAGTACAAACGTGGCGGCCAGGGCGTTATCGCCATGGTCAGCAATGATCGTAACGGCCGTCTGGTCGGTGCGGTCCAGGTGCTGGATGGTGAGGAAATCATGCTGATTTCCGACCAGGGCACCCTGGTGCGTACACGGGTCGACGAAGTGTCGAGCCTGGGTCGTAACACCCAGGGCGTGACCCTGATCAAGCTGGCCAGCGATGAAACGTTGGTCGGCCTGGAGCGGGTGCAGGAGCCGTCTGAAGTCGAGGGTGACGAGCTGGAAGGCGAAGAGGGCGAAGAGTTCGAAGGGACCGTGCTGGACGCGGGCACCGATCCGGATGACGCAACCGAGGGCCGGCAGGCTGACGCCGCAGGCGAAGAAGAGTCGCAAGACTAAATAAATCGTAGCAGGGCAGAGTGTTTGCTCTGTCCGCTACCGTGAATGCATAGCGAGAGTGGATGTGAGCAAACGAGCCTATAACTTCTGCGCGGGTCCCGCTGCGCTACCTGAAGCTGTCCTGTCGCGTGCCCAGGCCGAGTTGCTGGATTGGCATGGCAAGGGCCTGTCGGTCATGGAGATGAGCCATCGCAGCGATGAGTTCGTGTCCATTGCCACCAAGGCTGAGCAGGATCTGCGTGACCTGCTGGATATCCCCTCGAACTACAAAGTGCTGTTTCTGCAGGGCGGCGCCAGCCAGCAATTTGCTCAGATCCCCCTGAACCTGTTGCCGGAAAACGGCTCGGCCGACTATATCGATACCGGTATCTGGTCGCAGAAAGCCATTGAAGAAGCCTCGCGCTACGGCCACGTCAATGTGGCTGCCACCGCCAAGCCCTACGACTATTTCGCCATTCCCGGCCAAAACGAATGGCAGCTGTCGAAAGACGCGGCCTACGTTCACTACGCACCGAACGAAACCATCGGCGGCCTGGAATTCAACTGGATCCCGGAAACCGGCGACGTTCCGCTGGTGGCTGACATGTCTTCCGACATCCTGTCGCGCCCTGTGGATATCTCCCGTTTCGGCATGATCTACGCCGGCGCGCAGAAAAACATCGGCCCTAGCGGGATCCTGGTCAACATCATCCGTGAAGACCTGCTGGGGCGTGCCCGCTCCCTGTGCCCGACCATGCTCGACTACAAGGTCGCGGCGGATAACGGCTCGATGTACAACACCCCGCCGACCCTGGCCTGGTATCTGTCCGGGCTGGTGTTCGAGTGGCTCAAGGAACAAGGCGGCGTAGAGGCCATCGGCAAGCTCAATGAAGTGAAGCAGCGCACGCTGTATGACTTCATCGACGCCAGCGGCCTGTACAGCAACCCGATCAACAAGTCCGACCGCTCGTGGATGAACGTGCCGTTCCGTTTGGCTGACGATCGCCTGGACAAGCCGTTCCTGGCCGGTGCCGAAGCGCGTGGCCTGTTGAACCTCAAGGGTCACCGCTCGGTTGGCGGCATGCGCGCCTCCATCTACAACGCCGTCGACATCACCGCAGTCAATGCGCTGGTGGCCTACATGGCAGAGTTCGAGAAGGAACACGGTTAATGTCTGAGCAAGAACTCAAGGCACTGCGCCTGCGCATTGATGCCCTGGACGAAAAGGTCCTGGAACTGATCAGTGAGCGTGCGCGCTGCGCCCAGGAAGTCGCGCGCGTCAAGATGGCCTCCCTGGCCGAAGGCGAAGTGCCAGTGTTCTATCGTCCTGAGCGTGAAGCTCAGGTGCTCAAGCGGGTGATGGAGCGTAACCAGGGGCCGCTAGGCAACGAAGAGATGGCGCGCTTGTTTCGCGAAATCATGTCGTCGTGCCTGGCGCTCGAGCAGCCGCTGAAAGTGGCTTACCTCGGCCCTGAAGGCACCTTCACCCAGGCCGCGGCGATGAAGCATTTCGGTCACGCCGTGATCAGCAAGCCAATGGCAGCGATCGATGAAGTGTTCCGCGAAGTGGCAGCCGGTGCGGTGAATTTTGGCGTGGTCCCGGTGGAAAACTCCACCGAGGGCGCGGTCAACCACACCCTCGACAGCTTCCTTGAGCACGACATGGTCATCTGTGGCGAAGTCGAGTTGCGGATTCACCACCATTTGCTGGTCGGTGAAAACACCAAGACTGACAGCATCAGCCGCATCTACTCCCATGCCCAATCCCTCGCCCAGTGCCGCAAGTGGCTGGACGCGCACTACCCGAATGTGGAGCGTGTCGCCGTCTCGAGCAATGCCGAGGCCGCGAAGCGGGTCAAGGGTGAGTGGAACTCGGCGGCGATTGCCGGTGATATGGCAGCAGGTTTGTATGGCCTGACTCGCCTGGCCGAGAAAATCGAGGACCGCCCGGACAACTCCACGCGGTTCCTGATGATCGGCAGCCAGGAAGTACCGCCGACTGGCGACGACAAGACCTCGATCATCGTCTCCATGAGCAACAAGCCGGGCGCGCTGCATGAGCTGCTGGTGCCATTCCACGATAACGGCATCGACCTGACGCGAATCGAAACCCGACCTTCGCGCAGTGGCAAGTGGACCTATGTGTTCTTTATCGACTTCGTCGGCCATCACCGCGACCCATTGGTCAAAGGTGTGCTGGAGAAGATCAGTCAGGAAGCAGTGGCACTCAAGGTGCTGGGTTCCTACCCGAAAGCGGTTCTCTGAGGCTTTAACAATGAGTGGCGACTTCCTCGCTCTGGCACAGCCGGGCGTGCAACAACTTTCGCCTTACGTTCCGGGCAAACCCGTGGACGAACTGGCGCGTGAGCTGGACATCGATCCGGCAAAAATCGTCAAGCTGGCAAGTAACGAAAACCCGCTGGGCGCCAGCCCCAAAGCGCTGGCGGCGATCCGTGACGAGCTGGCAGAGCTGACACGTTATCCCGATGGCAATGGTTTTGCCCTCAAGACCCTGTTGGCCGAGCGTTGCGCTGTCGAGCTGAGCCAGGTCACCCTGGGCAACGGTTCCAACGACATTCTGGAGTTGGTCGCTCGTGCCTACCTGGCCCCGGGCTTGAATGCCGTATTCAGCGCCCATGCCTTTGCCGTCTATCCGATTGTCACCCAGGCCGTGGGCGCGCAGGCGCACGTGGTTCCGGCCAAGGATTGGGGGCATGACCTGCCTGCAATGCTCCAGGCAATCGACGCCAATACCCGGGTGGTGTTTATCGCCAATCCGAACAACCCGACCGGTACCTGGTTCAGCGCCGAGGCGTTGGACGAGTTCCTGCAGGATGTGCCAGGGCATGTGCTGGTGGTGCTGGACGAGGCTTATATCGAGTACGCCGAAGGCAGCGACTTGCCCGACGGCCTGGATTTCCTGGCGGCCTACCCGAATCTGCTGGTTTCGCGGACCTTCTCCAAGGCCTATGGCCTGGCGTCGTTGCGTGTGGGTTATGGCTTGTCGACGCCGGTGGTGGCCGATGTGCTGAACCGGGTTCGCCAGCCGTTCAACGTCAACAGTCTGGCGTTGGCTGCTGCCTGTGCGGCGTTGCAGGACGAGGAATACCTGGCTGAAAGCCGTCGCCTGAATGAGGCTGGCATGCAGCAGCTGGAGGCGGGCTTTCGCGAGCTGGGACTGTCGTGGATTCCTTCCAAGGGCAACTTCATTGCCGTTGACCTGGGAAGGGTGGCTGCTCCGGTATTCCAGGGGTTGCTGCGCGAGGGTGTGATTGTGCGTCCGGTGGCCAATTACGGTATGCCAAACCACCTGCGTATTACCGTCGGTCTGCCGGCTGAAAACAGTCGCTTCCTCGAGGCGTTGTCCAAGGTTCTGGCTCGTGGTTGATGTCATTCCAATGCAATCTGCTGTGCCTATGATCGGTCGCCTGGTGGTGGTCGGTCTGGGGCTGATTGGTGGCTCTTTTGCCAAGGGCCTGCGTGAAAGCGGGGTGTGTCGCGAGGTGGTAGGGGTCGATCTGGATCCTCAATCGCGCAAGTTGGCAGTCGAATTGGGCGTGGTGGACCGCTGCGAAGAAGACCTCGCCGTGGCCTGCCAGGGTGCTGATGTGATCCAGCTGGCAGTACCGATCCTGGCCATGGAAAAGCTCCTGGCGCTCTTGGCTGGCATGGACCTGGGGCAGGCGATCCTGACGGATGTCGGCAGCGCCAAGGGCAACGTGGTGCGCGCTGCAACCGAGGCCTTTGGTGGCATGCCGCCGCGCTTCGTGCCGGGGCACCCGATTGCCGGTTCCGAGCAGAGCGGCGTCGAGGCGTCCAATGCCCAGCTGTTTCGTCGACATAAAGTAATTCTGACTCCGCTGGAGCAGACCGACCCCGAGGCGTTGAGGCTGGTCGATCGGTTATGGCGCGAGCTGGGAGCGGATGTCGAGCATATGCAGGTCGAGCGCCACGATGAAGTGTTGGCGGCGACCAGTCATTTGCCCCACCTGCTGGCATTCGGCCTGGTCGACTCGTTGGCCAAGCGCAGTGAAAATCTGGACATCTTCCGTTACGCTGCGGGCGGTTTCCGCGATTTCACGAGAATCGCCGGCAGCGACCCGGTCATGTGGCACGACATCTTCCTCGCCAATCGCGAAGCGGTACTGCGCACACTCGATACATTTCGCAACGATCTCGACGCTCTGCGCGACGCGGTCGATGCAGGGGATGGGCACCAATTGTTGGGCGTATTCACTCGCGCCCGGGTTGCCCGCGAGCATTTCAGTAAAATCCTGGCCCGCCGGGCCTATGTGGACGCTATGAACTCCAACGATCTGATTTTCCTGGCAAATCCTGGTGGCCGCCTGAATGGGCGGATTCGTGTACCGGGTGACAAGTCGATTTCTCACCGCTCGATCATGCTCGGCTCGCTGGCTGAAGGCGTTACCGAGGTCGAAGGTTTCCTCGAAGGCGAAGACGCGCTGGCAACCTTGCAGGCGTTTCGCGACATGGGCGTGGTGATAGAAGGTCCGCACCACGGCCGCGTAACCATTCACGGCGTTGGCCTGCATGGCTTGAAGCCCGCTCCAGGTCCTATCTACCTGGGCAACTCCGGTACCTCGATGCGCCTGCTGTCCGGCCTCCTGGCGGCGCAGAACTTCGACAGCACCCTGACGGGTGATGCGTCGCTGTCCAAGCGTCCGATGAATCGCGTGGCCAACCCGTTGCGGGAAATGGGCGCTGTCATCGAAACGGCTGCCGAAGGTCGTCCGCCGATGGTCATTCGCGGTGGCAGCAAGCTCAAGGGCCTGACGTACACCATGCCGATGGCCAGTGCCCAGGTTAAGTCCTGCCTGCTGCTGGCGGGGCTTTACGCCGAAGGCAAAACTACCGTGACCGAGCCTGCGCCGACCCGTGACCATACTGAGCGTATGCTGCGCGGTTTCGGCTACCCGGTCAGCGTCGACGGTGCGACTGCTTCGGTTGAGTCGGGCCACAAACTGACTGCTACGCACATTGAAGTACCAGGCGATATCTCGTCGTCGGCGTTCTTCCTGGTGGCTGCGTCGATCGCCGAGGGTTCGGAGTTGGTGCTGGAGCATGTCGGTATCAACCCGACCCGCACCGGCGTGATCGACATCCTGCGCCTGATGGGAGCGGATATCACCCTAGAAAACCAGCGTGAAGTCGGTGGCGAACCTGTGGCAGACCTGCGCGTACGGGCGGCTAAACTCAAAGGTGTCGAGATTCCTGAAGAGTTGGTGCCCTTGGCCATTGACGAGTTCCCGGTGCTGTTTGTCGCAGCGGCCTGCGCCGAAGGGCGTACCGTGCTGCGTGGTGCTGAAGAGCTGCGGGTCAAGGAGTCTGATCGTATCCAGGTCATGGCCGACGGCCTGCTGGCGCTGGGCGTCAAGTGCGAACCTACGCCGGACGGCATCATCATCGATGGCGGCCAGATTGGTGGCGGTGAAGTGCACGGTCACGGTGATCACCGGATTGCGATGGCTTTCAGCGTGGCTTCGCTGCGTGCCAATGCTCCGATCCGCATTCATGATTGCGCGAACGTGGCGACTTCTTTCCCCAACTTCCTCGCGCTGTGCGCGCAGGTCGGTATCCGCGTAGCGCAAGAGGCTCAGTCGTGAACATCAAGGCACCTGTAATCACCATCGATGGGCCTAGTGGTTCTGGCAAGGGAACCATCGCCGGGATGCTGGCCAAGCGTCTGGGCTGGTGCCTGCTGGACTCCGGGGCCTTGTACCGGTTGCTGGCATTTGCTGCACGCAACCATGGCGTCGACCTGACCAACGAAGAGTCGCTGAAATTGCTCGCGGCTCATCTCGATGTACAGTTCCTCGGTGCGACTGAAGGGCATCCGCAGCGCATCATTCTCGAAGGTGACGATGTCACTGATGATCTGCGCAATGAGCAGGTGGGCGCCTGGGCTTCCCAGGTAGCCGCATTACCCGCGGTGCGTGATGCGCTGTTGCAGCGCCAGCGGGCCTTCCAGGAGCCGCCGGGCCTCGTGGCTGACGGTCGTGACATGGGGACGGTGGTTTTTCCAGAGGCGCCGTTGAAGATTTTCCTCACTGCCAGTGCCGAGGAGCGTGCACGTCGCCGTTACCTGCAGTTGAAGGGAAAAGTAGATGGTGTTAGTCTGTCGAGTCTGCTAGATGAGATTCGTGCGCGCGATGAGCGCGACACCCAGCGAGCGGTAGCCCCGCTTAAACCGGCGGCTGACGCCATACAGCTGGATTCCACGGAGTTGTCCATCGAGCAGGTGCTGGAACGCATTCTGAGCGAGATCGCCATTCGCGACATCGCCGGGTGACCAAGAAGAGCGTGGGGAACCAGTCATAGTCCCGCGTTCTTTCTTTTATATGAACGTAACCCACATCGTCTGGGATGTGGCAGATGGGCGTATTCTTCGCCCTTATCAACAGGAATTAAAATGAGCGAAAGCTTTGCGGAACTCTTTGAAGAAAGCCTAAAAACCCTGAACCTTCAGGCAGGCTCCATCATCACCGGTGTTATCGTTGATATCGATTACCAAGCTCGTTGGGTAACCGTTCACGCTGGCCTGAAGTCTGAAGCACTCATCCCGCTTGAGCAGTTCTACAACGACGCTGGCGACCTGACTATCAACGTCGGTGACGAAGTTCACGTTGCGCTGGACTCGGTTGAAGATGGCTTTGGTGAAACCAAGCTGTCCCGTGAAAAAGCCAAGCGCGCTGAATGCTGGATTGTTCTGGAAGCAGCCTTCGCAGCCGAAGAAGTGGTCAAGGGCGTTATCAACGGTAAGGTTAAAGGCGGCTTCACTGTCGACGTTAACGGCATCCGTGCGTTCCTGCCAGGTTCTCTGGTTGACGTCCGTCCAGTGCGCGACACCACGCACCTGGAAGGCAAAGAGCTGGAATTCAAGGTCATCAAGCTGGACCAGAAGCGCAACAACGTTGTCGTTTCCCGTCGCAGCGTCCTCGAAGCCGAGAACTCCGCCGAGCGTGAAGCTCTGCTGGAATCCCTGCAGGAAGGCCAGCAAGTCAAAGGTATCGTTAAAAACCTCACCGATTACGGCGCATTCGTCGATCTGGGTGGCGTTGATGGCCTGCTGCACATCACCGACATGGCTTGGAAGCGTATCAAGCATCCTTCCGAAATCGTCAACGTTGGCGACGAGATCGATGTCAAGGTTCTGAAGTACGATCGTGAACGTAACCGTGTCTCCCTGGGCTTGAAGCAGCTGGGCGAAGATCCATGGGTCGCTATCAAAGCTCGTTACCCAGAAAGCACTCGCGTTACCGCGCGTGTAACCAACCTGACCGACTACGGCTGCTTCGCTGAGCTGGAAGAAGGCGTTGAAGGCCTGGTACACGTTTCCGAAATGGACTGGACCAACAAGAACATCCACCCTTCGAAAGTCGTACAAGTCGGCGACGAAGTGGAAGTTATGGTTCTGGACATCGACGAAGAACGTCGTCGTATCTCCCTCGGTATCAAACAGTGCAAATCTAACCCATGGGAAGATTTCTCTGGCCAGTTCAACAAGGGCGATAAAATCTCCGGCACCATCAAGTCGATCACCGATTTCGGTATCTTCATTGGTCTGGACGGCGGCATCGACGGCCTGGTTCACCTGTCCGACATCTCCTGGAACGAAGTGGGCGAAGAAGCCGTACGCCGCTTCAAGAAGGGCGACGAGCTGGACACCGTTATCCTGTCGGTTGACCCAGAGCGTGAGCGTATCTCCCTGGGCATCAAGCAACTGGAAAGTGATCCGTTCTCCGAGTACGTTCAAGAGAACGATAAAGGCGCAATCGTTAAGGGTGTTGTAAAAGAAGTTGACGCCAAAGGCGCCATCATCACCCTGGCCAACGATATCGAAGCTACTCTGAAAGCCTCCGAAATCAGCCGTGACCGCATCGAAGATGCACGTAACGTTCTGAAAGAAGGCGAAGAAGTTGAAGCCAAGATCATCAGCGTTGACCGCAAGAGCCGCGTAATCCAGCTCTCGATCAAGTCGAAAGACGTTGAAGACGAGAAAGAAGCAATCCAAAGCCTGCGCGACAAGCCAGCTGCTTCGGACATCGCTGCTGGTCCTACCACTCTGGGCGACCTGTTGCGTGCACAAATGGAAAAACAGAACTAAGTTCTGTAAGACCATAGAAAAAGGGCGACTTCGGTCGCCCTTTTTTGTGCCTTGAATTTGAGTTAAACCCTTCTGAAACCAACATATGCAGTGAGTTGTCTCTTCTTACAAGCAACAAGCTTGCTCATCAGGAGCTAGGCTTGGGTTGAAAGGGTGTCAGCATCGCAGCCTATGCTGCATAAGGAAGGGAATGAACAGACTCGCAGTTATTGTCGCCGTGCTCCTTCTTGCTGGATGTACTACCAGCGCCAAGACCCATGCGATACGTGGCGTCAGTGGAATTGAAATTGATTGCTCGGGTTTGGGCTCGGATTGGGATAAATGTTACAAGCGCGCGGCTAAGGAGTGCAAAGCCGGTGGGTACAAGGTCATAACCAAGTCTAGCGATGCGAAGGACGAGGAGGGCGATTATCCCTTCGGCTGGAACCCCGCTGGCTACGTTACCCGCACAATGCTGGTCATGTGTAGGTAAGTGGCTCTGAGGTGCTGAAGGGGGCGCTAGATGCGATGCAATTGTGGTCCAGCAGATAAGTCAATACACGGGCTGTTCAAAATCCTCAGAGCATGCTAAAACCTTCTGAGCACTGACCTAGCTGCTTGAAAAAGAAGGGAAAAATATGACGAAGTCGGAGTTGATCGAACGAATTGTCACCCATCAAGGGCTGCTGTCATCCAAGGATGTCGAGCTGGCCATCAAGACTATGCTTGAGCAAATGTCCCAATGCCTCGCTACCGGCGACCGGATAGAAATTCGGGGGTTTGGTAGTTTCTCACTGCACTACCGTGCGCCGCGAGTGGGTCGCAACCCGAAGACAGGGCAGTCGGTAAGCCTCGACGGGAAATTCGTGCCGCATTTCAAGCCGGGTAAAGAACTGCGCGATCGAGTGAATGAAGAAGAGGAAGAGGGTTTTTAATTTTAAGTATATACACGAGGGTAATGATTGAAGTTGCCAGACTTGGTTGTTTTTGACTTTTGGCGCTGGTGTTATTGCGTGGCGTACTTTGCCGCGTCTATATAACAAATATTAAGGCAGGTCGGATTTTACTAAAAATACTCTGAGATTGATGGTGTAGTTCTTCTGTTTTTTCGGTGGATGGCCGCTTTGCAAAATTTTTATTTTGAGTTCCACATCTGACGCATTCAAAGAGCGCATGTACCGTGTGATTCTATGGGGCGTGTAGAATTTTTCTGTCTGTTTTTTAATCAGTATTTGGGTCATTACTCTTGATTTGAAGGCGATTCATCAAGGTTTGATGTTTCTAGCTGGCCGATTTCACTGAATCAATAAGTATCTAAATTTCAAGAGGTAAGATGAGCAGGATCCTTTTGACCGGAGTGTCCGGCCTTGTGGGCCGTGCTGTTCACGAGCGGTTATCCATCTCCCCAATAAATGAATTGGTTGCAGTGCTGCGAACGCATGTAAACGATTTTCCTGAGTCCACAGTCGTTGCGAAAGTTGCCGATATCGATGGAAATACAGCTTGGGGGGATGCCTTAGGTGGATGCAGCGCTGTTGTTCATGCTGCGGCACGTGTCCATGTCATGAATGAAACCTCAAGTGACAGCCTTCGTGATTTTCGTCGGGTAAATGTTGAAGGATCTCTCAATCTGGCCCGACAAGCAGCACAAGCGGGCGTTCGTCGCTTTGTATTTATTAGCTCGATCAAGGTCAATGGCGAAGGAACAGTTCCAGGCGCTCCTTATTTTGCAGATGCTGAACCTGCACCAGCAGATCCCTATGGTATTTCTAAAATGGAAGCCGAGCAGGGATTAAGGGAGATCGCCAGGAAAACCGGGATGGAGGTTGTCATTATCCGGCCCACTCTCGTTTACGGACCGGGCGTGAAAGCCAATTTTCTGAATATGATGCGTTGGTTGAACAAGGGAGTGCCGCTGCCATTGGGGGCGATTAATAATCGCCGTAGTCTGGTGGCGCTGGGAAATCTGGTTGATTTAGTTGTTACCTGTCTGAGTCACCCTGCGGCTGCCAATCAGACCTTTCTGGTTAGCGATGGTGAGGATCTTTCTACGACTGAGTTGTTGCGTAGAATGGGGCAAGCCCTTGGCTCTCCGGCTCGTCTACTGCCTGTACCCAGTTGGATGCTTGAGACAGGGGCTACGCTTCTCGGCAGAAAAGCTCTTTCCCAGCGCTTATGCGGTTCGCTCCAGGTCGATATCAGTAAAACCCGCGAGTTGTTAGGCTGGACTCCTCCCCTGAGTGTTGACGCTGCACTGCGCGTCACCGCTCAGCATTTTATTGAACAGCGTAAGTAATCCGCAGGCGGTCCAACGAGCGCAGTTATTCTCATCCGGATGTTAGCGCCTTGGATCTGTCCGCTGATGAACTCTCATATGGTTTCAGGAACTGAATCGTAAATGGCAATTTGGTACTTTTTTGCGGGGGTGGCACTTGCCTCGCTTTTGCTCACATGGGTACTACGTCGATACGCATTGGCGCGCAGCCTTATGGATATACCTAATGGGCGTAGCTCTCATACGGTGCCAACGCCGCGCGGGGGCGGGGTGGCAATTGTCCTTAGTTTCCTTCTCACTTTGCCGTTTCTGGCGGTAGCAGTTGAGATGCCATTGCCTGTTGTATGGGCACTGACGGGAGCTGGAGGACTGATAGCAATTGTTGGGTTTCTGGATGATCACGGGCATATCGCCGCCCGCTGGCGATTATTGGCGCATTTCCTTGCCGCGGCGTGGGCATTGCTCTGGTTGGGTGGGCTGCCGACTATCAAAATTTTTGGGGCTGACATCAGCCTTGGTTGGCTGGGCCACGCCCTGGCTGCTTTTTATCTGGTCTGGTTGCTCAATCTCTACAACTTCATGGATGGAATTGATGGTATCGCCAGTGTTGAGGCTATTTGTACGTGCCTGGGGGCTTGCCTGATCTATTGGTTGACTGGCAATGAGCATTTGATTTGGTCGCCATTGTTACTGGCGATGGCTGTGCTCGGATTCCTCTACTGGAATTTCCCACCGGCACGCATTTTCATGGGGGATGCGGGCAGTGGTTTTCTCGGCATTATCCTCGGCGTCCTGTCTCTGCAAGCTGCGTGGGACTCGCCACAATTTTTATGGGTGTGGCTGATCCTGCTGGGCGTATTCATCGTTGACGCTACTTTCACCTTGATCCGGCGTCTGCTGAGAGGGGACAAGGTTTATGAAGCGCACCGTAGCCATGGATATCAATTCGCTTCCCGACAGTTTGAGCGCCATCTGCCGGTCACGCTTGCAGTCGTGTTTATTAATCTGTTCTGGTTGCTGCCAATAGCGCTTGGCGTCAGTCTTTTTGGGCTGGATGGTATTATTGGTGTTGCGCTGGCTTATCTGCCTTTGATTTTCCTGGCACTCAGATTCCATGCTGGAGAGCTGGAACAAAAAAGCTGATGCACATCTGCATGGGTTAGCGTGGAACACGTATTGGCTTGCTGACCAAATAAATCAATACACCATGGTTATCAAGCCTAGGGATTGAGGTAGTAACAGAGGTTATGGATAAAATACGAACATATCTATTGAGCCTTCCGCGCCGACAAAAGCGCTTCCTTCAGGTGGCCACCGACATTGTGTTGGTTTGGATCGCCTTGTGGATGGCGTTTGTTGTGAGGTTGGGGTTCGAGGATCTGAACAATCCCTTTGTCGTTCATCTCTGGCTATTTTTGAGCGCGCCGGTGGTGGCAATTCCGCTTTTTGTCCGGTTTGGAATGTATCGCGCGGTGATGCGTTACTTTGGTAACGATGCGCTGATCGCCATTGCCAAAGCAGTCAGTTTATCTGCGTTGATACTGGCCCTGGTTGTGTACTTGTACAGTAATCATCAAACGGTCGTCCCTCGTTCCATCGTGTTCAACTATTGGTGGTTGAGCATGGTTCTGGTAGGTGGATTACGTCTGGTGATGCGCCAGTACTTTATCGGTGACTGGTTTACCGCAGCACAGCATGTTCCTTTTACTAATCGCGATGATGGGCTGCCCAAAGTTGCCATCTATGGAGCCGGCGCTGCTGGTAACCAGCTTGTTGCTGCATTGCGCATGGGTAAGCTTATGCGTCCCGTGGCCTTTATCGATGATGACAGCAGCATCGCCGATCGGGTGATCTCCGGGTTGCAGGTCTATAAGCCAAAACACATCAAACAGATGATTGATGATACAGGGGCGATCGAAGTGCTCCTGGCTATCCCTTCATCAAGCCGCAGTCGTCGTCGGGAAATATTGGGTTTCCTGGAGAAGTACCCACTGCACGTGCGCAGTGTTCCCGGTTTTATGGACCTTGCCAGTGGTCGGGTAAAGGTCGATGACATTCAAGAGGTGGATATTGCTGACTTGCTGGGGCGTGATGCAGTGCCCGCGCAGGAGGAGCTGCTTGCCCGTTGTATCAAAGGGCGAATTGTTCTGGTGACGGGAGCGGGTGGGTCTATCGGCTCTGAACTTTGCAGGCAGATACTTTCGTCCGAGCCAACGACGCTGCTGCTGTTCGACCATAGTGAATTCAATCTTTACAGCATTCTGTCAGAGTTGGAGCAGCGCATCGCGCGCGAATCATTGCCGGTCAAGTTGCTACCCATTTTAGGCTCGGCCCGTAATCAGGCGAAGTTGTTAGATGTGATGACAACCTGGAAGGTCGATACGGTCTACCACGCCGCGGCGTACAAGCATGTGCCGATGGTCGAGCACAACATTGCCGAAGGTGTCCTGAATAACGTCATCGGCACACTGAATACGGCTCAGGCCGCTTTGCAGGCAGGTGTCGCAAACTTTGTACTTATCTCTACAGATAAGGCTGTTCGCCCGACCAATGTCATGGGCAGTACCAAGCGTCTTGCCGAATTGACTCTGCAGGCGTTGAGTCGTGAACTGGCTCCCGTTTTTCTGGGCGATGAGTCGAATATTTCTCGAGTCAATAAAACCCGCTTCACCATGGTTCGCTTCGGCAATGTGCTGGGATCTTCCGGTTCAGTCATTCCGTTGTTCCATAAGCAGATCAAATCTGGCGGCCCGCTAACGGTCACCCATCCCAAGATCACCCGTTACTTCATGACCATCCCTGAAGCGGCTCAATTGGTGATTCAGGCCGGCTCCATGGGGCAGGGCGGTGATGTTTTCGTGCTGGATATGGGGGAGCCGGTCAAGATCGTCGAGTTGGCGGAGAAGATGATTCACCTTTCGGGCCTGAGCGTGCGTTCGGACAAGAACCCGCATGGTGATATCGCCATCGAGTTCACAGGTCTGCGTCCGGGTGAAAAGCTTTACGAAGAGTTGCTGATTGGCGACAACGTTGCTGCGACCGATCACCCCATGATCATGAGTGCCAACGAAGACCATTTGCCTTGGGATGTATTGAAGGTCCGGCTGACCGAACTGCTTGCTGCTGTTGAGCTGGATGACTACGCCCGGGTTCGCCAATTGCTGCGCGAGACGGTCAGCGGCTATACCCCGGACGGGGAGATTGTTGATTGGATTTATCAGCAGCGGCGCCTCAAACCCTAGACCTACATAAGCTGTAACTCACCCACTTTTGACTTGCCCGGCACATCACCTAGGTTTGGAAGGCAGCTTCGGAAAGCTGCTTTTCCTAATCGATGTCATGGAGAGTCACTCAATGCGTAACCCTTACTTTTCTTCGTTGATCTTTGCATTGCTGGCCGGCGTGGCGGCGACTGTCGTCAACGCTGCTCCTGTTGCCAAATCGCAAACTGAAGCTCCGATCGTTGCTTCAGCTCCCGCAACGGTCGCGGTAACCAAGCTCGATTTGAATACCGCTGATGTAGCAGCATTGCAGCGTGAGCTTTTCGGTGTCGGTGAAACCAAAGCGAAGGCCATCATCGCTTATCGCGAAAGCAATGGCCCGTTCACATCGGTGGATGAATTGCTGGAAGTCAAAGGGATCGGCAAGGTGTTGCTGGAAAAGAACCGCGAGAAACTCGAGGTCAATTGAAGCTGATCTAACGTCTGAAGCCGGTCATTGACCGGCTTTTTTTTGCGTCGGTTTTGGTGAGTGTAGGCAGGCTTTTTTGTGAGCTGAACGTTGCGAAGCAGGCGCTGCGCAATGTGGCTGCGGCCAAAATTCCCAAGTGCTTCACGCAAGCCTGTTCAGCTCGATGACGGTGGCGTCTGCTTCAGTTGCTCACGCGCGACATCCAGTATGCGTCGAGCCAGCTCGGTGCTTTGCACACTGCGCGACAGTACCAGGGCACCAACCAAGGTCGACATGATCAGCAGGCTTTGATCGTTAGCCTGCTCTGTACCCAGCAAGGCGTTTTGCACTTGCTCAAGTCGGGCCTTGAGGATGGCATCGGTGGTGGGGCTTGGCTGGCCGCGCAAGCCCAATTCTGCGGACATGGTCGGCAGGGGGCACCCTTGGTGAGGGGAGCTTTGATGCCATTCGGAAAGGTAGTTGTCGATAAAGGCGTGCAGCGGTCGCTGCTCGCTAAACAGCTGGGCGCAATGCTCGTCGAGCTCTGCAGCCGAGGCTTGCAGGGCTTTCTCGACCAGTTCGTCCTTGGACGCGAAATGCGAGTAGAAGCCTCCGTGGGTCAGGCCTAAGGCTTTCATCAGCGGTTGCAGTCCGGTGGCGCCGATACCGTCACGTCGGAAGCGCTGCGAAGCCTCTTTGATGATGCGCTGGTGGGTCTGGGCTTTGTGGTCTGGTGAGTACCGCATCTTAGAAATCTCCACAAACTGAGGCGCCATCTTAACCAAGGTTAATCAGATGGTGACTGTACTTCAAAGTCCCGACGGCCAGCTGTCGGCGGAGTCAGTCCGTTGCTGACGGGATGTGGGTAGTTGGCACGATTAGTGGTTATCTGTTGTTCAGTGATTGTTGAACAATGTCGAGGCGCCCCATGAGTGCAGGTGTGTCACTGGCCGATCAGATCAGGCTCGAATTGCGTGACGATATTATCGGTGGGCGCCTGCTGCCCGGGATGGCGTTGATCGAAAGCGAGCTGGTGGCGGCTTACAACGCTTCGCGCAATACCATCCGCGAAGCCTTGCATCAGCTTGGGCAGGAAGGCTTGACCCGTTATGTGCGCAACAAGGGGGTCATGGTCCGGCGCTTGGGCACGGAAGAAGTACGTGATCTGTTCCAGGTGCGCCGGACGCTGGAGTTGCAGGCCATCGCCAATAGCCGGCCTTTGCGCGACTACCAGTCCGATCGCATGCTCGAATCCATTGAGGCCGCGCAGTTGGCATGGGAGCGTGAAGACTGGCGCTCGGTAGGCACCCATAGCCTGGGTTTCCACCAGCATGTTGTGGGGTTGATGGGCAGTCGGTTGTTCGACGAGTTCTTCACCAACGTTGTGGCACAGATGCGACTGGTGTTTTGTGCCGCCCCGGACGAGCAGCATTTCCAGGCCCCCTGGCTGACGCGGGACCGGCATATCCATGACTTGCTGGCCGAAGGCGACAGGTACCAGGCGGGTGTGGCCATGGAAGGGTATCTGGACGACTCCGAGCGTTTGCTGCTCGACATTCTCAATCAGGCTTCCCGTTAACCCGCGAGGGCTTCAACCATGTACAAGGACTATCCAGCCGCTTATCAGGTGAGCAAAGGCTCTGCTTTGCAGGTAGACACGGCGTTTTATGAGCGGATCCGCGATACACCCGACAAGCGCCGGCTGATCGAGCAGTTCGAGGTTCCGATCCGCACCGGGCGTGCCTGGAAAGTACCCGCCGGGCATGTGTTTCGGGTGACCACCCCGGTGGGGCCTCAGGTTGGCGACTTCAATGTCTGGAATGCCAATGACCCTCGGGAGCGGTTGTGGGCGGCGCGAACCCGGCAATTGCAGGGTGCCCACGTCAGCACCCATGACCGGCTCTGGTCGAATCTCCCGTTTCTGCGGCCGTTGGTCACCATCACCGATGACAGTCTGGCCAGCTACGGCATCGATGAGCATGGTGGCCGGGTGCATGACCTGCTGGGCACGCGCTGCGACCCCTACGTCAACCGGATGCTGACCGGCGAGGACTTCCATCACCATTGCCACTCCAATCTGACCCGCGCCGTGCTGCCCCATGGCCTGACCGAGTTCGATGTGCACGATGTGTTGAATATCTTTCAGTGCACCGGGCTCAACCATGACGACCTGTATTTCATGAAGGCCTGTCCGGCGCAGAAGGGCGACTACCTGGAGTTCTTCGCCGAGATCGACGTGCTGTGTGCGTTGTCGACCTGTCCCGGCGGCGATCTGTCGTTGCCGATGTGGGGGCCGGATGCCCAGGATCCGTTGAGCGTCTGCCGACCGTTGGGGGTGGAGATTTATCAGCTGGAGGAATCGTTGCTCGAGGGTTGGAGCCAACCCGAACGTGCGGCCTATAAGGGGCAGCATGGTCTGCAACTGGCCAGGGCCGATTGGGAATAGCGGCCATTGAAAAGCCCCTTCCTGATCAGGGAAGGGGCTTGAGGTTTAACGGTCTTGCGCTTCCTTGGCATCCATTTGTGCGTTGCGCTCGGCGACGCGTTTACGTTGCTCATCGGTCAGTTCCACCTTGTCGGCGGTGTCGCGCAGCATCATCAAGCCGCCGACGATCGAACCTATAGCAACCACCAGAATCAACCAGGCATACCAGGGCATAGGGCTCTCCTTGATGGCAGGCCGGTGGGCGAAGGGTTCGCCTGCGAGCCTGCCTGTACCACTTTGAGTTAAAGCGTTTCGCAGTGGTTCCATTGTATGCCTGATCAGGCGGGCATGCGTCCGCTCCGTTGTCAGAGCCCGGTGAGCATCGCGTCCGCTGGAGCCTCGGCGCGCAGTTGCGCGGTGAGCTGGAAGTAGATGAAGCCGGCCGCCATGAAACCGAGAAAGATCAGCCCGATCAGGGTGTTGAACCAGGCCATGGCCACCAGGCAAACCACCGCCAGTGCCAGGGCGATGGCGGGTACCAGCGGGTAGCCCGGGGCACGGAAAGTACGTTCCAGGTTGGGCTCGGTTTTGCGCAGCTTGAACAGGCTGAGCATGCTCATGATGTACATCACAATCGCTCCGAACACCGCCATGGTGATCATTGCCGCCGTCAGCGTCATGCCGCCCAGGTTGATCAGGCCGTCACTGTAGATGGCGGCGATACCGATCAGGCCGCCCGCGATGATGGCACGGTGCGGGGTCTGGAAACGTGACAGTCTGGACAGCGATTTGGGCAGGTAGCCGGCGCGGGCGAGGGCGAAGAATTGCCGCGAGTAGCCAAGGATGATGCCGTGGAAGCTCGCCACCAGGCCGAACAGGCCGATCCACACCAACATATGCAGCCATCCCGAGCTTTCGCCGACCACGGTCTTCATTGCCTGGGGCAGCGGGTCATTAATGTTCGACAAGGTGCGCCAGTCACCCACGCCGCCGGCAAAGAACATCACGCCCATGGCCAGTAGCACCAGGGTCAGGATGCCGCTGATGTAGGCCTTGGGAATGGTGCGTTTCGGGTCCTTGGCTTCTTCGGCGGCCATGGCTGCACCTTCGATGGCGAGGAAGAACCAAATGGCGAATGGAATGGCCGCGAACATCCCGGCAATCGCCGGCGCGCCGAAGGTGTCCGAACCGGCCCAGCCATTGAGGGCGAAGTTGCTGAAGCTGAACGCCGGAGCGACCACGCCCATGAACACCAGCAGTTCGGCCACCGCCAGCACGCACACCACCAGTTCGAAGGTGGCGGCCAGTTTCACCCCGAGAATATTCAGCCCCATGAACACCAGGTAGGCGCCGACTGCGGCGTGTTTCGGGTCGAGGGCGGGAAACTGCACGTTCAGGTAGGCGCCAATCGCCAGGGCGATGGCCGGCGGGGCGAAGACGAACTCGATCAAGGTCGCCAGACCCGCAATCAGCCCGCCCTTTTCACCAAAGGCCCGACGGCTGTAGGCAAAGGGCCCGCCGGCATGGGGAATCGCGGTGGTCAGCTCGGTGAAGCTGAATATGAAGCAGGTGTACATGGTCGCGACCATCAGTGAGGTCAGCAGAAACCCCAGGGTCCCGGCCACGCCCCAGCCATAACTCCAGCCGAAGTACTCCCCGGAAATCACCAGGCCGACCGCAATACCCCATAAGTGCAGCGTGCCCAAGGTGGGCTTGAGTTGTGTGTTCATCGCATGCTCCCTGAACGGTTTGAAGTGCTCAGGGGGGAGGGCTGCACCGGCCATGCCAGTCTTGGCCAGTACGTCGCAAAGCTGTGAAAGCTGTCGTATCGAGGATGTTTAGCCCTTTTTCGCCCCTGAAAGCGTTCGAAATGGGGCGCCCGCGTGCCTTGCATCGGGGCGCCGCTGTTGGCGTGGCCAATGGTGATCGGCTCCTTGCAGACAGGCGTAAAGGGCATGCAAAGCCACTCTTTACGCTTTCTTTATGCCTGACCCACCGCGTCGATCTCGTTCCTTTACAGGCTGCCTGCGGACAATGCCCCTACACGCGGCAATCGCCGTAACTCGGAGAAATTCCATGAGCGTTCTGGACGGGGTGTCACTGCTGTTGGCAGTGGGGCTGTTCATTTATCTACTGGTTGCGCTGTTGCGCGCGGATCGGAACTAGGAGCAGCTATGCACAGTTATGACTACGGGCTGATTCTGGCTTTTTTCGCCCTGGTGCTGCTACCGGCGCCGTTGCTGGGACGGTTCTACTACAAGGTAATGGAAGGCCAGCGCACCTGGTTGACACCGGTGCTGGGGCCGGTGGAGCGGGTCTGCTATCGCCTTTCCGGGGTTGATCCGCAGACCGAGCAGAGCTGGCAGAAGTACACCCTGGCGTTGCTCGCTTTCAACCTGGCGGGCTTTGTCCTGCTGTTCGCGATCCTGCTGTTCCAGGACCACCTTCCGCTCAATCCGCAGAACCTGCCGGGCCAGGAGTGGACGTTGGCGTTCAACACCGCCATCAGCTTCATGACCAACACCAACTGGCAGAGTTACAGCGGCGAAGCCTCCCTGAGCTACCTGAGCCAGATGGCAGGCCTGACCGTGCAGAACTTCGTCAGCGCCGCCACCGGCCTGGCCGTGCTGGTTGCCCTTTGCCGGGGTATCGGTCGTCGCTCGGCGCAAACCCTGGGTAACTTCTGGGTCGACATGACCCGCGCAACGCTCTATGGCTTGCTGCCGTTGTGCCTGCTGCTGGCGCTGTTCCTGGTGTGGCAGGGCGTGCCTCAGACCTTCGCTCACTATGTGAATGCCCTGACGATGCAGGGCGCCGATCAGGTGATCCCCCTGGGCCCGGCGGCCAGCCAGATCGCCATCAAGCAACTGGGGACCAACGGCGGTGGCTTCTTTGGCGCCAACTCGGCCCACCCATTCGAAAACCCGAGCGCCTGGAGCAACCTGTTCGAGTTGGGCTCGATCATCCTGATCCCGGTGGCCCTGGTGTTTACGTTTGGCCATTACGTCAAGGATCTGCGCCAGAGCCGGGCCATCATCGCCTGCATGCTGGCGTTGTTCCTGATTGGCGGCGCCACCTCGCTGTGGGCCGAATACCAACCCAACCCTGCGCTGAACAATGTGGCGGTGGAGCAGACCGCGCCGCTGGAAGGCAAGGAAGCGCGTTTCGGTACGACCGCCACCGTGCTCTGGTCGGTGACCACCACCGCGGCGTCCAACGGTTCGGTCAACGGCATGCATGACAGCCTCAACCCCCTGAGCGGGATGGTGGCGCTGATCAACATGATGGTTGGCGAAGTGATCTTCGGCGGCGTGGGAGCCGGTCTTTACGGGATGTTGCTCAACGTGTTGATCGCTGTGTTCCTGGCCGGGTTGATGATCGGGCGAACCCCGGAATACCTGGGCAAGAAACTGCAGGCCAAGGAAGTGCAATTGCTGGTGGTGACCCTGATGGTGATGCCGATCGGTGTGCTGGTGCTGGGGGCGGTTGCCGCCAGCCTGCCGGTGCCCGCATCGGCCATCAGCAACCCCGGGCCCCATGGTTTCAGCCAGTTGCTCTATGCCTACACCTCGGCCAGTGCCAACAACGGCTCGGCCTTCGCCGGCTTCAGCGCCAACACTGCCTTCCACAACCTGATGCTGGGCCTGGGCATGTTGATCGGGCGCTTCGGCTACATCCTGCCGGTACTGGCCCTGGCCGGTAGCCTGGCGATGAAGAAGACCGCGCCGATTGGCCAGAACAGTTTCCCGACCCATGGCCCGCTGTTCGTCACGCTGCTGACGGTGACCATTTTGCTGGTGGGTGGCCTGACGTTCCTGCCAACCCTGGCACTGGGGCCTATTGCCGAACACCTGAGCATGGCTGCCCTTGGGTTCAAGGGCTGAGGATTAGACGATGAATATGCATGTTCCTGCTGCAAAAAAATCTGCGCCTGATGCTGCTGGCACCACGCCTGGCAGTTCCCGGCCGGCGACCTCGGAGCAGTCGAAAACCGCAATCTCGGCCCTGTGGCGCCCGGCGCTGGTCCAGGCCTTCGTCAAGCTCGACCCGCGCCAGCTCAAACGTTCGCCGGTGATGCTGGTGGTGGAGCTGACCGCGGTCCTGACCACTGTCCTGTGTGTGTTGCCGGACCCTGCGGTACCGACCTTCGTCGCCGCGCAAATCGCTCTGTGGCTGTGGTTTACCGTGCTCTTCGCCAACTTTGCCGAAGCCTTGGCCGAGGGGCGCGGCAAGGCTCGCGCCGACAGCCTCAAGGCGGGCAGCGAAGGCTTGAGCGCCCGGCGGCAGAAGGACGATGGCAGCTTCCAGGTTGTACCCGCCGCCAGCTTGCGCAAGGGTGATGTGGTGCGAGTCGAAGCCGGGGAGATGATCCCGGGTGATGGTGAGGTGATCGAAGGGATTGCCGCGGTCAACGAAGCGGCGATTACCGGGGAGTCGGCTCCCGTGATCCGCGAGTCCGGGGGGGATCGCTCGGCGGTCACCGGCAATACCCGGCTGGTGTCTGACTGGCTGCGGGTGCGGATTACCGCCAACCCCGGCGAGTCGACCCTGGACCGCATGATCGCCTTGGTGGAAGGCGCCAAGCGCCAGAAAACGCCGAATGAGGTGGCGCTGGATATCCTGCTGATCGGCCTGACCCTGATCTTCCTGCTGGTGGTGGTGACCTTGCAGCCCTTTGCCCACTTCGCCAACGGCAGCCTGCCACTGGTGTTTCTGGTGGCGTTGCTGGTGACCTTGATTCCGACCACCATTGGCGGCCTGTTGTCGGCCATCGGCATCGCCGGCATGGACCGCCTGGTGCGCCTGAATGTGATCGCCAAATCCGGGCGAGCGGTGGAGGCGGCGGGGGACGTGCACGTCCTGCTGCTGGACAAGACCGGCACCATCACCTTCGGTAACCGCCGCTGCACCGCGATTCACGCAGCGCCTGGGGTCAGTGCCAAAGAGATGGCCGAGGGCGCGTTATTCGCCTCCCTGGCCGACGACACCGCCGAGGGCAAGTCCATCGTTGAGTACCTGCGCGGGCTTTATCCACAGCCTGAACCGGCGATCGAAGTGCTGACTGCCGTGCCGTTCAGCGCAGAAACCCGCTTGTCAGGGGTCGATTACCAGGGGCGGGTCTACCGCAAGGGGGCGGTGGATTCGCTGCTGGCCTTTGTCGGCCTGCAACGCAAGGACCTGCCTGCGGCGCTGTCCCGGGAGATCGACCAGATCGCCCAAAGCGGCGGTACTCCTTTGCTGGTCTGCGCCGAGGGCAAGCTGCTGGGCGCGATCCATCTCAAGGACGTGGTCAAACCGGGCATCCGCGAGCGTTTCGCCGAGCTGCGCAAGCTCGGGATTCGTACCGTGATGGTGACGGGTGACAACCCGCTGACCGCCGCCGCCATTGCGGCCGAAGCCGGTGTCGATGACGTGCTGGCCGAAGCCACGCCGGAGAAGAAGCTGGCGCGGATTCGCCATGAGCAGAATGACGGGCGGCTGGTGGCCATGTGTGGCGACGGCGCCAACGATGCCCCGGCCCTGGCCCAGGCGGATGTCGGCATGGCGATGAACGACGGCACCCAGGCGGCCCGCGAGGCGGCGAACATGGTCGATCTCGACAGCGATCCGACCAAGCTGCTGGACGTGGTGCAGATCGGCAAGGAGCTGCTGGTTACCCGAGGCGCACTGACCACCTTCTCGATTGCCAACGATGTGGCCAAGTACTTCGCGATCCTGCCGGCGTTGTTTGCGGCGATTTATCCACAGCTGGGCGTGCTCAACGTCATGGGGCTGACCAGCCCGCAGAGCGCGATCCTGTCGGCGATCGTGTTCAATGCCCTGATCATCGTCGTGCTGATTCCACTGGCATTGCGTGGGGTGCGGGTGCAGGCAGCCAGTGCGGCCCACCTGCTGCGCCGCAACCTGTTGATTTACGGCGTGGGCGGGATCGTGGTGCCGTTCGTCGGTATCAAGCTGATCGACATGCTGCTGACCGCGCTGCACCTGGTGTAACTCCCCGTTGCAGGGGCCGGCTGACCCGCCTGCTCCTGCCGGGATCGGACTTGATGAATCGAGGATTGAATGATGTCTAGCGTATTGCGTCCGGCCTTGAGCCTGATGGTATTGATGACCCTGATCACCGGTGTCGCCTATCCACTGGTTGTGACCGGGGTCGCCCAGTTGGCGTTCCCGGACCAGGCCAACGGCAGCCTGGTGCGTGACGCCGACGGCAAGGTGCGTGGCTCGGCCCTGATCGCTCAGGATTTTGTCGGCGATGCCTGGTTCCATCCGCGTCCTTCTGCAGGCGCTTTTGCCACGGTTTCCAGCAGCGCCAGCAACCTGGCACCGAGCAACCCGGCCCTTGCCACGCGGGTGATCGATGACGCCAACAAACTGCTGGTGCCTGGCCAGGGACCGGTGCCCCTGGCCTTGCTCACCACCTCTGGCAGTGGGCTGGATCCGCACTTGCCTCCGGCCGCGATTACCTATCAACTGGCGCGGGTTGCGGCGGCGCGCAACCTGCCCCAGGCCAAGGTCCAAGCGCTGGTGGACACGCTGGTCGAGCAGCCGCTGATAGGCCCTCCAGTGGTCAATGTGCTGGCCCTGAATCGGGCCCTGGAAACCTTGTAGGCACAGCCGCGGCTGTTTACTGCCGCTGCGTTGATTAACTTTTTTGTTGCAGAGAGTTCCGCCCATGAGCGATTCCGGCCGCGCCGACGCGCTGTTAGCTGATCTGCCCCGCGATGGACGCGGTCGGCTCAAGGTTTTTCTGGGCGCCGCACCGGGCGTGGGCAAGACATACGCCATGTTGCAGGCGGCCCATGCGCAACTGCGCCAGGGGGTAAAGGTCCTGGCCGGGGTGGTCGAGACCCACGGCCGCGCAGAAACCGAAGCCTTGCTCGGCGGCCTGCCGCAACAGCCGCTGGTGCGCTCCGAGTATCGCGGGGTGATGCTGGAAGAGATGGACCTCGACGGGTTGCTCAAGGCCCGGCCCAAGCTGGTACTGGTAGACGAGTTGGCCCACAGCAACGCCCCCGGCAGTCGCCATGCCAAGCGTTGGCAGGACATCCAGGAACTGCTGGCAGCCGGGATTGACGTGTTCACCACGGTCAACGTGCAACACCTCGAAAGCCTCAACGATCAGGTGCGCGGCATCACCGGTGTGCAGGTGCGCGAAACCTTGCCTGACTGGGTGCTGCAGGAAGCCTATGAGCTGCTGCTGGTCGACCTGCCGCCCCGAGAGCTGTTGGAGCGCCTGCGCGATGGCAAGGTCTACGTGCCGGAGCAGGCGCGGGCGGCCATCGATGCCTTCTTTACCCAAACCAACCTCACTGCCTTGCGCGAGTTGGCGATGCAGACCGCGGCGGCCCAGGTGGACGATGACCTGGCCCAGGGCTATCGGCAGCTGGGGCAGGCGGCGCCGGCCGTGCGCGGCCGATTACTGGTCGGGGTCGATGGTGATGCCCAGGCCGAACGCCTGGTGCGGCATGCGAGCCGGGTGGCACAACGTCGGCACCTGCCCTGGAGCATGGTGCATGTCGACAACGGCAGTGTGCGTGACGAACAGTCGCGCCTGCGCTTGCAGGCGGCGCAGCAATTGGCCGAGCGCCTGGGCGGTGAAGTGGTGTTGCTGCGCGCCGCCGAAGTGGCGAAAACCCTGATTCAGCATGCGGCGGAGCGGCGGGCGAGCCTGGTGCTGGTCGGCCAGTCCAGTCATCGCCTGCGCCGACGCTGGTTCGGCGGCGGGCTGGCGGCGCGTTTGCTGCGTCAGGCCAGCGGCCTGGAAATCAACGTCCTGGACAGCGAAGCACAACCGCATCAGCCACGGCTGCGCACTGAGCAATCCGTGGCCTGGTTCGACTACGGGTTGGCGCTGCTGGCTACGGCCTTGGCCAGTGCCCTGGCCTGGGCGGTGGCCAGTGTGCTGCCGCTGCCCAACATCTCCCTGGTGTTTCTGGCCGCGGTGTTGCTGGTGGCGGTGCGCAGCAGCTTGGGGCCGGCGCTGGCGTGCGCGGTGCTGTCGTTTCTGACCTATGACTTCCTGTTTATCCCGCCCAGTTTTTCCTTCTCGATCCAGCGCGAAGAGGATGTATTGACCCTGGTGTTCTTCCTCATGATGGCGGCCCTGACCGGTAACCTGGCTGCCCGCCAGCGCCGCCAGTTGCAGGCATTGCGTGATACCCAGGAAGAAACCAGCGAGCTGTTGGATCTGTCGCGCAAACTGACCGCGGCTACCGATCGCCAGGCGGTGATCAGCGCTGCGGCCCAGCACTTGAACGGCTGGAAGGACTTGAAACTGTGCCTGCTCAACCGCGACGGGCAGGGTGACTGGAAGGTGGAAACCGGTGGCCCGCTGCAGTTTTCCGAAGCCGAGCGTGCGGCTGCCGATTGGGCTTGGCAGCATGACCAGCCGGCCGGCCATGGCACCGGTACCTTGCCTTTTGGACGCTGGTGGTGGTGGCCGCTGTCGGTGGACGAAGGTCCGCTAGCCTTGTTGGGGGTTTGCCCGAAAGAGGGCACGGAACTTACCGGGCAACGTCGGCGGTTATTGACCGCCTTGAGTCAGCCGCTGGCCCAGGCGCTGGCGCGGGCGCAACTGGCCGAAGACCTGGAAGCCGCCAGGCTGCACGGCGAAACCGAACAGCTGCGCAGCGCCTTGCTGGCCTCGGTGTCCCATGACCTGCGCACTCCCCTGACCTCGATGCGCGGCAGCATCGACAGCTTGCTCGCGCTGGGCGAGGCGATCCCGCTGGAGGACCGCCGCGAATTACTGGAGGGCACCCGTGACGAAGCCGAGCGCCTGGACCGCTACATCCAGAACCTGCTGGACATGACCCGCCTCGGCCATGGTGCCCTGAAGCTGGCACGGGACTGGGTGGCCCCCGGGGATATCGTCGGCAGTGCAATGAACCGCCTGCGGGCCGTGTTCGCCTCTTTGCAAGTCAGCACCGATGTGCCCGCGCAGTTGCCGCTGTTGTATGTGCACGCGGCCTTGATCGAACAGGCGCTGGTGAATGTGCTGGAGAACGCCGCGCGGTTCTCTCCCGCCCACGGTCGTTTGCAGTTGAGCGTCGGTGCGAGTGAAAGCGAACTGTGGTTTGCCGTGAGCGATGAGGGGCCGGGTATTCCCCAGGACGAGCGGGAAAAAATCTTCGATATGTTTTACACCGCCGCCCGGGGTGACCGAGGCGGTCAGGGCACCGGCCTGGGGCTGGCGATCTGTCAGGGCATGGTCGGTGCCCACGGTGGGCACATCAGCGTCGCCGAAGGCATCGAGGGACGTGGCACCTGTATTACCCTGTTCCTGCCGTTGCCGACGCAACCTGCCGCTGAGGCCCAGGTGTGATTGGCTGCCCGGCATCGCCCAGGCCAGGCCCGCGCAGGCAGCGCTGGGCTACTCTTTTGCAACTTATTTGTCTTGAATGGAAATCATGAGCCAGACCGCGACCATCCTGGTCATTGACGACGAACCGCAGATTCGCAAATTTCTGCGCATCAGCCTGGCCTCCCAAGGCTACAAAGTGATCGAGGCCGGCACTGGCAATGAAGGGCTGGCTCAGGCCGCGCTGAACAAGCCGGACCTGCTGGTGCTCGACCTGGGCCTGCCGGACATGGACGGGCAGCAGGTGCTGCGCGAGTTTCGCGAATGGTCGAGTGTGCCGGTGCTGGTGCTCTCGGTGCGTGCCAGTGAAATCCAGAAAGTTGAAGCACTGGACGGTGGTGCCAACGATTACGTGACCAAGCCCTTTGGGATCCAGGAGTTTCTGGCGCGCGTCCGAGCTTTGTTACGTCAGGCGCCTGTCGGTGAAGGGCAGGAAGCCGCGCTGAGCTTTGGACCCTTGACCGTGGACCTGGCCTATCGCCGGGTGCTGCTCGAGGGCGTGGAAGTGGCCCTGACCCGCAAGGAGTACGCGGTGCTGGCGCAACTGGCACGTCACCCAGGGCGGGTGATTACCCAGCAGCAGTTGCTCAAGGATATCTGGGGCCCGACCCATACCGAAGACAGCCACTACCTGCGGATTGTGGTCGGGCACTTGCGCCAGAAGCTGGCGGACGACCCGGCCCGTCCACGTTTTATCCTCACCGAAGCCGGGATCGGCTATCGCTTGTTGAACGCTGAGTCCTGAGCGTCCAGGCGTTCGGTGCTCAGTTCTGCTCGCTTTCGTAGCGGTCCAGGGTATCGCTGGCGATTTCCCGGCCCAGGGCGATCAGCTCCGGCGCCTTGTAGAACTCGAAAAAACGGCAGACGCGCTTGGGCACGTTGATCAGGATATCCGGCGGGTAGCCCGCGATTTTGTATTGCGCCAGGGAGGTCTGCATCACCTCGAAGCTCTGGTTGATCAGGTCCAGCAGCGAGGCCGGGCCGACGTTATCGATGATGAAGGATCCGGTGGCAGACTTCGGCGCCCCTTCACTTTCCGGTGCCGCCGCCGGTTGCTGGGCTTCGGGCTGGGCCGATTCGATCCAGGGATTGATCTCCGCTGCCTCGGCCTTCAAGGCTTCTTGCTCGATAAGCAACAGCTGTTCGGCCTGCTTGCGGCGAAAGGGCATGTGCGAACCCAGGGAACTGATCAGGTTGTCGAAGCGACTCTTGAAGGCCGGAGGGCGTTGAATCACCGGCAATTGATAGTGGCGCTGGTTGGTCGAGTTGAGGTTGACGGCGATGATCAGGTCGCAATGGCTGGACACCACCGGCACGATCGGCAGCGGATTGAGCAGGCCGCCGTCCACCAGCATGCGATTACCTTGCATGACCGGAGTGAACAGGCTGGGGATGGCTGCCGAAGCGCGCATGGCCTGGTGCAGGCAGCCTTCCTGGAACCAGATTTCCTGTTGGTTGGTCAGGTCGGTGGCGACGGCGGTGTAAGGGATTCGCAGGTCTTCGATGTTGATTTCGCCGACGATTTTGCGGATCTGGCCGAAAACCTTCTCGCCGCGAATCGCGCCCAGGCGAAAGCTGACGTCCACCAGACGCAGTACGTCGAGGTAATCCAGGCTCTCGATCCATTCTCGATAATCGTTGAGCTTGCCGGCGGCGTAGATCCCGCCAACCACCGCGCCCATGGAGCAGCCGGCGATGCAGGCGATGTCATAGCCACGCCGTTCGATTTCCTCGATCACCCCTATATGGGCGTATCCCCGGGCGCCACCTGAGCCCAGAACCAGTGCAACACGCTTCTTCATGACTCGACCCTTAGGCAAACAGGCTCCAACAATGCACCCTTCGAGGGGGGCTGTTCAATCGTGGACAGTATTGCGCTGCAGCGCGCGGTTTACCTAGGGGGCCGCAGCGCATGCAGCTATGCTGGCGCACGCTATATTTCCCGGGGGCTATCAAGGCACTTTTTTCGGTGCCGATCGTCTGATCTTGTACGACTGTGTTTTATTCCTGAGGTGTCATCGATGAAAGCCTGGATCTGTCTGCCCCTGATTGTGTTGGCACTGGCCGGTTGCGCCGGCAAAACCGCTTACCGCGACACCTGCGGCACGCAACTGGATGCGGCCTGGCATGAACTGGACCTGGCCAAGGCTGAAGGCTTTGCCGGTACCGTCAGCTACTCCAAGGCCTTGTCCCTGCTGACGGGTGCCAAGACCCAGCAACAATTTGAGGCCTTTGAAGGTTGCGCAAGCAAGGCCGAGAAGGCACGGTTCTACATCCGCGAGTCCCGCGCTGGCCGTTGATGCAATCACTGCTGCCGTGTGAGGTCGGGGAAGGGCCACCACCGCTGGCCGGCATGACGCAGCGCAATGCTGCATGCTGGTCGGCGGTGTCATTCTGAGGGAAACAGGTTGGGCCGTTCAGAGGCTGCAGCCGTGAATGCTCGATGCGGGAGTCAATGATGTCAGCCCTGGTTGATCGATTGGTGGCTCAGGTCCTGAGCCTGGAAGTGCGTTTGCTGGCCTGTCAGGCCCGGCTGGCGGCAAGTACGGATCCCGAAGCACTGCATGACTTGCGCATTACCGTGCGGCGCTTGCGCAGCTTGTTGCGACCCCTGCGCGGTTTGCCTGGGGTGGAGCAACTCGAGGCGGCAGCGGGGGAGGTCGGTCAATTGACCACGCCCTTGCGGGATCGCGAAGTGCTGGCGGCCTATCTGCATCAGCACGGGCAGCATCAGGCCGCTGATCGGCGTACCGCGCAACTGGCCCAGGAGCTTCCGGCCGTCGCAACCGGGCCGCAAGTGCAGCAGTTGCTGATGGTGCTCGATGCGTTCCCACGGTTTTTGCGGGCGTCCGAGCGGCAGGGCATCTTGCGCAGCTTGCGCCAGCGCATCGAAAAACGCCTGGCCAAACAGTGGAAAGCGCTGGATGTGGCATTGCATGACCCCGCCCATGATCGACACCGCCTGCGCCTGTTGATCAAACGCGTACGCTACGCCGCTGATGCCTACCCCGAACTCGATCGTTTGCCGGCCAAGGCGATGTCCCGGCTCAAGGCGGCCCAGGGGGCACTGGGCGATTGGCATGACTGCTGGCAGTGGCTGGCGCAGGCTGAGCAGCAACCGGACTTGCAGCCCTGCGTGGGCGTCTGGCGCAGCACCATGCTCAAGGCGCAAACCCGCGCTGACCGGGTGCTGGACAAACTCAGCGGCGATTGTTTCAAGTCCTGACCATGCGTTGACGGCTCATCTGTCCGCTTGTTTGGCGGGAATAAGTGCTGTGCCCCTGCTTTTGGCTGGTTACTATCCTCGAGTTCTTTTCCGCTCTCGAGGTTTCCATGCGCTTTTTCGATTTGCTTGATGCCGTTCGCCAGAATCCCCAGCAGCTGTCTATCCCGGCCGAGTGGGCCCAGGGGCGGGCGAGTTTTGGTGGCCTGGTGGTGGCCTTGCAGTACGAAGCCATGCGCGCCAAGGTTCCGGCCGATCGTCCTGTACGTTCGTTGGCCATCACCTTTGTCGGGCCGGTCGAGCCGGATGTGCCGGTGAGTTTCGAAGTGGATGTGCTACGTGAGGGCAAGGCCGTCAGCCAGGTACTGGGCCGGGCGATGCAGAACGGGCAGGTGGTGACCCTGGTGCAGGGGAGTTTCGGTGCTTCCCGGGCCTCCGAAGTCAGCGTCGAGGCGCAACCGGCACCGGAAATGAAACACTGGGATGAGTGCCAGGAGCTGCCCTATATCAAAGGGGTAACGCCCGAGTTCATGCGCCACCTGGCCATGCGCTGGAGCATCGGCGGCCTGCCCTTTACCGGTAATCAATCCCGTGACATGGGTGGTTGGGTGCGCTTGCGCGGAGACGTGAAGGAAGAGCCGCTGACCGAGGCGCATATTCTCGCCCTGGTCGATGCCTGGCCGCCGGCGTTGTTGCCGCACCTGCGCAAACCGGCGGCGGGCAGCACCCTGACCTGGACGATTGAATTCGTTCAGCCGTTGCTGGAGTTGAGCACCCTGGACTGGTGCAAGTACTGCGTGAATATCGAGCATGCACGCGACGGTTATGGCCATGCTGCCGCTGCGCTGTGGAGCCCTGAAGGCGGATTGATAGCCTTGAGCCGGCAAACGGTGACGATTTTCGCCTGAGTCCTTTGCTGCCGAGTGGCACGGGTATCGCCCGGCCACCCGGCGGCAATGAACACTGGCC
Source organism: Pseudomonas sp. MF09150 (assembly GCF_059862355.1). NCBI lineage: Bacteria > Pseudomonadati > Pseudomonadota > Gammaproteobacteria > Pseudomonadales > Pseudomonadaceae > Pseudomonas > Pseudomonas sp. MF09150. Next base: position 144,520 of record NZ_JCBCUS010000007.1, on the reverse strand, counting down.
GCTAACAGGGTTGCCAGTAACCTGGCGAATAGCCCTGTTAGTGCCGGACCGCCCGCAACTTCAGGCTTCCAGGCTGTGACCACGACGTTGCAGCGACAGAGCGGCGACTACCGCGACTGCGCCAATGGCAACGCTGACCGCGCTGGGCGCGAACACCCCTGATGCAATCAGCAGGAAACCCACGATAAATAACGGGCCTGCAATCAACTGCAATACCAGGTTGGCCGAGTTGCGATGGCTTTCCGGGGTGCTGCGCCATTGCCATGCGGGGATGTTGGGATGACGTTTGCCCATGTTGTCCTCCTTAATTCATTTGTTGAAGCCGATGAATCAAGAATAGGGGCGACGCTGGGCAACATCGAATCAAGCGTTGCTATCGGGTTGATAGGCTATTGGGGGGATTCACACCGGCCAAGTTCCAGGCCTTGCGGCCAACCCATAACCTTGCAGGGCTGGGCTGGCCGATAACCTGAGATTAAAGCTTCAGCTGTCCGATAGCCTTGCTCAAGGCGCCGGCCAGGGTCGCCAGTTCATTGCTGGTGGTGGCCGAGTCGACGGTTTGCTGCACAGTGTTTTCGGTCACATCACGGATGCTGACCACCGCACGATTCATCTCTTCCGCCACTTGGCTCTGTTGCTCGGCGGCCACCGCGATCTGGGTATTGCTTTCACGCATCTGCGCCACGGCACTGGTTATTTCGGCCAGTGCGGCTCCAGCCTCCTGAGCCTGTTGCACACAGTCGTCGGCCTTGAACGAGCTTTCCTGCATGAAGTCCACCGCATCGCGGGTACCGGCCTGCAACGCGGAAACCATGGTGGTGATCTCATCGGTTGAGCTTTGTACGCGCTTGGCCAGGTTACGCACCTCGTCGGCAACCACTGCAAAACCACGCCCCATTTCCCCGGCGCGGGCCGCTTCGATCGCGGCGTTGAGGGCCAGCAGGTTGGTCTGTTCGGCGATGCTGTGAATCACACTGACCACGCCGTTGATTTTCTGGCTGTCTTCGGCCAGGCGCTGGATCATCTCGGCGGTCTGCTGTACGCCACTGGACAGCCCAGCGATGGATTTCTGCACGCGACTGACCACCTCCTGGCCACTGCCAGCCAATGTATCGGCAGTCTGGGACAGGTCGCGGGTTGCGCCGGCATGTTGGGCGATGTGGTAGACCGTGGCCGACATTTCATTGATCGCGGTAGCCGCCTGGTCGGTCTCACTTTGCTGGCCGAGCATGCCATGGCGTACGTCGTTCATGCTCGACGCCAGGCGCGCGGCACCCACATCCAACTGCCGGGCGGTATCGGCCACGGTGTTGACCACGCGCTGATAGCCGGCCTGCATGGCGTTGAACGCTGTCGCCATCTGCCCGACTTCATCCTTGCAGGCCAGGGGAACACGGGCCGCCAGGTCGCCGGTCTTTTCAACATGCAACATCACGTCTTTGAGTGTGTTGAGTTGGCTCAGCAGAAAGCGGATCAACAGTTGCGAGGCGCACAGCATGGCGAACATCAGGATGAATACAGCAGCGGCGTAGTTGGTGAAGCGCTCGCTGAACACCTGACTCAGGCTCGGGCCGTAGGCGAGTACCGCGATTTGCTGGCCATCGGCGCGACTGATGACTTCAGCGCCCATCAGTGGGTTATCGCCGAACAAGGGCATATGGCTGAACTCGACCCAGCCCTTGGCCCCGTTCAGCTCGGGTAATGGGCGATCGTTGAGAGAGGGCGTCTGCCCGGGCTGAAAACTCAGTAAATGATCGGCACGGGGCAAAGCCTGTCCAGCCGGCCAGGCGCTGAGCAGCCGTGCCTGGGCTTGAGCGGCACCCTGAGACGCCTGGCTGCGAGCCTGCTGCTCCAGTTGTACGGCGTACAGCACCAGCAGCAGGGTAGTAACGAAGGCGACCGCATTGACCGCCCAGAATTTGTACTTCAGCGAGATATTGCTAAGCCAGGCACCCATGGAAGGTCTTCTCTGATTGAGCGAAACAGTATTGGCAAGGTGCCATTATTGTGCCGCTACTTGCTCAGACAAATCTTGATGTGGGTCAAGCAATATCCGGCAAGCCGAAGAATGCCCGGGAGCAGGCGGTGCTGTGGGCGGCCAGTTCCTCTTGGCTTTCGTTGCGATGCAAGGCCACTTCGCGCAGCACCTCCGTCAGGTAGGCTGGTTCGTTGCGGCCATTTTTAGGCTTGGGACGAAGGCTGCGTGGCAGCAGGTAGGGCGCGTCGCTTTCCAGCATCAGGCGACCCCGGGGAATTTCCCGAACCAGCGGGTGCAAATGTGTGCCACGGCGCTCGTCGCAGATCCAGCCAGTGATACCAATATGCAAGTCCAGGTCGAGGTAGCTGAACAGCGCGCGCTGCTCGCCGGTAAAGCAGTGCACCACCGCGGCGGGCAAGCGATCGCGGAAGTCGCGCAGCATGTCCAGCATGCGCTGATTGGCGTCGCGTTCATGGAGGAACACCGGTAGCTGCAAGTCTGCGGCCAGGGCCAAATGCTCTTCCAGCACCTTTTCCTGCTGCGGGCGTGGTGAGAAGTCTCGATTGAAATCCAGACCGCATTCTCCCACTGCACGCACCTGGGTCTCATTGAGCAGGGCGCGCAGGCGGCGGGCACTGTCAGCATTCCAGTCACTGGCCGAGTGGGGATGGATACCGGCGGTGGTGAACAGCCGTTGGCCGCTTTCGTCCAACTGGTGGGCCAATTCCACCGCCTGTTCACTGCCCTCGACGCTGGTACCGGTCAGGACCAATTGGCACACGCCTGCCGCGTACGCCCGGTCGAGAACGGCCTGGTGCTTTTCGGCGAAACTTGGGTTGGTCAGGTTGACGCCGATATCGATGAGTTGCATGGTGTACCTCCGCCTGCGGCCGGAAAGCATATCAGAGCTGTAGATTTATAAGAAAAGCCAAGAACTACAACGAGTTAAAGCTGTCTTTTGCTGTCGGAAGTTAGCTTCGGTTGGTAACCCAGCCATTGCTGTGCCCGTCTTTCGCACTTTGCCAGCGCTCAAGGCGCTCTGTTTCTGACCCCCGACTCTCAAGTCTTCCTTGAAGAGTTGGCCAGTATTCTTTCCGGAGAGCGGATGATCCGACCCTCGGTTTTGTTTGCGCTGTGCTTGTCGCTGTTGCTGCCGTTACCGGCGGTGGCACGTTTGGCTGGGCCGCCGGAAATCGTGGCGTCGAGCAAAGTTCGCGATCTAGCGGAGATTCGCAGTAGCCGGGTGTTACGGGTGCTGGTCAATCAAAGCCGCAACAGCTCTGGCGAAGTCCAGGGTCAGGCGATTGGTGTCGAGTACCACCGGCTGCGCGCTTTCGAGCAGTACCTGAATGGCCACGCCCGCGACGGCCAGGAAATCAACCTCAAGATCATTCCCAAGTCCAAGGATCAGTTGCTTGGCGCCTTGCAACGTGGCGAAGGTGACTTGGTCGCGCCGGGCGAATTACTGGAGGCGCAACCAGGGCAGGCCGTGAGCCCCAGTGATCCCATTGCCAGTAACGTGCCGCTGCTTCTGGTGGGGATCAAGGGCGAACGCCGCTATACCCGGCTGGAACAGCTGTCCGGCAAAACCCTGGCGCTGACCACTGGCAGCGTTGCCGGCGACGCCATCAGCCAGATCAATCAGAAGCTGGCGCTGCACAAATTGGCGCCGGTGAAAGTGGAGTGGGTTGATCCCAGCCTGGCGGTGGAGGATGTACTGGAAATGGTCCAGGGCGGGATTTTCCACCTGACCATTGTCGAACAGCCCATTGCCGAACGGTGGGGCAAGATCCTGCCGAAGTTGCGCTTCGATCGTCAGGTCCTGATTAGCGAGCCGGGCGAGGAACACTGGTTTGTTCGCAGGGACGCCTCGATACTGCGTGCGAGCATCGACCGCTTTCTGAAGACTTACAAAACCCCGGCCGATCAGGATGTGGCGTTTTTGCGCATCTATCGGCGTCTGTATCAGGTGCATTACCCCTTGGCTCGCGCGGACCGCCAGCGTCTGGAAAAGCTGCGGCCGGTGTTGCAGAAGCACGCAAAGGAACAGGGGATGGACTGGCTGAACCTGGCGGCCCTGGCGTTCAAGGAGTCTGCCTTGCAGCCCAACGCACGCAGCGGCGCAGGCCCTACCGGCCTGATGCAGATCACCTCATCTGCGGCGCAACGGGTAGGCGTGAATGATATTCAGAACTTGGATAACAATGTTCAGGCCGGGGCCAAATACCTGGCGTTGATCCGACGTAAGTTTTTCGCCAGCCCCAAGCTTAATGAGCGTGAGCGCATGGCCTTCGTGCTGGCCGCTTACAACATGGGGCCTGAGCGGGTCCAAGGCATGCGTACCGAGGCCAAACGCCGTGGTTTGAACCCTAATCAGTGGTTTTTCCAGGTGGAGCGTATCGCCATGGAACAGGTGGGAATGGGAGCCGTCAGCTATGTTAATAGCGTCAATAAATATTATCTGGCCTTCGACCGCGAAAGGGACTCGTTGGAGCCCCAGGCAAGAAGCGTCGCCTCACGTAAGTGATCGATATAGTTGATTGTTATGGCGGGTTTTTTGCGCTTTTAACATGATAAAAACTGATTAGTATGGCGACCAACTTCCCACCTTAAACAAGGACTACACAGCATGAGCCCACTGATCAAATCCGTACTGAGCACCCGCGCTGGCTTTGGCCTGAGCGTATTGCGTATTTTTGTCGGCATCATTTTCGCAGCCCATGGCTCACAAAAACTCTTCGGTCTGTTTGGCGGTTATGGCCTGGCCGGCACTGCGCAGTGGATGGAGAGTATCGGCCTGGCTCCAGGTCATTTGATGGCGTTGCTGGCGGGGGGAACGGAGTTCTTTGGTGGCCTGGCATTGATTATCGGCTTGTTGGCTCGCCCGGCGGCTTTGGGCCTGTCCTTTACCTTGCTGGTTGCGATCTTCTCGGTGCACATCAGCAACGGTTTGTTCATGGCTAACAACGGCTATGAGTTCGCCTTGGCATTGCTTGGCGGCACCGTGGCGGTATTGCTTGAGGGCGCGGGCAAGCTTTCGCTGGATGCGGCGATCACAAAGTAGCACTTGGCGTACCACTGGAAAGGCCCGCCTGATGCGGGCCTTTTTCGTTTATGGAGGTTCTTGACACTGGCCTATGGGCTTCTCTAGGATGCTGCTTATGCGCCGATTTAAACAGCTACTTGCGGGGCGCCAGATGATCGAAAGGTTGTCGTTAGAAGCTTGAGGAAGGCTTCGAAATACCGCTAAAGCGCTGGTTCGGTGTTGCCTCTCACCTGCCCGGCAGAAACTTGAGGCAGAGACACGACACGATGAATGCAATACACCCCCTTGTACGTATTGCGCCGATCACGGCGAACCTTGTCCAGCGCAATCCGAAAATCCTCCTGGCTGGCAAGCACCAACCCACGCTATTGCGATACCTGGACGGTTGGCCGCGACGCACCGGCAGGCCTTCGGCTTTCCTGATCCAGTTTGTCGAAGAGGGTGAGTCCCTGGCTCGTTTCCCCAGCGACAGTTTTGACCTCGCGGTCATTCAAGCCCCTAGTGCCGAAAACGCTGCTGAAGTCATCAAGCAACTGACCCGCGTTGCGCGCCAGGGATTGATTACTCGTCCTCAAGACCGGTTATAAGCAATCTCGGCACGGCTGATGGCGAGTTTGGTTTGTGGGTTCGCGCTATTTAAACAATCGCGTTACGTTTCGCCAGATCAACCAGCGCGACCAGATTGGAAATATTGAAACGTTTCAATAAGCGCACTTTGTAAGTACTTACAGTCTTATGGCTGATCAACAGTGCGTCGGCGATCTGCTGGTTATTCAGCCCTGTCGCCAGCAACCTCAAGACGGTAATTTCACGATCTGTGAGTCGTGAAATCAACACGCTTTCCTGGCAAGCCGCCGTGTTGTTCTGCTGCAGGATATTGATCGTGTCTTCGGGGAAGTAGCTGTAGCCCGACAAAATCGCCTTGACCGCATTGGCCAGCTCATTGAGGTTTTCGGTTTTGCATAGAAAGCCTGCGGCACCTGCTTGCAAGCAACGCAACGCGAAGTTCTTCGAATCACTGGAGGTCAGTACCAGCGTCTTGACTTGCAGATGTGCCGACTTGATATGGGCGATGACCGAAAAACCATCCAGATTGGGAATGCCCAAGTCCAGAATCAACAGGTCCGGAACGTGTTTGCGCACCAGTTGTACGGCATCGGCTCCGTTGCTGGCTTCGGCGATGATCGTGTGTTGATGGGGTTCAAGTATCGACCTTATGGCCAATCTGATCAGCGGATGATCGTCGACGATAATGATGTTTCCCATGAACAGGTTCCCCTCGAGTCTATGGTAGTGGGAAGTGTCATCCGCGCACTGCAAAGTGCGCGGTTTCGTTTTTGTTGTTGTGCACTCATTGCCGATTCGTAATGGGCGGATGATCGTTCGAAAAATGGCTGCTTGAGCCTTACGATGATCTGACTGGTCTGAAAAATGAATCGGACTAATCTGATAGTTTCGGTGCGCGCGATGCAGGGAAGGGCAGATTGCTAACCCAGCACGCAGCCACCATCCCTCGATGGCTGTGAGTATTTCATCGAGGATGTCGGCGCTTTACGTAAATGGCGATCAGGAGAAGTAGCAGCGGTATCGTAAAGATATTGATCAGCTTGATTGTTCTTCCCAGTGAGGCAATTTCATTATTGAGCTGCAGTTGCAGGTCTCTTAAGGATTTGCGTATTTGTTGGCTTTCTTGATGGTCCGCTTGTGTCGTTGTGCCGTTGGGAGTCCATTCCTCTGTCTCGGTTGGAGGACTCAGAGCGTATAGCGCGGTTAACTCGGCATCCGTCTGAGCCAGAAGTGTTTCGAGCTTTTCAGTCTTCTCGCGAAAGCGCTCTTCGTTCTCTTCGATCAATTTCTCAATACGAGTAAAAGTCGGTTGGATACGCGGTTGCGATCGCGGATTCAGCAGAGCACTTTGTGCATGGAAGTCACTCAGAATGTTCACTACGAACGCTGCGTTATCTGACCAGACCTGCGGTGCCTGAGAATCCGATTCATTCCCTTCCTTGACCCACATGCGGTTATCCAGGATGTCTGTATCAGCCACTACCACAACCTGTATCCGAGACCGCTCTTTTGGCTCTGTATCGCTGCCTGCCTCCTGTTGAGCAAACGCAGAGTCTGCAAGGCCTTCAATCCGCGCGGCTAATGAATAGCGTTTGTCAGACGTTTTGATTTCGCTCATAAGCTCGCTCAGCCTGCTTTTCTCATTCAGGCGAGCGAGGTCGAATGGCATAGTCTTGGTGGAGCTCTGAAGCAGAGGGGTGAAAGTCGTACTCGCACCCTGAATGGGTTCGAGGATGCCCGCGGTTGAAAGATTAATGCTCTCCACGTTTAACGTGCTGGCATCTGCCTGATTCATGGAGTCTTTGGGCAATTTGATAAAAAACGGGTGGCTGATGGATTGTTGTCCTGGTTTCAGCACGGCTGACATTGCATAGAGGCCATCTCCGAGAACGCGTTCGGGCAGCATCTGTACTCCCCAGGCCTTTAGCAGTTTCGGGAGTGCGGAAGATGTCTCTCGACCCGTTGGGTTTACGGCTTCCTGTTTTAACTCCAGCTCGCTGATGGGGTCTAGAAAAACCAGGAGTTTCCCCCCGTTCTGCACAAAGCCATCGATTGCTTTTAACGTCTGCTCCGGCAGTTGTTTGGGGTGGACCAATATCAGGCTGCCGAGCTCTTCAGGTATCTGATCTACATCTGGGCTCAACGTAGTCAGGTCAAACTGCTCGCAGACTTCTTGCAACCACTTCCACGCAGGGAGTGTCTGCTGGGTACGTTCATCGAATCGGCGGTTCATGGGCAAGCTGGATATCAACCCCGTCATTGGACGTTTTACTTGTGCCGCACCCTGGATCAACCGATTGATTTCATATTCGAGGAACACTTCGCGCTCAGGGGTAAAAAATGAAATTGCATGGGTCTCGCGATTGGCGTCGCTGGCTGCTAAGCCAAAGTAGAAGTGAGTGCCTTGATCCGGCAGTGGCATGGACTGGAGCCCCAAAAGATCAGCCTTATCCTCTTCATCTGAAAAAGGCATAGGGTCGATGATATGCAGAGTTAATTTGCCACTGGCTTCGTGTTCATAGGTTTTGAGCAGGGCTTTTACACGTTTGGCATATTCATCTGTGGTGCCTGGCGTTTTTACATGATTGCTGGAGTAGAAAAAAAACAATTCAAGTGGTTTGTTGAGGGCGTTCAGAATGTTCTTTGTGTTCTGTGAAATGCTATAGGTCTTTTGCTCAGTCAGATCAAATTGAATGGCAGGCAATTTGGAATTCAAGATCAGAGTGAAGACTAAGAGTAGAGACCCGATCAGCAGCAGAACGCGGCTGGGTCGAAGTATATTCTTCATGTGTTTACCCTTATTCAGCTTTCTTGAGTTCGATGACAGCAGTGGTTGCTATGAGCCACGCACTGATCATGGCGAAGAAGTACAGCAAATCTCGTAGGTCGATCACACCCTTGCTGAACCTATCGAAATGGGAGATCAGGCCTATAGAGTCAAAGGATGCGCTTAGCCATTCGGGGAGGCTTGCAACGGGAACGTCCAGCGCTGGCAATAGGTTTGGGGTCATGAAGACAAGCCCAATAATAAAGGTCGAAATAAACGCGGTCAGATGGTCGCGCGCTAAGGCGGACAAGCAGCAACCTATTGATAAATAAGCGCCGGCCAATAACCAGCTGCCCAAATAACCGATGTAGAGTGCAGTATTGTCGGGCTGGCCGAGGTAGTTGATGGTGGTTGCAAGCGGGAAGGTGAGTAATAGGGATAGTCCCAAAATCGTCCAGGCAGCCAGAAACTTTCCCATTACCACTTGAAAGCTGTTGATTGGCAGGGTTAACAAGAATTCGATAGACCCGCTCTTGCGTTCTTCTGCCCAGGTTGATGTGGCAATTGCTGGGATCAGCAAGATGTAGAGCCAGGGGATGATGTCAAACAGCGGGTTGAGGTTGGCAATATTTCGTTCGAATAAGCTCCCGAAATAAAAGCAGGATATCCCCGAGGCTGCCAAAAAGACTGCTATATAAATATAGGTCGCAGACGTGAGTGAGTAACTCTTAAGTTCACGTTTTAAAATAATCAGAGACTGTCTCAATTTGATTTTCCAAACATGCTTTCGATCACCTCATCCAGACTTCCCGGGTCGACGGTCAGGTGTTTGATCACCCATTGCCGTGCAGCAATCAGTGCGTTGATCTTTGGAGAAATAGTTGCGCCTGGCGTAGCAAGTATGGTGATGGCGCCGGGTATGTCGGTTTGCTCTTCAATTCCCGCAACCCCTGGCAGTACGGCCAGTGCAAGGTAATCCAAGGGTTTCTCACTGACGATAGTCACTGCGTTGTGATAGCGGGATTGTTTACGCAGTTCAGGAATTGTATTGTCCGCCAAGAGGCGACCGTCGTACATGATCAGCGCCCGACTACAAATAGCAGTTATTTCATCCGCGCAGGTTGTGGAGAAGATGATGGTCGTGTCTGTTGACAGTGACTTTATAATGTTGTGGAGTGTTTGCCTTTGATCGGGATTGAGCCCATTCGTTGGCTCGTCGAGAACAAGTAATTTAGGCTCATGAACTATGGCCTGGGCTAGCCCGACTCTCTGCTTGAGCTCCCATGACAGGCTGCCAATCGGTTGTTTCAGAATATTTTGAAGCTTTAGTCGCTCAACGGTATTACTCAAGTTCTTGCTTTTTTTTGCGCCCCGAATTCCCCGTAGTTCGGCAACGAAGTCGAGAAACCAATGAACGTCCATGTTGGCGTATCGGGTGGCTCTTTCAGGCATATAGCCGAGTTGGCGCAGCGCCTGAAGTTTCTGCTTGTCTACATCGAAGCCGGATAGCTCCACTTTTCCTGAAGTAGGGGGGAGTAAACCGGTCATTATCTTCATGAGTGTGGACTTTCCTGCGCCGGTGGGCCCGAGTAGTCCTAGTACTTCGCCTGCTTGGGCGCCGAACGAAACATTCTTGATGATAGTGTGCTCGCCAAAGCGCTTGGTTAGTTTTTCTACATAGATCATATTCTTGTGCCTGATAATCCTGAAGGCGACTCTCTCTACAGGGCTGGATCCGTCCCTTTAAGGTAGCCAGTGGCATCATTGATCACGGTGGTTCGAGCGAAGCTGAGGAGTTGCATAGTGCAAGTGCGCGCGTCTGCTCTAAGGCCAAATAATACGGTTAATGTCAGTAACTGCAAGCCTGTGGCTGATTAATAGGACTGGTCCTAATGTGGTTTTTGTCCGCTTGTAATATCTTCCCTGAGCTTGTTTTTTAATATGCATGATGGGGTTGCAAATCTGCTATGTTTCTACGAACCATTACCATAAAAAACGCTGATCAAGAAATCGTTAGTGGTGCGTTGCTCTGTGGTGTTGCAGTTCCTCAAATTGGCAGTAATTTTCTTGTGTATAGCCTGAATGAGGAAGTGGAAGGCGACAAAACTCGCGTGTATATCGCAATGTTGCATAAGGCGAGTGATAAGTATGTTTTGAGTCAGGTTGATTCAGGCCATGAATGGACGGTCGCAGCTCAAGTATTCAAGCAACTCGTCAGAAGAGTTGCCCACGGTGATCTTCAGAGCCATGTCGATATTCCCTATCATCTTATTGATCTGACAGATTGTGACTTGCCTGTCGCCGAAGTCGAAGATCATCGGCCTCTCGGCATCAAAAAGGCGCTGATCACCAAGCTGATCTCCATGCGCGATCAAGAGCGGTTACCAGCGATCGAACGTACGGCGCCGATTGTTTCGGGTGTTAGTGCTTTGTTCACGGAGCCAGATGGATCTTATGAACATGATGACTCTCAGTTGCTGACGCTCCTTGATACAGCGGAAATGCCGGGCGATGACTTTATTCAGTTAACTTCTCAAGACGCTAAGGGGCTCGATAACGGGTCATCCATGTATGCGGAGGCTGCTGACGAGCAGAAAGCAGAAGGTGTGGTGCAACACTCGGGTGATTTCAGTTCTGCACTGGCTTCATTTACCAGTGAAGAGCTGCTGCCTGCTCCGATGCGGACTGCTTCATTTATAGATGGCTCGCAGATCAGTTCAAATGCCGAGGCATCGGATCTCTATTCGGCCGATGGGGCTCCAGGCTTGGCACTCGACAACGAAGGTGAGCCTGATGTCCTGGAAGTTACAGCGCTCGCGACTACTGCTGCTCAAGAGGAAACGGACATGAAACTCCCTGTTTCGTCATCGATGGTTGAGCGCCTACGAGTTGATGACAGTCAAAGCGAACAGTTTCGCCAGGATATGCAAAGCACATTGGCGGAGCTTGAAGGGCTGGTAGGCGATCTCGGTTCGGAGCCCCTTAACGATATGACTCTGGAAGAAAACGGCTCAGACCTTGGTGCAGAAGATGCCGGTATGGACTCATTGCTACCTGTTGCCCAGGTCGATGAGCATGAGGTGGGATCAACTGATTTCATTCGGTCGAATCTTGCGGTTTCAGCCATGACTGAGGTTGACGGTGCATCTGAAGGGGCCTCAATGAGTCCACTTGAACAACCACGGGCTGAAGAGATGTTGGATCCAGAACACTCAGCGAAGAACTTAAAAGAACTTGAGAGCATTCAGCCGTTTGAAAGTGCATCTCTTCCAGGGGCTGATACCGAGCATCTGTTGCTTGATGTCGAGAGTACCTTGGCCAATGTTGCGGGCATGGCGCAGGAGTTGGTCCAGCAAAAGCTGGGCGCAATGAAGCAGCAAGAAACCCTGGAGGGTTTGAAGTCCCAACTGCAGGAGAGAGAGCGGCAACTGGTGGAGAAAGAGGAGGGCTTGATGCAGCTCCAGAGTCAGTTGCAGCAGGAACGGGTGGCCGCAGACAGAGCTGCCGACAACAACGCCCGGATCATCGCCGAGCGTAGTTCCGCTTTGCAGCAATTGGCTGAAAGCCTTGAAGCGAGGGAGCGAAATGCAATTCGGCGATCCGAGCTTCTGCAACTGGGGCAGCAGCGTCTTGAGGAGCTTTCCAAGCAGCAGCGCGCCCGGGATCTCAAATTGGAAGCGCGTGAGCTGGATATACAGAAAAAGAGTGCTGAATTGGTAGAGCGCTTGAAGCAACTAACCAATGCCAAGAAAAAGCTCAGCAGCATTGTGAAGAACTTCAACGAAACGGTGACTTTCAACAATAGCCTCCATGCCATTTCCAGCATCCCCCTCGGCGAGGGCGAATGTTCTCCGGATGGAGTGGTCTGAGCCCGCTGTAAGCGGCGAATCACGTTATTTGAAGCCTGTCTCTGCCTGATTCCAGGTACCGCTATCGAGCCCTGATCTTGTTGAAAGAACAGGGCCTCACTTCCCCCTTTTCAAGCCATTCCAATAGACGTGCTCTCGCAGATTTTTTCTGCGTCATTACGTTTTCTATGAGCAATGGATCGATCAGGGATTGCTCTAGTTGCCGATCTCCTGGGGGGCTTAGGTTGAGTGTCGGCCGTGCTCCCAGGCAGAGATCGGTTGATGCGGCTGCCTCGTTCACCGCAAGGATTAGGGCTAGCTACTTTCCCGCAGTGATTTATCATCGGTTTTTCTCAAGCCGGCTGGGCCCGCGACTTAGGTCCGGTCAGGCGGGTTGTTCGGCCTCAGGCCAAATCGTGAGATTCATGGTCAGTTCATTGCGGGTGGTGATTAAGCAATTGAGTACAAAACTGATTACCCAGGAAGGTCATGAGGCCCTCAAGAAAGAGCTCGACTATCTATGGCGGGAAAAGCGTCCCGACACTACCCGCAAAGTCACCTGGGCTGCGTCACTGGGTGACAGGAGTGAAAACGCCGATTACCAGTACAACAAGAAGCTGCTGCGAGAAATTGATCGCCGGGTGCGCTACATACGCAAGCGTCTGGAAGACATGCGCGTGGTTTCATACGCGCCCGAGCAGGAGGGGCGAGTGTTCTTCGGCGCCTGGGTCGAGGTGGAGAATGAAGAGGGTGAGACCAAGCGCTTTCGTATTGTTGGTTATGACGAGATATACGGGCAGAAGGATTACATCTCCATCGACTCGCCAATGGCTCGAGCGCTGTTGAAGAAGGAAGAGGGGGATGAAGCGATTGTTCCTACGCCTGGAGGTGAAACCTGCTGGTGGATCAATCGAATCGAGTATCAAAAGTAGGCCCGTCTGCCTGAGACGGGCCTCGGTCTTCAGCCTTCCCGCAGTACCGTCAGCGGGCTGGCATTCAAGGCCCGCCGTGTGCCGAAAACCCCCGCGCCGCCGACCAGTGCGGCACCGATCAGCGGCAACACCAGCAACCACGGATGTGGGTGCCAAGGCAGGTCGAAGGCGTAGCGGTAGAGCACCAGGCTCACCAATTCAGAACCCAGAGCAGCCAGCAGACCACTGACAGCGCCGAGCAGGCCGAACTCGATACGCCGCGCTTTGACCAGCAACCGCCGCTCCGCCCCCAAGGCCCGCAACAGCGCACCTTGGCGAATGCGCTCGTCAAGGGTGGCCTGCAGGCCGGAGAAGAGGACGGTCATCCCAGCTGCCAGGACAAACAACAAGACGTATTCCACCGCCAGGGTCACCTGGGCGAGGATGCTGCGCAGTTGCTCCAGCAAGGCCTCGACCTGAAGGATGGTCACTGCGGGAAAGGCACGGGACAGCTCGACGATCTGTTGGTCATGCCCGGCTGCCAGGTAAAAGCTGGTCAGGTAGGTCGCGGGGAGATCTTTCAAGGTGCCCGGCTGGAAGATCATGAAGAAGTTGGGCTGGAAGTTATCCCAGTTGATTTTGCGCAGGCTGGTGACTTGGGCTTCTCGATTGATCCCGCCGACGGTGAAGGTCAGCCGATCGCCGATTTTGAGTTTCAGGCTTTCTGCGACCTTGTTTTCCACCGAGACGCCGGGCAGATCGCCTTGCGGCTGGCTCGACCACCAGCTCCCGGCGGTGATGCTATTGCCTTGTGGCAAGTCGGCGGCCCAGGTCAGGCTCAGGTCGCGCTGGACAGCGCGATCGCCGCTGGAGTCTTTGCTGACGATATCCCTGACCGGCTCGCCGTTGATGCTGATCAGTCGCCCCGGTACTACCGGATACAGCGGCGCCGAAGGTGCCGAGAGTGCCACCAGCCGATCGGTGAAGGCCTGTTTATCGGCGGGAAGGATATTCAGCGCGAAGTAGTTGGGGGCATTTTTCGGTAGCTGATTCTGCCAGGTATCCAGCAGCTCGCCGCGCAACAGGGCGATTAACGCCATCGACAATAGAATCAGGCCGAATGCCAGGGATTGGCCCGCAGCCGCCAGTGGATGGCGCAGCAACTGCCCCAGGCCCAGGCGCCATGGCAGCGAGGCGCGAGCCAACAGGCGCCGCAGGCTTTGCAGGGCGAGCAGCAGAAGCCCACCCAGAACCACCGCAGCCACCACGCCACCGCCGAGCAGGGCGAAGGTCAGCACCAGGTCCAGGCTCAGGCGCCACATGATCAGGCCCAGGGCGAGCAGGGCCGCGCCATAGACCATCCAGGTGCTCGAAGGGATGGGCAGCAGGTCGCGACGTAACACTCGTAATGGCGGAACACGACCTAGGGCGGCAAGCGGCGGCAGGGCGAAGCCGGCGAGTGCCACCAGCCCGGTGCCGATCCCGGCGACCGCCGGCAGCCATCCACCCGGCGGTACATCACTGGGCAAGAGGTCATGCAGCAGGGCGAACAATCCGAGTTGAGCCAGCCACCCTATCAGCGCGCCGCTGAGGCTGGCCAGCAGGCCGAGTACAGCCAACTGCACACTGAACAACAGCATGGTTTCACGTCTGGACAAGCCAAGGCAGCGCAGCAGGGCGCTGGCATCGAAGCGCCGGGTGGCGAAGCGCGTGGCCGACAGCGCCACCGCGACGCCCGATAGCAGTACGGCTACCAGGCTGGCCATGTTCAGGTAACGCTCGGCCTTGCCCAAGGCGCCGCCGATCTGTTGGTTGCCATCGCGTGCATCCTGCAAGCGCTGATTGGCAGCCAACCCTGGTTTGATCAATTGTCGATAGGTTTCCAGCGCAGGAGTGGTGCCGCGCCACAGCTCCTTGTAGCTGACCCGGCTACCGGGCTGCACCACGCCCGTGGCCGCCAGATCGGACAAATTGATCAGCACCCGCGGCGTCAGGCTGTAGAAGTTGCCGGCACGGTCCGGCTCATAGGTCAGCACTCGGGCCAGGCGCAGAGTCTTCATCCCAACGTCGATGCTGTCGCCGATCTTCAAATCCAGCGCGGCCAATAGGCGCGACTCGACCCAGGCCTCACCTGGCTTCGGTCCGCCTCCTGACTCTTCGGCAGCGTAGGGCGCCGGTGCGCTTTTCAGCTCGCCACGTAATGGATAGACCTCATCCGCTGCCTTGATACTGGACAGCTGGATACCTTTGTCGGTGGCTACGACGCTGGAGAACTCCACGATCTGCGCATGCTCCAGCCCCAGTTCCCGGCCGCTCTGGATCTGCTCCGGGCGTGCCGGCGAGCTGCCCTCGAGCAGCAGGTCGGCGCCGAGGAATTCGGTGGCGCGCAGCAGCATGGCGCCGTTCAGGCGGGCGCCGAAATAGCCGATGGCGGTGCTGGCCACAACAGCCACCAGCAAGGCGAAGAACAACACCCTTAATTCACCGGCGCGGGCATCGCGCAGCAGTTGACGCAGGGCGAGGCTGAACAGGCGCAACAGCGGCAGGCGTGCCATCAAGGCTCCAGAGGGGCGACCAGCAGGCCGGCTTCAAGGCGGATCAGGCGCCGGCAGCGATGCGCCAGGCGTTCGTCGTGAGTGACCAGAACCAATGTGGTGCCGCGTTCTTTATTGAGCTCGAACAACAGATCGCAGATGCGCTCGCCGGTGTGGCTGTCGAGGTTGCCGGTCGGTTCATCAGCGAACAAAACGTCGGGCTCGGCCGCAAATGCCCTGGCGATCGCTACCCGCTGCTGTTCGCCGCCGGAGAGTTGGCGCGGTGAATGGGTCAGGCGCTTGCCCAGGCCCACCCGTTGCAGCAATTGGGTCGCGCGCTCGCGAGCATCCTTGCGACCGTCCAGCTCCAGCGGCAGCATGACGTTTTCCAAGGCATTGAGGCTGTCGAGCAATTGAAATGACTGGAAGACAAAACCCACGTGTTCGGCACGGATGCGTGCTCGCTGATCCTCATCCAGGGTACTCAGGGCCTGGCCTGCAAGCGTGACTTCACCGCTGCTGGGCAAGTCGAGCCCGGCCAGCAGGCCCAGGAGCGTGGATTTGCCGGAACCTGAGGCACCGACGATGGCCAGGCTATCGCCCTTGTTCAGTTCCAGGCTGAGTTGGTGCAGGATGGTCAGTTCACCTTCCGCGCTGGGAACCATTTTGCTAAGGTTCCGCGCAGTGAGAATGCTTGCGCCCATGGAGAGTCCGATGCGTGTGTGGTTTTTGAGTGCTGGCCTGGCCTTGATGTGCATGGCCCAGAACGCAGCGGCGGGTACAGTCCTGATCGTTGGCGATAGTATCAGTGCGGCTTTCGGCCTGGATACCCGACAAGGGTGGGTAACCCTGCTGGAGCAGCGGCTCAAGGACGAAGGTTTCAACGACAAGGTAATCAATGCATCGATCAGCGGCGACACCAGCGCAGGAGGCCTGGCGCGGCTACCTGCGCTGCTCACAGAGCATAGGCCGGATGTGGTGATCCTGGAGCTGGGGGGCAACGATGGGCTGCGCGGTCAACTGCCAACGCAATTGCAACAAAATCTTGCGTCGATGATTGATAACTCAAAAGCCAGCGGTGCCAAGGTGCTACTACTGGGTATGCAGCTACCTCCCAACTATGGCGTGCGTTATACCCAGGCATTTGCCGAGGTCTACAGCAACCTGGCCAACGAGAAGAAAATCGCCCTGGTGCCGTTTTTTCTGCAAGGGATCGGCGGCATTCCCGAGCTGATGCAGGCCGATGGTCTGCACCCAGCGCCTGCGGCCCAGGGCAAGTTGCTGGAAAATGTCTGGCCGACGCTAAAACCGCTGCTTTGACGCTTTTCTAGTGGCAGTGTTTCGGCTAATGTGGCGCCCCCGATTTGGAGCCCCCAATGCCGCGTCCTGCCTGGTCCCTGTTTGCCTATCAACTGATCGAGCCTGACGAACAGCTGGATCTGTTTGCCTGCCAGGAAGTTCGGGTGCACCTGGTCACGCGTCAGTTGGAACTCGGTGGTGCTGCCGACCGGACGTTATGTGGCTCTTTGCTTCCCGCCCAGCCGCGCTGGTCGAGCGTGGACCGGACCATTTTTCAGGAACAGCGCCTGTGTCCGCTCTGCCGCGCGATTCTCGAGTCGCAGAAGCGTGGTACTCCACCGATCTGGCCTGAGCTGCGCTTCGAACTTTAAACATTCGCCATCGGATGGCCTGTAGCTACGCTTACCCCAGCCAACTGCCGAAGCGGGAGGCTGCGGTGTACAATCGCTTTTTTTCTCACCCGTTGATCATGCGAAGGATTTTCCGGATGTTGCCGCGTTTTCCTGCCGTCACCCGCTGCCTGACGCTTGCCGCACTTTGTATGGCAGGCCCGGTGGCCGCACTGGAGTTGCCTCTACCCCCCCCCGGTGAAGACATCGTGGGCCAGGTGCAGGTGATCAAGGCCAAGTACGAAGACACCTTTGCCGATCTGGGAACGACTTACGACCTGGGTTATCTGGAAATGGTGGCGGCCAACCCGGGCGTCGATCCATGGTTGCCTGGAGCGGGTACGGAAGTGGTTCTGCCGACCCGATTCATTCTGCCGCCGGGCCCGCGTGAGGGCATCGTGATCAACCTGGCCGAATATCGGCTGTATTACTTCCCCAAGGGACGTAATGTCGTTTACACCTTCCCCCTGGGCATCGGCCGCGAAGGCTGGGGCTCGCCGATTGCGCACACCAGCATCGTGGCCAAAACTCCGAACCCGACCTGGACGCCTCCTGCTTCGATCAAGGCGGAGCATGCGGCCGACGGTGACCCGCTGCCAAACGTGGTGCCGGCCGGCCCGGACAACCCGCTGGGCCCGTTCAAGTTCACCCTGGGAACTCCGGGTTACCTGATTCACGGCTCGAACAAGAAATTCGGGATTGGCATGCGCACCAGTCACGGCTGCTTCCGCATGTTCAATAACAACGTGCTGGAAATGGCCGGCATGGTGCCGGTTGGTACCTCGGTACGAATTCTCAACGACCCTTACAAGTTTGGCGTCAGCGGTGGCAAGGTCTATCTGGAGGCTCACACGCCACTGGACGACAATGGCAACCCGTCGGTGGTCGACAAGCACACCGCAGTGATCAATGCCTTGCTCAAGCGCGAAGACCTGGCGAACAGCCTGCGCATGAATTGGGATGTGGTGCGTGATGTCGTCGCGGCCGAGGATGGTCTGCCGGTGGAGATCGCGGTGCCTGTTTCCGCACCGACGGTGTCTTCCGTTCCCGTCGATCCAGAGCAGTAATCACTGTTGGAAAAGCCCGTCGGAGCCTCTGGTTTCGACGGGTTTTTTATTGCCTGCAGAAAAATCCAGGCAATAAAAAAGCCGACCCAAAAATGGATCGGCTTGATAACAATCCCGAGGGACTATTACTTGCGGCTAGCTTTTTCAAGCATGCGCAGAGCGCGCTCGTTAGCTTCGTCAGCAGTCTGTTGTGCTTTTTGAGCAGCAGCCAGAGCTTCATCAGCTTTACGGTAGGCTTCGTCTGCACGAGCCTGGGAGCGAGCTGCTGCGTCTTCAGTAGCAGTCAGACGAGCTTCGGTTTCTTTGGATACGCTGCTGCAACCGGTAGCCAGAACTGCGGCCAGAGCCAGAGCAGAGAATTTCAGAACGTTGTTCATCGTGTTCCCCTTCAAGGACTTTCTATTAGTAGCTATCTCTTCAGAGTGAGGAAATAGCCGGCGTACATACTACCCATTACTTGTAGTAAGTAAACTGACGTAGCGCAAGAAGCAAAAAAAATTCTAGGTGCTGAATCTTTTTCGAGCAACTTTTTAGCCAGTTGTATAAAAACCGCGCAGCTGCGAGGCCCGGCCTGGGTGCCTTGCTGGATAGCCGGTGTTACCCGTTAGCCACTCCCCACAGCAGTTTCTGAGTGTAGGCTAAAGTCGATCTATATTGAGGCGTCTACACTTTTCTTCAGATTCTGTGTAAACGCTCACGTATCTTTGTTGATGTTGAGGTGACTTTAAGAAGGGGCGCTCGTCTTAAGTCTCAACATCCGGCGATGTTCAGTGTGTCATTGGTGAAACGTTGTGTACGTAAGCATTTTGGTTTGCACTGTTAGGTCGGCGTGTGACGCGCCTCATGCTGCGCAGCACAAGATGAGTGCGTCTTGAGCATTTATGCCAATGATGCCTACTATTTGTAACGTGCAGGTTGAACCTGAGCGGCAGGCTTTTCTCGGTGTCCAGTCAGGCACGGGGTGGCGTAGATGTTCCTTCGCCGGAAAAACATCGGTAAGGTAGGGGTCAGAATCCAAGACCCGCGAGGAGTAGTGATGAGCGAGGCGTTGTCCATCCACCATGACCAGGCTGGTCATCAGTTCGAGACCAATGTGGACGGTCATCGTGCCTACCTGACTTACATGGACCTGGGTAAGCAGACCCTGGATATCTATCGGACATTCGTGCCCAACGCATTGCGTGGCCGTGGCATTGCTGCCGCGTTGACCGAGCAGGCCCTGGAGTATGCTGATCGCATGGGGTACACGGTAATTCCTTCGTGCTCATACGTGGAGCGCTACATGGAGCGCCATCAGCGTCACGCCGCGAAACTCTGAGTGGGCACACACAAAAACGCCGGGCTGAGCCCGGCGTTTTTGTTTGCGTCTTTTGTGAAATCAGCCGCGATCGCGTTTAGGCAATACGTCCTTGAGCTTGGCATGCATGCCGCGCAAGGTTTTTTCGGTGCTTTCCCAGTCGATGCAGGCGTCCGTGATCGACACGCCGTATTGCAATTCGGCCAAGTCTTTCGGAATCGCCTGGCAGCCCCAGTTCAGATGGCTCTCGACCATCAGGCCGATGATCGACTGATTGCCTTCGAGAATCTGGTTAGCCACGTTCTCCATGACCAAAGGTTGCAGCGCCGGGTCCTTGTTGGAGTTGGCGTGGCTGCAGTCGACCATGATGTTGGGTTTGATCTTCGCTTTGTTCAGCGCCTGTTCACACAGCGCGACGCTCACCGAATCGTAGTTCGGCTTGCCGTTGCCACCGCGCAATACCACGTGACCATAAGCGTTGCCTTTGGTGGTGACGATCGACACGCCGCCTTCCTGGTTGATACCCAGGAAGCGATGAGGGCTGGAAACCGATTGCAGTGCATTGATCGCAACGGTCAGGCCGCCATCGGTGCCGTTCTTGAAGCCGACAGCGGAAGACAGGCCAGACGCCATTTCGCGGTGGGTCTGGGATTCTGTGGTGCGCGCGCCGATGGCCGACCAGCTGATCAAATCCTGCAGGTACTGCGGGGAGATCGGGTCCAGCGCTTCGGTGGCGGTTGGCAGGCCCATCTCGGCCAGGTCCAGCAGCAACTGGCGGCCAATGTGCAGGCCGTCCTGAATCTTGAATGAGTCGTCCAGGTAAGGGTCGTTGATCAGGCCTTTCCAGCCGACCGTGGTCCGCGGCTTCTCGAAGTAGACGCGCATTACCAGGTACAGAGTGTCGGACACTTCGGCGGCCAGTACCTTCAGGCGCTCGGCGTACTCGTGAGCTGCTTTGATGTCGTGGATCGAGCAAGGGCCGATAACGACAAACAGGCGATGGTCGGTGCCATCCAGAATATTGCGGATCACCTCGCGGCCCTTGGTCACGGTGCGCAGGGCAGCATCGCTCAGGGGGATGTCACGCTTGAGCTGATCAGGAGTGATCAGCGTCTCGTTGGAGGCGACGTTAAGGTCGTTGATCGGTAAATCAGCCATCGTGTTACTCGTCAGGTCACGGGTGCCGGCCGCCAGCGATCCCCGCGCGGCGGAGCACAGCGGATTTGAGCGCGTCGGGGAGCGGAACCTTAGCGCGTTAGCCGGTGATTCGACAATGGGCTGGCGGGGGTTTTATCCCGCTAGGGCTGGATAAATGCGCGATGGACCTGCTCCTGGGAAAAGTCCTCGGCGTGCTGGGTGATCCATTGCAAGGCGAGCGCCTCGGTACGCTGTCGTTCGGCCTGGGGTTCGTGCAGGCGGCAGTAGCGTTCGATCTGGCAAACCTGCGCGCCCATGCGCGCACCGAACAGGGTCTGTTCGTCGACAAAGGCGATACCCACCAGGTAGCCGTGCTTGCGGCGCAGGCACCAGGCGACATAGCCCTGATAGCAGGCGTTTTCGCCCAGGGTCGGCATGCGCACCAGCAGCGCCGTGCCGCATCGCCAGGCACGGTGGTAATTGCAAGCCACGCCGCCGAGGCTGATAGTGTGCAGCCGCTGCCGCGAAATGCACGAGTGTTTGCGCAAGGTCAGTTCAACCGGAACATCGTCTGGATGAGGTAGAAAACGTCCCATGAGCGCGGACCCCGAGCGTCGGCTAGTCGACAGTGTTTCCCCCAGTATAGTGGCCCAATTGGAGCTGACCGATTTCGACACCGATCAGCGGTTGTTGGCGATGAGTGGCATTTCCCTGGTGATTTTCACCAGCATCGGTTGCTCCAGCTGTCGTTGGGCACGCCAGCAATTGCCCACCTTTGATTTGCCTGTCGATCGGCTGTGCTGGATTGATGCGGGTAACAACGGTGGCGTCGTCCAGCGTTATCAGGTGTTTCATTTACCGGCCCTGTTCGTGGTGCGCGACGGTGAATTTTACGGCGCTGTGCAATCGCGTCTGCGCGCGACTGATCTCGCCGACGCCGTGCACCAGGCATTGGAGCGAATTGCAGAGGAGTTGCCATGATGAGTGCTGTGCACAAGCCGCGAGTCGGCATTATTGGTACCGGCGCGATCGGTGGTTTTTATGGCGTGATGTTGGCGCGGGCCGGTTTCGACGTGCACTTTTTGCTGCGCGGTGAGTTCTCGGCGGTGGCACTGCGTGGCTTGCAGCTGAACCATGCGGTTCAAGGTCAACTGACACTGAACCCAGTGCAGGCTTACGCCAACGGCGAGGATCTGCCGCCTTGCGACTGGTTGCTGGTGGGAGCCAAGGCCACCAGCAATCCTGATCTTGCACCCATCTTGATCAGCGCAGCGGCCCCGGGGGCCAAGGTGTTGTTGCTGCAGAACGGCTTGGGCGTCGAAGAGGCACTGCGTCCATTGCTGCCTGAGTCAATCCATGTGCTGGGTGGGCTTTGCTATATCTGTGCATACCGTTCGGCGCCCGGGGTGATTGAGCACCAGGCCCTGGGTGCGGTGAATCTGGGGTATCACAGTGGTCCGGCGTCGGATGCGGCGGCACGTCAGGCCATTGTCGAAGAAGGCTCGGCGATGTTTCGCAAGGCCGGTCTCGATTCCCAGGCCATGCCTGACCTGGGGCAGGCGCGCTGGCAGAAGCTAGTGTGGAATGTGCCGTACAACGGTCTCTCGGTGCTGCTCAAGGCCAGTACCGCGCCCCTGATGGCCGATGACGCAAGCCGGCAGTTGATCCAGGCCTTGATGGCTGAGGTGGTGCGCGGGGCAGAGGCCTGTGGGCATAGCGTGCCGACCGGTTATGCCGAGCATCTGTTCAAGGTTACGGAAAAAATGCCGGATTACTGGCCGAGCATGTACCACGATTATCTGCACAAGCGCCCCTTGGAGCTTGCGGCCATCTATGCTGCGCCTCTGGCCGCGGCCAAGGCCGCGGGATGCGAGCTGCCGAGAATCGAAGCGCTGTATCAGGCGTTGAGTTTTATTGATCGGCATAACGATTGAAACCGTCAGGCGGGGGAGCAGTACATGGCTAAGGGCCTGGGTGGAAAGTTGGTGGTGGCGATTTCGTCGCGGGCACTGTTTGACTTGAGCGACAGCCACAAGGTCTACCTGGCGGAGGGCGTCGAGGCTTATCGGCAGTATCAGATCGAGCATGAAGAGGAAAACCTCGAGCCGGGTGAGGCTTTTCCTCTGGTGAAGAAGCTTCTCAGTCTCAACGCCAGCCTTGGGCGAGCCCGGGTCGAAGTCGTCCTGGTATCGCGCAACAGCGCCGACACCGGCTTGCGTGTGTTCAACTCGATCCAGCACTACGGCCTGGATATCTCCCGGGCCGCTTTCGTCGGCGGGCGCAGCCCTTACCCTTATCTCGCGGCATTTGGCTGTGACCTGTTCCTCTCGACTCACGCCGAAGACGTGCGCAGCGCGCTGGATGCCGGATTCGCTGCGGCGACCATTTTGTCGGGCGGCGCGCGCCGTGCCGCCAGTGCCGAGTTGCGCATTGCCTTTGACGGTGATGCGGTTTTGTTTTCCGATGAATCGGAACGGGTTTATCAGTTGGGCGGCCTTGAAGCGTTCCAGGCCAAGGAGCGCGAATCTGCTCGCGAGCCTTTGCGAGGCGGGCCGTTCAAAGGCTTTCTCGCTGCGCTCAATCTGTTGCAGCGCGAGTTTCCCGAAGACGCCTGTCCGATCCGCACCGCCCTGGTCACTGCGCGCTCGGCGCCGGCTCATGAACGGGTGATCCGCACCTTGCGCGAGTGGGATATCCGCCTGGATGAATCGCTGTTCCTGGGCGGCCTGGAGAAAGCGGCGTTTCTCGAGGCTTTTGCCGCAGACGTATTTTTCGATGACCAGGCCGGTCATTGCGAACTGGCGCGCGAAGTGGTCGCCACTGGCCATGTGCCCCATGGCATCAGCAATGAGAGCAAAACCTGAGCCTTTGATCCCGGGCCCGGCGGCTGGCGTCGCAGTTGGCCGGGCACTGCTAAGCTGAATCAATCTCCGCCGTCCTGGCAGTCATGGAGGTCATATGATTCGTTCGATGCTATATGCCACTGACCTTGGTCTGTACGCACCTTATGTGATGCAGCATGCGGTGGAACTGGCTCGAACGTTCAATGCAGACCTGCATGTCATCCACGCCGTGGAGCCTATGGGGCTGTTTGCCGAGTCGGTGCTGCAGAGCTACCTCGATGAGCAGGCGTTGAATGATTTTCACAACCAGGGTTTGAGCACGGTGATGGCCAGTATCGAGCAGCGGGTGCTCGACAGCTTCCGTGAAGAACTGGGGGAAGGCATGCAGGACCTGGCGTTGATTCAGTCGGTCAGGGTGTTTCAGGGGGACCCTGCGCAGGTCATTCTCGAGCAGGCGGCGAAACTCTCCGTGGATTTGCTGATCGTAGGAAGTCATAGCCACGAAGCGGGCGTGGAAACCCCGCTGGGCAGGACGGCAGCCCGTGTGTTGCAGTTGGCGAAGGTGCCGGTGTACCTCGTGCCTTTGGTGCAGCGTCGTCGACTGGGGGATATCTGAAAGGGGCGTCGAAGAGTTTCTAATAAAAAGTTCTAGATTTATTCTTCAAACCATTAATATAGTTATATACCGTCGCTGATACCCGTGGCGTCCAACTGCTTTGAGGGATTGATATGAAGCTCCAACAATTGCGCTACATCTGGGAAGTGGCGCACCACGACCTCAACGTTTCCGCTACAGCCCAAAGCCTTTACACCTCGCAACCGGGTATCAGCAAGCAGATCCGCCTGCTCGAAGATGAGCTGGGGGTCGAAGTCTTTGCCCGCAGCGGCAAGCATTTGACTCGTGTTACTCCGGCCGGTGAGCGCATCATCACCACCGCCGGTGAGATTCTGCGCAAGGTCGAAAGCATCAAGCAGATTGCCCAGGAGTTCTCCAACGAGAAAAAGGGCACCCTATCGATCGCCACTACTCACACCCAGGCGCGTTATGCGTTGCCGCCGGTGATCAGCAGCTTTATCAAGCAATACCCTGACGTTGCCCTGCACATGCATCAGGGCTCGCCCATGCAGATCGCCGAAATGGCGGCCGACGGCACTGTCGACTTTGCCATCGCCACCGAAGCCCTGGAGCTGTTCGGTGACCTGGTAATGATGCCGTGCTATCGCTGGAACCGTTGCGTGGTCGTGCCCCAGGGCCACCCGCTCACCAAGTTGCCGAAGCTGACCCTGGAAACCCTCGCGGAATACCCGATCGTCACCTACGTATTCGGGTTCACCGGTCGTTCCAAGCTCGACGAAGCCTTCAGCCACCGTGGTCTGACCCCCAAGGTGGTGTTCACCGCCGCCGACGCCGATGTGATCAAGACCTACGTGCGCCTGGGCCTGGGTGTTGGCATCGTGGCCAAGATGGCGGTCGATACCAAGCTCGACAGTGACCTGGTGGTACTGGATGCCAGCGAATTGTTCGAGTCGAGCATCACCAAGATTGGCTTCCGCCGTGGCACCTTCCTGCGCGGTTTTATGTGCGACTTCATCGAGAAGTTCGCCCCGCACCTGACGCGTGAAGTCATGGCCAAGGCCATCCAGTGCCACAACAAACAGGAACTGGAAGAGCTGTTCGACGGCGTTGAGCTGCCAGTGCACTAAGGCTGCGGCGTGCTCACTTGACCTCGGTAACAGTGAACTGTTGCCGAGTGCCCGCGACAACGATCTGTACCTCATCTCCCTCGAATTTACCCACCAGGCTCTGGCCCAGCGGTGAGCGAGGGGTGATGACGGTAATCAACTGGCCTACCACGTACACCTTCAGCCCAGCACCATCCGGCCCCAGAAACAGCCATTGCTCGTGGCCGTTTTCATCTTCAAGCCCCAGTAAGGCCCCCACCTGAATCCCTGTCTGTTCGTCATAGGCGCGCAGTGTCAGGTTCTGGCACAACGCCAGGGCTTGCCTGATCTCCTCGACGCGTTTGGCCTGACCTGCAGCCAGGTACGAAGCCTCAAGGCCCAGGGTGTCGTATTTGTTTTCGGCGATGTTCTCTTCGTGGGTCGCCGTCTCGTAGGCCGTTTGCGCCGCACGCTGTGCCACGTCGAGGTCGTCCTGGAGTTTTTGCAGGATCAGTTGATGGATGGCGTGTTTGTTCATGATCAATCGCAGAACTGCAGGACGTTGGCCCGGCTTTTGTCGGTCGGCGCCGTCTGGTCCTGTTGCAGCCAGAACTGGCATTTGGGATTGGACTGATTGCGCAGGTTGTTGCGAGCATTCTCCAGGCTTTGCTGTTGTTCGTTCTTGCGCAGGTTTTCCTGATATTGCTCGAACATCGGGTTGGCGGGTGCCGGTTCGACCACCGGCGGTTTGGCCAATTGCTGAACGGCTTGGGCCACCGGCGCCAGTTGTTGGCTGAACACAAAGCGCGAGGCCAGCCAGCAGGTCAGGGCAATGGCCACAAAACCCAGCCACAGACCCAAGGCAATGCTGACGCTGAGTTTCAGGCCATTGAAGCTGATGCGTAGCGGTTTGCGGGCGGTGGGGCGGTAGGACATGGCGGCCTCCTGGCGGGCGGACGAGTGCGGGGGCCGATTGTCGCACGAAGATTAATCGGTGTCGGCTCTTCTGCGCGGGACGATTTATGCGGACAATCGGCGCCTTTGCCAATCGGAGCCCGCAATGAAAGCCTCCTGGGATATTTTCTGCAGTGTCGTGGACAACTTCGGCGATATCGGGGTCACCTGGCGCCTCGCTCGGCAGTTGGTGGCCGAGCATCAATGCGAGGTGCGGCTGTGGGTCGACGATCTGCGTGCCTTTGAGCGCCTTTGCCCGGAAGTCGATATCAGCGCTTTCCGCCAATGGCAGGCAGGCGTCGAGGTCCGGCACTGGCCGACGGAATGGGCTGCGCAGCCGGCTGCCGATGTGGTGATTGCCGCCTTCGCCTGCCAACTGCCTGCGGCTTACATGGAAGCCATGGCCGAGCGCGAGCGCCCGCCGCTCTGGTTGAATCTCGACTACCTGAGCGCCGAGGATTGGGTGGTCGGGTGCCACGGCTTGCCGTCGGTGAAGTTCAAGGGTGTGCAGAAGTACTTTTTCTTTCCCGGGTTTCGCCCGGGCACAGGTGGCCTGTTGCGTGAGGCAGGGCTATTGGAAAGGCGTAGGGCGTTTCAACAAGACACCCTCGCGCAGCGTAATTTCCTGCAAGGGCTTGGCGTATCTGCCGCGAGCGATGCACGGCTGATCTCGTTGTTTGCCTACGAAAATGCCGGCTTGGGCAACTGGCTCGACGCGTTGGCGGCCGATACCCGGCCGACTCATCTGCTGGTGCCCGAAGGTCGAATTCTCGGCGATGTGAAGCGCTGGCTGGCCTGCGACGAGCTGCATGTCGGCACGCAACAGGTGCGTGGTGCAGTGACGGTGCAGGTCCTGCCGTTCGTCCGGCAGGAACAATACGATCAGTTGTTGTGGTGCTGCGATTTCAATGCCGTGCGTGGCGAAGACTCGTTTGTACGGGCGCAATGGGCCGGGCGTCCGATGCTCTGGCACATCTATCGTCAGGACGAAGATATCCATCTGGACAAGCTCGAGGCCTTCCTCGACCTGTATACCCAGGGCCTGTCGCCGCAGGCTCGTGACGCAATCAATGGCTTGTGGCAGGCGTGGAATGCCGGTGGCGACATGGGCCAATGCTGGAAAACCCTGCTCGATGTGTGGCCGGAGGTGTCTTTGCATGCTGAGCAATGGTGTCTGGAACAGGCCTTGCAAGCCGATCTTGCCGCAGCGCTGGTGCAGTTTTACCTAAATTGGATATGATACGCGGCCTAGATTTTTGTAAATCCCATCCAAATTCGGATATTCGTAATGAAAACTGGTAAAGAACTGAAACCTGGGATGGTGATCCGTCTCGAAAACGATCCTTGGCTGGTTCAGAAAGCTGAATTCACCAAATCCGGTCGTAACAGCGCGATCATGAAGACCAAGCTGAAAAACCTGCTGACCGGTTACAAGACCGAGATCGTTTACAGCGCTGACGACAAACTGGACGACGTGATCCTCGACCGCAAAGAAGCGACCCTGTCCTTCATCAGCGGCGACTCCTACACGTTCATGGACACCACCGACTACACCATGTACGAACTGAACGCTGAAGACATCGAAGCTGTTCTGCCTTTCGTTGAAGAAGGCATGACCGATGTTTGCGAAGCGATCTTCTTCGAAGAGCGTCTGGTTTCCGTAGAACTGCCGACCACTATCGTGCGTCAGGTTGACTACACCGAAGGTTCCGCTCGCGGCGACACTTCGGGCAAGGTGATGAAGCCTGCCAAACTGAAAAACGGTACCGAGCTGAGCGTTGCAGATTTCGTTGAAATCGGCGACTGGATCGAGATCGATACCCGCGACGGTGGCTCCTACAAGGGCCGCGCCAAGGTCTAAGCCTGGCTTAAACCTGTACGAAAAAGCCCGACCATTGAGTCGGGCTTTTTTGTGCCTGGGATCTTCTGCCAGGACTCAGACGCTGACGTGCAAGCGCACATCGACGTTGCCGCGAGTTGCGTTGGAGTACGGGCAGACCTGATGCGCTGCGTCCACCAGGCTCTGGGCCTCGGCTTGCTCGAGGCCGGGCAGGCTCACATGCAGGTCGATATCCAGGCCAAAACCACCGGGGATCTGGCCGATGCCGACGTGGGCGGTGATCGAGGCTGCATCCGGGATTTGGCGTTTGCTCTGGCTGGCGACGAATTTCAGGGCGCCAATAAAGCACGCAGAGTAGCCGGCGGCGAACAGCTGTTCCGGGTTTGTCGCCTGGCCACCGGCACCGCCCAGCTCTTTAGGGGTGGCAAGCTTGACGTCGAGGATGTTGTCGCTGGAGACAGCGCGGCCATCACGGCCACCGGTAGCGGTTGCGACTGCGGTATAGAGCGTTTGCATGGGGTAGGTCTCCGAGGTTTGGTTTTCGCCAAATATTAGCGCACTAAATAAATGCCAAATAAATGTATCGCGCTAATATTTAGTGCGCAATATATATTTTTGAGAAAATGTCGCGCTGTCCCCGCGAGATGTCTTATCTAGTTGATTTTAGAGAATTTTAATATTCGGAGGTGGTTGGCGAGACTTTCCGCCCGCCAGCAGGTCATGTGGGGGCGGCTATGTCGGGGCGGCGTGCAGGCAGGAAGGGCTAGAGGCTGTGTTGCAGATGGCCGCGCAACGCCAGCAGGTCGGCCTGCAATTTTTGCAGTTGCTCCACCGTCTGGCCGCTGGCCGCCAGGATGCAGTGCGGTATTTCGCGAGCCTTGTCGCGCAGGGCGCGGCCTTGCGCGGTCAGTTCAACGATCACCACCCGTTCATCCTCTCGGCTGCGGGTACGGCTGAGCAGGCCTTCGGCTTCGAGGCGCTTGAGCAGCGGGGTCAGGGAGCCCGGGTCGGTCAGCAAGTGAGTGCTGATCTCGCCAACGGTCAGGCCGTCACGCTCCCACAGCACCATCATCGCCAGGTATTGGGGGTAGGTCAGCCCCAGTGCTTGCAGCAGGGGCTTGTAGACCTTGGTCATCAGCAGCGAGGTGGAGTGCAGGGCGAAGCACAGCTGATTATCCAGCCGCAGTTCGTCGCAAGAGTCGGGGAGGGAGCCTTTGGTGGTCATGGTGGGGCCTTGATCAGTACAGGTTTTGAATCTAGCGGGCGAATCTTTAATGCGCCAGATAATTGTGCGAGGGAGCTGAGTCCAAGGCTTCAGCCCATCTTGCTTTGCAGGGCCAGGTCCCAGGGTGGAACCGGGCTGAAGCGCGCCTTCAAGTATTCCAGCAGCAGGCGGCTACGGGCGTTGCTGTGCTGCTCCAGGCGCAGGGCATAGATGCCGGAGGTTTCCGCCGGGGGCAGGCCATGCTGGCAAAACAGCGGTAGCAGCTCGCCGCGCAGCAGGTATTCACTGGCCAGCCAGGTGGGCAGGTGGGCGATGCCCAGGCCGGCCAGCGCCCCCGAGAGCAATGCTTCGGCGTTGTTGGCGCTCATGCGGATGCGCTGCGGGCGATGACTGTGCATCTGGCCATCCTGCTCGAAACGCCAGGCGAAGAGTGGAGCCAGTCCCTCCCAGTCGAGCCCGTCGTGTTCACCGAGTTCGTTGGGGTGGGCCGGCGTCCCGCGGTTTTTCAGGTAGACCGGGCTGGCGCAGGCAATGCGCACAATGCTGGCCAGCGGGGTGGCCACCAGCCGGGTATCGACCATATGCCCGGCGCGCAGCACCAGGTCGACCTTACCCAGGTTCGAGCCCTGCATATCGACAAAGCTGTCGATCAGGTGCAACTGCACATCCAGCCCTGGGTAGACGCCGAGGAAGTCGGCGATTGCCGGCGCCAGGTGGCGTCGGCCGAAGGCGGCCGGAGCGTCGACCCGGATCAGCCCTTCGGGGGCGTGGCTCAGGGACACCGCTTCGGCTCGGGCCAATTGCAGTTCGGCGACTATCCGTCGTGCGCGTTCAGCAAAGGCCAGGCCCGCCGCAGTCGCGACCACGGCGTGGGTGGTGCGCATGAACAGCTTGCTGCCGATGGCACTTTCCAGGCTGTCGATGCGCCGGGCCACCGCCGAGGGCGTCAGGGGATGGCGCCGGGCCGCGGCGGAAAAACTGCCGGTTTCCAGGACGTCAATGAACAGTCCGAGCTGCTCGGTCAGGGCTTTGGGGTTCATTTTCGATGTGCTTGTGCGGAGTTGGCACAGCCATTGTGCGTTGCTGTGCGTTTCCGTACCAGCGCCGACTGCGTAGCATGCAGCCTCTGACGTGAGGGGAAATGCACCGTGATTGATCTAGTGATGTATCTGCTGCTGGGTGTGGCCTTGGGCACCATGGGTGGGCTGTTTGGCATCGGTGGTGGCTTGATCGCGATTCCGGTGTTGGGCGTGTGGTTCGGCCTGGATCAGCAAATCGCCCAAGGCACTGCCCTAGTGATGGTGGTGCCCAATGTGATGCTGGCTGTGTGGCGTTATCACCAGCGCAATCGCATTGAGCTGCGGCACGCCTTGCCACTGGCGAGCATGGGCTTCTGTTTTGCCTGGATCGGCTCGATCTGGGCGGTTGGCATTGATGCGCAGATCATGCGCATCGGGTTTGTCGCATTCCTGGTGGCGCTCTCTTGCTACAACCTGCTGCGGATGTTTGTCGGCAATACCCCGGCATCGGCGCAGATGCGTTATTCCTGGCCCTGGCTGGGCGTGCTGGGCGCGGCCTCGGGCACCATGGGCGGGCTGTTCGGGGTCGGCGGCGCGGTGGTTGCCACGCCGATACTGACCAGCGTGTTCGGCACCAGCCAGGTGGTTGCCCAGGGTTTGTCGCTGGCGCTGGCGCTGCCCAGTACCGGAGTCACCCTGGTGACCTATGGCGTGCACCATGAAGTGGATTGGATGATCGGCCTGCCCCTGGCCCTGGGTGGCTTGATGAGCATCAGTTGGGGCGTGAAGATTGCGCACTCGATGCCGGAGCGCCTGTTGCGCGGATTGTTCTGCGGGTTTCTGGTGCTGTGTGCGGTGATGCTCGGCTTCAAAGTTTAAAACCGTCGACGATATGCTCGGCCAGGCACTCGGTGATGGGTGAGGGCGTGTTCAGGTTGCGCAGCAGCATGATGCTGGCCTCGGGCAACTGCGGCAGGTTTTGCGCGGCGCCGAGAATGCGCATGTCCGAAGTGATCAGGCTTTCGAGCTGAGCGGTGACCGCCAGGCCGGCGCTGACCACCGCCATGATCGCCGACAGGCTGGAGCTGTTGTAGGCGATCCGATAATCACGCCCTGCGGCGTCCAGCGCATTGCAGGCCCACAGCCGGCAGAAACAGTCACTGTTGAACATGGCCAGGGGCATGGGCGTTTGTTCATGAGGGTTGAAGCACTGCGCCTCGGCCCAGACGAAGCGCTCCTTGCGCAACAGCTGACCGATCTCGCTGCCCGGCTCGCGGGTGACGATGGACAGGTCCAGGTCCTGGCGCTGCAACAGTTGCTTGGACGATTCGCAGTGGACTTCGATCTGGATCAGCGGGTAAGCCTGGGCGAAGCGCGACAGTATTCCCGGCAGAAACCGCATGACATAGTCATCCGGCGTGCCGATGCGCACCGTGCCGACCATGTGGGGTTCGCGCAGGGTATTGAACACTTCGCTGTGCAGTTTCAGGATCCGTCGCGCGTAGCCCAGCAGCACCTGCCCTTCGGCGGTGAGCTTGACCTGGCGTCCGTCGCGCTGGAATAGCTGGCGCTGCAGCACGTCTTCCTCCAGGCGCTTCATCTGCATGCTGACGGCAGATTGGGTGCGATTGACCAGCTCACCGGCCCGGGTAAAGCCGCCCTGATCGGCAATGGCGACGAAGGTACGCAGGACTTCGGTGTCGATGCTGGGGTAGTTGGACAATTCATCAATCTCCGAGATGTATTGCATAAGAAACATTCGTTGGATTGATCTTAGCTGCGCGGCGAGACTTTAGTCATCCCCACTGGAGGGCAAGATGATGAAAGGTCAAAAAGGTTATGTGCTGGCGCAGAAGTTTTCGTTTCACGGTCTTTCCTGGCGGACGGTGCTGCAAACAGTCGCCCGCTGGCATCAGCGCAACCGTGAGCGGGTCGAGTTGGCGAGCATGAGCGACGAAGCGCTCAAGGACATTGGCTTGAGCCGCGCAGACGTCGAGCGTGAAATCAGCAGGCCCTTCTGGGATGACCCGATGTCCAAATAAACGGCTACACAAGCGGCTGGCGGCTGAGGTAGTTTGCGGGCAGACAAGGAGATGCCCATGCCCGCCCAACTGTCGTTTTCCATCAAGCAGGCCCGACGCCTGGCCTTGGCTGCTCAAGGCTTTGGCGTACGGCCCTCGACCGCTGCGATCAGTTCGGCCCAGGTCAATCGGATGATCGGGCGCCTGGGCCTGCTGCAGATTGATTCGGTCAACGCCCTGGTGCGCTCGCACTACCTGCCGTTGTTCTCGCGCCTGGGCAATTACTCCCCGCAACTGCTCGATCAAGCGGCCTGGAGCCAGGGCCGCCAACGTCGGTTGTTCGAATACTGGGGGCATGAGGCCTCGCTGCTGCCGTTGGCCATGTACCCCTTGCTGCGCTGGCGGATGCAGCGCGCCAGCCAGGGGCAAGGTATCTATGGGCAATTGGCGCGTTTTGGCCAGGAGCAACAGGCGACCATTCGCCGGGTGCTGGCCTGTGTCGAGGAGCAGGGCGCGCTGGGGGCGGGCAGCCTGTCGACCCGGCAGGAGCGCGCCGGCCCCTGGTGGGACTGGAGTGCCGAGAAGCACGCGCTGGAGTGGCTGTTCGCTGCCGGCGAAGTGACGGTGGCCGGGCGTCGTGGTTTCGAGCGGCTGTACGACCTGCCGGAGCGGGTACTGCCCGCCGCCATCCTGCAGCAGCCCTTGCTCGACGAGGCAGAGGCCCAGCGCGGCTTGCTGTTGCATGCGATTGGCGCACTTGGAGTCGCCACGGAAAAAGACCTGCGTGATTACTTCCGGCTGAGCCCCGCGGACAGTCCGGTGCGCCTGGCCCAGTTGCTTGAGGCCGGTGAGGTGCAACGCTGCGAGGTCGAGGGCTGGCGGCAAGCGGCCTATTGCCTGCCCGCGCCTAAAGTGCCGCGCAAGGTCGAGGCCAGCGCCTTGCTCTCGCCCTTTGATTCACTGGTCTGGGAGCGCAGCCGGACCGAGCGCCTGTTTGATTTTCGCTACCGGCTGGAGATCTACACCCCGCAACACAAACGGATTTATGGCTACTACGTGCTGCCGTTCCTGCATGACGAGCGGATCGCCGCGCGGGTCGACCTGCGGGCTGAGCGGGCATTGGGGCGCCTGGCAGTGCATGCCGTGCATGAAGAACCGCAGGGGCTGGATGAACAGGGGATGATGGCGCTGGCAGCCAATTTACGCCAAATGGCGCAGTGGCTGGGGCTGGAGCAGGTCCAGCTCAATTGCCCAAGGGCCAGTGCCCAGCGATTGCGGGGTTTTCTCTAGGGCTGCGGGGCACGCTCGCGGGCTTATCTCGCCACGAGCGCGCCCGGCTTGCTCAGCGCTTGACCTGTTTCAAGGTCTCGGCAATCAGGAACGCCAGCTCCAGGGATTGATCGGCGTTCATCCGCGGGTCGCAGTGGGTGTGATAGCGGTCCGACAGGCCATCCTCGGTGATAGGACGCGCGCCACCGATGCATTCAGTGACGTTTTGCCCGGTCATCTCGATGTGGATGCCGCCGGCGTAGCTGCCTTCGGCTTCGTGTACTTGGAAGAACTGCTTCACCTCGTTGAGGATCTGCGCGAAGTCGCGGGTCTTGTAACCGCTGCTGGCCTTGATGGTATTGCCGTGCATCGGGTCGGAGCTCCACAGCACCTGCTTGCCTTCGCCTTCCACCGCGCGGATCAGTTGGGGCAGGTGATCGCCGACCTTGTTCGCGCCCATGCGCACGATCAGGTTGAGGCGTCCGGGATCGTTATCCGGGTTGAGGATATCGATCAGGCGAATCAACTCGTCGGTGTTCATACTTGGGCCGACCTTGACCCCGATCGGGTTGTTCACCCCGCGCAGGAATTCGACGTGGGCGCCGTCCAGCTGGCGGGTGCGGTCGCCGATCCACAGCATGTGCGCCGAGCAGTCGTAATAGTCGTTGGTCAGGCTGTCGCGCCGCACAAAGGCTTCTTCGTAGTTCAGCAGCAGGGCCTCATGGGCGGTGAAGAAGCTGGTCTCGCGCAGTTGTGGCGAGCTGTCCATACCGCAGGCGCGCATAAAGGCCAGGGTTTCATCGATCCGGTCGGCCAGGTGACTGTACTTCTCGGCCAGGGCCGAGTTGGCGATGAAGTCCAGGTTCCACTTGTGCACCTGGTGCAAGTCGGCAAAGCCGCCTTGGGCGAACGCGCGCAGCAGGTTCAGGGTCGCGGTGGACTGGTGGTAGGACTGCAGCAGGCGGTCCGGGTCCGGGACGCGGCTTTTCATGTCGAAACCGATGCCGTTGACGATATCGCCCCGGTAGGCCGGCAGGGTCACGCCGTTGATGGTTTCGTCGTTGGCCGAGCGCGGCTTGGCGAACTGACCGGCCATGCGCCCGACTTTGACCACCGGGCAGCCGGCGGCGAAGGTCATGACGATCGCCATCTGCAGCAGCACCTTGAAGGTGTCGCGGATCTTCGCGGCAGAGAACTCGGCGAAGCTCTCGGCGCAATCGCCGCCTTGCAGGAGGAATGCGCGACCCTGGGTCACCTCGGCAAACTGGCGTCGCAACTCCCGGGCTTCACCGGCAAACACCAGCGGCGGATAGCTGG
This sequence comes from Pseudomonas sp. MF09150, assembly GCF_059862355.1. Classification (NCBI taxonomy): domain Bacteria; kingdom Pseudomonadati; phylum Pseudomonadota; class Gammaproteobacteria; order Pseudomonadales; family Pseudomonadaceae; genus Pseudomonas; species Pseudomonas sp. MF09150. Next base: position 109,530 of record NZ_JCBCUS010000007.1, on the reverse strand, counting down.
CCAGGGATTGCTCGACCTGCAGCAAATGGGCTGCATCGGGGTAGTGGGGTTGTTGCTGGATCGGCAAGGCACGCCAGCTGTCGGGACTCCAGGGTTGGCTCATCACGCACTCAAGTGTTCTTCGGTGGGAGGCGCATGTTATCAGCAATTAGTGCGTGACCTGTTCCCGTCGCTTGGCCGACAATCGCGCCTTTCCCGCTCGGCGCCGAGTGGTTGGTTGATTGCAATGGCGAGCTTGAGCCCCATTGCGCCTAGGAGATGAGATGACTGAGGAGCGCGTCGAGCACCTGCTCGCCGAAGTGCACGATGAGTTCGGCATGATCCGGGTGCTGGAAGTGGCCGATTACCGCTTTCTCGAGTTTGGCGACGCCATCGAGCAGAGCTGCGTGTTCACTGCCGATCCGAGCTGGCTCGAGTACGACTACACCCGCGCCATGTTGATCGGTGCCTTGTGCCATGAGCACCCGGAAAGCGCGCTGTTTCTCGGCCTCGGCGCCGGGACCCTGACTCAGGCCTGCCTGAAGTTTCTGCCCCTGGAAGACGTCGAAGCCATCGAACTGCGTCCCGATGTGCCACGCCTGGCCATCGAATACCTGGGGCTGGACGATGATCCACGGCTGTACATTCGCGTCGGCGATGCCCTGGAACTGCTGGAGACTGCCGAACCCGCAGACCTGATCTTCGTCGACCTTTATACCGATGTCGGCCCGGGTGTCGGGCACCTGGCCTGGGGTTTCCTGGAAAACTGCCAGAAGCGCCTCAACCCGGGTGGCTGGCTGGTGATCAACCAGTGGGCCACCGATGATGGCAAGCCCCTGGGCGCGGCGCTGTTGCGTGGGCTTTATCATCGGCATTACTGGGAGTTGCCGGTGAAGGAGGGCAACGTGATTCTGATCGTGCCCGCAGACCTCGACCAGGAACTGGACAGCGGCGCCCTGTCTGCCCGCGCCGAAGCCCTGGCCCCGCGCCTGGGCTACTCATTGCAATCGCTGATCAAGGCCATCCGCCCAGCGACCTGATGGCCCGCCGTCGCAGTAGGCCGGTATGTGCGCCGGCGGGTTAGGGCCAGTGCAGCCTTGTTCCTCGGCAGCGGCTACAGACCCTTGAATACCCCTGGGCGCTTTTCGATCATTGCCCGCACGCCCTCCTTGGCGTCCTCGCTGTTCAGGAGTTTCTTCACCAGCGGCGGCAAACCCAGGGCTGCTGCGGTTTCACCTTCCAGGCGCGCCTGGCGGGCAGACATCAAGGTGGCCTGGACCCCCAGCGGCGCCTGCCGGGCAATCCGCTCGGCCAGCAGCATCGCGCGCGGCAGCAAATCCTCACTGGCCATCACCTCTTGCACCAGGCCCAGGCGCAAGGCGTCGTGGGCATCGAATTCGTCGCCGGTCAGCAACCAGCGCATGGCGTTGCCCCAGCCGGCGATCTGATGCAGACGCAGGGTGGCGCCGCCAAAAGGAAAAATCCCCCGCTGCACTTCCAGTTGGGCAAACCGGGTATTGCTGGCGCACAGGTTGATATCGGCCGCCAGCATCAATTCGATTCCGATGGTCAGGCAGTAGCCCTGCGCCGCGACAATCACCGGTTTGCTGACCCGGGGGCCGGCAAACACACCCCAGGGGTCACAACCGCCGGCCGGGGCCTGCCAGCCTTCAGCCAGTGCCGCGCCGACATTGGCCAGGTCCAGCCCGGCGGTAAAGTGCTCGCCATGGGCAAAGACCACCGCTACCCGGGCCTCGCTGCTCGCCTCGAATTCGCCATAAGCCAGGCTCAACTGGTTGAGCAGCTCGAGATCAAAGGCGTTGCGCTTGGCGACTCGGTCCAGGCCGATCAGAAACAGATGACCACGCTGTTCACGGCTGACGCGACTGCTGCTGGGCTGATTCATGGGCATATCCTAGGGGGGGGAAGGGGCGTCTCGGACCGACGGTACCAGCCTGAAAGATGAACCGTTTAAGCTCCATGGCCAGCGGGGCCGGGCCTTTGCAAAATAGACCGTTGGCGGATGATCCGCAAAGCCCATGGCGCACAGGCATACAGCGGGGTTTTCCGATAAAAAAATCTCCCTTTTTTGAGTAATTCCGGTATAGTGCGCGCCGGCCTTTAACCGGGCCACGTTTAGGTATTGCAATTCCCCGAAGTCAGCTTCGGCTGCTTGTCCGCTGCGCGGACTATCCTTGACGATTCTTTCATTCAATCGTTTTCGCAAATCCCCGCCGACAAAGCTGCCAGGGCGACTCTTGAGTCTTACACGGCATGCGCAGCTTTGGAGCATGGGTCTTTGCGGATGCACTTAGAGGCAGACCCATGACCCAGGAAACCGGCGGCTTCGCCGCTTTTAATCTTAATCCGAATATTCTTGCAGCCGTCATCGCGACTGGCTACGAGGAGCCTTCGGCTATCCAGCATCAATCGATCCCGATCATCATGGCCGGTCACGACATGATTGGTCAGGCGCAAACCGGTACGGGTAAAACCGCTGCGTTCGCCCTGCCGATCCTGCACCGCATCGATCCTGCTAAGCGCGAACCGCAAGCCCTGATCCTGGCTCCAACCCGTGAGTTGGCGCTGCAAGTTGCAACCGCTTTCGAAACCTACGCCAAGCAAATGCCGGGCGTTACCGTTGTGGCCGTTTACGGCGGCGCGCCTATGGGCCCACAACTGAAAGCAATCCGTAATGGCGCACAGATCGTTGTCGCCACTCCGGGCCGTCTGTGCGACCACCTGCGTCGTGACGAAAAAGTCCTGGCTACCGTGAACCACCTGGTTCTCGACGAAGCTGACGAAATGCTCAAACTGGGCTTCATGGACGACCTGGAAGTTATCTTCAAGGCCTTGCCAGCAACCCGTCAGACCGTACTGTTCTCGGCCACCCTGCCACAGTCGATCCGTGCCATTGCCGAACGCCACCTGCGCGATCCGCAACACGTGAAGATCCAGACCAAGACTCAGACCGTTACCGCGATCGAACAGGCTCACCTGTTGGTTCACGCTGACCAGAAGACCTCGGCTGTATTGAGCCTGCTGGAAGTGGAAGACTTCGACGCCCTGATCATGTTCGTGCGCACCAAGCAAGCGACCCTGGATCTGGCCAGTGCCCTGGAAGCCAAAGGCTACAAAGCCGCTGCGCTGAACGGTGACATTGCCCAGAACCAGCGTGAGCGCGTGATCGACTCCCTCAAGGATGGCCGTCTGGACATCGTTGTGGCGACCGACGTTGCTGCTCGCGGCCTGGACGTACCGCGCATCACCCACGTATTCAACGTGGACATGCCGTACGACCCGGAATCCTACGTGCACCGTATCGGCCGTACCGGCCGTGCCGGTCGCGAAGGTCGTGCGCTGCTGCTGGTGACTCCACGTGAGCGCCGCATGCTGCAAGTGATCGAGCGTGTAACCGGTCAGAAGGTTGCTGAAGTTCGCCTGCCGGACGCCCAAGCGGTGCTCGACGCGCGTATCAAGAAGCTGACCAACAGCCTGTCGCCGCTGGTGGCCGATGCTGAATCGACCCACGGTGATCTGCTGGATCGCCTGACCGCCGATATCGGCTGCACGCCACGTGCCCTGGCTGCTGCTCTGCTGCGCAAAGCTACCAACGGTCAGGCTCTGACCCTGGCAGCCATCGAGAAAGAGCGTCCACTGGTGCCGAACAACGCACCGCGTGGCGATCGTCCTGAGCGCACTGGCGACCGTCCAGACCGTGGTGACCGCGAGCGTCGTGCTCCGATCCCGCTGGCTGAAGGCCGTGCACGCTGCCGTACCGCGCTGGGCGCGCGTGATGGTATCGCTGCCAAGAACCTGCTGGGCGCCATCCTCAACGAAGGCGGCCTGGCTCGTGAAGCGATCGGTCGCATCCAGGTGCGTGACAGCTTCTCCCTGGTGGAGCTGCCGGAAGATGGTCTGGAGAAGTTGCTGACCAAGCTGAAGGACACTCGCGTTGCCGGTAAGCAGCTGAAGCTGCGTCGCTATCGCGAAGATTGATCCGCTCTCGGGCTGATTGATCGAACATAAAAAATCCCCGACTGGTTCGGGGATTTTTTTTGCCTGGCGTTTATCGCCTGGCGGCAGGCAGGCCAGTGAGGCGCCTAGGCAAAGCGATAGATATCCATACCCAATGCACCCAGGGTGAAGCCTTGGTGGACGATGCTGAATTCGCCGCCGGCACCACGGGCGAAATACAGCGGCAGCAGGTGTTCATCACTGGGGTGGCTGCGCACCGCATTCGGCGCCTGGCGCCGGTAATCATGCAAGGCGGCCTCATCGTTTGCTGCCAGCTTGTCGATCATCCAGTCACGAAAGGCCTTGGCCCAGGGCTCGATGCTTTCCGGCCCGGCGTGCCAGTCGAGCTCACCCAGGTTGTGGGTGATGCTGCCGGAGCCGATCAGCAACACTCCCTGCTCGCGCAGGCTGGCCAATGCATGCCCGACATGGGTCTGCAGATCAGGGCCGAGGCGGCTTGGTAGCGAGACCTGGACCACAGGAATGTCCGCTGCGGGGTACATCAGCGACAACGGTACCCATACGCCGTGGTCGAGGGGGCGCTTGCTGTCGAGCTGTGCGGGCAAGCCATCGGCCTTGAGCAGCTCTACCACCTGGGCCGCCAGGGCCGGATCACCCGGGGCCGGGTACTGCACGGCGAACAGGGCGGCGGGGAAGCCACCGAAGTCGTGCCAGGTCTCCGGATGCGGGTTGGCGCTGACCCGCAGGTCTTGGCTTTCCCAGTGCGCGGAAACCATCACGATTGCCTTGGGTTTTGGCAGTTGCGCAGCCAGTCGCGCCAATGCCGGACCGCTGGCCCCGGGCTCCAGGGCGAGCATGGGTGAACCATGAGAGATAAACAGGCTGGGGAGCATGGAGGGGATCCTGGGGGGTTAAGATAGGGCCATCTTCAATCAGATCATCAATCTAAATCTAATATAAGTTTTAGTGCTTTTTGATCGAATTTTCAGGGTGATTCATGGAGCCGGAATTTTGGCAAAAACGCTGGGAGCGCGATCAGATCGGCTTTCACCTATCAGAGGTCAATCCCTATCTCCAGCAGTTCTGGCCGCACTTGGGGCTCACCCCAGGGGCGCGGGTGCTGGTGCCGTTGTGTGGCAAAAGCCTGGACCTCAAGTGGCTCGCCGGCCTGGGGCACGAGGTGCTGGGCATCGAGTTGTCGGAAAAAGCCATCCAGGACTTCTTCAGTGAACAGCAACTGACGCCCACCGTTACTCGGCACGGGCGTTTCAAGGTCTATCAGAGGGGCGCGATCCAGCTCTGGTGCGGCGATATCTTCGCCCTGGCTGCCGAGGACGTCGCCGATTGCACGGCTTTGTATGACCGGGCGGCGTTGATCGCCTTGCCGCCAGAGATGCGCGGCCAGTACGCAGCGCTGTTGAATCGCGTACTGCCCCAGGGCGCGCGTGGCTTGCTGATCACCATGGATTACGATCAGGCGCTCATCGAAGGACCGCCCTTTGCCGTGCTCGACGAAGAGGTCAGGCACTTGCTGGGCACGCGTTGGCAGCTTGAGGTCGAAGTGGAGCGGGACATCCTGGGCGAGAGCTGGAAGTTTCTAAAGGGTGGGGTCACGCGCCTGGACGAACGGGTCTACCGGTTGCTGGACAAGGCCTGAGCCTGGTTTCATCGCGACCATGCAAAAGGGCGACTCGCGTCGCCCTTTTGGGTGTTACTGGTGTCGCTATCAGCCGCGACGACGCAGTGCTTCAATACGCTCTTCCAGCGGTGGGTGGCTCATGAACATCCGAGCCAGGCCTTGCTTGAGACCACCGTTGATGCCGAAGGCGTTCAAGGTGTCGGGCATGTGCACTGGCAAGCCTTGTTCCGAGCGCAGGCGCTGCAGGGCGCCAATCATCGCGCTGGTACCGGCCAGGCGGGCGCCGGCTTCGTCGGCACGGAACTCGCGTTTGCGCGAGAACCACATGACGATGGAGCTGGCGAGGATGCCCAGGACCAGCTCGGCGAAGATGGTCGCGATGTAATAGGCAATACCCTGGCCTTCTTCGTTCTTGAAAATCACCTTATCGACAAAGTTGCCGATGATACGGGCGAAGAACATCACGAAGGTGTTCACCACGCCCTGGATCAACGCCAGGGTGACCATGTCACCGTTGGCGACGTGCCCGATTTCATGGGCCAGCACGGCTTTAACTTCATCCGGCGAAAAACGTTCCAGCAAGCCCTGGCTGACCGCGACCAGCGCGTCGTTCTTGTTCCAGCCGGTGGCAAAGGCGTTGGCCTCGTAAGCCGGGAAAATGCCGACCTCGGGCATCTTGATCCCGGCTTCACGGGACAGTTGTTCAACGGTCTGCAGCAGCCATTGCTCGTGACGAGTGCGTGGCTGGCTGATGATTTGGGTGCTGGTGCTCATCTTCGCCATCCACTTGGAGATGAACAGCGAGAACAGCGAACCGGCGAAACCAAAGACGGCACAGAAGATCAGCAGCTGAGTAAGGTCGAGATCAACCTTGTTGGCCGCCATGATCCCGTTGAAGCCGAAAAGGCTCAGGGTAATGCTGGCAATCAGCACGACCGCCAGGTTAGTGGCCAAAAACAGCAGAATGCGCATCATGGTTGTTAAAATCTCCTCATGCTTAAGATGTAGCGTACTGCGGGGTATATAAGGTGCGGCACCGGGCTATTCAACCGGGTGACTATTTCAAACTGTGTCTTACAGACTGATCCTAGACGCGTGCATGAAATTTCTGCGGCGAATCAGATAAATCCCGAAGTGTGTTTTTTGCTACAAGCCCTTGCACCAGCGGTGTGTCGGGAGGGTGTCAGCTTATAGAAGGGAGGCGGGGCAGGGGAGCGAAGATGTGTTGCTGAATTAATCGCAGTGCGACCGGCGGACCGATCGCACTGCAACGGGTACTTACTGACGGTAAGACTTGAGGAAGCTGCCGATCCGGCCAATTGCCTGCTCCAGGTCATCCACCCGTGGCAGGGTGACGACGCGGAAGTGGTCGGGCCATGGCCAGTTGAAGGCCGTGCCTTGAACTACCAGCAGTTTCTCCGAGAGCAGCAGGTCGAGGACGAACTTCTCATCGTTATGAATCGGGCAGACTTTCGGGTCAATCCGCGGGAAGGCGTACAACGCGCCCATGGGCTTGACGCAGCTTACGCCGGGAATGTCATTGAGCAGTTCCCAGGTGCGATTGCGTTGTTCCAGCAGGCGGCCCTGGGGCAGGACCAAGTCGTTGATGCTTTGATAGCCGCCCAGTGCAGTCTGGATGGCGTGCTGGCTCGGCACGTTGGCACATAGGCGCATGTTGGCCAGCATATCGATGCCCTCGATGTAGCTCTGGGCATGGTGCTTGGGACCGGAAATGGCCACCCAGCCGGAGCGGAAGCCCGCGACCCGATACGACTTGGACAGGCCGTTGAAGGTCAGGCACAACAGGTCCGGAGCCAGGGACGCGGTGCAGATATGCACGGCGTCGTCGTACAGAATCTTGTCGTAGATCTCGTCGGAGAACACCACCAGGTTGTGCTGGCGGGCCAGTTCGAGCATGCCCAGCAGCACTTCCTTGGGGTATACGGCGCCCGTCGGGTTGTTGGGGTTGATAATTACCAGGGCTTTGGTGTTCGGAGTGATCTTGGCCTTGATGTCGGCCAGGTCCGGCCACCAGTTGGCCTGCTCGTCACACAGGTAATGCACCGGATTGCCGCCTGCCAGGCTGACCGCAGCGGTCCACAGCGGGTAGTCCGGGGCCGGGACCAGCACTTCGTCGCCATTGTTGAGCAGGGCCTGCATGGCCATCACGATCAATTCGGAAACACCGTTGCCCAGGTAGATGTCTTCGATGCCGACGCCTTCCACCTGCTTTTGCTGGTAGTACTGCATGACCGCCTTGCGCGCACTGAACAGGCCTTTGGAGTCGCTGTAGCCCTGTGCGGTCGGCAGGTTGCGGATCACGTCCTGAAGGATTTCATCCGGCGCTTCGAAACCAAAGGGTGCCGGGTTGCCGATGTTCAGCTTGAGGATGCGATGGCCTTCCTCTTCCAGACGTTTGGCGTGCTTGAGCACTGGGCCGCGAATGTCGTAGCAGACGTTGGCGAGCTTGTTCGATTTGCTGACCTGCATGGCGATGTGTTCCCGAAAATGAACGATCCAGATGGCGGATGAACTACCGTACTGGGAATCCTGCGTTTTCACACAGGCCTGTAGCCTACGCTTGCAGCGGCAAAATCCGTTTGAATGCGCTTGGCGCGGCTGCCAGACTGGCGTCTAACGAGGCGCAATCATACGTGCCGCCTGATCCGTGGAAAAGATACAGATCGGGCTTTTTCAGTTGCAGAGGAGGGATGATGGAAAAGCTGGAAAAAACCCTTGAAGAATGGCGCGCCATGCTCGATCCCGAGCAATACAACGTATGCCGGCTCAAAGGCACCGAACGACCGTTCTCGGGCAAGTACAACGGCACCAAGACCGACGGGGTCTATCACTGTATCTGCTGCAACGAGCCCTTGTTCGACTCGCGGGCCAAATTCGATTCCGGCTGCGGCTGGCCGAGCTTCTACGAACCGATCGGTGAAAGCGCCATGGTCGAGATTCGCGATGTCAGCCACGGCATGATCCGCACTGAAGTGGTGTGCGCCAAATGTGATGCGCACCTGGGGCATGTATTCCCCGATGGGCCGCCACCGACCGGCCTGCGTTATTGCATCAATTCGGTGTGCCTGGACCTGGTGCCGCGCTAAGACCTGCCGACAAGAAGCGATTTTTCGAAATCGCTTTCCATTGAATTAGGTTGTACGCAATTTAATTGAGCGCTATTTTTAGCGGCCTTTACTGTTCCTGGAGCCTGCACCATGAGTGACACCCTGTTGAACATCCCGTGCACCACCATCAAGGGCGAGCAAACAACCCTGGCCGACTTCCACGGCAAGGCCGTACTGGTGGTCAACACCGCCAGCAAGTGCGGTTTTACGCCCCAGTACAAAGGGCTGGAGGAGCTGTGGCAGACCTACAAGGATCAAGGTCTGGTGGTGCTGGGGTTCCCGTGCAATCAGTTCGGCAAGCAGGAACCGGGAAACGAGGGGGCGATTTCCGAGTTTTGCGAACTGAACTTCGGTGTCAGCTTCCCGCTTTTCAAGAAGGTCGATGTCAATGGCGCACAGGCCCATCCACTGTTCGTTCAGTTGAAAAAGCGTGCGCCGGGCTTGCTGGGCTCCCAGGGCATCAAGTGGAACTTCACCAAATTCCTGATCGGCAAGGACGGGCAGGTGGTCAAGCGTTTCGCGCCGACCACCAAGCCTCAGGACCTGACAAGCGAGATTGAAGCCCTGCTCAAATGAACGACCTGTCCGCCGATTCGCTGAGCCTCGACCGTCAGCTGTGTTTCAAACTCTACGCCGCCTCGCGGGCTGTGGTGCGTGGCTACAAGCCGATGCTCGACCAGTTGGGCCTGACTTACCCGCAGTACCTGGTGATGCTGGTGCTGTGGGAGTGGCAGGCAACGCCGCCCGAATTACCCACCGTCAAGGCGCTGGGTGAGCGCCTGGCGCTGGACTCCGGAACCCTGACGCCATTGCTCAAGCGACTGCAACAGTTGCAACTGGTGCAGCGCCAGCGCTCGGTCCTGGATGAGCGTGAGGTGCATCTAAGCCTGAGCCCTGCGGGCCTGGCCCTGCGCGAGCAAGTGCCGCCGCTCAAGGCGGCCTTGCTCTGCGACAGCGGCGTCGACCTCAATGGTTTGGACGAGTTGCGCAATGGTCTGGACCGTTTGCTGGCCCAGGTCAAAGCATTGTCGTAGTCGGCACCCAGAGGTCCAGCAGGGCGGCCAGTTCTTCGCGTCGGAACGGCTTGGCCAGGTAATCGCTCATGCCTGCCAGGCGGCAACGTTCGCGCTCTTCGGGCATGGCGTTGGCGGTCAGGGCAATGATCGGCAGGTCCGGCCAGCGGCCGCTGCGACGTATCTGCCGGCTGGCCTCGTAACCGTCCATGACCGGCATGTTGCAGTCCATCAGCACCAGATCGAAGTCCTCGTGCTCCAGCAGGTTGAGGGCTTCGGCACCGTGGGCCGCGACGCTCACGGCGCAGCCGAGTTTGCTGAGCATGCCCTTGGCCACCAGTTGGTTCACCGGGTTGTCCTCCACGAGCAGGATCCGTGCTCGACGTAAAGGCGTGTAGGTCTCCAGCTGAGCGTCGTCGATGATCACGGTGTGCCCCAGCAGTGCCCGACGCAGTGTCTGGTACAGGGCATTGCGCGCCAATGGCCGGGCCTGTTGCTGCAGCGGCGCCAGGGCCGCAGCCTCCTCACTGGGGAGAAAACTGCCATAGGCGGTGACCAGCAGGATCGGCGCAGAGAGGGTCGGGCGCAGGCCGAACAGGCATTCCGGGCAGTCGGTGATCAACAGATCGGGCTCGAGCCCGAGCAGCGAATCGCTCAGGTTGCAGCGTCGATAATTCAGGCCCCAGGCCGGCAGGAGTTTGCCCAGCAGTTCAGCGAGGCCGCTGCCAGGCTCGGTAATCGCCAGGATAGTGCCAAACAACGGCGCCGGAGCCACGGCCGGGGAATGGCAGGGTAACGGCAGGTCGGCGCAGAACTGGCTGCCAAAACCCACCTCGGAGCTGATGCTCAGCCGTCCCTGCATGGCCTCGCACAGGTTGTGGGTCAGGGCCAGCCCAAGGCCGGTGCCGCCGTACTGGCGCGTGATGCCGGCGCCAGCCTGGGTATAGGGTTGAAAAATCCGCAGTTGAGCTTCCGGTGCGATGCCGATGCCGGTGTCGCAGACTTCGATCCGCACCCCGTCATCGTGGGTGCACAGGCGCACATCCACCCGGCCGAATCGGGTGAATTTCAGCGCGTTCGACAGCAGGTTGCTGACGATCTGCCGCACCCGAGTCGGGTCACCCAGCACCAGGGCCGGGAAATCGGGTTCGATCAGGCAGGTCAATTCGACGCTGGACGCGGTGTTCTGCGACAGCAGATTGGCGGTGTCTTCGACCAGCACGCCGAGGTCGAACGGGATGCGTTCCAGTTCCAGTTGCCCGGCGTCGAACTTTGACATGTCGAGAATATCGTTGAGCAACTCCACCAGCACCTTGCCGGAATCGTGGGCGATCGACAGTTGCTGGCGTTGTTCGGCGTTCAGCTGGCTGTCCAGGGATAAGGCGATCATGCCCAGCAAACCATTGAGCGGGGTGCGGATTTCGTGGCTCATGTTGGCCAGGAAGGCGGCCCGCGCCTGAGCCATATCCAGAGCGGTGCTGCGGGCGGTTTCCAGTTCTTCGTTGGATTGGCTCAGGCGCTGGTTGATCGCCTTGAGCTCAGTGGTGCGTGCGGAGACGATGTTTTCCAGTTGGCCAAGATAGTCGGTCAGGCGGTTTTCTGCGTTGCGCCGTTGCTGGATCTCGGTGGACATGTTTTCAAACTGCTGGTTGGCGACCTTGACCAGCACCCCGATTTCATCGTTTTCGTGGCCCGGCGGGAAATCCAGCTTGGGCTGGTCGGCGCTGCGCGGGTCGCGGCCACTGAGTTCGCGGATCACCCTGACCAGCGGCTTGGTCAGCATCACGTAAAACAGGCCAAGGAGAATCCCGGTCAGGATCAGGCTGCGGGCGAAGCCGTTGATCAGGGTCACTTCGGCCCGGCGCAGGAAGCGGCTGCCGAAGGCGAAGGTATCGACCTCCAGGTGCAAGGTGCCCAAGGATTCTTCGGGTAGATGGCTGAGAAAGAGCCGGTCTTCGAACTGGCGATTGGCGCCGAACAGGAAGTCGCTGATGGCCCGGTAGCGGCTTTTCAGCGGTGGACGCTCGACATTGGCCAGCAGGGTGTTGTTGTTATCGATCAGTTGCGCGCCAATGATGGCCGGTGAGCGTAGCAAACCCAGGGTCAGTTCCTGGGCCAGTTCGGCGTCGATGTTGTAGGCGATACGCGAGGCCGGGTTATGGCTGATTTCCAGGAGCGAGCGTATTTCCTGATTGATGGAGGCGTCTTCACTGGCATAATCGATGCCGATTTGCAGCAGACTGAGCGCCGTCCCGAGGATGAAGCCGACCAGCACTGTAAGCCTGGCTTGTTTGTAAGACAGGCGGTGGGTGAATTTAATATCCATGGGATGCTGAGCCACTTTCCGTTTCCCTTCGCTGGGCAAGCATAGCTGATCGTCAGTTATTGCCGGCAGGGGCCTGGCGCTGATCCTGCTTGGGTAGACCACGGGCATCGCACTCCTGTTTCGTCTGGATGCCCGACCATTATTGTGAACCTGTCTGAGGAGAAGTCGTGGATTCTCGATTGAATGCTTTTCTTGAACGCGCCGATGCGGTCCTGGCTCGGCTTGAGCCGTTGCTGCCGGCCCCGCGACAAGTCATCGACTGGACGCACTGCCTGGCCGCGCGCTGGCAACGGGAGGGACGCAATGGCTTCCTGTTGCCCCTGGAGGTCAGCCTCGACATGCGCTTGTCCGATCTGATCGGCGTCGACCGGCAACGTGAGCAATTGGCACGCAATACCCAGCAGTTTCTCGATGGCATGCCGGCCAACCACGCTTTGCTCTGGGGCTCGCGCGGTACCGGCAAGTCGTCGTTGGTGCGCGCCTTGCTGGCTGAACACGCCAAGGGCGGTTTGCGCCTGATCGAAATCGAGCGCGATCACCTCGCGGACCTGCCGCGAGTGGTGGAGCAGTTGGTCAAGCTGCCCCAGCGTTTCGTGCTGTTCTGCGATGACCTGTCGTTCGAGGCCGGTGAAGGCGATTACCGGGTGCTCAAGAGCGTACTCGACGGCTCGCTGGAACAGGCGCCGGACAACGTGCTGCTCTACGCGACCTCCAACCGGCGGCACCTGGTGCCCGAGAAAGAGAGCGACAACGAGAACTGGAAGCGCGTCGATGGCGAACTTCACCCTAGTGAAGCGGTGGAAGACAAGATCGCCCTGTCGGATCGCTTTGGCCTGTGGCTGTCGTTCTACCCTTTCACCCAGGAACACTTCCTCAATGTGGTGGAGCACTGGATCGGCGAGCTGGCGAGCAAGGCAAACCTCAGCTGGCAGCGGGATGAGGAACTGGAGATTCTCGCGGTGCGCTGGGCCACGGGCCGCGGCAACCGCAATGGCCGTTGTGCCTACCAATTCGCCCGCTACTGGGTTGGCCTGAAGTTGCTGGAGCAAAAGGCATGATCGATTTGCAAAGCGCCGGTAAGGGCCTGGAAGGCTATGGGTTGTTGTGCGCCCAGCTGGAATCCCTGCTGGCCGATGAGCGGGATTTCATTGCCAATGCCGCGCAGTTTTCGGCGTTTCTGTTCAACCAGCTCGACGATTTGAACTGGGCCGGCTTCTACCTCAACCGTGATGAAGAACTGGTGCTCGGCCCGTTCCAGGGCCAGATCGCCTGTGTGCGGATTGCCTTCGGTCGTGGTGTATGTGGCGCGGCTGCGGCCTCGCGGCAAACCCAGCGGGTCGAAGATGTACACGCGTTCCCGGGGCACATTGCCTGCGACAGCGCGTCCAACAGCGAGTTGGTCGTGCCGCTGGTCAAGGACGGACGGCTGATCGGCGTGCTGGATCTGGACAGCCCGAAACTGGCCCGCTTCAGCGTCGACGATCAAACCGGCATTGAAGCCCTGGCGGCGATTTTCCTGCGCCTGAGCGACTGCTGATCCGCTTCACTCCATCAGCCCGGCCTTGCGCAGCAGGCCTTGCGGGTCGACCGCATCGATCTGCTGCGGCTCCAGAAAGCGTTCGGCGTAATGCCGATAGACCTCTGCCTCGATAAACAGGCCGAACAGTTCGGGATCGATATGGGCGTCACGGCACATCATGGCCATGATGCCCAGGGCTTCACTCAGGGTCTTGCCCTTCTTGTAGGGGCGATCCGCGGCTGTCAGCGCTTCGAAGATATCGGCGATTGCCATCATCCGTGCCGGCAGGCTCATCTGTTCGCGCTTCAACTGTTTGGGGTAGCCGGTGCCGTCCATTTTCTCATGATGGCCGCCAGCGATTTCCGCGACGTTGTGCAAATGGTGGGGGAAGGGCAGGTGGTTGAGCATCAGGATGGTTTGCACCATGTGGTGGTTGATCACATAGCGCTCCTCACGGGTCAGCGTGCCGCGGGTGATGCTCAGGTTGTAGAGCTCGCCACGGTTGTATTTGTGCGGCGGTGCGTCGAGCTTGAAGCCCCAGGGGTTGTCTGCGGCGATCAGTTCGCTTTCATCGCGTTCCAACAGATGCTCGGGTTTGTCGGCGAGGAGCCGTTCACGGACCGGCAGCGTTGGAAGCGGCCCGCGCTCCTGGCGTTTTTTCTCCTCCCAGGAGACCCCCAGGCGATCATCCAGGGTTCGGCTCCAGGTGCGTTCGGCAATCTCTCGCAGGCGCTGCAAGTCGGCCTCGGCCATGGCTTCGCCGCCCACGTTGCAGTGGGCGACAAAGGCGAAGTCGGCGTCCAGCTGGGCCAGCTCGGCATCCCGGGTGCTGGCCAGTGAGGATTCATCGCCTTCCCGGGCCAGGCCTTGCCAGTAGTTGATCCAGGCATCGCGCTTGAGGACTTCGAAGCGTGTGCGGATTTCGTGGATACGGTCGTTCAGGGTTTCCAGCTTGGTGGCCTTGTCGACCACGTATTCCGGGGTCGTGACCTTGCCGCAGTCGTGCAGCCAGGCAGCGATATGCAGGGCCTCCCATTCATCTTCATTGGGCTGGTAGGCGGCGAAGGCCGGTTGCTGGCTGGCGGCAGCGGCTTCGGCCAGCATCAGGGTCAGTGCCGGCACCCGTTGGCAGTGACCGCCGGTATAGGGGCTCTTGGCATCGATGGCCCCGGCCAGCAGTTGGATAAATGAGTCGAGCAACTGCTTTTGTTTGTTTTGCAGGCGCTGGCTGTCGATGCACAGCGCGGCAGCACCTGATATGGCCTGGATGAAGGCGATGCGATCAGGACGCAGTTTTTCCAGGTCGGCTTCCTGGCCGCTGTCCACCAGCAGCAGGACGAGCACGCCGACGGTTTCGTTGTGTCGATTGCGCAGGCGCAGGCCAATCAGGTGGGCGCTGGGGCAGGCCAGGGCCAACATCACACTTTGCAGATTCCCGGCCTGTTCGAAACCCAGGGTAGTGACCAGGCTGTCGCGGTTCGCCAGTTGCTGCAGCCAGGTCGGGCCCTGGGGGTTGTCGAGGACCAGGGTGGGCAGGTTGAACGCCGCCGGGTCTTGCTGTTGGCCGTCGATGGTCAGCCCGTGGGGCTCCAGGCGCGTGCCTTCGCTTTCGCAGAGGAAGATCAGCCCCGCCTGGGCCTGGCCGATTTTCACGGTTTCAAACAACACGCGTTGTAACAGCGGGTCGAACCGCGTCTCGGCGGACAGGCTGGCAGTGATCTCGAAGAAACTCGCCAGGGTGTCCTTCATCCGCGCCATGGAGACACTCAACTGATCGACCTCAAGCACCGGCGAACGCCGGGTGACCGGGTAGTGGAAGTCGAAGCTGCGAATGGCGTCGGCCTCCTGCACCAGGGCCCGCAACGGCCGGACCAGCACTCGCGAAATCAGCCAGCCCAGGGGCAGGCACAGCAACAGCGTGGCCAAGGTGATCAGTGCACCCTGCCAGCGCATGCGATAGGCATCCACCAGCAGTTCATCCTCCGGCACCAGCAGCGCCAGTTGCAGGCCGCCGGGACCCCCTTCCGCGATATGTCGGCTGGCGACGATCCAGGTGCGGTCTCCCACCTGCAGGCGATTGGCCTGGGCTGCGCCGTGCAGCAACGCATCAAGGGCCGGGCTCAGATCGTTGGCCTTGATCAGTCGCGCGGTCTGGGCCTCGATGATCAGCCGGGTACTGTCCGGGTAGGCCACCGCATTGCCGTTGGCGTCGATCAGGGCGATTTCGGTACTGGGGGTGACGCGGTGCTTGGCCAGGGTGGCGGACAGTTGCTCTAGGGTCAGGTCGGCGCCTATCACTGCGCTGTCGCCGCTGCGCCGGGCCAGGGTGGTGCCGACGTTGCGCGTGGAAAAGAACACATAGGGGGCGGTGGTGATCTGTTCGTCATCGCGAGGAGCATTGGCAAACCAGGCGCGCGTGCGCGGGTCATAGCGTTCGTTGCTATTGCTGCGTTGATCGAGCAGGCCCAGGGTGCTGTCGTAGAACAGGGTTTGCGAGCGCACCTGCTCGCCGCCGGGGTCGCGCTCGATGCTCCAGACTTCGTAGGCGGCCGCCTCCGGAGCCTTGCGTGCGGCCTTGAGCGCGGCGCTGCGCAGCGGCCGGACCATGAAAAAGTCGCCGTTGGCATAACCCACATAGAGTGAGGCCAGTTCCCCATGGTCGATGAGCGATTGGCTGAACGGCTTGAGCAGCGCCAGGCGTCGATTCAGGTCGGGTGCCTGGATGGCCGGGTTGTCGGCCTGCAGGCTGAGCAGGTAACGAATCGGCTGGTAGGTGTGTTTCAGGTCCTGCTGCACATCCTGCTCGATGCGCTGGAACAGATGTTCGCTGCTGGACAGGATGATCCGAGTGGTTTGCTGGTAGTTGAAAAAGCCCAGCACGATACCGGTCAACAACAGCAAAAAGGTAAACATCACGCTGATATGCACGTGGAGAGGAAAGCGGCGTTGTTCGGACCGTGGCGTGCTCGGCATTGCAGTGCTCTCCAGGGCGCACGGGGGGGCGCTGCTTAGGGGGTAAGCATAGTTAAGGCAGATCCATTTTGCCTCGCGACGCAAGCGGGAGGCTGCCGCCCAGCACCCTGGACATCAAGGCAGAGTCTTGAAAATACCGAATAGTGGCGTTTTGATATTTATCTGGCAAGCGCCGTTTTTTCCTGGTGTGTGGGCCGTCAGACCAGTGCATTGCGTTTCGCCATATCGATCAATTTGGCCATGGACTGGATATCCAGTTTTTGCATGATTCTTTTCTTGTAGGTACTGACGGTCTTGTTGCTCAGAAACATGCCGGTGGCTATTTCCTTGTTGGTACGGCCCAGGGCGAACAGCTGCAAGACGATCAGTTCGCGGTCATTGAGTGAGCGGAACAAGGCCAGTTCCAGGGGCGAGCTGTGCTCGGCGGGCGTGGTGGACAGGGTTTGGCTGGGAAAGTAGTGGTAGCCCCCCAGGATTGCCTTGATCGCGCCGAGCAGTTCATTGAGCTCCTGCTCCTTGCTCAGGTAGCCGCTGGCTCCGCCCCGCATGCAGCGGTTGGCGAACAGCGCCGGCGGCTGGGCGGTCAGGACCAGGGTCCGCAGGGAGGGGCTCAGGGCGTTGAAGCGGTAGAGCAACTCCAGGCCGTCGATCTTGGGCAGGCAGATGTCGAGGATGACCAGGTCCGGCATGCACTCGCGGACCAACTGCAGGGCATCGACGCCGTTGTCGGTTTCGCCGACGATCTGGTGCCCCTCGTGTTCCATCAGGATACGGATTGCCAGACGCATGATGGATGGTTGTCGATGATGAAAATCGAACTCATGTTAAACCTGCTCGGAGCAATTAAAGGCCCCGAACATTAGCCCAGCTCAACGCTGGAATTACGTGATCCAGGGCCTCAAACGCAAACTAGGAAGGTTCCTACGCTCAATGGAGGTGGGGATTACAACGGGCTGGCGGTTGGGTGAAGTACATCCGTTTGCAAATGTTAATGAGCGACCATCAGCGCTGCGCACCGCGGTCGGTGAACAGGCCTGGAAGCCGTCCAAAGGTGTGCCTGAGAGTGTCAGGTCGGGCATCAGGGGAATGCCGCCCTTCCACGATGGGGAAGGGCGGGGCAGGACCCGGTTAGTGCGGGCTTGAGCGGCCGGTCATTTCCCGGGCCATTTCACTGGCGTAGCTGTCAGTCATGCCTGCGATAAAGTCGATCATGCGCAGGAACGACGCGTGCAGCGGCCAGTTCGGGTCCGGGGCGTTGTTGCCCAGAAGGTCGAGGATGCGCCGGTTCTTGAACGACGGGGTGCGCCCGCCATGTTGCTCCAGCGCTGCGCCGCAGAAGGAGTTGAGGAGGATTTCCAGGGTGGTGTAGGCGCCGATTTCATGCAGGGTCTTGCGCTTGTCCTGGAAGATTTTCTTGCGGGCGATGTCCTTGGCGTTCAGCACGCAACGCTTGGCCGGGCCGTGCATGTGCTCCACCAGGTCACCGTGCAGGGTGCCGGCCAGCAGCGCATCCTGTTGCTCGACGAACGCGCGGGCGGCGGCATTGGTCAGGTGCTCGATGGCCTTGCCCCGCAGGATCGCCAGCTTGCGCCGGCGTGAATCCTGAGGGCCGAGCTGGCGATAGGTCTCGGGCAGGTCGTCACCCACCAGCCCCAGCAGCAGTGATTCAACCTCGGCATACTCCAGCAGCTCCATCTCCAGGCCATCTTCGAGATCGATCAGGGCGTAGCAGATGTCATCCGCGGCCTCCATCAGGTACACCAGCGGATGGCGGGCCCAGCGCTGTTCTTCGAGTTGCGGCAGGCCGAGTTTGTGGGCGATCTGCTCCAGCAGCGGCAACTCGCTCTGGTAGCAGCCGAACTTGTGCTTCTTGTAGCCCAGGGAGTCGGCGTGGCGTGCGGTCCAGGGGTATTTCAGGTACGTGCCGAGGGTGGCGTAGGTCAGGCGCGTGCCGCCGTCGAACTGGTGGTATTCGAGCTGGGTCAGTACCCGGAACCCCTGGGCATTGCCTTCGAAGTTGAGGAAGTCGTTGCGCTCGGCCTCGCTCATCGCATCCAGCCAGCCACGTCCGGCAGCCTGCTGGAACCAGTGGCGGATGGCATCTTCACCGGAATGGCCGAAGGGCGGGTTGCCGATGTCGTGGGCCAGGCAGGCCGATTGCACCACCATCCCCAGGTCGCTGGGTTCGCACCAGTCGGGCAGGGCGCTGCGGATCGTCTCGCCGACCCGCATGCCCAGGGAGCGGCCGACGCAACTGACTTCCAGGGAGTGGGTCAGGCGCGTGTGGATGTGATCGTTGCTGGTAACCGGGTGCACCTGGGTCTTGCGTCCCAGGCGGCGGAAGGCGCCGGAGAAGATGATGCGATCGTGGTCTTTGTGAAAGGGGCTGCGGCCGAGTTCTTCTGGGCTGTGCAGCGGTTTTCCGAGGCGTTCGCGGTTGAGCAGGGTCTGCCAATCCAAGGCTGGGTCTCTCCGTCAAGTGACTGATGGGCTAGCTTCCCGGTTCGCGTCACGACCTGCAAGTGCTGCTAATCACTAAAGCCCGGCGGCATCGATATCGATCAACAGCAGACGTTGGCCATTATCGAAAAACTGCCCGGCAGTCAGGCAATACTGGTTGCTGGTGGCATCGCGGTAGGTGTTGGACAGGGTCAGGCGGCGCTCGTCCCAGCCTTCGGCCAGCAGGTGATAGAAGTACGGTCGCCACGACCAGTTGTGCCCAACATAGCTGTGGTTGGCTTCCCAGCCGTTGTTGCGCCACTCCAGGTTGGGGGTCAGTTGCGTGCCATGGCGGTCGCATTGATAGAAGCGCAGCAACCAGGGGAATGCCTGCAACTGTGGCAGCTGGCTGATCGGCGCCTGAGCTTGGGCCCAGGCTTGCAGAATCGCCATCAGCTCGGCGAGTTGCTGGCGCATCACCATCAATCGATTACGCTCGCCGAGCTTGTGCTGCACGTAGCGTTCGCGCAGTCGGGCGAACGGCGCGACAAAGGCGTCGCTGGCGAAAAAATGTTCCTCGGCGCGGGCAAACAGAAACCCTTGCACATAGCGCGAACCGCACTCCAGGGCGAAACTCAGCTCGGCCTCGGTCTCCACTCCTTCGGCGATGATCCAGCAGCCGGTCTTCTCGGCCATCTGTGCCAGGGCCTTGACCACGTCACTGCTCGGGCCGCCTCGGGCCGCCGCCTGGAACAGGCGCATGTCGAGCTTGAGGATATCCGGCTGCAGGGCCAGCACCCGATCGAGCTGGGAATAGCCGGCGCCGAAGTCGTCGATGGCGATACGCGCCCCGGCCTCGCGATAACGCGCCACCACTTCGGCCAGGCGCTGACTGTTGCCGCCCAGTTCGGTGATCTCGAACACGATGCGCTGTGGGTCGACCCCGTGTTGCTGCAACTGCTTGAGGCTCGGCAGGGCTTGGCCGCTGCGCAGGCGGCTGATCCAGCGCGGCGAGATATTCAGGCTCAGGAACCACTCTTCGGGCGCTTCGTGCAGGCGGCTCAGGGCGTTGTCGCGAATCAGGCGATCAAGGCGGCGCAGGGCGGTCGAGGGGGTTCTGGAGTCGGCGAACAGAGGACCGACCGAAGCCAGTTGGCCATCAGCCTGGCGCAGGCGCCCCAGGGCTTCGACACCCGCGATACGCCCGGTGGCGGTATCGATGAATGGCTGAAAGCAGGCGAGCGGTTGCCCGTCGATCACATGGCCTCCTTAAGTGTGTCTTGTTGGATTTGAAGCCGGCGACTGTCGGTTGGACAGGCAGGAAACGGCCCCTTTGATAAAGGGGCCGATCGAGGATGCTTAGCAAGAATGCAGCCAGATTCAGACTGACTAGTTTTTACGCGAGGAGCCTTGCATGGCCAGTTTGATCAGCGGCACCAGGGTGGTGCCCAGGCGGACTATCCGGGTCAGGCTGCTGACGCCGCCGCCCTTGGCCCCCTTGCCGGTGAAAAACCCCAGCAGGGTCACCGCAGCCACGCCCCATAACGGCGCGTGCTTGATACCAAAACCGGCTTGCCAGCTTTGACCCAGCCCGCGCATGCGCTGCAAGGGCTGGAGCAGTTGCTGGGATTCGTGGCGGATTTCCTGGCGATGCATTTCCATGCGCAAGCGAATCAGCGCCTTGCGCATTTCCCGGCGGGAGCTGTTTTGCGGAATCTCGGGCAGGTTCATGGCAGCAGGCGCTCCCGGTCGTTGGCGAGTTCTTCGAGGGTGCCGTGGAAGGGCGAGGACTCATCGAAGATCGCGGCTCTCAGGCGCATGGCGCAAAACAGCGCGGCCAGGCTGTAGAACACGCACAGTCCGATGATGCCGGCCAGGCGGTAGGTGTCCCAGAGCAAAATCAGCACCAGCGCCGACAGCCCCACCAGCAACAGCAAGGCGAACACCAGGGCCAGTCCGGCAAACAGCAACAGGCTTACGGTGCGAGATTTCTGCTCTTGCAGCTCGATGCCGAACAGCTCGACGTGGCTGTGCAACAAACCCAGGAAAGCAGCGCCCAGGCGCCGCGATGAGGAGCTTGCGCCCGCTGCGGGCGAGTCGGAGTCACCGATAGCCATATCAGCGCCGTGTCGCCAGCAAGCCAATCAAAAAGCCCACGCCTGCCGCAATGCCGACCGACTGCCAGGGGTTGGACTGGACATAGTCTTCAGTGGCAGTGACCGCCGCCTTGCCGCGTTCGCGCAGGGAGTCTTCAGTCAGTTGCAGGGTTTCGCGGGCGCGCAACAGGCTGTCGTGGATCTGCCCGCGCAACTCGTCGGCCTGGTCGCCGGCCAGGGTCGCGGTGTGTTCCAGCAGACGTTCCGTGTCACTGACCAGTGCCTGAAAATCCGCCATCAGTATTTCTTGAGCAGTCTTTGCCGTTTTGCTGGCCATGGTTATCTCCGTAGTGGCTTGTGAGTGTTTCGAGTATGAGCCTTGGCTGAAGGTTCAGTGCAAATCTCTGGTACAGCTTTTGCTTTGTCGTGGTGCGCAATCTCGGGCGATTGCGCTGAAAACGCGCACCCGCACCCGCAAGGCGCGTCAAACCTTAGCCTAAAAAACCAAAAATCGAACCTTTGATCCCCGAGCACGATTTGCCTCGACACCGGCTCTGCGCCAAAACGGTTCGCCAATGACCCCGCCAAGGGGTGGTTGGTGCCAACTTGGTGCAAGTAGCCTGGTCCACAGCATCAGGGGTCTATTGCTGATATCAGGTCTGCCAACCCCATGGAAAATTTGCAAAGCGCTGTGGACAGTCTGGTCCATGCTTCCAACTCGCTGTTTATCCTGATTGGCGCGGTCATGGTCCTGGCCATGCACGCCGGCTTTGCGTTCCTTGAAGTCGGCACCGTGCGCCAGAAGAATCAGGTCAATGCCCTGTCGAAGATCCTCAGTGACTTCGCGATCTCGACCCTGGCCTATTTCTTTATAGGCTATTGGATCTCCTACGGCGTCAGCTTCCTGCAGCCGGCGGCGGTGCTCAGTGCCGATCACGGCTACGGGCTGGTGAAGTTCTTCTTTCTGCTGACGTTTGCCGCGGCGATCCCGGCGATTATTTCCGGTGGCATCGCCGAGCGGGCGCGCTTTGTGCCGCAACTGTGTGCGACGGCGCTGATCGTGGCGTTCATCTATCCGTTTTTCGAAGGCATGGTCTGGAATGGCAATTTCGGCCTGCAAGCCTGGTTGCAAGCGCGCTTTGGCGCCGGCTTCCACGACTTTGCCGGCTCGGTGGTGGTGCACGCCATGGGCGGCTGGCTGGCGCTGGCGGCGGTGCTGTTGCTGGGCCCGCGCAATGGCCGCTATCGCGACGGCAAGCTGGTGGCGTTTGCGCCTTCGAGCATTCCGTTCCTGGCCCTGGGATCGTGGATTCTGATTGTCGGCTGGTTCGGCTTTAACGTGATGAGCGCCCAGACCCTGCAAGGCGTGAGTGGCCTGGTGGCGGTCAACTCGCTGATGGCGATGGTCGGCGGCACCGTGGCGGCGTTGATTGTCGGGCGCAATGACCCGGGCTTTTTGCACAACGGCCCATTGGCCGGGCTGGTGGCGATCTGTGCCGGATCCGACCTGATGCACCCGGTGGGGGCGCTGGTCACCGGGGCCATTGCCGGCGCCTTGTTTGTCTGGTGCTTTATCGCCGCGCAGAGCCGATGGAAGATCGACGATGTGCTGGGCGTCTGGCCATTGCACGGTTTGTGTGGCGTGTGGGGCGGCATCGCCTGCGGGATCTTCGGCCAGAGCGCCCTGGGTGGCCTGGGCGGGGTCAGCCTGGCCAGCCAGTTGATCGGCACCACCCTCGGGGTGATGGTGGCGCTGCTCGGCGGCTTTGCCGTGTACGGCACGATCAAGGCTTGCCACGGCCTGCGCCTGAGCCAGGAAGAGGAGTATTACGGCGCCGACCTGTCGCTGCACAAGATCGGCGCGGTCAGTCAGGACTGACCGCGGTCGTTCCACGGCGCGAGCTAAAGGCCGCTGAGCAGGCGTGCTTCGCAGGCTTCGATCGCTCCCAGGGGGCCGCACAGCACCAAGGTATCGCCGGGCTGCAGACGGGTCGCGGTGTCGGCCGAGAGTTCCTTGCTGTCGCGTTGGATGCACTGCACCTGGGCCCCCAGTTGTTCCAGGCCCAGGGCGCTCAAGGGCAGGTAGCAGGCGTGAGCGTCGGGCCCCAGGTTGACCGCATGCTTGAGCACCCGGGGCTGGCCATTGTTGTCCATGAGGTTGCTTTGCGCCCCGTGGTAGAAACCGTGAAGCAACTGGTAGCGGTCGCGGCGAACATCGTCGACCTTGGCCTGCACCTGCTGTTCGGGCACGCCGAGCATGATCAGGGCATGGGAGGCGAGCATCAGGCTCGACTCCAGCAGTTCGGGCACCACTTCGCTGGCGCCGGCGGCCTTGAGTTCGGCCAGTTGGCTGTCATCTCGGGTGCGCACCAGGATCGGCACCTGGCGATTCAGGCGTCGGGCTTCCTTGAGCACCAGCAGGGCGATATCGGTTTTATCCACCGCAATCACCACCAGCCGGGCGCGCTCCAGGCCGACGGCGGTGAGCAGGTCGCCGCGTCGTGAGTCGCCGTAATGCACGCAGCTTTCACCCGCCGCCGCTTCCTGGACCCGCACCGGGTCGTCATCCAGGGCAATGAAGTGCTGCTGCTCGCGGCGCAGAAAGCGCCCGATCGACTGGCCCACGCGGCCATAACCACAAATCACCACGTGTCCTTGCAGCTCGGCGGTGAGGGCGCTGATTTCTTCGAGCCGGGCTTCCTGGTTTGGCTTGCGGTGCAAGCGTGCGGCAATCGCCGGCGCCGCCCGCAACAGCAGGGGCGTGAGCAACATCGAGCAGAACGTCGCGGCCAGCAGCAGGCCGCTGATCTCGGCGGGCATCAACTGGCCTTGTTGCATCTGCGCCATCAGGGCAAAGCAGAACTCGCCGCCCTGGGCCAGGGCCAGGCCGCTGCGCCAGGCGGTTTCGCCATCGCTGCCCCGCAGCTTGAGCAGGATCGCCACCACCGTCCCTTTGATCAGCAGCAACGCCAGGGTCAGGCCGAGAATCAGCAGCCCGTGGCTGGCGAACAATTGCAGGTCAATCAACATACCGATACTGACGAAAAACAGGCCCAGCAGGATGTCGCGAAACGGCCGGATGTCGGCCTCGATCTGGTGCCGGTAGTGGCTTTCACCCAGCAACATCCCGGCCAGAAACGCGCCCAGGGCCGGGGACAGGCCAAGCAGGTGGGTCAGCCAGGCGGTCAGCAGCACGATCACCAGCGCCAGCAGCACAAACAGCTCGGCGGAATGGGAAGCAGCAACCTCGTGAAACAGCCGCGGCAGCAACCAGCGGCTGGCCAGCAGCAGGCCGACAAACAGCACCACGGTCTTGCCCAGGGTGCTCGGCAAGGCCCAGTACCAGGCCTGCTCGCTGTGGCCGGCGAACACCGGCACCAGGGTCAGCAGCAACACCGCAACCACGTCCTGAAACAGCAGCACGCCGATGGCGTTCTGGCCGTGGCTGCTGAAGATTTCCCCCAGGCTGGTCAGTTCCTTGCTGACAATTGCCGTCGATGACAGGGCCAGGCCGGTACCGAGCATCAGTGCCGCGCCCAGGGGCATGCCGAAGATCGCCAGCAGGCTGCCCAGCAATACGCCGCAGCACAGCACCTGCAAGCTCCCCAGGCCGAACACCACGTGGCGCAGGGCGAGCATTTTCGAGAGGGAGAATTCCAGCCCCAGGGAAAACAGCAGAAACACCACCCCCAATTCGGCCAGGTCCGGCAGGTCTTCGCTGTCATTCACCCAATCGAATGCCGTAGGCCCCACCAGCAGGCCGACGCACAGGTAGCCCAGTACCGGCGGCAGGCGCAGGCGCCGGAACAGGGCTATCACCACCAGCGACGAGGCGAGAATGATCAACAGATTGGCAAACACAGGTATCTCCGGACAGGGGGCGCACGTGGGGGTACAGCCTAGAGGCAAAAAAGCCGCGAGGGTCGCGCAATCGCCCTGGGCGTGAGCTGATATAGGTCATGTTTTGCCCGGAATGTCCGAATGCGTGGTCCGGCAGCCGGATTCGAGGGGCCGTCGAGGCGTGGGTTTCGGCTGTAATGCGCCCCGAGCCTGGGTCGACGAGCATTGGCGACAGGCTTAGAATAACGCCCCTGTTCCTTTTTTTGGTCTGTGCGTCATGCCTCCTGAATGCCAGTTGTTCGGCACCCTTGGTTGCCACCTGTGTGAGCTTGCCGAAACAGAATTGATGCCGCTGGTCGAGCATGGATTGCTGGTCGAACTGGTGGACATCGCCGACAGCGAGGCCTTGTTCGAGGCTTATGGCTTGCGCATTCCGGTACTGCGCCGGGTAGACACCGGTGCCGAACTGGACTGGCCCTTCGAAGCCGAACAGGTCGTGGCCTTCCTGCGCTGAGGGCAACGCGCCCTGGCCCCCCGCCTGTCGCACGCCTGCTAATCCGTTGGCAACAACCCGATAATTCGTTTACTGTATGTGCGTACAGTATTTGGGGTGCCCTGCCATGTCCTTGACCATTCTTGCCCGTGCCGAGCGCTTGCAGCACTTGCTGCCCGAGCCCGGGGAGTCGCGAGCTGATTCCAGCGTTGTCGCGGATGAACAGGCGCTGCTGAACGGGTTTTCCCTGGACCGTACCGTAGGCCTGGGCGCCCCGCAGATCCGCGCAGTGCTGGTCGATGACGACAGCTTGCTCGGGTTTGGCATTTACCCCGGTGACCGCTTGATTGTCGATCGCTCGGCGACCCCGGTCGCGGAACACTATGTCGTGGTCCATCTCGATGGAGAAAGTCGCTTCAGCCTGCGCCTGCTGGCGCCCGATCCCAGGGGCGGCCTGCTGCTCAAGGCTGCGCGCCCGTCGATACCGTCGGTAGCGGTGAATGATCAGGAGTCGCTGCAGATCTGGGGTGTGGTGCTGTGGGTGGTCAGCTATGTGGGCCGTGGATGATCTTGCCATGCAGAGGGTGCAGGCAGGGGACGAATGAAGAAGGGAAGGGATAGATGATGGTCAATGTCGAACAACTGAAAAGCAGTGTGAATCGCATGTCGGCCGATGTGGTGCATGAGGCGGTGCTCGAATTGCGCCTGGATGGCCTGGTCACCGAAGGCAAGACACCGTTCAACAAGTTGCATTTCAATACCTGCTTCGCCGAAATCGAAGCCTTGTTTCAGCGGGCCGGTTACCACCGCCAGTTGGATGTGGTGGGCTACCAGGGCCTGCTTTATGCGCTCTACGATCCAGGGCGTTGGGAGGCGGTGGATGTGCTGCGCTGGCTCAAGGAGTTCACCGATGCAGCGGCGCAAGCCAAGGTCGGGCACGCTTGATTCGCTTGCGCAAACTCTCCTAGGCGCCTCGCAGCCCTTGCCGGATAATGCGCCTTTGCATTAACGGCTCGAGCTTTTCGTATGTCTTCCACACCTTTCAATGCCGCGCAGCACCAGGCCAGCACCTTGTACCTGCCTCCAGGTTCCTGGTCGACAGTGCTCGATTGCCTCTGTGATCACTTCAGCACCATCAGCCGCGAGCAGTGGCTCGACCGCATTGCTCGCGGACGGGTGCTTGACGGGCAGGGGCAGCCTGTCGGCATTGACCTGGTGTACCGCGAAGGCTTGCGAATTCATTATTTTCGCGAAGTGCCGGACGAAAAGGTGATACCGGTGCAGGAGTCGATTCTGTTTGCCGACGAGCATCTGGTCGTGGCTGATAAACCGCATTTTCTGCCGGTCACGCCGGCAGGCGAGTATGTCGAGCAGACGCTACTGCGACGATTGATTCGGCGTCTGGACAACCCCCACCTGGTGCCCTTGCATCGTATCGATCGGCACACAGCAGGGCTGGTGCTGTTCTCCGCCAATCCCCATAGCCGTTCGGCCTATCAATCGTTGTTTCCCACGCGGCAGATTGAAAAACGCTACGAGGCCATTGCCCGGGCGTTGCCGCAACATGACTTTCCCCTGGTGCACAAGAGTCGGCTGGTAGAGGGCGAGCCGTTCTTCCGCATGCAGGAAGGCGCCGGCGTCAGTAATACCGAAACGGCGGTGGAGGTGCGTGAAAAAAACGGTGAGCTCTGGCGCTACGGTCTGTACCCGGTGACGGGCAAGAAGCACCAGCTGCGGGTGCACATGAGTGCCTTGGGGGCGGGGATCTGCAATGACCCGTTCTATCCACAGGTGCTCAAGGACGCGCAGGACGACTATGCCCGGCCGCTCAAGTTACTGGCCCAGGGCCTGCGCTTTCTCGACCCGTTGACGGGGCAGGAGCGCGAGTTCGAAAGTCGCATCCGCCTGGACTGGTAAAGGGGCATGGGGCTGGATTTCAGTGCCCTGCATAGAATAAAGCCCGCGCAAGGCGGGCTTTATGTCAGTCGGGCGCAAGCTGGTGGGCTTACAGCTCTTTGACAGTACGAACCTGATCTTTATTGATGCGGGTTTGCTTGCCGTCCAGTTGTTCGAATTCGTAGAAGCCCGAATCCTTGTCGAACTTAGGTGAGTCGACGGCCTGGATTTCGCGACCGTCATTCAAGGTGATCACTGTAGGCGAGGCGCAACCGGCAAGAGTGGCGATACCCAGTGCGAGCATGAGCGTGGCGAGAGTCCGTTGAGTCATTGCATGTCTCCGAAATTGAATACTTTGAGTACTGATGTTCAGACGTATACAGCGTCAGCAAGTTCCTTACTAGCGTCATTCTGCCACTCTGTTGTGCTGGTGTAACAGCTCAGGCGTGTTCAGGTTAGCCAGCCGTGCATCATTTTCCGGGCATTGCAATGCCACGCACCCCAGGTCCCGCATGACTTTGCCGGGGCTGCGCTGACCTTCCAGCCAGGCCCGTTCCACGTCCGGTAGCAGTGATGTCGGGATGACACACAACAGGGGCTCCCAGTGCTCGCCCTGGCGCAGCATCAGCGGTTTGCCTGGGTGGGCACTGGCGGTTTGCAGCATCTGCAACAGCAGTTCGGTATCGACCTGCGGCACATCGCAGGGCAGCACCAGCAACCGCTCATGGCGCGCAGCCTTGAGCCCGGCGCGAATCCCCGCCAGCGGCCCGGGAAAGTCCTGGCTGTCGTCGTGCACCAACTGATCGGCATAGCTGGCGTACAGCTCCAGGTTGCGGTTGCAGGAGATGATCAGGTCGTCGCTCAAGCCACGGGTCAGGCGTTGCAAGTGGGCGATCAGCGGCTCCCCGCGCCATTCGATCAAGCCTTTGTCCTGGCCACCCATGCGTTGCCCTCGTCCGCCAGCCAGGAGCAGGATCGAACAGGGCGGTGTGGGCAGGCGCAAGGTCATGGCAGGTCTCCGTAGCGGCAGTCAAAGAGAGCGCTGTGATATAACACCGGGCTGTTTCTCCTACAACTGGATCGAGCCTATGAAAGCCAAGGCTGATGTGCCTTTCGCAGCGCTGAACATTGCCGTGCTGACGGTCAGTGATACCCGCACCCTGGAGACCGATACCTCCGGTCAAGTCTTCGTCGATCGCCTGAGCGCAGCGGGGCATAACCTCGCCGCACGGGTTCTGCTTAAAGACGACCTCTACAAGATTCGCGCGCAGGTGGCGACCTGGATTGCCGATGACGTGGTGCAGGTGGTGCTGATCACCGGCGGTACGGGCTTTACCGGTCGCGACAGCACGCCGGAAGCGGTCAGTTGCCTGCTGGACAAGCAGGTCGATGGTTTCGGGGAGCTGTTCCGGCAGATCTCGGTGGCCGATATCGGCACTTCCACTGTGCAGTCCCGGGCCCTGGCCGGGCTGGCCAACGGTACGCTGGTCTGCTGCCTGCCGGGATCGACCAATGCCGTGCGCACCGGCTGGGACGGGATCCTCGCCGAGCAGTTGGACTCGCGCCACCGGCCGTGCAACTTCGTTCCCCATTTGAAGCAGGCCGCACCCTGTGAATCCCGTGGGTAAGCCTGGCAAGACCGGCACCTTGCTGCCGGTGGAAGAAGCCCTGGCACAGTTGCTGGCGATGGCGGAAGCGGCGCCGATTCTTGAGCGTGAACGCTTGCCCCTGGCCCAGACCCAGGGGCGAGTGTTGGCCGATGACCTGGTTTCCACCCTGGACCTGCCGCCATGGCCCAACAGTGCGATGGACGGCTATGCCTTGCGTCTTGCGGATTGGCACGGCGAGCCGCTGCCGGTCAGCCAGCGGATCTTCGCCGGGCAAGCGCCCGAGCCGCTGAAGGCGGGCACCTGTGCGCGCATTTTCACTGGTGCGCCGGTGCCGGCAGGGGCCGATTGTGTAGAAATGCAGGAAAACGCCCAGGTCCAGGCGGATGAGCGAGTGCTGTTCAGCGAGCCGATGAGCCCCTGGCAGAACATTCGCCCCCAGGGCCAGGAAACCACCGTAGGCGAGACAGTGCTGGTGGCCGGCACACGCCTGGGGCCTATCGAGCAAGGGCTGGCCGCTTCCCTGGGTTGCGCCGAGCTTGAGGTGGTGCGCCCTGTGCGCGTGGCGGTGTTGTCTACCGGTGACGAGTTGGTTGAGCCGGGCCAGGCCTTGGGACCGGGGCAGATCTATAACAGTAATCGGGTCCTGCTCTGCAGTTGGCTGCAACGCCTGGGGTGTGAGGTGGTAGACGCCGGGATTCTTCCCGATGACCTGCCGACCACGCGCCAGCGCCTGGCCGAGCTGTCCGATGTCGACCTGATTTTATCCACCGGCGGAGTCTCGGTGGGCGAAGCGGATTTCCTCGGCATCGCCTTGCGCGAGGAAGGTGAACTGGCGTTGTGGAAGTTGGCGATAAAGCCTGGCAAACCGCTGACCTTCGGACATTTTCGCGGGGTGCCGGTCATTGGTCTGCCGGGTAACCCGGCGTCGACCCTGGTGACCTTTGCCTTGCTGGCCCGGCCTTATCTGTTGCGCCGGCAGGGTGTACGCGACGTACTGCCATTGCAGTTTCAGGTACCTGCGGGTTTTGTCTGGGCCAAGCCCGGTAACCGGCGTGAGTACCTGCGTGGGCGGATGGAGCAAGGTCGGGCGGTGATTTACCGCAACCAGAGCTCCGGTGTGTTGCGCAGCGCTGCCTGGGCCGAAGGGCTGGTCGAGGTGCTCGAGGGGCGCACACTGGTCGAAGGGGATTGGGTCAACTTCATTCCCTTGAGTGAAGTGCTCGGTTGAAGTGGCAGCAGACATGCCCGACCGGATCATGGTCGGGCGTGTGTCGGCAAGGCCTGGCGGCTAGCGCAGCAGGAGCAATAGCAGCAAGCCGAAGCGGCTGTTGATGCCCCAGCTCAGCAGCCCCGTCAGCAGGGCCACGGCCAGGCCGGCCCAGGCGAGCCTTTTCAGCAGGCGCAGGCATTTTCCCTCGCCGGCCTTGAGTTCGACGGTCGATTGCACGACCCCGCCAGCCACCTGCACAGGCTTGGGTGCCAACCACAGGTTATGGCCGGGTCGGCGATTGAGGCCGGAGTTCGAACCCTCGAAAAGTTGCTTGTCGTTCATGATATTCACGTCCCTGTAACAGGCGCCGTTCGCCTGACCTGAACCTTCTTCGATTGCCGGGATGGGGTCAATTCAGGCAATTCCCAATCTGTTGTAAGAAAAGTAAAGAGAGTCCGTACGAAAGTTGGAGCCTCGCTCAGAGAATCCGGCTGACCGGATCAGGCCGGCCCTTTTTCTCCAGGGGTGCGTCCATAGGCATCGGTGAAACGCACGATGTCATCCTCCCCCAGGTACTCGCCGCTTTGCACTTCGATCATCACCAGTTCGTCAGCCTCCGGGTTGACCAGGCGGTGCGGGCGGCCCGGTTTGATAAAGGTCGATTCGTTGGTTTTCAGCACGAACGCCTGGTCGCCATTGGTGACCTGGGCCGTGCCGCTGACCACTATCCAGTGCTCGCTACGGTGATGGTGCAGTTGCAGCGAGAGTGAGGCGCGGGGCTGCACCACGATGCGCTTGATCTTGAACCCCGGGCCTTCTTCCAGAACCGTGTAGGTGCCCCAGGGACGGCTGACGGTGCGGTGCAGGCGATAGGCATCATGGCCTTGGCGCTTCAGGGCCTGGGCGATGACCCCGACGTCCTGGCTGCGTGCCCCATCGGCGATCAGCAGGGCATCCGGGGTGTCGATAATGATCAGGTTGTCCAGGCCAATCGCACCTACCAGGCGGCGCGGGGCGTCGATGTAGCAGTTGCTGACGTCCAGCAACACGCTTTCCCCCTGGCATTGGTTACCGTGGGCGTCGACCGGGCGCAGTTCGCGCACCGCCTGCCATGAGCCTATATCGCTCCAGCCCAGTTGGCAGGGCACCACCGCCACCTTGTGCGAGCGCTCCATGAGGGCGTAGTCGATGGAAATATCCGGTACGCAGGCGAAGCTGTCCGCGTCGAGTTCCAGGTGCAGTTCGCCAGGGCCCTGGCGGCTGTGGCTTCGCTCCAGGCACTCTTGCACGCTGGTCAGCACCTCGGGCGCATGCTCGCGCAATTGCTCCAGCAGGGTGTCGACGCGCATGCAGAACATGCCGCCATTCCACAGGTGGCGACCGCTGTCGACATAGGCCTGGGCGGTCATTGCGTCGGGTTTTTCGACAAATCGCGCGACCTGAAAGCTCGCATCGTCCAATGCCGCGCCTTTTTCGATGTAACCGAAGCCGGTTTCCGCGCGCTGAGGAACCAGGCCGAAGGTCACCAGCCAGCCCTGTTCGGCAAGTGTCCGAGCGTGGCCTACCGCGGTGGCGAAGGCGTCCAGCTCGGTGATCAGGTGATCGGCCGGCAGCACCAGCAACTGGGCGTCCTCGCCGTAGTGGCGGCGCACGTGCAGGGCGGCGGCGGCGATTGCTGGCGCGGTGTTGCGGCCGAAAGGCTCGAGGATGAAGTCCAGCTCCAGCTTGCGGCGGTTCAGGGGGCGGTAGTCATCAAGGGTGTTAAACAGCACTTCCCGCCGGGTTACCGTCAGCAGCCGGCCGACGTCATCCAACCCGCTCGCGCGAGCGAAGGTTTTTTGCAGCAGGCTTTCGCCATCGGGCAGACGCATGAAGGGTTTGGGCAGGGCCTCCCGAGAGACAGGCCACAACCGGGTCCCGGCGCCGCCAGCGATGATGCAAGGAATGAGAGTGCTCACTCAGAAGGCCTCGGTGTCAGGTGCGCGGCCAGGGCTGCGCCGAGTAAAAGCGAAATGGTTTGTGACGGCATGCGCGCACGAAACCTGGGCTGTCGACCTACGCTGGGTAATGGCGAACCGCCCTGGTACGAGTGAGTGCGCTGTTTTTCCACAGGAATCGACGAAGGTGATGAATTAAATGGCCAACCACGGGTTTTTTTCCTCGTCCGGTGGTCAACATCCAGCAGCAACCTTCGACTGACAGGAGTGACGACGGATGAGCGAGCGCAAAGCGCTGTTGATTTTACACGGTAAGCAAGCCCTCAACGAACAAGTACGCAACGCCGTCGAACGCAAGCGTGAGCAGGGCTGGGAGCTGGCCGTACGTCTGACCTGGGAGGCGGGCGATGCCCAGCGCCTGGTGAGTGAAGCCCTGGCCGCAGGTTATCCACAGCTGATTGCCGGCGGCGGCGATGGCACTTTGCGCGATATCGCCGAGGCCATGGCCGGGCATACCGGCGAGGCCAGCCTGGTCCTGTTGCCTTTGGGCACGGCCAATGACTTCGCGCGCGCGGCCGGTGTTCCTCTGGAGCCGGAAGCCGCGCTGGACCTGCTTGATGTCGCGCCCCAGGCGATCGATCTGGGGGAAGTCGGCGGCCAGGTGTTCCTGAACATGGCCACCGGCGGGTTTGGCAGCCAGGTGACCGCCAATACGTCCGAAGATTTGAAGAAAGTCTTGGGCGGTGCGGCCTATCTGTTTACCGGTCTCACCCGTTTCAGCGAGCTGCATGCGGCCTACGGCGAGTTGCAGGGGCCGGATTTCCACTGGCGCGGCGAGTTGCTGGCGCTGGGGATCGGCAACGGTCGCCAGGCGGGTGGGGGGCATATGCTGTGCCCGAATGCGCTGGCCGACGACGGTCTGCTGGATATCAGCATCCTGCCGGCGCCGCAGGAGTTGGTCGGGACCTTGAAGGACCTGTTGGCCGGGGGCTTTGGCCTGGACAACATGTTTGTCCGGGCGCGCTTGCCGTGGGTCGAGATCAAGGTCAGCGAAGGCCTGGACATCAACCTCGACGGCGAGCCGCTGAAGGGCGACAGCCTGCGCTTCTGCGCCCGGCCTGGGGCGCTACGCGTGCATTTGCCGGTGGGCTCACCCTTGCTCGGCCAGCGCCCGGCGCACTAGTCGTCGAGGCTGATGATCTGTTCGCGCACGGCAAACAGCACCAGGCCTGCGACGTCGTAGATCTGCAGGCGCTTCATGATCTGCGAGCGGTGGGTTTCCACGGTCTTGATGCTCAGACCCAGGCCCTGGGCGATTTCCCGGGTCGACTTGCCGCGCACGATCAGGCGCAGGATTTCCAGCTGGCGCGCGGTCAGGTTGTGGGTATCGGCCTGTTCCGGCTGCTGCTTCTGGACTCGGGTGAGGGCCTGGTTGATTACTGTGTGGGCGATGGCCGGGCTCAGGTAGCGCTCGTTGTTGCGCAGGGCTTCGAGGGCGTGTTCGAGTTCGGTGGCGGTGGTGTCCTTGAGCAGGTAGCCATGGGCGCCGGATTCCAGCGCTTGCATGATCAGGGCCGGATCGGTGTGCATCGACAGGATCAGCACCTTGCTCAGCGGACGTACCGCCTTGAGCCGCTGCAAGGCTTCGAGGCCACCGGTGTCTTTCATGGAAATATCCAGCAGCACGATATCCGGCAGCAGCTGTTCAACCAGCTCCAGCAGTTGGCCGCCGTCGCTGGCCTCGCCGACCACTGCGTAACCGGGTATGTCCATGACCAGGGCTCGCACGCCGGCCCGGATAAGCGAGTGGTCATCCACCAGAAGTAAATTACAGGTCAATGTAAAACCTTATTCTTGCTGGCCCGTTCGAGTGCCCGGGGAGCCCAGGGGAAGAGTGCTTCAATCTGTGTTCCCTGCTCGGACTGGCTGGTGATTTTCAAGGTGCCGCCCAGTTGTGCGATGCGCTCGGACATGCCGGCCATGCCCCGTTGCCCCTGGGCGCCCGGGTTGGCCGCCGGGGCAAAACCCCGGCCATCGTCGCTGATCAGCAATGACAACCCCTGCGGCAGGCGCTGCAGGCGCACCAGCAGGTTTTGCGCCTGGGCATGACGCAGGATATTGGTGACGGCTTCCTGGGTAACCCGAAAGGCTGCCACGGCCATTTCCTCGGGGATCCCGGTCAAGTGCTGCTGGCATTCCAGGCTCCAGTGCATCGGGGTGTTTTCCAGGGTCTTGAGCAGGTGCGCGCGCAGGCTGGCTTCCAGCCCCAGGCTGTTGAGTTGTCGGGGGTTGAGAATAGCCGAGACGTCGCGCACCTTGGCCAGGGTCTCATCCAGCGTGGCGCCCAGGGCTGCGCAGTGACTGTGCAGGTCTTCGGGCAGGCGCCGCTTGAGCCATTCGTTTTGCAGCTTGGCTGCGGTCAGCAGTTGCCCGATATCGTCATGCAGTTCGCGGCTGAGGCGATGGCGTTCGTTTTCCTGGACTTCCAACAGGCGGTCGGCCAACTCCTGGGGCTGGAACTCGATCGACTTGCGGGTATAGCCGTACTGGATCCAGGTACAGGCCAGCGCCGCCATATTCAACACCAGCAGGGCCGTCGGCAGAGTACTGGCCAGGCAGTAAATAACCAGGTTGGCGACGGCTGCGCATGAGCACAGCAACAGGCTCAGCCACAGCAGGTTTTTATGAGGACGCGACCAGGTGATAAAGGACTTGAGGCTGGCGTGCATAGCATATGAAGCCAATAAATGTTCAGTACGGGGAGCCCGGTCACAACGTGTGACGGGACCCGGTTTGAAAAGCGGTGCTGTTTGAAAGGGCAAGGTTAAAAATCAGCACGCTCCATAAGTCGCGAGCCAGCCTTTTGCAGGTTCTGAATGAAGGCAATTTGCCATTATTTAATGCATCTAATGGATCGCATAATACCACTTCGAATACCGTTGGTCGCGTTTCCAAATAGACGACTTATATGTCTGGGAGGTCAGGTTTATTGGGTTTGGGACGGGTGTTCCATTTGTGTCTTATGCTTGTAATCAGTAAAGATCTATTTGATTTTATTAGGGTTTTATTGGGTGTTAGAGCGCCAAACTTGCAGTCCCGATAATGGGCCTTAGTTGGCGGTGCTAATACTTGAGTATGTCGCTGAGAGATATGAAGTATTCAATGGCGACATCGCGCTCAAAACGCTCAGCGGTCTGTTCGGGCAGGCCCGAAGTCGAAATGACTGGCAGCGTTTTCAGTTGTTTCGCTTGGAGATAGAGAGCGTTTGGTAGGGCGTGCCTGAGGAAATTCGCCGGGGAGGGTGCTGATCAAGCTGCGTGGCAAGGGCATCGAGCAGCAGGCTTTGTTCGCTGTCATCCATGTTCAGTTGGCCGCTGGTGGGGTCGACCAGTTCCAGTTGCCAGGCCATCAGTGTCAGGCAGTCCTTGAGTGCGAGCAGGACCTGTTGCCCCAGGTCCATCGAGTTTCGGGAGGGGTCCAGTACCTCATGGACGCACCGGGCAAAATCACTGAGAGGCTCTACATCTCTGGCGTGGGTGATGTTCGCAAGCGTGAGCAGGGAGTCGCGCAGGCACTGGATGGCTTCTTCATCGTTGCTGATCAGGTGCAGGTGATTCAGGCAATCTTCGGACTTGGCCAGCAGCTTCTCGGCTTCGGCAAGGAATTCCGACAGCGGCTGATACCCCTTATAGCCTTCCTTCAGCATGCGGATCTCCACGACGGGGTGCCAGGTAATGGAAGGGTTAGGCCGGCCAGGGATTTGAGGATGCCTATGAGGCCGAACGTGCTGCGCGCCGGTGCGACTGATGGGGCGGCGAGGGTAGGCAGGGAGTGGCCGAATCTGCAAAGGCAGGCACCGTCAGCGCCGCTGACAAGCAAGAGCTCGCGCGCTGGAAGATCAAGGACGGTGGGGCTTGAGAGGGTTCCAAGCTGTGTTCCTGCGGTCGCACACAAAAGCCTGACTCCATTCATGCAATGAGAATGGCGTCACATTAATGGCTATTGGATACTGCGAATATCAGGTTGGTCCTGATTGTTCCTAGGGGATTCCCCTAGACGCAGGAACTTTGCCGGCGCTTTGTAGTCGGCGCCAGTAATGTCGTGTTCGTGTGAGATGACGACCGCAGTAAACCATGATGTTAATGTGACATCAATGGTTTTACGTGGCATTTTGTAAGGGGGTCAAGGTCCGGCTTTATCAGCCGATAACTCCCTTTAGTGAATTCATCAGAACACGCCCAGGAGTCATTAATGGCCGGCATTCTCGACACGGTAGATCAACGTACGCAGCTGGTGGGTGAGAATCGCCTGGAAATCCTCATGTTCCGCCTGGCCGGGCGGCAGCTGTTCGCGATCAACGTTTTCAAGGTGCAGGAAGTTCTGCAACTGCCTAAGCTGACCCTGATGCCCCAGCGCCATCCGTTTGTATGCGGTGTGGTCAACCTGCGGGGCCAGACCTTGCCGGTCATCGACCTGTCCCAGGCCATTGGCATGCGCCCGCTGATCCCGGGGCCAAACAGCACCATCATCGTGACTGAATACAATCGCTCGGTGCAGGCCTTCCTGGTCGGCGGCGTCGATCGCATCGTCAACATGAACTGGGAAGCCATCCTGCCGCCACCGACCAGTGCTGGCCGCCAGCATTACCTGACCGCCATCAGCAAGGTCGACGATCAACTGGTGGAAATCATCGACGTCGAGAAAGTCCTGGCGGAGATCGTCCCCTACAACGCCAAGGTTTCCCGCGACAAGCTCGACGATCCGGTGCTGGAGCGCGCCCGTGGTCGCGAAGTGCTGCTGGTGGATGACTCCAACGTAGCGCTGTCGCAACTGCGCGATACCCTGGGCCAGCTCGGGGTCAAGATGCACATCGCCAGTGACGGCCTCAAGGCCCTGAATATGCTCAAGGCCTGGGCCGATACCGGCGTGGTCATGACCGACAAGTTGCTGATGATCTTCACCGATGCGGAAATGCCGGAGATGGACGGTTATCGCCTGACCACCGAGATTCGCAACGACCCGCGCCTGCGTGGCCTGTATGTAGTGCTGCACACGTCACTGTCCGGGAGCTTCAACGACTCGATGGTGAAGAAGGTCGGCTGCGACAACTTCCTCTCCAAGTTCCAGCCGGACAAATTGGTCGACGTGGTGCGCCAGCGCCTGATGCTCGACGAAGTCCCGGCCTGACCTGGCGGCTGCGGGCAGGCGCAAGGCCTGCCCGTGTCGGGTTTTCTTGCATCATCCGGTGGCTCGTATAAGGTGGCGTTTTTGCCCCCCAGGAAGCAGCCATGCGTCTCAGTGCGCTTTATCGATACCCCCTCAAGTCCGGCCAGGGCGAGTCCCTGCAACAGATCACCCTGGACAAACTGGGCCTGGATGGGGATCGACGCTGGATGCTGGTGGATGAAGCCAGCGGCCGCTTCCTGACGCAGCGCGCGGTGGCGCAGATGAGCCAACTCTCGGCGCTGTATAACGAACGCGGCGGCCTGACCCTGAGTGCCCCCGGGCATAGCGCGATTGATGTCGCCTTGCCCGGCGCCGATGCCGAGCTGCGGGGGGTGACCATCTGGCGCGATACCCTGCGTGTGCCGGATGCCGGCGCGGCTGCTGCGGCCTGGGTCAGCGACTTTGTCGGCAAGCCGACGCGCCTGGTGCAGGTGCCGCTGGAGCGGGCCCGTGCCACCGAGGCCGGTTACGGCAAGGACGACGATCAGGTGGCCTTTGCCGATGGTTTTCCGTTGCTGCTGATTGGCCAGGCGTCCCTTGAAGATTTGTCGCAGCGTGTGGGGCGCCCCCTGGAGATGCTGCGTTTTCGACCCAACCTGGTGATCGAGGGCAGCAGCGCCTATGCCGAGGACGGCTGGAAGCGGGTGCGAATCGGCGATATCGAGTTTCGGCTGGTCAAGCCATGCGCGCGCTGCATTCTCACCACCATCGACCCGCAGACCGGCAAGCGCAGCGCCGACCGCGAGCCCCTGGCCACCCTGCAGCAGTACCGGGCCCAGGAAGACGGTGCAATGTTCGGGCAAAACCTGGTGAACGACAGCAACGGTCGGCTTGAAGTCGGGATGCCGGTCACCGTGCTCGAATAACCCCTGATCCTGAAATGCAAAATGCCCGTATCGCAGGATACGGGCATTTTTTTGTGCAGTGTCCGGTGTTCGGATCAGCCGCGGTACTCGCACAGGTAGGCGGTATCGACCGCGACCTTGAGCTGGAACTTGCTGTTGGCCGGAACATTGAACTGGCTGCCGGCGGCGAAGGTTTCCCAGCCGTTGCTGTCAGGCAGCTTGACGGTCAGGGCGCCGGAGACCACGTGCATGATTTCCCGTTGCGCGGTGCCGAACTCATATTCGCCCGGAGCCATGACGCCGATGGTGGCCGGACCTTCGGCCGTGCCGAAGGCAATCGACTTGACGGTGCCGTCGAAGTACTCGTTGACTTTAAACATGGGCGATTCCTCTAGAAAAAGGGTCAAAAAGGTCGGCCAGTATGCACAAGGGCATTAGGGGCGTCACCTGTTGCCCGCAGGCTCAGGCCGGAAGAATCAGTGGCAGCAGGCGCGCGGTATTGCGCGCGTCCTCCAGGGCCCGGTGTTGCTGGCCGCTGAACTGCATTCCCGCCAGTTGCAGCGCGCTGTTGAGGCCCATGGGCCGTTCCAGGCGCCGGGCCTTGGCGAAGCGCTGCTTGAGGTTCATGTGGGGCACCTGGCTCAGGTGGCTTTGCAAGTGCAGTTGCTGCCATTCCTGCAGCAGTTGCTGACGATCGTAATCGCCCCAGCTGGCCCAGCCGTGCAAGCGCTCGTGGTGCGGGCTGAGCCAGCGCTCGAACTGCGGCCAGACCTCGCTCAAGGGCGTCGCCGCGTCGATATGGGCCTGGGTGATGTGGGTCAGTTCACGGCAGAAGGGCGTGAGCATCGGCCGCCGCGAGGGCCGGACGAAGCGTTGAAAGTGATCCAGTTCGCGGCCTTCCCGGTTCACCAGGGTGGCGCCGATCTCGATGATTTCCATCTCGCTCACCGGCCAGCCGCCTTCATCGGTGGTGGCTTCCAGATCTATTACCAGCCAGTGGGGCATCGCAAATTCCAGCCTTGAACATCCAGATGAGGCATGAGCGTAGCCAAAGCCGGCGTATCCGCCTAGCGGCTTATTCCACCTCCAGCAGAATCTGGCGGTTTTTCACCTGGTCGCCCAGGCTCACCTGAACCCGTTTGATCACCCCGTCGATGCCGGCCTTGAGCGGGTGTTCCATCTTCATCGCTTCCAGCACCAGCAGCAGTTGGCCCTTGCTCACCGGCATGCCCTCGCTGACCAGCACATCGACAATCGCCCCGTCCATGGGCGCCTTGAGGGTGCCCGTCTCGGCGCTGGCCTGGCCGGCCACCGGCGCGTGGGTCAGGTCCTGCACGTGCAGGCTGCCGGGGCCGGTGCCCAGCCAGAGGTGCTCGCCCTGCAAGTGGTAGGCATGGCGCCGCTGCACGCCGTTGACCTCGACCCGGGCCCAGCGCCCGTCCTGCTCCAGCAGTTTGAGCTGAAGGGTCTGCTCTGCCAGGTGCACCTGCACCGTGCCCGCCGGCAACGGGCTGACCGCGATCGACCAGCTTTGCAGCTCATGTCCCAGGCGGTAGTGCAGGGCCGGGTTAGGGGTGTTGCGCCAGCCCGCCAGGCCTGTGGGATGGGCGCCGCTGGCCTGTTGGTAAAACAGCGCGGCGGCGATGGCCAGGTGTTCGGGGCTGGGGGGCAGAGCTTGCAGGCTCGGGTCATCGGCGCAGTGCTCGGCAATAAAGGCGGTGCTGAACTGGCCGCTGACAAATCCCGGATGGGCCAACAGATTGGCCAGCAGCCGCTGGTTGCTGGCCAGCCCCAGCAGCACCGAATCCTCCACGGCCCGCAGCAGCTTGCGCCGGGCGTCTTCACGGGTGGCGCCATGGGCGATGAGCTTGCCCAGCAGCGGATCGTAGAAGGGGCTGACCGATTGGCCCTCAAGCAGGCCATGGTCGATGCGCACCCCTGGGCCCGAGGCGGGCTCCCAGCGCTGTACCCGGCCGGTCTGGGGCAGAAACTGCTGCGCCGGATCCTCGGCATACAACCGTACTTCGATGGCATGGCCCGTGAGCTGCACCTGCTCCTGGCGCAAGGGCAGGGGCAGGCCGGCGGCGACCTGCAACTGCCAGGCCACCAAATCGAGGCCGGTGATCAGCTCGGTGACCGGGTGTTCGACCTGCAAGCGGGTGTTCATCTCTAGAAAATAGAACTGCCCGCGCGCATCCAGCAGAAACTCGACGGTGCCGGCACCGACGTAATTGACCGCACGCCCGGCCTGCAAGGCGGCCTCGCCCATGGTCTGGCGCAGTTCGGCAGTCATCACCGGGCACGGCGCTTCCTCGATGACTTTCTGATGCCGGCGCTGGATCGAACAATCGCGCTCGCCGAGGTAGATCAGGTTGCCGTGCTGGTCGCCGAACACCTGGATCTCGACGTGCCGCGGTTCGATCAACGCCTGTTCCAGAATCAACTCATCGCTGCCAAAGGCATGCAGTGCCTCCGAGCGGGCGGTGCGCAGTTGCTCCTGCAACTGTCCGGGCTGTTGCACCAGGCGCATGCCGCGCCCGCCGCCACCGGCGCTGGCCTTGATCATCAGCGGGTAGCCGATGCGTTCGGCCTCGGCCTGCAAGCGGGCATCGTCCTGCTCGGCGCTCTGGTAGCCGGCAATGCACGGCACACCCGCCGCCAGCATCGCCAGTTTGGACAGGCGCTTGCTGCCCATCAGCTCGATGGCTGCGGCGCTGGGGCCGATAAAGGTCAGGCCGGCCGCCTCGCAGGCGCTGGCGAACGCGGCGTTTTCCGAAAGAAAGCCGTAGCCGGGGTGAATCGCATCGGCGCCGCTGCGGCGGGCAGCGTCCAGGATCGCGGCACTGTTGAGGTAGGACTGTTGCACCGGCGCCGCGCCGATATTTACCGCTTCATCGGCCATACGCACATGCAGGGCGTCGGCATCGGCATCGCTGAACACCGCCACGGTGCGATAGCCCAGGGCCTGAGCCGTGCGCTGGATACGGCAGGCGATTTCACCACGGTTGGCGACAAGGATTTTGCTGAAGGCACGCATGGGGGGCTCCCTGAGGTGGTAGTTCTGGCGAAGCCGGCTTCAGCATCAGTGGCTGGCCGGCCACTGGCTCAACGGGCCCAGGCCGGTTTGCGTTTTTGGACAAAAGCCAGGGTGCCTTCGACCCCTTCGGCGCTGACCAGCGCCTGGCTGAACTGCTCGGCGGCGCGATCCAGCAGCGAGGGCAGGGCTTCTTCGGCACTGGCCAGAAGCAGGGCCTTGGTCGCGGCATTGGCCTCTGGGGCGCAGCACAGGACGTGGGCCAGCACCTCGTCCAGGCGTTCCGCCAGGGCCTGGGGGTCATGCTCGACAAAGTGCACCAGCCCCAGGCGTTCGGCTTCGTTGCCGTCGAAACGCGCAGCGGTCAGGGCCAGGCGGCGGGCCTGGGTAAGGCCGATACGTCGGACCACAAAGGGGGCGATCTGCGCCGGCAGCAGGCCGAGGCTGGTTTCGGGCATGCCGAACTGCGCCTGGTGGTCGGCAATCGCGATGTCGCTGACACAGGCCAGGCCGAAACCGCCACCGAGGACCGCACCTTGCAGGACCACGATCAGGACCTGGGGCACCTGTTGCGCCTCTTCGAGCAAGGTGCCAAAGGCGCGATTCAGCTCGCGGTAGGCGCTCGGGCCCTGGGCGCGGGCGGCGGCCATGTCCTTGAGGTCGCCACCGGCGCAGAAGTGCCCGCCGGCGCCGCCCAGTACCAGGGCGCGCACGCTGCGATCG
This sequence comes from Pseudomonas sp. MF09150, assembly GCF_059862355.1. NCBI lineage: Bacteria > Pseudomonadati > Pseudomonadota > Gammaproteobacteria > Pseudomonadales > Pseudomonadaceae > Pseudomonas > Pseudomonas sp. MF09150. The sequence goes on along the minus strand of NZ_JCBCUS010000007.1, from coordinate 67,626 downwards.
TCCCCCACGGCAGCCAGGACCGCGCGCAGTTCGGCGACCATCTGCAGGCTCATGGCATTGCGGCTGTCCGGGCGATTGAGGGTGATGTGCAGCACGCCGTTGTGGGGTTCGAGCAGCAGGGTCTGGCATTCGGGCAGGCGGCTCATTTCTTTTTCCCCGGGAGGATGCCCATCAGTTTGCAGATGATGCCCAGCATGATTTCGTCGGCGCCGCCGCCAATCGACACCAGGCGCACATCGCGATAGGCCCGGGCCACGGGGTTATCCCACATGAAACCCATGCCGCCCCAATATTGCAGGCAACTGTCGCTGACTTCGCGTCCCAGGCGCCCGGCCTTGAGCTTGGCCATGGACGCCAGGCGGGTCACGTCCTGGCCCCGCACGTACTGCTCGGTGGCTTGGTAGACCAGGGCTCGCAGGCATTCGATCTCGGTTTGCAGTTCGGCCAGGCGGAAGTGGATCACCTGGTTGTCGATCAGCGCGTTGCCGAAGGTCTTGCGCTCCTTGCAGTACTCGATGGTGCTGTCGACGCAGTACTCCAGGCCCTTGAGCATATTGGCCGCGCCGAACAGCCGCTCCTCCTGGAATTGCAGCATCTGCATCATGAAACCCGCGCCCTCGTGGCCGATGCGGTAGCGCTGGGGCACCCGCACATTGTCGAAAAACACCTGGGCGGTTTCCGAGCTGCGCATGCCGAGCTTGTCCAGGTGCGAGCTGAGGCTGATGCCCGGGGTGTTCATCGGCACCATGATCAGCGACTTGTTGATATGGGGCTTGTCGTCCGAGGTGTTGGCCAGCAGGCAGATAAAGTCGGCGCAGGGCGAGTTGGTGATCCACATCTTGCTGCCGTTGATCACGTAGTCGTCGCCATCCTTGCGGGCCGTGGTCTTCAGGCCCGCCACGTCGGAGCCGGCGCCGACTTCGGAGACGCCGATGCAGCCCACCTGTTCGCCGCTGATGGCGGGGCGCAGGAATTGTTCACGTAACTCATCGGAGCCGAACCGCGCCAGGGCCGGGGTGCACATATCGGTCTGGACCCCGATGGACATCGGGATGCCGCCGCAATGGATGGTGCCGAATTCTTCGGCGGCGACGATCGAATAGCTGTAGTCCAGGCCCATGCCGCCGAATTTCTCCGGCTTGGAAATGCCCAGCAACCCCAGCTCGCCGGCCTGGCGAAACAGCTCGTGGATCGGAAAGCGCCCGGCTTTCTCCCATTCCTCGACATGGGGGTTGATCTCGCGCTCGACAAAACTGCGCACGGTGCGCCGCAGCGCTTCATGTTCCTGGGTGAAGATCATTTTTATTGTTCTCCTGAGGTTGAGTCACACCGCGTCAATCCTGATTGCCCGAACTCCCGACCTGTAGCCGCTGCCGAAGGCTCGGGCCGCGTTCGGCAGCGGCTACAGGGCATTTCGTTTCAAAACCGTGCTACGCCGAAGCTGTTGGGTTGCAACTGGCGAACCTCGGCCTCGTGGCAGATATCCAGCAGGTAACCCAGCAGCGTACGGGTGTCCCGGGGGTCGATCAGCCCGTCGTCCCACAGGTTGGCGCTGCCATACAAGGCGCTGGACTGGCTGTCGAGCTTTTGCGCGGTGGCCTGTTCCAGCATGTCGAGCATCTTCGGGTCGGCGACCTGGCCTTGCTTGGCGTGCTTGGCCTCGGTGACGATGCGCAGCACCTTGCCAGCCTGGGCGCCGCCCATCACCGCCGTGCGGCTGTTGGGCCAGGCGAAGATAAAGCGCGGGTCCAGGCCGCGCCCGCACATGGCGTAGTTGCCGGCGCCGTAGGAACCGCCGACGACGATGGTCAGCTTGGCGACCCGGGCATTGGCCACCGCCTGGATCATCTTCGCCCCATGCTTGATCACCCCTTGCTGTTCCGACTCGGTGCCCACCATGAACCCGGTGGTGTTGTGGAAAAACAGCAGCGGAGTGCGGCTTTGATCGCACAGCTGGATAAACTGCGCGGCCTTGCTCGCACCTTTGGGCGTGATCGGCCCGTTGTTGCCGATAAAGCCGCAGGCCCGGCCCTGAATCTGCAAATGGCCGCAAATGGTCTGCTGGTCGAACTCGGCCTTGAACTCCAGGAAGTTCGAGGCATCGGCCAGGCGCGCGATGATTTCCCGCACGTCGTAGGGTTTTTTCGGGTCGTCGGGGATCAACCCCAGCAACTCGTCGATCGGGTACAGCGGTTCGGCGTAGGGGCGCGGGGCAGCCACTGGCAACTGGTCGTTCCACGGCAGCAGGCCGACGATTTCGCGGGCGATGCGCAGGCCATCGGCGTCGTTCTCTGCCAGGTACTCGGCGGTCCCGGCGACCTGAGCGTGCATTTGCGCACCGCCCAGTTCTTCATCGGTGGCCACTTCACCGGTGGCGGCCTTGAGCAGCGGTGGCCCGGCCAGAAACAGCTTGGCCTTGCCGCGCACCACCACCACGTAATCCGACAGCCCCGGTTGATAGGCGCCGCCGGCAGTGGCTGAACCATGGACCACGGTGATCTGCGGCAAGCCCATGGCCGACAGGCGCGCCTGATTGGCGAAACTGCGTGCGCCTTCGACGAAAATCTCCGCCGCGTAGTTGAGGTTGGCCCCACCGCTCTCGGCGAGGGTCACCACCGGCAATTTGTTTTCCAGGGCGATCTGCTGCAGGCGCAGGGATTTTTTCAGGCCGCTGGGGGAGATGGTGCCGCCCTTGATCGCACTGTTGTTGGCCACCACCAGCATGCGCACCCCGCACACGTAGCCGATCCCGGCGATCAGGCCGCCACCGGCCTGGCTGCCGTCCTTGTCGTCATGCAGCTTGTAGCCGGCCAGGCTCGCCAGCTCCAGGAACGGCGCTCCCGGGTCCAGCAGCAAATTGAGGCGTTCACGGGGCAGCAATTGTCCTCGCTGGGCGAACTTCTCCTTGGCTTGGGCGGCCTTGTCCAGCAGGTTCTGCTCCAACTGGCGGATCTGCGCGATGGCGGCCAGCATCGCCTCGCGGTTCTGCGCAAATGACGGGCTGTGCGGGTCGAGCTGGGAGTGGATCACCGGCATGGCTTACTCCTCGTCCTTGAGTACGTCCGGCAGGTACGCACGGTGGAAACCGTTGTACGCCGGAGCACCGCGTTGCGCCTTGTGCAGCGGCCAGGCGCGGCTGCCAAGGCTGGCGGCGCCGTCGATGCGCAGGGTGCTGCCGCTGATAAAGGCCGCCGCCGGGCTCAGCAGAAACACAATCGCCGCGCTGACTTCCGACTCGCTGCCGATGCGTTTGAGGGGCACGTGTTCGCGCAAGGTCGGGATCACCGCCTTGAAGGCGCCTTCATAGGTGTCCATGCCGCTGGAGGCGATCCAGCCCGGCGCCACGGCGTTGACCCGCACCCCGGCGTAACCCCATTCGAAGGCGGCGGTCTTGGTCAGGTTGTCCATCCCCGAGCGCGCCGCGCCGGAATGGCCCATGCCCGGCATGCCGCCCCACATGTCGGCGAGCATGTTGACGATGCTCCCGCCGTGCTTGCTCATGGACTGGTTGAAGACTTCCCGGGCCATCAGGAAACCGCCTACCAGGTTGGTGCGCATCACGGTTTCAAAACCTTTCTGATTGATCGACGCCAGCGGCGAGGGGTACTGCCCGCCGGCGTTATTGACCAGGCCATGAATCGGCCCGTGGTCGGCGATCAGCTCGGCCACCAGCGCTTTCACTGCCTCTTCATCGCGAATATCGCAGGCTTGCCAACTGGCCTTGCCACCGTCCTCGGCGATCTCCCCGGCCACCGCTTGCAGCTTCTCGGCCTTGCGCCCCACCAGCAGCACATGGGCGCCCAGCGCCGCCAGTTCATGGGCGGTGCAGCGGCCGATACCGCTGCCGCCGCCGGTGACCAGCACGGTCTGGCCGCTGAACAGCCCAGGTTTGAATATCGAGTCGTAAGCCACGGCGGCTCCTTTGCGTCAATTGACGGCGTCAGCGATGCCCTGGGGCACCGGGATCTGGATTTCCAGCAACTGCTGGGCGAAGGCCTTGCCTTGCGGGTCGATCCGCAGGCTGGCCACGCCACCGCCGCCGAGGGCGTTTTCCAGCAGGAAGTTGAGGCTGTGGCTGCCCGGCAAGTACCAGCGTTCGACCCGGCCATGCAGCGGATCGAGCACGTGGCTCATCCAGTCCACCAGCACTTCCGGGGTCAGGGCTTCGGCAATCCACGGCAGGTACTCGGCGCTGCGAGCCATGACCCCGATATTGCTGTGGTTGCCTTTGTCGCCGGAACGCGCCACTGCCAGTTTGATCAAGGCCACGCTGGCGTCGGCGCGCCCTTCGGGCTTGGGCACCGGGTGCGGGGCGGGCAGGGCCGCCGGGTCGAGGGCGTCGACGGCGGGCAGGGCGCAGGGATGCTGCCGCCCGGCGAAGTCGATGCTTAACGGGCAGGCCTGTTTATCGATCAGGAAGGAGAACAGGCGGATCAGCGGATACACCGTCGGCCGGCCGCCGACGATCCCGGTCAGGCCCGGCGCCATGCCGGTGGCGGCCTGGGCGATCTCCCGGGAAAACAGGACCAGGGCCTGCTTGCTCGGATGGCGCACCGCCAGTTTGATCACCACTTCACGGCTGTCCTGGCGCTGGCCATGGGGACCATAGGTGGCTTCGCTGCCCAGCAGTTCGATGTTCACTTCGCTGTAGGGCGCCCAGCCGCGCTGGCTGAACATCTCGCTGGTCTTGTCGATGATCGCCTGGCTGACCCTGCGTGCCTTGGCGACGGCGTCGATGCCGGCCATCAGGCAACTGGCGGTGCAGCGAAACCCGTCGAGGTAGGTGGCGCTGACCTTGTACTGGGCCGTGGGCGGCAGGCCCTTGGCGCCGTGCACGCTAACCGCCTGCTTGCCCTGTGGCCGCAGCCGGACCTGGCTGAAGTCGCAGACTACATCCGGCAGCAGGTAGGCACGCGGGTCGCCGATCTCGTAGAGCAACTGTTCGCCGACGCTCAGGGGGCTGATCAGGCCGCCGCTGTGTTCGACCTTGCTCACCACGAACTGGCCGTCGGCCGCGACTTCGACGATAGGGAAACCGATGTGTTCGTAGTCCGGTACCTCGCGCCAGTCGGTGAAGTTGCCGCCGGTGCATTGCGCTCCGCACTCGATGATGTGCCCGGCCAGGGCGGCCTGGGCCAGTTTGTCGTAGTCCTGCCACGACCAGTCGAACTCATGCACCAGCGCCGCACTGACCACCGCGCTGTCGACCACCCGCCCGGTAATCACGATGTCGGCGCCCAGGCGCAGTGCTTCGACAATCCCCGGGGCGCCCAGGTAGGCATTGGTCGAGACGCACGTTGCCGGCAGGGGCGCACCGCTGAACATCTCGTGGAGGCCGGCATCGCGCAGTTGCTTGAATTGAGGTTGCAGGTCGTCGCCCAGCAGCACGGCGATCTTCAGCTCGACCCCGGCTTTGTCGCAGGCGGCTTGCAGAGCAGCGGCGCAGGCCTGGGGGTTGACCCCGCCAGCGTTGCTGATGACCCGGATCCGCTGCTGGGCAATGGTCGCCAGCAGCGGGCTGAGGACGTCGACAAAGTCGGTGGCGAAGCCGGCCGTCGGATCCTTCATGCGGGCACCGGCCATGATCGACAGGGTGATTTCGGCCAGGTAGTCGAACACCAGGTAATCCAGGTGTCCGCCCTCCACCAGTTGCGCGGCGGCACTTGAGGTGTCGCCCCAGAAGGCGCTGGCGCAGCCGATGCGTACGGTCTTGGTCATGGCAGGGCTCTCGGGTAAAAGAACTGCGAGGAGACTACCAAGCAAGCGCTTGGTTTGTAAATGCGCAAGGTATCTTCGACCCGAGCGCTTGCTTGGTCGCCCCCGGAGGCTTAAATTGCGCGCGCAACCCGCCTGTTTTCAGGGGCGGCAGCGTATTTCTGATTGGCTGAATGTAGGAGAGAACCCGTGGACGAGCAAAAAGCCTTGCAGGCCATACGCGAGCTGGTCGCCAACGGGCAACTGACCGACCCCGACAGCGCCCGGGGCAAGCTGCTGCAAACCGCCGCCCATCTGTTTCGCAATAAAGGCTATGAGCGCACCACGGTGCGTGACCTGGCCAGCGCCGTGGGCATTCAATCGGGCAGCATTTTTCACCACTTCAAAAGCAAGGACGACATCCTGCGCGCGGTGATGGAAGAAACCATCCACTACAACACCGCGTTAATGCGGGTCGAACTGGCCGCGGCCGGCAGCGTGCGCGAGCGGGTGCTGGCGCTGATTCGCTGTGAATTGCAGTCGATCATGGGCGGCAGCGGCGAAGCCATGGCGGTACTGGTGTACGAGTGGCGCTCGCTGTCCGCCGAGGGCCAGGCGCAAGTGCTGGCGCTGCGCGATATCTATGAGCAGATCTGGTTGCAGGTGCTGGGCGAGGCCCGGGAAGCGGGGTATATCAAGGGCGATGTGTTTATCACCCGGCGCTTTCTGACCGGTGCCTTGTCCTGGACCACTACCTGGTTTCGCGCCGATGGCAGCATGACCCTGGAGCAACTGGCCGAGGAAGCGTTGACCCTGGTGCTCAAGGACCGGTAGCCCAAGCCATCATTGTTTGTTGCAAAAGTTGTCGAAGTGCTTGAAACCGCCTAGCTTACTTGCATTCCCCCCGATCTTTTTTGAGGTGTGTTGCCTTGATGTCCTTGTCCATGCGTACGGCCACGCACATCGCGTTATTGGCGTTGGTTGCGCTATGGATGGGGCCGGTAACCGCGGCGCAGTTGGTACGGGTCGCGGCGGCGCATTTTCCGCCGTACACCGTACGCCCCGAACAGGGCGCCGACACCGGGCTCCTGCCGCAATTGGTGGAAGCCTTGAACCAACTGCAAAGCGACTACCAGTTCGTTCTGGTTCCCACGTCCATCCCCCGGCGCTTTCGTGATTTCGAGCAGGGCCGCGTGGACATGGCGATTTTTGAAAACCCCGCCTGGGGCTGGCAGGACATCGCCCACACCAGCGTCGACATGGGCCTTGAGGACGCAGAGATTTTCGTCGCCCAGCGCACGCCGCAGCGGGGCCAGGAATACTTCAACGACCTTTCCGGCAAGCGCCTGGCGCTGTTCAGCGGCTACCACTATGCCTTTGCCCACTTCAACGCCGACCCCAAGTACCTGGCGCAAACCTTCAACGCCACGCTGACGTACTCCCACGACAGCAATTTGCTGATGGTGCTGCGCGGACGTTCCGACATTGCCCTGGTGACCCGTTCCTACCTCAGCGACTTCCTGCTGCATAACGCCGATGACGCCCCGCAACTACTGGTGTCCGAGCGCATCGATCAGGTGTATCACCACTACGCGCTGATCCGTTCCAAAGCGCCGATCAGCGGCGAAGCCTTCGGCCAGTTGCTCCAGGGCCTGCGCGACAACGGGCAGATGCTGAAGATCTTCGACCCCTACCGCATCGTGGTGAGTCCGGTGGCCCGTCGCTGATTGCGCCAGATGGCCGACGCCTGGCGTTGAAGGCTAAATTTTTGCTCTCCGATCACGTCACTTGCTTGAACTGTCGACGATTATCGTGAGCCCGACCCATGTCCAACCTGAACGATCTGAGCGCCCTGGCGTTGCCCCAGGGGCAGCGCCTTGCCGCCGATGAAACCGCCACCTGCCTGAGCCTGATACTGGAAGGGCAGTTGCTGATCCAGCTGCGCCTCGACCGTGAGGAACAGACCCAGGTCCACCTGCTGCAACTGCACCAGCGGCCGTTGGGCCAGGCGATCTGGGCCGCCTGCTACTGGTTGTTCGCCCGCGACCCGAGCTGCCAGAGCCTAACCTGGTACCTGCCCGAGCGTCCTGATGAGGCGTTGCGCAGCGGGCTGCTGATAGCCGGCGAGCACGCCGAGCAGTACCTGTGCCAGCGCACCCTGTTCTGGCAGTTGCCGCAGCCCTGGCTGGGCGACTCGCTGACGGGCAGTTATCCACAGCAGATGATCATCAGCGACGGCAAGCGTCACCCTCGACGTCCGGTCAAGCCCCGGGGTGAAGTCTATCGACGCTTCGATGCGCGGTTGGGGGCCTGGGTGTCGTTGCGCACCCTGGAGATCGAGAGCGACCTGGCGCGCTTCAACCGCTGGCAGAACAACCCGCGGGTCCTGAGTTTCTGGCAGGAAGGCGGCAGCCTCGAGCAGCACCGCGAATACCTCGACAAGCTCCAGGCCGACCCCCACACCCTGACCCTGATCGGCTGTTTCGACGACCAGCCGTTCGCCTACTTCGAAGCCTACTGGGCCAAGGAAGACCGGATTGCACCGTTCTATGACGCCGACAATTACGATCGCGGCATTCACATGCTGGTGGGAGAAGAGGATCAGCGCGGCCCGCACAAGGTGGCGAGCTGGTTATCGGCGTTGGTGCATTACCTGTTCCTCGACGACCCGCGCACCCAGACGGTGGTTGCCGAGCCGCGCGCCGATAACGCGAAGATGATCGGCTACATGCACAACCAGTGTTTTCACTGCGAGAAGGAGTTCGATTTTCCCCACAAGCGCGCGGCCTTGATGATGTTGGGGCGTGAACGCTTTTTCGATCATTGCTCCCTGCTGTAATCCCGGGAGCGGGCTTGCCGGCGAGGGCGGTGCAGTTTTCTGCTCCGGGCCCTGGTCGGCTGCAAGCGAGTTGCTGACCTCAGGAAGAGGCGGGGCTCAACGGCGGGCGTAGGTATCGGCGCGGTTGCCCGAGACCTTGCGGCAGTGCACCAGGGCATCGCGAATCATGAAGTTGACCAGGGTCGGCGAGACGCCGAGCTCCTTGGCGATGTCCTTTTGCGGCACACCGTGCAGGCGGTACATCTCGAACGCATAGCGGGTGCGACTCGGCAGCTCGGTCAAGGCGTCGGCGATGTGTTCCAGGGTCGAAAAATTGATGTGCGAGGTTTCCGGGGACGCGCCATGAATGACCACATTCAAACCTTCCTCTTCAGTGCCTGAGTACTTCTGCTCCAGCGCCTGCTTGCGGTAATGGTCGATCGCCAGGTTGCGCACGATCTGGAACAGATAGCTGAGCTGGGCCTTGAACGATGAAGTGATCTGCGGTGCCGACTGCAATCGGAAGAACGCATCCTGCACCACGTCTTCGGCGCGCGAGCGGCAGCCCGTGATGCGCGCGGCAATCTTGACCAGAATCAGGCGGTTATCGACAAACGCCTGGAGAAGCGGTGAATCACACTTGCTTGTGGATACTTGTTCCGTCATGGAAATCACCTTGTTGCAGGGAGGTAAGTGGGACGACAGAAGATTGGGACTCGTCCTACACATCGAGCGACAAATTAGGTCTAATGATAATGATTGTCAATTGAGAAAGAGAATTAATGCTCTTGGTGGGTGCAGATTGAGAACTGCTGCACGTCTGACCCCGGCGCCGAGCCTTGAGAGCGCAGGATGGCGACTAATTATTTCAAGACGTCATCCGTTCTCATTGGAGAAAGGTCACGGGCCAAGAGCCTTGTCATGCAGCGCTTAAAACCTTCCGTATATCGGCATAACCCTTTGTTTATAAATGGGTTGTGAGGCGCTCGGCAGCTCCCGGATCGACACCAATTGCAAGCATAATCCTGGCAGGAAACCCCATGACGGACGCGTTCGAACTCCCCAGCACCCTGGCCCACGCCCTTCAACGCCGGGCGGCTCAGACGCCCGATCAAGTGGCCTTGCGCTTTCTTGCCGAAGACCAGGATCAGAACGTGGTCCTCACTTACCGCGACCTCGATCTGCGCGCGCGGACCCTGGCTGCGGCCCTGCAAGCCAACGCCGAGCTGGGCGACCGGGCGGTGCTGCTGTTCCCCAGCGGGCCGGATTATGTCGCGGCGTTTTTTGCCTGCCTGTATGCCGGGGTGATCGCGGTCCCGGCTTATCCACCGGAGTCGAGCCGGCACCATCACCAGGAGCGGCTGATCTCGATCATCGCCGACGCCGAGCCCAGGCTGCTGCTGACCAGTGCCGGCCTGCGTGAATCCCTGCTGCAGATGGAAGAGTTGCAAGCCCCCGGAGCACCGCCCCTGCTTTGTGTCGACACGCTCGATCCGAGCCTGGCCCAGGGCTGGCGGGCCGTTGAGCTGGCGGCCGACGATATCGCCTTCCTGCAATACACCTCCGGTTCGACGGCGCTGCCCAAGGGTGTGCAAGTCAGCCATGGCAACCTGGTGGCCAACGAACTGCTGATCCGTCGCGGCTTTGGCATCGACCTTAACCCCGATGATGTGATCGTCAGTTGGCTGCCGCTGTACCACGACATGGGCCTGATCGGCGGGTTGCTGCAACCGATCTTCAGCGGCGTGCCCTGTGTCCTGATGTCCCCGGGGTATTTCCTCGGTCGGCCCCTGCGCTGGCTGGAGGCGATCAGCGAGTACGGCGGCACCATCAGCGGTGGCCCGGACTTCGCTTACCGCCTGTGCAGCGAGCGGGTCAGCGAGTCGGCCCTGGCGCGCCTGGACCTGAGCCGCTGGCGCGTGGCCTATTCCGGTTCCGAGCCGATTCGCCTGGACACCCTGGAGCGTTTCGCCGAGAAATTCGCCGCCTGCGGATTCACCTCCCATCAGTTCTTTGCGTCTTATGGTTTGGCCGAGGCCACCTTGTTCGTGGCCGGCGGTACCCGTGGCCAGGGCATCCCGGCGTTGCGCCTGGATGACCGGGCCCTGGCGCGCAATTGCGCCGAGCCGGGCAGCGGCAATGCGCTGATGAGTTGCGGCAGCAGCCAGCCGCTGCACGCGGTGCTGATCGTCGATCCTCACAGCTTGTCCGAACTGGCCGAAAACCAGGTGGGCGAAGTCTGGGCCGCCGGCCCGAGCATCGCCCACGGTTACTGGCGCAACCCCGAAGCCAGCGCCAAGACCTTTGTCCAGCACGCTGGTCGCACCTGGCTGCGCACCGGTGACCTGGGCTTTATGCGCGCTGGCGAGCTGTACATCAGCGGGCGCCTGAAAGACCTGCTGATCGTGCGCGGGCACAACCTTTATCCACAGGACATCGAGCAAACCATCGAGCGTGAAGTGGAGGTGGTGCGCAAAGGCCGGGTCGCGGCGTTCGCAGTCACCGAGCAGGGCGTGGAAGGCATCGGCATTGCCGCCGAGATCAGCCGCAGCGTGCAGAAAATCCTGGCGCCCGAGGCCTTGATCAAGCTGATTCGCCAGGCCGTGGCCGAGGCCTATCAGGAAGCGCCAAGCGTGGTGGTGCTGCTCAACCCGGGGGCGTTGCCCAAGACCTCCAGCGGCAAACTGCAACGCTCGGCCTGCCGCACGCGCCTGGCCGATGGCAGCCTGGATCACTATGGATTGTTCCCGCCGTCGCACGGGGGCGCCCTTGAGTCGACCCCGGCCGAGCAGGGCAGCAGTGAGCTGCACGCCGTGATTGCACAGATCTGGGCCGAGCAGCTGCAAGTGCCCCACGTGGCGGCCGATGATCACTTCTTCCTGCTTGGCGGCAACTCGATTGCCGCGACCCAGGTGGTGGCGCGCCTGCGGGAAGCGCTGGGCCTGGAACTGAACCTGCGGCTGCTGTTCGAGGCCCCGACCCTGGCCGGTTTTGCTGCCCAGGTGGCGCGCCTGCAACAGGACGGCGGCCTGGCCCAGGGCGCCATTGGCGCCTTGTCCCGCAGCGAGGCCCTGCCGCAATCCCTGGCCCAGAACCGACTGTGGATCACCTGGCAACTCGACCCGCAGAGCACGGCCTACAACATTCCCGCCGGTTTGCGCCTGCGCGGCGAACTGGACCAGGACGCCCTGCGCACCAGCTTCGAGCAATTGATCGAACGCCATGAATCGCTGCGCACGCGCTTTTTCGAACGCGACGGCCAGGCCCTGCAGCAGGTGGCCCCGAGCGCTGAATTCAACCTGCAACTGATCGATCTCGGCGACCTGCCGCCGGCCGAGCGCGAAGCCCGGGCCCGGCAGATCCGCGAGGACGAAGCCCGCACCCAGTTCGACTTGGAGCACGGCCCGCTGCTGTGGGTCACCCTGCTGCGCCTGGACGACGAAGAGCACCAACTGCTGGTGACCTTGCACCACATCATTGCCGACGGTTGGTCGCTGAACCTGCTGATCGACGAGTTTTCGCGCCTGTATGCAGCGGCCTCCCAGGGGCAGGTGGCGACGCTTGCGCCCCTGCCGTTGCAGTACGCCGATTACGGCAGTTGGCAGCGCCAGTGGCTGGCCCAGGGCGAGGGCGAACGCCAACTGGCGTATTGGAAACAGCAACTGGGGGACGAGCACCCGAGCCTGGAACTGGCCACCGACCACCCACGCGCCGCGCAGCTCACCCGCAGCGCCGCACGCCACAGCCTGCGCCTGGGCGCGAGCCTGAGCGAGGCAGTGCGCGAGGCCGCCCAGGCCCAGCAATCGACCGCCTTCATGGTGCTGCTGACGGCGTTCCAGAGCCTGTTGTATCGCTACAGCGGTCAGCGCGACCTGCGCATCGGCGTGCCCAATGCCAACCGCCCGCGCCTGGAAACCCAGGGCCTGATCGGCTTCTTCATCAACACCCAGGTGCTGCGCGCCAACATCGATTCGCGGCTGTCGTTCGCCGAGCTGCTGCAACAGACCCGGCTAGCCGCGCTGGAAGCCCAGGCCCATCAGGACCTGCCGTTCGAACAACTGCTGGAAGCCTTCCCCCAGGCGCGGGAGCAGGGCCTGTTCCAGGTCATGTTCAACCACCAGCAGCGCGATCTCAGCGCCTTGCGCCGGCTGCCCGGGCTGCTGGCCGAAGAGTTGCCGTGGCACAGCCGCGAAGCCAAGTTCGACCTGCAACTGCACAGCGACGAAGACCGCAATGGGCGCCTGAGCCTGGCCTTCGACTACGCCGATGAACTGTTCGACGCCGCCACCATCGAGCGTCTGGCCGAGCATTTCGTCAGCCTGCTGCAACAGGCCTGCGAGCAGTCGGATACTGCAATTGGCGACCTGCAACTGCTCAACCCGGCCGAGCAGGCCCAGCAACTGCAATGGAGCAGCGCCCCCTGCGCCCCGGCCACGCGCTGGCTGCCGGAGCTGCTCTGCGAACAGGCGCGGCTGACCCCGGAGCGCAGTGCCCTGCTGTGGGACGGCGGCCAGATGAGCTTTGCCGAGCTGCACACCCAGGCCAACCGCCTGGCCCATTACCTGCGCGACAAGGGCGTGGGCCCGGATGTGCGGGTGGCGATTGCCGCCGAGCGTTCGCCACACCTGCTGATCGGCCTGCTGGCGATCCTCAAGGCCGGTGGCGCCTATGTGCCGCTGGATGCGGATTACCCCGCCGAGCGCCTGGCCTACATGCTGGGCGACAGCGGCGTCGAGCTGCTGCTGACCCAGACCCACCTGCTCGAGCGCCTGCCCCCGGCCGAGGGCGTCAGCACCATCGCCATGGACAGCCTCAAGCTCGACACCTGGCCAAGCCAGGCCCCGGGCCTGCACCTGGATGGCGAGCACCTGGCCTATGTGATCTACACCTCCGGTTCCACCGGCCAGCCCAAGGGTGTGGGCGTGACCCATCAGGCGCTGAGCGAACGCTTGCAGTGGATGCAGGCCACCTACCGCCTGGACGCCAGCGATGTGCTGATGCAAAAGGCGCCCATCAGTTTTGACGTGTCGGTCTGGGAGTGCTTCTGGCCGTTGATCACCGGTTGCCAGTTGTTGATCGCCGCCCCCGGCGAGCATCGCGACCCGCACCGTATCGCCCGCTTGGTGCAGGACTTCGGCGTGACCACCCTGCACTTTGTGCCGCCGCTGTTGCAGCTGTTTATCGATGAGCCCCTGGCCGCCCAGTGCACAAGCCTGCGCCGCCTGTTCTCCGGGGGCGAAGCCTTGCCTGCCGAATTGCGCGGCCGAGTCCTGGAGCAACTGCCGCAGGTGCAACTGCACAACCGTTATGGCCCGACCGAGACCGCGATCAACGTTACCCACTGGCACTGCACCGATGCCGACGGCGAACGTTCGCCCATCGGCCGGCCCCTGGGCAATGTGATTTGCCGCGTGCTCGACCACGACCTCAACCCATTGCCTGCCGGCGTGCCGGGTGAGCTGTGCATCAGCGGCAACGGCCTGGCCCGTGGCTACCTGGGACGTCCGGCGCTGACCGCCGAACGTTTTGTGGTCGACCCGCTGAGCGTCAGCGGCGAGCGCCTGTACCGCACCGGTGACCGGGTGCGTTGGAGCCGCGAGGGTGTGCTCGAATACCTCGGACGCCTCGATCAGCAGGTCAAACTGCGGGGCTTTCGCGTCGAGCCGCAGGAAATCGAAGCGCGGCTGCTGGCCCAGGACGGCGTGGCCCAGGCTGCGGTACTGGTGCGCGACACCCTGGCCGGGGCGCAACTGATCGGCTACTACACCAGCAGTGACAGCAGCGAGGAGCACGCGGCGCAGAGTGTCCGCCTGAGAACCGCGCTGGCCGCCGAGCTGCCGGACTACATGGTGCCGGCGCAACTGCTGCGCCTGGAGGCCATGCCCCTGAGCCCCAGCGGCAAACTCGACCGCCGTGCCTTGCCCGAGCCGCAGTGGCAGGTGCGCGAGCACGTTGAGCCGAGCAGCGCCCTGGAACAGCAAATCGCCGGGGTCTGGCGCGAAGTGCTGGGCCAGGAACGGATCGGCCTGCGTGACGATTTCTTCGCCCTGGGCGGCCACTCGTTGCTTGCCACGCAGATTATTTCCCGCACCCGCCAGGCCTGTGATGTCGAGCTGCCGCTGCGGGTGCTGTTCGAAGCCAGCGAGCTGGGGGACTTTGCCGAACAGGTGCGATTGATCCAGGAAGCGGGGCAACGCAACCAGCAGCCGCCGATTGCCAAGGTCGACCGCAGCCTGCCGGTGCCACTGTCCTATTCCCAGCAGCGCATGTGGTTCCTGTGGCAAATGGAGCCCGACAGCCCGGCCTATAACGTCGGCGGTATGGCGCGCTTTAGCGGTGTGCTGGATATCGGGCGTTTCGAGGCGGCGTTGCAGGCGCTGATCATGCGCCATGAAACCTTGCGCACCACCTTCCCCAGCGTCGACGGCGTGGCCCGGCAACAGGTGCACGGGCAAAGCGCGGTGCGCATGGCCTGGAAGGATTTTTCCGCGCTCGACGCTGCGGCCCGGGAGTCGCGTCTGCAGCAACTGGCCGACAGCGAGGCGCATACACCGTTCAACCTGGAGACCGGCCCGCTGCTGCGGGTGTGCCTGGTCAAGGCCGGCGAGCAGGAGCACTACCTGGTCCTGACCCTGCACCACATCGTCACCGAGGGCTGGGCGATGGATATTTTCGCCCGGGAGTTGAGCGCGCTGTACGAAGCCTTTATCGACGACCGCGAGTCGCCCCTGGAACCCTTGCCGGTGCAGTACCTGGACTACAGCGTGTGGCAGCGCCAGTGGCTGGAGGCCGGCGAACGCCAGCGCCAGCTCGACTACTGGACCACGCAACTGGGCTACGAGCACCCGCTGCTAGAGTTGCCCAGCGACCGTCCGCGGCCGCCGGTGCAAAGCCATCAGGGCGAGCTGTACCGCTTCGACCTGAGTGACGATTTGGCAGCGCGGGTCCGCGCCTTCAATGCGCAACAGGGCCTGACCCTGTTCATGACCATGACCGCGACCCTGGCAGTGCTGCTGTACCGCTACAGCGGCCAGACCGACCTGCGCATCGGCGCGCCGGTGGCCAACCGCATCCGCCCGGAAAGCGAAGGGCTGATCGGTGCCTTCCTCAATACCCAGGTCCTGCGTTGCCAGCTCGACGGGCAGATGAGCGTGGCCCAGCTGTTCGAGCAGGTGCGGCACACCGTGATCGAGGGCCAGTCCCATCAGGACCTGCCGTTCGACCACCTGGTGGAAGCCCTGCAACCGCCGCGCAGTGCTGCCTACAACCCGTTGTTCCAGGTGATGTGCAACGTGCAGCGCTGGGAATTCCAGCAAAGCCGGCAACTGGCCGGGATGAGCGTGGAATACCTGGCCAACGACGCGCGGGCGACCAAGTTCGACCTCAACCTGGAAGTCACCGACCTCGACCATCGCCTGGGTTGCTGCCTGACCTACAGCACCGACCTGTTCGACGAGCCGCGCATTGCGCGGATGGCCGGGCACTGGCGCAACCTGTTGCAGGCGCTGATCGCCAATCCGCAGCAGCGCTTGAGCGAACTGCCGCTGCTGGACGCCGGCGAGCAACAGCAGCTGCTGGACAGCCTGGGCATCGAGCCCGGGGTGCATCGTCTCGACCAGTGCATCCAGCAGCTGTTCAGCCAGCAGGCGCAGCTTCGCCAGGACGCGCCGGCCCTGACATTTGCCGGGCAGACCCTGAGCTACAGCGAGCTCGACAAGCGCGCCAATCGCCTGGCCTGGATGCTCCGTGAGCGTGGGGTTGGCCCCCAGGTCCGGGTCGGTCTGGCCCTGCCGCGCTCCCTGGAAATGGTCATCGGCTTGCTGGCGATCCTCAAGGCCGGCGGCGCCTACGTGCCCCTGGACCCGGAATACCCGCTGGACCGCCTGCATTACATGATCGAAGACAGCGGCATCGGCCTGCTGCTCAGCGACAGCGCGATGTTCGAGGCCCTGGGCCCGCTGCCGGCCACGGTCGGGCGCTGGTGCCTGGAGGCAGACGGCGCGCTGCTGGCCGACTACCCGGCCAGTGAGTTGCCCTTTATCAGCCTGGCGCAGCATCAGGCCTACCTGATCTACACCTCGGGTTCCACCGGCAAACCCAAGGGCGTGGTGGTGGCCCACGGCGAAATCGCCATGCATTGCCAGGCGGTGATCGAGCGCTTCGGCATGCGCGCCGACGATTGCGAGCTGCACTTTTATTCGATCAACTTCGACGCCGCCACCGAGCGCCTGCTGGTGCCGCTGCTCAGCGGCGCCCATGTGGTGCTGCGGGCCCAGGGCCAGTGGGACGCGCAGGAGATCTGCCAACTGATCCGCCAGCACCGGATCAACATCCTCGGCTTTACCCCCAGCTACGGCAGCCAGTTGGCGCAGTGGCTGGCAACCCAGGGTGAAACCCTGCCGGTGCGCATGTGCATCACCGGCGGCGAAGCCTTGACCGGCGAGCACCTGAGCCGGATCCGCGCGGCGTTCCAGCCGAGCCTGTTCTTCAACGCCTACGGCCCCACCGAAACCGTGGTCATGCCCTTGGCCAGCCTCGCACCCCAGGTGCTGGAGGAGGGCGTCGGCAGCGTGCCGATCGGCAGCGTGATCGGCGCCCGTGTCGCCTACATTCTCGATGCCGACCTGGCCCTGGTGCCGCAAGGTGCCACCGGTGAGCTGTATGTCGGCGGTGCCGGCCTGGCCCAGGGCTATCACCAGCGTCCGGGCATGAGTGCCGAACGCTTTGTCGCCGACCCGTTCAGCACCGAGGGCGGGCGCCTGTACCGCACCGGCGACCTGGTGCGCCAGCGTGCCGACGGCCTGGTGGAATACCTGGGGCGGATCGACCATCAGGTGAAAATCCGTGGTTTCCGCATCGAGCTGGGGGAGATCGAGACCCGCCTGCTGGAACATGCTGCGGTGCGTGAGGCGGTGGTGCTGGCGCTGGAGATGCCCGGTGGCCGGCAGTTGGCGGCCTACCTGGTGAGCGAGGCGGCCGAGCACGGCGCCGAGCAGCAGAACGCCCTGCGTGATGCGCTCAAGCTGCACCTGAAAAGCCAGTTGCCGGACTACATGGTGCCGACCCACCTGATCTTGCTGGCGAGCATGCCCCTGACCGCCAACGGCAAGCTCGACCGTCGCGCCTTGCCCCTGCCGGACCCGGAGCTCAACCGCCAGCAGTACGTGGCGCCGAGCAACGAGTTGGAGCAGACCCTGGCTCAGGTCTGGTGCGAAGTGCTGAACCTGGCCCAGGTCGGCCTGAACGACAACTTCTTCGAACTGGGGGGCGACTCGATCCTGTCGATCCAGGTGGTCAGCCGGGCGCGTCAGCTGGGTATTCATTTCAGCCCGCGTGACCTGTTCCAGCACCAGACGGTGCAGACCCTGGCCGCCGTCGCCAGCCGCAGCCAGCAGGTCAGTGCCGAGCAAGGCCTGCTCAGCGGCGCGTCGGGCCTGACGCCGATCCAGCACTGGTTCTTCGACAGCGCCATTCCCGAGCGCCAGCACTGGAACCAGGCCTTGCTGCTGCAACCGACCCAGGCGCTGGATCCGCAGCACCTGGAGCAGGCCCTGTTGACGGTGCTGGAGCACCACGACGCCCTGCGCCTGCGCTTCAGCCAGGACTCGGGTGCGTGGCAGGCCGAACACCAGGCCCTGGGTGACGAGCCGCTGCTGTGGCACGTGCGCGTGCCGTCCATGGAGCGTTGCCTCGAACTGTTCAGCGACGCCCAGCGCAGCCTCGATCTGCAGCAGGGGCCGCTGTTGCGGGCGCTGCTGGTGGACGGGCCGCAAGACCAGCAACGGCTGTTGATTGCCATTCACCACCTGGTGGTCGACGGGGTCTCGTGGCGCGTGCTGCTGGACGATCTGCAAAGCGTCTACCGCCAGTTGCTCGAGCAGCAGGCGCCGCGTCTGCCGCTGAAAACCAGTGCCCTGCGCGACTGGGCGGCGCGCTTGCAGGCCTATGCCGGCAGCGAGTCCCTGCGCGAAGAGCTGGGCTGGTGGCAGGATCAACTGGCCGGTCCCAGCGCCGAGCTGCCGGTGGAGCGCGCCCAGGGCGGGCAGCAACACCGGCACGGGCAGACCGTCAGCGTGACCCTGGATGCCCCGTGCACCCAGCAACTGCTGCAACAGGCGCCCGCCGCCTACCGCACCCAGGTCAACGACCTGCTGCTGACGGCCCTGGCGCGGGTGCTGTGCCGCTGGACCGGGCAGGACTCGGCATTGATTCAGCTCGAAGGCCACGGCCGCGAAACCCTGTTCGACGACATCGACCTGACCCGCAGCGTGGGCTGGTTCACCAGTGCCTACCCGTTGCGCCTGACCCCGTTGCAGATCGAAGAAGCAGCCGGGCAGGGCGCCTCGATCAAGGCCATCAAGGAGCAATTGCGCGCGGTGCCGCACAAGGGCCTGGGTTATGGCGTGCTGTGTTACCTGGCTGACGACCTGAGCCGCCAGACCCTGGCCGCCTTGCCCCGGGCGCCGATCACCTTCAACTACCTGGGGCAGTTCGACCAGAGTTTTGCCCAGGACGCGTTGTTCCGCCCCCTGGACGAGCCGGTGGGCCCGGCCCACTCGCCGGACGCACCGCTGCCCAACGAGCTGAGCGTCGACAGCCAGGTGTATGGCGGCGAACTGGTGCTGCGCTGGACCTTCAGCGCCGAGCGCTTCGACAGCCAGACCATCACCGACCTGGCCGAGGCCTACCTGGGCGAGCTGCGCAGCCTGATTGCCCATTGCCTCAAGGACGATGCCGGCGGCCTGACGCCCTCGGACTTCCCCCTGGCCCGCCTGACCCAGGCACAGCTGGACGGTTTGCCGGTGCCGGCGGCGCAGATCGAAGACGTGTACCCGCTGACCCCGATGCAGGAGGGCATGTTGTTGCACACCCTGCTGGAGCCGGGCACCGGCCTGTACTACATGCAGGACCGCTACCGCATCAACAGCGCACTCGACCCCGAGCGTTTCGCCCAGGCCTGGCAGGCGGTGATCGCCCGTCATGAAGCCTTGCGCGCGTCCTTCTGCTGGAACGTCGGCGAGGACATGCTGCAAGTTATCCACAAGCCGGGCAGCACGCCGATCGAGTACCTGGATTGGACTGCGATAGCCGAGGCCGAGCAGGAGCCCCAACTGCAAGCGCTGCTCAAGCGTGAGCGCGAAGCCGGGTTCGAACTGCTGGAGCAGGCACCGTTCCACCTGCGGCTGATCCGCGTCGGCGCCACCCGCTACTGGTTCATGATGAGCAACCACCACATCCTGATCGATGCCTGGTGCCGCTCGTTGCTGATGAATGACTTCTTCGAGATCTACAGTGCCCTCGGCGAATGCCGCGACCCGCAACTGGACGTGGCGCCGCGTTATCGTGACTACATCGGCTGGCTGCAACGCCAGAGCCTGGCCGAGGCGCGCCAGTGGTGGCAGCGCAACCTGCAAGGGTTCGAGCAGACCACGCCGATCCCCAGCGACCGGCCTTTCCTGCGTGAACACGCCGGTGACAGCGGCGGCATGACCGTCGGCGACTGCTACACCCGTCTCGATGCCCGCGACGGTGCGCAATTGCGCGAGTTGGCGCAGCAGCACCAGCTGACCATCAACACCTTCGCCCAGGCGGCCTGGGCCCTGGTGCTGCGGCGTTTGAGCGGCGAGCGCGACGTGCTGTTCGGCGTCACCGTGGCCGGACGCCCGGTGGAGATGCCGCAGATGCAACGCACGGTGGGGCTGTTTATCAACAGCGTCGCGCTGCGGGTCAAGATGCCGGCTGACGATCAGCCGTGCAGCGTGCGCCAGTGGCTCGGCGAGTTGCTGGCCAGCAACATGGAGCTGCGCGAGTACGAATACCTGCCGCTGGTGAGCATCCAGGAACACAGTGAACTGCCCAAGGGCCAGCCGCTGTTCGACAGCCTGTTTGTGTTCGAGAACGCGCCGGTGGAAGTCTCGGTGCTGGACCGTGCGCAAAGCCTCAATGCCACCTCGGATTCGGGCCGCACCCACACCAACTTCCCGCTGACGGCGGTGTGCTACCCGGGGGATGACCTGGGGCTGCACCTCTCTTACGACCAGCGTTACTTCGACGAGAACACCGTGCAGCGCATGCTGGGCGAGTTCAAGCGCCTGCTGCTGGCGCTGATGCACGGCTTGCACGGGGACATGGCCGACCTGCCATTGCTCGGCGAGCAGGAGCAGCAATTCCTGTTGCACGACTGCAACCAGAGCGCCGGTGATTACCCGCTGGAGCGCAGTTACGTCGAGCTGTTCGAGGCGCAGGTGGCGGCCCATCCGCAACGCATTGCCGCCACCTGCCTGGATCAGCACCACAGCTATGCCGAGTTGAACCGACGCAGCAACCGCCTGGGGCATGCCCTGCTGGCCAAGGGCGTGGGCTTCGACCAACCTGTGGCGCTGCTGGCCGAGCGCGGCCTGGACCTGCTGGGCATGATCATCGGCAGCTTCAAGGCCGGGGCCGGTTATCTGCCCCTGGACCCGGGCCTGCCGAGCCAGCGCCTGGAGCGCATCATCGACCTGAGCCGGACCCCGTTGCTGGTGTGCACCGAAGCCTGCCGTGAACAAGCGCAGCACCTGCTCGACGAGTTGGCCTGTGCCCACCGCCCGCAATTGCTGGTGTGGGAGGCGGTGCAGGCCGGCGATTTTGCCGAGGGCAACCCGGGCCGCTACAGCGCCCCGGACAACCTGGCGTACGTGATCTACACCTCGGGTTCCACCGGCCTGCCCAAGGGCGTGATGGTGGAGCAGCGCGGCATGCTCAATAACCAGTTGAGCAAGGTGCCGTACCTGCAACTGAGCGAGGCCGATGTGATCGCCCAGACGGCGTCCCAGAGCTTTGATATTTCGGTCTGGCAGTTCCTCGCTGCGCCGCTGTTCGGGGCGCGGGTGGACATCGTGCCCAACGCCCTGGCCCACGATCCCCAGGGCTTGCTGGAACACGTGCAGGCCCAGGGCATCAGCGTGCTGGAAAGCGTGCCGTCACTGATCCAGGGCATGCTCGCCCAGGACCTGGTGGTGCTCGACGGCCTGCGCTGGATGCTGCCCACCGGCGAGGCGATGCCACCGGAACTGGCGCACCAGTGGCTGCTGCGTTATCCACAGGTGGGCTTGGTCAATGCCTACGGGCCGGCCGAATGTTCCGATGACGTGGCATTCTTCCGCGTCGACCAGGCCTCGACCCGTGGCAGTTACCTGCCGATCGGCACGCCCACCGACAACAACCTGCTGTACCTGGTGGACGACGCCCTGGCCCTGGCACCTCTGGGTGCGGTCGGCGAATTGTGCGTGGCCGGCACCGGTGTCGGGCGCGGTTATGTCAGCGATCCGCTGCGCACCGCCCAGGTGTTCGTGCCCAACCCGTTCGGCGCGCCGGGCGAGCGTTTGTACCGTACCGGTGACCTGGCGCGGCGCCGCAGCGATGGCGTGCTGGAGTACGTCGGGCGCATCGACCACCAGGTGAAAATCCGCGGCTACCGCATCGAACTGGGGGAAATCGAAGCCCGCCTGCACGAGCACCCGGACGTTCGCGAAGCGGCGGTCGGGGTGCAAGAGGGCGCCAATGGCAAGCACCTGGTGGGCTACCTGGTGGCCAGTGACTCGGCGCTCACGCCCGGCGAACGCCTGGAGCGGATCAAGCAGCAACTGCGCAGCGAACTGCCGGAATACATGGTGCCGCTGCATTGGCTATGGCTGGAGCGCATGCCTCTCAACGCCAACGGCAAGCTCGAGCGCAAGGCCCTGCCGGCCCTGGAAATCGGCCAGTTGCAAGGCCAGGACTACCTGGCACCGCGCAACGAACTGGAGCAAACCCTGGCCGCGATCTGGGCCGAGGTACTGAAGGTCGAGCAGGTGGGCATCCGCGACAACTTCTTCGAGCTCGGCGGCCACTCGCTGCTGGCCACGCAGATCGCCTCGCGGGTGCAAAAGCAACTGCAACGCAACGTACCGCTGCGTGCCATGTTCGAATGCAGCACGGTGCAGGAACTGGCCGAGTACATCGACGGCCTGGGCACCAGCGAAATCGATGAAGAAAAAGCCGACCGCCTGAGCGATCTCATGGCCGAACTGGAGGGCCTCTAACCCACTGACCCTGTAGCCGCTGCCGAGGCACGAGGCTGCGCTGTCCCCTTCATCCGCCAACCCACCCGTAGGCGAATCCAAGGTCAGCCCAGCCTCCATCTTGCGCGGCAATCCTTGCTATAGTCCCGCCCCCATGCCCGCCAGCGCCCTCATCGTTGCTGCCGGGCATTGTTGTTTCAGACAGGTTTTCAAGAATCAAGAGTCAAGGATCAGGGACGATGACGGCACAGCTTTACTGGCGGGATATCGAGAGTCGGCAAGGCCGCTGGGTGGGCCTCGGGGTTCAGGTCGAGGGCGAGGCGCGCAAGCCCGAGCTGCACCTGCTGACCGGCAACAACTGGCGGATGCAGCTGATGCTGGGCGCCACGCCACTGTTCTGGGCGACCATGGCCGGTTATTGCGACGGCGTGTGGCTGATCAGAAATGCCCAGGCGGCCGAGGCGCTGCAACTGTTGCCGAGCATCTCCTCGGCAGAGGTCGAACAGCATCAGGCGCTGGCCCCCGACGCGCGGCTCAAGGCCTGGAGCCGCCATTTCGTCAGCCAACTGCACAGCCTGCAAACGGACTTCTTCTACCCCGGCTACTGGATTGCCCGGGGCCTGCTGCCGGACCCGGACAACATTCGTGGCATCGAGCGCAACGGCGTTTCGGCCTGGTCCTTTGCCTCCATCGACGACACCTCCAGCCACCTGCCGGGCTGGCGCCTGCGGGGCACGGCGCTGGCCGACGACCTGGCCGTGGAGCCGGTGCACTGGATCAACTGGTGGTCCCACGACAGCAACCTGATACGCCTGCGCCGCGTCGACCCCACGGCCGGGCGCCTGAAGTGGTGGCGCAAGAAGGCGCGCGAGGGCAGCTTGCCGCCGATCCTGTTGTGGTTCGTTGGTGGCCTCAGTGCCTATGTGGTCCTCGATGGCCATTACCGCTTGCAGGCCGCCATCGAGGAAAACCGCCCGCCGCAGTTTATCGTCCTCAGCTCGACCCATATCCAGCCGGTGCAGCCCGACCCCGATTGGCAGCAACAGGTGCTGGAAACCTTGCGCCGGCAGATCGACAAGTACCCCAACTTCAACCCGGCGAGCATGAATGACGTGCTGATCCACGCCTTCGACGACCGCCCCGAGCATTCCCCGCAGACCCACACCTGGGTCGGTATCGGTTCGGACCAGGCCTGGGTCGATGAGGTCAGCCAGCATTTGCAGGCCCAGGGTGAAACCGAGCATTTGCAGGACATTATTCAGCGCAAGGCGTGAGCGCAGGCAGGGATTGAGGAGTGAAGGTGGAACAGATTTTCTGGCGTGATATCGAGGACCTCGCAGGCAACTGGAGCGGCCTGGGCGTGGACGTGAAACGGCCGTGCGCTGCCAAGCCGCCGTTGCGTCTGCTCAGTGGCGACAACCTGCGCATGCAACTGGTGCTGGGGGATCAGACCCTGCTCTGGGGCACCCTGTCGCGCTGCTATTACGGGGTGTGGCTGATCCGCAACACCCTGCTCGAACAACTGCCGCTGACCCTGGTCGAGGCCATTGATTCGCCCACGGTCGAACAGCACGCGCAACTGGCGCCGGCCTTGCGCTTAAAGGCCTGGAGCCGGTTTTTCATCGACCAGCTGCGGCACCAGCAGCCCGACTTCCTGTACCCCGGCTACTGGCTGGTGCGCGGCTTGTGGCATCAGCCGCTGAAGCTGATACAGCGCCAGTGGGCACAGGAACAGCACTGGAATTTCGTCGGCGGCCAGGACGCCCTGAGCCATTTGCCTGAGTGGTCGATACGGGGCGATAACCTTCTGAGCAACCAGGAGCCCGGCGCGCCACGTTGGGTCGCACTCGGGGAAGCCGGCGGGGCGGTGGTCGGCCTGCACGCGGTGGACCGGTTTTCCGGACGCCTTACCGGACGCCTGAAGTGGTGGCGCAAAAAGGCGCGCGAGGGCAGCCTGCCGCCAATCCTGCTGTGGTACGTCAGCGGCCTGAATGCCTACCTGATTCTGGATGGCCATTACCGCTTGCAGGCGGCCCTGGATGAACAGGTGGCGCCGCAGTTCCTGGTCCTCAGCTCGCCGAAACTGTCCCGTTACCGCCGCAATGAAGAAGAGGAACAGAAAGTCCTGAATGCCCTGCTGCGTCAAAGTGAAAAGAACAACCTCGACCTGAGCCACGTCAACCAGCGCTTGATCTACACCTTCGACGACCGCCCCTACCACAGAGTCGGCAGCCAGGCCTGGGCCGGTATCGCCTCGAACGAGGCCTGGGTCGACGAAGTGACCCGGTATTTGACGGCGCACGGCATGACCGAGCAGTTGCCGAATATCATTGAGCGCCGTGAGTGAGGTTGTGCTACAACCCCGTCGCCCCGATACCCTGTAGCCGCTGCGGCCAGGCTCGGGCCGCGTTCGGGCGCTGGCCCTCAACGACACCCCCAAACCACTGACACCCTATCGGCGGCTATCCTGGCCAGCGCAGCCCGGCGGCAGCGGCTACAGGTGCCTCAATCAATCTGACTTCCTGTTGCCTTTGGTCGCGGACACAGAGGTGCTGATCCACCTCTGCCTGCTGCTTGAATCAGGGAAACCGCGGGCGGGATGGCTTATTTCGGACCAAGGATTTTCAGCAGTTTGTCCGGCGAAGGCGCGCCTTGCTGCTGTTGCAGCTCGCCCTTGTCGTCGAGGTAGAAGATCGCCGGGGTGGCGGACAGTTCGAGTTCTTCCATCAGCTTCATGTTGGCGTCGAGCTTGGCCTGGATGGCTGCCGGGATTTTCGCCAGGGGCTTGAGGGTGCTGCCTTTGCCGGCCTTTTCGTGCTCGGCCAGGGTTTTCTGCGGGTCTTTGGCGGCGAGCAGGGCGGCGGATTTACCCGGGCTGTCTTCGCGGATGATGCCGACCATGATGTGCCGCAGCTGGACCTTGCCTGCGTTCACCCAGGGCCGGGCCTGTTCCCAGAACATGTTGCAGTACGGGCAATTGGGGTCGCTGAACAGGTACACGGTGCGCGGCGCGTCCTTGTTGCCGTCGGCGATCCAGTTGCTGGCTTCCATCTTGGCCCAGACTTCCTTGGACATCGGCGCGTACACCAGCTTTTGCAGGGGCTCGGCGCTCAGGTCCTTGCCGTCGGCGTCGTACAGGTTGCCCAGCAGCACGTGCTGACCGTCGGCGGTCAGGTACAGGGTCATGCCCCGGTTCTGGTACTGCGCGGCGTAGCCCTTGAGGCCGCTGGGGGCGTCGAAGCTGCCGATGATCTTGGCGCCCTTGGCTTCGATCTTGCGGATGGGCGCCGGCAGTTCTTCGGCGTGCAGCGCGGTTACCGGCAGCAGGGCGGCGCCCAGGGACAGGGTCAGCAGGTGGCGGATGAAGGGCATGGCAGTTTCCTTGAAGGGGCGAGCGCCGAGGTGTGCGGCGTGTCGAAGTTTTCCAGGGCGCGGGCCAGGCTGGCCTCGGACAGTTCGCCCAGATGGCTGCCCAACAGGCGCCCGTCGGCGCTGTAGAACAGGGTAGTCGGCAACGCCATCGAACCCACGGCCTTGCCGAGACGACCGCTGCCGTCGAACAGCACGTTGTTCAGGTTCAGACCCTGGGTGGCCAGGTAGGTGCTGACGCTTTGCATGCTTTCGGCCTGGTTGACGAACAAGAAGGTCAGGTCCGGGCGTTGCTGCTGGGCTTTTTCCAGCACCGGCATTTCTCGCCGGCACGGTGGGCACCAGGTGGCCCAGAGGTTGATCACCAGCGGGCCGCCCTGATAGTCGGTCAATTGCACGCTTTCGCCGGTGGCGCTGTGCAGGGTGATCTCGGGCAGGCGCGTGCCTTGCTCGTACAGGGTCAACGACAGGCTGGCCAGCAGCCAGAACGCCAGGCCGCTGCCGACCCCGGCGCCCAGGGGCCGGCGCAGCGCCGGCCGGCACCAGCCCCAGGCCAGCGCCCCGAGCACCAGGACAATGACCCCGGGCCAGACCAGGAAGCCGCCGTCGCGCAGGTCGACGATCTGCCACAGGTCATCGCGATAGTGTTTCCAGTAGGCCAGCACAAAGCCTGCGCGCGCGGCCAGGAGGCCGAGCAGGAACAGGCTGAACAGCACCGATTCGGGGTTTTCACCACCGCGCTTGGCCACCCTCCAGCCAATCAGGGTGGCGAGCGCCAATGCACTGATCAACAGCAGGTGGTTAAGGGCGATGGCAAAGGTGCCGATGGTAAAGGTCAGCATCAACGGGCTTCCCGGGTGATGGTCCAGCGTTGCAGAAAAGCCGCGGCATCTACCTCACCGGTGATCCGCTGGCTACGACGTTCTTCGCCGTCCGGGCCGATCCACAGCAGGCTCGGCGGCCCCGGCACTTTATACCGGTTGAGCAGTTCGCGGCTGTCGGCGTTGTCGGCGGTGACATCCAGGCGCAGCAGGCGCACGTCGCTCAGGGCCTGCATGACAGTGGCCTGGCCGAACACCTGCTTCTCCATGACTTTGCACGACACGCACCAGTCGGCGTAGTAGTCCAGCAGCACCCATTGGCCCTGGGCCTTGGCACTGTCGAGGGCGCCTTGCAGCTCGGCCGGGGTCTTGACGGTATGGAACGCTTCGTCGGTGGTCGCGGCGCTGGCGACGTTGCCGCCGCTGTAGACCTGCAAGGGTTGCCACAGGTTGTCGCTGCCGCCGGCAGCGCCCACCAGCAGCAGGCTGCCCCACAAGCCGACCAGCAGCGCGCCGGCACCGAACAGGTGCAGCAGCCGTCCGGCAATGGCCCGTTGTTGCCAGGTGGCGTAGGCCAGCACCAGGCCCAGGGCGCCCCACAAGCCCATCCACAGGCTGGCGTCCAGCACCGGGCGCAGCATGTAGATCGCGGTGCCGAGGAACATGAAGCCGAACGCGCCCTTGAGCAGGTTCATCCACGGCCCGGGCTTGGGCAGGAAACGGTTGCCCACGGTCACCAGCAGCAACAGTGGCAGGCCGATGCCCAGGCCCAGGGCAAACAGGGCCAGGCCGCCGAATACCAGGTCGCCGGTCTGGGCGATATACAGCAGGCCGCCGGCCAGGGGCGCAGTCATGCACGGGCCGACCAGCAAGGCGGAGAGGGCGCCGAGAATGCCGCAGCCGATCAGGCTGCCGCCCTGGCGCTGACGGCTGGCGTCTTCCAGGCGGTCGCGCAGGAAGGCGGGCAATTGCAATTCGAAGAAGCCGAACATCGGCAGCGCCAGCAGTACGAACAGCGCGGCGAAGCTGCCCAGGACCCAGGGCTGTTGCAGCCAGGCTTGCAGGTTGCTGCCCAGCAGCGCGGCAATCACGCCCATGGCGGCATACACCAGGGCCATGCTCAGCACATAGCTGCTGGCCAGGGCCAGGCCGCGACGGGGGCTGGCGCCACTGCCCACCACCAGCCCGCCGAGGATCGGCAGCATCGGCAGCGAGCACGGGGCAAAGGCCAGCACCAGGCCCAGGCCGAAGAACAGCAGCAGGCTCCAGCCCAGGCTCTGCTGTTGCAGGCTGCTGGCCAGGGCCTGGTCCGCCGCTTGCGTGGTGTTGCCGGCCAGCGCCGGGCTGCCCCCCAGGTCAACCTCCAGCGATTGCGGCGGGTAGCACAGGCCGGCGTCGGCGCAGCCTTGCCAGCCGACCTTGATCTTGCCGCTGGCGCCGGCCGGGATCTTCAGTTCCAGGCCCTGGCGATAGACTTGCTGGGCGCCGAAAAACTCATCGCTATGGGCCTCGCCCTCGGGCAGCGGCGGTTTGTGCGCATCCGCCAGGCCATCGAGTTTCAGCCGCTGTTGATAGAGGTAGTAGCCATCGGCAATTTGCCAATAGAGCTGGGTCTCTCCGGAGTCGAGACGTTGTGAAGTGAACACGAAAGCCTTGCCGACCGGCAGGAAGTCCGGCTTGACCTCGAACGGGTTATTCCCCGCCTGGGCCACGGCCGAGACCAGTAAACACAGCAAAATAAACAATCGACGCATGCTAAAGCCTTAAACCTTTGGGGGCAGCGAGCACAATGGCGGGTGGCGATTAACCGATGATTAACCCTGCGCAGCTTGTGGCGTTGGCCGTGCGGGCCATAATGTCGGCTTAATCCCGCGCGGTCTTAATCTACGCTTTTCTACAGGTCTCACCATGCACGTACTTGTCTGTGAAGATGATGAGCTGATCGCCAGCGGCATAGTCGCCGGTCTCACGGCCCAGGGCCTGACCGTGGAGCATGTCGCCACCGCTTCCGCGGCGCGGGCCATGCTCGGGGTGGCCGAGTTCGATGTGATGGTGCTCGACCTGGGCCTGCCTGATGAAGACGGCCTCAAGCTGCTCAAGCAACAGCGCCAGCAAGGCCTGGAGATTCCGGTGTTGATCCTTACCGCACGCGATTCGGTCACCGACCGCGTCGACGGCCTGCAGGCCGGTGCCGACGATTACCTGCTCAAACCCTTCGACCTGCGTGAACTCGCCGCCCGTCTGCACACCCTGTTGCGCCGGGTGGCCGGGCGCAGCGTCAACCTGATCGAGCATGGCCGCCTCAGCTACGACCCGAGCACCCGGGAAACCCTGCTCGGCGGCGCACCGGTAGACCTTTCCCGACGCGAGCAGGCGCTGCTCCAGGCGCTGCTGCACAACCGTGGTCGGGTGCTCTCCAGCGAGCAGCTCAAAGACAGTGTCTACGGCTTCAACGACGAGCTGGAGAGCAACGCGCTGAACGTGCACATCCACCACCTGCGGCGCAAGCTCGGTAACGGCATCGTCGAGACCGTGCGCGGCCTGGGCTATCGCCTGGGGCCGGCAGATGGCGGGGAGGACGCCTGAGTGATGAGCCTGCGCCTGCGCCTGAGTCTGACCCTGGGCGCTGCCTTTATCCTGATCTGGGCCCTGGCGGCGGCCTGGATGCTCAGCGACCTGCGCAATCAGATGATGTTTTCCCTCGACCAGCGCCTGGTGGCTTCGGCGCGCATGGTCGCCGGCCTGCTGGAGCAGTTGCCGGAGCTGCCGAACAAGGGTGAGGGCACCCATTTCAGTGCCCAGCAATTGAACGTCCCCGGCGGCATGGCGTGCCAGGTCAGCTCGTTGCGGGGCGAGATCCTGGCCCGGAGCCACAGCACCCCGGAGCAGAAACTGGAGGCCGAAAAACTGGGGTTTCATGACCAGATGATTGACGGCGCGCGCTGGCGCAGTTTCACCCTGGCCCGCGACAACCTGCGCATCACCACCGCTGATCGCCAGGTGGAGCGCGAAGCCCTGAACATGTCGGTGCTGCTGGCGGCCTCGGTGCCGGTAGGCGTGGCGCTACTGGGGTGCCTGTGGCTGTTCTGGCTGGGCATCGGCCAGGGCCTGGCGCCGCTCAACCGTATTCGCGACGCCTTGATGCGGCGCAGCGCCGATTCCCTGGAGCCGTTGCAGATCGACCCGATGCCCAGTGAACTGCGGCCGTTGGTGGAAACCCAGAACCAGCTGTTCCAGCGGATCGCCAAGACCCTGGAACGGGAACGCCGCCTGACCGGCGACGCCGCCCACGAACTGCGCAGCCCGCTGACGGCGATCAAGACCCACCTGCAAGTGGCGCGCATGACCGAGGGGGCCGCGCGCGACCAATCCCTGGCCCGCGCCGAAGAGGGCGCCGACCGCATGCACCGGACCCTGGAACAATTGCTGCTGCTGGCCCGGGTCGAGGGCAGCCTGTCGTTCGACGACGGCGTGCAGTGCAACGCCGAGCAGGTGGCGCGCCTGGCGATCCAGGACGCGGCCAGCGGCGCGCGCCAGCGGATCCGTCTGCACCTGAACGACTCGGTGGCCACCGCACCGGTGGAAATGCCCTCGGTGCTGGCGATTGCCGCCCTGCGCAACCTGCTGGACAACGCCTTGCGCCACACACCGGACGACGCGCCGGTGGAGCTGACCCTGGAAACCGTCGGCAGCCGTGTGCGCTTTCAGGTGCGCGACCATGGCCCCGGTATTGCCCAGGAAGACCTGCAGCACCTGACCCAGCGTTTCTGGCGCAATGGCCAGAGCACCGGCTGTGGCCTGGGGCTGGCGATTGTCCAGGCGATCGTCCAGCGCTGCGGTTGTGCCTTGCTGTTCGACAGCCGGCCGGATGGCCTGCGGGTCGAATTGACCTTGCCGCTGCACGCCGCCTGATCCCACTCCAGGGCATCACGCCCTGGGTCTTTTTCGTGACTGGAGCAACGCGGCTGATGACCGCTCACGGGCCCACGTCGCCGGATGCGGATTGCCCGGCACCTGCCGTTGAGCAATTAACTGTCCCCTGGGTGTAAATCCCTGTCGTGCTGGTGCGTTTCCAGAACAGGAAAACCTGCGAGTGTGCGCCGTCACGGCTGCCTCTGGCTGGTGAGCAGTTTTGGTCAATTCCAGCGTGAGGGTTTGCGATGTCAGCCGTTACCAGCCTTATTGAAGATCAGCCCGCGCGGGTCAGCCCCGCGCCGGCCGAAACCCTGTATCAGTTCAACGAATCGCCGTTGCTGGCGCGTCAGGCCCGCCAGGAGTCCAACGCCCGCAGTTACCCACGGCGCATACCGTTGGCGCTCAAGCGCGCGCGCGGCATTTATGTCGAGGACGTAGAAGGCCGGCGCTTTATCGATTGCCTGGCCGGTGCCGGCACCCTGGCCCTGGGGCATAACCACCCGGTGGTGATCGAGGCCATCCAGCAAGTGCTGGCCGACGAATTGCCGCTGCTGACCCTGGACCTGACCACGCCGGTCAAGGACCAGTTTGTCCAGGACCTGTTCGGCCTGTTGCCCCAGGCCCTGGCCGACGAGGCGAAGATCCAGTTTTGCGGCCCCACCGGCACCGACGCGGTGGAAGCCGCGTTGAAGCTGGTGCGAACCGCCACCGGCCGCAGCACCGTGCTCTCGTTCCAGGGCGGTTACCACGGCATGAGCCAGGGCGCCTTGAGCCTGATGGGCAGCCTGGGCCCCAAGCGCGCGAT
Organism: Pseudomonas sp. MF09150; assembly: GCF_059862355.1. NCBI lineage: Bacteria > Pseudomonadati > Pseudomonadota > Gammaproteobacteria > Pseudomonadales > Pseudomonadaceae > Pseudomonas > Pseudomonas sp. MF09150. Next base: position 36,162 of record NZ_JCBCUS010000007.1, on the reverse strand, counting down.
GGCCGGCCTGTTGAGCAGCGGTGTGCAGTTTCTGCCCTACCCCTACGACTACCGCTGCCCGTTCGGCCTGGGGGGCGAGGCCGGGGTCAAGGTCAACCTGCATTACCTGGAAAATCTGTTGAGCGACCCGGAAGCCGGCGTGCAATTGCCGGCGGCGGTGATCGTCGAGGCGGTGCAGGGCGAGGGCGGGGTGATCCCGGCCGATCTTGATTGGCTGCGCGGCCTGCGGCGGATTACCGAGAAGGCCGGCGTGGCGCTGATCGTCGACGAGATCCAGAGCGGTTTCGGCCGCACCGGCAAGATGTTTGCTTTCGAACACGCGGGGATCATTCCCGATGTGGTGGTGATGTCCAAGGCCATTGGCGGCAGCTTGCCGATGGCGGTCATGGTCTATCGCGACTGGCTCGACACCTGGTTGCCGGGGGCCCATGCCGGCACCTTCCGTGGCAATCAGATGGCCATGGCTACCGGATCGGCGGTGATGCGTTACCTCAAGGAGCATCGTCTGCCGGAGCACGCGGCTGCCATGGGGGAGCGCTTGACCGAGCACTTGCGGATCCTGCAACGCGAGTTCCCGCAACTGGGGGATATTCGTGGCCGTGGGTTGATGCTCGGCGTCGAGCTGGTCAACCCCGAAGGCGAGCGCGATGCCCAGGGCCACCCGCCGCACTACGGGCAGTTGGCGCCACTGGTGCAGCGCGAGTGCCTCAAGCGCGGGTTGATCCTGGAGTTGGGCGGACGCCATGGCAGCGTCGTGCGTTTCTTGCCGCCGTTGGTGATTACCGCGGCGGAAATTGACCAGGTGGCGAAGATTTTCAGCCTGGCGGTGGCTGCTGCGGTGAGCAGTTTGTAATTTATTGCCGCGCTGATCCGTTCCTTTTACACAGTGGCCGCGCACGTGGCGTGGCGAACCTTATATCGATGGAGACACGCAATGACTTCAGTATTTGACCGCGAGGACATCCTCTTTCAGGTAGTGGTCAACCACGAGGAGCAATACTCGATCTGGCCCGACTACAAAGCCGTGCCACAAGGCTGGCGCACCGTCGGCAAGAGCGGCTTCAAAAAGGAATGCCTGGCCTATATCGAAGAGGTCTGGACCGACATGCGCCCCCTGAGCCTGCGCCAGAAAATGGATGGCCAGGCCGTCGCGGCGCAGTAAATCCCAGATACGCCGCGCCTGTAGCCGCAGCCTGCGGCAGCGGCTACAGGGCTCACCACAACGCCGTGATGTGTCAGGTGTGCTTGGCGCAGCCTGCGGCCGTGGCCACAAGGGTGTAGCTCAATGGCAAGCGCCATGGCGCTTCCTTGAGGTGCCATTCTTCCTGGTCGTCCAAGACCATCTGCCCAGGCAGCGCTTCCCAGGGAATGCTTTGGTGTTCCACCAGGGCGCTGATCTGCAGGCCATATTTCAGCAGTGCGGTGATGACCTCGCCCAGGCCGTGGTTCCACTCGTAGCTTTGGCTGGCCTTGATCCGGACTTCGCTTTGCACATAGGTCGTCTCATCGTTCCAGCTCAGCGGCTGCGCCTGTTCGAAGTAGGGGCGGTCCACCACCAGGGCGTCTTGGCGGTCTTCGTTGAGGCTCATCATCATTGGGTGCCCATCGCGCAGGAACAGCCGGCCACCGGGCTTGAGCAGTTCACTGACGGTGCGTGCCCATTGGTCGATGCTCGGCAGCCAACACAGGGCGCCGATGCCGGTGTAGACCAGGTCGAAACTTGCCTTGGGCAGCACCTCGCAGGCCGCGTAGACATCGGACTCCACATAGGTGATCGGCGTGGCGCATTGCTCCGCCAGGCTGCGGGCCTGGACCAGCGACGCCGCGGAGAAATCCAGCCCGCTCATCTGCGCGCCGAGGCGCGCCAGCGACAGCGTGTCGGTGCCGATATGGCATTGCAGATGCACGGCCCGCAGGCCGCGGATATCGCCCAGCAGCGGTTGATCGAAACGCACCACGCACGACAGGTGGTGGGGGTCGTCGAGGTAGCGCTGAAATGCATATTCCTCGGACGCGGCATGCAGCGGTGCGCGTTCGTCCCAGTTGGCTTGGTTGAGCTTGAGGTAGTCGCTCATGGGGCAGGGCTCCTGTCGGTCCTTGAAGGCGAACGGCAGGTTAGCACCGGCTAGGGGGCTATTTCCTGAAGGTTTTTGTAAGCGCGTAACGGCCTGTAGGTGCCGGGTTGCGGATGCCCGCTCGCCGGCTCCCGTTTACAGCGCTCAGGATTGAGGCGTGAGGGCGCGGGTGACCTGGCCGATGTTGGTTTCCAGCTCGGTCAGGGGGTCGTCGCTGTCGGTTTGCAGTACCAGCAACTGGCTGCCTGCGGCGCTGATCGCGGCTTTCACGGCGTCGGACGGTTGGCGGTGGTGGAGGACGATGGCCACGTCGTTGTCCTTGAGCTGGGTCTTGAGTTGTTCAAGGGTTTGGGGCGTCCATTCGTTGTCGGGCCGTGCATCGACGCCGATCGACTCCAGGTTGAGCCCGCTGATCAGGTAACCGAAGTGTTCGCTCAAGCTGAACGTGCTGAGGTTATCGGCATCGGCCAGGCGCGCTTCGCTGTCGGCGCTGAGTTTGAGCAGGCGCTGCTTGAGCGCGGCCAGGTTGGCTTCGATCTTCGGTTTGGCCTCGGGGGCCAGGCGCACCAGGTCGGCGGCGAGCACATCGGCCATGCGCCCCAGGTTGTTGCTCGACAGCCAGGGCTGGCTGTTCAGGCCATCGGTCTTGCCCGGTTGCAGGGCGATGCCCGGCAAGGCGCCATCCACCGGCCGCGCGGCGTCGACTTCGACCACATGGATATTGCTGCGCCGGGCGTTGGGGTACAGCGGATCGTCGGGCCAGATCGAGCGCAGGCCAATCACCGCGTCGGCGCTCAGGGCCAGTTTGCTCAGGGCCGGGGCGCCGCGCCCGGTGAAGTAGGCGGTCTGCCGCGAACCCGGGAGGTTGGCCGGTGCTGCCCGCTCCAGCTTGACCGGCGTGCCTTGCAGCAATATCTGCCCCAGGCCGAAGGTCACCGGCAACGAGGCCAGTACGGTGACCGGCTTGCTGGCCGTGGCCGAGTGCAGGGCCGCATTGCCCAGGCCGTTGCTGGCGAGCATGTGCATCGGCTCGAAGCGTTCGACGGCGCCGGCATGGCTGATGCCGAGCCCGGCCAGGGCCAGGGCGACGGTCAGGTGACGCAGGGGAGTGTGCATTGAACGAAGCATTTATCCGATATTCCCTTTCAGACTGGGGACCGTGCCGCGGGCGATGGCGGCGAGGGCGAAGGCGATGCCGGCCACCAGGATGATCGCGGCGCCGGAGGGGATGGGCAGGTCGAACAGGATCGGCGCGAGAATGCCGCACAGGGTGCTGACCGTGGCGATCAACACCGAGATCCAGAAAAAGCCCTTCAGCGACTGGCTCAGCAAGCGTGCGGCAGCGGCCGGGATCACCAGCAGCGCGCCCACCAGGATCGCGCCGATCACTTTCACCGCCGCCACGGTGATCAGGGTTACCAGGATCACGAACAGGTAATCCAGGCTTTTCACCGCCACCCCGCGCACCGCTGCCAGTTGCGGGTTGAAGCTGGCGAGCATGATGCGGTTGTACAGCGGCAGGCTCAGGCCCATGACCAGTGCGCCGACCACGGCCAGCACCAGCAGGTCGTTGCCGTTGACCGTCAGCACCGAGCCGAACAGTACGTTCTCGAGGATGTGCACGTTGATCTTGCCCGCCAAAATCAGCAGCAGGCTGGCGCCCAGGGCCAGGGACACCGAGAGGAACACGCCGATCAGGGTGTCCGGTGCCAGGCCCGTGCGATTGCGCAGGTAGTTGAGCAGGATGCCGAACAGCAGGCAGTAGCCGAAGAGGCTCCCGTAGGGCCCGGTGTAAGGTTCGCCCAGCAGAATGCCGATGGCGACCCCGGTCAGCGCCGCGTGGCCCACGGCTTCGGAGAAGAACGCAAAGCGCTTGACCACCACCAGGGTGCCCAGGCCGCCCAGCACCGGGCCGATCAACAGGCCGGCGAGCAGGGCGTTGACCACGAAGCCGTAGGCCAGGGCTTCAGGCAGATACCCGGAAGAGGCCCAGCCCTGGATCGTCAGGCGCACAGCTTCATAACTCATCAGGCGGCACTCTCGCAGGTGGCGTCGGCGGGACGCGGATGGGTGGAAAACAGGGTCAGCAGGCGTTCCGGAGTCAGGGCCTGTTGCGGATGGGCGTCGAACAGCACGCGACGGTTGAGGCCGGTCACCCGGTCTGCCAGGCGCCCGACCGCTTCCAGGTCGTGCTCGATCCACAGCAGGGTGATCCCGGCGCGGCGCCAGTCGCCCAGCAGGCGCTCGAAGACCTGGATCCCGGCTTCGTCGAGGGCCGACATCGGCTCATCCAGCACCAGCAGTTGCGGGGCCGGGATCAAGCCCTGGGCCAGCAGCACGCGCTGGCGTTCGCCGCCGGACAGCGCACCCATGCGCCGCTTGCGTTTGTCCTGCATGCCGACCCGCTCCAGGGCTTCGCCGATGGCCCCGGCGTAATGCCGGCTGAGACCGAGGAAGGCCGGACGGCGCTGGCACATGGCGGCCATGAAGTCGTCGACGGTCATCGGCAGGCCGCGGTCGAATTCCAGGGCCTGGGGCACGTAGCCGATCACCCCCGGTTCACCCGGCCACTGCAGGCTCAGTTGGCCCTGGTGCGGCATCTGCCCGAGCAGGGTCTTGATCAGCGAGCTCTTGCCGCCGCCGTTGGGGCCGACCAGGGCGTGCACGGTGCCGGGTTGCACGGCAAAGCTGACGTTGTCGAGGATGGTGGTGCGGCCCAGGGTCAGGCTGACCTGGGCGAACTCGATGGACGGGCCGCGGGTCAGGGTTTCAATGGCGGTCATGCCCCGGCCTCCTGAATCGCCCGGACAACGGTGTCGAGGTTGCCGGTCATTTCCTTTTCATACTTCTCGGCGCTGTAGTCGCCATAGGAAATATGCGACAGCGGGTACAGCTTGACCCCGGATTCGCGCTGGATGGTGTCGACGTAGGTGGACGGGAAGTCCATCTCGGAGAAGATCACCTTCACGTCCAGCTCACGCAGTTGGTCGATGGTCTTTTTCAGCTGGCTGGGGCTGGGCTCGATGCCGTGGGCCGGCTCGACCACGGCTGTGACTTCCAGGCCGAACTCGCGCAGCAGGTAGTCGTAGGCCGCGTGCACCGTGGCCACTCGCAGGTCGGCGTTGGGGGCTTTGGTCAGCTTGGCCAGGGCGTCGGCGCGCATCTGCCGCAGGCGCTTGCCATAGGCGCGGGCGTTCTGGGTGTAGGTCTTAGCGTTGTCCGGGTCCATCTTGCCCAGCTCGCGGGCGATGTTGTTGACCTGGGCAATGGAGGCGCTGATGGAGAGGAAGGTGTGCGGGTTGACCACCTTGCCCGCGCCGCGGGCGGCCACACCGGTGGCGGCCAGCAGCGGTACGTTTTCGTTGGCCTCGATCACCGGGATGTCGGGGCGCTCGCTGGCGGCGATCATGCGGTCGGCGAAGTCATCGTGACCCACGCCGTTGAGCACAATCACATCCAGGGTGCCGATGCGCTTGATGTCTTCGGCGCGCGGTTCGTAGGCGTGGGGGTTGAAGCCGGCGGGAATCAGCGGCACCACCTCGGCCTTGTCGCCGACGATATTGGCCACATAGCTGTAATACGGGTGCAGGGTGATGCCGATGCGCAGGCGCTTGGCTTGATCGGCCTGGGCCAGGGGCGCAAGCAGCAGGGCCAGCAGGCCGACCAGCAAGCCGCGCAGCAGCGGGCGACGTAGAGATGAAATAGGCATGGGCAAGCAGTCTTCTCTCGGGTGAATGCGGAGTTTCAGTGCCGATGCTGGCGGGTCACCCCGGCATCGAATTGCGCGACCACCTGTTTCCAGCCGGCATCGAGCAGGGCCTGGTCACTGAAGTCGGTCGGGGCGGCAAGGGGCTTGCTGCGGTTGAGCCAGATAGCCGGGTTGCTCGGGTCAGCGCCGATGCGCATCACAAACGAGCCTGCCACTTGCGGGTTCTGGCTCAGGCCGACATAGGCCTGGCCGAGCAATTGCCAGGCGTGGTCGCCACGGCTGATCGAGCTGGCGTCCTGGGCAAAGGGCGCGAAACCTTCTGCGGCCAGTTGCGCGGGGGTAGGCAGCGCCTGGGCCTCGGCTTGCAACAGGTGGATTTCGTCGAGGGTCACCCGCAGGTCGGCGTAGATCCCCTGTTCGCCGGCGCTGAGGTCGCGTCGGGCGTCCAGTTGATGACTGTCGACGCTGCTGACGGTCTGCGACTCGCCGCGCAGCAGCGCTACCGAACCGGCCACGGCCAGGATCACCAGGCACAACAGCAGCACGTACAGGGTTTCGTGGCCGGCGCCGGCAGGGCGCACGATCTGGGTTGTGGAGGCGCTCATGGGGCCTCGATATCGGCTTGGTCGATTTCCACCACGTGGCCGGGGCCGGCGTCGAACAGCACGTAGAATTCCGACGCCGGCTTCTTGAAGGTCAGTGTCGAGTCAGTGCCCAGCTTGCCCGGGACGAGGATGGTTTCGTCGTAGCCGATCACGTCCAGGGTCACCCCCGGGGCGCCACTGCCGTCGGAGAAACCGCCGGTGCACTGGATCTGCTCGGCGTCGATGGCCTTGCATTCGCACATCGGGTTGTGGGCCAGGGCGTTGCCGCTGAATGCGGCGCCGGCGGCCAGCAGCAGGGCGCTGCGCAACAGGCGCAGGCGGGAGAGGGGTGCGGCGAAGATCATGGTTTGCCTCCTTGTTTGTTCAGCCAGGCAATGGTGGCGGGCGACGCTTGGCTCAGGGGGATGGCGGCCTGGTGCATGCTGCCGTCCCAGCCTTCCATGGTGATCCACAGTTCGGCGTCGGCCTTGGTTTTTTCCGCGACCGGCAAGGTGGCAGCCAGGCGGTACGGGGTGCCGAAGAAAATCACCCCGGCGGCGCGCAGGCTGCGCGGTTTGCCGATGCGCAGGTACGTGGCCTTGACCTGATCAACGCAGGCCTCGCACAGGGCGGCGTTAAACCGTTTCATGTAACCGGCCGGGCCGTCGAGGCGTGGTGCTTCATTGCGCAACTCGGCCAGGCGCAAGCTCCAGGGGCCGACCTGGATTTCCCCGAGTTCCCGCTCGCCCAGGCCGCTGTCACCGCGAAACAGTGCGGCGTCGGCAAAGTACTTGGGCATGAACCCCAGGGGGATCAGCAACAGCAGGATGTTCAGGTGGAAACGCCATTTGTGCCACAGCCGGCTCAGGCCCGAGGTCGGTGTGGTAGTGGTTGCCTGGCTCACAGGTTGCCCTCCGGGGTGTCGGTGTTCATCGCCGGGACAGCCCGGGGCGGGGTGCTACTACGGGCCGGTTTGTTACTGCGCTTGAGCGCGTTGGCGGTGGCCAGTGCGGTGCGTTTGGTCCAGATCAGCAGGCCGCTGAGGACCATCATGCTCAGCACCAGGCCGAAGAAGAACCAGATCAGCTTGATCCACAGGCCGCCGAAATCGCCGGTGTGCAGCGGACGCATGGATTCGGTGACGAACTCCAGGGAAGTGCGGTCCGCCAGCAGGCTGGTGGTGTCCACCGAGCCGGTATAGGGGTTGATGTTGGCGGTCTGGAACATCAACGGGTACCAGCCACGGCCGCCGACGTACAAGTGGCTGTAGGCGTTGCTCGGCAGGCTGACGAAGCTGATGTCGAAGCCGGGGATTTTCTGCGTGGCAATGGCGATCGCCTCGTCCAGGCCGATCATCGGCGCGGGCTTGCCGTCCAGCGACATCGGCACGCTTTCACGGGCGATCACCGGAACCACGGCTTCGCTGGAAATGCTGATGTGGTTATCGGCCAGGATCGCCTCGATCAGGAACCAGGTGCCAGTAATGGAGATCACCGCAATAAACCAGATCGACCAGATGCCGCTCAGGCGGTGGAAGTCGCCCCAGAAAATCCGCGCGCCGTGCTTGAAACGCAGGTTGGGCTTGAGAAACCCCTTCCAGAACTTCTTGTAGACCACCAGCCCGGTGATCAGTGACACCAGCAGCGGCAGGCCCAGCAGCGACACCAGGTACCAGCCCCAGCTGTAGCCGTTGGTGAAGGGCACCAGCCACCAGCCGTGCAGGGCACGGGTGAAGGCTTGGAAGTTGAACTGCGGGCTGACCCCCTGGATGGCCCCGGTATAAGGGTTGACGTACACCGTGACCGAGCGCCCGTCGGGATAAGTAACAGCGGCATCCAGGGCGAAATGCCCTTCATCGGGGGTGCTGATGGACCTCACCATCAACTGCGGCTCGGCCTGCTTGATGGCCGCGACCACCTGGTCGTAGCTGAGGGCCTGGGCATCATCCGACGGTTTGCTGGCCCGGACATCCGGGTTGGCCAGCCACACGATCTCCTGGCTGACCACCGCCAGGGTGCCGGTGACGCACACGATCAGCACAAAGAACCAGATGGGCAGCGCCAGCCAGCTGTGGACGAGAAACCAGATTTTTGAGCGAGACTTCTTCGACATTGAATGCACGTCTTGATTCGAGGAGTGGAGCCGCTTTGGCAAATTGACCTCATGCCCCGGGCACAAAAAGTGGAGGCATAGGTTTAGCCAACGCGGCCGGCTGCATCTAATTAAGACGAATGAGAATCTTAAAACCCGCAGGCGGATATGAAAGGAAATGTTTCAGAGCCAGTCAGCGGCCCACCGAGCCCCGGGCCTGGGCCAGGCCACAGGGGGCGGGAGGGCTGATGAGCCGCTAAGGGTCAGCCATGGGCGGTCGTCCGCGAGGTGCCGCACGTTTCGGGCTCAGGCCTGTTGAAACATCTGCGCCGCGCGCTGGCTGATTTCTTCATTGCTGAGGTTTTCCTTGCGGCTGGCGAGGAACCACAGGTGGCCGAACGGATCCTTCAGGGTGCCGCTGCGGTCGCCGTAGAACTGGTCCTTGACCTCGGACACCACCTGGCCGCCGGCAGCGATGGCCTGGGCGAACTGCTGGTCGACGTCCTTGACGTACAGGTGCAGCCCTACCGACGGCGAGGCCTGCGGGTTGCTCAAGGGGCCCTGCTCGCAGGGGCTGCCGAGCATGATCGGGCAGTCGCCGATGCGCAGTTCGGCATGGCCGATGCCGCCGTCGGGCATGCTCAGGCGCATGACTTCAACGGCGCCGAAGGCCTTTTTATAGAACTCGATGGCCTCGGCGGCCTTCTGGATGCCCAGGTAGGGGGTGATGCTGGGGTAGCCCTCGGGAATCGGATTCACGCTCATGACGCTTCTCCTGGATCGTGGTGAGTGACGCGGGTGGGCCGGTTTTTCCGGTGGATTCACTATAGGCCCGGGCGTCATTGGCCCTGGTGCGAGCCGACGAGGTGTCGCCCTGGCAACAGTGGCGCGCTGTTGGCCGGGCAACAGTGATCCAGCAGTTTGCTCGCCAGGGAAACCTTCACTGCTGGTCGCGCTGGCGCAACTGATTGAATCCATTGGCTAAAACTTCCGGCATGGAAGCTGCAATGGCCCTGGCAGACCTTTATTCACCCGAGAGCGCTGCATGCCTTCCTTGCCTGAATCTGCCGTTTACCCCATTCATTCGCCCGCTGCCCATGTGATCCGCGACGAGGCCGAAGCCATCAGCGTCGCCGAGCGGGTCGCCGCCGTGCTGCTGGAACGGGACGCCGAGCGCGACCGCAGCCGCCAGGTGCCGGTCGAGGTGGTCGACCTGTATTCCAACAGTGGCCTGTGGGGCATCAGCGTGCCGCGCGAGTTTGGCGGGGCCCAGGTGTCCTACGCGGTCCTGGCACGGGTGATTGCGATCATCTCGGCGGCCGATCCGTCCCTGGGGCAGATCCCGCAGAACCACTACTGCCTGCTGGAGGACATCCGATTGCAGGGCAGCGCCGAGCAGCAGGCGCATTTTTTCGCCCTGGCCCTGCAAGGCCATCGCTTCGCCAATGCGTTGTCGGAAACCGGCGGCAAGAACGTGCAGGACATCCAGGCCACCATTCGTCGCGAGGGTGACGGCTACCGTGTCAATGGCCGCAAGGGGTACTGCACCGGCTCGCTGTATGCTCACTGGCTGGCGGTGCTGGCCCTGGACGAAGAGCAAAAGGGCCAGTTGGCCTTTGTGCCTCGTGACACCCCGGGGCTTTCGGTGATCGATGACTGGGACAGCATGGGCCAGCGCACCACCTCCAGCGGTACGGTGCTGGCCCAGGACCTGTATGTACCGGCCTTCAACCTGTTTCCCACCTACCGCTCCTATGAAAGCCCGACCCTGGCCGGGCCTTTCGCCCAACTGACCACCGCCGCCATCGACGCCGGGATCGCCCGCGCCGCGCTGCGCGACACCGTGGCCTTTGTGCAGCAGCATGCGCGGCCATGGATCGATGCCGGTGTGGAAAAAGCCAGCGAAGACCCGCTGACCATCATTCAGATCGGCGCCCTGGACATCCGCCTGGAAGCCGCCGAGGCCCTGCTGGAACGTGCCGGCCTGGCCCTGGATGCGGCGCGTCCGGCGCCGGATGAAGACAACGTGGCCCGGGCCTCGCTGGCAGTGGCCAGGGCCAAGGTGCTGACCACCGAGATTGCCATCGAGGCCAGCAACAAGCTGTTCGAGCTGGGCGGCACCCGCTCGACCCTGAAAAAGCACAACTTCGACCGTCACTGGCGCAACGCCCGGGTGCACACCCTGCACGACCCGGTGCGCTGGAAGTACCACGTGCTCGGCAACTGGCTGCTCAATGGCGTGAAGCCGCCGCGCCACGACTGGTCCTGAGGCGCACGTCATGGCTGAGTTACTGAAGAATATTTACTGGGCCGATATCGGCCAGGCCTGCCTCGACACCCTGAGCATGCTGTTTGCCGCCCTGGGGTTTACCGTGCTGCTGGGGCTGCCCCTGGGGGTGCTGCTGTTTCTCACTGGCAAGCGCCAGTTGCATGAGGCCATAGGCGTTTATCGGGTGCTGTCGGTGATCGTCAACATGCTGCGTTCGCTGCCGTTCATCATTTTGCTGATTGTGCTGATCCCCCTGACCACGCTGCTGGTGGGCACCTCCCTCGGGGTGCCCGGCACCATCCCGCCGCTGGTGGTGGGCTGCACGCCGTTTTTCGCGCGCCTGGTGGAAACCGCCCTGCGCGAGGTCGACCGCGGCGTGGTCGAGGCCACCCAGGCCATGGGTGGCAGCACTTGGCAGATCATCCGCCACACCCTGTTGCCGGAAGCCCGTGGCGGGTTGCTGGCGGCGGTCACCGTGACCGCCATCGTCCTGGTGGACTACACCGCGATGGCCGGGGTGATTGGCGGCGGCGGCCTCGGCGACCTGGCGATCCGCTATGGCTACCAGCGTTTCCAGACCGACGTGATGGTGGTCACCGTGGTCCTGCTGCTGGTGCTGGTTCAGGCCCTGCAGATGACCGGCGACCGCCTGGTGGCGCGCTACAGCCGGCGTTGAGCCCTTCCTTTTCAAAACCAAAAAACGGCCTCACGTGCGCCCCACGACGGTCACTCGCCTCTGCCTTAGGAGCACAGCATGAAAAAGTCCCTGGCCATCCTGGCCGCCGTCCTGTCGTTGAGCGTTCACGCCAATGAAAAGCTGATAGTCGGTGCCACCCCGGTGCCCCACGCGGAGATCCTCGAATTCGTCAAACCGACCCTGGCCAAGGAGGGCGTGGACCTGGATATCAAGGTCTTCACCGACTTTATCCAGCCCAACCAGCAACTGGCGCTGAAAAACCTCGACGCCAACTATTACCAGTACCGGCCGTTCCTCGATGACTTCAACAAGACCCGCCACACCGACCTGGTGCCGGTGGTGGGCGTGCACATCGAACCCTTTGGCGCCTACTCGACCAAGATCAAGAACATCTCCGAGTTGAAGGACGGGGCCACGGTGTCGATCCCCAATGACCCGGTGAACACCGGCCGCGCCCTGGTGCTGCTGCACGAGGCCGGTTTGATCAAGCTCAAGGACCCGAGCAACACCCTGGCCACCCAGCGCGATATTGCCGAGAACCCCAAGCATCTGAAGATCCGTGAACTGGAAGGGGCCTTGCTCGCCCGTTCGGTGAGCCAGGTGGACCTGGCGTTTGTTTTCGCCAACTACGCCCTGGAAGCCGGGATCGACACCAACAGCGCGCTGATCGTGGAGAAGGGCAAGGACCTGTACATCGAGTTCCTGGTGGCGCGCCCGGACAACATCAACGACCCGCGGATCCAGAAGCTGGCCAAGGCCTTGAACTCCGATGAGGTCCGGCAATTTATCCTGACCCGCTACAAGGGTCAGATTGCCCCGGGCTTCTGATTTGCCCACTCGGCGCCCGGTGCCCGACGGGCGTTGTCACAAGGTGCGCAGTTGACGCACGTCGTGCTGCACCAGCGCTTCATCCAGCGCCACTTCCTTGAGCGGGACCGCGCCCACGGCCAGGGCCTTTTCGATGCTCAGGTCATCGCCCTGGGCCGCGAGCAGAGCTTGCAGGCGCTGGAATTCGCCGCACCAGATGGTTTCGATGTCCTGATCGCGCTGGCTGTCGTGATTGGCGGTCAGCGCCACCGCACGCACTTGCAGCCGGCCATTGTCGGCGCTGCCGCCGACTTCGACGCCATAGCCCGGGGTGGCGGTTTTGCGCAGCACCACCCGGCCCTTGTCGGCCCAGGCCGTGGCCATGCCTTCACGGACTTCGTAGCCCAGGCTGCTCAAGCCTTCCAAGACTGCCTGGCGTCGGGCCAAAGCGGCCTGGCGTTGCAGGTGCTCGGCGATCAGTGCGGTGCATTGTTCGATCAGCTCATTGACCCTGTGCGGGTCGTCGGCGGCGCACTGCTGCACCTGGCTGAGCACGTCCTGGGCCGCTTCGCCGAGCAGGGTCTCGACTTCCGCCGCCAGATCCTGCAACTGGGCCAGGCGCTCCCGGCGTTCGGTGCTGGCGCGGGTGGCCGCGGCCAGTTCCAGCACCAGGCTGTCGAGCAGCAGGTTGCGTTGCAGGCTCCGGTGTTCGCTTTCGATCAGCACCAGCTTGGCCAGGTACGGTTCGGCGCTGGCGTCGCTGTCGAGGGTCTGCAGGTGGGCGATATGCCGATCGATGTCGAGCAGGCGGGGTTCGCGTTGTTCATGGGCGGCGCGCCACTGGGCCAGGGTCTGGGGCGCGGTGTCGGTTTGCAGGCGCCGGGCCAATTGTTGTTGCGCCTCACTCAGGCTGCTGTCGAGCGGCACCGCGCTGAGTGCGGCAAAGCCCTCGGCCAGAATACCCTCGGCTCGTTCGCCGCCCTGGCCGTCTGCCAGGGCTTGCAGTTGTTCCAGCAGCGCGGCCGGCGCCTCTTTGCCTTGCAGGGCCTTGAGCAGGGTCGCCGCGTTTTCCCGCAGGCGCCGCTGCCATTGCCGCTGCTCGGCAGCGCGTTGCACCGCGCGCTCTTCGCGTTGGGCCAGGTCACGCTGGAGAAACTCGATCTCGATCGGCACCAGGGTTTGCAGTTCACGCAACTGGTCGGCGTCGATCAGGCGTCGCAGTTGATCGCGACGGGCGTAGGTGGCGGCCTGTTCGCCGGCGTTGAGTTCACCGATCCGTGCGGCTTGCTGCTCCCAGCGGGCGATGGCTTTTTCCAGGCGGCGCAAATGGCCGGCGCAGATCTCGAGGACTTCTTCGCGGGTAATGATGCGTACGACTTTAGGGCCGCTCATGGGGTGTCTTCCGTATCGAGGAGGGGCTGCACTGCGTCCGGCTCGGCGACTATGGCCGGGGCCGGGGCCACCAATGGCGGGGCCACGACCGGCTGGCTCAGGGCGCGTTCGATGGCGGCTTGCAGGCGGGCGCGCTCGGCGTCGCCATCCTGGTACCAGCCCTGGGACGAGACCCGGTGGATATGGGGAATGGCCCGGCGCAGCACCGACGGCCGCCAGATCTCTCGCGAACGGGCGCGGCCGAGCAGGGCGTGGCGCGGGGTGTCGCATTCGATGCCGATGGCATACAGCCCGGTGGCCGGGTTTTCGATGGCGAAATCCAGGCCGAAGGCATCGCCTTCGTTGGCCGGCGCTGCGGTCCAGCCCAGGGTTTGCACAAAGGCCGCCACAGCCTGGGTAAAACCGTCGCTGTGGGCGCTGTGTTGCAGGCGCACTTCCGGGCGTTCGGTGAGCAGGCGCCCGAGTACGTTCTGGCTGGTGCTGAACTCCCCGGCAGACAGCGCCCGGGCGTATTCCAGGTAGCCCTGCAGGTAGTCCCGGGGGCTGGCCGGCGGGCGCTGGGTGCTGAGCATGTCGGAGATGTCGGCAATCGGCATCGAGGTGATCATCACCACTTTTTTCCGCGCCCGGGTCACGGCCACGTTGAGTCGGCGCTCGCCGCCGGTCTGCCCGAGCACACCGAAGTTGCGGCGGAAGCTGCCCTGGCTGTTACGGCCGAAGGTCGAAGAGAAAACAATGATGTCCCGTTCGTCACCCTGGACGTTTTCCACGTTCTTGACGAACACCGACATGTCTTCGCCGTCTTCGCTGCGTTCACGTTCCTGGCTGTAGGCGGCGCGGAACAACGGGTCGAGTTCGGCGCGGCGTTCCAGGCATTCCTCGATCAGGTCGGCCTGCTTGCGGTTGAAGGTCACCACGCCCACCGACGGTCGCTCGTCGTACGGCGTCAGCCACAGCTGGGCCAGGTGCTCGACCACGCGCTCGGCTTCCAGGAGGTTGCTCTGCTGCTGGTAGACGCCGTCGACGCGAATCAGCTCCAGGGGCTTGATGCTGAGGATATTGGCCTGGGGATGGCGCACCGGAATACTCAGGCGGTTGCCATAGAACGAGGCATTGGAGAAACCGATCAGCTCGCGGTAGGCCGAGCGGTAGTGGATCTGCAAGGTGGTGGCCGGCAGCGAACTGCGGGCCAATTGCAGCAGGTCCGGGCAGTCCTTGATCTCGCGCCGGTTCCAAGTGTCTTCGAATTCCTCGCGCTGTTCTTCGTTGTCCTGGTCTTCCGGCAGGTCGCCGTCGAACAGTTCGGCTTCGTCACTCTCGACCCGGCTGGAGAAAAACGCGGTCGGCGGCATTTGTTTTTCATCGCCGCTGACCACCGTCACCCGCCCGCGATACAGGGTCGGCAGGGCGAACTCCACCGGCATCTGCGAGGCTTCGTCGTAGATCACGATATCGAACAGCCCGGGCTTGAGCGGCAGCACCCGGCTCGCCACATCGGGGTTCATCAGCCACACCGGACGCAGGCTCATCAGGCCCAGGCTCGAGCCCATCTCGATGAACTCCCGCAGGCGCCGCGAACGCCGGCCTGTCAGGCGCGTCACGTCTTCCCATTGCTTGCGCGTGCCCAGGCGTGCGGCGTCGATGCCCTCGCTGAGCAACTGGCGATTGAGCAGGCGCATCTGCGCGTCGGCTTCGGCAAGGCTGGCAATTTTTGCGGCGGTTTCGCTTTGCTCCAGCATCAGCTCCGGCAGCTGTTGCTCCATGCGCCGTTTCCAGCCCAGGCGCGCTTCGCGATTGAGCATGCGCCGGATCAGCGCCTCCAGTTGTTCGGGCGGCACGGCATCGAGGGCCGCTTGTTGCTCGCGCAATACGCCAAACAGTTCAAGGTCGGCGGCGGACAGTTGGCCGACCCGGGTCCGGAACTGCTGATAGGCCGCCAGCGTCGGCAGCGCAGCCTCCAGGCGGTTGAGGATCAGCAGGTTGCTCTGGTTCTGCTGCACCGCGCCTTGCAACTGTGCCAGGAGCGGCGGTTCCAGCCAGTCCCCCAGGCGTTGCAGGGCGGCCAGGCTCAGTTGGCGCACATTGCAGCGGATAAAGGCCGCGTCGTAGCCAGCGAGCAAGGCTTCCAGGGACTGCCGCTCGCCGGTGAGAATCGCGGCGTCCACCTGGTCGACCCGGGGTGCTTCGGCCAGGCCCCGGGCCAGGGCGCGCATGTCCTGCAATTGCCGCAGGTCATTGCGCACCAGCGGGTGCAGGGCCAGGCCGCTGTCGCTGGCCACTTCGCCCAGGCCCAACACCTGGTGCAACTGGCCGAGCTGGTGGCGCAGCGGACGCCACTGGCTTTCCAGCAGGGCGGCGTTGAGCAGGGCCGGCAGCCGTTGTTCGCTGGCGCTTTCCCCCTGTTCGGCGAGGAAGCCCAGCACCTTGCTGCGGCGCACCAGGCGCAAGGGGTTGAGCCGGGCCAGCCAGGAAGTGCCCTGGATCAGGCTGCGGGTGCGGTTCTGCAAGGCCCGCAGCTCGGCCGGTGGCAGGCTGCCGAGGGCCGGCGACAGGCTGGCCTGGTAATGGGCCGGGTCGCACTGCTGCAATTGCAGGTCCAGTTGTTCCAGGGCCTGGATCAGGCCATCGCCCTGGGGCGTTTCGCCGCCATGGCTGCGAAACAGCGGCAGCCAGCGGGCCAGTAGGTGGCGATGGCTGTCGTCGAGGCCGAGCAGGCTTTGCACATGGCCATCGAGCCAGGCGCGATAGGGCGCCGGGTCCTCGACTTCAAAGCTCGCCGGGTGGCTGTCCAGGGTTTGCAGGCGCGTGCGCTCGGCTTCCTGAAAGCTTCGCAGGCTGCTGTCGAAGGCTTGCAGGCTGGCCTTGTCGGTGGGAAAGGCCTGGACCTGGGCCAGCACGCTGTTTTCGTAACGTGCCGGCAACCACAGCCGGGCCAGGGGCGCGCAGGCTTCTTCCAGGCGCGTCAGGTCGGCGATGTCCAGGGCCGCCAGGCGCTGGCGCAGCACCGGCATGTCCAGCGGCGCGGTGCCTTGTTCGAGGCCGATCAGCTCGCCGAGCAGGGTCCGGTAGCTGAGGCCGGTGTGTTCATCGAGACGGTGCAGGCTCTGGTGGAAACGATCCAACTCGCCTTCCAGGGCTTCGATCCGCGCCGCCAGGCGTTCGCGCTGGCGCAACCAGGGCTGCTCCACCACCTCGACCTTGAACAGTGCCTCCAGTTGTTCGCGCACGCTGCGGATCACCGGTTCGCGGTCGCGGTTGATGTCGTTGAGCATGACGATGCGGTTGCCCAGGCCTTCGGCCACCAGGCGTTTGTGCACCACTTCCAGGGCCGCGTGCTTCTGGCAGACGATCAGCAGGCTGCGCTGGCGGCCAATGGCGTCGGCCACCATGTTGACGATGGTCTGGCTCTTGCCGGTGCCGGGCGGGCCTTCCACCAGCAGCCCGGGGGCTTGCCGAGCCTGGAGCACGGCGGCTTCCTGGGACGGGTCGCTGGCCACGGTGAAGAAGCGTTGCAGTTCCGGCACCGCCTCCATGGCCGGCGCCTGGGTGCTGCCCTCGGTCAGGCGCAGGGCGGTTTCCAGGCCGGTGCCGCCGGGGGGCAGGGCCTTGAGCTGGCGCAGGTCTTCGCCGATGGCCTGGCCCATGAAGGCCACATGGAACAGCACCGCGGAGCAGGCCAGTTGATCCTGGTAGGCGACCACCTCGGTGGTGGCCGGCGGCAGTGCCCCCAGCACCCGCGAACGGGCGGTGGCCAGCATGCCGAAGGCGTCCATCACGTCGGCCGCCTTGAGCGCCGAGCGCCCCAGCAGCTCGTCGGCGGCCTTGCGCCAGACCTTGCTGGCGTCGATCCCGAGCAGGGTTTCCAGGCCCGGGTTGAGCCGCACCTCTTCGCGTTCGCTGTCGAACACCAGGGACACCTGGCCACGGCTGCCGACTTCCAGCAGCAGCTTGACCGGCCACAGCAGCAGCGGGGCGATGCGGGTGCGGGTGGTGCCGCGCGGGTCGCGGGTCAGCAGGAACGGAAAGCCCAGGTACAGCCCGTCGATCCCGGTGTCGCGCTTATACAGCGAGCTTTGCCGGTACAGGCTGTTCAGGCGCCCCTCTCGCCCTTCGTCGCTGGCGAAGCAGGCCGGGTCCAGGGCAATCGGCTGCGCGTTGCGCGCTACCAGGTGATCCAGCAGGGCCGGGGCCGGGCTGCGTTCGCTGTGCAGTTCGTGGAGGTCGACCCGGGCCGTGGTCTTGCCGATGCTCATGCGCACCAGCGGCCCGCGCATGACCACGCTGGCAACCTTCTTCTCGAAGAAATCCAGGATCTGCGACACGTAATGCTGCTTTTGCGGCTCCAGCCATTGCTCGGCCGGGATCGCCAGTAGCACCAGGGCCCGGGCCAACGGCATGCGCCGCTCCAGGCGGAACTGCTCGGCCCACTCATCGATGCTCGGCACACCACAGCGGGCAAAGCCGCTGATGCGCTCGTCGACGCTGCGGTAAATGGACGGCCGTGGCTGCGCCAGCAAGCTGCGCGCCGCTTCGTCTTCATAGCTCAGCACCACCGCGTCCCGGGCCAGTTGCGCGGCTTCCTCGAGGATCGCGTCCACCGAAC
Organism: Pseudomonas sp. MF09150; assembly: GCF_059862355.1. Lineage (NCBI taxonomy): Bacteria > Pseudomonadati > Pseudomonadota > Gammaproteobacteria > Pseudomonadales > Pseudomonadaceae > Pseudomonas > Pseudomonas sp. MF09150. The sequence continues at coordinate 17,935 of NZ_JCBCUS010000007.1, read as the reverse complement.
GGAACTGGCCGATGGCCGCACTGAGCAACACGATCAGGTCTTCTTCGCTGATCAGGCGCCGGTCCGACAGTGACAGCACGCCGTGGTGCTCGCTGTCGGGCAGCAAGCGCTGACGCTCTTCCCACTGCGCCGCCAGGCGCGCGCGGGAGGTCGAGAGCAGGTAGATCCGCAGCTGGTCTTCGTCCAGTTCGATGGATTGATGCTGGGCGCGCTGGCGTACCTGTTCGGCGCGTACCTTGAGCCGCGACAGCCAGTGTTCGGTCTCCAGGCGTTCCAGCAGGTCAGGGGCCGGGCCGCTGATCAGGCGATAACCGTCCAGGGGGTGTTCCAGCAGCCAGCCCGGGGTGACGATGTCACCGCGCTGGATCAGCGGCATTTCCGGGTTCAGCAGCTTGAGCGCGAGCATCAGCCGCACGTCATCTTCCAGGCCTTCGTGCTGGGCCACCTGGCGCAGGCCGGCCAGCAACTTGGGCGCCAGGCCGGCCTGTTCGGCCCAGGTCACGATCACGCCGCGCAGCAGGTGGTCCAGGGCCTGGTCCCAGTGCTGCGCTTCGGCGGCGGCCAGGGCAAACAGCCGGGGCTTGCGAAAGCGCCGGCTGTCCAGGGCGATGGTTGCGCCTTCGGCGGTGTCTTCCTCGGCGGCCGTGGCGGCGGGGGCGCTGACCGCCTCGCCATTGAGCCAGGCCTGGACCTGAGGCCATTGCCAGCGCTGGTGGCGGTCACGGGCCAGCAGGCCGCGCAGCAGCAGGTCGAGTTGCGGGTCGAGGTCCTCGGGCAACAGCACGCCGTTGGCCAGGATATGGATCAGGTAGGCATTGGCGTTGATGCCTTCAAAGCAGGCGCCCTGGGTCAGTTGCTCGAGCAGGATCATGCCCAGGCTCCACCAGTCCGACGCTGCGGCCACGCCGCCGGCAATCGCCTCGGGGGCCATGTAGCGGCTGGTTTCCAGGGGCGAGACGATGTCCAGGTCGAATTCCGACAGGCGCGCCGAACCGAAGCCGCTGATCACCAGGTCCAGCGGCTCGCGGCTGCGTACCAGCAGGGTCGCCGGGCGCAGGTCGCGGTGGCGCAGGCCGGCTTCGCTGAAGGCATGCAGGGCCTGGCCCAGCTCGCGAACGATGTGCTGCACCGCGCTGACATCAGTGACCACGATCCCCAGGTCGGCCAGGGTGCCGCCGGTGAGTTCTTCGGCCACTTCATAGGCGCGTTCGTCCCAGCGCCCGGTGGCGATGATTTCCGGTACGTGCTCGCGGGGCAGGCGCTTGAGCACTTCGTACACTGCCGGGTCCGGCTCGGAGCCAGCCTGGTACAGGGTCAGCACCGCTTGGCGGGCGCTGTCCAACTGCTCGGCCATGAACCGTTCGCGCACGCCGGTGCTGCTGATCTGGCGCAGCAGGCGCCAGCCGTCGATCACGGTTTCGCCGCTGGCGGCAGCCGGTTCCGGGGCCGCCACCGGCGCCGGGTCGGTGACGGGGGCGGCGCTGGCCGGGTCGGCGCCGCACTCCAGGCACATGATGTCGCCGGGGTCCATGGGGTGCCCGGCGGTGCAGTGCAGGCCAATGGGCGCGGCGTCCAGAGTCTGCTGCTGGGCCAGCAGTTCCTGGGTGATCACCGGTTGAGGGTGCCAGCCGTCCGGGTGGATGGCCTCGGCGGAGAGCTCCCAGCCACAGGGCCGGTCATCCGGCAGCTGGCCTTCGCAAAAGATTTCCGCCAGCGGGCGTGCGGTCTGGCAATTGGGGCAAAAACGTATCATCGGTGGCAATTCCGGTTAACGGCGGCGTGAGGTATGGGCGCTGATCTGGAGTTGGTGACCCTGCTCGTGCAACAGGTCGCGCAGTTGCAACAAGTCGTCACGGCGAGGGATGCCGGCCATCCAGATGCTGCCATCGTCATCGAACATAAGGTCCAGAGCCCGGTCGTCCGCCTGCAATGGGCGCTCGTAGGCACCCAGGCGTTGCCGACCCAGCTCGGTGAAAAAAATCAGGCGTTGGTTATCGCTGCCGCGTAAGACCCGCGTTTGCGCCTGTTGTTGCTCGAACGGGTCGCATATCAGTGCATCGAGCAAACCCTCGGCGCGTTGCAGCAACGGTTGCAGGGTTTCCAGCGGGTGGCCGCTGTACACCAGGATATCGACCCGGGTGCGCTGGCGCAGCGCACCGAGCAGGGCCAGCAGGGCGTCGGGCTGGTCGAACGGCTCGCCGCCGGAGAGGGTGATGCCCTCGGCCTCGGCCAGCCACGGCTGGATATCGTCCAGCAGTTGCGCCAGGGCCAGCGGCCGTTTGCCGGGGCCCCAGGTGTCGGCGGAGATACAGCCGTCGCAGCGGATGCTGCAGCCCTGGAACCAGATGCCCAGGCGCCGACCCGGCCCCAGGGTGGTGACCGGGAAATGCACCCGCGACAGGCTGATATTCACAGGGTACGGCGTTCCAGCAGCAGGCCTTCGGCGTTCAGTTGGCTGATCTGGAAGTGCTCGCCGGGTTGCGCATCCTGGTCGAACAGAGCCCGGGCCAGCGGGTTGAGCAGGTGCGCCTCGAGCTGGTTGCGAATGCCCCGGCCGCCGTTGGACAGGTCATGCAGGCACAAGTCGCGCAGGCTTTGCAGGGAGCCGGCGTCCAGTTCGATATGCAGCGCCTGGGCCGTGAGGTCGGCCAGGGTATTGCCGACCATCTGGTGAAAGATCTCGCCGGCCACGTCCTCACGGATGAAATCGAAGACGATGATGTTCTCGCCGATGCGGTTGAGGATCTCCGGACGGTTGAGCACCAGTTTGAAGTAACGCTCGATTTCCCCCAGGACCTTGCCCTGGACCACCGGGAAGGTTTCCCCCGGCAGTACGTTGGCCACCCGCTCGCCGTTCTCGCCCTGGCGGTAGATGCCGAGGTTGGAGGTGAAGACAATCAGCGCCTCGGAAAAGTACACCCGGTCGCCCCGGCCCGAGGTGAGCACACCGTCGTCGAGGATTTGCAGAAACTTGTCGAGGATGCGCGGGTGGGCTTTCTCGATTTCATCGAACAGCACCACGCTGAAGGGTTTTTCGCGGATGGCATTGGTCAGTTCGCCACCGACGTCATAACCGACATAACCCGGGGGCGCGCCCACCAGGCGCTGGTCGGCATGTTCGGCGCTGAATTCCGACATATCGAAGCGGATGTACGCGCTTTCATCACCAAACAGCAGGCTGGTCACGGTCTTCGCCAGTTCGGTCTTGCCCACCCCGGTGGGGCCGGCGAGAAAGGCCACGCCCCGGGGTCGATTGCCCTTGCGGCTGGCGCCAACGCCGGTCATGGCGCGCTTGACGATATCCAGCATGTGGGTCACGGCATGGCTCTGGCCCTTGACCCGCTGGCGGATGAAGTCGTCGGCCTGGCGAATCCGCTGGCGGTCGATCTTCAGCCACGGGTCTTCGGTAACCCCGACCTTGTAGCGCCGCACCGCATCGCCGATGCGCTCCAGGGCCAGGCCTTCGACCCGGGCCAGTTGGGCGATGGCATTCAGGTCGAGGAGCAGCAGGCCTTCGGTGTTTTCGGCAAAGTCGCGGGCGGCTTTGTGCTGGGTTTCCTCGCTGGCTTCCTGGCCGCCGGCTAGGCCGCGCAGCAAGGCCGGGGCCAGGGCCAGGCGCGCTTGCTGGTCGGGTTTGGACACCGGGATATGGCGCAGGCGAGGGTTGTCGATCAGCATCCAGTCCGGCAGGTCGCCTTCTTTTTCCACCACCCAGAGAATGCTGTTGAAGAACGGTTTGCGCTGCTCGCCGGCCGGGCGGCCCCGGGCCTGGTGGGACAGCACCAGGGCCTGGGTGAAGAGTTGGTGTTCGGCCGGGGTCAGGGCGTCGTTGCGAATGACCAGGCGCGAGGCAAAATCGACAATCAGCGCCAGGGGCTCGCCGGGGCGATTGACCAGGCGCTGCAAGGTGGCGCTGAGCAGGTCGGTGCCGGCTGGCGCGGCGCCTTCCACCGGGGTCAGGCCCAGTTCGCGCAGCAGGGTGTCGGCAATGGCCGGATCGGCCCCGGGTGGCTGCAACACACGAAACCCGGCCAACGGGTCCCAACTGATGACTTGGCTGTAGCCGGCCGCCAGCAGTTCGTCGCGCAGGTTGAGGTTGAAGGTCTGGGGCGTGATGACCCCGGGCGCGACTTCGCTGGCCTGCAGGTCGCGGACATTGCCAGACAGCACGAACTGACTTTTAAGGGGCAGGAAACGCAGCAGGTCGCGCAGCCAGCGCGGCTTTTCGAAGGAGGCAATCCGTGGCATGGAAGGGTGCTCAATGTAGGAGGCAGTTGCGGACATTAGCATAGGGTCGATTTTACTGACGACGGCCTACGGCCTGTTCCTACGTACTCGGCAGATTTCTTAACCTTCTCGGCCACCAGCCCCGCTTAATCCTGGAGGTGCGCCCCCGGTCCGCGCTCGCCCAGCACGTCACCAAAATTGCGCAGCGGGCAGGCTTCCATGGACAGGCAGCCACAGCCAATGCAGCCATTGAGCTGGTCGCGCAGCCAGATCAGTTTGCTGATGCGCTCGTCGAGGTCATTGCGCCACTGGGCGGAAAGATTTTTCCAGTCCGCTGCCGTGGGCGCCCGGCCATCGGGCAACGCCTGCAAGGCTTCGCCGATGGTGGCCAGCGGGATGCCCAGGCGCTGGGCGATCTTGATCAATGCCACCCGGCGCAGCACCTCGCGGTGGTAGCGGCGCTGGTTGCCTGCATTGCGATTGCTTTTGATCAGGCCCTTGGATTCGTAGAAGTGCAGGGCGGTGACTGCCACGCCGCTGCGCTCCGAGAGTTGGCCGACGGTCAGTTCCTTGTGGATGTTGTCGCTGCAGATCATGGACGGCCCCGGATAAAAAAGTGACTTGACCTCTAGTTAACTAGAGGTTTTACCCTGCGCACCTTCGAATCGCAAGATTTCTGTTTTCACTTGTCCGTGGGGATTGGCCATGCACCTGCCCGAAAAAAACCGCAGCTTCACGCAATTGATCGAATTCGAAATCGAACCCCACCAGCAGCCGGGGCTGGTGGCCGCACTGTCGGTACAGACCGAGCGTCTGGCCCAGGATCATGAGGGGTTCTTGAGTGCCAGCGTGCAGGCCAGCGACGACGGGCGGCGGGTCCTCAACTACCTGCAATGGCAATCACGGGAAGCCGGGGAGGCGGCCTTTCGCAGTTTTGAAAACGGCGAGCAGGACTTCTGGCAGCTGATTCACGCCTATCAGGCCAGGACGGTGACCTTTGGTTCGTTCCAGGTGCTGCGCAGCATCGAGCGCAGCCCGGACAACGCCCTGCATTGTCTGTTGGTCGAGCCGCAAACGCCGGCCCCGCAACGGGTCAACTGACGTTATATCGACAGTTGCAGGGTGCGTTCGCTGGGGCCTTCGACCGGCCGCCTTTTGTTGACGGCCAGCTCGCCGATCTTGATCAGGCGGGTGCGGGTGACGTTGCGGCTCAGGCCCAGCAGGTTGGCGGTGTGCACCTGGTTGTAATGGCTGAAGCGATAGGCCGCGCGCAGCAGGGCGTCTTCGACTTTCTCGTGCAAAGCCCCGGCCTGTTCTTCAAACAGTTTATGGAAGGCCCGCTCGAGCAGGGCCTGGGCCGAGTCGTCCTGGGTGCCGTGGCCGTCGTCCTGGCGCTCGATGCGCATGTTCGACAGGCGCAGGTCGTCGCGCTCGATCACCCCGTTGCGGCAGATCAGCAGGGTGTGGTGAATCACGTTTTCCAGCTCGCGGATATTGCCCGGCCAGCTGTAGCTCTTGAGCTTGGCTTCGGCTTCGCTGCTCAGGGACACGCTGCCGTAACCCAGGCGCTGGCTGTAGGCATCGATAAAGTGCCGGGTCAGCGGCAGGATATCGCCGGGGCGCTCGCGCAATGGGCTCAGTTCAAGACTGACCACGTCCAGGCGGTAGTACAGGTCCTCGCGAAAATGCCCGGCGTTGATGGCTTTTTCCAGTTGCACGTTGGTCGCCGCCAGCACCCGCACATCGATCGGGATGCTTTTGCGCGAGCCCAGGCGCACCACTTCGCGCTCTTGCAGCACCCGCAGCAACTTGACCTGGATCGCCATCGGCAAGTCGCCGATCTCATCCAGGAACAGGGTGCCGCCGTTGGCCTCCTCGAACCAGCCGGCCTTGGCACTCAGGGCGCCGGTGAACGCGCCTTTTTCATGGCCGAACAGTTCGGCCTCCACCAGGGATTCGGAGAACGCGCCGCAGTTGACCGCCACGAACGGCCGGTTGCGACGCGCGCTGAGGTTGTGGATATGTCGCGCCACCAGCTCTTTGCCGGTACCGGTCTCGCCGATGATCAGGACGCTGGCTTCGCTCGGCGCGACCTGTTGCAAGTGGGCGAGCAGGGCCCGGGATTTCGGGTCCTCGAAGACCTGGGCGGTGGCCCGGATCGAGGTGGCCAGCGCGGGCGAGGGCGGTAAGGTCAAAAGCTGCATGGACACGCTCCGGGAACAGAAGGCTATGAATAGAAAGTCGGTGTCGGCAGGGACTGGTTCAGTGCCCAGTCGCCCAGCTCATGGAGTTTGTAGTCCAGCGGGTCGTGCAGGGTCTGGGTGCGCAGGTTGCGCCAATGCCGGTCCAGGCGCAGCGAGGCATGGGTGGAGCGGGCGCCGGTGACTTCGAACAACTTGCTGCACAGCTCAAGCCCGTTGCGGCTGGCGGCGACCTTGGCGGTAGCAATGGCGGTGGCCAGGTGCCCGCGTTCTTCGGCGCTCAGGGCCGGACCCCGGGCCCAGGCCTTGTCCAGCAGGTCGGCGGCGCGTTCCACCAGCAGGCGCACGCCTTCCAGGGCAACCCAGAACTCGCCGTAGTGGCTGAGCACGTAAGGGTCCTGGCGTACGTCCTGGGCGCTGGATTTATGCCAGGGCCGGGTTTCGGTCAGGGTGTATTGCCGGGCTTCTTCGAACGCGCCTTCGGCAATGCCGAGGAACATATGGGTAAAGGTCAATTGAGCGATCAGCGGCCGCAGGCAGGCGAACGGCGTGCTCAGCGGACCCGGGTCGAGCAGCAGCTCCGATTCTTCGACCCGCACCCGTTCGAAGCTGGCGCTGCCGCTGTCGGTCTGGCGCTGGCCCATGTTGTTCCAGTCGTTATGCAGGGTGATGCCGCTGCGGCCGCTGGGGATGGCGGCAATCAGCAGCTTGCCGCCGGCGCTTTCATCGACCGCCGAGGCGATAAGCATTTCCGAATCGCTGGCGCCGGAGCAGAAGCTCTTCTTGCCGGAAAACTCGCGCCAGCCGCCAAGGTTCTTGACCACGGTGCGGGTGTCCAGGGGGTTGAGGGCATTGCCCCAGAACCAGTTTTTGCGCGCGGTCTGTTCGAACCAGGGTTGCCACTGCTCGGGGCGGGCAAACAGGCGCACGGTGGCCAGCATCAAGTGATGAAAGCCGAAGACGTGGGCGATGGAACTGTCGACCTTGGCGAACTCGCGGACGATGTTCAGGGTGTCGCTCCAGCTGGCGCCGAGGCCGCCGTACTGGGTGGGGATACTCAGGGCCAGCAGCCCGCTCTGGCGCAGGGCATCGCGCTGGGCCTTGGGGGTGCCGCCACGCTCATCGCGTTCGACGGCGGTCAGGGCAAACTCGGCGGCCAGTTGGCGGGCGGTCTGCAGGGGGGACAACAGGGCGCTTTGCGGCTTGGCAGTCACGCGGTGTTCCTCGTGGAGAAGCGTGGTCATCGCAAACCCTGCGCAGCAGTCGTACTCCCATCCAATGGGCCGGCCATGAAGCACCGCCCATCGGCTTTGCACGACCACCGCGCGACACAGGTTTGCGAGCAATCAGGCCTTGGCGTGTGCGGGGAGGACATCGTTGGCGATCATTTCGCCAAACGGCCCGGTGAGGTTGGTGACGCCACGGCCGGCAAGGCTGGCGTAGGGTTCCGGCAGCAGCGGGAACACCAGTTCGGCGAAGCGGTAGGCCTCTTCCAGATGCGGGTAGCCAGAGAAGATAAAGCTCTCGATGCCCAGGTCCGCGTATTCCTTGATGCGTGCCGCCACCTGCTCGGGGTTGCCCACCAGCGCGGTGCCGGCGCCACCACGGACCAGGCCGACCCCGGCCCAGAGGTTGGGGGCGATTTCCAGGTTGTCGCGGCGCCCGTCGTGCAGCGCGGCCATGCGGCGCTGGCCTTCGGAGTCGAAGCGGGAAAAGGATTTCTGCGCGGCGGCGATGGTTTCGTCGCTGATGTGCTCGATGAGCTTGGCGGCGGCTTTCCAGGCGTCCTCTTCGGTTTCACGCACGATCACGTGCAGGCGGATGCCGAATTTCACGGTTCGGCCATGGCGTGCGGCGCGCTCGCGGACGTCGGCGAGTTTTTCCGCCACGGCGGCCGGTGGCTCGCCCCAGGTCAGGTACACGTCCACCTGTTCGGCCGCCAGGTCATGGGCCGCGTCGGAGGAGCCGCCGAAGTACAGCGGGGGATAGGGCTTCTGCACCGGTGGGTACAGGGCCTTGGCGTTTTGCACCTGCAAGTGCTTGCCTTCGAAATCCACGGCTTCGCCTTGCAGCACGCGACGCCAGATCTTGAGGAACTCGTCGGTCACTTCGTAGCGTTCGCTGTGGTCGAGGAAGATCCCGTCGCCACGGTTTTCATCGGGGTCGCCGCCGGTGACCACGTTGATCAGCAAACGGCCGTTGGACAGCCGATCCAGGGTGGCGGCCATGCGTGCCGAGACCGTGGGCGAAATGATCCCCGGGCGGATCGCCACCAGGTAGCGCAGGCGTTCGGTCAGGGGCACCAGGGCCGAGGCGATGACCCAGGAGTCTTCGCAAGAGCGGCCGGTGGGGATCAACACACCGTGGTAGCCGAGGCTGTCGGCGGCCTGGGCCACTTGTTTCAGGTAATTGAGGGTGACCGGGCGCGCGCCCTGGGTGGTGCCCAGGTAATGGCCGTCGCCGTGGGTCGGAAGAAACCAGAAAACATCCATGACAGGTCCTTAAGCGATTTTCAGCAGATTTTTCGGATGGGCGCCGAACAGGGGAGCGGCGCGTTCTGCAGCAAGGCGAATGCGGGCCTTCAAGGGCTCACTGGTTATTTGGTAATTGGCGAAGTCGGCTTCAGTGGCATAGACCCCGATCGGCAGCGTCAGGGCCTGGAAGAAACTGAACAGCGGGCGCAACTGGTGATCCAGCACCAGGGCATGCCGCTCGCTGCCACCGGTGGCGGCCAGCAGCACCGGGGTGTCGATCAGCGCATTGAGGTCGATCAGGTCGAACAGGTGCTTGAGCAGGCCCGGGTAGGAGCCGCGATACACCGGGGCGGCGACGATCAACAGGTCGGCGCTTTCGATGGCTTGCAGCTCGGCCTCGATCTCGGCCGGCAGCTCCTGACGCGACAGCGCGGCGCCCAGGGGCCGGGCAATGTCGCCCAGTTCGATCAGCTTGCTGTCGATCGGCAACTGTTCGGCCAGTTCGGCGAGCAGGGCCTGGGTCAGCACCAGGGTGCGCGAGGGACGCCAGGTACCGCCGGAAAGGGCAACGACTTTCAATGGACGCGACATGATCAGTTCCTTTTTAAACAGTGGCTCAAGGAGCAGTGAGAAGTCCCAGAGCCTGAGCAAGAGCTGTACCAACGACCGCAGCCCACGTATTACGGGGCTTGTAGCCCAATGGGAGGGTGTCGGGTGCTGTTGCCTGGGTCTGCTTTTGTTGATTGGCTGTTGCCTGACAAACAGTTGCTCAGGCAACAGCCGTGCAACGGATGGCCAGTTATAAAGCCTTGTTGTTATTCCTCAAAAGAGCGTATTTCCATATTTATAGATCGTTAAGAAATATAAGGACCGCCAATAACGGGTACACAAACAGTCGATAGCGACTATCGAGGCCGTTGATTTTTCTCTCCCGAGAGGCGGGAGTAGCCTGTGTTCATTGTCCGCAACCCGATTTCCAGGAACCCGCCATGAACCGTCTTCCCGCCCTTTTACTGTTGCTCGCCGCCACCGTTCTTGCCGGTTGCGCCAGCCCTTCCACCCCCGAATTGCGGCCCTACACGGCTGAAGAAAGCCGGGAACTGGCCCTGGAGGCGCTGAGCCGTCGCGGCTTGTCGTTCGATGAGTACCAGCAGAAAAAAGCCCAGTTGCTGGGCCTGCCGCAAAAGGTCCCGGGTTTTGACAAGCAGGGTGAGATGAGCGCCGAGCGTGGGCTCAACCTGCACGGGCGGGCCAGCTGAGGCGTCTGTACTGCTCGAAGTTTTCTCCAACTGTCCGTGGGTTTCGCGCCTGGGCTCGAATAAGGTCAATGCCTGACTGACCTGCCCCAAGGACTTGCCCCATGACTCTCTCCCCGGACCTGCTGCTGGCGTTTGCCTTGTTTGCGCTGGTCACCTCCATCACCCCCGGACCGAACAACACCATGCTCCTGGCGTCAGGGGTCAACTTCGGTTTCAACCGTTCGATCCCCCATATTCTCGGCATCAGCTGCGGCTTCTTCGTGCTCGTATTAGCGGTCGGCCTGGGGCTGGGCGCGGTGTTCGAGGCGTACCCGGTGCTGTACAGCGTGTTGCGTTATGTCGGCGCGGCCTATTTGTTGTACCTGGCGTGGAAGATCGCCCGTTCCGGGCCAATGTCCGAGACCGAGCAAGGCCAGGGCAAACCCATCAGTTACTGGGGCGCCGCGGCGTTTCAATGGGTCAACCCCAAGGCCTGGGTGATGGCCGTCGGTGCCATCAGCACCTACACCCCCTTGCAGGGCTATTTCACCAATGTGCTGGTGATCTCGGCGGTATTCGCCTTGATCAATGCACCGACCGTCAGCCTGTGGGCGGCCTGCGGCAGCCTGTTGCGCAATGTGCTGCGTAACCCGCGCTGGCTGCGGCTGTTCAATCTGGGCATGGCGGCCCTGCTGGTGATTTCCCTGTACCCGTTGCTGCTCGAAAGCTTTGGCTGAACCGCTTCAACCCGGCGCCAGTAGCCTGTTAAGCTGATTTCAGGAGCGTTCCTACGCACTTTTAAACGAAGTTGTTTTTCTTTAACTGCATTCGATCGGCTGTTGCCGGGCTGTCCTGCCGTTGTCGCATGGCCTTCGAGCCTGCGCTGTGAGCGGCAACAGGACGCCCCGCGGCCTGATCCTGGAATAGTCTCTGTGGGTTTTTTGCCATGAATAAACGTCCTCTTTATTTCGACTACGCCGCCACCACGCCGGTGGATGAGCGAGTCATCCAGGTGCTGGTGGAGTGTCTGGGGTTTGCCGGCAACTTCGGCAATCCGGCGTCCAGCTCCCACGCGTTCGGCCAACAGGCACGACGCAGTGTCGAACTGGCGCGCCAGCAGGTCGCGCAACTGGTGGGTGCAAGCGCCGAGCAGATCGTCTGGACCTCCGGCGCCACCGAGTCCAACAACCTGGCGCTCAAGGGGGTGGCCCAGGCACGCGGGGTGCCCGGCGGGCACATCATCACCAGTCAGATCGAACACAAGGCGATTCTCGATACCGCTAAACAACTGCAGGAAGCCGGCATTGCCGTGACGTACCTGGTGCCGGATGCCGAAGGGCTGATCAGCGCCCAGGCCGTGAGCGAGGCGCTGCGTGACGACACCTTTCTGGTGTCGCTGATGCTGGTCAACAACGAGCTGGGCACGGTCAACGACATTCCTGCCATCGGTCAGGTGGTGCGGGAGCGCGGTGCGTTGCTGCATGTGGACGCGGCGCAGGGCGCGGGCAAGGTGGCCATCGATCTGGCGCAATGGCCGGTGGACCTGATGTCGTTTTCCGCACACAAGATCTACGGGCCCAAGGGCATCGGCGCGCTGTATGTCGGCCCGCGCGCGCAACAGCGTTTGCAGGCGCAGATTCACGGCGGCGGCCACGAGGGCGGCTTGCGTTCCGGCACCCTGGCCACCCACCAGATTGCCGCGATGGGCGCCGCCTTTGCCCTGGCTGCCGAACACTTTGAGCAGGAAGCCGCGACCATCGCCGATCTGCGCGCGCGCCTGCTCGAACAACTGGCCGATATTCCAGGCTTGCGGCTCAATGGCAGCGCCACGCAGCGGATTCCCCATACCCTGAGCCTGACCTTTAATGAAGGTGCGTTCGATGGCGCAGCCTTGAGCGCGTCCATGGCGTTTTCCGCGACCTCGGCCTGCAATTCGGCGAGCAATGCGCCGTCCCATGTGCTGCTGGCACTGGGGCATGACGCACGGTCCGCCGGCCGCACCATCCGCCTGAGCCTGGGGCGTTTCACCACTGAGCAAGACATCGATCAGGCCGCACAGTTGATCAAGGCCGCCGTGGCCAGTGCGCCTGCGTTCTGGGCGGTGGCCCAACCCTGAAGAGGGCGCGGGCTTCAACCTTCTATAACAATGATCCAAACGGTTAGCAGGAGAGACAATGAGTACGCAGGCTTTGACCCATGGAACGGTTCCCCAGCGCCTGGCGCGCACCCGCGAACTGATGCGCCGCGAGGGTATCCACGGATTGCTGGTGCCATCGGCCGACCCGCACCTGTCGGAATACCTGCCGGGCTACTGGCAGGGCCGGCAATGGTTGTCGGGGTTTCATGGCTCGGTCGGGACCCTGATCGTGACGGCGGACTTCGCCGGAGTCTGGGCGGATAGCCGGTATTGGGAACAGGCGACCAAGGAACTCAAAGGCAGTGGTATCGAACTGGTCAAGTTGCTGCCGGGGCAACCCGGGCCCCTGGACTGGCTGGCCGAGCACACACCCGAAGGCGCGGTGGTGGCGGTGGACGGCGCGGTGATGGCCGTGGCGTCGGCTCGCACTCTGGGTGACAAGCTGGAGCAACGAGGCGCCCGTTTGCGCACCGATATCGACCTGCTGGAGCAGGTCTGGAGCGATCGCCCGGCCTTGCCGAATCAGCCGATCTATCAACACTTGCCACCCGAAGCCACGGTCAGCCGCGTCGAAAAGCTGGCCAAGTTGCGGGAAACCCTGAAGGCGCGTGGGGCGGACTGGCACTTCATTGCCACCCTCGATGACATCGCCTGGCTGTTCAACCTGCGCGGCGCCGATGTGTCGTTCAACCCGGTGTTTGTCTCCTTTGCCCTGATCAGCCAAGAGCAGGCCACCTTGTTTGTGGCCCTGGGCAAGGTCGACCCGGCACTGCGCGCGGTACTTGAGCGGGACGGTGTGAACCTGCGCGATTACAGCGAAGTGGCCGCCGCCTTGAGCGCGGTGCCTGCGGGGGCCAGTGTGCAGATCGACCCGGCGCGGGTGACCGCCGGTTTGTTGGGCAACCTGGACGGCGCGGTGACCCTGATCGAAGGCCTGAACCCGACGACCCTGGCCAAGTCGCAAAAGAGCCTGGCCGACGCCGAACATATTCGCCAGGCCATGGAACAGGACGGTGCCGCGCTCTGCGAGTTCTTCGCCTGGCTCGACAGTGCCCTGGGCCAGGAGCGCATCACCGAACTGACCATCGACGAACACCTCACCGCAGCCCGTACCCGGCGCCCGGGTTATGTTTCGCTGAGCTTCAACACCATCGCCGCATTCAACGCCAACGGCGCGATGCCCCATTACCACGCCACGCCCGAGGAACACGCGCTGATCGAGGGTGATGGGCTGTTGTTGATCGACTCCGGTGGCCAATACCTGGGCGGCACCACCGATATCACGCGCATGGTGCCGATCGGCACCCCGAGCGCCGAGCAGAAAGCTGATTGCACCCGGGTGCTCAAGGGCGTTATCGCGCTGTCCCGGGCGCAGTTTCCCCGGGGCATTCTCTCGCCCTTGCTGGACGCCATCGCCCGTGCGCCGATCTGGGCTGAAGGCGTGGACTACGGTCATGGCACCGGCCACGGCGTGGGCTACTTCCTCAACGTCCATGAGGGCCCGCAGGTCATTGCCTACCAGGCCGTGCCGGCACCGCACACGGCGATGCAGCCGGGGATGATCACGTCCATCGAACCGGGCACCTATCGGCCCGGCCGCTGGGGCGTGCGTATCGAAAACCTGGTGTTGAATCGTGAAGCAGGCAGTACCGAGTTCGGAGAGTTCTTAAGGTTTGAAACCCTGACCCTGTGCCCGATCGACACCCGTTGCCTGCAACCTTCGTTGTTGACCCAGGACGAGCGTGATTGGCTCAACGCCTACCACGCCGAAGTTCGCCAGCGTCTGAGCCCGTTGCTGCAAGGCGCGGCACTGGCCTGGCTGGAGACCCGCACCGCGGCGATCTGATTGCCGATTGCGCCGTCTGCCCCTGGCAGGCGGCGCAGGGCGTGGGGAGATCAGCTCAGGGCTTCGCGCACGAAGTCCAGACGATCCTGGCCGAAGAACAGCTGATTATCGACAAACATGCTCGGCGCCCCGAATACGCCGCGCTGCAGGGCGTGCTCGGTTTTGTCCTTGAGGGCCGTCTTGACCTCTTCATCCTCGCACAGCGCGAGAATTTCCCGAGGGTCGAAGCCGCCCTGGCTCAGGGTGGCAGCTACCACTGCCGGATCATTGAGGTTCAGTTGGTCGACCCACAGCGCGCGGAACAGGCAATCGACAAACTGCCCGAAGCGTTCAGGGTGGCGCAATTGGACGCCGGTCACTGCGCGCATCAGTTGCAGGGTGTTGATCGGGAAGTGCGGGTTGAAGTTGAGCGTCACCTGGTAGCGTCTGGCGTAGCGTGCAAGGTCTTGCAGCATGTAGCGACCTTTGGCGGGAATGGTCACGGGTGAGGCATTGCCGGTGGTCTTGAACACGCCTCCGAGCAACATCGGTTGGTAAATCAGCTGGCTGCCGGTTTCGGCGCAGATCTTGGGCAACTGGGTGTAGGCCAGGTAAGACGTGGGGCTGCCCAGGTCGAAGAAGAACTCGACGCTTTTGCTCATGGAGGGTACTCCCTGATTGTTGTTATTGAGGGGGGGTTACCAGCGCTCGTTCCACGGCCGCAGGTCGAGCTCGAAGGTCCAGGCGTCCCGGGGCTGGCTGTGCAGGTACCAGTAGTTGTCGGCGATGTGCTCGGGATTGAGGATGCCGTCCTGATCCTTGAGCGCGTATTTTTCCGGGAAGTTGCTGCGAATAAAGTCGGTATCGATGGCGCCGTCGACCACTACGTGCGCGACGTGGATATTCAACGGGCCCAGCTCCCGCGCCATGCTTTGTGCCAGCGCGCGAATACCGTGCTTGGCTCCGGCGAACGCGGCGAAACCGGCGGCGCCCCTTAGGCCGGCAGTGGCGCCGGTGAACAGGATGGTCCCTCGCTGGCGGGTGACCATGCGCTTGGCGACTTCCCGTCCATTGAGGAAGCCGGAGAAACAGGCCATTTCCCAGATCTTGAAGTACTTGCGTGCCGTCTCTTCAAGGATGCTGCACGGCACATTGGCGCCGATATTGAAGACGAAAGCCTCGATCGGGCCGACCTGGGTTTCGATGTGCTCGATCAACGCGACCACGTCTTCTTCCTTGCGTGCATCGCAAGCGAACCCATGGGCCTCGCCGCCTGCTTGCTGGATGGACTCGACCAGCGGCTGCAGTTTGTCGGCGCTGCGTCGTGTGACACAGGCGGCGTACCCTTCTGCGGCGAAGCGCCTGGCGATGGCGCCGCCGGTGGCATCGCCAGCCCCAACGACCAATACGACTTTCTTGTTATCAATGATTGCAGTCATGGTGGGATCACTCATTAGTAAACGATCGTTAACTAAACGAACGTTATGCTACGATTCGCGACGCGTCAAGACGAGAAATCAGCGAGGCAGACCATGCGCTATTCAGCCAGTCACAAGCAGGAAACCCGGGAGCGGCTGCTGCAAAGCAGCGCGGTGTCGGCCAAGAAGGAAGGCTTTTCCAGTGTTGGTGTGGATGGGTTGATGAAGGCTATCGGACTGAGTGGCGGTGCTTTCTATAGCCACTTCTCGTCCAAGGACGAACTGTTCGCCACGATCGTCGAGCGTGAACTGAGCCATAGCCTCGAGCGGCTGGGTGGGGAGGGCGAGCAAAGTCAGGCCAGGTTGCGCCGTTGCCTCAAGCAATACCTGAGCATGAGTCATGTCGAACAACCGGAGGCTGGGTGCGCGTTACCGACATTGGGTGCGGAAATTTCCCGGGCATCGGTGGAGATACGTCAGCAGGCGCAGGACTGGATTTGCCGTTTGCAACAATGCTGGGCCCAGACCCTGGGCGATGAAGCCCTGGCCTGGTCGATCCTGTCGCAGTGCGTGGGGGCACTGGTAGTGGCGAGAATGCTGGTCAGCCCGGACATGCAGCGCCAGGTGCTGAAGTCGAACCATGACCGGATCGTCAGCCAGCTAAGCGAACCCACCTGAGGCGCGTGCGCTTACTTGCAGATGACGATCATGCTGCGGCTGGTGTAGCCGGCAGGGTTCAGCCCGAACGGGTAGTCGCCGGGTTCTTCCGTACCGTCACCCGACTTGGCGATCACCCTATAGCCTTTGGGGCCGCAGGAGTCGGTAGCGCGGGTGTAGCATTTGTCCCAGGAAGAGGACAGCCCTGAACAGTTGATATGCAGCCCCTTTTTGCCACGCTTGACCTCGGTCTTCGCGGTCGCGGCGCAGCCTGCAATAGCAAGTACAGCCAACAGTATCAAAAATCGTTTCATTCCCGTCCTTAATGCCGGCCTCGAGTCTGGTGCTCGAGTGTGACTGCAGTGAGCCT
Organism: Pseudomonas sp. MF09150; assembly: GCF_059862355.1. NCBI lineage: Bacteria > Pseudomonadati > Pseudomonadota > Gammaproteobacteria > Pseudomonadales > Pseudomonadaceae > Pseudomonas > Pseudomonas sp. MF09150. The sequence goes on along the minus strand of NZ_JCBCUS010000007.1, from coordinate 1,388 downwards.
GCATTGACCGCTGCTTTAGCGTTTGCGATATCCCTGTCCGAAAAGTCCGTGGTTGACGCTCCATTAGCCGGCTAAACATCGCTTAATTGAGCGCTAAATACCAGAGCTAGATCGCAGATAGAATCAATCCGCTGCGACCATGGGTTTGGATTCGCTGCGCATGGTCATGGTCGCTCCGACCGAGGCCAGGATAATGCAGGCGATCGCGAGCCATTGCGCCAGGGACAGGTATTCATGCAGGAACAGCAAGCCGGACAAGGCGCCGAAGGCTGGTTCGATGCTCATTAACGTGCCGAAGGTGCGGGCGGGCAGTCGGGTCAGGGCGACCATCTCCAGGGTGTAGGGCAGGGCGGTGGACAAGATTGCCACGCAGAGGGCAACCGGGATCAGGGCTGGTGTCAGCAAAGCCGCGCCCGCATGGACAATGCCGACCGGGGCCACCACCACGGCGGCGATCATTACGCCGAGGGCTGCTGTCTGAATGCCGTTATCGGCCCCGGCCTTTTGCCCGAACAATATATAGAGCGCCCAGCACACGCCTGCGCCCAGGGCATAGGCTGCGCCGACCAGATCGATGCTGGCACTGGTCTCGCCAATGGGCACCAGCAGCAGTAGCCCGATGATCGCCAGGCCTATCCACAAGAAGTCGACTGCACGCCGTGAAGCATAAATAGCCACCGCCAGCGGGCCGGTGAACTCCAGGGCCACGGCAATACCCAGAGGCACGCTTCTGAGGGACATATAGAAGAGGAGGTTCATGCCGCCCAGCGCCACGCCATACACCAGCACCGTGCGCAATGACTTTGCGGTGAGCTTGGCGCGCCAGGGGCGCAGGAGCAGCAACATGATCACGCTGGCGAAAATCAGCCGCAGGGTGGTGGTGCCCTGGGCTCCAACCACGGGAAACATGCTCTTGGCCAGGGAGGCGCCGGATTGGATCGAAGCCATGGCGATTAGAAGCAGGCCAACCGGGAACAGGGTTGCACCGAGGCTGCGGGGTTGATCGTTCATTTCTGGATGTATCCGAACTAGTCAGGCGGGAGCACATCATGCTCAAGTCGTCCGGGTTGCGCAATATATTGCTCAAGGTGTTTCCTTCTTCTATATAGAAGGGCGATTGGCGGGTATTTCCAGGTTATTGAAAGTAAATACAAATTAGGGGTTGACGGCAGATTCTGGAAGTCTATAATTCGCCCCACTTCCGGCGCAGTCGAAACGGAAAACTCCTTCGTAAACAAAGAGTTACGCGGTTTTCGACAGTGAGCTGCTTCAGATCATCGAAGCCCAGAAGGAGTTGATAGAGCAGTGTTGTTTGGCTCTATTAGCGGTTCGATCTTCTCGGTCGAAAGCGGTGAAAAGAAGGTGTTGACAACGGCGAGTAACGCTGT